>JBKPOT010000009.1:0-106532 GCA_046733235.1 Pseudomonadota bacterium
CGGCAGGATCGCGAACGATTCGAACCCGACGAAGCTCGAGCTCAAAGTCACCCCGGCCGAATAATCGCCCTGGATGACGGCCTGGTCGATGCCGGCGCCGCCGTCGGCCGAGTCGGCCGAGGTCAAAGTCCCCCCGAACAGCACGACGTCGTTGCCGCTGCCGAGGACCACCGTGTCAACGCCGCCGTCCTGAAGCCGGACGAAGTCGCTTCCGGTGCCGCCGGTGATGACGTTGTTGCCGCTATTGCCGCGGAAATCGTGGTTGACGTTCGAGGTCGCGGTCAGATTCTCGACATTGGCGGAGAGGACATAGGTGCCAAGCCCGGTCCTGACCTCGTCGGTGCCGGCCGAGGCCAGCTCGACGACGCTGTCGCCGGCATTGTCGACCAGATAGACGTCGTTGCCGCCGCCGCCCTGCATCGTGTCCGCGCCGGTGCCGCCGTCGATCAGGTCGGCGCCGCCGGCGCCGGTGACGACGTTGTTCGAGCCGTTGCCGGTCAGGGTCTGGCCGGCCGCACTGGTTCCGGTCAGATTCTCGATATTGACCAGGCCGGCAAGCGAGTAAGTGGCGAGGTTGGTGCGGATCTCGTCCGTTCCCTCGCTCGCATTCTCGTTCACGACGTCGCCGACATTGTCGACGACATAGGTGTCGTTGCCGGTGAAGCCGGTCATCGTGTCGGCGCCGAGGCCGCCGTCGATGACGTTGTTCGAGGCATTGCCGTTCAGGGTCTGGCCGAGCGCTCCAAGGCCGGTGAGGTTCTCGAGGTCGGTGGCCAGAGTGTAGCTGGCGAGGGTGGTCCGGATCTCGTCCGTTCCCTCGCTCGCCGCCTCGGTGACGACGTCGGAGGTGCTGTCGACATAATAGATGTCGTTGCCGGTGCCGCCGGTCATCTGGTCGTCGCCGGTGCCGCCGTCGAGCGTGTCGTCGCCGCCGCGCCCGAACAATATGTCGTTGCCGCCGAGGCCGTTCAGCACGTCACCGTCGGTGTCGCTCGCGAAGGTCGGGCTGTTATTGCCGTCGAGATAATCGGCGCCGCTGGTGCCGGTGAAATTGTCGGCGCCCGAGCCGCCGAGAACGACGACATAATCATTGGCGTTGCCGACCGGAGTGAGAGTGTCGATCGCCGCGCCGGCATCGAACGTGACCGCGGTGGTCAGGTTGCGGAAGCTGAAATCGTCGCCGACGTTGGAGACGTCGTTGCCGCTGACGGTAATCCCGTCCGCGTCGACTCCGACCGCGATCCCGGTCCCGAGATTCTGAAGGACGTTGTTGGAAACGTTGGCGGTCGAATCCGACGACATGTCGAGATTGAGGCCGGTGCGCGACCATTCGATCGTGTTGCCGGTGACGGTGAGGTCGACCCCGCCGCCGTCGAACCAGATGCCCCGGCCCCACGACGCCGTGCTGAACTGGCCGTGCGACGTTCCCGAGATGAGATTGTCGGTGATCGTGATCGAGCCGTCCGCGATGGCCTGGGCGAAGATTGCCCGGTCGTCGACATTGCCGCCCGCCACGGTCGACCAGAAGATCGAGTCGGTGACGAGGTGGCCGGTGGCGCCGCCGCCGGTCTCGAACTGGATCGCCTTGCCGCCGCCGGTGGTGGTGCCGTCGTTGAGGAAGCGGATTCCGTTCAGCTCGACATTGTCGGTCGCGGTGACCCGGGCATGGCCGACGATCGTGGTCTCGCCGGTGCCGCCCGAAGCGTCGCGGCCGCCGACGGTGACATTCGCCTGGGCGCCGAGGATCCGTACGCCGACATTGATAAGCAGATTCTCGTTGAACGTGCCGGCATCGACCCGGATCGTATAATTGTCGGAAGCCGCGTTGATGGCCGCCTGGATGGTCAGATAGGAAGCGATCAGAGTGTCGCTGGCGTCGTAGAGATGGACCTTGGTGTTCGGATTGAACAGGCCGTCCGCGAATTCCAGTTTCTCGATGCTGATCAGGGTGTCGGCGCCGTCGTCGCCGTCCGACGCCTTGTTGTCGGTGACGCTGCTGTAGCCGATGACGTTGCCGCCGCCGTCATAGACGAAGGTGATCGCGTAATCGGCGGCATTGCCCGAATAATGAGCGGTGTCGATGTCGGCGCCGCCGTCGAGCAGATCGTTGCCGGTGCCGCCGGTGAAGCTGTCGTTGCCGGCATTGCCGTGAAGCTCGTCCGCTCCGGAACCGCCGGTGAGGCTGTCGGCGCCGCCGGCGCCCCAGGCATGGTCGTCGCCGCCGCGGCCGTCGAAGCTGAACGCTCCGGTGACTCCGTAGCTGCCGGCCGCCGTCTCGCCGTCGAACGCCTCGTTATAGTCGGTGCCGAGGATGTTGTGGGTGCCGTTGGTCGGAAGGATCTGGACCGGACGGTCGGCGCCGCTGTCGGTGATGATGTTGTTGGTGACATAGTCGTTGAGATCGACCGTGTCGGGGCCGCCCGGGAACAGGTTCAATGAGCCGCCATAGATACCGTCGAACGTATTGCCGTCGATGTCGACGTGCGACGTCTCGGAATTGACGCCGTTGCCCATTCCGGTGGCTCCGCCGCCGTCGCCCTGGAACCTGTTGTCGTGGATCGAGCCGGTGCTGTTCGGTCCGGAGACATAGATTCCGATCGAGTAGCCGGTGAGCAGATTGTCGCCGATATCGAGACCGGTGACGGTTCCGGTGATGATCGCGGTGTCGCCGGTGCCGTCGAGGATCGAATTGACCAGCGAGAAGCCGTTGCCGGTCACTTCGACCGCGGTCGAGCCGAGCGAGCCGGCGGCATCGCCGACGATCTTGACTCCGTCGATCGTGACTCCGGAGGCCGTGACCTTGATCTGGCCGTCGATGACCACTTCGGCGCCGCGCGTCCCGGTGCCGACGATGCCCTCATTGGTGCCGAGGATGGTGACGTCCTCGTCCACCGTCAGATTCTCGGCGTAGGTGCCGGCAGCGGCCCGGATCGTATAGCCGCTCGAGGCCGCGTCGATCGCCGCCTGGATGGTGCCGAACGTGCCGACGAGCTGGCCGGTGCCGTCGAACAGCTGGACCGGATCGGCGAGGCTGATGGTGGTCGCGCCGAACTGCAGGGTCTCGATGCTGGTCAGGCTGTCGGTGCCCTCGTCGCCGTTGCCGGCATTGGTGTCGTCGACCGAGACGAAGCTGATCACCCGGCCGTGGGAGTCGGTGGTCACCGTCACGTCATAGCCCGAGCGCGGTCCCGCATAGGTCGCCGTATCGGTGCCCGAATCGCCCTTGAGGGTGTCGTCGCCGCCATTGCCGGTGAAGACGTCGTTGCCGCCGAGCCCGGTCAGATCGTCATTGCCGGCGCCGCCGATCAGGATGTCGTCATTGTCGGTGCCGTCGACGTCGAACGCCGTGGTCAGGCCGGGGGTCGGCTCGAAATCGACGCCGGCGTGGTAGGGATCGGTCAGGTCGACCTGGGTGACATTGTTGTTCTCGATCAGGATGCCGTTCGGAGTGATATCGCCATAGACGCCGATTCCGGTGTCGACATAGGTGATGATGTTGCCGGTGATCGATCCGCCACTGTTGGGCGTACCGAAGTCGAGAACGAAGATCCCGACCACCTTGGCGTCGGTCGTGGTGCCGTTGGTGCCGGTGATGGTGTTGTCGGTGATGTCGAGATCGGTGTTGCCGAAGGCGAGCACCGCGCCGGAATAGGCGTCCGCCGTGCCGGCATAGCCGATGCCGGTGATCGTGTTGCCCGAAATGTTGCCGGTCGAGTTCGAGACCTGGATGCCGTTCTGGGCGTTGGTGGTGATCGCGCCGCCGCCGGTGATCGTCACTCCGGTCACGTCGAGGTCGGCGCGGTTGAACACGGTCGCGTTCTTCTGGAAGTCCGTGATCGAGCCGCCGTGCATGGCGAACGCCATCAGGCTGTCATTGTCCGCGGCGACCCCGACTCCGCGCTGGACCCCGCTGATCGTTCCGCCGATCAGCTGATCGCGGACATGGGTGACGTCGACATTCTCGAGGCCGCCCGAGCTGTTGCGGTAGAAGACGCCGTAGAAATTGGCCTGGCCCGCGCCGCCGCCTTCGTCGACGGTGTTGCCGGCGCCGGCGCCGTCAATGTCGATATTCTGAAGCTGGACGTTGTCGGAACCGATAACGGTGAAGACCGCATGGACCTCGCGGTCGCTCGACGAGCGGACCGTCTCGTGGACGTCGGCCGGGGCCTGGATCGTCACCTGCGCGCCCGGATAGGCCATGATCGTCAGATCGTCGATATCGTCGACGACCACCTGCTCGACATAGGTTCCGGCGGCGACGAGGATGGTGTCGCCGTCCTGGGCGGCATCGACCGCCGCCTGGATGGTGGCGAAGCCGCCCGACCCGACCAGCAGGATCCGCCCTGCCGCGCCGTCGATGATCTCGATTCCGCTGAGCTGGTCGGTGCCCTCGGTGAGGGTGGTGACCGTCCAGCCGGGCTGGTTGCCCGCCGTCTCCGGATCGCCGTCGGCGACCGGAGTCAGATTGGCGACGCTGATCGCGTCGAAATAATAAGCGGTGTCGGTGCCGCTGCCGCCGGCGAGGATATCGTCGCCGTTGCAGCCGTCGAGCGTGTCGTCGCCCGCGCCGGCATCGACATAGTCGTTGCCGCCCTCGGCATGGATGATCGAGCCGCCCGCCGTCGTGTCGGCGATATAATCGGCATAGTCGGTCGCGGTGATTTCCTGGCCGGCCGTGTAGCCGAAGATTCCGATCGGTCGGCCGCCGGTGGAGTCGAAGTCGTTGCCGGGGCCGAAATAGGCGCCGACATCCTCGACCGCGTCGAGCACTCCGTAGCCGACATGGCCGAAGCTGCTGTTGGTGAACTCGTTGTCGGCGATGAAGGTGCCCGGACCCCAATCGTCGCCGGTCAGGGCGACGCCGTTGCCGTTGAAGCTGTTGCCCGTCGCGCTGAACTCGGTGGTCGGGTTGAAATAGGTGCCGTTGGTCCAGCCGTCGATGACGCTGTCGCTGAGCTCGAGCCCGGTCACTCCGCCATTATAGGGCGTGAGGATTCCGGTTCCGGCGGTGCCGTCGCCCTGGAGGATGATGTTGGTGACGGTGACGTCGTCGACATCGACATAGATTCCGGCCGGGTTGCCGGCGAGGATTCCGCCGCCGAGCACCTTGAGGCCGTCGAGAGTCGCGCCGGCCGCGTGGATGTAGAAGCCGCCGTCGACGACAGCCTCGGCGCCGCGCCCGGCATCGTCGCCGGCAAGGCCGTTGTTCGGCCCCTTGATGGTCACGTCCTTGTCGACCGTGACGAGCTCGGCATAGGTGCCGGCCGAGACGAAGATCGAATAGCCGTTCGAGGCCGCGTTGACCGCCGCCTGGATCGTGGTGAACGTTCCGACGAGCTGGTTCGAGGCGTCGAACAGCTGGACCGGCTGGGCGAGATCGAGGGTCACGCCGTTGAAAACCAGTTTCTCGATGCTGATCAGCGAATCGTCGCCCTCGTCGCCGTTGCCGGCATTGATGTCGTCGACTTCGCTGAAGCCGATGACGTGGCCGTTCGAATCCATGACGGTGGTGACGTCGTAGCCGCTGCGCGGCCCGGCATAATAAGCGGTGTCGATGTCGGCGCCGCCGTCGAGGCTGTCGTCGCCGCCATTGCCGGTGAACTGATCGTTGCCGCCGAGGCCCGACAGTATGTCGTTGCCCGCGCCGCCGATCAGGATGTCGTCGCCGTTCGAGCCGTCGACGTCGTACGGAGTCATCAGGGCCGGGTTGGGCTCGAAATCGACGCCCGCCGCGAACGGATCGGTCAGGTCGATATTGAGGACGTCGTTATTCTCGATCTGGATCCCGTTCGGGGTGATGTCGCCATAGACGCCGATTCCGGTGTCGACATAGTTGATGACGTTGCCGCTGACCGAACCGCCGCTGTTGGTCGGCGGCGCGAAAATGTAGATCCCGACCACCTTGGCCGCGGTCGAATCGTCGTTCGAGCCGGTGATCAGATTGTTGGTGATGTCGAGATTGGTGTTGCCGAAGGCGAGCACCGCGCCCGAATAAGCATTGGCCGGACCTGCATAGCCGATTCCGGTGATGCTGTTGCCGGTGATGGTGCCGGTCGAGTTGGCGACCTGGATGCCGTTCTGGGCATTGCCCGTCTGGGCGCCGCCGCCGGTGATGGTAACGCCGCTGATGTTGAGGTCGGCGCGGTTGATGACGGTCGCGTTCTTCTGGAAATCGGTGATCGATCCGCCGGTCATGGTGAAGGCGAGCAGAGTGTCGTTGTCGACCCCGAGGCCGACGCCGCGCTGGACTCCGCTGACCAGGGGCTCGCCGCCGGCGGCGGTGCCGCCCGGATAGGGATCGCGGACTCCCGTGATGTCGACCCCAAGCAGGGAGCCCGAGGCGTTGCGGTAGAAGACGCCGTAATAATTGGCCTGGCCGGCGCCGCCGCCCTCGTCGACCGTGTTGCCGGCGCCTGCGCCGTTGATGTCGATATTGTCGATCGTGACGTTGAGCCCGTTGGTGACGGTGAGGACCGCATGGACCTCGCGGTCGCTCGACGAGCGGGTGGTCTCATGGACGTCGGCCGGCGCCTGGATGGTGACGGTCGCGCCGTCGGCGGCGCGGATCAGCAGATCGTCGAGATTGTTGACGACGACCTGCTCGACATAGGTGCCCGAGGCAACGAGGATGGTATCGCCGTCGTGAGCGGCGTCGACCGCCGCCTGGATGGTGGTGAAGCCGCCCAGCCCGACCAGCAGGGTGTGCGCTCCGCCGGTCTCGACGATCTCGATATTGGCGAGCGTGTCGGTTCCGTCGCTCGAGGTGACGGTCCAGCCGGTGAGGGTCGGAGTGAAGGTCGCGCCCGATCCGACGATCGCGGTGTCGACCCCGGCGCCGCCGTCGAGGCTGTCGTCGCCCGCGCCGCCGGTGAGAGTGTCGTTGCCGATTCCGCCGGTGAGCGTGTCGTTGTCGGCGCCGCCGTCGAGCGTATCGTCGCCGTCGCCGCCGTCGAGGCTGTCGACTCCGCTTCCCGCGGTCAGCGTGTCGTTGCCGGTTCCGCCGGTGAGGATGTCGTCGCCGTCGCCGCCGTCGAGGCTGTCGGCCTCGCTGCCGCCGGAGAGGTTGTCGTTGCCGGTGCCTCCGACCAGGGTATCGGTGCCCTGACCGCCGATCAATGTGTCGTCATCGGCTCCGCCGTCGAGGCTGTCATTGCCGTCGCCGCCGTCCAGGCTGTCGTTGCCGGTGCCGCCGGTCAGCGTGTCGTTGCCGTAGCGGCCGAACAGCATGTCGTCGCCGCCGCCGCCGCTCAGAGTGTCGTTGTCGGCGACGGTCAGATTGCCGGGCCGGTTGTTGGCGTCGATATAATCGGCGCCCGAAGTTCCGGTCAGGGTGTCGTTGCCCGAGCCGCCGAGGATGACGACGACGTCGTTCGAATTGCCGACCGGAGTCACGGTGCCGGTCGCGGTTCCCGCGTTGAACACCACGTCCTCGGCGAGGTTGCGGAAATTATACTCGTCGCCGACGTTCATGAAATTGTTGGCCGAAGCCGCGAAGCCGTCCTCGGTCGTCGCGATCGAGAAAGCGGTGCCGAGGTTGCGCAAGGTGTTGCCGTTGACGATGAAGATCGAGCCGCCGGCGCCGTCGAGGGTCAGGCCGGTGCGCGACCATTCGATGATGTTGCCGCTCGCGTTGAGGACGGTACCGCCGCCGTCGATCCACACGCCGCGATCCCACGAAGCGGTGCTGAACAGGCCCATCGAGGAGCCCGAGATGAGGTTGCCGGTCAGCGTGATCTGACCGTCGGCGATAAGCGGCGCGGAGATGGCGCGATCGCCCACGGCTCCGCCCGCCACCGTCGACCAGAAAATCGAGTTGGAGATGAGGTGGCCGGCAGTGCCGCCGCCGGTCAGGATCTGCAGGGTCGGATTGGACGGTCCGCCGCCGGTGGTGGTCGAATCGTTTAGGAACCGGAGGCCAGTGAGGGTGACGTTGTCGTCGGCCGTGATCTTGGCATGGCCCGAGATGGTCGTCTCGCCGACTCCGCCAGCGGCGTCGCGGCCGGTGACCGCTGTGGTTCGCGCGCCGAGGATCCGGACGCCCTTGTCGATGACGAGATCCTCGTCGAACGTGCCCGCCGCGACCCGGATCGTATAATTGTCCTGGGCGCTGTCGATCGCCGCCTGGATCGTCGTGAAGGTGCCGATCAGCTGGTTGTTCATGTCGAACAGCTGGACCGGCATCGTCGTGTCGAGCGTGCGGTTCGAGAATTGCAGGATCTCGATGCTGGTCAGGCTGTCGGCGCCCTCATTGCCGTTGCTCGGCTCGTTGTCCGAGACCGCCGAGAAGCCGACGATGCGTCCGCCGGCGCCGGTGATCACGGTAATCGAATAATCGCCGCGCGGGCCGTCATAGATGGCGGTGTCGGTGCCCGCGCCGCCGTTCAGGCTGTCGTTGCCGGCGCCGCCGTGAAGCGTGTCGTTGCCGTTGTCGCCATTGAGCGTGTCGTTGCCGCTGCCGCCGTCGAGGCTGTCATTGTCGTCGCCGCCGTTCAGCGTATCGACGCCCGCGCCGCCGGCCAGAGTGTCGGTGCCGATGCCGCCGCTGAGAGTGTCATTCTCGCTGCCGCCGTCGATCGTGTCGTTGCCGTCGTCACCGGACAGGATGTCCGCGCCGCTGCCTCCGCTGAGATTGTCGTTGCCGCCATTGCCGAAAATCTGGTCGGCGCCGGAACCGCCGGACAATGTGTCGCCGTCGACTCCGCCGAAAATGTGGTCGTCGCCGCCGCGGCCGTCGAAGCTGAACGCTCCGGTCACGCCATAGGCATTGGCGGTGTCGCCGCTGAACGCCTCGGCGAAGTCGGTGCCGATGATATTGTGGGTGAGGTTGGTCGGAAGGATCTGGACCGGGCGGGCGATGCCGCTGTTGGTGATCGTGTTGCCGCTGATGTAGGAATTGAGGTCGACGCTGTCCGGTCCGAACGGGAACAGGTTCAACGAGCCGGCATAGATTCCGTCGAACGCATTGCCGGTGATGCCGACGTGCGAGCTCTCCGAGTTGATGCCGTTGCCGATGCCGGTGACCGGACCGCCGTCGCCCTGGAAGCGGTTGTCGTGGATCGAGCCGGCGGTGGTGCCGCCCGCGACATAGATTCCGATCGAGTAACCGCTGAACAGGTTGCGGCCGACGTCGAGCCCGGTGACTCCGCTGAGGTTGATGATTGCGGTGTCGCCGGTGCCGGCGAGGATCGAGTTCAGGAGCGCGAAATCGTTGGCCTTGACCTCGACCGCGGTGGTTCCGAGCGAGCCGGCGGCCGCGCCGGTCAGCTTGAGGCCGTCGAGAGTGGCGCCTGCCGCGTTGATCACTATCTGCCCGGTGACGATCGTCTCGGCGCCGCGCGTGCCGGTGCCGGCGATGCCGTGATTGTTGACGCCCTGGATGGTGACGTCCTTGTTGACGTTCAGAGTCTCGTTCCAGGTGCCCGAGGCGACGACGATCGTATCGCCGTCGGAGGCGGCGTCGATCGCCGCCTGGATGCTGGCGTAGCCGCCATGGCCGACCAGCAGGGTCTTGCCCGAGGCGCTGTCGTCGACGATCTCGACGTTCGACAGCGTGTCGGTGCCGCCGGCGTCGGTGACGGTCCAGCTCCCGCCGCTCTCGGCGATGGTGGCCGGGCCCGCATAAGAAGCGGTGTCGATTCCGCTTCCGCCCTCGAGCGAGTCGTTGCCGGCATCGCCCCAGATCGTGTCGTTCTCGGTTCCGCCGTCGAGCGTGTCGGTGCCGCTGCCGCCATGGAGCGTGTCTGCGCCCGCGTCTCCCTGGACGAGGTCGTTGTTCGCCCCGCCGTCGAGCACGTCGCTGCCGCCATTGCCGAAGATCTGGTCGTCGCCCGATCCGCCGGTCAGGGTGTCGCCGTCGACTCCGCCGAAAATGTGGTCGTCGCCGCCGCGGCCGTCGAAGCTGAAGGCTCCGGTGACGCCATAGGAGTTGGCGACGTCGCCGCTGAACGCCTCGTTGAAGTCGGTGCCGAGGATATTGTGGGTGAGGTTGGTCGGAAGGATCTGGACCGGGCGCGCAATGCCGCTGTTGGTGATCGTATTGCCGGTGATGTAGCTCTGAAGGTCGACCGTGTCGGGACCGAACGGGAACAGATTCAGGGTCCCGGCATAGATTCCGTCGAACGCGTTGTTGGCGATGGCGACGTGCGAACTCTCGCTGTTCACGCCGTTGCCGAGACCGCTGATCGGCCCCAGGTCGCCCTGGAAGCGGTTGTCGTGGATCGAGCCGGTCGTGGTTCCGCCCGCGACATAGACTCCGATCGAATAGCCGCTGATCCGGTTGTGGCCGATGTCGAGGCCGGTGACTCCGCTGAGGTTGATGATCGCGGTGTCGCCGTCGCCGGCAAGGATCGAGTTGGCCAGCGAGAAATTGTTGGCGAGCACCTCGACCGCGGTGTTGCCGAGCGAGCCGGCCGCGTCGCCGATCAATTTGACGCCGTCGATCGTCACGCCGGCGGCATTGATGACCACCTGGCCGTCGATGACGGATTCCGCCCCTCGAGCGGCATTGCCGTCGACGCCGTGATTGTTGACTCCGAGGATGGTGACGTCCTTGTTGACGTTGAGATCCTCGGTCCAGGTGCCGGAAGCGACCATGATCGTGTCGCCGTCGCTCGAGGCGTCGATCGCCGCCTGGATGGTCGCGTAGCCGCCATGGCCGACGAGCCGGATCACGCCGGAATTGCTGTCGTTGACGATCTCGACATTCTGGAGCGTGTCGGTGCCCTCTCCGGCGCTGGTGACCGTCCAGCCGCCCGGGATCTCGGCGATCGTCGCGACTCCATTATAGCTCGAGGTGTCGGTTCCGCTGCCGCCGTCGAACGTGTCGTTGCCGCTGCCGCCGAGCATCGAATCGTTGCCTCCGAGGCCGCGGAAGGTTCCGTCGTCGCCTGAGCCGGCGACGAATTCGGAGCCGAAATAGCCGTCGGAATATTCGGTGCCGGTGACGTCCTGGCCGCCGGGCGTGCCGTCGCCATAAGCGAAGATTCCGACCGGGCGGCTGCCGGTGCCGCTGAACACGTTGTTCGTGCCGATGAAGTTACGCATGTCCTCGACGCTGAGGTACGTGCCGTAGCCGATGTGCGATCCGACGCTGTTGGCGAAGCTGTTATTGTCGATGAACGAGGTCACATCCCAGCCGTCGCCGAGCAGGTCGTTGCCGTTGCCGGTGAAGCTGTTGCCGGTGGCGATGAAGCCGGTGGTCGGGTTGAAATAGGCTCCGGCGCCCCAATCGGTGACGAGGCTGTTGCTGAGCACGAGACCGGTGACCCCACCATTGTAGGTGGTCTGGATGCCATAGCCTGCGTTGATGCCCGGACCATCCATGATCAGGTTGGTGAGCGTCGCATTGTCGTTGTTGACGAAGAATCCGGTGATGTCCTGCCCGAACAATGGCGCGCCGGTTACGGTCAGGCCGTCGACCGTGACGCCGTCGGCGACGATCGAGATCAGTCCGTTGACGACAGCCTCGGCGCCGCGCGCGCCGTTGCCGGCGATGCCCGCATTGGGGCCCTGGATCGTGATGTCCTTGTTGACCGTCACATTCTCATTGTAGGTGCCGGCCGACGCCCACACCCTGTAGCCGTCCGATGACGCATCGACCGCCGCCTGGATGGTCGAGTAAGCGCCGACCAGATTGTTGCTGCCGTCGTAGAGCAGGACCGATCCGCTCAGGCTCATCGACATGTCGCTGAATTGCAGCGATTCGACGCCGGTCAGCGTGTCGGTGCCTTCGTTCAGCGCGGCCGCCGCGATCAGCGGGAAGCCGTCAGTGACGGTATAGCCGGTGATCACGCCGTTGCTGATGTTCGCGGTGACCGTGTAATGCGAGCGCACGCCGTCATAATTGGCGGTGTCGGTGCCGGAGCCGCCGGACAGGGTGTCATTGCCGGCCCCGCCATACAGCGTGTCGTTGGAGCCCCCGCCGATCAGACTGTCGTTGCCATCGCCTCCATCGAGGCGGTTGGCGCTAGAATCGCCGGTCAAAGTGTCGGCGAAGGCCGACCCCGTCAGATTCTCGATTCCGCCGAGCGTATCGGTGCCCGCTCCGACCGTGTTCTGAGCACCGGCGAGAGACAGGTCTACCGTCACCCCGGCGGTCGCATCGCTATAGTCGGCCGTGTCGATGCCGGCGCCGCCGGTCAGGGTGTCGTTGCCGGTGCCGCCGCGCAGCAGGTCGTCATTGTTGCCGCCGTTAAGCGTGTCGTCTCCGGCCAGGCCAATGAGGACGTCGTTGCCGTCGCCGCCGCTGAGAGTGTCGTTGCCGGTCGCGCCGGTGATCGTCTCGTCGAGGGAGCCGATACCGGTGAGAGTGAGGTTGCCGATGAAGCCGTCGAAGTTGAAGGCGGTGAAGCCGCCCGTATAGCCGTTACTGATCGCGAAGATGGTCACGAAGCTATTGGTCGCGCCGCCGTCGTCGCGATCGACCTGGATGAGCAGGTCGCTGCCCGACTGGAGGAGGCGCATGTGACCGCTTGCGAAGGGATTGCTGTTCGCGGTGTAGCCGCTCAGCCCGCCGTTCAGGTAGCTGGTCATTTCGAACTTGTCGCCGGCGTCGCCGCGCTCGAAGTCGGTCACGCGATTGGTGCGAGCCGTGGTCGCCACCTCGGCGGACGTCCCACCGAGCTGGATGATGTCCGCGCCGGAACCCAGAGTGATCTGGTAATTGTTGACGCCGGCAGCACCACGCATGCTGATGCTGAGGGTGTCGTTGCCGGACCCGGCGTTGATCGTCGCGCTGGCGACGCCGCTCAGGATGATCCGGTCGTTGCCCGCGCCGCCGTCGACGGTCACAACGTCGACGTTGCGATCGCTCGAGGTCGTGCCCAGCGCCATATAGGTCTGGCTTGCGCCCGTCGGCGAAGCCACCAGGCCCGCCAAGTTTGTCGCCAGAGCCGACGACAGAGTGCCGCCGCGAAGCTCGATGAAATCGTCGCCGTCGCCGCCATCCATGTTGATGTTGGTCGCCACGGCCGCCGCGGCACGGGTCACGAGGATGCTGTCGTTGCCGCCGTAGCCGAACAGCGAGTCCGTCTGGCCGGCGGGACCTGAGACGGTGCCGTCGGTGATGAGGTTGAACCCGTCGTCGCCGCGCAGGGTGTCGCCGAAGTTGGAGCCAATGAGATATTCGATGCCGATCAGAGTGTCGGTGCCCTCGCCGCCGGTATTCTGGGCCACGCCCTGGATCCGCAGGTCAACCGTCACGCCCGCCGTCGAGTTGGCGTAGGTCGCCGTGTCCAAGCCTTCGCCGCCGATCAGGGTGTCGTTGCCGAGCCCGCCTGACAGAAGATCGTTGCCGAGCCAGCCGTCGAGCACGTCGTCGCCGGCGCCGCCGGTGAGGCTGTCGAGCGAGCCGCCGCCCTTGACGGTATCGTTGACGTTGGTGCCGCGGAAGGTGACAAACTCGATGCTGGTCAGCGAACCGACATTGACGCCGTTGAAGGTGATCGCGCTGTTGCCCGCGATGTTGCCGATGTCGAAGGCGATGCCGACGGTGCTCGCGCCGACGCCGGCGCGGGTATCGTAAACCATGATCGCGCGATCGGACCCTTCGCCGCCGTCATAATTGTCGTCGCCACCGTCGACGCCGGTGAAGAACTGTCCGATCGTGTTGACTACGCCGCCCACAAGCACGTCGTCGCCATCGCCACCGCGCAGAGTGTCATTGCCCTGGCCGCCGCCAAGGAAGTCGGCGCCCGCGCCGCCTTCGAGCGTATCCGCGCTGCCGTCGTCCAGCGCGCCGGTCGTGCCACCCAGCAGGGTGTCATTGCCGGCGCCGCCGAAGATAGTGTCCGCGCCGTTGCGGCCCTCGATGGTGTCGGCGGCGGCGCCGCCCGTCAGGCGGTTGGCCAGGGTGTTGCCGGTCAGCGTATTGGCGAAGGCCGCCGCGCCGACCACGTTCTCCATGTTGGTGATCGTGTCGGTGCCGCCGAAGGTTCCCCTGCTCGCGGTCGCGGTATTGAGGTCGACCGTGACCGTCGAGGTGGCGGCGGAATAGTCGACCGTGTCGATCCCGCCCGCGCCGTTATAGGTGTCGTTGCCGCCGCCATCGAAGAAGATATTGTCGTTGGCGTCGCCCGTGATGTTGTCGGCGCCGGAGCCGGTGCGCACATTCTCGAAACCGGTGATGGTGTCGTTGCCCCAGCCCGTAGCCTGGGCGGTCAGCGTAGCCAGATTGACAGTAACCGCGGTGGACCCGCTGAAGGCGAGCGTGTCCACGCCCAGACCGCCGTCGAGCGTGTCGTCGCCGAGGCCGCCCTCGATGACGTTAGCGTTGGAATCGCCGGTCAGGATGTCGGCGTTCGCGCTGCCGGTGAGATTCTCGATACTTCGCAAGGTGGCGATCGCGCCACCGGCGATGGCGGCCCCGTCCAGCGCGCCGTTCAGAGTTGCGGTGACGCCGGAGGCGTAACCGGCGAAGGACGCGGTGTCGGACCCGAGCCCGCCGTCGAGCAGGTCGACGGTGCCGGCCGCGTTGGCGCCCGGATTGAGCGTGTCGTCGCCCGCGCCGCCCGTGAGGGTGTTGGCGTTGGAATCGCCGGTCAGGCTGTCATTGTAGGCGGAGCCCGCCAGATTCTCGAACCCGCTGAGCGTGTCCGTGCCCGCATTGACGGTATTCTGTCCGACGCCTTGCGAGGCGAGGCTGACCGTCACTCCGGCCGTGGCGTAAGCGTAGGAGGCGGTGTCGTTGCCAAGGCCTCCGGCCAATATGTCGTTGCCCAGGCCGCCTTCGATGACATTGTCGTTCCCGTCGCCGGTCAGAGTATCATTGAGCGACGAGCCGATCAGATTCTCGAAACCGGTCAGCGTGTCGTTGCCGGCCGCGACGGTGTTCTGAGCCGCGCCCTGCAGATTGAGGTCGACGGTGACGCCCGTCGTGGAGGTACCGTTGGACGCACTGTTGAAGGCGTTCACGAACACCGCGGTATCGTTGCCGTTGCCGCCAGCCAGCGTGTCGCTGGCAAGAGTTCCGACGATGAGGTCATTGCCCTCGCCGCCGTCCGCGGTGACGCTGCTCGTATTGTTGGCGGTCACCGTGGTGGTAACGACCGCCGAGTTCTGGAGCGATATGTTGAGCTGATAGGTCTGCCCGGCCAGCATCGGCTGGGCAACGCTGTTGCTGATGAAGCGGCCGACGCGGATGTAATAGGTGCCCGCGGTGGCAAAGGTATAGGTCAGATAGGCATCGTCGTGTCCCGGGGGCGAAGCGTCACCCGTGCCGGTGTCGTTGCTCGCGAGAACGGTGCCGGAACTGTTGACCAGCTCGAGAATGGAATCGTCGAGCGTTCCGCCGCCGTCGATGTCGAAGATGGCCGTCGACCCGGCGACCGTGACGTCGATCCGATAATATTCGACCGAGCCGCCAAACGCGGTCGCGTTGATGGTGGCGTGCGGCGTGGTGGTCGCGTTGGTGATGTCGGGGTTGGCATCCACGTCGAAGAAGCCGGCAGTGACCACTGCCGTAGCCATGCTGTTGTTGTTCGTCGTCTGCGGCTTGCTGATGTCCGGCTGCGAAGGCGCCGACAAGGTGGTGGTGGTGGTGAAGCCACCGCCGATCAGGAGATCGTTGCCGTCGAGGCCGGAGAGCGTATCCGCGCCGCCCGAGCCGCCGTTCAGCTGATTGTCCTGGCTGTTGCCGGTCAGGGTGTCGTTCCCGCTGGTGCCGACGATATTCTCGATGCTTCGCAGGATGTCGGTTTCGCCATCGTGGGTCACGATGACGTCCGTGTTGGTATCGTTGAGGGTGACGGTCACGCCCGTGGGGTTGGTGAAGACCGCCATGTCGCTGCCGGCGCCGCCGTCGAGGAAATTGTTGGCCGTGTTGCCGACAAGGATGTCGTTGCCGATGCCACCGATGGCGTTCTCGATCAGCGACCGGGAATCGTTGTTGTAGAGCAGGGACATGGCGATGTTGCCGGGCGCCAGATTGACCAGATTCTGATAGGCCAGGTTGTTCGCCAGCTGGTTCTGGTCGACGGTCGAGAACTCGCCCGGGCGAAGATCGATCGTGACTCCGTTGGCATAGTTGCTGGCGTTGATCGTGTCGTTGCCGCCGCCGTCCCAGATAGTGAGGAAGATCTTGTTGCCCACCGGGGCGCCCTGGCCGACGCCGTTGATGAACATCTCGCCGGTCGTCTGGCTGAAGGTGTAGACGCTGTCGCCGCTATTGGTGTTGAAATTGGCGCCGTAGAGATACTGCAGCGCCGCCACGTCATACTGCATGTAAGTTTGCGGCTGATTGACCTTCTCGCCGGCGAAGTTGCTGTTGGTGAACGGCGCCGGCGTATAGGTCATCAGCGACCATGCCTGACCGTCGCGATCCGACGTCAGCGACTGGCTGCCGTAACGCGGCGAGGTCCCGAAAGACGAGGAGAGGTCGAGGTTCGTATAGTCCTGGTGCCCGTGCTTCAGCCCCATGGTGTGGCCGATCTCGTGCATCATGGTGGCGAAGCCCCATGTGCCCTTGCCGGTGAGATCGTAATAAGGCTGGTTGTTGCGGCCGAACCAGATGTCGCCCGCGGCGGCCTTGAACTCGGATGGGAAGGTGCCGTAGGCGGACGGAACGTCGGCGTCGGCGGTCTGCGAGATGCGGATGTTGGCGTGGACACTATCCGTCTCGGTGATTTCGGTGAAGGTCAGCCCGGTCAAAGCGGAGAGCTGCGCGAAGGCCGCGCGCGCGGACGCCTGCTGCTGCGTGCCCAGCACGACATGATAGTTGCCGACCCCGTCGTAGACCGGGACGGAGCCGTTGTAATTCGAGCTAGCGGTCGGAAAGCTGAAGGTGAGGTTTGTGGTGCCCCACTTGGAGCCGATCAGCGTGGCGTCGATGTTGCGGTTGCCCGTGAAGAAGTGGCTTCCGTCCGGATTGGTGCCGAGCGTCAGGAGCTGGCCGGGGCTTCCGGGCGCGTTCGCCGCGTTCGGGTCGAAGCCCGCCCCGCCGCCCTTCTGACTGGTTTCCTCGTCATTGTCGTCCGCGACCTCGAGCCGGATGACGTCAAGAGCCTCACCCAACCCAGTGCCGCCCGACTGGCTGGGGGACGCGTCCTCGCCGGCAGGCGCGCTGTCGGCAGGGGCGGCATCGTCGACAGTCGGCGCGCTGATGCCGATCTCGATCGCGGGGTCGCCCACGCCGTCTCCTGGGCTGCTGATGCCGATTACGGGGTCACCCACGCCGTCCGGGGTCGCGACGTCGCCGAGGCCGATGAGATCGCCGGGCTGGCCTCCAGCCTGCTCCGTACCTTCTCCATTGCCACCGTTCGAAAAGAGACCCTTGGACGCTTTGGACATATCAGTTCCTTTTCACGGCAGGCTTGGCGGTTTCAGAAACCGGCAGAATGGATGGATGAGGTGTGGCCGGGCGAGTGCCGGCCTCGAACGAGGCGCGATGCGCAGCGAAATCAGGATGATACCGGCCCCGGCGAGCCCGGCCGCGGGATGCGCGGTTCAAGCGGCCGGCGCGGCCGATATGGCGTGAGGCGGCAAAGAGAGAATGGGACGCGGAGGGGTCGGGCGCACAGGGATGCGGAGCGCGCAAGGCACGCGACGAAAGCTCGCTGGCAACCCCAGAACGCTCCCCCACGAGCTTCCCCTTTCGCGAGACGGCTGCCGGCACCCCTCCCGAGTGGAGAACGCTCGATCCGATTCGCGAACGGTAACTGTCTGAGGATGTTAATCTTTAGTCAAGGATAGCCTTTCTCCTTTTGTTAATTACGTGACGTCCCTGGGAAACTGCCCAACGGTACATTAGTTACTGAAAAACAATGGCTTTTCTGTCGTGTGCACGGAACCGGCGCCGTACGGCCATGTAGTTCCACAGGCGAAACGAAGAAATATCTCGCCGGTTCGCACTTCGGCTTGTGTTGAAGCGGCTCCGGGCCGGTGGAGTGTGAAATCGCCGCTCGCGATCGGGTCAGACCGGGTGGGGTCGCGAGGATGCGCAGGTTGGCAAGGCCGAGTCGCGACCGGGATCAGTGACTCGAGGACGCGCTTCCTGTAGCAAGGGCTGTGCTCAAGCTCACGAAGGGTGCGATGCCCTGCCTCTTGCTGCCGTGCGTCGCGGCGCTCCTCGCCTGCAGCCCACCGCCTAAGGAAACCGCTATGCCCGACTCCAGCCCTGCTTCAGGAGCCGCAGGACGTCCCCCGGCAGAAATGCCTGCTCCCTCCCGGCGGGCGGACTCGCCCGCGGAGGCCGAGGGACGCCGAACCTTGTCCACGGCCTTCGTCAGGCTCGGTGCCGGCGAATATCTGACTGTGGAGCTGCGCGACGGCAGCAGCGTGGTTCTTCGCGACGTGGTCCTGGGCCCGAGGGATTATTGCGGCGTGCAGGTGCTCGGTAACTCAACCGGCAAGAAATATTGCGGCGGATATGGCGACATCGCGGCGGCGCGGCCCGGCGGTGGATCGAGTCCCGGCGCCCCCGACCCCGCGACACTCAATCCGGTCGGGCTGGCGCCAAGCCCCTCGAAAAGCGAATAGCACCCACGGAGCGGTTGGCGGTTTTCTTGAGCGCTGAAGGCTAGAGAGCGAAATCCCCGCCCGCGATCGGATCGGGGCCGGTCGTGGTCACCTGGATCAGGAAATCGGCGATCCCGTCGCCATTGGCGTCGCCGGAGACGTTCCAGACATTGTTCCCGGAGTCGAAAACCGCGCGAAGCTCGCCGGCGGCGCCGCTGAACGCGTCGGCGCCGACGAAGTGAAAGGCCTGGTTTCCGAACGAACGGGCATCGGCATCGATCGCGGAAAGATCGATCAGGTCGCTGCCGCCGGTGAAGTCGAGAATATGATCCGAGCCGGCGCTCGCGGATTCCTCTGTCGAGCGGTAGATGAAAGCGTCCGCGCCGCCGCCGCCGCGAAGGCTGTCGGCGCCGAGCCCGCCGGTGATCAGGTCGCCGCTCTGGCTGCCGGCGATCGTATCGGCGCCCTGGCCACCGAAGATCCGGAACGAGCCGTCGAGCTCGGCCGAGCCGTCGAAGGTCAGGCTCTCGTTCGGGCGAAGCGGCGCCGCGTCGACCGTCATCCGGACTCCGGCAGCGACATTGCCGTCGTTCATGGTGAGATTGTAGTCGTAGCGCGTGCCGAGCGCCCCGAACCTGGTGTCCTGGGCCGAGACCATGCCGATACTCTCGATGCTGGTCAGCTGACCGGCTCCGAAGACGATGGTGTAATTGCCGCGGAGGCCGAGCTGGTCGGTGCCGGACACTCCGCCGTCGACATGGTCGGTGGCGCCGAACTGGCCGTTCTCGCCGAAGTAGAAGGTGTCGTTCCTCGAGCCGCCGAGCAAAAAGTCGGTGCCGCCGCCGCCATAGATGAAGAAGGCTCCGTCGGTTTCGGCCGAGCCGTTGAAGCTGAAATCCTCGCCGGCGCGAAGCCGGTTGGCGTCGACGATCATCGTCACCCCGGCGGTCACGTTGGCGTCGACGGTGGTGAGGACATAGTCGTAGAAATTGCCGGCGGTGTCGCCGAAGCGGGCGTCCGAGCCCGGCAGAATGGCGAAGGACTCGACCGCGATTATTCCCGAGCCAAGGGTCAGGCCCCACGAATAATCGCCCTGGATGGCGATCTGGTCGGCTCCGGCGCCGCCGTTGACGGAATCGGCCGAGTTCAGGCTTGCACCGAACAGGAAGACGTCGTTGCCCTCGCCGCCGCTGGCCGAATCGTCGCCGCCGTCCTGCATCCGCAGGAAATCGAAGCCGGGACCCGCAGTGATGACGTTGTTGGCGCCGTTGCCGCGGAAATCGCGATTGACGATGTTGCCGAAAGGATCGGCGAGAGCGAGCAGATTCTCGATCTCGGTCCCGGCGAGACTGTAGACCGCGAAGGAAGTCTTGACCTGGTCGACACCTTCGCCGGCAAGCTCGATCACCACGTCTCCGGCCTGCTCGACGATATAGATGTCGTCGCCGGCGCCGCCTTTCATGACATCGTCGCCGCCGAGCCCGTCGATCGTGTCGTTGCCGCCGCCGCCGGTGATGAAATTGCTGCCGCCATTGCCGAGGAGGAACTGATTGGCGGAGCTGGTGCCGGTCAGGTTCTCGATGTTCGCAAGGGCTTGAAGACTGTAGCTGGCGAGCGCGGTGCGGATCTCGTCATTGCCCTCGCCGACCAGCTCGACCACCGAATCGCCGATATCGTCCACGACATAGACGTCGTTGCCCAGGCCGCCGCTCATCGAATCCGCGCCGAGGCGGCCGTCGATGAGATTGTCGGCGACGTTGCCGAGGATCGTGTCGCCGGCCGAGCCGCCGACGACATTCTCGATCAGCGAGCGAAGGTCGCCCTGATAGAGCAGGGCGTTGGCGATATTGCCTCGCGCCATGTGGCCGTCGCCGAGATTGGCGAGCTGGGCGGAGGAGGTGAAGGTCCACTCGCCCGGCCTCAGGTCGACGCTGAGCGCGGTCGCGTAGAGCGAGAAATCGTAGGTGTCGTGCCCGCCGCCGTCCCAGATGGTCTGGAAGACGCGGTTGAAGCCCGGCATGGTCTGGCCGGCGCCGTCGATGAAGAATTGCCCGGTATCGGGATTCCAGCTGTAGACGTCGTCGCCGGCGGTGGCGGAGAAATTGGCGCCGTAGAGATGCTGGAGGGCGGCGATGTCCAGCATCATGTAGGATTGCGGGTAGCTGTAAATGCCGTTGCTGTACCCATCCAGGCCCGAGCCGGGATAGGAATGGTAGGACATGACCGAGAATTCGACCGAATCGTAAGCGGCCGGAGTGACGACCCCGGTGCCCTCAGCCTCGTGGGGATGCTTGAGTCCGAGCGTGTGGCCGATCTCGTGGATGAAGCCGACATAGCCGTAGGTGCCGGCGACCGGATTGGTGAACTTGCCGCTGCTGCGATTGTACCAGCTGTCCCCGGCCTGGAGGTCGGTGTCGGGCAGATACGCCCAGGCGGTGGACGGCGAGTCGCTCATCCCGAAGCGGAGGTCGGCCTGGCCGGCCGAGGCGGTCTCGAGCTCGGTGAAGGTCAGGTTGGCGAAGGACGAGATCCAGCCGTAAATGCTCCGCACCAGGTCCTGCTGCACCGAATTGAGCGGCCCGAAATTCTTGTACGGCTCCTCGCCGAACGTGTAGCCGGAAAATTGGGCGGTGAAGGCCGGGAAGCCGAAGGTCAGGCTGGACGTGGCCCATTTGTCCTTCCAGAGCAGGCCGTTGACCCTCGGATCGCTGCTTGGCGTAGTCGGAGTTATGGCGGGCACTCGAAACTCTTCCCTGGGCCTGGACTGATGCCTTGTCGCATTGCTTGTGCGAAAAGCCGCTACCCGGTTTCGCGCGCAATGCTATGGCTCAATTAATCGCCAAAAAATCAGATTTGTCAAAGGCTAAGCGGCAGCGGGGCGCCTCGCGGATGAAAGGAAAGCAATGATAGGAAAGACTTTTCTCGCAGCCGGGCTCGCCTCTTTTCTCGCCGGATGCGCGGCGACTCCGAGCGCGCCCGCGGCCGAGCCCTCGTCCCGCTACACGTTCTGGCGGCCGGCGCCGGTCGCCGGAGCGCCCGATCCCAACGCGGCGGTCAGCGAAGCGCCGCCCGAGGCTTGGCGGCCGATCGACCCCGCCGATCTGCTGGTGATGGAGCTCAAGGAGGGCGGCCGGGTAGTGATCGAGCTCGCCCCCGATTTCGCGCCGGTCCATGTCGCCAACATACGGGCACTGGCCCGCGGCGGCTGGTGGAACGGGGCCGCGATCTATCGCGTGCAGGACAATTATGTCGCCCAATGGGGCAATAACGAAGCGCCCGTGCCGATGCCGGCCGGGGTCGTGAAAGCGCCGCCGGCCGAATATGACCGGCCGCTCGCCGGCCTCTCGGTCCGGCCGCTCGGTTTCCCCGATGCCTATGCGCCGATGGTCGGCCATAGCGGCGGCTGGCCGGTCGGCTACGATCCGGAGAGCGGCCGCGCCTGGCTCGCCCATTGCTACGGGATGGTCGGTGTGGGCCGGGATCTCGCTCCCGACACCGGGACCGGCGGCGAGCTCTACGCGGTGATCGGCCATGCGCCGCGCCATCTCGATCTCAACATCGCTCTGGTCGGCCGGGTGATCGAGGGGATCGCCCTGCTTTCGGCCCGGCCGCGCGGCACCGAGGCGCTCGGTTTCTACAAGGAGCCAGCCCAGAATATCGGCATCGCCCGGATCCGACTCGCCGCCGACATGGCCGCGGGCGAGCGTCCCGCCTTCGAGGTGCTTCGATCGGACAGCGACGCGTTCAGCCGATTCGTCACCGGCCGGGCCAATCGCGGCGGCGATTTCTTCAATCGCCCGGCCGGAGGAGTCGATCTCTGCAATGCCCTCGTTCCCGTGCGGAAAAAGCCGGCATCCTGAAGAGCTTGGGATGTCACCCCCCCGGCAAGTTTTGTTCTTTCGGCCGTAAATGGAAGGGTGGACACTCTATTTCGAGGGCGATCTTCAAAGCGCCGATCCGCGCTTCCGGGGCGGATGGGCGCGGTACGATATTCGGGTTCGCCGCGGAGACGAGAATGATAACGGACGATAACGGATGATAACATTTTCGAAAAAATGCGGACAGGTTCGGCAGGCCGCCGAATAGCCGGCATGCAGCCTGGCG
The DNA here is from genome assembly GCA_046733235.1 of Pseudomonadota bacterium. Lineage (GTDB taxonomy): Bacteria > Pseudomonadota > Alphaproteobacteria > Sphingomonadales > Sphingomonadaceae > Allosphingosinicella. The sequence continues at coordinate 22,555 of JBKPOT010000009.1, forward strand.
CATTGCGCGAAAAGGCGGGAGCCGGCTTTTTCGCAAAGGCAGTTCGGCACCAAAGACTTCTAGCGCAGGATCAAAGTGTCGCCCGCGATGGTGACGCTTCCGGCGCGCTGGAGGAAGCTCTGGCCGAGCAGCGAGACCGGGACCTTGCCCTCCTCGGCGACCATGGCCGGGACATTGTCGGCGGCGACCGGACCGAGCGCGAGGCGGGTGACGGTCGCCGGCATCAGCCTGACCTCGCCGCCGGCGCCGACCGCTCGCGCCGTATAATCACCGGCGCCGATCCCGACCCGGCGGGCATCCTCCGGAGTCAGGACGACGCTCGACGAGCCGGTGTCGATCAGGAACCGGACCGGCGTGCCGTTGACCTCGGCAAGCGCGTAGAAATGGCTGTCGGGAGAGCGTTTGACGCTGATCGCGCCCGGTCCGGCCGCGGGTTCGGAGATCGCGGCGACAATGGGCTCGCTGTTCCGGACGGGGACGGCTTCGGGTCCGGCCGGCGAATCGACCGCGCGAAGCTGGGCGCCGACCAGCACCAGGCCGGCCAGCGCGATCGCGCCCGCGAGAGTGGAGCTTCCCGCCATGCCACGATCCTAAACCGGCGCGGTCAACGGAAGCTTAAAGCCCGGACGTTCCGGAAGCTGGAAGCTTACGCGCCGGCTCCCCGACGAAGGGGAGGCGGGGGAGCCGGCGCGACGGCGGCGTCAGCCCCCTCAGGCGCGCCGCCAGCAATTGGTCAGGCCGCGTAGGCCTGGTCCTGAGCTCCATAGATCGGCCGCCGGATCGTTCGAACGATCTGGCCGCCGGCGATCATCGGCGCATTCTCGAGCGGCAGCGCCGTCGTGCAAAAGGCGCATTCGGCCATCGAGCGGCCGATATACCAGTGGGTCCGCCCGCAGCCCGGGCAGTAATTGGTCTCATGCTCGCGATAGACGATATGATAACCGCGGGTCTCGGCGGCGGGGACAATGCAGCCCCCCCGTGCCTCGAGAATATTGGTGGCCATACATTGGCTCCTTTCACTCATACTTGCCGGTTCAACGCCGCGCCCGCGCCAACGGTTTCATTGCTCTATGGTTAACGGCCGGTCCGGCATCCGGCAGCGGCCGGGCTGTTCGGCTCGGAACCGGCGGAAATCCGCCGCCGGACGGGTCCGATCCGCGCAACTGCGTCATTGCGGCAACAGAGTAAATAATTTCGCGATTACGTGGAGTTCAAACACGGACAGGGCCCCGACTGGACTCCCGGCTTTGGTTGAGCCACCTTCCGGCGCGTCTTTCGGGGGAGGGATCATGAACCCGGTCGTCTTTGGGATCGTCGCCGGGCTGGTCTTCGGCGCCGCCGACGTGGCGCTGATGCTGCCGATGGAGTTTCCGGACAAGAAAACGGCTCTGCTCGGGGCGTTCCTCAGCCGCTTCGCGATCGGCTTCCTGATCCCGCTGGTGAAGATGCCGCTGCCGGGCTGGGCCGTCGGGGCGATCGTCGGACTGCTGATAAGCCTGCCCGACGCGGTCATCACCAAGGCCTATGCGCCGATCCTAGGCACCGGCCTGATCGGCGGCCTCGCCATCGGATGGGCGGCGGGGCGCTGGGCGGCCTAGGCGGCCGCCCGCCGAGTCCGCAGGACGCGGATCGGCTCGATACGGTCACTTCTTACCCGGGTCAGCTTTCCCTTCATTATCCGCCGGATGGTTCTCCACCGCTTTCGGCTCCCTCGGATTCGGCGGGGGAGCGGGCGCCAGCTTCGGAATCCGCAAAGTCCAGCCGACGAAAATCTCGTCAGGATCGTCGATCAGATCGCGATTGGCCTCGGCTATGGCGGCGGCGAGGGCGGCGTCGCCATAATAAGTGCGCGCGAGCTTGCCGAGGCTGTCCCCCGGGACGACCTCATGCTGGGCGAGCAGGCCATCGGTCTTGTATCGGGTCTGGGATTCCTCGGGCGGCATCGCCAGGGCGTCGGCGATTCCGGCGAGGGTCTTCGGGCGATAGGGCTTCTTCTCGTACAGTTCGCCGGCCTCGGCGTTCCAGCGCCGCCTGGCCGCCGCGCTGACCTGCCAGATATGCTCCGGCCCCTGGCGGTCGAAAGTCAGGAGACGGTTCTTGAGCCGGCCGACCCAGCCCTTGTCCATCCAGCCGACGCTGTCGGGATCGCTGTTCAGCGAGGCACGGTAATCGGGATGGATATCGTAGATTCGCGACGTCTTGCCGATATTGAGCTCGAGGCCCGCCTTGCGCGCGCCGGCGATGATCCAGCCGAGCGCGTCGTCGGAGAGCTGGCGCACCGGGCCGGTGCCCCCGACCGAGCCGTGAATGCCGGGATACCATCTCTGCTGATAGGGCGCGTGGATATCGTCGGATTTGAAGCCGCGGTCGCGGTTCAGCTCGTCGACATTGTTCCACAGGGTAGGCGCGAACACCCGCCGCCTTTCGTCGATCGCGACCGCATGTCGGGCAAAGTCGATCCCCGGCGTAAGATCGCAGCTGTGATAGCCGTAGCGGCGATTGAGCCGTTTGGCGCCCGGTATGAAGGCGGGAATGCCGAGTGCTCCGACCGTGTCCCAGACGCCGACGTAGCGGATTCGCAGCTTCGCCGCCGAACCTTTCACATAGTCCTTGACCTGGGCGCAGCGCCAATCATCCTCGTCATCCTCGACGACGATGTCCGGCGAATATTTGAGCCGGAAGGCGCGCGCCTCCTCGCTATGGGCGGATTGGGCCTCGGCGCCGCCGCGCTCGTATAGCCGGATCGCGTCGTCGATCCTGCCGGCGTCGTTGACCTGAGGGATTCCGGCGCAGCGGATGAAACCGACGAACGAGCGCGCCGAAAAGGCGCCCCGGCTGAAGCCGAAAGCGAAAATCTCGTCGCCGGGCTCGTAATTGAAGATGAGGAAGCGATAGGCCTCGCGAATGTGGTTGATCAGTCCGACGCCCATCGCTCCGCCGCGAAGCTTGGCATCGGCGACCGTGCCGACGCCGTCATTGTAATAGACGATCTGCGGAGTCCCGTCCTTGGCCCGCGGCCTGACGCTCTCGGCGATCAACACCACGTTGGACGGAAAGGCCGCGGCCAGCTGGTTCCACGTGCCGTCGAAACAGAATACCAGTCTTTTCATGGCGCCCCCTGGCACGAAAGCTAGACCGGCGGCGGCGTCGAGCCAAGCCCCGAGCTGGTTCGGAATGGAGGCAATCGCAACCGGCGCGGGCCGGCAACGCCTCGCCGTCGAAGCCGCGGCGAAGCGGAACCTTGCTCGGCTAACTCACGTTAGGGCCACGCAATTCCACGATTGCGAGTGTTTTTATGTCCAGCGAGAAAGGCCGCCTCCATCGCCTGGGGTGCCGGATTTCGGAAGCGGCGGCCGATCTTTCCGCCCATCCCTACGCCCAGATCGGCCTGATCCTGGTCTGCGCGGCTTGGTTCCTGTTGGCCCTCAGGGTCGACATATTGACCGCGGCGCTGTCGATCCTCGCGATCACCCTCACCCAGATGGTGCTCAACCGCCAGCAGGAGCGCGAAGCCGACGCCCACCGCCGCGACGTCGCGCTCCACGCCAAGCTCGACGAATTGCTGGTCGCCTCGAGGCGGGCGCGCGACGAGCTTGCCGGGGTCGAAGTGCTCGAAGAGGAACAGATCGAGGCGCTTCGCGACGGCAACGGTACCGTCGCCCGGATCGCCGCGGCGCGCAAGGCGGGCCGGCGTCGCTGACAGACTTCGACCGTTCCGAATAGAGTCAGGCGGCGGAGGGGCGATTCTCTTCGGCGATGAAGGCGAGCAGAGCCTCTTCATAAGGATCGCGCGCGCCGTCGGCCTCGATCCGGCCGTCGAGCCATTTCTTCTCGCCCGGTTCGACCGCGTTCGCCGCTTCGACCGCCTTGTCGTGATCGGCCGAGCTCGGGCCTTGATCGAACAGTTCCTCGCGGACCTGCCCGAGCGCGTCGCCGAAATGCGAATCGCGCATCCGGCCGAAGAAGCCGAGCACCGAGCTGCTCGAATCGTTGACGAAGGCCTCGAGCCGGGCCGCTTCGCCGCGTTCGAGCGGTCGATAGGAAGAGAAAGCCATCAAATGGTTGGCGCAGGCCTGGACGAAGAAAGTCTTCCAGCCCGGATCATTATCGGTACGGAGGCAGGCATCCTTGATCCGCCACAGCGCTTCGGCTTCGTCCTGGCTCACGGCCAGAGCGCCGTCGCTTCCACACGCGAAGACGATCCGCCGCAGCAAGGAGACTTCGTCCGCTCCGACCCGGCGGTCGCGCGCAACCGCGGCCTCGATCCGGCGAAGCGCCCAATTCTTGAGCGAGGACGGGCAATTGAGCGCGATGTCGAGGATCTTGGCGACGAGCTGCAGGTCGATCGCGGCACGGCCTTCGCAGCCTTCGCCGTCGCGCTCGATCTGGCCGATCAGCCAGGCAGCGTGCTGATCGTCGACATAGCCGCGCGGCGGCCGGGAATTGACGACATGCTCGGACATCGCCTCGATGAAGAATGCGGCCCATTCCGGACCGGGGTCGCGAGCGAGCCGGTGAAGCTCGAACAGGTTTTCGGCTTCCTCGTCCGAGACCGCTCCGTCCGGCCACACTTCGCGCCGGACCGCGATCACGTCCTCGGCCGAAATACGCCCGCCGGCCCTGAGCGCGGCGGAGAAATCTGAAAAGGAGAAGCTCATTGCCTCGTACACCCCCGAATGTGCGGGGGCCAGCACTAGCCGAGAAGGGTTAAAGCGGGGCTAAATGGGGCGCAAATCGCCTTTGCGCGGCCGGCAAATGGTCTAGTCTCGACGCGGAAGAACGAAGGAGGTGACGATGCGGCGATCCGGAACGATTCTGCTCCTGTCTCTGGCCACGGCGGCCTGCGCCCAGCCGGCGGATCCGCGCGGAGTCGGCCGAGGCGAGGTGCTGCTCCAGGTCGCGGCGACCGGCCGGACCGAGACCAGGCCCGATCAGGCGCGATTCAGCGCGGGAGTCGAGACGATCGCTCCGACCGCCGCGGCGGCGAGCGCCGGCAACGCCGCGACGATCAACCGGGTCGCCGCGGCGCTCGAGGCGCTCGGGATCAAGCGCGATGATCTCCAGACCCGGTCGATCACCCTCGCGCGGATCGATTATGGCCCCAATCGCGGCCGCTACCGCGCCAACAATGTCGTCGAGGCGCGGGTTCGGGATCTCGACAAGGCCGGTGCGGCGATCGCGGCCGCAACCGAGGCCGGAGCCAACATCTTGTCCGGTCCGGATCTCAGGGTCGGCGATTCCGAGGCGGCGAGCCGCTCCGCTTATGCCTTGGCCTATAAAGCCGCGCGCGCACGGGCCGAAGCCTATGCGGCGGCGGCCGGCCTCAAGATCGACCGAGTGCTGACCATCCGCGATTCCGGGGAGAGCGGCGGCTCGGAGCCGGTTGCCCTGGGAATGCTGATACGCGAGCAGGCTGCGGATGCCGTCGAGGCGCCGCCGGTCCGGGCCGGGCTCAATGCCAGCGAGGTCCGGGTGCGGGTCGATTTCGCGCTCGTCCCAGCCTAGTCTTCTTTGCGCACATAGACCCATGCAGTGGCGCCGGAGGCGAGCTTCGCCTCGATCCGGACCATCTCGTCGACCTCGTAGCGATCGGCGGCTTCGAGCTCCGCCGGCGTGATCTCGAAGACGGTTCCGGGGACGAGATCGGCCGGATCGCCGGTCGGCCGCGCCGCCTGGTGAATCGCGAGACCGCTCAGAGCGACCACTTTCTCGTCGCCGATCGCCAAAGGCGAGAGCCGGTAACCGGGAAGCGCATCGGACCGCCCGTCCAGCAATCGTCCGAAGCTGGCGCGCTGCACCTCCGGCAAACGCAGTGTCCCGTAGGCGAAGAGCAGGACCGGTTCGGGCCGGGTCATAAGCCGCCCTCCCCGTCCCGAGCGAATTGCACCAGGTCCCACAAATTGCCGTACAGATCCTCGAACACCGCGACGATCCCGTAAGGCGCCCGCTTGGGCTCCCGGACGAAGCGGATCCCGGCTTCGATCATCGCACGATGGTCGCGATCGAAATCGTCCGTTTCGAGGAACAGGAAGACCCGTCCGCCGGACTGGTTGCCGATATATTCGGCCTGCTCCATCGTCGAGGCGCGGGCGAGCAGGAGCGAGCAGCCGCTTCCCGATGGAGCGGCCAGAACCCATCTCTTGTCCTGTTCGGGCTGGTATTCGTCGGCCAGGAGCGAAAATCCGAGCTTTTCGGTAAACCAGGCGATCGCGTCGTCATAATCGCGGACGAGTAGCGCGATATGAGCGATGGACCGGGTCATGACCCGGTCCCGAGTCGCGACGAAGCGCGGTCATCAAACGGGGGAATTTGCAACAATATTGCTCCTTCAGCCGTTGATTGGCGCAAGCGGCGGGGGCGTAGTTGGAGTATTTCGCCCATGAAACGCTTTCTCACCCTGACGGCGCTTTGCGCCCTCGGCGTCGCGGCACCCGCCTCGGCCCAATATATCGACAGCTACGCGGGCGGAAGCGCCGGCGTCTATAATCGCATCGCCCAGCTCGAGACCGCGCTTCAGGCCGACATCCGGGCCGGCGTGATCAGCCGAGGCGAGGAGTTCACGCTCCGCCGCCAGATACGCGACCTTCGCCGGACGGCCGATATCTATGCCCGCAACGGCTTCAGCCAGCGCGAGCGGGTCGATCTGAACTCGCGATTCCGCACCGTGCGCCACAATATGCGTCTCGCCGACAATGGCCGGCTCGACCGCTTCGGCTATGCTGACGATTTGTGGGTCGGCGACAACGGCTATTACGGCCAGGGCGGCCCCTATGAGGACGTCTATACCGACACCTGCATCAATCGCGGCGGGATCGCCGGAGTGATCGACAACATCGTCGGCAGCGGCTGCCTCCGGGTCGGAATGCGCGCGAACAACAGCCTCACCGCGGTGCCGTACGACTATCGCTATCGCTACCGGGACAGTGGCAGCAGCTACTTCCGCTCGGACGGCCGCTCGATCTACGAGATCGACGCCCGAACCAATACGATTGTCCGGATCTACCCGATGGATCGCTGATCCTGCCGAACGGTTGAACGAGAGAGGCGTCCCGGCCACGGTCGGGGCGCTTCTTTTTTGCCGCGCGGCTTTTTATGGATGGCGGGGTCCCGGATGAACGGCTCCGGTGGGGAGGTTGTCGAATGCGCGTGCTGATCTTGCTGGCAACCTTCGCCCTCCTGGCCGGTTGCGGTCGCGAGAGTCCCACGGACGCTCCTGCCGGCGCCAATCTTCAAAACGCCGCCACGGCGGAGACTGCCGCGCCCAAAGCCGACATCGTCACGGTGCGGCTCGACACCGAGGCGGGGCCGATCACGCTCGCCCTCGACGCGAAGCATGCTCCGATCACCACCGCCAACTTCCTTCGCTACGTCGACGAGAAGAGGCTCGACGGCACCTATTTCTATCGCGCCGCGCCGACTCCGGGGGCTCGCGGCCGTGGCCTGATCCAGGGCGGAACCCATCGTGTCTACACGCGGATGCTCCCCGGCATCGAGCATGAGCCGACCAGCCGGACCGGGCTTCATCACGTCGACGGCACCATCTCGATGGCCAGGCTCGCGCCCGGCACCGCGACCGGCGATTTCTTCATCACGGTCGGAGCGATGCCGAGCATGGATGCGGCGGCCGGCGGCAAGGGCGACGACGTCGGCTACGCCGCCTTCGGCCATGTCACCGGCGGAATGGACGTGGTCCGGCACATCCTCGCCGCGCCGACCCTGGCCAATGCCGGACGCGGCGCGATGCGCGGCCAGATGATCGCCAAGCCGGTGAAGATTATCAGCGCCAAGCGGGCGCCGTAGCGGACCGAGGATCGCGATCGAATGGATCCGGCCCGCACAAGAGCGGAGCCGGTCCCGCCGGCCATCGATGCCTGCGGCTGCCCTGGAAGCTGTTGAAATTTTTGCTGTTATTCGCCATTGGGCGGATGCGCGACGCCATGTCGAATACCGGGCCGCAGCTCAAACTCGCCAGATGGCCAAGAAGCTGCGCGATGACCCGGCCGCCCGCATGAAAGGGGGAAGCGATGAAAATCCTGATCCGAAAAAGGCCGCTTGCCCTTGTCCTCGCCCTGTTCCTTTCTTTCGGCTCGATATCGCCGGCAATGGCGGCAGACCCGGCCAGGATCGCGATCACGCCGGATTCGCCCAAGGCGGCGATCATCATCAAGGCGGAGTCCCTGCCCGTGCCGCCGGGTTACCAGACCTCCTACCGGATCGGCCTGCAACGTTACGATTATGTGCGGCAGTCGATGACCGGAGGCCCCTATACCGGATCGGCGACGTTCCAGGCCAAGCCCAAATCCTTCGTCGACGGCTATCTGATCCTCGAGGTCGATCCCGGCACCTATGCCTTCCGCGACCTGTCGCGGCAGGATTTCTGGGCGGTCTGCTTCAACGCGGACAGCCTGTTCTTCACGGTGAAGCCGGGCGAGATCGTCTATCTGGGCGAAATGGACGTCCGTCTGCACGTTCGGGAGCTCGAGCGGCTGGCGGTCACCTCGGGACGGACCCGGAGCCGCAACAACGAGCCGATCCACTTCTTCGACACCGTCACTCCGCCGACTTTCGCTCCGGTCGACGCCGCCGGCCTGGAAGCCGTCGCGGCAATGGTCCGGGCGCGGATGCCGCTCAGCACCGTGGCTCCTAAGACGGTGGCGTTCGGCAAGGCGAAGTTCGGGACTGGCCACGATCTGTTCGGCCTGTCGAGAATCTGCGGCGGCTATTATCAGGGGCGGGCAAAGCCGGCCAAGGGGGGAAGCGAGCGCTGAGCCCGGGCGGTCTGGGCCCGATTCAGGCACGCCCGATCACGCCCCGTCTCGCTGGGTCCGGACATCGAACCCTTGCGTAGAGGCGACGCCGGCGCGAAGCGTGGGCGATGACCGACGCCCGGACCCTGATCGCCATGCTCGGCCTCGAGCCTCACCCGGAAGGCGGCTGGTATCGCGAGACCTGGCGCGCGGAAGCCAAAGAGGGCGAACGCGGAGCGGCGACCGCGATCCTGTTCCTGCTCGAACGGGGCCAGAGCTCGCACTGGCACAAAGTCGACGCGACCGAATTGTGGTTGTTCCACGCCGGCAGCCCGTTGCCGCTTCGGACCGCGGCGAGCGACGACGGACCGGTCCGCGAGGCCCTGCTCGGTGGCGACGTTCCGGCGGGCGAGCAGCCCCAGCTTCAGATCGAACCGGGCGAATGGCAATCGGCCGAGGCGAGGGACGGCTGGGCCCTGGTCTCGTGCATCGTCTCGCCGGCTTTCGACTTCGCCGGCTTCACACTCGCTCCGCCGGGCTGGACGCCGGGCTAATCCTCCTTGCCGTAATCGGCGATGGTCTGAGCCACCGCGTTCGTTGCGGCCAAGGCCTTCCCGGCAAGGGCCGAAAATGCCGGCCAGGCAGCATCGAGGCTGCGCCGCAATTCGGCCTCGCGGATCCGTGAAAGCGGGCATTCGCGCAGATATTCGCCGATCCGGAAGTCGAGCGTGGCTCGCGCCATCGCCTGGTCGGTCGGCTGGATGCCGTCGGCGTCGCCGCTCCTGCACTTGCCGCGCCGGAAGGTCGCGCCGACGACCACGCCGCCACTGCCCCTCCAGAATTCGAGCGAGTAATCGAAACGGTAGCCGGTACCGGCGCGCCGCATCCGGACCAGCCGGCCGCCGTCGCTCTCCGCGAGAGAGTCGATCCGGACTCCGGCGACGGTTTCGCGACTGACGATGCGGGAATCGGAGTCGAGCGGCAAAGCGCGGGACGATGTCGCCAGCAGAAGCGACACGATCAGCACCCGCGGTCTCATGGCCTTCCCCCAGCTAGCAGCGCCATAGAGCAGCATTCGGGCCGATCCGTCGAGTATGGACCGCCAACCAGCCTTTAACCGATATGGTCTAACCCCCGTCCTTGAGGACGGGGGGAATCATGCTCAAAGGTCTGGCCTTCAAATTAGGGTTCATATTGTGCCTCGCGGTGAGCATCCGGTTCGTCGCCTTCCTGTTCGCTCCCGCGCATCCCGACCCCCAGATGGTCGCGATGAAGGACAGGTTCGGAGACACCTATATGCTGCCCGCCAACCTCGCCGCGGCCAATGGCGGCGAATCGGTGACCAGCGAGAAGATGCGGATGGCGATCGATCGGGTGCGCCGGCGCAACGGCGGGATGGGATCGGGCGCCCGTCTGGTCTTCGGATCGGGCGGGCCCGACCCGGTCGTCACCACGCCGTCCGAGCTTGCGCAGGCGCGGGCGGACCTGCGCGCACTCGAACGCGTCATCGAAGAGCAGACCCGGCGGGTCGAGCGGGAGGAACGCGATCAGGAGCAGGAACAGGCGCGAACCGGCGGGGTCTCGTTCGAGCCCGGCAAGCCGATGATCGATCCAACTCCACGATCCTGATCTTCGGGCTTCCTTCTCTCCGCTCTAGCAGCCGGCCAGCTCCGCCGCGGTCCAGCTCTTCTGCCAGACCGGATCGCTCACCCCGGTCTCGTAAAAGGCTTCGCTGAACCCGCCGTCCTGTTGGAGAGTGACCAGAGCATAGCCGTTGCGGACTCGCGGATTGTCGCTGCCCGTGTCGGGCAGGTCCGGATCGGGCGTGTGGGCGAAATAGAGGATGTTGGGCAGATTGTTGCCGTTCGAATCCTGAAGGCCCCAGGCAGTGCCGAACGGGATCGCGCCATGGCCGCAGCAGCGGCCTTTGGTCGGGATCGTCCCGCTCTGGTCGATCCGGTCGTAGACGATGGCGTTGTGGACATGGCCCCAATACCAGAGGGTCGGCGGCCGGCCGAGCGCCGCGGTGACCTGCCGATAGAGCAGGTTCGCGTTCACTCCGGCCGTGTCGCAGGCGGTGTGGTGGGTCATCACCATGATCGGACCCTGATGGCTCTGGAACTGGGCGAGCCAGCCGATCTGCTGCGGCAGAGCCTCGGTGCCGATTCCGCCCGCCATGTAGAATGACATGCCGTTGGCGGCGTCCGAATAATAAGCGGAATCGAGGCAAAGGATCAGCCACGAACCGTAGCACAAAGCGAAATAGCTCGCCCCCTGCTGGGCGGCGAACGGGCCGTCCGACTGCAGAGCGACGTCGAAATAGCCCGAGGCTGCTCCGTACATTTCGTGGTTCGAATTGAGCGTGAAATTGCGGCCGGCGCCCTGGTCAGGCCACAGATTGTAGAAATTGTCCTGCTCCTCGCCGGGCAACGGCCGGAGGTCGGTGCCGGCATAATAAACGTCGCCGAGGTGGAACAGATAGTCGATCGGCGGCGACAGGTCGGGGTTGGTGATCTGCTCCATCACTCTTTTGGCCGGGCAGTCGGCGCCGCCCTCGTCCTCAAAATAGCCGGTGCCCCAGTCGCCGACGATCCCGATCACCGGGTCGGCGTCGGTTCCGTCCTTGCGGGTCAGCGGAATGGGCGCGGTCTGCTGATTGTTCGGGAGCGCGTGGACGAGGTCCGGATCGAGCACGTTCACCGCATAATTCAGAGCGGCAAGCATCCAATAGGGATCGAGCTGCTGGTAGACATATTTGTCGCCGTAGAGCGTGCCGTCGTCCCACGGCAGGCCGTAATTGCCGAGATCGCCGATCAGCCGATTGTACTCCTCGGTCGTGATCCTCGTCGCGGGCGCAGACGCGGCGAGCAGCTCGTAGACGAAGTTCAGCAACGGATGCGCGGCGAGAAAGGCGGTCACCGCGGCCGGCGGATTGTGGATCCAGTAGAGGACGAAGCCGAATTCGACGTCGCCCTGGGTGGGCACCACCGGGATTTTCGAGGGATCGTCGATATATTCGATCAGGACCAGCATCTGAGCCTCGCTCGCCTGCAGGAAGGCGAAGATCTGGCTGATGCTCGGCAGGGCCTCGTCGGAAGCCGCGGCCATTCGCGCCTGCAAATGGGCAAGTTGTTCGGATTCGCTGAGTTCGGTCATGTTCCCCTCCCACGGTGGAATGAAAGGGGCGTAACATTTTTGCCGCGCAAGGGGGAATCCCGGGCGGCGAACCGACCCGGGACGCTTTCTTTCTCCGACCCTGGCTCGAGTCGCGGTCCGCCTGGTCAGGCCTCCCGTTTCAGATCGGCCGAATCAGGCGTCGACCGCGTCGTGAAGCGGACAGAGGCCGAATATCTCGGCCGGGCTCATCCGGTTCCCGAGCCCCGTCCCGGGCCGCGGAATCGTGCGGATCTCGAAATGGAGATGCTGGTCGGGACCCGTCATGCCGCTGGCATTGCCGGTATTGCCCGTCTTCCCGATCCGCTGCCCCTTGGCGACGGTCTGGCCGGCCGCGACCTCGATCGCGCTGAGATGCGCGTAGGCCGCGAACAGGTTCCTGCCCCTGAACGGAAAGGAGAGGACGGCGACCTTGCCGTAATCGGCCGATTCATAGGTCATCGCGACCTTGCCGTCGGAAATCGCGAAGCAGGCCGTTCCGACCGGGGCTTCGAAATCCCAGCCCTGGTGCGGCCGGGTCCCGGCGTTCCGCACCATGCCGAACGTGTTGTTGGCGATCCTTCCCCGAATCACATTGTGCATCAGCGGCCAGCCGATGCCGTTCGCCGCGGGAGGGGCGGGCTGAGTTCCGGGCTGTGCGGCCGGGGCGAGCGGCACCGCCAAAGCGGATTCGTCTATCACCATCGCCGCGCCGTTGATCATTTGGTCCCCCGAAGCGGGGAAGTTGCCGAGGAACTGTTTCATGTCCTCGATCAGGGCGATCACCCTGCGGCGGCTGCCGGGATAGGAAATATCCTCATTCGCGTTCGGGAGGCTGGTGCACGGATTGATGCAGCCGATCGACGACAGGAAGGCATTCTTGCCCGGGTGAACGAGGATCGCGAACCGATTGCCGGTGTCGAGCAGCTCGATCCCCGGCATCGGCTCGCCGATCTGCAGGTCCTGCCGGTAGCCGTGAGTGACATATTCGGGCCCGCCCGAGGTCGCGAGTCGATAGCTCTTGGCGACGATTCGGCTCGGATTCGCCGCCGTCGCGGGGACGTCGTTCTGGCTCGGCCCGCACGATTCGGCGGTGGTTCCGGAGAGCGGCGTGTCGACTCCGTCGACGCTGATGCTGTGCGTGACCGGCACGCCGTTGTGGAACACCTGATAGGCGCCCACTGTCCTGGTCCTGTTCCCCCGAGTCTGCTCGGACAGGCGACGAATTCGAATCTCCCACGCCGGCATGGCTTCCTCCCCTTGCATCGGCCGCGTAATCGCACCGAATCGGAAGGGCTCATCGGCCAGGTTGGCTCGCAAGTCTGTGTGAAATGCCACATCGGGTCGTGTCGGGCGGACGACCGCCCGATCTCCGATCCACACAAGGCCGCGCGCGCGGGATGCCGCCACCGAGCGGCCACGAAAAGGCCCCGATTCCCGGCGAATCCGGAATCGATGACGGACTATTCGCCTATCAGGCGCGATACGCGCCCGGCGCCTGCCGTCGGTCCGATGGACTGGCCCGCTCGCGGCGCCCGGTGGCGGATCGCCTTGATCTACGGTTGGCGGCACCGCCGGCGAGTCCACCCGCACCGCCCCGAGCGGTTCACCGACTGGATCCAGTGGCGCAAGCTCTACGAACGGGACCCGCGCATGCCGGGCCTGGCGGACAAATTGGCGGTCAAGGCGCATGTCGCCGAGATTCTGGGCCCGCAATGGGTGACTCCGACGCTCTGGCACGGCACTCCCTTGCCTCGGCATCCGCGCTGGCCGGCGCCGTTCGTCGTCAAGTCGCGCCACGGCAGCAACCAGTGCGCGTTCGTCCGGACGGGGCAGGAGGACTGGGCCGCCATCCGCGCCGAGACCAAGAAGTGGGTGAGCGCGCCTTACGGCATCCTGCTCGACGAGTGGCTCTACCGCCACGTGCCGCGCGGGCTTCTGGTCGAGCCGTTCCTCGGCGAGGGCGGCGCGCTTCCGATCGATTACAAAATCTATGTGTTCGGCGGCCGGGCCGCCTGCATCAAGGTGGACCGCAACCGCGAGCACGGCCATTGGCGGGCGATCTACGATCTCGACTGGCGCCCGGTCTGGGCCCCGCCCGGCTGGAGCGATCCGCCGCCTCCGGCCTCGCTCGGCGAGATGATCGAGGCCGCCGAGACTCTCGGCCGCGGCTTCGACTTCGTCCGGGTCGACTTTTACGATCTGGGCGGCCGGCCGCGGTTCGGGGAGATGACATTCTACCCTGGTTCGGGCCTCAGCCCGCTCCCCGACTATCTCGATCTTTGGCTCGGCTCCCTGTGGACCGAGGCGCATGCTCAAGCCCGCCGTTGACCTGCCGCCGACGCGGGCCGCGGCAAAGGCGAGCTGCATCACCCATCATGGCGAGCTGATCCAGGGCGGCTTGCGGCGGGGCGGGGAGATCGTGCCCTGCCTGGTCTCGCTGCCGCGCCGCGACCGGATCTCGACCTGCCGGCTCGACCTGTTCGAGGCGGACGCGCTGGAGGTGGTCCCGACCTGGAAAGGCAAGGCCCTGCAGGCGGCACGGATCACGCTCGCCCGCCTCGGCCTGCCGCGCGCGACCGGCCGATTGACCCTGTCTTCACAGGTCGAGACCGGCCTCGGCCTCGGCTCCTCGACCGCCGATGTCGTCGCTGCGATCCGCGCCTGCGCCGGCGCTTTGGGGGTCGGCTTGTCCCCGGAGGAGATCGCGGCGATCGCGGTCGAAGCCGAGCTGGCCACTGATCCTTTGATGTTCGACAGCCACGCCTTGCTGTTCGCGCCGTGCTACGGCCAGATCCTCGAAAGCTGGGGCGATTGGTACCCGGACTATGTCGTGTTCAGCTGTGATCTCGCTGAAACCGGGACGCAGATCGATACGCTCTCCCTCAGCCGGCATTATAGCGATGAGGAGGCCGAGCATTTCGAGAGCATCGTGTCGACAGCGCGCGAAGGCTTCAGCCGGCGCGATCCGGCCTTGATCGCCGCCGCCGCGAGCCAGAGCGCGGCCCTGAGCCAGTCGCGCGTGCCGTTGGCCCGATTCGCGACCCTCGAAAGAGTCGCTCGGGAAGCCGGTGCGCTCGGAGTCCAGGTCGCGCATAGCGGAGTCGTCGGTGGCGTCCTGCTCGACCCGGAGGTTTCGGACCTCGAATATAGGATCGCCTTGCTCGCCGCCGGCTGGAAGCGGCTCGATGGGGGCGGCTTCGATCTGTTCAGCACCGCCCAGAAGGCGGGGGGAGGATCCGATCGATCGCGACCAGTTCCGCTAGACCGGGCTAATTAGTGCACTGTCACCGTAATCCCACCGTAATCCAAGGCCGAGTTCATCCTCTTCGTCGTCCCTCGTGTTCCACTCCCCTAAAAATCCTCCGGACCTCCGGTTGCTTTAGAGGAAGGCCTAATTGGGCTAGACGAAATAGCCTGAGCTCTCCGTTGGCTTTTAACGCCTGCGCATAACGTCTACCTATTGACACAGCATAATTCACGACAAATGCTCGATTACTTTTGGCCCCACAGAAGGCCTCGATCTCTCCTATCAGCTCCATCCTTATGTTCTTATCGCTTGACCGATATTTAACACCCCAAAGCTTTAACCGATCATCGAAACGCTGGCTATAATCAAATGCCTCTTGCATCCAGTCGATCGCCTCATCCCACTGCCCCCACAGTTCCGCTTCCTCGGAGCGGACCTGCGCATGGAAGCTTCGGCCACCCGGATCACTTTCAAGCTTTTCCAGAACTTCAAAATATTGCTTGGCCTCGGAAGATTCCTCGTCCAGCCCAGAGTGATACCAGATGTGGAGATAAACCCGCGCCCGCGCCCACAGACTATACACCGTCTTTTTTAGAACGACTCCCCGATCAGCGAGCCTCTTGGCCAATTGATGATCAGGGTGACGAGAACGTAGTATACTATCAATATAGGGTCGAATTATCCGTTCCTCGCGGTCCTTCTCACGATTAGCTTCGGCATCTTGCTGAGCTCGTCGGTAAAATGGCAAGGCGCCATTGTAGTCATGATTTATGCGTCGGCGTTCGGCCTCTAGAAAATTGGCAATAGACCGCCCTTGATGCCGCGACCGCAGCACGTTGATCACATTGTCAAGCTCGTCAAAGTTACCTCGGCGAATTAGCGCAAGTCCGTAGAAGCGGCAGGTTTCGATTTGAGCAGTCAGACCAAAGGATGATCGGCTGTCGAATGCCAGTTTAAGCAGATCTGCTGCTTCCCGATACCTACTGGTGTTATAGAGCCTAATTCCAACCTGCAGGTAATGAGCAGCACTTACGAAATCTCGAACCGATGCAGCGGGCTGACCCTGTCCTGCCAATAATCCTGATTTGATCTTGGCTTCGATGTGCACATACCCGTGTTGACCGTCCGGAATATCTAAAGGCTGGCGGGCAAAGGCCATCATCGCCGTTCCGTGCTGCGTAACCAATTCCTCGTCCGTGAGGGTGGATTGCAGCCGATTAGACAACAGCGGGGAAATCCGAAACAGCCCATCAGGCGAGCGCTCTACTAAGCCAAGGGACATGAGTCTTGCGAGAATTGCCGATGTCGCTTTACCAGTGCTTAAAAATGACTCGATGTCTTCTCGCGAAACCGGACTCACATCACTTAAGAATAAGAGAGCGCGCTTTTCATCGTCACCTTCTCCGAGATGCGTTAATGCCCAACTCACTAAATGGGTCAACGTATCCGAAAAGCGCTGCGTCTCTCGGCCGATTATGTCGTTGAGCTTCGCTGGATCCGCAAGACGCAACGCATGTCGAACGATAGTAATGATAAGCTCGGGCGTGCCGTCGCTGGCATGAACGATCTTCCCCACGCGCTCATCGGTCCAGTCTTCTTCGCGGCCACCCAGCGCACCGATAATTGCCCACGCAAACTCGGTTGCCGTGTCCCCGCGCATCGGCGGCACTCGGAACGCGGCCAATTTCTCCGCGAGCGCGACTACTTCATCGTCGCTCGGCGGCAATTGAGCGACAAGCACGAGCTTGGGGAAGCGACCAGGCTGCAATTCGCCGACGACCTCGACGATCCATTCAGGAAGCTTCACCGAGTCTTCGTACAGCCGACTCTGCCGCACCAGAGCGAAACGTCCGTTTGTGCTTAGCTGCTCAATCGTTTTGACAACGTCCGCCGATCCACCGCCTGCGATCCTTTTTGCTTCCTGAACCAGGGCATCGCGGTCCAGCCCACGATACTCACTTTCGAGCCGCAGGATAATTTGTTCGGGGAGAGTAGTTTCGTCGATGTCAACTTCAACCGCCATGACATTAGGGTCGAGCTCTCGAAAAAGTTCGCGAACCAAAGTCTTTCTGCCATAACCGTTGAACCCGGATACCCATAATGTGGGCCGATACCGCATTCGGTCGAGTTTGGCACAATCCCGCAATTCCTCCTGTTCCTCAGGTCGGCGCTGGAATGGAATGTCATTTCCCTCGACGCGGATTACCAACTCGTCGACGATTCTCAGCGCTTCCGGGTAGAGCTGCTTTAGCGGATCGGTTCGTTTGTGTCGAAGGAAGACCTTCACAGCGTCTATGGCGCTGCGCTCCTCAGGCGACAATTCTCCCGTGATTTCGCTGTCGAGTAATGGAGTATCATCGCAGCGTATAATCACGCAATCGGACAGGCGCCGTTCCCTAAAAAAGTCCGTGGCCAGCATCAGCTCTCGCAAGGTGCCTTCATTGCGGACGTAATTCTTTGACCAAAAGATTACGAATGCCTTGGCGAATGGGAGCTGCTCACGCTCTATTTCTTCCCAGAACCATGCAGCCTGCTTACCATTTTTCGAGTACAAATAGAAATGACCATCGGCGTACTGCTCGAAAATTCGCTCAGCAAGCGCGATATCCTGCGAAGCGACTGAGAAAAATATGGGGTATGTCGCCATTTTTACTCCGATGTGCGACCGATAAATGAGGCTATTCGGAAAGCAAAGTCTACGCTTTCACTGAGAGGTATATTTCTCCGCCCTTTTCCCGAAACTTCTCGCCCATCTCGGCCATGCCCGCCTCGGCATCCGCCGTCGCGATCGGCTCCGACGCCAAGAAGCTCTCCACCTCTTCATTCTGCCGCGCCGCGAACTCTCTCACCTCCTGCGTGATCTTCATCGAGCAGAATTTGGGACCGCACATGCTGCAGAAATGCGCCGTTTTCGCGCCCTCCGCGGGGAGGGTCTGGTCGTGATATTGCTCTGCGGTGTCGGGATCCAGCGACAGGTTGAACTGGTCCCGCCACCTGAACTCGAACCGCGCCCGGCTCAGGGCGTCGTCGCGCAGGCGGGCGGCGGGGTGGCCCTTGGCGAGGTCGGCGGCGTGGGCGGCGAGCTTGTAAGTGACGACGCCCACCTTGACGTCGTCGCGGTCGGGGAGGCCGAGATGCTCCTTGGGGGTGACGTAGCAGAGCATCGCCGTCCCGAACCAGCCGATCATCGCCGCTCCGATCGCGCTGGTGATATGGTCGTAGCCGGGTGCGATGTCGGTGGTGAGCGGCCCCAATGTGTAGAAGGGCGCCTCGCCGCACGCTTCCAATTGCTTGTCCATGTTCGCCTTGATCTTGTGCATCGGCACGTGGCCGGGGCCCTCGATCATCACCTGGACGTCGTGCTTCCAGGCGATCTGCGTCAGCTCGCCCAAGGTGGCGAGCTCGGCGAACTGGGCCTCGTCATTGGCGTCGGCGATGCTTCCGGGGCGAAGGCCGTCGCCGAGGCTGAAGGCGATGTCATAGGCCTTCATGATCTCGCAAATCTCGTCGAACCGGTCGTAGAGGAAGCTCTCCTTGTGGTGGCTGAGGCACCATTTCGCCATGATCGAGCCGCCGCGGCTGACGATCCCGGTCACCCTTTTCGCGGTCAGCGGGATGTAGGGCAGGCGGACTCCGGCATGGATGGTGAAATAGTCGACGCCCTGCTCGGCCTGCTCGATCAGAGTGTCGCGGTAGATCTCCCAGGTGAGGTCCTCGGCGACTCCGCCGACCTTCTCGAGCGCCTGGTAGATCGGCACAGTGCCGATCGGCACCGGCGAGTTGCGGATGATCCACTCCCTGGTGTCGTGGATGTTTCGGCCGGTCGACAGGTCCATCACCGTGTCGGCGCCCCAGCGGATCGACCAGACCATCTTGTCGACCTCGGAGGCGACGTCGGAGGCGACCGCGCTGTTGCCGATATTGGCGTTGATCTTGACCAGGAAGTTGCGGCCGATCGCCATCGGCTCGCTCTCGGGATGGTTGATATTGGAGGGGATGATCGCCCGCCCGCGCGCGACCTCGTCGCGAACGAATTCGGGCGTGACGTAATCGGGGATCGAGGCTCCGAAATCCTGGCCGTCGCGCGCGGTGCCGAGCGCCCGTTCGCGGCCGAGATTCTCGCGAATGGCGACATATTCCATCTCGGGCGTGACGATCCCGCGACGGGCATAATGCATTTGCGACACATTAGCGCCGGGCCGGGCCCTCAGCACTTTGCGGCGGACGTTGGGGAAGGTCTTCACGCCGCCGGAGCGGTCCGGTCCGGACAGCCCATTGTCCTCCGGCCGCACCTCGCGCTGGACGACCTCCTCGACGTCGCCGCGGGCCCGGATCCAGTCGCGGCGGAGCTCGGGCAGACCGGCCAGTATGTCGATGCTCGCGCCTGGGTCGGTGTAGGGACCCGAGCAATCGTAGACGCGGAGCGGAGGCTCGCCCGAGCTCGGCTCGAGGTCGACCTCGCGCATCGCGACGCGGAGCGGGCCGACATGGACCTTGCGCGATCCCCGGATCGGGCCGGTGGTGACTCCGGGCGCCGGCTCTGAACGGGTCAGGTTGTTCGGTTCGATATCGGCCATGTCTTCGCTCTCCAATCTGGACGGAGAGCGGACGGCCCGTTCTCCCTCCCTACGCCGGTGTCAGCCGGATCAGGTTCGACGGGTCGCGCCGCATATTGGCGCCTCTCAACCGCATTAGCCGCGGTCCCCCGGGGACGGGACCGGTCTAGACCCGCAGCGCCGGGCGCACAATGGATGATGCGGTTGGCGGCGACTTTCCCGTGGATTGTGACGTCACATCGGAGAAAGCCGGGACCGCCCGGAACTTCGCAAGCCTCGCAACGGTTTAGCCAATATGGGACCGGCGCTCTTCGTCATCGCGATACTGGGCTGCGGCGAGGGCGACGCTCCTTGCGAGCAGGTGCGGCGGCTCGACACGCCGTACCAGAGCCAGGCGAGCTGCATGGCGGCGACCGAGGCCGCGATGGCCGCCAACAGCAATGAGAATTATCCGGTGATCGTCGCCCAGTGCGTCGCCGCCGGCTCTCATGACGCGGCGCCGCGGCCGGCCGAGATCGGTCTGCCGCCGTCGCGGCCCGCCGAGCCGCCACGATACACGTCCCGCCGGCCCACGGCCCGCGAGGGTTGAGGCCGGTTCTCCTTGCGTTCGGGGCGTTCGGAACCCCCTGTTCGATTGCGGATTTAGCCTGCAGGCCGATCCCCGGCCGAGCATTCAAGCGGAGAGACGAGATGCACGACCAGACCGACCCGCGCACGCCCCGACAGGATGAAGGAGTTGAGCAGATCGACGCCGGAATGGATGGCGCCCCGCCGCGCGAGAGCGAGGAGCAGCCGAGCGCCGCCGAGACGTTCGACGAGGAAGGCGCCGGACTCGCCGCCAAGGAGTAGAGATGAGCGACACCGAGACGATCGAGATGATCCGGGAGGATGCGCTTCCCGGCCATGAAAGCGAATTGGAGCCGAAGCCCGACTGGGAGCCTCGCTACCCCGGCTCGGGCCGGCTGAAGGACAAGGTCGCCTTGATCACCGGCGCCGACAGCGGCATCGGCCGGGCGGTCGCGGCCCTGTTCGCGCGCGAGGGCGCCGACGTCGCCATCCTCTATCTGTGCGAGCATGACGATGCGGCGAAGACCCGGCAGATCGTCGAGGCCGAGGGGCGCAAGGCGATCACGATCGCCGGCGATCTCGGCGACAAGGCGTTTTGCGACCGCGCCGTCGCCGAGACCGTCGAGAAGCTCGGCGGGATCGACATATTGGTCAACAATGCCGGCGAGCAGCATCCCGACGAGGACATTGTCGACATCTCCGAGGAGCAGTTGAAGCGCACCTTCCAGACCAACATTTTCGGGATGTTCTTCATCACCCAGGCGGCTCGGCCGCACCTGAAGAAGGGCGCGGCGATCATCAACTGCACCTCGGTCACCATGTACCAGGGCTCGAAGGCTTTGCTCGACTATAGCTCGACCAAGGGCGCGATCACCGCCTTCACCCGCTCGCTCTCGGAGAATCTGGTCGGCGACGGGATAAGGGTGAACGCGGTCGCTCCGGGCCCGATCTGGACCCCGCTCAATCCGTTCGGCGGTCAGCCGCCCGAGAAGATCAGGAACTTCGGCAAGAAGGTGCCGATGGGGCGGCCCGGCCAGCCCAACGAGGTGGCTCCGAGCTTCCTTTTCCTCGCCTGCGACGATTCGAGCTACATGTCGGGCCAGGTGCTGCACCCCAATGGCGGCACGATCGTCGGAAGCTGAGGAGCGGAGGCCGATGCAGAATGGCTAAGCCCCCGATAGCCGAGCGCGAAGCGGCTCTCCAGCCTCTGCTTCTCAAGCTGCGGGTTCGCGACATGATCAACGACGAAGAGGCGCGGGCGCTTCGCGATTCGATCGCCGAGATCAGGGAAGTCGGCGCGGGCAAGACCCTCGTTCGGGCGGGCGTGCCGCTCGCCGCATCGACTCTGCTGATGGAAGGCCTGGTCTGCCGCTACATGGACCTCCCCGACGGTCAGCGGCAGATCATGGAGCTCCACGTCACCGGCGATTTCCTCGATCTCCATTCGTTCGTCTTGAAGCATCTCGAGCATAATGTCGGATCGATGACCCCCGTCCGGATCGCCATCGTCCCGCACGACGCTCTCCGGACGATCACCGAGCAATTTCCCCATCTCGCCCGGGTCCTGTGGTTCTCGACCCTGCTCGACGCGGCAATCCACCGCGAGAAGATATTGTCGGTCGGAAGGCGGGTCGCTGTCGCCCGGATCGCCCATCTGATGTGCGAGATGTTCCTTCGCCTCGGCGTGGTCGGACTGGCCGGGCCCGACCGGTTCAAGCTCGGAATGACCCAGACCGACCTCGCCGACGCCACCGGCCTCACCTCGATCCACGTCAACCGGATGCTGAAGCAGTTGCGCGACCAGGGCCTGATGACATTCCGCGGCGGCGAGGTGGTGATCCACGACTGGGCCGGGCTCCAGCGAATCGCCGGGTTCGACCCGCGCTACCTCTATCTGGAGCCGCTTGCGCTTTAGGCGCCAAGCCTGGCTAGCGCACCGTTCGCCCTGAGCTTGTCGAAGGGCTTCCCTTCTTGCGTAACCAGGAAAGGAAACGGCTTCGACAGGCTCAGCCCGAACGGTTGGGAGACTCGCGGCGCTAGCTCGCAGCCGTTCCGCTCCCGTCCGCCGGCCCGCCCCTGAGGATGAAGCGCTTGTCGCAATAGCCGCAGTCGACGAAGCCTTTCTCGTCGATCTGCATATAGACACGGGGGTGGCCGAGGGCCGGGCTGATCTCGGCGGCGCCGTCGCAGGCGACTCGCGGCGTGTCGACGAACGCGATTTCGGGCGTGAACGGGTCGGTGGCCATGGCCGCGCCTTAGCAATGGCGAGCGAGACGGACAATCGGCCCGTGCGGCCCCGAGCCTAGGCTTGAGCCGATCGAGCCGCTAAGGCGCGGCCATGTCCGACGCCGGCGCAGCAATTTCGATTCATTGCCTCGAAAAGACCTATGCCGGCGGCAAGAGGGCGCTCTGCGGAGTCAGCATGGACGTTCCGCGCGGCCAGATCTTCGGCCTGCTCGGGCCGAACGGCGCCGGCAAGTCGACCCTGATCAACATCTTGGCCGGGCTGGTCAACAAGACCAGGGGAAGCGCGACGATCTGGGGCTTCGACATCGACCGCCACCCGCGCAATGCCAAATATTCGATCGGGATCGTCCCCCAGGAGATCTTGTTCGACCCCTTCTTCACGCCGTTCGAGGCGCTCGAGCTCCAGGCCGGGCTCTACGGCGTGCCGAAGGAGAAGAGGCGGACGATGGAGCTTCTGCGGGCGGTCAGGCTCGAGGACAAGGCCGGCGCTTATTCGCGCACCTTGTCGGGCGGGATGAAAAGGCGGCTTCTCGTCGCCAAGGCGATGGTCCATTCGCCGCCGATCCTGGTGCTCGACGAGCCGACCGCCGGAGTCGATATCGAGCTCCGCCAGCAGCTCTGGGCCTATGTCCGCGAATTGAACGCGAGCGGTGTGACGATCGTCCTCACCACCCATTATCTCGAGGAAGCCGAGCAATTGTGCGACCGGATCGCGATCATCAATCACGGCCGGCTGATCGCCAACGAGACGACCCGGACCCTGGTCGGGATGGCTCTGGAGAAAGCGGTGGAAGTGACGGTCGACCGCGATCTCACCGCGGCACCGGTCGCGCCCTGCTTCGACAGGATCGAGCTGATGGGCGAGCGCACCCTCGCCATCACCTATCGCAAGGACCGGGTGAATGCCGGCGACGTGCTCGCGGCATTGCAGCGCGACGGGCTCGGAATCGTCGACGTCTCGACCCGCGAGGCCGACCTGGAGGACGTGTTCCTAAATCTCACGCGGGCTTCCGATGCGGCGCGGTGAGACTCTGAACCTCCCCTCCCTTCAAGGGAGGGGATTGAGGGGTGGGTGGCAACTGAGCCGCCTCGATGGCGGCGAAGGAGCATCTCGACGGTGTCAAGCCGCTTCGCGGCTACCCACCCCCTGCCCCTCCCTTCCAGGGAGGGGGGAGTGAAGCAGGATTATGACGTCATCGTCATCGGCTCCGGCGCGGCGGGACTGAGCGCCGCGCTTACCCTCGCGCCGCATCTCAAGGTCGCGGTTCTCGCCAAGAGCGGCCTCTCCTCGGGCTCGACCGCCTGGGCGCAGGGCGGGATCGCCGCGGTGCTCGAGCCGGGCGACACGTTCGAGAGCCATATCGAGGATACGATGGTGGCCGGGGCCGGGCTCAACAAGCGCTCGACCGTCGAGTTCGTCGTCGAGAATGCGCCGGCGGCGATCGAGCGGCTGGCGGAGCTGGGCGTGCCGTTCGACAAAGGCGAGGCCGAGCGCTGGCACCTGACCCGCGAGGGCGGCCACAGCCATCGCCGCATCGTCCATGTCGCCGACGCCACCGGCTGGGCGGTCCAGGCGGCGCTCGAGAAAGCCGCGGCCGACCATTCCAATATCGAGCTGATCCCGAACATGGCGGCGATCGACCTCGCCACCGGCCGCCACTCCGCCCAAGCGGGCGATGAGGATCGGGTGTGGGGAGTCTATGCGCTCGACCGCGACAAAGGCGGGGTCTCGCTGCTCACCGGGCGGGCGACGATCCTCGCCACCGGCGGCGCGAGCCGGGCCTGGCTCTACACGACCAACCCGCGCGGCTCGACCGGCGACGGCATCGCCATGGCTTGGCGGGCGGGCTGCCGGATCTCCAACATGGAGTTCAACCAGTTCCATCCCACCTGCCTCTACAATACCGAGGTCCGCAACTTCCTGATCACCGAGGCGATGCGGGGCGAGGGCGGCAAGCTCAAGATCCCGCCGGGTCATCCGGGAGGCGGCCGGCGGTTCATGAAGCGCTTCGATCCGCGCGAGGAACTGGCGCCGCGCGACATCGTGGCCCGCGCGATCGACCATGAGCTGAAGCGTCTCGGCCTCGATTACGTCCATCTCGACATCAGCCACCGCGACCCGGACTTCATCCGCGCCCATTTCCCGAACATCGCCGCCCGGCTCGCCGAGCCCGACATCGGCATCGACATCACGAAAGAGCCGATCCCGGTCGTTCCCGCCGCCCATTATACCTGCGGTGGCGTCATGACGGACCTCGACGGGCGGACCGACCTCGACGGCCTCTACGCCGCCGGCGAGGTCACTATGTCCGGCCTCCACGGCGCCAACCGCCTCGCCTCCAACTCGGTGCTCGAATGCCTGGTCTTCGGGGTCGCCGCCGCCGAGCATATCAACAGCAATTGGGCCGACCTTCGGGCCCCGCCGGCGATCCGGCCGTGGGACGAGAGCCGGGTCACCGATTCCGACGAGGAGGTGGTCGTCCACCACAATTGGCAGGAGATCCGCCGGTTCATGTGGGACTATGTCGGGATCGTGAGGACCACCAAGCGGCTGGAGCGCGCCCTCAACCGGGTCAATCTGCTGCGCCGCGAGGTCGAGGATTATTACGGCCATTTCCGGGTGACCGCCGATCTGATCGAGCTCCGCAACCTGGTCGAGGTGGCGGGCCTGATCGTCCGCTCGGCCCTCACCAGGCAGGAAAGCCGAGGCCTTCATTATACGCTCGACCATCCCGACCTGCTTCCGGACGCGGTCGATACGGTGCTGGTCCCGAATGGCTAGGCGGATGATCTGTGTGGCCGCGGCGCTGTCTTTGCTTCCGACCCCGGCCGCCGCGATCGGACGCTCGACCGGCGATGTCTTCTATCGCTGCGCTCTCAACCAGAGATTCAGCCTGCCCGGGTTCGGCGGCGGCGCGGCGGTGTGGGCCCGGCCGGGGAAGCCGGACGTCCCGGTCAAGCCAGGCGACGCGGTCGAGCGGATCGACGCCAGCGTGGAGGTCGATGAGAAAGACGGCCGGCTGTCGAACCTCACCATCTCCTGGGTCCAATCCGGCCTTCTGGGCTGGCCCTATGTCTGGCGCGCCGACATCCATCCCATCTATCTGATCGCCCATTTCGACGGGCCCGAAGTACTTCCCGTCGGGGCGCCGGCCTTCGATCCCGCCCGGCTGAAGATCCGCTTCGACGTGCGGAGTGCCAGGAAGCTCAACCGGGCGCTCTATTTCCAACTCTGGAGAGACGATCAGGATAAGGGGTCGCTCACTCTCGGCGCGCCGGCGCTGGTAGCGGCGCGGCGCAAGAGCGCGGAAGTGTCGATCGCCTGGCCGGATCTGGCCGCTTATGCGAGGGGCCATCGATGGCTTCATTATCAATTGTACCGGTCCGAGCCGGCTCGCGACTATGTACGGCGGATAGTGATTAGCGAAGGCAAGGTCGACCTGACGATCATGCCCGCTCTCCTGGACGAGTTCAGACGGGCCGAGCAGGCGCTGATGGCCAATGTCGCCGCTCGGAAGGACTGCACGCGTGAGGTGGTGCCCGAGCCCGATCCCAATGACGGGGCCGACATCTGAGCCCGCTCTCGCAATCCGATCAGGATCTTCGCGGCCTGCTGTGCCGGATGATCGCCAAGCAAGGGCACGCGCCGACCCTCGAGGAACTGGCCGGCGCCGCTCGGCTGAGCGAGGACGAGGTGGGCAGCGCTCTGCGGAGGCTCCACGAAGCCCATGCCTTGCTGCTCCATCCCGAAAGCTGCGATCCGTGGGTCGTCCATCCCTTCGCTTTGTCGCCGGGCCAGTGCTGGGTCGAGACACCGGAGCGCGGCTATTGGGCGAACTGCCTCTATTGCGCGTTCGGGATCGCCGCCGCGCTTCGATGCGACGCGCATATCGTCACGAGACTCGGCGGCGAAGACGAGACTCGAGTCTATCGGATCGGCAATGGCGCGCTGCTCGACACCGACGGACTCTTCCACCTGTCGATCCCGGTCGAGCGCTGGTGGGACAATGTCATCGCCGCCTGCGCCTCGTTCCAGCCGTTCGCGCGCGAAGCGGACATCGGGCCGTGGTGCGAGCGGCACGCCATGGAGCGCGGCGCGGTAATCAGCCTGGATGCTCTGTGGCGATTCGCGTCGGACTGGTACGGCTCCTGCCTCGACGAGCCCTGGCGCAAGCGGAGCGCCGCCGAAATCCGCACTTTGTTCGACCGGCACGGCCTGACCGGTCCGTTCTGGGAATTCAGTTCCTGAGAAAGGCCTGGAGCGCCTGAAGGAATTTCGCCGGCTGCTCGTACATGATCATGTGGCCGCTATGATCGATCCTGACGAAGCGGGTTCCGGGCCTGGCGGCATAAGCGCTTCGGAAGCTGCGATCGACCATCGTCCGGTTGCGGTCGTCGATCGAGGCATAGACGACGGTCAGCGGCGCCGCGATCTTAGAGATCTCCGAAGTGAGATCGGTCAAGGCCAGCTCGTGGGCGGCGCGGCCGACGACGTCGGGATCGCTGCGGCTTCCGGCGCGCTCCGGCACTCCGAACATCGTGATTGCCGATTCGACCAGCCAGCGTCCGTCGGGCGTGCCGCTGAGCTCGCGAAGCATGTCGGCGAGGCCGCGAACTCCGGCCGCGGTCGATCCGACCAGGGCGGCCGGCTGCGGCTGCATGTCGACCACCATCACCTTGCCGACCGAGCGGGGATGGGCGGCCGCGATCTTCATCGCCAGGATCCCGCCCATCGAATGGCCGACCAGGGCCGGATGGTCGAGGCGGTTGGCGGCGATGTAACGGTAGATCTCCTCGGCGAGCGGAGCGACGACCGGGCCGCGCGCATTGCCGCGGACCGGTGCCCCGGCGAAGCCGGCGACCTGGACGAGATGGTAGCGATAGCCGGGATTGGCGGCGACCGTGCCACGCCAGACGTCGCTCGATCCGGCCAGGCCGGGGATCAGGATGACGTCGGGCCCGGTTCCGACCACGCGCACCGAGAAGCGGGTCGGAGCGAAAGCAGGCGACTGCGCGCGCGGCGCGGGCGCGGCGAGGGCCGGCGCGGCCGTGACGGCGAGGATGAGGGCGAAGGCGAGAGCGAACGGGCGAAACATGCGAGGCTCCTGCCGCCTGAACGTTGAACCCCGGCTTAAAGGCCAAAGGCTTTGTCAGGCGGCGCTAACGCGCTAGAGCCCTTCAATGCCGCATCTCTATCTCGTCGACGGTTCGAGCTACATCTTCCGCGCCTTCCACGTCCTTCCGGGCCTGACCAACAAGTTCGGGCTCAATGTCGGCGCGGTCTACGGCTACACCTCGATGCTGTGGAAGCTGGCCGGCGACCTCGAGAAGGAGGACGGGCCGACCCATCTCGCCGTCATCCTCGACGCGTCGGAGAGCACGTTCCGCAACCAGATGTACGACCGGTATAAGGCGAACCGGCCGCCGCCGCCGCCCGAGCTGGTCCCGCAATTTCCGCTGATCCGCGACGCCACCCGCGCCTTCTCGATCCCCTGCATCGAGGAGGAGGGGCTCGAGGCCGACGATATCATCGCCTGCTACGCCAAGGCCGCGCTCGAGCAGGGCTGGCAGGTCACGATCGTCTCGTCGGACAAGGATCTGATGCAGCTGGTCGAGCCTCCGGCCGAGGGCAAAGGCGGCCTCGACATGCTCGACACGATGCGCGACCGGCGGATCGGGGTCGAGCAGGTGGTCGAGAAGTTCGGGGTTCCGCCGGCGCAGCTGGGCGACGTCCTCGCGCTGATGGGCGACAGCGTCGACAATGTCCCGGGAGTGCCCGGGATCGGGCCCAAGACCGCCTCAAAGCTCATCCAGGAGTTTGGCGACCTCGAATCGGTGCTCGCGGCCGCGCCCGCGATGAAGCCGTCGAAGATGCGCGACAATCTGATCGAGCATGCGGAGATGGCCCGGCTGTCGCGCGAGCTGGTCCGGCTGGTCTGCGATTCACCGCTGCCCGAACCGCTCGACTCGCTCGCTTTGAAGGGCATTCCCGAGGAGCCGCTTCGCGAATTCCTCGAGCATCACGGCTTCCGGACCCTTCTGACCCGGCTCGGCGCTCAGGGGCAGCCGACGTCAGCAGCGCCCGCTCCGATCCAGCGCGAAGTCCGGCCCGAGCCGAAGATCGACCGCTCCGCCTATGAGACCGTCCTCACCGAAGAGGCGCTGGACGGCTGGATCGCGGCCGTCAGGAAGAACGGCCTGGTCGCGATCGATACCGAGACCGACGGCTATGACTGCGTCACCGCCAAGCTGGTCGGGATCAGCCTCGCCACCGAATGTGGGCGCGCCTGCTACATCCCGCTCGAGCATGGCGGCCACGATCTGCTCTCCGAGCGCCCGGACCAGCTCCCCGCGAGCCTCGTACTCGAGCGGCTGAAGCCCCTGCTCGAGGATCCGGCGATCCTCAAGATCGGCCACAATTTCAAGTTCGACTGGATCGTCTTCGACCGGCGCGGGATCTGCGTCGCGCCGGTCGACGACAGCCTGGTGATGAGCTTCGACCTCGACGCCGGCGGGCTCAACAGCCATTCGATGGACGATCTCGCCGCCAAGCATCTCGACCATCAATGCCTGACCTTCAAGGAGGTGTGCGGGAGCGGCCAGAAGGCGATCAGCTTCGACAAGGTGCCATTGGACCGCGCCACCGAATATGCGGGCGAGGATGCCGACGTCACGCTGAGGCTGTGGACCCGGTTCAAGACCAGGTTGCCGCACGAGCGGGTCAGCCAGGTCTATGAGACCGTCGACCGGCCGCTCGTCCCCGTCGTCGCCCGGATGGAGCGCGAGGGAGTCAAGGTCGATCGCGAGGAATTGCGCCGCCTGTCAGGCGAATTCTCGACCCAGATCGCGGCGCTCGAGGAGAATATCTGCGGCGAGGCCGGCTGCAGCTTCACGATCGGAAGCCCGCAGCAGCTCGGCGACATATTGTTCAACCGGATGCAGCTCCAGGGCGGGCGCAAGGGCAAGTCAGGCACCTGGTCGACCGACGTCAACGAGCTCGAGCGCCTCGCCCGCGAGGGCGTGCCGATCGCCCGCCTGGTGCTGGACTGGCGCCAGCTGACCAAGCTGAAATCGACCTATACCGACGCTCTCCAGCAGCAGATCAACAAGGAGACCGGCCGGGTCCATACCAGCTACAGCCTGTCCGGAGCGCAGACCGGCCGTTTGTCCTCGACCGACCCCAACCTCCAGAACATCCCGATCCGGACCGAAATCGGCCGTCGGATCCGCGATGCCTTCGTCGCCGAGCCCGGCAACCTTATCCTCGCCGCCGACTACAGCCAGATCGAGCTTCGCCTCGCCGCCCACATGGCCGACGTGCCCCAGCTCAAGCAGGCCTTTTCGGAAGGGGCGGACATCCACAATCTGACCGCCCAGGAATTGTTCGGATCGGTCGACCGCGACACCCGCGCCTCGGCCAAGACGATCAATTTCGCGATTCTTTACGGAATCTCGCGCTGGGGGCTGGCGGGACGTCTTGGCGTCACCGCCGACGAGGCGCAGGCGATCATCGACCGCTATTTCGATCGCTTCCCCGGAATCAGCAATTATATCGCCGAGACGCTGACCAAGGTCCGCGAGATCGGCTTCACCACCACCCTGTTCGGCCGCAAGACCCATTTCCCGAGCATCAAGAGCCGGGTCCAGCACGAGCGGCAGGGCGCCGAGCGGGCGGCGATCAACGCCCCGATCCAGGGCACCAGCGCCGACATCATCAAGCGCGCGATGGTTCGGATGGGGCCGGCGCTGTCGGATGCGGGCCTCGGAACCACGCGGATGCTGATGCAGGTCCATGACGAGCTGGTGTTCGAAGTGCCCGAGGGCGACGTCGAGCGGGCGACCGGGGTCATCCGCGGCGTGATGGAGCGGGCGGCCGAGCCTGCGGTCACCCTGAGCGTCCCGCTCGGGGTCGATATCGGCACCGGGCCGAACTGGGGCGCCGCGCATTGAGCAGCGTCCCGGCCGGAAGCGAGGACATCGCCGCGCTGGCGAGGGGCGGGCGAACAAATTTCCTCGGCTTCCTTTTGCGGCTCGCCGCCCGCCTGCCCTTCCTGTTCGTCGCCGGCCGCTTCTACGGCGCTGAATCGCTTGGCCGGTTCGCTTATGCGGTGCTGATCGTCGAGTTCGCCGCGCAGATCGCGACTTTGGGCCTCAAGCGCGGCCTCGCCCAGCAATTGTCGGTGACCGACAAGCCACACGTCTGCGTCGTCTGGGACGGGATGCTGGTCGCATTCCTCGCCTCGGCGGTCGCGACGATCATCCTCGTCATCTTCCCTCAGGCGATGTTCCCGAACAGCGCGATCCGCGGCCTCGAATGGCTTCTGCCCCTGGTCGTGTTCACCGTCGCCGGCGCCGACGTCGCTCTGGCCGCTTTGGCCTATCGCCACAATGTCCGGGCGACGGTCACCGCCCGCGCTTTGGTCGAGCCCTGGACCCTCAGCATCGCCGCGACCCTGCTCTATTTCACCCATTTCCAGCGCGACGGGCTGATCATCTCCTACGTGCTGTCAATGGTCGCGGCGCTCGCCGCCTCGCTCTGGCCCTTGCTCAGGACCTACGGGATCCCGCAGGGCTGGCGGCCCGAGCCGGTCGTCTTGTGGGCGCTCGCCCGCCGCAACACGCCCCTGGCCGCGGCCGACGCGATCGAATGGGGGTCGCGCCGGATCGACATCGCGATCCTCGGCCTTTTCTTCTCGCCGGCCGTGGTCGGAGTCTATTACGTCGCCCAGCAGGTCGCCTCGCTTCCGCAGAAACTGAAGACCAGCTTCGACCCGATCCTCGGCCCGGTGATCACCCAGAAGCTCGCCGAGGGCGACAAGAAAGCGGTCGCCAAGCAGGTCCGGCAGGTCGGATTCTGGATCATCGCCGCCCAGGCGGCGGTCGCGCTGGCGCTCGGGATCCCGGGCGAGGCGGTGATGGGCCTGGTCGGACCTGGATTCGTCGGCGGCACCGGAGCGCTCGCCTTCCTTCTCGCCGCCGAGGTGATCGCAGCGACCGCAGCGGTTTCGGAAGCGGCCTTGGTCTACGTCGCGAGGCACCGCAACCTGATCATCTCGACCCTGATGGTCGCCGTCCAGGCGAGCCTGTCCGTCGCGCTGATCCTCGCCATGCGCGAGGCCGCCTGGCCCGCCAAATGGCAGGCCGCCGGCCCGGCCGTCGCGCTCGCGGTTGCGCTTGCGATGGCTTCGATCCTGAAAGCGCGTTTGCTTTGCCGGATCCTCGACGCGCCGGTCCAGGGCTGGCGCTGGCCCCTGATCTGGGCCGCCACCGGCGCGAGCCTGGTCGGCTACGGCTTCACCATCCTGCCCAAAAGCCTCGAGTGGATGGAGCTCGCTCTCGGCATTCCCTCGATCCTTCTCACCTTCGGGATCATCGTCTGGATCAAGGGCTTCACCCACGACGACCGGGCCCTGTTCAGGCTGAAGAAGAGCGACATCGAGAGTCCTACACTTCCGCCTCCGCGAGGGGCTGAACCGCCGGTCCGTTGAGCACCTGACCGTCCGGCGCGAATTGCGAGCCGTGGCAGGGGCAATCCCAGCAGCGCTCGAAGCCGTTCCAGTGAACCACGCAGCCGAGATGGGTGCACAAAGCCGAGCGCTCGATCAGCTTGCCGTCCGGGTCGCGATAGGCGGCAACCTTGTGAAGACCGCGGCGGACGATCCCGCCCTCGCCGGGCTTGAGCTCCTCGGCCGAGGAGAGCTCGCCGGGCCCGAGATGCTCGGCAAGATTCTTGACCGCGCCCGCCTGGCCGCGGACGAACTCGCCGATCGACGCCATCGACGAAGCGGATTTGCGGCCCGGATCGAGCAAGGACGCATAGCGGCTGTCCTCGCCGATGATCAGCGGAAGGATGGTGAGGCTGCCGGCCACTCCGTTGGTGATTCCCTGGCCGGAATCGCCGGTGTGGATGTAGATATTGTCATTGCCGGGATTGCGGCCCGAGAAGGGCATGAAATCGATCGGCTCGAGCACCTGCCCCGACCAGCTGTAATCGGCCTTGCCGAACCCCGGATAGCGCTTGCGGGTCCAGTCGGCGAGGCTCGCGAAGCGCCGGTCCATGTCGGTCGCCTCGCCCGATCGATGGTCCTCGCCGCCGACGATCAGCAGATCCTCGGCCTCGTTCCACTCCTGGATCCGGACATAATGGTAAGCGTCATACGTATCCCAGACCAAGGCGTCGGGCACCGAGCCCTTCGGCACCCGGCCGGCGATAACATAGGTGCGGTCGGGCAGCTGCTTGGGGTGGATCGCGACCTTGTCGTTGGTCGGCGAATTGGTCGCGAAGACCGCGGCGGCGGCACGGATGACCGGGCCGCGCTCGGTCGCGATCTCGACCCGTCCGTCCTTCTCCTCGTCGCCGACATGGACTGTGTCCGCATGGAGGCGGCCGCCTTTGGCCGCGATCGCTTTGGCGAGCCCGGCGAGATATTTGGTCGGGTGGAAGCGGCCCTGATTGGGGAAGCGCAGGCAGCGGCCACTGTCGAGCCCGGGGATCGGCGCCCGGTCGCACCATTCGACGTCGACGCCGATCGAGCGGCAGGCGTCATACTCCTCCTGAAGCTCCGAGATCGGGCCTTCCTCGGTCGGGATCAGATAGCCGTCGAGACGGCGGAAATCGGCGTCGATCCCCTCGTCGCGGCAGATCGCCTCGATCCGATTGACCGCGGCGACCTGGCTGTCGTGGAAAAGCCGTGCTTCGTCCTCGCCTCGGACCTTGATCAGCTCGGCATAGAGATCGTCCAACTCGGTGGCGAGATGGGCGGTGGTCCGGGCGGTCATGCCCATGCCGATCCTGCCCCGGTCGATGACGATCACCGACCGGCCGCATCGCGACAGCTCGTAGGCGGTCGACAGGCCCGCGATCCCGGAGCCGATCACGACCACGTCGCACTCGGCATCCTCGGTGAGCGGCGGAGCGTCGGGCCGGACCTCGGTCTCCATCCAGGGGGATTTGCTGCGCTCGTCGCCGACATTCATCGCTCGCACTCCTCTCGGCAGGGCAACGGCCCGATCCGGGACCGGTTCCTGAACCAACCCGCGACTTTGATGTCGATCAGTGCCTGAAGTGCCGGATCCCGGTGAAGAGCATCGCCAGCCCCGCCTCGTCGGCGGCGGCGATCACTTCGTCGTCGCGGATCGAGCCGCCCGGCTGGATCACGGCGGTGGCGCCGGCCTCGACCGCGGCGAGCAGCCCGTCGGCGAACGGGAAGAAAGCGTCCGAGGCAACCGCCGAACCGATCGTCCGGGGCTGCGCCCAGCCGGCCTTGTCGGCAGCGTCCTTCGCTTTCCAGGCGGCGATCCGCGCCGATTCGAGCCGGTTCATCTGGCCGGCGCCGATCCCGGCGGTCGCTCCGTCTTTGGCGTAGACGATGGCGTTCGATTTGACGTGGCGCGCCACGATCCAGGCGAACAGACAGTCGGCGAGCTCGCGCTCGCTCGGATGCCTTTTGGTCACCAGTTTGAGCGAATCCTCATCGATGCGGCCATTGTCGCGGGTCTGGACGAGGAAGCCGCCGGCGATCGACTTCAGCATCAGCCCCGGCCGCGCCGGATCAGGCAGCTCGCCGGTCAGCAAAAGGCGCAGATTTTTCTTGCGGGCGAAGACGGCGCGCGCCTCTTCATTCGCGTTGGGCGCGATCACGACTTCGGTGAAGATGGACGAGATCGCTTCGGCCGCTTCGCCGTCGAGCGCATCGGTGACGGCGACGATTCCGCCGAAGGCCGAGACCGGATCACAGGCCAGCGCCTGGCGATAGGCTTCGGCCAGAGAGGCGCCGATGGCCACTCCACAGGGATTGGCATGCTTGACGATCACGCAGGCCGGGCCGGCTTCGCGGATTTCGGCGGCGAGCTCGAGCGCGGCGTCGGCGTCGTTGTAATTGTTGTAGCTCAATTCCTTGCCCTGGACCTGCTCGGCCTGGGCGATGCCTCGGCCGTGCGGGCCCATCGGCAGATAGAGAGCGGCCTTTTGATGCGGATTCTCGCCGTAGCGAAGCTCGGCGCCGCGCTTCATCGTCAGCGGCAGGGTCTCGGGGAAGAGCTGCCCCTGGTCGGCGAAGGAGAAATATTGCGAGATGGCCGAATCGTAGGCGGCGGTCGCGGAGAAAGCCTTGGCCGCCAGATATTTGCGAAGCTCGAACGACGTCTTGCCGTCATTGCCGTCGAGCGCCTCGACCAGAGCCGGATAATCGGCCGGGTCGGTGACGCAGGCGACGAAGGCGTGGTTCTTGGCCGCCGAGCGGACCATCGAGGGACCGCCGATATCGATATTCTCGATCACTTCGTCGCGGCCGGCGCCGCGGGCGACGGTCTCGGCGAAGGGGTAGAGATTGACGACGACCAGGTCGATGGCGCCGATGTGGTGTTCGGCCATCGCCGCCGCATGCTCGGGATTGTCGCGGACTGCGAGCAGGCCGCCATGGACCCTGGGGTGGAGGGTCTTCACCCTCCCGTCCATCATCTCCGGGAAGCCGGTCAATTCGCTGACGTCGCGCACCTCGAGCCCGGCGTCGCGAAGCGCCTTCGCGGTTCCCCCGGTCGAGACCAGCTCGACATTGTGACACACCAGGGCCTGGCCAAGCTCAGCCAGTCCCGTCTTGTCGGACACCGAGAGGAGGGCGCGGCTGATCTTCACGTCGGACATGAGGTGCCCTTACAGGAACAGGCGGCGGAAGAAAGCGGCGCTTGGCCACACTCAGCAGTCATTGCGAGGAGCCGAGCGACGAAGCAATCCAGACCTGCGCATCCTGGATTGCTTCACTCCGTTCGCAATGACGATGAGCGTTGGCTACCCCGCCCGGCGGAGGATCCAGGCGATGGTGGCGCCGTCCGGCGGGCTCTCGCCGGTGATGACCAGCTGAAGGCTTTGGTGCGGCCTGGCGTCGCCGCCGATCCACAGACTGTCCTCGATCGAAAGCGCTCCACCCCGGCAGCGGAACTGCCAGACCGCGGCTCCGCGCATTCTCAGAAGCGCGCCCTGTCCGTCCGCCGTGGTTGCGGCCTCGACTCCGGGGGCGAGGTGGAATCGGACGGCGAACGGCGCCGGCTCCGAGCGTTTCTTGCGGCCCTGGGGCACGAGCATGTCCTGGCCGCGGAGCTCGCGGCCGTCGGCGGCGAGGGTGAGCTGGCGCTGGTGGAGCAGGCCGTGGCGGCGGGCATAGCCGTCGTGGCTGGCCTCGACCTGGACGATCCCACCGGTCTCGTCGCGGGCGAGCTCGACCTGCGAGACCCCCTTGCCGAGGGTGCCGTCGTCGTGGATCGCGGTCGAATTGCAATCGGCGAGGGTCAGGGTGGAGAAAGCGGCGGTGGTTCGAAGCGCACGGACAAGCTCGGCGGGCAGGCTCCCCGCCGCTTCGCCGATACCGCCGCAATTGACGATGATCCGGCGTGCCCCGTCGCTGAGCTCGAAGGCCAGGGTCGAGGCGCAGCCGCCGCTGAGCGCCCGGCTCGGCGGCGGCGGCGCGGCGTCGAAAACGATCACGGCGCTCTTCGCCTCGAGCCGCTGATAGCCCCAGCCCCGCGCCTGGCGAAGCGCGCGGGCGCGGACGCCCGAGCCTTCGAGAGCGGCCTCGATCCGGCGGGCGGAGGACATGTTGCCGCCCTGCCAGCTCGACAGAGCGCCGTCGCCGAGGGTGACCGCCAGCAAAGCGCCGACCGAGGCTTCGAGCGCTGCCGCGAGCGCTTCGGGAAGCTCGCGCCGGGCCGCGACATAGACGGCGCGGAGCTGGCTGAGCAGCTCCACCAAAGCGAGCTGCTCGGTCGGCGAGCGGCTGGTCAGCCCACCATCGTCGTGGAGCGAGGCTTCGAGCGCCCGGACCAGCCCGGCCTCGCCCTTGCTCAGCCGCGCGGCGCCGCCCTGGACGACCAAAGCTGCCGCGATCACGCCGCTCCAGGCTGTGATCCGGGGCAGGCCCGGAGGCGCCTTGCCGGCGCCCTTGTCGAGGTGGCGGGCCCCGCGGGCGAGCGTGTGAAGGACGAGCGAGCGGTAGACGAGGTCGCGGCTCGACAGGATGTAGGGGGCGTAAGCGGTCCAGAACAGGATCCGGCGGCCCCACAGATCGGCGCGCCAGGCGCGCTCGATTACTTGCTCGGCGAAAGCGTCGAGCCATTTCTGGACGATCGGCTCGGCGACCTGAGCGCCGCGCTCGCGCGTCGCCGCGGCGGCGAGGTCGCGAAGCCATTCGAAGCTCTGCAGATAATCGGAGAGGCTCGGAGCGATCGAGGCGTCGGCGAAGTCGAGCGCCGAGGTCGGCACTTCCTCGCCGCCATGGACGAGCTTGCCGCGAAGGATCGCCTCGCCGGCCGCCTTGTCGCCGGCGACCGGGTCCTTGGGAACGGCGATCAGCTTCAATGGGAAGCGGCCGCGGAGCCGGAAGGCGTGGAAAGGAGTCCGCCACGAAAGCCGGTGCAACCGCCAGGACAGCCGTTCGGCCAGCGACACGCCGCGATCGTCGCCGACCCGGATCAGCCTTTTTCCGGGCTCGATCTCGGCCTCGCCCTCGAGCGGATCGATCTTGGCGAGAAGGCTCACCCGCGAAGCGCCTTGATGTTGTCCGCATAAGCGCCGGCGCCGCCGCGGAAGGTCGCGGTGCCGGCAACGAGCACGTCGGCGCCGGCGTCGATCGCCTGGCGCGCGGTGTCCGCGTCGATTCCGCCGTCCACCTCGAGATCGATCGGCTTCCCGATCTTGTCGATCCGCTTGCGCACCGCCTCGATCTTGCGGAGCTGGCCGGCGATGAAGCCTTGGCCGCCGAAGCCGGGATTAACGCTCATCACCAGGACGAGATCGGCATCCTCGAGCACATAATCGAGCATCTTGGCCGGGGTCGCGGGATTGAGCGACACGCCCGCTTTCTTGCCGAGCGAACGGATGCGCTGGAGCGTCCGGTGCAGATGCGGACCTGCCTCGGGATGGACGGTGATGATGTCGGCCCCCGCCTCGGCGAAGGCGTCGAGGAACGGATCGACAGGCGAGATCATCAGATGGACGTCGAGCGGCTTGGCCGTGTGCGGGCGAAGCGCCTTCACCACCGCCGGCCCGATCGTCAGATTGGGGACGAAATGGCCATCCATCACGTCGACATGGATCCAGTCGGCGCCGGCCTCGTCGACGGCGCGGACTTCCTCGCCGAGACGCGCGAAATCGGCGGACAGGATCGAGGGCGCGATGCGGACGGGCTGCTGCACGGGGAATCATTAACCGTGCCCGAGTCCCGGGGCAAGGAAAGGGGCGACTTATCCCCGGCTAATTGGGCTCGGGCTCAGACGCGCCGAAAGCGGGCGATGAAGAAACCGTCGGCGCCGCCATGCTCGGCGAGGAATCCGGGCAGGATCCGAAGATGGCCGTCGCCGGTCGGAACGAGGCCGGGACTCTCGCCAGGCTCGATCGGATCCGGCGAAAGGCCGGCGTCCGGAGCGAGCGCGGCGACGACCTGCTCGCCCTCCTCCGGCTCGAGCGAGCAGACCGAATAGACCAGAGTGCCGCCCGGCTTGAGCCAGCCGGCGGCGCGCGCGAGCATGGCCTTCTGGCCCTCGGCCAGCTCCCTGATCGCGCGCGGGCGGACCCGGTGAAGCACGTCGGGATGGCGGCGATAGATTCCGGTGGCCGAGCAGGGCGCGTCGAGAAGGACCGCGTCGACTTTCTCGGGCGGATGCCAGTCCAGAACGTCCGCGACGACGATCTCGGCGCTCAAATGCGTCCGGGCGAGATTCTTGGAAAGTCGTGCAAGACGACTTTCCGACATGTCGACCGCGGTGACCGCGAAACCGGCTGCGGCGAGCTGCATCGTCTTGCCGCCCGGCGCCGCGCAGAGATCAAGCACGGCTCGACCCTGGCCGGCCCCGAGCAGGCGGGCGGGGATCGACGCGGCGATATCCTGCACCCACCAATGGCCCTCGCCGAAGCCGGTCAGGCCGGGGACAGCGGTCCGCCCCGGCACGCGCAAATGTCCCGGGAGCAGGCTCACGCCGTCCATTCCGGCGGGCGGCTCGCCGGCGAAGCTGAGATCGAGCGGCGGCGGCGCGGCGAGCAGTTTCGCGGCGGCGAAAGCGGCCTCGTCGCCCCAGGCGGTTCGCCACCTTTCCTCGACCGCGGGCGGAAGCGAGGGGATGTCTGGCAGGGTCGCTCCCTTGCGCATCAGCGTTCCGAATACGCCGTGGACGAGGCGGCGGGGGCCGCCTTCGACCAGAGGCAAAGCGGTGGCGATCGCCGCGTGGGGCGGAGTCTTCATCGCCAGCGCCTGGGCGAGCGCGATCCGGAGCGCGAAGCGGGCCTTGCTGTCGTCGGGCAGGCGCTGCCTGGTGGCGCCGTCGATCAGATCGTCGAGATCGACCAGGCG
Source organism: Pseudomonadota bacterium (assembly GCA_046733235.1). GTDB lineage: Bacteria > Pseudomonadota > Alphaproteobacteria > Sphingomonadales > Sphingomonadaceae > Allosphingosinicella. The sequence continues at coordinate 61,412 of JBKPOT010000009.1, forward strand.
GCGAAGGGTCTCGGCGGCGATGGCGTGGGCGAAGGCCCGGTCGTCGGCGCGGTCGAGGTCTCGGGCGGCGCCGTCGAGCGCGGCCTCGAGCGGCAGGCCCTTGCGAAGGACGGCGTCGAGCAGCCGCATCGCCGCGCGCCGCGATTCGGTGCCGGCGCTCTCCGCTCTGCTTGCCTTTGCCTTATTCACCGGCGACATGTGTTCCACCAGGACCAGCGGCGCAATCGGAAAGCTCGGATATGGCCGGCAAGCGGCCCGATCATGTCAAACCTCCGGCCTATCTGTCGAAGAGCCCGCCCGTGCCCGAGCCCGGCCCTCCGGTCGAGGAGGAGGAAGCCGGCGGGCCGAAGGGCAAGGAGCCGACCCGCTACGGCGATTGGGAGAGCGAGGGAATTTGCCGGGATTTCTGACGCGCCCCACAGCGCGTCACCCCGGCGAAGGCCGGGGTCTCGGCGAGCAGGTCCGCGCCCTATTCTGCCTGAGATCACGGCGTTTGCCGGGATGACGTCAGTGAACTTCCGCCTTCAACGGCCGCGACAGCAGTCGCTCGACCACCTCGTCGACGCTCGCCTCGCCCGCCAGCAACGCACAGACGGCCCCGACGATCGGCATATCCACTCCGGCGGAATCGGCGGCGCGTTTGAGGACCGGCGCGGTGTGGGCGCCTTCTGCCACCGTTCGGCGGTCGGCGAGCAATTCGGCGGCGGACCGGCCTTCGCCGAGACCCTTGCCGAGGCTGAAATTGCGCGAACTGGTCGACGAGCAGGTCAGGACCAGGTCGCCGAGACCCGAAAGCCCGGCCAGAGTGTCGCGCCGCGCTCCCCGCGCGAGGCCGAATCGGGTCATCTCGGCGAAGCCTCGGGAGATCAGGGCCGAGCGGGCGTTGAGGCCGAGCCGCCGCCCCTCGACCACCCCGCAGGCGATGGCGAGGACGTTCTTCACCGCTCCGCCGATCTCGGCGCCGGTCAGATCGTCCGAGAGATAGGGCCGGAACCAGGGCCGGGCGAGGCGGGCCCGGATCGCCTCGCCGACCGACTGCTCCTCGACGGCAAGAGTGACCGCGGCGGGGAGGCGCGCGGCGACCTCGTGGGCGAAGGTCGGGCCCGAGACGATCGCGATCGGCGCCGCCGGCTGCGCCTCGCGGGCGACCTCGTGCATCAAAAGCGTCGTCGCCTCCTCCATGCCCTTCGAGCAGAGGATGAGGGGCATTTCGAGCCTCGGCATGGATTCGAGCACCGAGCGCATATGCTGGGCGGGAGTCACGACCAGAAGCATCGAACAGTCGGCGAGCGCGGCGAGATCGCCGGTCGCCCTGATCGCCGGGTTGAGCGGGATCGAGGGGAGGAAAAGCCGGTTCTCGTGAGTTCCGTTGACCGATTCGACAACTTCCGGCTCGCGCGCCCAGAGCAATGTGTCGCCCCCCTCGGCCGCGACCTGGGCCAATGCGGTGCCCCAGGCGCCGCCGCCGATCACTCCGACCAGGCTCATGCCTTCACTCCGGCGCCGCGGGCTCGCTCCGCGTCGGGATCGAGCGGCCAGCGGGCGCGGGCCGGGGCCTCGAGGCCGTCGGCAAGCCCCGCCTCGAAGCGGAGCGCCCCGGCCCAGGCGATCATCGCCGCATTGTCGGTGCACAGCCAGGCGGGCGGGGCGACGAAGGGAAGGCCGCTTCGCTCGGCGAGAGCGGTCAGCGCGGAACGGACCGAGGCGTTCGCAGCGACTCCGCCGGCCACGACCAGGGCGGTCGCTCCCGGCGCGACGTCGAGGGCGCGGGCGGTGCGGTCGACCAGACAATCTATCGCCGCCTGCTGGAAGGAGGCGGCGATGTCCTCGGTCCGGTAGCGGCCGGTCTCGCGCGCCCGAAGGACGGCGCTCTTCAGGCCGGCGAAGGAGAAATGCGGCTCGTCCGATCCGAGCAGGGGCCGGGGCAAGGGCACGGCCGTGGGATCGCCCTCGAGCGCGGCCCGCTCCACCGCCGGGCCGCCCGGGAAGCCGAGGCCGAGCAATTTGGCGGTCTTGTCGAACGCCTCGCCGGCGGCATCGTCGATCGTGGTCGCGAGGCGCCGGTAGCGGCCGAGCCCCTCGACGGAGAGCAACTGGCAATGGCCTCCGGAGACGAGCAGAAGCAGATAGGGAAATTCCAGATCGGGCTGGGCGAGCATCGGCGACAGAGCGTGGCCTTCGAGATGGTTGATCGCGATCAACGGCTTGCCGGCGGCGAGCGCGAGCCCCTTGGCGGTGACCAGTCCGACCAGCACCCCGCCGATCAGGCCCGGCCCGGCGGTTGCCGCTATGGCGTCAATCTCGCTCAGCGAGACGTCCGCTTCCTCGAGCACATCCTCGATCAGGCTCGGCAATATCTCGACATGCGCCCGGGCGGCGATCTCGGGCACCACTCCGCCATAGGGCCGATGAGCGCTCTCCTGCCCGGCGAGCTTGTGCGCGAGCATCCGCCGCTCGCTGGTCACGAGCGCGGCAGCGGTCTCGTCGCACGACGATTCAATGCCGAGGATCAGGCTCATAAGGCTTCCATGGCGTTCGCTTTGGTCTGCGACAAGAGCCGCACCGGCCCGCTCCCCCACCCTACCCCCCGATCCAGCGTGACAATGTCGGGGGGCAGGGTGGGGGAGCGGGCTGGAACAGCACTGGCAATGCCGCTAGCAGATTCCGCCATGTTGGGCACCTTGCGCATCGGAACCCGCGGTTCGCCGCTCGCCTTGGTCCAGGCGCGGCTGGTCGCCACTGCCTTGCGCGACGCGCATGGCTGGGGGCCCGAGCATCTCGAGATCGTTCCGATCGCCACCAGCGGCGATATCGCCCGCGACCGGCCGCTCGCCGAGATGGGCGGCAAGGAGCTGTGGACCCGCGAGCTCGACCGGGCCCTTTTCGAAGGGAGGACCGATATGTCGGTCCACTCGATGAAGGACGTCGAGACGTTCCGGCCCGACAGCCTGTCGATCCCGGCTATGCTTCCGCGGGCCGACGTTCGAGACCGGCTGATCGGAGCGCGAAGCATCAAGGCGCTCCCCGAAGGAGCGCGGGTCGGCACCTCCTCGCCGCGCCGGGCGGCGCAATTGCTGTCGAGGCGTCCCGACCTCCAGATCGTCCCCTTGCGCGGCAATGTCGAAACCCGGCTTCGGAAGCTCGAAATGGGCGAAGCCGACGCGACCCTGCTCGCCGCTGCAGGGCTTGACCGGATCGGCCAGAGCGAGGTCGGCGCCGTTCTGCCCCACCTCCTCCCTGCCCCGTCCCAGGGCGCGATCGGAGTCGAGATCCGCGCCGATGATCGCAGGCTCCGCCCTTTGGTCGCCAAGATCGACGACGAACCGACCCATCGCTGCGTCGAGGCCGAACGGCGGCTGCTCGCCGGGCTTGGTGGGACCTGTCATTCGCCGGTCGCGGCCCTCGCCGTTTACGATGGCGAGGAAATCCTGCTTCGGGCCGAGATATTGACCGCGGACGGCCGCGAATCGGCGCGCGGCGAGGCGCGTTTCGCCCCGGGCGACGAAGCGGGTCCGGCGGAGCTGGCCCAGCGGCTGCTGCGCGAGGCGAGCCCGGGCCTGCGCTCCCTCTTCGGCTGGTGAACCGCCCGGTCCTGATCCTCCGGCCGCAACCCGGAGCGTCGGCGACGGCGAAGCGCGCCGCGGCTTCGGGCCTCGAGCCGATCGTCGCTCCGCTCTTCACGATCCGTCCGCTCGACTGGAAGCCCCCGCCCGGCCGCTTCCAGGCCGTGCTTCTGACCAGCGCCAATGGGGCGCGCCATGGCGGCGAGGGTCTGCGAGCCTTTACCGGCCTGCCCTGTTACGCGGTGGGTGAGGCGACCGCGAAAGCCGCGCGGGAGGCGGGTTTCAGCGACGTTCGGGTCGGGTCGGCAGATGCCGCATCGGTGACCGGGATGATGGCGGCCGACGGAATAACTTTCGCTTTCCATCCTCACGGCCTGCATTTCGTCCCGGCTTCGACGCCGGGGTTCGGCGGGGTCGGAATCGCGGTGTACGAGGCCGAGGCCGTCGAGACCCTGCCCGAGGCCGCCGCGGCCGCACTGGCATCGGGGGCGCTCGCGCTCATTCATTCGCCCCGCGCCGGCGCCTTGCTCGGCAGGCTGGTCGAAGACCGCTCGGCGGTCCGGTTGGCGGCGATCAGCGCCGCAGCGGCGGAAGCGGCGGGCTCCGGCTGGCGGGAATGCCAAGTCGCCGCCGCGCCCCGCGACGAGGCATTGCTGGAGCTTGCAGCCAAGCTGTGCCAGATTGGCGATCCCGACGCGGGACGTGGAGCGTGACGATGGATCAGGAGCCGGCGGTCAGCGCCCAGGGGCCGAAGCGCCCGCTGATGCCGATGCTTCTGCTGCCGCTCGTCGCCTTCCTTGCCGGGCTTGCGGCGATGGGCTGGCTTCTCGCCCATTGGGCCGGCGGCGCGACCTGGCTCGGAGTCATCCCAACTCCACCGGCCGCCGCGCCCGAGCCGGCGCCGACGGTCGCGGTCGAGCCCGAGCCGCAGGCCGAACCGGCGCCCTCGCCGCAGCAGCCCGAGCGTCTTCTGATCGATCCGGAGATCACCCGGCGGGTGAACCTGCTCGAAGAGAAATTGAACGCGCTCGATCTCCAGTCGCGCGCGGCGGTCGGCAATGCCGATCGGGCCGAGGGGCTTCTCGTCGCCTTCGCCGCCCGGCGGGCGCTCGATAGCGGCGTCCCGCTCGGCTATATCGAAGGCCTGCTCGGCCAGCGCTTCGGATCGAGCCAGCGCCAGGCGGTCGCGACGATCCTCACCGCCGCGCGAACGCCGGTCACCCTGCAGGAATTGCAGGAGGGTCTCCAGCAGGTCGGGCCACAATTGCTCGGCGGCGGGCCGGACCAGAGCTGGTGGACCGCCTTCCGCAACGAGCTTGGCGGGCTCGTCATCATCCGCAAGGCCGGCACGCCCTCGCCTCTGCCGGCCGAGATATTGCGGCGCGCGACCCAGCGGCTCGAAGCGGGCCAGGTCAAGGTCGCTCTCGCCGAGGTGCTCCGGCTTCCCAATCGCGACAAGGCCTCCGACTGGATCGGCAAGGCCCGCCGCTACATCGCCGCCCGCAACGCGCTCGACCAGATCGAGGCATCCGCGCTGCTCGCGCCGAGCGCGCCGCTTCCGCCGGCGGCGCCCGCCCGTCAGCCGGCATCGGCCAAGGCCGGGGCTCAAACCAAGGCCGGCGCCCAGCCCAGGGCCGCGGTGAAGGCGAAGGCGCGCTGAGGCCGGGCTAAATTTCGAGCAAAGCGTAGGGCCGGCCGAAACTCTGTTCGACCACGAACTTCGCGCAATTGAACACCGGAACCCCGCGCGGCGTGCGTCCGGCATAGGTGCCGCGATGAGCGTGGCCGTGGACCACCGCTTTGACGTTGTCGAACCGGTCGACCGCGTCGGCGAGGCGCGAGCAGCCCAAGAAGGGGAAGATTTCGAGCGGCTCTCCGGCCACCGTGTCGGCGATAGGCGCATAATGGAGCACCGCCACGGCGCGGTCGGTCCGGAGCGAGCGGAGCGCGTTCTCGAGGATCCGCGCCTCCTCCTGCGCCTCGGCGACGAAGGTCTTGATCGCCTGTTCGCCGAACGCTCCGAGCTCGCCCCGGCCGAAGCCGCCGATGAAGCCCTTGGCGCCGGCGAAGCCGACGCCCTCGATCACCACCGCCTGCTCGCCGAGCATTTTCGCCCCGGCCTGCTGAAGAATGTTCGAGATCTCGTCGCTTTGGCCGCATTCATGATCGTGATTGCCGAGCACGGCGACGATCGGGATGGTGCAGGAGCGCAGATCCTCGGCGAGAATCTCGGCTTCGGCCGTCCGGCCGAAATTGGTCAGATCGCCGCACAGAGCGACGACGTCGGCTTTCTCCGAAATCTCGGCGAACATGTCGCGATAGAGATGGGCCGAATCCTCGGTTACGTGCAGATCGCCGATCGCGGCCAGGACGATCGTGCCGGGCTCGGACTCCTCAATGCTTTCGCTCATGCCGCTCCTCGAGCCCGCGGCCGACGACGTCGGCGAAGCCCCATTCGTTGATGTCGATGACATAATCGGTCGGGCTGATCAGCCGGCCGCGGCAGATCCTGACCTGGGCCGGAGGCATATCGTCCTGCGCCTTCAGCCGGCCGAGCAGTTCGTCGTAGAGCCAGCGCGGGATCAGGTGGCGCTCGGTCGGATAGACGAACCGGAAATTCAGCACGTTGATCAGAAGCACCTCCCAATAGAGCTCCATCGACGAGAGCAGCCAGTGCCAGTCGATCTCGTCATGCTTGATCAGGATGACGTGGACGATGTCGGCGCCGTCATAGCGGTAGCGGGTCTGGAGGAAGAGCTTGGAGAGGATGAAATGGGTCGGCGGAGTGACCCGGACCTTGGTCCCGTAGACCTCGGCCTCATAGGGATCCTGGAACCATTCGTCGGTGATCGGGATGCTTGCCGAGGAGATGTTGAAGATCACGTCGAAGAAATTGTCGCCGCGCCAGACCTTCCCGATCCAGCGCTCGTCCTCCATCTCGATCCGATAGCCCTTGCTCTTGAAGAAAGAGAGGATCCGGGGGGCGTCGCTGGGCTTGCAGAAGACGTCGAGATCCTTGGTCGGGCGCGAGATTCCGGTGAAGCAGGCGAGCGCATAGGTGCCCGACAGCATGAACGGGATTCCCGATTCCTGGAGCAATTTCAGGCTCTCGACATAGAAATCGACGGCGTCGGCAGGCGGCTCGAAGACCGAGGCGTCGAGGGTTTCGAGGAGGGTGCTCACCCCCTGAGAACGGGGCCGGCGCCAATGCGTTCCGAGCTCAGCGCCGCGGCGGCTGCGCGGCGCGGCCGATGGCGAGAAGCTTCACCGTGAAAACGAGGTCCGCATCGGGCGGGACGGAGCCGTCGGCATTGCCCCTTTTTCCGTAAGCGAGGCGAGCCGGGATCAGTATCCGATAGCGACCGCCCTTGCGCATCATCAGCAATGCCTCGGTCAGTCCCGGGATCACCCCCGAGACGAGCAGGCCGGCGGGCTCGGCCGTCGAATCGACGAGAGTGCCGTCGACGAGACGGACTTCGTACGTGACCCGCACCGCGTCGGTCTTCTTCGGCGACGGACCAGTGCCGGATTCCAGGGTCTCGAGGCGGATGCCGGACCGGATGGTGACGGTCGGGACGGCCGGCGCGGTCGCGACCGCCGGCGTCGCCGCCGCCAGCAGGATTGCCAGTAAGGACATGGATCGTGGCTATTCGTCCCCGGCTGCTGAAACAAGTTCGGCATGACGGCGATTGGGCACAATCGCAGGGATTCGAACCAGCGCGTAGCCCTTTTGGGCGGAGCGCCAACAAAGACTCGAGGGTTCGAAGAACCGAGTTCGGAAGAATTGGAGCGGGCGAAGGGATTCGAACCCTCGACCCCAACCTTGGCAAGGTTGTGCTCTACCCCTGAGCTACGCCCGCTCTCGAGCTGAACCGCCTGGGCGGCCCGGGTAAGGCGGCGGCTGCTAGCATGGGCTCCGCGGGGCGGCAAGACCCCGTTTCGCCGTTATCGCCGAGGCTTGGCAGAGCCGTGCCCGATCCCACATAGGGGGCGACAAGCAAGCGCGGAGAATCGAGACGTGGCGACATTGGGAATGAATGCGGCGGAGAAGGAGGCGCTCGAGACGTTCAAGCGCGACGTGATCGAGCCGTCGATGGACTCGCTCATCATCGTCGATTTCTGGGCGGAATGGTGCGGGCCGTGCAAGCAATTGGGGCCGGTGCTCGACAAGGTCGCCGCCGATTACGGCGCCAAGGGCGTCAAGCTGGTCAAGATCGACGTCGATGCGAACAAGGTGATCGCGGCCCAGTTCCGGGTCCAGTCGATCCCGACCGTCTACGCCATTTTCCAGGGGCAGTTGGTCGCAGACCTCACTTCGGCGCGGACCGAGAGCCAGCTCAGCCGGGCGCTCGACCAGATGCTCGCCCAGCTCCCGGTCAAGGGTGCCGAGCAGCAGCTCGAGGCCGAGATCGAGCCGCTCATCGCGATGGGCGAAGAGGTGCTCGCCGGCGGCGACGGCGAGCGCGCGGTCGGCATCTTCAGCCAGCTGCTCGACATGGCGCCGGACAATGGCGAAGTGATTTCGGGGCTGGCCCGGGCCCAGCTCGCCGCCGGACGGCCGGAAGAGGCCAAGGCCCTGCTCGACGGCGTGCCCGACAAGCTTGCTTCCGATCCGGCGATCGGTCGCGCCAGATCGGCGCTCGCCCTGGCCGAGAGCGCGGTTCCCGACGCCGACACGGAGGCGCTTCGCCAGCGGATCGCGGCCAATCCGGACGATCATGACGCCCGGCTCGAACTGTCCGGGGCCCTGATGGCGTCGGGCGACCGCGACGGCGCCGCCGATCAATTGTTCGAGATTATCGGCCGCGACCGCGACTGGAAGGACGGCGAGGCGCGGAAGCGGCTGCTCCAGCTGCTCGAAGTGGTCGGGCTCGAAGATCCCTGGGCCGGCGTTCAGCGCCGGCGGCTTTCGGCGATCCTCTTCACCTGATGCTCGGCGGCGCCACTCTGCGCATCCCGATCTTCCCGCTGTCGGGAGCGATCCTCTTTCCTCGAGCGCAATTGCCGCTCCACATTTTCGAGCAGCGCTATCGGGCGATGGTTCGCGACGCCCTCGCCGGCGAGCAGTTGATCGGCATGATCCAGCCCCGTCCCGGTCCGGAATCGCGACAGCCGCCTTTGTTCGAGATCGGCTGCATGGGGCGGATCTGCGGATCGGAAGCGCTCGACGACGGGCGGTTCAACATCGTTCTCGAAGGGATCGGGCGGTTCCGGATCGCCAGCGAGGCGCAGGTCGACACGCTTTACCGCCAGGTCGACGCCGAGAGCGCCGGCTATGACGATTTCGGCGAGCCCGAGCCGCTGGCCAGCGTCCAGCGCGCCGAGCTCGAGCGCGAATCGCGCCGTTATGCCGATGCGCTCGGATATGCGGTGGATTGGGAGGCGGTGAGCCGGCTCGACGACGAGATGCTGGTCAACGGCATCGCCCAGATCGCTCCGCTCGACGTCGGCTCGAAACAGGCCTTGCTCGAAGCCGCCGACATCTCCGAGCGCTGCGACCTGCTCGTCCAGTTCATGCAGTTCCAGCGCATGCTCCCCGGCGGAGCCGATGGGCCGGAGACGATGCAGTGACGGAGGAATTGCTGGCGAAGCTCGTTTGTCCGGCGACCCGGACGGGACTGCGCTACGACGAGACCGCACAGGAGCTCGTCTCGGACGAAGCTGGCCTGGCCTATCCGGTTCGGGACGGCGTGCCGGTGCTTCTGGTTGAAGAGGCGCGGCGACTCTAATTCCTCCCCGTCATTGATCGGGGAAGGGTAGCTGCACAGGCCCCGTCAATACCCCTCCCCCATCCTTCGGATGGTCCCCTCCCCGCGCTTCGCGCAGGAAGGAATTAGATCGGCAATCCTCTGAGCAGCAGCGGCAAATCGCCGCTTTCGCCGCGGGCTTCGGCCATCAGCCGGTCCTTCAAAGGGCCGATCCGGCCGACCAGGCCCATTCCGAAGCGGCGGACGGCGGAGGCGGTTCGCCCGGGAACGCCGTAGAGGCGGGTGAGGCCGTCGGTCGCGGCGGCGACCATGAAGGTGTCGAGGCTTCGCCAGCGCTCGTAGCGGCCGAGCAGTTGCGCGTCGCCGAGGTCCATACCGAGCCGCGCGCCCTCGACCAGCACCTGGGCCACCGCGGCGGCGTCGCGAAAGCCGAGATTGAGCCCCTGGCCGGCGATCGGATGGATTCCGTGGGCGGCGTCGCCGACCAGAGCGAGCCGCTCGGCGGTGATTGTGGCGGCATGGTGGAATCCGAGGGGATAGGTCCAGCGCGGCCCGGCCATCGCGATCGTGCCCAGGAAGCCTCCCATTCTCTTCTCGATCTCGGCCGCCATCGCCCGGTCCGGAAGGTCGATCACCGCGGCCGAATCGCCGGCCGGAACCGACCAGACGATCGCCGAGCGGGTCCCGGGCAGCATCGGCAGGATGGCGAACGGCCCCGACGGATAGAATATCTCGTAAGCGACATTGCCATGCGGCCGCTCGTGCGTGACGGTGGCGACGATCGCGGCATGATCGTAGCTCCAGCGCGCCATCGCGATCCCGGCCGCCTCGCGGGTCGGCGAGCCCCGCCCCTCGGCGCCGACCAGAAGCGGCGCGGTGACCGCGCGGCCGTCCTCGAGCGCGATCCGAACGCCGGCCTGGTCGCGAACCACGTCCGCCGCCCGCGCCGGCATCAGCAATGCGATATTCTCCGAGGAAAGGGCGCATTCGCGCAGGGCCGCGCGGAGCCGGCGATTCTCGAACATCATCCCGAGCGGATCTTCGTCCTCCGGTGGGTCGAAGACCAGGCCGCCGGGCTCGAGGCCGTCGCTGACCCTTATCGTCCGGATCGGGCAGCCTTCGCCCTCGAGCTTCTCGCCGACCCCGATCGTCTCCAGCATCCGCCAGGAGGCGCTGGCCACCGCGGTTGCGCGGCCGTCATAGGCCGGGGCCGCGACCTTTTCGGGATCGGCGGGATCGATGACGATCGAGGACAGGCCGTGCCGGTCGAGCGCGATCGCCAGGGTCAGCCCGACCAGGCCGCCGCCGAGGATGATGACGTCAGCGCGCTCCATTCCCGCCCCTTACGGTCCCGCGGAGGTGTTGGCGAGGAAGAAGAGCGTATCGGGCGATTATCGAATTGGGAGAGAGCGTTGCAGCCGTACAACGCCGATGCTTGACCGGGGAGTCGCGGCGGGCGCATGAATGGCAGGCGGAACATTTGGGGCACGTGAATGGCGGCGACGGCTGCTCGAAACGTCAGGCAGGACAAGAAGGCGCACTGGCGCGCCGGGCTGCAGCGGCGCGCGCGCCGTTCCTGGTCCTTCGCGTCGGGCGCCGCCCTTGTCGTGCTCGCAATGCTCATCCTGCTTGCCCTGGTCAGCTATCACCCCACCGATCCTTCGTTCAACACGGCCGCGGCGGGACCGGTCCGCAACTGGCTCGGCGGTCTCGGCGCCTGGTACTCGGACCTGCTGCTGAGCCTTTGGGGGCCGCCCGTCGCCCTGGTCCTGCCGCCGGTGGTGCTGTTCGGACTGAGGCTGACCCGCGGGGTCGAGGCGGGACGCTGGCTTCGCTCGCTTCTGCTCACTCTGCTCGGGCTGACCCTGATCGGATTGAGCGTCGGCCTGCTCATCGGCGGGGCGGTCAACGGCCTGCCCGCCGGCTGGGGCGGAGCGCTCGGCCTGTCGCTCGCCGGCCTGATCGAGGCCGGGATCGGCCGGATCGGTCAGCCCGATATCGTCGAGCCGGTGAAACTGGTCCTCGTCGGCCTCTCGCTTCTCGCCGGGCTCCTGCTCTGCTTTATCGGGCTCGGCCTTCGCCCCGAGGAACGGCACTGGCTGCGCGCCCTGCGCGAGCGGCGCGAGGCAATCCCCGACTATGACGAGGATCTGCCCGATCCCGAAGAAAGGCCGGCCCGGGCTCCGGTGGTGGCTCCGGCCGAGCCGCACCGGACGATCATCGCCGACCGCAGCCGGACTCCGGACAAGGGCCGGCGTCCGCAGCGCGAACGCCAGCCCTCGCTGGCGCTGGGCGACAGCTATACTCTGCCGACCATCGATCTGCTCAATCCGCCGCCGCCGCCGGTCAACGTCAATCTCGACAAGGCCAGCCTCGAGCGGAACGCCCGCCTGCTCGAATCGGTGCTCGACGATTTCTCGGTCAAGGGCGAGATCGTCGAGGTCAGGCCGGGTCCGGTGGTCACCATGTACGAGCTCGAGCCGGCGAGCGGGATCAAGGCGAGCCGGGTGATCCAGCTCGCCGACGACATCGCCCGCAACATGTCGGTCCTCTCCGCCCGGGTCGCCACCATTCCTGGCCGAAGCGTGATCGGGATCGAGCTTCCCAACGCCAAGCGCGAGCCGGTGACCCTGTCCGAGCTGATCTCGAGCCACGCCTTCGAGGACCAGGTCGCCTCGCTTCCGATCATCCTCGGCAAGAATATCGCCGGCGACCCGGTGATCGCCGACCTTCAGCCGATGCCGCATCTGCTGGTCGCCGGGACCACCGGCTCGGGCAAGTCGGTCGGCCTCAACTGCATGATCCTGTCCTTGCTCTACCGGCTGACGCCCGAGCAGTGCAAAATGATCCTGATCGATCCGAAGATGCTCGAGCTCAGCATCTATGACGACATCCCGCATCTGCTCGCGCCGGTGGTGACCGAGCCCGCCAAGGCGATCCGGGCGCTCAAATGGACGGTCGAGCAGATGGAGGACCGCTATCGGATGATGGCGTCGCTCGGGGTTCGCCAGCTGTCGAGCTTCAACGCCAAGGTGCGCGAGGCGAAGGCGAAGGGGCAGACGCTCGGCCGCCGGGTCCAGACCGGCTACGACCCGGAGACCGGCCAGCCGCGCTACGAGAATGAAGAGCTGGAATATGAGGTCCTGCCGCAGATCGTCGTCGTGGTGGACGAGCTGGCCGATCTGATGATGACCGCCGGCAAGGAGGTCGAGTTCCTGATCCAGCGCCTCGCCCAGAAGGCGCGGGCGGCCGGAATCCATCTGATCATGGCGACCCAGCGGCCGTCGGTCGACGTCATCACCGGCGTGATCAAGGCCAATCTGCCGACCCGCATCTCTTTTTCGGTCACCTCGAAGATCGATTCGCGGACCATTCTCGGCGAGCAGGGCGCCGAGCAGCTGCTCGGCAAGGGCGACATGCTCTACATGCCGGGCGGCAAGCAGATCGCCCGCGTCCACGGCCCGTTCGTCTCGGACGAGGAGGTCCGCGCCGTCGCCGACCATTGGCGCGGCCAGGGCACGCCGGATTATATCATGGCGGTGACCGAGGAGCCCGAGGACGGCGGCTATATGTTCGAAGGCCAGCCGGTCGGCGAGGACGACAACGAGACCCAGCTCTACCGGAAGGCGGTCCAGACCGTCGCCGAGAGCCAGAAGGCCTCGACCTCCTATCTCCAGCGCCAGCTTCGGCTCGGCTACAACAATGCCGCGCGCCTGATCGAGCGGATGGAGAAGGAAGGCGTGGTCAGCTCGCCCGACCATGTCGGCCGCCGCGAGGTGCTGGTCGATCCGGAGGGGCGGCCGCTCTGAGCCGACTCGTTTCGGCGCGGTGCCGATTCCCTTCGGCGAATGGCGGTTGAAGTTTCGGCAGGCTGTGCGATCCTGAATGAGAGCATGGTTGGTGAGGGCATCATGGATCGGGCGCGACAGCAAGCCGAAGTCGATCGCAATTATGATGCATTCACCAGAATGCTGGCATCCATATTGCCCGAGCATCGCGACCAACTCGCACTGATGCGTGAGGGGGAAATCGTCGCTTTCTTCGAAAAGCCTGGCGAGGCGTACCGATCGGGCGTCGAGCGCTTTTCGGACGGCATCTTCTCCATTCAGGAGGTCACCGACGAGCCGATCGACCTCGGCTTCTGGTCCCATGCCGGGAATTGAGTGGAGCCGGGAACAGCGTCGCATAATTCTACCGGTTCTGGTTCTTGCTCCTTCACCGACGAACAATCTCACGGGCGTACCAGGTAGAGCGCTGGTCGACACCGGCTCCACGACCAGCGGGATAACCCGCCACGTCGCGGACGAGCTCGGGCTGGTCGGCCGGGGCAAGAGGCCGATCGGATCAGCCCAGGGAGAGGGCCAGGCCGAGAGATACCTCTTTCGGATTGGCCTCATGCCGGACCGTCCAGACGATCCATCACCCAGCTTTCCGTACATTTTCGAAGAAGTCATCGGCTTCGAGCTGGCGAACAGCTTTCAATTCGAGGCCTTGCTCGGAATGGACATATTGGCCCGGTGCGACTTCACGATGCATCGCGATGGCCGTTGCAGCTTGAGCTTTGGCTGACTTGTACCCGGAACCGCCCGGGTTCACTGGGCATTCAAGGGGCGAATCCTAGGTCCCCCGCAAATTTCGGAGAAAATGTGATGTTGCGCTTGAAGACGCTTGCCCTCGCCGCCGCGCCGCTGGCCGTGATCGCGGCCGCGCCGCAGGCGGCGCTGTACGCCCAGGCGAGCAAGCCGCTCGACGAGGTATCGGCCCATCTGCGGGCGGTGACGACGATGACCGCCAACTTCGCCCAGACCGACCGGCGCGGACGGACGCTTCACGGCCAGCTCATTCTCAAGCGGCCGGGCAAGATCCGGTTCCAGTACGAATCCGGCGTGTCGATGCTGGTGGTCGCCGACGGCCGCCGGCTCAACATGGTCGATTATGAGGTGAAGAGGGTCGAAAGCTGGCCGATCGCCAATTCGCCGCTCTCGGTGCTTCTCGATTCGAGCCAGAATCTCGCCCGCTACGCAAGCGTGATCCGAAGCGACTCCCAGGTCGTCCTGGTCCGCGCCCGCGATCCGCGCCGGCCCGAATTCGGCACCATCTCGATCGCCTTCGCCCGAATCCCGGGCGCCCCGGCCGGGCTTCAGCTCCAGGGCTGGACTGTGGTCGACGCCCAGAACAACCGGACGACGGTCAAGCTCTCCAACCAGCGGTTCAACGTCGCGGTCGCGGACAGCGCCTTCGCCTGGACCGACCCGCGCCGGCGCGGCCGCTAAGGGCAAGAGCCCCGGATTCCCGCCGTTCCATTCATCGGGCCGACAGGTAGCGGAGCCTAAATACGGGATCGCAATCGCGGTCGTCGCTTCGGGTTTTCCCCCTGTTGCCCGGATCGGCACTCGTGATTGTCCTCGCGTAACCAAACGCTTGGCGGCCCCCGCTCCATGCCCCCGGAGCGGGGGCCTTTAATTTGAGGTCCTGCCTGTGCGCCGCACCGGCCCGCTCCCCCGCCCTGCCCCCCGATCGATGATACCTTGTCGGGGGGCAGGGTGGGGGAGCGGGCTGGAGCAGTTGCCAGCAAGCCGGCGCATCGACAGACAGCGGGGCCACCGCTAACAGAAATGCCATGCCCGCAGTGCTGAAGATCGCGTCCTGGAACATCAATTCGGTCCGAGCGCGCCTCGCGATCGTCGAGAAATTCCTGGCCGAGGAATCGCCCGATATCTTGTGCCTTCAGGAGACGAAGGTGCGCGACTGCGATTTCCCGGCCGAGGGCTTCCGAAGGCTCGGCTACGTCCACAATATCCTCTGCGGCCAGATGATGCACCATGGCGTCGCAATCCTGAGCCGGGTGCCGCTCCACGAGGAAGAGAGGTTCGACTGGCAGGCCAATGGCGAGGCGCGCCATCTCGGAGTGCGCCTCGACAACGGGATCCGGCTCGAGAATGTCTACGTCCCCGCCGGCGGCGACATTCCCGACCGCGAGCAGAACCCCAAATTCGGCCAGAAGCTCGATTTCATCGAACGGATGACGGCCTGGTCCGAATCCTGCCCGCATCCGACGATCATGGTCGGCGATTTCAACGTCGCTCCGCTGGAATGCGACGTCTGGAGCCACAAGCAGTTGCTCAACGTGGTGAGCCATACGCCGATCGAGGTCGAGGCCCTCACCCGGCTTCAGGCGAGCAACGACTGGGTCGATCTCGGCCGCCATTTCCACCCGGCGCCGAAGCGGCTCCACACCTGGTGGAGCTACCGTTCGCCCGACTGGACCGTCAACGACCGTGGCCGCCGGCTCGACCATATGTGGGCGACCAGGGACGTCGCCGCGACCGCGGTCCGGCACGTCGTCCACGAGCCCTGCCGCAACTGGGAGCGGCCTTCGGACCACGTTCCGCTCGTCACCGAGTTCAGCATTTGAGCGAGGGGCGCGACGTCGCCCGCGCCATCGACGCGCTCCGCCGCGGCTGGCCGGTCGTTGTCGGCGGCACTGCCTTCCTCGCAGTCGAGACCGCGACCGACGAGAGTCTCGCCGCCTTCGACTCGAGCCGCCCTGCCGACATCCTGATCTCCGGCAACCGGGCGGCGACCCTGAAGCTGGCCAACCAGCGCGACGCGGTGCCGACCGGGCCGGTGCGGATCGCCCGCTCGTCCTGGCTCGGCCTGGCCGAGGCGGTGGCGATCGCCGATCCGGCGCTCGACCTCGCCTCGCCGCTCAAGGGCCCGTTCCGAAGCGTTCCGCTCGGCTGCGACCGCTCGGCCCTGGCCGCGATCGCGCTCGCCCGCCGCGCCGGCCTGCTGCCCGCATTCTTCGTCGACGGCGACGCCGGGCCCGATGCGGCCCGGGTCGTACCGCAAGCGGTCGAGGCCTATGACTCGGCGCCGACCCTCAGAATCGCCTCGCGGGCGGCGCTTCCGACCCGCTTCGCCGAAAAAGCCGAGATCGTCGCCTTCCGGTCGGAGGAGGATTCGGCCGAGCATGTCGCTCTGCTGCTCGGATCGCCGGGCGGATCGCCGCCTCTGGTCCGGCTGCACAGTGAATGTCTGACCGGGGACGTGCTCGGCTCGCTCAAATGCGATTGCGGGCCCCAGCTCGATTCGGCGATTCGGGCGATCGCGGATTCGGGGTGGGGCATATTGCTCTA
The DNA here is from genome assembly GCA_046733235.1 of Pseudomonadota bacterium. Taxonomy (GTDB): domain Bacteria; phylum Pseudomonadota; class Alphaproteobacteria; order Sphingomonadales; family Sphingomonadaceae; genus Allosphingosinicella. Next base: position 77,822 of record JBKPOT010000009.1, read on the forward strand.
TCTCCGCCAGGAAGGCCGCGGAATCGGCCTGGTCAACAAGCTCAGGGCCTATGCCCTTCAGGACCAGGGCTTCGACACGGTCGACGCAAATCTGAGGCTCGGCTTCGGCGACGACGAGCGCGACTTCACCGTCGCCGCGCGCATGCTCGAGCGGCTGGGCCAGAGCGAGGTTCGGCTGCTCACCAACAATCCGCGCAAGGCCGCGAGCCTCGAGGCGGCGGGCATAAGGGTGTGCGAGCGCGTTCCGCTTCAGGCCGGCGCCAACCCGCACAACCAGGCCTATCTCGACACCAAGAAAGCGCGGAGCGGCCACGAGCTTTAGGGCAGGCGCCGGGCGTGGGCGTCATGGCGTCAGCGCTCGAGCCGCTCCACGATCTCGGCCACCTCCCCATAATCGCGCGCGACATGATGGGCGCCGGCGGCCCGGACCCTGTCCTCGTGCCCGTCCCTGATATGGCTCGCGGCGAGCAGAGCGATGACCGTCATCCCGGCCGCGGCCCCGGCGGCGACTCCGACCGGATGATCCTCGATGACCAGGCAGGCTTCAGGCGCTACTCCGAGCCGCTCGGCGGCGTGAAGATAGATGTCGGGATGCGGTTTGCCACGCGGGAAGCCGGCAGCGCTGAACAGCCGATCGCCGAACCATGCGCGAAGGCCGAGGCGATCGAGGGTCTGCTCGAGCCAGGAGGTTTCGCTCGACGAGGCGATGGCGAGGCGGCGATGGCTCTGGCGCTCGAGGAAAGCCTCGATGCCCTCGACGGCGAGCATCTCGGCCGCCCGGGCCGCCACCGCCTGGTCGACCAGATCGCCGAGAGTCTCGCGGCCGAACCGAAGTCCGCTCTCCTCCTCGATCTTCCGATAGCAGTCCGCCCAGCGCAGCCCGGAATAGCGGGCGAGCGATTCCTCGCGGGTAACGGCATAGCCCTGCTCGGTCAGGACATCGGCGAGAACGGCATTGGCGAGCCACTCGCTGTCGACGATCACGCCGTCGAAATCGAAGATGATGGCCTCAAGCAGCATTGGTCCGCGGACCAATTCCTTACGAGGTTCGAGGCCATCTTCGAATTTCATTGCGCCGGGGCCGAACGCCTCTCGCCGAACAAAGCGGTGCCGATACGGACATGGGTGGCGCCAATCATGACGGCAGTCTCGAAATCGCCAGACATGCCCATGCTCAGCCGGACAAGGCCGTGCCGCCGCGCAAGCTCGGCGAGCAGGGCGAAATAGGGAGCGGGTTCGACGCCTTCGGGCGGAATGCACATCAGGCCGGCAATCCCCACGTCCGCGGCTTTGGCGTGCTCGAGAAGGGCGGACAGATCCGCGACCGCGCAGCCGCCTTTCTGCGGCTCGTCGCCGATATTGACCTGGACGAAGCATTCGAGCCGCCGGTCCAGCTTCGCCATCGCCTTGGCGAGCGCGTCGACCAAAGACCGGCGATCGACCGAATGGATCGAATCGAACAAAGCCACGGCATCCTCGGCCTTGTTCGACTGGAGCGAGCCGATCAGGTGGAGCCGGACATCGGGCCATTCCCGGCGGAGGCCGGGCCATTTGGCCGCGGCTTCCTGGACCCTGTTCTCGCCGAAGGCGCGCTGGCCCGCTTCGAGCAGGGGGCGGATCGAATCCGCGGGATGGGTCTTCGAAACGGCGATCAATGTGACGTCACCGGCGGACCGGCCGGCGAGCGCTGCCGCCTTTGCGATCGCGGCGCGCACCTGTTCTATCCGTTCGGATGCGGAAGTCATGCGGCGCTATAGAAAGAGGAAGGGTGCCTAGGGAAGTCTGAGCTACCCCCTCCACCATGGTTGCCCGCGCCTATGCGCGGTCGCCTTCGGCTCGCATGGTCCCCCTCCCCGTCCCGGGGAGGATCAATCAGAAGCGGAAGGCGGTTCCGACATAGACGGCCTGGCTGTCGCGGCGCTCGTCGGCCAGCGGCTGGAGCCGGTCGTGCTGGACGCGGTAGCGGACACCGCCGGTGACGTCGAGATTGCGGGTCAGGCGATAGGAGCCGCCGACTCCGACCGAATAGCCGACATTCTGGTCGACGACCCGAATCTGGGTGGGCTCGGCCCGGTCGTAAGCGGCCTCGACCCGGCCGGTGAAGCGGGACGCGCTGTAGCTGACTCCGACTTCGGCCGCGTCGCGGCCGCCTGGGACCGCTCCGCCGCGTACCCGGGCGACGTCGCCGGACAGAGCGAATTGCCGCCATCCGACCGCCACTCCGAGATTGTAGGCGCTGGGCGTGAGGGCGGTGATCGTGGTGGCGCTGGCGTCGCCTGCCCTTCGGCCGATATCGGCCGGGCTGGCCGCGCGGGCACGGACCGCGACCCGGATCGCCCTGGTCTTGCTCGGAGTCACCGAGGCCGGGGTGAACCGGAAGCTGTTGGCCGAGAGGCCGCGGCGGGCAAGCTCGGCCGCGAGCCGAGGATCGCTGACCGCCGGGGTGAAGCTGCCCGAACTCAGGGCCGGAGACGGGCGCGCCGCCTTGGCCTTCTGCTCGGACGTGGCGGACGAAGCGGGCGCCAGAGCGGGCACGAGCAGAAGCGACAGCGCAAGCGCCGTGCTCCCGGTCATAGCGATCCCACCCAGTCTCACTGCGTTCCGACTCCCGTTCAGAAGTGGATGTAGTCCCTATTCACCCTTCAAACCAGCGATGCCACCGCCGAAAAAGCCGAATCACGCGAACATGTTGCATCTTATCAACAGCTGATCTTTCAACAGCCTGACCGGGCGGAGCGAGCGGCGGCCCTCGTAAGACTGCTTGCCGCCCGCGCGGCGATATCTATAACGGCGATCCACCCCTGTAGTTTCAAGGACGCCCCAAATGGTACGCGCTGTTTCCCTCGGCCTGGCGATCGCCTGCGCCTTTTCCCTCTCGGCCTGCGATTTCATCAGGGAAGACATCAACAAGACTCTCGGCCGGAGCACGCAGGACAGGGTACGGACCGCCGACCTCGCCGCCTCCCAGGTCACCACGATCGGCGTCAATTCCTATCTGTGGCGGGCGGCGCTCGACACATTGTCGTTCGCTCCGATGGCCCAGGTCGATTCGAACGGCGGAGTGATCGTGACCGACTGGTACGCCAATCCCAATTCGCCCAACGACCGGGTCAAGGTCACCGTGACCATCCTCGACCGCGATCTGCGCGCCGACGCTCTGCGCGTCGCTGCGTCCCGCCAGGTGCTTCGCAACGGCTCGTGGGTCGAGGCGCCGGTCACCGCGGCGACGGTTCAGAAGCTCGAAGAGATCATCCTGACCCGCGCCCGCGACCTCCGCCGAAACGCGATCGCCAGCTAGACAAGGAACGTCCCCCCTCTCATGGCTGCGCGTTTCAACCCGCTCGAGGCCGACGCGCACTGGCAGAAAGTCTGGGAGGAACGGGGCACCTTCCACGCCGACGACAGCAGCGCGAAGCCCAAATCCTACGTCCTCGAGATGTTCCCCTATCCGTCGGGGCGCATCCACATGGGCCATGTCCGCAATTATACGATGGGCGACGTGCTCGCCCGCTACCGGCGGATGAACGGCTTCGAGGTGCTCCATCCGATGGGCTGGGACGCGTTCGGAATGCCGGCCGAGAATGCGGCGATGGAGAAGAAGGTCCATCCCGGCACCTGGACCCGGGCCAATATCGCGACGATGCGCGGCCAGCTGAAGAGGCTCGGCTTCGCGCTCGACTGGAGCCGCGAGCTCGCCACCTGCGAACCCGATTATTACGGCCATGAGCAGGCCTTGTTCCTCGACCTGTTCGAGGCCGGCCTGGTCTATCGCAAGGAGAGCGAGGTCAATTGGGATCCGGTCGACATGACCGTGCTCGCCAACGAGCAGGTGGTCGACGGCAAGGGCTGGCGGTCGGGGGCTCCGGTGGTCAGGCGCAAGCTCAGCCAATGGTTCCTGAAGATCACCGATTTCGCGGAGGAGCTTCTCGACGGGCTCGATTCGCTCGACCAGTGGCCTGACAAGGTCCGGCTGATGCAGGAGAATTGGATCGGCAAGAGCCAGGGGCTGCGGTTCCGGTTCCGCCTCGCTTCCCCCCTCCCGCTCGCGGGAGGGGCCGGGGGTGGGCCCGAGACGACTTCCGAGCCCACCCCTCAATCCCCTCCCGCAAGCGGGAGGGGAGGAATGGTCGAAGGTTTCGACGTCTTCACCACTCGTCCCGACACCATCTTCGGCGCCAGCTTCGCGGCGATCTCGCCCGATCATCCGATCGCTCTTGCCTTGGCGGAGCAAGATGAGGCGCTCGCCGCCTTCATCGCCGAATGCAAGGCGGGCGGCACCACCGCCGCCGAGCTCGAGACCGCCGAAAAGAAGGGGTTCGACACCGGGGCCAAGGTCGTCCATCCGCTCGATGCCGAGTGGACGCTTCCGCTCTACGTCGCCAATTTCGTGCTGATCGATTACGGCACGGGCGCGATCTTCGGCTGCCCGGCGCATGACCAGCGCGATCTGGATTTCGCCCGCAAATATGGCCTGCCGGTCACCCGCGTGGTCGCTCCGTCGATCGAGGAGGCCGGCGATCCGATCGGCGACGAGGCCTATGTCGGGCCCGGCCGGCTGGTGAACAGCCGATTCCTCGACGGACTGACCGCCGAGGAGGCGATCCGCGACGTCATCGCCCGGGCCGAAGCCGAGGGCTGGGGCGAAGGGATCACGGTCTGGCGGCTCCGCGACTGGGGCGTGTCGCGCCAGCGTTATTGGGGCACGCCGATCCCGATCGTCCATTGCGACGCGTGCGGGCCGGTGCCGGTGCCGCGCGGCCAGCTGCCGGTGCTTCTTCCCGAGGACGTCTCGTTCGACCAGCCCGGCAACCCGCTCGACCGCCATCCGAGCTGGACCCACACCCCCTGCCCGTCCTGCGGCGGCGCGGCTCGCCGGGAGAGCGACACGCTCGACACGTTCGTCGATTCGTCCTGGTATTTCATCCGCTTCGCGAGCCAGCCGGCTGATGCACCGTTCGACCGGGCCGCCGCCGAAGCCTGGCTTCCGGTCAACCAATATATTGGCGGGGTCGAACATGCGATCCTGCATTTGCTCTACGCCCGCTTCTGGACGCGGGCTCTGAAGCGGATCGGACGGCTCGACGTCGCCGAGCCGTTCAAGGGCCTGTTCACCCAGGGCATGGTGACCCACGAAACCTATCGCGCCCCGGACGGGCGCTGGCTCAGCCCCGACGAAGTCGAGCAGAAGGACGGCCGGCTGGTCGTCGCCGCGACCGGCGAGCCGGCCGAGCCCGGCCGCGTCGAGAAGATGTCCAAATCCAAGCGCAACACGGTCGATCCCGAGCCGATCGTCGACCAATATGGCGCCGACGCGGTGCGCTGGTTCATGCTGTCCGACAGCCCGCCCGAACGCGACCTGCCGTGGAGCGAGGCCGGGATCGAGGGAAGCTGGCGCTTCGTCCACCGGCTGTGGCGGCTCGCCGCGGCCGAGGCCGGGCCTTCGTCCTGGCTCGGCACCGAGGAGAGCGGCGACGACGTCAAGGCGCTCGAACGCAAGCTCCACCGAACCATCGCCGCGGTCGGAGCCAATATCGAGTCGCTCTCGTTCAACAAGGCGGTCGCCAATATTTACGAGCTCGCCAACGCGGTCGAGAAGGCGCCGCCCTCGCAGGCCCGGACCCAGGCGATCGAGACGATGCTGCTGCTGGTCGCGCCGATGGTACCGCACCTCGCCGAGCAGGCGTGGGCCGCGCTCGGCAAGGAAGGGCTGATCGCCGACTCGGCATGGCCTAAGGCCGACCCGGCCTTGCTCGTCGAGGATGAGGTGACGATCGCGGTCCAGGTCAACGGCAAGCTTCGCGACACTCTGACCGCCCCGAAAGGCTCTGACCGCGAGGCTCTCGAGGAAATGGCGCTCGCCTCCGAAAAGATCGTCCGGATCCTCGAGGGCAAGCCGCCCCGAAAGGTGATCGTCGTGCCCGACCGGCTGGTGAACGTGGTCGCATGATCCGGCCGTTCGCCCTTTTCCTGGTCCTGCTTCTCGCCGGCTGCGGCCTGAGGCCGCTTTATGGCGGCGGCGGCTCGGGTCCCGTCGCGCAGTCGCTTCGTTCGGTGTCGATCGCTCCGATCAAGGGGCGCGCCGGCTGGCTGGTCCGGACCGCGCTCGAGGACCGGCTCGGGACGCCCGCCGGGCAGCCGCGCTATCGGCTCGAGGTCGAGCTCGACGACGACATCACCGGATTCGGGATCCGCAGCGACGATGCCGTGACCCGCGAGCGCCGGACGCTTCGCGCGCGCTACCGCCTGGTCGACGCCGCGAAGGGCACGGTGCTGGTCGATGCCACCGCGGGCTCCGACGCCGGAATCGACGCGGTCGGCTCGGAATATGCGACGGTGGCCGCGGAGCAGACCGCCCTCGAGCGGCTGTCGAAGGAGATTGCCGACCAGATCGTCACCCGCGTGGCGCTGTTCGCGAGCCGCGGCGGCGGGACGAGGTGAAGGCGAACCGGGCGCAGATCGAGCGCGCCCTGCGCGCACCGGCCGACACCCGCTTCTTCCTGCTCCACGGACCCGACGAATCGGGCTCGCGCGCTCTGGCGAGACTGCTTGCAGAAGCGCTGGGCGGAGAAGCCGAGCGGGTGGAGCTGAGCGGTTCGGAGCTCAAGGCCGATCCGGCCCGGCTCGCCGACGAGGCCGCTTCCATCTCGCTGTTCGGCGGCGCCCGCTTCGTTCTGGTCGATCCGGCCGGCGATGAAAGCGTCCCGGCCGTCGAAGCTTTGCTCGAGGCGCCGGCGGCGGGCAATCCGGTGCTCCTGCTCGCCGGCGGCCTTCGCCCGACCTCGCGCCTGCTCAAGCTCGCCCTCGCCGACGATCGGGCGATGGCCTTCGCCAGCTATGCGCCCGAGGGTCGGGAGGCGGACCGGCTGGTGCTCGACATGGCCCGCGAGCGCGGGCTGATCGTCCGCCCCGACGTCGCCTCGCGGATCGCCGAGGATACAGGCGGCAATCGCGACATCCTCGCGCTCGAACTCGACAAATTCGCCCTCTATCTCGATTCGGCGCTGGAGCGGCCGCAGGCGCTCGAGCATGAAGCCGTCGATGCGCTGGGTGCGGCAAGCGAAGGCGGCGATCTCAGCCGGCTGGTCGACAGCGTCGGCGGCGGCGATTCTGCGCTGCTCCAGGCCGAATTGCTCCGCCTCGCCGGGGAAGGGGTGAACGGCATCCTGCTGATCCGCGCGGTGCTGAGGCGGATGACCCTCCTCGCCAAGCTGCGGGCCGAGGTCGAGCGCGGCAACAGCGTCGATGCAGTCATGGCGTCACAAGGTAAGTCGTTGTTCTGGAAGGAGAAAGGCGCAGTCGGTCAGCAATTGGCGCGCTGGCGGTCGGACCTTCTCGCCAAGAGCGTCGGCCGGCTTCTCGACGCCGAGCGGCAGGTCAAGGCCGCTGGCGGCCTCGGCCCGGTCGCGGTCGACGAGGAATTGTTCGCGATCTGCCGGCAGGCGGCTCGACTGCGATAATCCTCCCCGGGACGGGGAGGGGGACCGCGCGCCGAAGGCGCGTGGTGGAGCGGGTTCGGCGACTTCTCTCGGAGCCCCCTCCGTCGCGCTACGCGCGCCACCTCCCCGTCCCGGGGAGGATCAGATCTTCTCCCCGCTCAGCCGCTGGCAGATCATGTCGAGCTGGTCGAGGGTCGAGTAGTTGAGAGCGACGGTGCCGCCGTCGGGCCGATGGGTGATCTTGACCTTGAGACCGACCATGTCGCCGAGCTGCCGCTCGAGCGCCTCGATGTCGGCGCTCGCGCCCTTGATCCCGAGCCTGCCCTGGCGCTCGCGCCCTTTGCGGCCGAAGCGGACCAGCTTCTCGGTCTCGCGGACCGACAGGCCTTTGGCGACCACCTCGTCGGCGAGCGCCTCGGGATCGGGCGCGGTGACCAAGGCGCGGGCGTGGCCCATGCTGAGCTCGCCGGACGCGACCAGGCCCCGCACCTTTTCGGGCAGGTCGAGCAGCCGGAGCAGATTGGCGACGTGGCTTCGCGACTTGTGGACGAGCTTGCCCAGCGCCTCCTGGGTGTGGCCGTAATCGCCGATCAGCTTGCGATAGCCTTCGGCCTCCTCGATCGCGTTCAGGTCCTGGCGCTGGATATTCTCGAGCAGGGCGACTTCGAGTGTCTCGGAGTCGCTGAATTCCCGAACGATTACAGGGACTTCGTGAAGACGCGCCTTCTGCGCCGCGCGCCAGCGGCGCTCGCCGGCGACGATCTGGTAGCGGTGGCCGTGGGGTCGCACTAGGATCGGCTGGAGCATCCCCCGGGCCTGGATCGAGGCGGCGAGCTCCTCCAGCGCCTCCTCGTCGAAATGGCGCCGCGGCTGGTCGAGATGCGGCTCGATGCTGGACACCGGCATCAACTGGACGCTTCCGCGCGGGGCCGAGCCCGCCACCGGCGCTTCCTGGGCGACCTCGCCGAGCAGGGAGGACAGGCCGCGGCCGAGACCCGACGGCCGCTTGCGGGTCGGAGCTTCGTCGCTCATGCCGCAACCGCCCGCTTGGGCATGCGCGAGATCAATTCGCGGGCGAGCGCCATATAGGCCTCCGAGCCCGGGCAGCGATGATCGTAGATCAAGGCCGGCACTCCGTGGCTCGGCGCCTCGGAGAGCCGGACGTTGCGCGGGATCATCGTCTCGAACACCACCTTGCCGAGGCAGGCGCGGACGTCGGCCGCGACCTGTGCGGAGAGATTGTTGCGCCGGTCGTACATGGTGAGCGCGACCCCGAGGATCGAAAGCTCCGGATTGAAGCGCGCGCGCACCCTCTCGACGGTCTGGAGAAGCTGGCTGAGGCCTTCGAGCGCGAAGAACTCGGCCTGAAGCGGAACCAGCACCGATTCGGCGGCGACCAAAGCGTTGATCGTCAGCAGACCGAGCGAGGGCGGGCAATCGATCAGGACGACGTCCCAGCGCCCGGGCGCGGCGGCCTCGAGCGCCTTGTCGAGCCGGTGGGTGCGCTCGGGCATTTCGACCAGCTCGATCTCGGCGCCGGACAGGTCGACCGTGGCCGGGATCAGGTCGAGCCTGGGGACCCGGGTCGGGACCACCGCTTCGTCGAGGCTGCATTCGCCGGCGAGAAGCTCGTAGCTGGAGAGATCCCGAAGCGCATGGCCGATTCCGAGCCCGGTCGAGGCATTGCCCTGCGGGTCGAGATCGATCAGCAGCACCCGCCAGCCGGTGGCGGCCAAAGCGGTGGCGATGTTGATCGCCGTCGTGGTCTTGCCCACGCCGCCTTTCTGGTTGGCCACGGCGATGCGGATCATTTCTTCCCCTCGAATCTTCGTGTCACGCGCTCCGCGACGACGATCCCGGCTTCGGGATCGGTGATGCTCGGCTCGATGCGGAACGCACCCTGCCATGAAGCTTGCGCCGCTGCCAGTTCGGACTTGGCGCTCCGCCCCTTGGGAAGAAGCCATCGTGTCCCAGGCGTGGAAAAAGGGGCCGCCAGCCCGAACAGCCGGTCGAGCGGAGCGAACGCCCTGGCGCTGATCACGTCGAACGGCTTGGGCGCCAGCGTCTCCAGCCGGCTGCAAAGGATTTCGACCTTGTCGGCGATTCGAAGCACGTCCGCGGCGCGGCGAAGGAAGTCCACGCGAAGCCGCCTCGATTCGACCATCGTCACTTTGCTGCGGTGCAACAGAGCGGCGACCAGACCGGGAAAGCCGGCGCCGGTGCCGAGATCCAGCCAGGTTTCGGCGTTGGCCGGCGCGAATCGCAAAAGCTGCGCGGAATCAAGAATATGCCGACTCCAGACATGGTCGAGGGAGGCGCTGGATACGAGATTCTGCCGCGCATTTTCCTCTCTGAGCAACGCTATGAATCCTTCCAGGCGATCGATTGTTCCACGTGGAACGTCGAGCAAGGCCCTCGCTTCGGCTTCGTCCATCAAGCGGCCTTGCGGCGGGCGTGGACGAGAATTGCCGCGAGCGCCGCCGGGGTGATGCCGCGGATCCGGCCGGCCGCCCCGAGAGTCGACGGCCGCGCCGCGGAGAGCCGCTCGACCATCTCGTTCGAAAGCCCGGCGATTGCCGAATAGTCCAGATCGTCGGGGATTCGAACCGCTTCATCCGCCTTCAGCCGCGCCACCTCCGAACCCTGCCGTTCGACATAAGGCGCATAGCGATGGTCCTGGACGGCCTTTTCGATCGCACTGCGCCGGAAGCCGGCAAGCGGTGGGGTCAGACGGAGCAGCGCTTCGCCGTCAACCTCGGGGAAGCGCAGCCAATCGGCGAGGCTGCGCGCCACGCCGTCGTCGCGCACGGCGACATGGTTGTCGATCAGGGCGGACGGGGCCAGACGCTCGGCCAACACTGTCTCGATGGCCTCGCGCTCGGTCCGGGCGCTCTCGAAATGTCTTTGCCGCGCGCCGGACACGCAGCCGGCGGCGATCGCCAACGGGGTCAGCCGATCCTCGGCATTGTCGGCGCGCAGCCGAAGCCGATATTCGGCGCGGGCGGTAAGCATCCGATAGGGTTCGGTCACGCCCTGAAGGACGAGGTCGTCGACCATCACACCGATATAGCTTTCGCTTCGGTCGAGAAGGATAGAAGGCTTCCCCGCCACCGAGGCCGCGGCGTTCAAGCCGGCGACGAGACCCTGCGCGGCGGCTTCCTCATAACCGGTCGTGCCGTTGATCTGGCCGGCGAGGAAGAGTCCGCCGACGTCGCGGACCTCGAGGCTCGGCTCGAGGATCCGCGGATCGACATGATCATATTCGACGGCATAGCCCGGCTGGACGATCTCCGCGCGCTCCAGCCCGGCGATCGACCGGACCATGGCGAGTTGGACATCCTCGGGGAGCGAGGTCGAAATGCCGTTGGGATAGACGTTCACATCGTCCAGCCCCTCCGGCTCGAGGAAGATCTGATGGCCGTCGCGATCGGCGAAGCGGTGAACCTTGTCCTCGATAGACGGGCAATAACGCGGCCCGACGCCGTGGATCGCGCCGGCGAACAAGGGCGACCGATCCAGCGAGCCGCGAATGAGATCGTGGGTCCGGGCGTTGGTGCGAGTGATCGCGCAGAACAATTGGGGCGCCGAGCGTCCCTCGCTCATCGCCGACATCGTCCAGTCGCCACCGTCCGACTCCTGCCGCTCCAGGCCGGCCCAATCGATCGTGCGGCCATCGAGCCTCGGCGGCGTTCCGGTCTTGAGCCTGGCGAGCGGCAATCCGAGCTCCCCGAGCTGCAGGGCCAATTTGGTCGCGGCCCTCTCGCCCAGGCGCCCGCCGGCCTTGCTGCTCATTCCGAAATGGAGCTTGCCGCCAAGGAAGGTACCCGTAGCGAGAATGACCGCTCTCGCCTCGAGGCATCGACCGTCTGCCAACTCGAGTCCGGTGACGCGGCGACCGGTCAGCCACAGCGCGCTCGCCTCGCCCTCGACGATCTCGAGCCCGTCCTGCTCGCCCAGCAGGCGCTGGATCGCCGCCCTGTAGAGCTTGCGGTCGGCCTGGATCCTGGGGCCACGCACCGCGGCCCCCTTGCTCGCGTTGAGCATCCGATAGTGGATCGCGGCTTCGTCGGCGGCCTTGGCCATCAGCCCGTCGAACGCGTCGACCTCGCGGACGAGATGGCCCTTGCCGAGGCCACCGATCGCCGGATTGCACGACATGGCTCCGATCTGTGCCGTGTCGAAGCTGAGCAAGGCAGTGCGTGCGCCCATGCGCGCGGCGGCCGCGGCGGCCTCGCATCCCGCATGCCCGCCCCCGACGACGACGATGTCGAACCTACTCGCCATTGCGCGCCTTTAGCGCGGGCGGATCATTTTCAGAACCGCTAATCGCCGAATGGCCATTGTTCCACGTGGAACAGTCTATTTGCCGATGCAAAAACGCCCGAAGAGCGAGTCGAGCATATCCTCAACGCCGGCCTGGCCGGTAAGCTGGTCGAGCGCGCCTCTGGCCTTGCGAAGGGCCTCGGCAAGGATGAGGAAATCTCCTTCCGTGCTTACTCCCATAAGATGCTGCAACGCAGCAGCCGTCAGTTGGCGGTGCCGGGCATTGATCGAAACCTCGCCTTCGGCCGGCAAAACGCCTTTGGCACGCTCGATCAACATTTCCATCAATGCATCGACATTTTCGCCGGTCCGGGCCGACACATTCAGATCGACGCCATCGGCCGGTACCGGGCGCTCGTCGGATTTGGATGCGACCAGAAGGCAGCGCGCAGGATCGGGGCAGGATTCGGGCGGGCCGAGCCACAGGATGAGATCGGCTCCCTCGATGCTCGCTTCGGCGCGGGCGACGCCGATCGTCTCGACCTCGTCGCCGGCCTCGCGCAGGCCGGCCGTATCGATCAGCAGGAACGGGATCCCGCCGATCGAGGTCGGCGCCTCGAGAAGATCGCGCGTGGTGCCCGGCAAGGCCGAAATAATCGCCGCGTCCCTTCCTGCTAACATATTGAACAGGCTCGACTTTCCGGCGTTGGGCGGGCCCGCGAGGACCACTCTGACGCCATCGCGAAGCCGCTCCGCGGACGGGCGGGCCAGGACGGCATCCAGGTCGCCGGCCAGCGCCGCAAGCTCGTCGCGCCAGCCGGGCGGAAGCGTCTCACCCACCTCGCCCTCGTCGGAAAAGTCGATCGCGGCCTCGAGCGCAGCCGCGAGCGAGAGCAAACGTTGCTGCCATCCCGCCACCAGCCGGCTGACTGCCCCTCCCGCCATTGCGAGAGCGGCCCGGCGCTGGGACTGGGTTTCCGCCGCGAGAAGATCGGCCAGCCCTTCCGCCTCGGCGAGGTCGATCCGGCCATTTTCGAACGCGCGGCGGGTGAATTCGCCGGGCTCCGCCGCCCGCAATCCGTCCATCGCCTCGAGCGCATCCAAAACGGCCGCGACCACCGCCCGGCCGCCGTGCAGATGAAGCTCGGCGACGTCCTCGCCGGTCGCGCTGGCCGGACCGGGAAAGCGCAGCACGAGGGCTTCGTCGAGCTTCAGGCCATCGGCCTGGAGCGGCGCGACGGTCGCCCGCCGCGGCTCCGGCAGGCGGCCCGCGAGCCGCTCGAGCGCCTGATCGGCCCGCGGCCCGCTGATCCGGACGACCGCGACCGCCGCCGGAGGGCTCCCCGACGAAAGCGCGAAGATCGTGTCGCCGCGCTTCACGTCTTCGGCTTCATCCCCTCGAGCATCGCGGACCACATGCCCATTCCGGCTTCGCTCATCGGGCCCCAGCTCTTCATCATCTCGCCGAGATATTCGGGAGTGACGCCGTCGCTCACCGCCTTGGACATCTTCTCGACATAGGCCTGATGGACGGGGGTGAGATCCGGAAAGCCGAGAAACCGCCGCGCCTCCTCCGGCGTGCAATCGACGTCGACCGTGAACTTCATCGCTCTCCCCTCTCCGCAGGGCTTCAGTGTCCGCGCTCTATGTGTATAGAAACGCCGCCGGCACAAGGAGGAGCGACATGGCGACCATCCGTATCGACACGCTTGAGGGCGGCTCCAGCTTCGACGCCTATGTCGCCGAGCCCGAAGGGACGCCCAGAGCGGCCATCGTCGTGATCCAGGAGATATTCGGGGTCAATGAAGGGATCAGGCGCAAGTGTGAGCGCTGGGCCGAGCTCGGCTATCTCGCCGTCGCGCCCGATCTGTTCTGGCGCCTCCAACCCGGAGTCGAGCTCGATCCCGACGTCGAGACCGAATTCAAGGAGGCGCTCAACCTGATGGGCCGCTTCGACCAGGACCAGGGGATCAGGGACATAGAGGCGACGATCCGTGCGGCCCGTTCGCGACTCCCCGCCGGAGGAAGGGTCGGAGCGGTCGGCTATTGCCTCGGCGGCCGGCTCGCCTTCATGTCGGCGGCGCGGACCGATATCGACGCCAGCGTCGGCTATTATGCGGTCGGAGTCGAAGGCCTGCTCGGCGAGAAGCATGCGATCGCCAAGCCGTTGATGCTCCACATCGCCGGCGCCGACCATTTCGTCACTCCGGACAAGCAGCAGCAGATGCACGAAGGGCTGGACGATCATCCCAAGGTCACTCTCCACGATTATCCCGGCGAGGATCACGGCTTCGCCGCGGAAATGGGCAAGCGGAGGAGCGAGGAGGCCGCCCAACTGGCCGACGGCCGGACCGAGGAGTTCTTCGCCCGGCATCTGGGATGAGCGAACCCCACGCCATCCTCATCCACGAGCTCGGCGGCCCGGAGGTTCTTCGCCACCAGCGGATCGACCTGCCGACACCCGGGCCGAATGAAGCTTTGCTTCGGCAGGAAGCGGTCGGCCTGAACTATATCGATACCTACTTCCGAACCGGCCTTTACAAATTGACCCTTCCCGCCGGGCTCGGAAGCGAGGCTGCCGGCGTGATCGAGGCGATTGGTCCCGGGGTCGCCGACTTCGCGGTCGGCGACCGGGTCGGCTATTTTTCCGGACCGCCGGGCGCCTATGCGAGCCATCGCGCGGTCGCCGTCGATCGGCTGGTGAAGCTGCCCGATTCGATCTCCTTCGACCAGGCGGCGGGCGCGATGCTGAAGGGCTGCACGGCGGAATATCTGATCGAGCGCTGCGCGCGGGTCCGGTCCGGCCAGACCGTGCTGGTCCACGCGGCCGCGGGCGGGGTGGGTTCTATCCTCGTGCCTTGGCTGAAGGCGATCGGAGCGACCGTCATCGCCCATTCGGGCAATGAGGGCAAAGCCGCGGCCGCGAAGGCGCTCGGCGCCGACCACAGCCTTTGCTGCCCGATGGAGGAACTGGCGGCGCACGTGCGGTCGCTTACCGGGGGCCTGGGCGTTCCGCTCGTGCTCGACGGCGTCGGCGCGGCGAGCTGGAAGGCGTCGCTCGGCTCGATCGCCCGGCGCGGGCTGATCGTCAGCTACGGCAATGCCTCCGGCCCGGTGCCGCCGTTCAGCGCTCTCGACCTGCTCGCCGCCGGCTCGATCTTCGTCACCCGTCCGACCCTCGCCGATTATTGCGCCACGCCGGAGGAGATGCGCCGGTCGGCGGCGCGCTTGTTCGAGATGATCGAATCCGGCGCCGTCGACGTCAGGATCGGGGCGCGCTTCCCGCTGGAAGACGCCGCCGACGCCCATCGCGCTATTGAATCGCGGGCGACGACCGGCTCGACGATCCTGATCCCCTAGCCGAAGAGCCTGAGCACTCCGACCTCGGGGTGAACGAAGCCGTCATAGATCATCTTGCCGGCGACCCAGAGGATGACCAGCAGGCCGATCCAGGCGATCCAGCGGAAGCGCTCGATATAGCGGGCGATGAAATTGGCGGCGACGCCCATCAGCAGCACGGACAGGATCAGGCCGGCGATCAAGACATAAGGATGGTCGCGGGCGGCCCCGGCGACGGCGAGGACATTGTCGAGGCTCATCGAAACGTCGGCGAGCGCGACCGCCCAGGCGGCCGCGGCGAAGCTCTTTGCCGGCTTCAAGGATTCTTCTTTGACTCCGTCGCCGTCCGAGTCCTGGGTCCGGCGAAGCTCGCGATACATTTTCCAAGCGACCCAGAGCAGAAGCAGCCCGCCGGCCAGGATCAGCCCGATGACCTGAAGCAATTGAGTGACGAGGAGCGCGAACAGGATTCGAAGCCCGAGCGCGGCGCCGATTCCGATGAGGATGACCTTCCTGCGCTGATCGGCCGGGAGGCCCGCGGCGAGCGCTCCGACGACGATCGCATTGTCGCCGGCGAGCACCAGGTCGATCATCACGACTTCGAGGAAGGCGGCGATCGCGGCGGCGGAGAATAATGCGTCCATGCGCGGGCCTTAAGGACCGATCGCCGCCCGGTCGAGGGGCGGCGGGCGGACGATCGCCTACATGATCAGGTGCAGGATCCCATAATGTTCGTCGACGACGCCGTCATAGATCATCCGGCACGCGACGTAGAGGATCAGGATCAGTCCGGCCCAGGCGATCCAGCGGAAGCGCTGGACGAGCTTGGCGACGAAATTGGCGGCGACGCCCATCAGTGTCACCGACAGAGCGAGGCCGATGAACAGGACGGTCGGATGGTCGCGGGCGGTCGCGGCGACGGCGAGGACATTGTCCAGGCTCATCGACAGATCGGCGAGGGTGATCTGGATCGCCGCCTGGAGGAAGGTCTTGCTTCGCGGCGGCCCCTCGACGGCTTCGGTCGATGGATCGTCGGCGACGACCGGCGGCGGCGCATGCCTCAGCTCGCGATACATATTGTAGGCGACCCAGAGCAGAACGAGTCCGCCGGCCAGGATCAGCCCGGTGACATGGAGCAATTGGGTCGCGATCAGCGCGAAGCCGATCAGGAAGATCAAGGCCATGCCGACGCCAAGCATGATCACCCGGCGCCGTTCCTTCTCGGGCAGGCCCGAGGTCAATGTGCCCATGATGACGACATTGTCGCCGGCCATGGTGAGGTCGATGAGGACGACCTGGCCGAGCGTCACCAGCCCCGCGGCGGTGAAGATGTCGGCGAAGTTGAACATCGGCCCTGTCAGCGCAGCTTACTGGTTCATCGAAGCGAAGAAATCCTCGTTCGACTTGGCGTCCTTCATCTTGTCGAGAAGGAACTGCATCGCATCGACCGTGCCCATCTGCATCAGGATCCGGCGAAGCACCCACATCTTGGAGAGGGTTGCCGGATCGACCAGCAACTCCTCCTTGCGGGTTCCGGACTTGCCGACGTCGAGCGACGGGAAGATACGCTTGTCGGAGACCTTGCGGTCGAGCACGATCTCGGAATTGCCGGTGCCCTTGAACTCCTCGAAGATCACCTCGTCCATCTTGGAGCCGGTGTCGATCAAAGCGGTGGCGATGATCGAGAGCGAGCCGCCTTCTTCGATGTTGCGCGCGGCTCCGAAGAAGCGCTTCGGCCGCTGCAGCGCATTGGCGTCGACTCCGCCCGTCAGCACCTTGCCCGAACTCGGCACCACCGTGTTGTAGGCGCGGCCCAGGCGGGTGATCGAATCGAGCAGGATGACGACGTCCTTCTTATGCTCGACCAGGCGCTTGGCCTTTTCGATCACCATTTCGGCCACCTGGACGTGGCGGCTGGCCGGCTCGTCGAAGGTCGAGGAGATGACCTCGCCCTTCACCGAGCGCTGCATGTCGGTGACCTCTTCCGGCCTTTCGTCGATCAGCAGGACGATCAGGAAGACTTCGGGATGGTTGTCGGTGATCGCCCGGGCGATGTTCTGGAGGAGGACGGTCTTGCCGGTGCGCGGCGGAGCGACGATCAAGGCGCGCTGGCCCTTGCCCTGCGGCGAGATGATGTCGATCACCCGCGCCGATTTGTCCTTGATGGTCGGATCGGCGCTGTCGAGGGTCAGCTTTTCGTCGGGATAGAGCGGAGTCAGATTGTCGAAATTGACCCGGTGGCGGACGGCCTCGGGATCGTCGTAATTGACCTGGTTGAGCTTCACGAGCGCGAAATAGCGCTCGCCGTCCTTGGGGCCGCGGATCTCGCCCTCGACCGTGTCGCCGGTGCGAAGGCCGAATTTGCGGACCTGATTCGGCGAGACATAGATGTCGTCGGGGCCAGCCAGATAATTGGCCTCGGGCGAGCGAAGGAAGCCGAAACCGTCGGGCAGAACCTCGATCGTGCCCATACCCATGATCTCCTGGCCGTTCTCGGCCTGGACCTTGAGGATGGAGAACATCAGCTCCTGCTTGCGGAGCGTCGAGGCGCCTTCGATTCCGAGCTCTTCGGCCATAGCCACCAGCTCGGCCGGGGATTTCTGCTTCAAGTCTTTGAGATGCATAGGGATACTCTGGGAATGGTATGAGGTCGCAAGTCGCGCGTGAAAGGATTTGACGGCGGCTGGATTGCCCACGCGGACGGCAGGCGAATGACTGGCCCGGCGTTAGGCTCCGCGAAAATTCAAGTCAAGCGAGCGAGGGGGTGAAGCGGACCGGAAAAGATCATTTCGCTGCCGTTGCCATCAGGCCTTGTGCCGCTCGCCCGATCTAATATGGTGTCGCCGCCAAACAAGGGGGAATGCACATGATGAATCAAGGATTCGGCGCTCCGCAAATCATCGGCCTGATCATTGCCGCCGCGATCGCGTTCTGGGTCTACAAGGATGCCGAATCGCGCGGAATGAGCGGGATCGGCTGGGCCCTGTTCACCTTCCTGCTCTGCATCATCGCGCTGCCGGTCTATCTGATCGTCCGCAAGCCGAAGGTTGATGCGAGCTAAGCCTCCGCTCGCTCTTCGTGTCGTCCTGATCGCCTTACTGGCGGCGTTCGCCGGCCTCGACCGCAATCCGGTCGTCCGGCTGGAGGCGAAGCTCGGGCTTTCGCCGTCGCCGCTGGAAAGGCTGTTCGGAATCCGCGGCCTGTTCAGCGGCATGACCGAGGCCACCTATCAGCTCGTCCGGCTCGATCTGGGCAGGGCGTTTGCCGCCAACATATTGGTCGTCCCGGTGATCGCCGCCTTCGCGCTTTGCATCCTGCTCTGGACGCGGCCGAAGCTCGACTCGCGCCGGCGCGAGATCGCCTTCTTCGCTTTGGTGCTCGCAGGCGTCGCGATCAACAATGTCGCGCCGCTTTACGTCGGTTCGGCCTGACCGACGCCCGCCCCGGGATCAGAAGGGGCGAACGATCACCAGGACGACGATCAGGACCGCGAACAGGCCGGGCACCTCGTTCATCATTCTGAGCGCCTTGCCGCTCATGCTCCGATCGCCCGAGGCGAGCCTCCGGCCATAGCCGATCATCCAGCCGTGATAGGCCGACAGCAACAGCACGAGCACGAACTTGGCCTGGAACCAGTGCTGGCTCCAGGCCCCGCTGATCCAGGCAAGGCTCAACCCCAGCACCCAGACCAGGACCATCGACGGCGTCAGGATGATGTTTCGGAGCTTGCGCTCGCGCTCGACCCATTTGCGCTCCTCATCGGAGCCCGGCGCCGATTCCTGATGATAGACGTAGAAGCGCGGCAGCATGAACATCGCCGCCATCCAGAAGATGACGAAGATGATGTGGCCGGCCTTGATCCAGGCGTAGGTCAAAGTGAGCGCCGTTCCGAGGTCATCGATCACCGGCGCACCAGCTTCACCAGCTGCTCGACATTCGCGATCGGCGTGTCCGGCAAGATGCCATGCCCCAGGTTGAAGATATGAGGTCGCTCCGAGAAGCTAGATAGGATGCGGGCCACCGCCGATTCAAGCGCCTCGCCGCCGGCGATCAGGGCGAGCGGATCGAGATTGCCCTGCACAGGTATGTCCCGAGGAAGGCTCGCGGCGGCCCAGGCGGGATCGACGGTTTCGTCGAGGCCGATCGCGTCGACCCCGGATTCGCGGGCATAGGCCGGAAGCTTGCCGCCTGCCCCCTTGGGAAAACCGATGATCGGAACCTCGGGATGCCGGGCCTTGAGCGAGGCGGCGATCGCCGCGGTCGGAGCGACGACCCAGCGCTCGAACTGGGCCGGCGACAGGCTTCCGGCCCAACTGTCGAACAATTGCACCGCGTCGACGCCCGATTCGATCTGGCAGGACAGATAGTCGATCGTCACCCCGGCGATCGCGTCGATCAGGGCTCCGAACGCCGCCGGATCGCGATAGGCGAGGCGCCGCGCCTCCGCCTGGTCGCGGCTGCCCTGGCCGGCAACCATATAGGTGGCGACGGTCCAGGGGCTGCCTGCGAAGCCGAGGAAAGTCGTTTCGGGCGCGAGCGCGGCCGAGACTTTCTCCACAGTGCGGTAAACCGGCTCGAGCCGGGCCGGGGCGGCTTCGAGCCCGGCCAGAGCGCCGTCGATCAAAGGGGGCGACAGGCGCGGCCCCTCGCCCGCCTCGAAGCTGAGCCTTTGTCCCAGCGCCCAAGGCACCATCAATATGTCGGAAAAGAGGATGGCGCCGTCGAAGCCGAAGCGGCGGATCGGCTGGAGGGTCACTTCCGCCGCGGCTTCCGAATCCAGAACGAGGTCGAGAAAGCCTCCCTTCTTCATTCTCAGCGCGCGATATTCGGGCAGATAGCGCCCAGCCTGACGCATCAGCCAAAGTGGCGGGGATTCAAGGACTTGACCGTTGAGAACGGCCAGCAGGCGCTTGGTCTGACCGGACATGGAAAGGCTCAGGCCCCGCTCTCTTCTCTATTAGAATCTTATATAAAGAAGAGTCTGTTGTAGGTTGTAGGACGGCGTGTCGCGGGGTTTATTCGCTCCACCCGTTTTTGCAAACAGCTTGACTCCCGCAAAGCCGCCGATCTCCGCGGAGTCGCGCTTCTTATCCCCCGGATTCACATCGGGCGGCTCGAACTTTTCCCGTGTTGGCGCGCTTGTGGAGCGAATCCGAAAACCGGGGAGGAAAGCTTTTCTTGAAAGCGCCCCGAGGCTTAAGCTAGCGAATTCCCCATGCTTATCCACAGGCACCGGGTCGGACCCTGAACATGCCGGATCCGCTTCACCTCCATCTGCTCTCCGATTCCACCGGCGAGACACTGGAGGTGATCGCCAAGGCCTGCCTGGCCCAGTTCGAGGATGCCGAGATCGTCCGCCATTTCTGGCCGATGGTCCGGTCGGAAGGCCATCTCGACCGGGTGCTGGACGATATCGAGCGCCGCCCGGGCCTGGTCCTCTTCACCCTGGTCAACAGCAACATCCGCCGCGAGCTCGAGCGCAAGGCCCGGCGCCGCGGGATCCACGCCGTCTCGGCGCTCGATCCGGTGATGGACGCATTGTCGGCGGTGCTCCACCAGGAAGCCAAGGCAAGGCCCGGCCGGCAGCACGTGCTCGACGCCGCCTATTTCGCGCGGGTCGACGCGATCCAGTTCACCATCGCCCATGACGACGGCATCGGATCGGAGAATTGGGAGGAAGCCGACATCATTCTCGCCGGAGTCTCGCGGACCTCCAAGACCCCGACCAGCATCTATCTCGCTAATCGCGGCTACAAGGTCGCGAACATCCCGCTGGTTCCCGAGGCGCCGCCGCCGCCGAGCCTCTTCTCGCTCGAGCATCCGCTCGTGGTGGGCCTGACCACCAATCCCGACCGCCTGATCCAGATCCGCCGGAACCGGCTGCTCGCTCTCAACCAGGCGCCGGAGACCGACTATGTCGATCTCGAAGCGGTCAATGCCGAGCTCGCCTTTGCCCGCCGGATCTTCGCCGACCGGGGCTGGCCGGTGATCGACGTCACCCGCCGCTCGATCGAGGAGACCGCCTTCGCCATCGTCAAACTGTGCAACGAGCGCATCGACTCGTCGGCCAGCGCCGCGTGACCCTGATCCTCGCCTCGCAAAGCGCGGCTCGGCGGGCGATGCTTGAAGCGGCCGGAGTGAAGTTCGAGGCCGCCGAACCCGAGCTCGACGAAGCCGCCGCCAAGGCCGGCCTGGTCGGCGCGGGCTTCGATCCGCGTTCGGTGGCCGAGGAGCTGGCCCAGTTGAAGGCGCTGAGCGTCCCAGCCGGCCCCGGCGACCTCGTCCTCGGCTCCGACCAGGTGCTCGAGCGAGAGAATGGCGAAATGCTCGGCAAGCCCGAATCCCGCGAGGAGGCGCTCGCCCAGCTGCGCGGTCTCAGCGGCAGGACCCATGCGCTCCATTCCGCCGCGGTGATCGCCGAGAATGGTGAAGGGATCTGGTGGCACAGCGAGACGGTGAAGATGACGATGCGGCCATTGAGCGAAGCCTTTCTCGCCGCCTATCTCGACCGCGAATATGAGCAGATCCGCTGGAGCGTCGGCGGCTACCGGATCGAAGGAGTCGGCGCGCAATTGTTCGAGCGGATCGAGGGCAGCCATTTCGCCGTGCTCGGAATGCCGCTTCTCCCGCTCCTGGCCTATTTGCGCGAACGGGGGCTTCTGGCGAGCTGATGGGCATTCCCTATGCCGAGGTGATCGGTGACCCGATCGGCCACAGCATGTCGCCGCTGATCCACAAATACTGGCTCGAGAAGACCGGCGGCGCCGGGGATTATCGCGCCACGCGCGTTGCCGCGGGCGGGCTCGCCGCCTACCTCGAACGCCGCCGCTCCGATCCCTATTGGCGCGGCTGCAGCGTCACCGCGCCGCTCAAGCGCGAAGCCGCGGAACTGCTCGGCGATCCAACCGGGATCTGCTCCTGGATCGGAGCGGTCAATTGCGTGTTCCGCAGCGCGCTCGGCCTGGTGCCGGCGAACAGCGACATTGCCGGGATCGACTCGGCTTTGGCCGGGGTTCGGCTCGAAGGCGAGAAGATCAGCCTGATCGGCGCCGGCGGCGCCGCGGCGTCGGCGCTCTGCTATCTGATCGGCCGGCGACCCGGCGCGATCGACCTGATCGCGCGCGATCCGGCCAAGGCCACCAAGCTTCGCGGGCGTGTCCCTTCCTCCACTCGAGACCTGGTCGAGATCGTCCCGCTGGCGGAAGCGCAATCGTCCGTCGGCAGCGCGTCGCTGATCGTCAACGCGACTCCCATGGGCATGAATGGCGGACCGCCTATCGCCCCGGCATTGCTCGAAGGCGTGTCCGAAGCGAAGGCCGGAGCGACGATGTTCGACATGGTCTATGCCCCCGCCGAGACGGAATTGCTGAGCGCGGCGCGCGAACGCGGTTTCGCCTGCATAAGCGGCCTCGCCATGCTGGTCGGCCAGGCCGCCCCGGCCTTCGAGACCTTCTTCGGCAGGCCGGCGCCGCGCGAGCACGATTCCGAGCTGATGGAGCTGCTCGAGTCATGATCGTGCTCGGCCTCACCGGTTCGATCGGCATGGGCAAATCGACCGTCGCCGCAATGTTCGAGGCCGAAGGCGTACCGGTCTTCGACGCCGACTCCGCTGTGCATCGGCTTCAGGGCCCGAACGGTGCTCTGGTCGCGGAGATCGAATCGCATTTCCCCGGGACGACCGGCGCGAGCGGGGTCGACCGGACCAGCCTCGCCGAACGGGTCCTCGGCGACAGCGAGGCGCTCGGCCGTCTCGAGGGCCTGGTCCATCCGGCTGTCGCGCGCGAGCGCCGGGCTTTCCTCGACGCGCATGCATCCGCTCCGGTCGTCGTGCTCGATATTCCACTGCTGTTCGAGAAAGGCGGCGCCGGCTCGGTCGACAGGATCGCGGTGGTCTCCGCGCCGGAGGAGATCCAGCGCGCGCGGGCGCTGGCGCGGCCGGGAATGACCGCCGACAAGCTCGACCGGATCCTCTCCCACCAGCTGCCCGACTCCGAAAAAAGAGCTCGGGCCGACTTCGTCATCCCGACCGGCGGGCCGATCGAGGAGACGCGACAAGCGGTTCGCCGCATCCTCGCTTGTCTCGCCGAATCGGCAGGGTAAGAACGAGTCATGCGGGAAATCGTTTTCGACACCGAGACCACGGGCCTGAGCCCGCTTGCCGGCGACCGGATGGTCGAGATCGGCTGCATCGAGCTGGTCAACCGGGTCGAGACCGGCCGCACCTTCCACGCTTATTTCAACCCGCAGCGGCCGATGCCGAGCGGCGCCGAGGAGGTTCACGGGCTCAGCGACCGCTTCCTCGCCGACAAGCCCCTGTTCGCCGACCGGGTCGAGGACCTGCTCGAATTCCTCGGCGACTGTCCGCTCGTCGCCCACAATGCCGCGTTTGATTTCGGCTTCCTCAACCACGAGCTCGACCAGTGCGGCCGGCCGCTCATTTGCCTGACCCGGATGGTCGACACGCTGGCGATCGCCCGCACCCGCCATCCCGGCGCCAAGCACAGCCTCGACGCGCTCTGCACCCGTTTCGGAGTGGATCGAAGCGTCCGGGTCAAGCACGGTGCTCTGATCGACGCCCAATTGCTCGCCCTCTGCTATGTCGAGCTCACCGGGGGCCGCCAGATCGACCTGTCGCTCGCCTCCGAGGCGATCGTTGCGGCGCCGGTCGAGGCCGCCGAGGCGGCCGCGCCGATCGTCGTGCAGGTCCGGCCGCCGCGTCCGCACGCTCCAAGCGAGGCGGAGCTCGCGGCGCATGCTCTCTTCCTTGCGACGATCGCCGACCCCATATGGAACAGGCTCGACGGCCGCAATTGACGTCGGGCCGGCTGGGGGCCTAAGCGCGCCCCGATTTGGTGGAGAAGTTGATGGAAATCCGGGTTTCGGGTCACCAGGTCGATACCGGTGACGCGCTTCGTCTCCATGTCGAGGAACGGTTGGGCGCCATCGCCGACAAATTCTTCGCCCGGGCGATCTCGGCCCACGTCACGTTCGGCAAGGGGCCGCACGACCACGCCTTCATCTGCGACATCGTCGCTCACGTCATGCAGGGCGTGATCCTCAAAGGCTCCGGCCAGGCCGCGGAGGCCCATCCGGCGTTCGACCAGGCGGCGGACCGGATCGAAAAGCAGCTGCGCCGTTACTCCGGCCGGTTGAAAGATCGCCACAATGGCGGGAGCGGCGCCAACGGCGAGGAATATCCGGCGCTCGCCGAGGTCTCGGCCGACGCGACCTATCGCGTCTTCGACGTCGGCGATTCCGAGGCCGAAGCCGTGGACAATCCGCCGATCGTCGCCGAGACCAAGGTCGACATTCCCGATGCCAGCGTCTCCGATGCGGTGATGCTGCTCGACCTCAGGAACACCAATGCCCTGCTGTTCCGCAACAGCGCGACGGCGAAGTTCAACATGGTCTACCGGCGCGGCGACGGCACGATCGGCTGGGTCGAGCCGCAGCGCGACTGAATCGATGGCGGGCGAGACTCCGCATCATTTCCTTTTCCATTCAAAAGGGGCGGGGCGCCCCCCAATCGGCGGTGGACCAATGAACGATCTCTCGGATTTGCTTTCCATCGACCGGATCGAGGCGTCGACCACAGCTTCGAACAAGAAGGGGCTGATCCAGCAGCTCGCCGCCGCCGCATCCCGCAAGACCGGGATTCCCGCCAAGGCGATCGCCGCGGCGTTGAGCGCGCGCGAGAAAATGGGTTCGACCGGCTTCGGCGGCGGGGTTGCCCTGCCGCACGCCAAGATCGACGGGCTTGACGGGGTGTTCGCTTATTTCGTCCGTCTGACCGCGCCGATCGACTTCCAGTCGGTCGATGGGCTTCCGGTCGACCTCGTCTTCCTGATCCTCTCGCCGCCCGACGCCGGCGCCGGGCATCTCAAGGCCCTGGCCAGCGCCAGCCGCGCGCTCCGCGACCGCAACACGATGGCCAAGCTGCGCGGCGCGCGCTCGCGCGATGCGATTTTCGCCCTGCTCAGCGCGGGCGAAGCCCAGCATGCCGCCTGACGAGACCAAATCCGCCCCCTCGGCCAATGCGGGCGAGGCCGCCCATTATCGCGCGCTCGAATCGCTTTATCGCAGCGCTCCGGTCAACCGGCTGTTCAATTCGACGATCGAGATCGAGTCGCAGGGCTTCGCCCGGATCCGGTTCGAGGTGGAGGAATCGAGCTTTCACGCCGCCGGCGCCGCTCACGGCACGCTCTATTTCAAGATGATGGACGATGCCGCTTTCTACGCCTGCAACAGCCTGGTCAGCGACCGCTTCCTGCTCACCACCGCCTTCAATCTCAACTTCACCCGGCCGCTCCGCCCCGGCCCGGTGGTCGCGGAGGGCCGCTGGATAAGTGGCCGGCGCCGGGTCTTCGTCGGCGAGGCGCGGCTGATCGACGGCGAGGGCGAAGAGGCCGCCCGCGGCACCGGCACCTTCATGCGCTCGCACATCCCCTTGTCGAGCCTGGACGGCTATTCGTCGGCCGGCGGATGAGCCCGCTCCTCGCCACCTCGGTCCTGGTCGGCGGGCTGGTGCGCAAGGCTGAGTCGGAGGGCGGATTCGCCGCATTGCTGGCCAAGGGCGATCCTACCGCCGGCTCACTCATCGTGATTCTCGTCGAGCGGGGCCGCACCCGGGCGATACTTGAGCGCATCCTTCAGCCCGATGGGTCCTATCAATGGCAATCCACCGGCAACCAAGCCGTTGAAGATATTGAGAAAAACACGGATGTTCCGGCGTTCGTCGCACGCCGGAGGCGATTCGACCCGGATTTATGGGTATTGGAACTGGATATCCCGTCGGCAGAACGGTTCGCCGCTGAAATGAACTAGGCGGGTTGACCTTGCTGCACCGCACAATCTAGCCGCCGGTCAACTTTCGAGAGCGGGGGCCGCAATACGCTGGGGTATCGAGGCGGGCGGCACGCGAGACGGAAGGCCGATCGGGGATGAACCTTTATCGCATCCCGCGTGAAATCGGCCGGCCGCATTGACCTGAGTATGAATGAGTCCGATCCTTCGCGCCGCCGGCTTCGCCGCGGCTTCGCTGCTTGCAATCATCGGCACCGCTTTTGCGGCGCCGGCCCAGAACTGGTCGGAGGTCCCGACGACATCCTCCCTCCTGGACCATGAATCGGCCTCGCTGTCGCTCGCCGGCGGCGATCTCGGCCTCAATCCGGTCGAGGCCGCACCGATCGTTCCGGCAATCGTCGAACAGCCCGCTCCGGCCGAAATCCCGATCGACGTCGAGCCGCAGCCCCAGGCGCAGCGGCCGCTTGCCGAGCTGGTCGACGATTATTCCGGAAGCGAGACCGACAGCGCCGAGCATGAATGCCTGGCCGGCGCGGTCTATTTCGAATCGAAGGGCGAGCCCCTCCAGGGCCAGCTCAGCGTCGCCCAGGTGGTGATGAACCGGTCGAGCTCGGGCCGCTTCCCCTCCTCGATCTGCGGAGTGGTCAAGCAGCGCGGACAATTCTCGTTCGTCCGCGGCGGCCGGATCCCGTCGGCGCCGCGCGGATCGGCCGCCTGGCACCGCGCGGTCGCAATCGCCCGGATCGCGATGGCCGATCTTGCCCAGAGCCCCGCCCCACGCGCCCTCTTCTTTCACGCCAGGCGTGTGTCGCCGGGCTGGCGAGGGCTGACCCGGCTGGCCACGGTCGGAAATCACGTTTTTTACAGGTAGGTTTTGGGGGTTGGGGTTTAGGGATTGGGGGAGGGCCTCAGACCAAACCCACCCCAATCCCCAACCCCTAATCCCCAATCCATCTTCCCTCCGTTCCCCTTTCATTCTACTCTGCGGGCATGGCCACACTGACGAGTCCCGATCCCGTCTGCTTCGCCGACGCGCCGCTCGTCGCCCGGGACGTGGCGCGCGGTGTCACCCGGATGTTCTTCAACCAGGACCTGTTCCCGATTTGCGAGGTGCCGCTTCGCAACGGCCGGCGCGCCGATATGATGGCGATCGATTCGGCCGGAACCATCACCATCGTCGAGATCAAAGTGTCGCGCGCCGATCTGCTCGGCGACCATAAATGGACCGACTATCTCGATTATTGCGACCGCTTCTTCTGGGCGGTTCCGGCCGGCTTCGACCTCGGCCCGTTCGAGGCCGAATGCTTCCAGCCGGGCCTCTGCGGACTGCTGGTCGCCGACCGCTACGACGCGGCCGTGGTCCGCGAGCCAGGGATCAGGAAACTTCCAGCCGCGCGCCGCAAGGTCGAGACCCTCCGCTTCGCCCGACGCGCCGCGCGGCGGCTGGTCGGCGACCTCGACCCTGCTTTGTCCAGCTTTGCCCGAGGGCCGGCGGCCTAACGGGTGGGCCCGGCGACCGCTCGGGCCGGAGTCGCCGCCTGCTCGAGCACGCGCAGGATCACCGCGGCGCGGGCGTCCTGCCGCGCATAGTCGATCGCCGAATAGCCGGCGGCGCTGTCGGTCCGCTTCGGATTGGCGCCCTTCGCGAGCAGGATCCGGACCATCGCCAGGTCGCGCTTGTGGACCGCCAGGATCAAGGGAGTCTCGCCGCGGATGTTGGCGAGGTCGACGCTCGCGCGGCGCGCCAGAAGCAGATCGGCGCCGTCGGTCCAGCCGAGCTGGGCCGCGAGGGTGAGCGGAGTCTCGCCCTGACGGTTCTGGATGTCGGGTCGGGCTCCGCGGCTGAGAAGGAAGTTGAGCCAGACGATGTCGCGGTCGCGGACCAGATAATGGAGAGCGCCGTCGCCGTTCGACTGGTCGTGCGTATTGATCACCACCGAGCCGGGCGCCGAGATCAGCCCCTGCACCTTCGATCCGTCGCGATCCCTCACTGCTTTCAGGAAAGTATAGGAATCGGAATAGCCTTGGGCGGCCGCCGGCGCCGCGATCATCAGCAGCATTGAAACCGCCACCGCGCGGCCGAAAACTCTGTACACGCTTTTCCCTATCCCTATCGACTTGATCGCGCGCCTATAGCAGAGCAAGCCTGCCGTCACCATGAACGAAACCGCCAGAAACTTTTGTCGCCCGGTCCTTTCGCTGCTCGCGGCTCTGGCTCTTGCCTGCTGCTCGGGCGCGGGCGCCGAGCCGCCGCTCAAGGGCGCGGCGATCGGCGGTCATTTCACCCTGACGGGTCCCAACGGCAAGAAAGCGAGCGACACCAATTTCCGCGGCAAATATCCGATCTATTATTTCGGCTTCACCAATTGCCCCGACGTCTGCCCGACCGACCTTCTCCAGATCGGCCAGGCCCTTCGCCGCTTCGAGAAGACCGATCCGGCGCGGGCGGCGCGGGTCCAGCCCTTCTTCATCACCGTCGATCCCGAGCGCGACACGCCGCCGGTGGTCGCCCATTATGTCGAGGCCTTCCACCCGCGGCTGATCGGCCTGACCGGCACTCCGGACGAGATCGCCGACGTCGCCAAGAAATTCGCGGTCTATTATGCGAAGCAGCCGGTCGAAGGAGCGGCCGGCTACACGATGAACCACAGCCGCATCGCCTATCTGTTCGGGCCCAAGGGCGAGCCGATCGCCATCCTTCCGACCGAGAAGGGCGCGGCGGCGATCGCCGCCGAGCTCGACCGCTGGGTCGAATGATCAGGGTCCGGACCCATTACCGGAGGTGGTCGGGATTGGCCGTGGAAGGCGGCTGGCAAGGAGGACGCCGAAAGGCGGGCCGGGTGGCCCGTCCGAGGTGGCCGACGCTGCCA
>JBKPOT010000010.1:0-396798 GCA_046733235.1 Pseudomonadota bacterium
CCCGGCATGGCTGCGAACATCCGGGGGATGTTCGCACCGGTTCATCTGTCGTCGCTCGGTCGGTCACGATGAATCTTCATCGCTCCCTCCTCGCTCCTAACCATGACCGCCTCTCCGCCACGTCATGGCCGTTGCCGGTAGCGGGTCCGAACCCTCTGCAGGGCAGGGCCTGCCGTGCAAGCCGCGCGGCGAGCCGAGTATCGGGCCGGCGGCGCTTGTGGCATCACTGTCGTTCAGCAGGGGAAGGCAGTTGCGTGTGTTGAAGCGTTTCTTGAGTGGCGTGGCGCTTGCTTCGCTGGCCGTCGTGACCGGCTCGTTCGTTCCGCCCGCGGCGCCTGCAAGCGCGCAGTCGAGCGGCTATGATGAGGAAGGCTTCCAGGCTTACCTGCCGCAGCTCCAGGCGCAGGCACTGGCGGCCGGGGTCAGCCGCCGGACGATCGATACCATCTTTCCCGAGCTCGAATTCAGCGCGCGGACCATCCAGCTCGACCAGGCGCAGCCGGGCGGGCTTCCAGGAAGCAATCCCAATCCGCCGTTCGCGCCCTATCGCGCCCAGCACGTCACGCCCGCTCTGATCAATGCGGGCGCGCGCCGCTATGCCGCCAATCTGCCGAGGCTGATGGAGATCGGCCGCCGCTATGGCGTCACCCCGTCGGTGCTCGTCGCGATCTGGGGACACGAGACCAGCTATGGCGCGGTCACCGGCAATTTCGACCTTCTCAACTCGCTGGCGACCCTTGCTTATGAGGGCCGGCGGCGGAGTCTGTTCGCCGGCGAGTTCATCGCGGCTCTGAAGATGATCGATCGCGGCGTGCCGCGATGGCGCCTCAAAGGCAGCTATGCCGGCGCCACCGGCTATCCGCAGTTCCTGCCGAGCGTCTATCTGAGGGTGGCGGTCGACGCCGACGGCGACGGGCGGCCCAACATCTGGTCGAGCGAGATCGACGCGCTCGCCTCGATCGCCAATTATCTCAGCAATGCCGGCTGGAAGCCGAACGTGCCTTGGGGTGTCGCCGTCAACGTACCGGCGGGACTGGACCGGGCCTCGCTCGCCAGCCGGCTCAACGCGCCCCGCTGCCCGCGAGTCCATCAGCGCCACAGCCGCTGGCTGAGCATCGCCGAGTGGAAGCGCCTCGGCATCGTCTCGCAAAACGGGGTGTGGCCGCGCGACGGCGAGATGGCGAGCCTGCTCGAGCCCGACGGCCCGGGCCGCACCGCTTATCTGCTGACCACCAATTATCGAGTCATCCTCGATTACAATTGCTCGAACTTCTACGCTCTCTCGGTCGGACTGCTGGCCGATGCGGTCGCCCGCGGATCGTAAAGACTATGGTCGGTGATTCTCAATCGCTCATCCTGAGTAGCCGGTGAGCCTGTCGAACCGGCGTATCGAAGGGTGGCACGGTCTCTTCGGTCCTTCGACACGGGCCTTCGTCAGGCTCAGTCCCTACTCAGGATGAGCGGATTGGAAGTGGCGCGGCGGCTGGACACAGGCTAGAGCGGATTCGCCCGCGTCGGATCGGCATATTCAACAAGGAACAGGTATCAGCAATGAAGCATAAAGCGCTGCTTTTGGTCGCTTTTGGAATGGCGATGGCGCTTCCGGCCAGCGCCGCCGCGCCGCCTTTCGAGACCAAGGCGCGGGTCGCCTACATGGTCGACCTGTCCTCGGGCGCGACGCTTTATGCCAAGGATGCCGACCTTCGAATCCCGCCGGCGTCGATGGCGAAGATGATGACCGCCCACATCGCCTTCAACCTGATTAAGCAGGGCAAGCTCAAGCTCGACCAGATCTGCTCGGTGAGACCGGAGACGTGGCGGCAATGGCACGGTCCGGAAGCCGGCTCGACCATGTTCCTGTCGCCCGGCGAGCAGGTCAGCGTCGAGAATCTGCTCAACGGCATCGTCGTGCTGTCCGGCAACGACGCAAGCGTCGTCCTCGCCGAGTGCATCGCCGGCACCGAACCGGCCTTCGCCGCCCTGATGAACCAGGAAGCGAAGCGGCTGGGCATGAACAACAGCAATTTCGGCAATTCGAACGGCTGGCCCGACGAGGGCGTGACCTTCACCACCGGGCGCGATCTCGCCACCCTGGCCCGGGCGACGATCGAGACGACCCCGGACCTCTACCGGAAATTCTACCCGCGGACCGACTTCACCTGGGGCAGGACCCTGGGCGCCGGCAACCCGATCACCCAGGGCAATCGCAACCCTCTGCTCGGCCGGGTGGCCGGCGCCGACGGCCTCAAGACAGGCCATACCGACGAGGCGGGATACGGATTCACCGGCTCGGCCATCCAGAACGGCCGCCGGCTGGTCATGGTGGTGACCGGGCTGAGCAGCTTCAACGAGCGGATCGAGGAATCGGTCAAGTTCATGAATTGGGGCTTCCGCGCCTGGCAGTCGCAGCCGCTCTTCGCCAAGGGCCGCAAGATCGCCGACGCGAAGGTCCAGCTCGGCGACTCCTCGACCGTCGGACTGGTGGCGCCCCGCGACCTTGCCGTCACTTTGCCGCAGGGAATATCCGGCACCATCAAGGTGAAGGTCGTCTATGACGGCCCGATCAAAGCGCCGATCGCCGCCGGCCAGCATATCGCCGACCTCGTCGTCTCGACCCCCGACACGCCGCCCCAGACCATGCCGCTGGTCGCCGACAAGGCGGTCGGCGAAGCGGGCTTCCTCGGCCGGATCTGGGCGGGCCTGACCTCGCTGTTCGGCTGAGCCGGACGGTGGCGCGGGGGCGCTTCATCAGCCTCGAAGGCGGGGAGGGGGCCGGCAAGTCGACTCAGCTGAAGCGCCTCGCCGAGGCCCTGCGCGGTCGCGGCCTCGACGTCGTCGAGACGCGCGAACCGGGCGGAAGCCCCGGCGCCGAGGCGATCCGCCGGCTCCTGCTCGAAGGCGAGGAAGAGCGCTGGTCGGCCGGCACCGAAGCCTTGCTGTTCGCGGCGGCGCGGGGAGACCATGTCGCCAAGACCATCCTTCCGGCGATCGAGGCCGGCAAATGGGTGCTCAGCGACCGCTTTCTCGACAGCTCGCTCGCTTACCAGGGCGGCGCCGGCGGAATCGGCGCCGAAGCGGTGCGGGCGCTCCATCAGGTCGGCAGCGGCGGCTTGCTTCCGGACCGCACGCTTTTGCTCGAATGTCCACCCGAGGCGGCTGCCGAGCGCACGAGCGTTCGCGACGCCGACGGTGCGGACCGGATCGGGGCTCGGGATTCATCCTATCATGCCGACGTCGCGGCCGCCTTCGCCGCGCTCGCGGAGGGCGAGCCGGAGCGATTCCGCAGGATCGACGCGAGCGGGACGGCCGAAGAGGTGACCGAGCGGCTGCTCGAAGCGATCGGGGATTTGCTGTGAGGATTCGCGGCTTCGCGCGCAAGATGGCCCTCCCCATCGAAGGGAGGGGCTTCGGGCGCATGCCATGACTCCTCTCTACGGCCACGACGAAGCGATCGCCGCCTTTCGCGAGGGGCTGGACGGCGGCCGGCTTCATCATGCCTGGCTGATCAGCGGGCCGGAGGGTGTCGGCAAGGGGCTGTTCGCGAGCAAGGCGGCGTTGCGCGTGCTCGCCCAGGGCCAGCAGCCGGTCGACCTGCCCGGACTGGACGTGCCGGACGACCACCCGGCGGCCCACCTCGTCGCCGCCGGCAGCCACCCCGACTTCATGCGCCTCGAAAGGCTGCCGAAAGAGACCGGCGCCGGCGAGCTGGCGCGTTCGATCACGACCGACCAGGTGCGCGGCCTTCAACGCCTGTTCGCGACGACCGCGACTTTCTCGCCCTGGCGGGTGGTGGTGATCGATTCGATCGACGATCTCGAACGCAACGGCGCCAACGCTTTGCTGAAGAATCTGGAGGAGCCGCCGCCCAACAGTCTGTTCCTGCTGGTCAGCCACGCGCCCGAGCGGCTGCTTCCGACGATCCGCTCGCGCTGCCGGCATCTTCGGCTGTCGGCTCTCGACGATGACGCCATGACGTCAGCCCTTCGATCGGCCGTGCCCGACGCTTCGGGAAGCGAGATCGAGGAGCTGAAATCGGCGGGACGGGGATCGCCGGGGCGCGCCATCGCCTTTCGAGGGCTCGACATCGCGGCGCTCGACAAGGCGATGCGCGATCTCGCCGCGCAGGGCGATCCGACCAATGCCAGGCGAAGCCAGCTCGCTTCCATGCTTTCCCTCAAAGCGGCGCAGCCGCGCTACGAGGCCTTCCTGGCGCGGGCGCCGTCGCTGATCGCCGCGGAGGCGAAGGAGCGGGACGGGGCGGCGCTTGCCGAGGCGCTGCGCCTGTGGGAAAGGGCCCAGTCTCTCGCTTCGAGCGCGATACACCTCTCGCTGGAGCCCCAGAGCGTGGTGTTCGAGCTCGGCGGGATGCTCGCATCATTGGCTCCCCGGAATGGCTGAACCTTTCTACATCACCACCGCAATCTCCTACCCGAACGGACCTCCTCATATCGGCCATGCCTATGAGGCGATCGCGACGGACGCGGTCGCGCGCTTCCAGCGGCTCGCCGGCCGCGACGTTTTCTTCCTCACCGGGACCGACGAGCATGGCCTGAAAATGGCCCAGGCCGCGCGCGAGCGGGGAATCGAGCCGGCCGCCCTCGCCGAGGAAATGTCCGGGCTTTTCAGGTCTATGGATGAGAGATTGGATATTTCGTTCGATCGCTTCATCCGGACCAGCGAACCGGCCCACCATGACGCCAGCCGGACGATCTGGAAGGCGATGGACGAGAAGGGCGACCTCTATCTCGGCCGCTACGAAGGCTGGTACTCGGTCCGCGACGAGGCCTATTACGATGAGAAAGAGCTGGTCATCGCCGACAGCGGCGAGAAATTGTCGCCGCAGGGCACGCTCGTCGAATGGACGGTCGAGGAAAGCTGGTTCTTCCGGCTCTCCGCTTACCAGCAGCCTTTGCTCGAATATTATCAGGCCCATCCCGACTCCATCCGCCCCGAGGCCCGGCGCAACGAGGTGCTCCGCTTCGTCGAAGGGGGCTTGAGCGATCTCTCCATCTCGAGGACCAGCTTCGACTGGGGCGTGAAGGTGCCGGGGAGCGAGAAGCACGTCATGTACGTGTGGCTCGACGCGCTCACCAACTATCTCACCGGCGCCGGCTATCCCGACACGGATTCAGTGGCTTACAAGCGTTTCTGGCCGGCGGATGTGCACGTGATCGGCAAGGACGTGATCCGATTCCACGCGGTCTACTGGCCGGCTTTCCTGATGTCGGCCGGGCTGCCGCTCCCGAAGCAGGTGTTCGCCCACGGCCATGTCCTGCTGCGCGGCGACAAGATGTCCAAATCGGCCGGCAACGTCGTATCGCCCGAGGAACTGGTCGACTCGTTCGGAGTCGACGCGGTCCGCTATTTCTTCCTTCGTGACGTCACATTCGGCCAGGACGGCAGCTACAGCCCGGAAGCGATCGTCACCCGGGTCAATGCCGACCTCGCCAACAGCTTCGGCAATCTCGCCCAGCGCACCCTGGGCTTCATCGCCCGCAACCTCGACGGACGGCTTCCGGGCGAGGGAAGGGGAGAGCCGGCCGACGGCGAGCTTCTCGACCTGGTCCGACGGGCGGTGGGCGACGAGCTTCCGGGCCATTTCGAGCGGCTCGAGCTCAGCCAGGGGATCGAGGCGTGGATCCGCGCCGTCTTCGCCTGCAATCAATATATCGACGCCCAGGCCCCCTGGACCCTGCGCAAGTCCGACCCCGAGCGGATGGAGGCCGTGCTGGCCACGCTCTGCGCGGCGATCATCGAGCTCGCCGTCGCGATCCAGCCGGTCGTTCCGGGCGGAGCCAGGCGATTGCTCGACCAGATGGGCGTTCCGGAGGGGGAGCGGAACCTCGCCGACCTGCCCGGCAAGGCCATTTACCAGCGGATCGTCGAGTCCGGCTTCGTACTCCAGCCGCCGAGCCCGATCTTCCCCCGCCTGGAGCTGCCTGCAGAGGGGTGAGGCGCCACGCCATGGTGAGCCCATCTCCAGCCCGCGCGTCCTGAGTAGCCGTTGAGCTTGTCGAAACGGCGTTATCGAAGGACGCAACGCGATCGAGCGGTCCTTCGATACGGACCTTCGCCAGGCTCAGGCCCTACTCAGGATGAACGGGATTGATGGAAATCGTCTTTCAGCTCCGTTTCGCATCCGCTCTCAGGCGGGCGGCGCCGGTCGCGCCCCAGCTGTAGGGGATATCGTCGCTGTCCATCGGCAGCCGGTAATGGTCCGGATCGGCATAATCGTAGGCGTTGGACGGGAAATTGATCATCAGCGCGTCGGTCGAGCCGAGATTCTGGAGGCCGTGCCAGATGCCCGGCGGAAGCACGATGAAAGCCGGCCGCGCGTCGCCGACATGATATTCGTTGACCCTGCCTTCGGTCGGGCTGCCTTCGCGGCCGTCGTAGAGGACCAGTTTGACATGGCCCTGGTTGACGAACAGCCGGTCGATGTTCGCGGCATGGCAGCTCCATGCGCCGATCGCGCCCGGGAAGAGGCGGGACTGGTAGGCGTGGACGATCGGAAGGCCGGTCGGATCCCATTCGCTTCGGTACATTTCGGTGATGATGCCGTGGTCGCGCGGGACGTGCAGGACCTCGCGGACGTGGACGTCGGCGATCGGCTCCCGGAGCATCTGCCAGTCGTTGGTGACCAGTTGTCCGTCCTTGCGCGCGCCTTCGATCATCCGGACTTCTTCTCCTGTGCCGCCGGAGCTGCTTCGCCGCTCCCAGCCACTTCGCCCAAAGCCGGCTCCAGACCCTTGAACCGACGATTGGCCTCGATCTCCGACCCGGGTCTCCGGGGGGTGAAGCGGCGGGCGATCCCGGCCACGGTCCGCCGGAGAAGCTCGGCCAGAAGCTCTCCATAGGTCTTTTCACGTTGCGCCGCCACCGCGGCGGCCAGCATGGCCGCGAGCTCCGTCGCTTCGAAATCCGGTTCGTCGCGGATTCGGGCGGCGAAAGCGGCCTGCTCGTGAACCGGCCGCTCGCGATAGACATCGCGCCGCGTGGCCGCCGGTATCTTGATGGTGCTGAGACGGGGGACGAAGCGGATCCGCGCCCCGGCTTCGTGAAAGCGCCGCCAAAGGTCGGTCTCGGGAATGACATCGAGCGTCCGATAGTCCTTCCAGCCGCCGACCCGGTCGATCAGCGAACGCCGGTGGACGACCGCGCTTGGCGCCACCTGGGCGCCCGGACGGTAAGAGGGGCAGGAGGGGAGGGCCTCGTCGCGGCCGGGGGGAGCGATCCGCCTGGTTACCCCATAGGCCATGTCGGCGCCGGCCTCGATCGCTTCGACCATCGCCTCGAGATGATTCGGAAGCCACAGATCGTCATGGCCGAGATAGGCGATCAGCTCGCCTCGCGCCTGACGAATCCCCTCATTGTTCGGCGCCGACTGGTGGCCGGCATTGGCGGGCAGGCCGATCCAGCGCAGCCTTTCGTCGCCGATCGCGCTCACCACCTGCTCCGAATCGTCGGTGCAGCCGTCTCCGACGACCAGCAGCTCGAAGTCGGCGAAGCTCTGGGCGAGGACGCTGCCGATCGAGAAAGGCAGCACGTTGCCGCGGTTATAGGTCGCCATGATCACGGTGACTTTGGGAAGAGGCGGCGGCATGGCATCCACCTAGCCGGATGACGGCCCTCGCGCGACCCGCTACAGGCGCGGCATGTTCATCGATAGCCATTGCCACCTCAACTACAAAGGCCTCGCCGAGGACCAGGCCGGGGTGCTGGAGCGGGCGCGCGCCGCCGGGGTCGACGCCATGCTCAACATTTCGACCCGGGCTTCGGAATGGGACGACGTAATCGGAGTCGCCGAGCGCGAGCCCGACGTCTGGGCCTCGGTCGGGATCCATCCGCACGACGCCGACGCGCATCCCGACGTCGAGACCGAGACTCTGGTCGAGCGCGCCGGCCATCCCCGCGTGGTCGGGATCGGCGAGAGCGGTCTCGACTTTTATTACGACCATTCGGACCGCGACCGTCAGCGCTCGAGCTTCCGCGCCCATATCGCCGCGGCGCGCGAGACCGGCCTGCCTTTGATCGTCCACACGCGGGACGCGGAAGAGGATACGGCCGCGATCCTCGCCGAGGAAATGGCGAAGGGGGCGTTCACCGGAGTGATCCACTGCTTCACCGCCAGCGCGGACTTCGCGCGGCGGGCGCTGGATCTCGGCCTCTACATCTCGATTTCGGGAATCGTCACCTTCAAGAACGCCAGGGACCTGCAGGAGACGGCGAAGGCGCTTCCGGCCGATCGGCTGCTGATCGAAACCGATTCGCCGTTCCTCGCTCCGGTGCCGCACCGCGGCAAGCCGTGCGAGCCGGCTTTCGTCGCCGACACGGCGCGCTTCCTTGCCGCCCTCCGCGAGGAGCCGGTCGAAGCGCTGGCCGAGCGGACGAGCGCCAATTTCCGCGCCCTGTTCTCGAAGGCGGCGTGGTGAAGGTCCGCATCCTCGGCTGCGGTACCTCGTCGGGCGTGCCGCGGGTCGGCAACGACTGGGGCGAATGCGATCCCACCGAGCCGCGCAACCGGCGGCGGCGGGTGTCGATCCTGGTCGAACATAATAAGGCGCGGATCCTCGTCGACACCGGGCCCGACCTTCGCGAGCAATTGCTCGACGCGGACGTCAGCGACGTCGACGCCGTGATCTGGACGCACGATCATGCCGACCATTGCCACGGCATCGACGATCTCAGGCAACTCTACCATGCGCGCGGCCGGCCGGTCGCGGGCTATGCGCGGCCCGACATGCTGGCGAGCATCGAGAGCCGCTTCGCTTATGCGTTCGACGGCAAGAGCGGCTACCCCGCGGTCGTCCAGGGCAATATCCTGCCCGACCATATGAACATCGCCGGCCTGTCGGTGCGGGCCGTCGATCAGCCGCACGGCGACATCTGCAGCGCCGGCCTGAGGTTCGACGGCGGCGGCAAATCGATCGTCTATTCGACCGATTTCAACGAGATGACCCCGGAGATGGCGATGGCCTTTGAGGGCGTCGATCTGTGGATCGTCGACGCCCTTCGCCGCCGTCCCCACCCAACCCACCCGCATCTCGCGCTGGCTCTGGACTGGATCCGGGAGCTCCGGCCGAAACGCGCCATCCTCACCCATATGGACAACAGCCTCGATTACCGCACCTTGTGCGGCGAAGTGCCGGACGGGGTCGAGCCGGCCTATGACAATATGGAGATCGAGCTTTGAGCGGCGGCAACAACGCGCTCCAGTTCGTCTATCTCCTCGTATGGCTGGCTCTGCTCGCCGGTGCGCTGTTCAGCTACAAGATCCCGCTCGGCAAGGGGCTGAAGATGTTCGCCGCCTGGGCGATGATCTTCCTGGTCCTGTTCCTCGGCTTCGCCCTCAAGGACGACTTCGAGGCGCTCGGGCGACGGGCGATGGCGGAGGTGCGCGGCGAGGGGAAGGTGGTCCAGTCCGGACGCGAGATCAAAATCCACAAGTCCGACGACGGCCATTTCCACGTCAGATCCGAGGTGAACGGCCGCTCGGTCGACTTCATGATCGACAGCGGAGCAACGGTGACCAGCATCTCGGCCGCGACGGCGCGAAGCGCCGGAGTCCGGGAGAGCGGCGCCTTCCCGGTCCTGGTCGACACCGCGAACGGGACGGTCAGCGCCGCCCGCGGCGAGATCGCGGTCCTCAAGGTCGGTCCGATCGAGCGGCGCGGCCAGAGCGTCTTCATCTCCGAGAGCTTCGGCGATCTCGACGTGCTCGGAATGAATTTTCTCTCGTCGCTCTCCTCCTGGGGCGTGGAAGGCGAGTGGCTGGTGCTCAAGGACTAGGTTGCGGACCCGGCGACAGCTTGTCGCCGGCGCCCATACCCGGATAAGCAAAGGCGATGCGGGCGCGATCTCCGATCATGTCTGGACTGCTCGCCGCATTCGCCGCGGCTTTCCTGCTCGGCATGGCGCCTCCCGGCCGGCCTGCCGCCCGGCAAGTCACAATCTATCGCGGCGCCGATCTGATCGACGGGACCGGCTCGCCGCTCCGCCGCGACATGGCGGTCGTTGTGGCGGGCGAGACCATCCGCCAGGTCGTGCCGTCGCGGCTGCTCGATCCCGCGACTGCGCGCGGCGCCCGGATCGTCGACCTGCGCGGGCGCTACATGCTGCCGGGCCTGATCGACAGCCACCAGCATCTCGCCACGCCTCCGAACCGCCGTCTCGCCACCGCGATGATGCGCCGCGATCTCTATTCCGGGATCACGGCGGTCCGCGACATGGCCGACGATCTGCGCGAGGTGCGGATCCTGGCCGCCAAGGCGCGAACCGGCGAGATGGAAGGGCCCGACATCTATTATGCCGCCTTGATGGCGGGGCCGAGCTTCTTCGACGATCCGCGAACCCACGAGGCGACCCGCGGAGCGGTTGCCGGCAAGGTTCCATGGATGCAGGCGATCGACGAGCGGACCGACATCGCCGAAGCGGTGCGGCTGGCGCGTTCGACCGGGGCGAGTGCGGTCAAGATCTACGCCAATCTGCCCGCCGGCCTGGTCCGCCGGATCACCGCCGAGGCGCATCGCCAGCATATGCTGGTCTGGGCCCATGGCATGGTCTTTCCGGCCACCCCGGCCGAAGTGATCGGCGCCGGAGTCGATAGCGTCTCCCACGTCTGCTATCTCGCCTACCAGGCGTCGCCGCGGCGGCCGGCCTCCTATCAGGACCGATTCCCGGTCGACTATGCGCGGTTCGAAGGCGGCGACAATCGGGCGATGACCGAGCTGTTCCGCGAGATGCGGCGGCGGGGAATCATCCTCGATGCCACCGACCGGGTCTATGTCGCGGCGGAGCGGCGCGCGCGCCGCGGCGGCAAGCCGTTCCATTGCAGCGCCGATCTCGCCGAGCGGCTGACCAACCAGGCGTGGCGGGAAGGGGTGGCCATCTCGGCCGGGACCGACGGCTTCGCGCCGCATGCCAGCCTCTATCCGGCGCTGTATGAGGAACTCGAGTTGCTCGCCGGCAAAGCGGGCATGAACCCGGGCGACGTCATCCGCTCCGCGACCGCGATCGGCGCGCGGGCGATGGGGCAGGAGCGCAACATGGGGACCATCGCTGCCGGCAAGCTCGCCAATCTGCTGGTGGTCGCGCGCAATCCGCTCGAAAATATCGCCAACCTTCGCAGCGTGGTCTTCACGGTGAAACGGGGCAGGCGCTTCGACCGGGCCGACTACAGGCCGGTGACCGCTGCCGAAATGGCCGGAGAGGAATGATGGGCGGCCTCGGACGGCGCAGGTTCATGGCCGTCGCCGGCGCCGCCGCGCTCACGGCGCCCTTCGGGCTCGGCGCCCAAGGCGGGCGCCGAAGGCCGCTGATCGTCAATGCGCTCGGCGGCTTCTCGGACCCCAACCAGGACGATCAATCGGGCGAGGAGGGGATCGACGAGGAGCGGACGATCGCGCCGCGGCTGATCGCCGACGCCCACGCCTCCGGAGTCGACGCGATCAACATCACTTTGGGCTATGTCGCCGGAGACTTGGAGCCGTTCGAGGACAGCGTCCGCGACATCGGCCGCTGGGATGCGCGGATCCGGCGCCATTCGGGCGACCTTCTCAAAGTGCTGTCCGCCGCCGACATCGTGCGCGCCCGGGCGACGAGGCGGATCGGACTGATCTACGGCTTTCAGAACGCGGTGATGCTTGGCGACGACGTCACCAGGGCCGACACATTCGCCGATCTCGGAGTGCGGGTGATCCAGCTCACCTACAATCCGGCAAACACGCTCGGCGACGGCTCGATGGCGCCGGCCAATCGCGGCCTCACCGCCTTCGGGCGAAAGGCGGTCGAGCGATTGAACATGAACCGGATCATGGTCGACCTGTCGCACAGCGGCCAGCGCACCTGCCTCGAGGCGGCGCGCATCTCGAAGCAGCCGATCTCGATCAACCATACCGGCTGCCGGGCCCTGGTCGATTTGCCGCGCAACAAGAGCGACGAGGAATTGCGGCTGGTCGCCTCGCGGGGAGGGTTCGTCGGAATCTATTTCATGCCGTTCCTCAGCCCCGACAGCAATGCGAGCGCCGCCGACGTCGTCGCCCATATCGACCATGCCGTGAACGTCTGCGGCGAGGACCATGTCGGGATCGGCACCGACGGCCCGATCAGCGGAGTCGACGACATGGCCGCCTATCGGCGCCGGATCCGCGCCGAGGTGGCTTCGCGCAAGGCGGCCGGGATCGGCGCTCGCGGCGAGAATCCCGACACCATCCCGATGGTCGCCGACCTTCAGGGGCCCGGCCAGTTCGACAGGCTGGCCGGCCTGCTTCGCGCCCGCGGCTACCGTGAAACGCGGATCGAGAAGATATTGGGCGGCAATTTCCTGAGCTACGCCCGCCTGGTCTGGGGCGCCTGATGAGCCCGGCCGCGATCGCCCTGGTGACCACCGTCTTCGTGCCCGCCGCTTTGGCGCTGATCATGTTCAGCCTCGGTCTCACTCTGGCCCTCGGCGACTTCCGCCTGCTTCTGACCAACGCCAGGACCGTGCTCGCCGGCCTCGCCGGGCAGCTTGTGCTGATGCCTCTGCTCGCGCTCGGAATCGGGATGTTGTTCCGGCTGCCGCCCGAACTCGCGCTCGGCCTGTTCGTGCTTGGAATCTGTCCGGCGGGGACGACCTCCAACGCTTTGACGTTCGTCGGGCGCGGCAACGTGGCGCTCGCAATCGTCCTGACGGCGCTTTCGAGCCTGGTGACCGTCGTCACCATTCCCTTGCTGCTCGGCTGGGCGCTGCCGCATTTCCTATCCGGCGGCGGCAAGCTGCCGCATCTCTCGGTTCCGACGACGATGATCCAGCTGATGCTGATCACGGTCCTGCCGGTCACTATCGGAATGATCGTGCGCGCCTGGCGCGAGGAGCTTGCGGCGCGGCTGGCGCGCCGGCTTCGGCCGACCGCGCTCGTCGTCCTCATCACCGTCATCGCCTTCTCGGTGCTGATCAGCGTCGAGATGGTCGTCGGCAACCTGCTGCGCGCCGGACCGGCCATCTGGGCGCTGAACGTCGCCGCCACCCTTGCCGGAGTGGCGATCGGCGGCCTGATCCGCGCCGATGCGCGCGATTCGATGACTCTGGGGATCGAGGTCGGAGTCCATAATGTGACCCTGGCCATCTTCATCACCACGACCGTGCTCGGAAGCTTCCCGCTCGCGGTGATCCAGAACATTTACGGGGTGGCCATGCTGATCAACGCCGGAATCCTGATCCGCTGGTTCCGCCCGCGAATCGCCGCGGAGGAGGGGGGATGAGTTTTCTCGTCATCAGTGCCGAGGAGGTAGCCCGAAATCTCTCCTACCAGAACTGCATTCCGCTGATGCGGGAGGCGATGACCGCATTGTCGCGCGGAAAGACGAAGCAGCTCCTTCGCAGCATCATCGATCTGGACGAGCGCAGGATGTTCGGAACCATGGCGGGCGCGATGGGCGAGGGGGTGTTCGGCTCCAAGCTGATCAGCGTCTTCCCGGGGATGGAAGGCGTGCCCTCGCATCAGGGGGTGGTCGTCCTGTTCGATCCGGCCAGCGGCGCCCCCGCCTGCGTGATCGAGGCGGGCGAGCTGACCGCGATCCGAACCGCGGCGGCATCGGCCGCCGCGACCGACGCCCTTGCCCGTCCCGACGCGTCGCGGCTCGCGATCCTGGGCACCGGCGAGCAGGCATGGCGTCATATCGCGGCCATGGCCTGCGTGCGCAAGCTGACGGAAGTCGTGATCTGGGGTCGCTCTCCGGAAAAAGCGGCAGCTTTGTCAATGAGAACGCGTGATGAGCTGGGAGTCGATGCGAGCCCGGCGGCCGGCGTCGAAGCCGCCGTGGCGCATGCCGATATCATCTGCACGGTCACCGCGGCCCCCGAGCCGATCCTGTTCCGGAGCTGGGTCGGCTCCGGAACGCATCTCAACGCCGTCGGCTCGAGCCGGGCCGGACCGGTGGAGATCGACAATGCGCTCGTCGCCG
The DNA here is from genome assembly GCA_046733235.1 of Pseudomonadota bacterium. Lineage (GTDB taxonomy): Bacteria > Pseudomonadota > Alphaproteobacteria > Sphingomonadales > Sphingomonadaceae > Allosphingosinicella. Next base: position 13,945 of record JBKPOT010000010.1, read on the forward strand.
AGAGCCGTTTCTTCGCCGACGAGCGCGAATCGGTACTCCGCCAAGGCGCCGAGTTCCTCAACGCCAAGGAAGCGGGCGTGATCGGCGACGACCATATCGCCGGCGAGATCGGCGAGGTGTATGGCGGCTCGACCGAAGGGCGGCGAACACCGGACGAGATCACGGTCTACAAGTCGCTCGGCAATATCGTCCAGGACCTCGCCGCCGGCTGGTATCTCTATGAGGCCGCGTTGAAGAAGGGCTTCGGCTCGACGGCCCCTCTGTAGAGAGTTGTATTTTACATAATGTATATTATCGCACTTTGAGACGTGTGCGTGGGGGCGGCGTCGGATGCCCCCCTCTCGCCAAGCTGCGCGCCGTTCATTCCGCTTTAGGACCCTGTGCGCGAGATGACAGCGATGTACTACGCCGATGCGCTCCGACTGCTGGTTGTCTTCCTGCTGCTCGGATCCCTGGCGTGCGGTCCGGGAGCGATAGCGGTGGCGCTCCGGAAATCGTTCGGCGCCGGAGTCGCGATCATTTTCGCGGGTATCGGCGCCGAAATCGCCGCGCTGGTCATTTCGTTGAAGCTCAACGAGATGGAGATCGAAGCTCTGCGCCGCTCGGGACATGAAGTGATCAACGACATGCCGGGTTTCGGCCAGTTCGTGCTCGGTGCCCTGGGCCTGATCTATTTTGCGGGCGTCTTCCTGCTGGCTCTTGGGGCAACCGTGTGGCGCCGCCTGTCCCGACGGAGTCCCGCTAAGACGTAGAGCCGGCTTGGACCGAGCCGCGTCCGGCTCTAACAGGCGAAATGACCGACGCTCCAGCCACTATCGCCGACCTCGCCGAGATCATGCGCCGGCTTCGCGATCCCGACACCGGCTGCCCCTGGGACCAGGTCCAGGATTTCCGGACCATCGCTCCCTACACGATCGAGGAAGCCTATGAGGTGGCCGACGCGATCGAGCGCGGCGACATGGAGGCCCTGAAGGACGAGCTCGGCGACCTTCAGCTCCAGATCGTCTACCACGCCCGGATGGCGGAGGAAGCCGGCGCCTTCGCGCTCGGTGACGTCATGGCGTCGATCTGCGACAAGATGGTCCGCCGCCACCCGCACGTCTTCGGTGGCGGCGAGAGCCCCGGCTGGGAGGCGCTCAAGGCCGAGGAACGCGGCGCCCGCGACGACAAGAGCGCCCTCGCAGGAGTCGCGAACGCCCTCCCCGCCCTCAAGCGCGCCGAGAAATTGCAGAAACGCGCCGCCCGGATCGGTTTCGACTGGCCCGACATTTCCGGCCCGCGCGCCAAGATCGACGAGGAACTGGGCGAGATCGAGCGCGCCGACAGTGCCGAAGAGCGCGCGGCCGAACTCGGCGACCTGCTCTTCTCGGTCGTCAATTATGCACGGCACCTCGAGGTGGACCCGGAAGCGGCGCTCCGCGAGGCTGCGGCGCGGTTCGAGAAACGCTTTAGAATGGTGGAAACTTTGGCGGACAAGCCTTTGGATTCGATGCATATCGATGAACTCGAGGCGCTTTGGCAGAGGGCGAAAAGAGCGCTATAACTAGGCGTCATTGCGAGCGAAGCGAAGCAATCCAGAACAGCATGTGTATCGGGCGCCGAAGCTGGATTGCTTCGTCGCTGCGCTCCTCGCAATGACGGCGATGCCTAGGCCCCGGCGCCCTGTCTGGCCTCGAACCTTGCCCAGTCGGCGTCCGACAGTCGGACCTGATATTCCGTCTCAAGCCCTTCGGAGCGCTCGGAAACCACCTCGCCATTGGCGTGCAGCCAGGCGATCCTTTCGCCGGCCGAGGCGGGCAACCGGACGGTCCTGAGCGTCGATCCCTCACGGAGTTTTGCCGAGGCGCAGTCGAGAAGACGATCGATCCCCTCCCCGGTCAGCGCCGAAATGAGGACGACGTCATCGCGGCGCGCGGCTTCGGCGCGGGCGCGCTCCGCTTCGTCGGGCTCGAGGGCGTCGATCTTGTTCCACGCCTCGATCATCGGCGACCCCCCTTCCCCCGCGGCGCCGATCTCGGCGAGCACCTGCTCGACGTCGAGCCGCTGCGCTTCGCTGTCGGGGTGCGAGATGTCGCGGACGTGGATGATGAGATCGGCCGAGATCACTTCCTCCAAAGTCGCGCGGAAGGCTGCGATCAGCTGGGTCGGAAGGTCGGAGATGAACCCGACCGTATCGCTGAGGATCGCCTTGTCGAAGCCGGTCAGAGCCATTTCGCGCATGGTCGGGTCGAGGGTCGCGAACAGAAGGTCCTCGGCCATCACGTCGGCGTCGGTCAGCCGGTTGAACAGGGTCGATTTGCCGGCATTGGTGTAGCCGACCAGAGCGATGACCGGCCAGGGCGCGCGCTGGCGCCGGGCGCGGTGGAGCGATCGGGTTCGAGTGACCTGCTCCAATTCCTTGCGAAGCTTGGCCATCCGGTCGCGGATCAGTCGCCGGTCGGCCTCGATCTGGGTCTCGCCGGGGCCGCCGAGAAAGCCGAAGCCGCCGCGCTGGCGCTCGAGGTGGGTCCAGCTTCGGACCAGCCGGCCCGCCTGATAGTCGAGATGGGCGAGCTCGACCTGGAGCCGGCCTTCGGCGGTCGCGGCGCGCTCGCCGAATATTTCGAGGATCAGCCCGGTCCGGTCGATGACCTTGGCCTTGGCCGCGGTCTCCAGATTCTTCTGCTGGATCGGGGTGATCGATGCGTCGACGACGATCAGCTCGGCCTCGGCCTGGACCGCGGCCTGAGCGATCTGCTCGACCTGGCCGGAGCCGAACAAAGTGGCGGGCCGCGGCTGGCGAACCTTGAAATGGAGCCTGTCGGCGACATTGACCCCGATCGCCTCGGCCAGCCCGGCCGCTTCGTCGAGGCGCGCCTCGACGTCGCGCCGGCCGTCGCCGCCGCTCATCTCGGGCAATGCGATGATGGCGCGGGCGCCGCGGCTTACCTCGCCGTCGGACGACCGCTCGAAGACGCTCAGGGGGCCGGCTCCTCGTCTTCCTGCTCGGCGAAGCTGACCGGATGCTCCGGCTGAACCGTCGAGACGGCGTGCTTGTAGACGAGCTGCGACAGTCCGTCGCGCTGGAGAAGCATGCAGAACAGATCGAAGGCGACGATCTCGCCCTGGAGCATCACGCCGTTGACCAGGAACATGGTGACCGGCTCGTGCGAGCGGCGGACCGCGCCGAGAAAGGCTTCCTGGAGCAGAGCCGGCTTCTTGCGCTCCATCTGGTCGGCGAACAGTTTCTCGATATCGCCGAGATCGAGCGGCTGGGCCGGCATGATCGTCGAGATTGCGTGCTTGTAGATGAGCTGGGCCTGGCCGTCGCGGCGCAGGAGCACCGAGAAATTGTCGAACCAGGTGATGATGCCCTGAAGCTTGACGCCCTTCACCAGGAACATCGTCACCGGCATCTTGGCGCGCCTCAGATTGTTGAGGAACATGTCCTGGAGGTTGTTGACCTTGTCGGCCATCTCCCTTTTCTCCTTATTGGCGGGTCGTTGCCCGCTTCGGCGCCTGCGCTCGGCGTCTCTTCATAGCTGGGGTGCCGGCCGGCCGATTCAATATCATGCCGGCGCCGTGCGAATCTACTCGCTCTCCTCATTCTTGGCGTCGCCGATGCCGAGCGCCTTCAATTTGCGGTGGAGGGCCGAGCGCTCCATGCCGATGAAATTGGCAGTCCGCGAGATATTGCCCGAGAATCGGCGGATCTGGACCCGCAGATATTCCCGCTCGAACGTCTCGCGCGCCTCGCGGAGCGGAGTGCCCATGATCGCCTTCACAGCCTCGCCCGGGCCGAGGCTGGCCTGCTCGTTGAGCAATTCGGGCGGGAGCATGTCGATCTCGATGCAGCCGACCCGGGCCCCGGGGGCGAGGATGATCGTCCGCTCGATGACGTTGCGGAGCTGGCGGACGTTGCCGGGCCAGTCATAGGCCTGCAAAGCGGCGATCGCGTCGGGCGAGAAATTGGGGGTCGGAAGCCTCTGCTCGGCGGCGTAGCGGGCGGCGAAATGGGCGACCAGCTCGGGGATGTCCTCGCGCCGCTCGGCGAGCGCCGGCAGGTGGACCGGGACGACGTTGAGCCGATAGAACAGATCCTCGCGGAATCGGCCCTCGGCGATCTCGTCGGCGAGGATCCGCGCGGTCGAGGAGACCACGCGCATGTCGACCTTGACCATCCGCTGGCCGCCGACCCGGGTGAAGCTCTGGTCGGTGAGGACCCGCAATATCTTGGCCTGGGCCGGGATCGGCATGTCGGCGATCTCGTCGAGGAACAAGGTTCCGCCATGGGCCTGTTCGAGCAGACCGGGCCGGGCGAGCTCGCCCCCCTCCTCCACTCCGAACAATTCCTCCTCGACCCGCTCCGGGGTCATCCGCGCGGCACTGACGACGATGAACGGCGCCTGGGCGCGGTGGCTCCAATTGTGGAGGAGGCGCGCGGCGACCTCCTTGCCGACCCCGGCCGGGCCGGTGATCAGCACCCGGCTGCCGGTGCTCGCGACCCGTTTCAGAGTCGCGCGGACGGCGTTGATCGCCACGCTCGAGCCGGTCAGCTCGGTCTCCTGGCCGATCTGGGCGCGCAAGGTCGCATTCTCGCGGCGGAGCCGGTCGGTCTCGGTCGCCCGGGCGACGAGATGGAGGAGATGGCCGGCCTCGAACGGCTTCTCGATGAAGTCGACGGCGCCCTGGCGGATCGCGGCGACGGCGGTGTCGAGATTGCCGTGGCCCGAGATCATCAGCACCGGCAGGCTCGGGTCGCGGCGCTTGATCTCCTCGAGCAATTGCAGCCCGTCGAGCTTCGAGCCCTGGAGCCAGACGTCGAGCAGCACGAGCGAGGGCCGGCGGTCGCCCAAGGCGGCGAGCGCGGAGGCGCTGTCGGCGGCGGTGCGCGCGCTATAGCCTTCGTCCTCGAGTACGCCCGAGACCAGATCCCTGATATCCTGTTCGTCGTCGACGACGAGTATGTCGAGCGCCATCTAGCCGTTCACCGCATTGTCCTGAACTATGTCCTCGCCGCTGCCGGCGACGTTCGCGAGGGTCTCGCTGTCGAAGACGAGCCTGACACGGGTTCCCCCGTCGGCGCCGTCCTCGAACTCGATGCTCCCGAAATGCTCTTCGACGATCTTCTTGACGATTGCGAGGCCGAGTCCGGTGCCCTTGGCGCGAGTGGTCATATAGGGCTCGGTGAGCCGCCCGCGCTCGCTCGGAAGGCCGAGCCCGGTGTCGCATATCTCGATGGTGAGGCGGCTGTCCTTCTCGCGGATCGTCGCGACGATCTCGTCGGAGCCGTGCTTGTCGCCCCCTTCCCTCTTCTGCTGGATGGCCTCGACCGCATTCTTGACGATGTTGGTGATCGCCTGGCCGAGCTGGCGCCGGTCGCAGACCAGCAAAGGCGCGGAGTCGGGCGCGATCAGCCGGAAGGCGATGTCGGGGTGCGCCACCTCATGCAGGAACAGAGCGTGGCGGACGATTTCGGCGATATTTTCCTCGCGGAAGACCGGCTTGGGCATCCGTGCGAACGAGGAGAATTCATCGACCATGCGCCTGAGATCACCGACCTGGCGGATGATCGTCCCGGTCAATTGCTCGAAGGTGGCGACGTCGGAGCTGATTTCGCCGGCATAGCGGCGCTGGAGCCGCTCGGCGGCGAGCTGGATCGGGGTCAGCGGGTTGCGGATCTCGTGGGCGATCCGGCGCGCGACGTCGGACCAAGCGGCGCGGCGCTGGTCGAGCAATTGCTCGGTGATATCGTCGAAGGTGAGGACGTGGCCGCCCTCGACCTTGACCCTCTTGACCGCGAGCGTGCGCGGCTCGCCGCCCGAGGCGAACTGGATGATGTCCTCGCGCTCCTCGCTGTCGAGCTGGCGGTCGAGCTCGGGTGCGAGCTCGGCGAGCTTGCGCCCAACCGCCTGCCCGCGGTCGATCTTGAGCAAAGCCTCGGCCGAGCTGTTGATCAGCCTGACGTTGCGGTCCGAGCCGACCGAGATGATCCCGGCGGTGACCCCGGACAGAACCGCCTCGATGAAGGCGCGCCGGCTGTCGAGCTGCTCGTTGGCGGTCACCAGCGCCCCGGTCTGCTCCTCGAGCCGGTGGGTCATGCGGTTGAAGGCGCTTCCGAGGGTGCCGACCTCGTCCCTCACGCGGGACGTCGGAACCCGCGCCGAAAGGTCGCCGGCGGTGACCCGCCGCGCCGCGTCGACCAGCTCGCCGACCGGCCGGACCAGCCGGTCGGCGAGCTGAAGCGCGATCCAGATCGAGATCGCCACGATCAGCAGCGAGACCAGCAGAAGGATGGCGTTGAAGCGGAATTGCAGGTTTCGCGTGCGTTTCAGGATCTGCGAATATTGGCTCGCCGCGGTCCGGGCCTGATCGATCTGGGCAATCGCCTCCGGATTCACCTCGCGCGCGCCGTAAAAGTAGATTGGAGCAGTCGGATCGAGCCGCACCACCGCCTCGACGCGGTCGCTGATTCGCGAAACGACGAGAACCTCGCCCGCCTTCAGCTTCTTGAGTTCCTGCGCCGAGAAACGCCGTTCGAGGGGTCGATCGTAAAGATTGACCCCGATCCGCATTTGGATCTCGTCCTTCTCGTTCAGGGTCAGGATTGCGGTTTCAGTGAGCTGGCGTGCAGCAGTTTGATAAACGAGATCGCCATAGAAAGCGTCGCTGGTCATCCCCCAGCGGTTGATCCGGTCGACCATGTCCGCGCCCATGACCTGGACGTCGAGCCTGAGACGCCTGAAATGCTCCTGCTCATATACCTGCGACGCCTTCTCGGCGCTGCTGAGCACTGTAATCGCCCGTTCCGAAAACCAGAATTGCGTACCGTTCTGGAAAAGCAGCGAGGCGAAGATGACCACCAGCAGGGTCGGGACGATAGCCAGTGCCGAGAAGAGCGCGACCAGGCGTACGTGGAGGCGCCCCCTACCCCCGATCGACGTGCGTGCCGAGCGGGCCAGAGCAATCCGGCGGGCGACGAGCACCATCAGCACCATGGCCGGGACGAGGTTGACGACGAGAAGCACCGCGACCAGCTCGGGGGCAAGAAGGACTCCCGGCCTTCCCTGGCGGTCGACAATCAGCCAGCTGATCGTGGCGATCGCGACGAGCGCGACGACCGTGCCGACCTCGATCGCTGGAACCAGCCGGCTTCGCCTCAACGCAACCGACAGGCGGCGCTGCCAGCGGGGTCGCCTACCGGAAATGATCGGGCCTTCAACGCTCACAGTGCACGGCTACCACAAGAATGTGGCAAAAAGAACACAGCGAATGGCAAGCCTGCCTTCGGTTTGCCACGTATGCAGGCGCGTCCGCCGCCCGTGGCTGCGCTCAGGCGGCCTTGCGGCTCAGCCAGGGCGCGTAATAATCGTAGAGCATCGCCCGCGCCTTGTTCGCGTCGGGCTCCTTGTTGAAGGCGTTGCGGAACTCGGCCGAGCCGTGCAGGCCTTTGGAGTACCAGCCGATGTGCTTGCGCGCGCAATTGACGCCATTCTCGAGCCCATAATGATCGAGCATCGCCTCATATTGCTCTGAGATCACGCAATATTGTTCGTCGAGGCTCGGATCGGGCAGGCGCTCGCCGCTGCGCAGCCAGTGAATCGCCTGGCCGAGCAGCCAGGGCCGGCCATAGGCGCCGCGGCCGATCATCACGCCGTCGGCGCCGGACTGGTCGAGCGCCGCATCGACATCCTCGATCGAGTTGATGTCGCCGTTGACGATCACCGGCACCGAGACCGCCTGCTTGACCCGCCGGACGAAGCCCCAGTCGGCCTCGCCCTTATACATCTGGTTGCGGGTGCGGCCGTGGACCGTGATCATCCGCACTCCGAGATCCTCGGCAATGCGGGCGAGCTCGGGCGCGTTGAGACTCTGATGGTCCCAGCCCATCCGCATCTTCAGCGTAACCGGCACTTTGACCGCCTTCACCGTCGAATCGATGATCGACGCGGCAAGCTTCAGATCGCGCATCAGCGCCGAGCCGGCCTCGCCGTTGACGATCTTCTTGACCGGGCAGCCCATGTTGATGTCGATGATCGCGGCGCCGCGATCCTCGTTGAGCTTCGCCGCCTCGGCCATCTCATGGGGCGTGCAGCCGGCGAGCTGCATCGAGACCGGATCCTCGATCGGATCCCAGGCCGATTTCTGGAGCGACTGGCGGGTCTCGCGGATCATCGCCTGGCTGGCGATCATCTCGGTCACCGTGAGCCCGGCACCGTAGCGCTTGACGATCCGCCGGAACGGCCGATCGGTGACTCCGGTCATCGGCGCCAGGATCACCGGCGTGTCGATCCGGACGGGTCCGATCTCTATGGGCTTCAGGCGGGGCACGGGGTCAAAACCCCCCATCGGAGATGGCCGGGATCGGCCAGGGAAGCCGGCTGAGCAGGAGAGCTCCGCAGGCCGGACCGGGCAGTCCGGCCAAGGGGCTCGACGCCCGCAGCCGGCTTCCCTGGCCGACCGCGGAGCGGCGGGCCGGCTTTTGCCGTTCGGACGGCGTCGCGTCTTCGGTCACGATGGAATGCCCATCGCTCCCTCCTATCTCCTTGCCGAACAACAAAATCCGACCCGTCACGACCGTCTCCGATGGGGGGTTTTGACCCTTGCGCGCGAGATAGGGGCAAAGATGCTGGCGGGCAAGGCGGGGCTGGGTTAGTCAGCCCCATGGCGGCCGGCAGAACCATTGCGCTGATCGTGGCGGCTGGGAGCGGGAGCCGCGCCGGCGGACCACCCAAGCAATATCGAAGGATCGGCGGCAAGGCCGTTCTCGCCCATGCCGTCGATAGATTGAACCATCCCGGTATCGACGAGATCCGGGTCGTGATCGGTGCCGGGCAGGAGGCCGCTTATGCGGAGGCGATCGGCGGGCGACCCCTCCCCTCCCCGATCGGCGGCGGATCGGAGCGTCGGGCCTCGGTCGGCAATGGGCTGGAAGCGATCGCGGCCGACGGCGGCGCGCGGCGAATCCTGATTCACGATGCCGCCCGTCCTTTCCTGCCGTCGACCGTCATCGACCGATTGCTCGCTGCCCTCGACGACAGCGACGCCGCGGTGCCGGTGCTGCCGGTCGTCGACACTCTGGCGGCGGCCAATGGCAAACTCGGCGATACGGCGCCGCGCGAGGGTCTCGTCCGAGTGCAGACTCCGCAGGCCTTCCGCTTCGACGCGATCCTCGCCGCGCACCGGCGCTGGAGCGGCCGCGAGGCGACTGACGACGCCCAGATCGCCCGCGCCGCCGGGCTCGAGGTCGCGACCGTCGCCGGCGATCCCTCGCTCGAGAAGATCACCCACGAAGAGGATTTCGCCCGCGCCGAGGCGATGCTCGCTTCGCGCATGACGGCCCGGACCGGGCTGGGCTTCGACGTCCACGCCTTCGCAACCGGAGAAAGTTTGTGGCTGGCCGGGCTTCAAATTCCGCACAGCCGCGGCCTCAAGGGCCATAGCGACGCCGATATCGTTCTCCATGCCGTGACCGACGCCTTGCTCGGAGCGGCCGGCGAAGGGGATATCGGCGATCACTTCCCGCCGTCCGATCCGCGATGGCGCGGCGTCGCGTCCTCGATTTTCGTCGACCATGCCCGCGCCCTGATCGAGAGCCGCGGCGGCCGGATCGACCATATCGACGTCACCATCGTCTGCGAGGAGCCGAAGATCGGGCCGCATCGTGCCGCGATGCGACAGTCGCTCGCCGCCTTGTTGCGGCTCCCGGCCGGGCGGATTAGCATCAAGGCGACGACGACGGAGCGGCTCGGATTCACCGGACGCGGCGAAGGCATGGCAGCTCAGGCGGTCGCGACGATCCGTCTCCCGGAGGAAGAATGACGAAGTTTCCCGCTTCATGACCGAACCGCTCGACCACATCCTGCCCGACGCTCTTGTCGACAAGGCGCGCGCGGTGATCGACGCCAATCGCGCCGCCGGAAGGACGATCGCCGTCGCCGAAAGCTGCACCGCCGGCCTGGTCTGCGCCGCTTTGACCGAGGTCGCCGGATCCTCCGACGTGCTGGAGGCGGGTTTCGTGACTTATTCCAACCAGTCAAAGATGGATCTGCTCGGCGTCAGCGACGAAGTACTCGACACGTTCGGCGCCGTCTCGATCGCCACCGCCTGGAGCATGGCCCGCGGCGCTCTCGAACGAAGCTCGGCCGATGTCGCGGTGGCGATCACCGGAATTGCGGGGCCAGGCGGCGGAACCGAGCGCAAGCCGGTCGGCACCGTCGTTTTCGCCAGGGCGAAGCGCGGTGAGGATCCTAACGAGGTGATGGCCGACACCAAGGAGTTCGGAGCGATCGGCCGCGGCGGGATCAGGCTTCAGGCGGCGCTTTGCGCGCTCGAATTGCTGATGCCGGGAGCATCGGCGGAGGCGCAATCGCCGTAGAGCTGGTGGGCGCGCTCCTCGAACGCGCCGATCATGCGTCTGAGCGCGCGGTCGAACATCTGGCCGGCCAGAGCCTCGAAGATCCGGTTCTTGAAGGCGAAATCGACGCAGAAGTCGATCTCCGTGCCGCCTTGCCCGTCGGGCTTGAACTTCCAGCTGTTGACCAGGAATTTGAGCGGCCCTTCGATATAATCGGTCTTGATGTCGGTCGGCCGATGCTTCTCGACCCGCGAGGCGAACGTCTCCTTGATCGACCGGAAGCCGACCACCAGGTCGGCCACCATCAGGGTCTCGCTGTCCGAGCGGATCCGCACCGCCGCCACCCAGGGCAGGAAATCGGCATAGGATTTCACGTCGGCGACCAGATCGAACATCTGCTCGGGCGTGTAGCAGATCGTCCGGGTCTCGGTGTGGCGGGGCATGAACCGGCTCCTACGCCCTGCTTGCGGCGCCCGCGACCTTCGCCTCCCGCGCCGCCTTCATCTTCGCGAAATCGTCGCCGGCATGATAGCTCGAGCGGGTCAGCGGGCTCGCCGCGACCAGGAGGAAACCCTTGGCCCGGGCGATCGACGCATAAGCCGAGAAGGCCTGGGGGGTAACGAACTCCTCGACCCTGGCGTGGCGCGGGGTCGGCTGGAGATATTGGCCCATGGTGAGGAAATCGACGCCGGCCGAGCGCATGTCGTCCATCACCTGATGCACTTCGAGCCGCTCCTCGCCGAGTCCCACCATCAGGCCCGATTTGGTGAAGATCGTCGGATCCTGCCTCTTGACGCTCTCGAGCAGGCGAAGCGAGGCGTAGTAGCGCGCGCCGGGCCTGATCGTTGGATAGAGGCGCGGCACCGTTTCGAGATTGTGATTGTAGACGTCGGGGCGGGCGGCGACGATCCTCTCGACCGCAGCCTCCGATTTGTTGCGGAAATCGGGGGTGAGGATCTCGATCGTCGTCGAGGGGGTGTTGCGGCGGAGCGCCTCGATTACCCTGACGAACTGGCTCGCCCCGCCGTCGGGAAGGTCGTCGCGGTCGACCGAGGTGACGACGATATGCTCGAGGCCGAGCTCGGCCGCGGCGACCGCGACATGCTCGGGCTCCATCGGATCGACGGCGCGCGGCATCCCCGTCTTGACGTTGCAGAAGGCGCAGGCGCGGGTGCAGGTGTCGCCGAGGATCATCACGGTGGCGTGCTTCCTGGTCCAGCACTCGCCGATATTGGGGCAGGCGGCTTCCTCGCAGACGGTGGCGAGATTGAGCCGCCGCATCAGCGCCTTGGTCTCGGCGAAAGCGGCGCCGACCGGCGCCTTGACCCTGATCCAGTCCGGCTTGCGCTGCCTGGGGGTCGGCGCGGATATCGGGTCGGCTTCGCTCATGGCGCGCAAATAGCGATCCGAACGCTGACTTGCCACCCCCGGCCTGCCTCAGGCTGCCGTTCGCCCTGAGCTTGTCGAAGGGCCTTCCTTTCCTTATCCGGCGCGCAGGAGAAGTAGGGCTTCGACAGGCTCAGCCCGAACGGATTGGACCTGATGGCCGACTTCAAACACCTCATCGAAGGGTATCGCCGCTTCCGCGAGAAAGGCTGGGAGCGCGAGCGCGAACGCTGGTCGAGCCTCGCCGAGGGCCAGAGCCCGCGGGTGATGGTGATCGCCTGCTCGGACAGCCGGGTCGATCCGGCCGAGATTTTCGACGCCCGGCCGGGCGAGATGTTCGTCGTCCGCAACGTCGCCAACCTCGTCCCGCCCTGCGAGGCGCGCGCGGGCGGCCGGCACGGTGTGTCGGCGGCTTTGGAGTTCGCGGTCACCCAGCTCGAGGTCGGCGAGATCATCGTCATGGGCCACGAAATGTGCGGAGGCTGCGCGGCGGCGCTGACCGGCCAGTTCGATACCGCGCTTCACGGCGAGGGCCATTTCATCGCCGACTGGATCGAGATGCTCGCCGACGCGCGCGAAAAGGTCCGGGCGCGGACGAAAGACCATGTCGACGCCGACGCCTTCCGGGCGATGGAGCTCGAAGGGGTCAAGGTCAGCCTCGGCAATCTGCGCAGCTTCCCCTGGGTCAAGGAGCGCGAGGACCAGGGCCGGCTGACCCTTCACGGCGCCTATTTCTCGATCGCCGACGGGGTCCTTCACCTGCTCGACGAATCGAGCGGGAGCTTTACGCCGGCTTGACCGCCTCCCTGCCGGCCACGCTTCGATGACCGCCGTAGAGGAAGTAGATGACGAAACCGACGACATGCGCGCCCAGGAACCAGATCTGGGTACGCTGGGGCAGGCTGTAGAAGAGATAGAGACAGCCGAGGATCGCCACGAGCGCGACCGGCCACGCCAACGGCGTCCGGAAGGCACGAGGCGCGTCGGGCGCGCGCCGGCGCATCACCAGCATGCAGATAGCGACGAAGATGAAGGCGGTGAGAGTCCCCGCATTGGCGAGCGCTGCGAGATCGGCGAGCGGGATGATTCCGGCGAGCAAAGCGACGACGATCGTCGTGAATATCGTGATCCGGACCGGCGAGCCGCGGCCCGACACGCGCGCCAGTGCCGGCGGCAGCAGGCCGTCGCGCGCCATTACGAAGAAGATCCGGCTCTGGCCGTAGAAGAAAGCGAGGATCACGGTCGGGAGCGCGATCACCGCCGAGGCGGCGAGATAATCGGCGACTCCGCGCTGGCCGATCTGGCGGAGGATGAGGGCGAGCGGCTCCGGGCTGTTGGCGAAGCGGGTGTAGGCGAGCGCTCCGATCGCGGTCCCGGCGACGGCCATGTAGATGAGGACGCACATCAGCATCGAGCCGACGATCCCGATCTTGAGGTCGCGGTCGGGGTTCTTGGTTTCCTCGGCGGCGGTCGCGATCGCGTCGAAGCCGTAGAAAGCGAAGAAGATGATCGCCGACGCGGCCATCACTCCGACCTCCTTGCCCGGAGGTCCGTTCTTGGCGAAGCCGTAGGGCATGAACGGCTCGAAATTGCCCGGCGTGAAGTAAGGCAGTGCGACCGCGACGAAGACGATCAAAGCGACCACCTTCACGATCACCAGCAGCGCATTGACGTTGGCGCTCTCGCGAACCCCGTAGATGAGCAGGCCCGCGATCACGAAGATGATGAAGATAGCCGGCGCGTTGATCCCCATTTCGACCATATGAAGGTTTCCCGCGGCGAGCGACCCTTCGAAGACCGGCGGGTGGCTCAGCACGTCGGGGAGCGGAATGTGGCGGCTTTGGAGAAAGCCGGTCGCATAGCCCGACCAGCCCACCGCCACCGCGCTCACCACCAGCGAATATTCGAGGATCAGGCTCCAGCCGACGAACCAGGCGATCAGCTCGCCGAGCACGACATAGGAGTAAGTGTAGGCGCTGCCCGAGGCCGGGATCATCGTCGCCATCTCGGCATAGGCCAAAGCAGCCGCCGCGCAAATGATCCCGGCGATCGCGAAGGACAGGATCACCGCCGGCCCGGCCTTGGCGGCGCCGACTCCGGTCAAAGTGAGGATTCCGGTGCCGACGATCGCGCCGACGCCGAGAGCGATCAGGTGCGGCCAGCCCAGGCTTCGTTTCAGCCTGTGCTCGGGAGCCATTTCCGCGTCGGACAGGATGGTCTTGCGCGCGTTCCAGCTGATCACTCGTTCCTCCCCCGATGGCGGCGGGCGGACGCTGAAATAAGCAAGGCGAAGGCGCAAGCGAAAATCGGTGGCCAAACCAAAGCCTGATCTTCCGGGATTGAAGCATTGCCGCTCATCCTGAGTGGCTGGTGAGCCCGTCGAACCGGCCAATCGAAGGACGCACAAGTTTCGAACGGTCCTTCGATACGGGCCTTCGCCGGGCTCAGTCCCTACTCAGGATGAGCGGTTCAATATTTCAACGCAAACTCTAGGGTACGCTTCGCCCCACGACGTTGCCGGGTGGCGAGTAACGGCAGATCAGATAGTCCCAGCGGGCGCTTCGCTGCAGCGAGCAGCCGACCGACGTCGTGCCGCGCCAGATCATCTGGGTATAATGGCCGACGTCGCTCCAATTGCCGCTGGTGCTGACGTTCGGGAAGGTGCCGGGGCGGAACAGGCTCTTCTCCCCGGCCCAGTCTCCCGCCATCTCCTCGAGCGCGTAGGCGCCGCGAGTGCCCATCCACAGATTCTCACCCTGGCCGGGCCGGCTCGCCGGCTCCGAATGGGCGAGCCTGCCGCGGGCGATCAGGGACGGCCCATATGCGGCTGCGGCGGCGGCGAGATTCCTGTCCCATGTCAAGGGCGGAGCGCCGGTCGCCGAGCGCTCCCGATTGTGGACGGCGAGCAGCCGCGTCTCGAAATCGGCAAGGCTCTGCGGCCGCCGGCCGGCCGGCCGCGGTTCGCGAACCATTCTTCCGTCGGCCCAGTCCGGTCGATCGGGCTGGCTCGGCCTGTCCGAGCAGCCGCCGCAAAGCAGCGCCAGCAAGGGCAGGATCAGGCGCATCTCTCCGGCCATCCACGCCAAGATGGGGATCGGCCGGCCCATTGCGCAACCCCATTGCGCGGGAAAGGCGGCGATGCGACAAAGCGGCGATTCCCGGCCGTCGGAGCGCCCCCGTGAAGCTGCCGCTTTCGCTCTCGCTCGTCCTTCTCGCCGGCTGCGCGGCGCAAGTCTCGCACCCGACCAAGAGCGAGCCCGAAATGCGCGCCGACATCCGGCTCTGCACCCGCCAGGCCAATCACAAATATTGGATGGATCCGGTCGCCGCCCTGTACAACGCCTATGACTGCCTCGAGGCCAAGGGCTATCGGCGCGAGCATGGCGATCTCGCCGGCCAGGTCGAGCGGGCGATGGGAGAGAATCGCGCCCAGCCGAAAGGACCGGCCCAGGCCTGCCGGGTCCCCTGCCCCCGCCGCCGTTGATCAGTAGATATAGCCCTCGCGCTTGAGGAAATCTTCGTCCTCGCGGCTGCGCGCCCCGGTGCTCTGATTGCGGCGAACCGCACGGCCGTGCGGGCGTGGCGGAGCGGCCCGCGCGCGCAATTGCAAGGGTTCGGGCTCCGGCTCGATAATGATCGACGGAGCAGCGGCGCCTTCCGCAGCTGCGTCCGCCGCGGCGTCGAGCGCGCTTTGACGGCGCCGGGCGGCCGCCGCCTTCGATTCGCCGAGCAATATCTCCCGGTCGAGCGCGGTCGGCGCGGGCGCGTTCTCGAACGGCGAAGCGATCTTGACCGGCTGGGTGCGATGATCGGGCTCCGCGGCCGCGCTTTCATTCCCGCGCGTGGGCGGCACGATCAGCCCGCCGCGGCCGTTCAATACGGCGTAGAGAATCGCTCCGAGCAACAGAGCGACCAGCCAGCCGGTCCAGGCGAAGCCGCTGCTCCTCGGCGGGGGCGGCGACAGAGCCGGCTCGAGCCGGATCGGCTTTTGCGGCTGGCGGCTTCGCTCGTGGAGATCGTAGCCGGCCCGGCGTTTGGGATCGCGAAGCACCGCGAACGCCTGGTTGATCTCGGCCGCGCTCATGCTGCCGTTCGCCGCGCCCGGTGCCTGGTCGGGATGATATTTTTTCATCAGCGCACGATAGGCGGCCTCGATCACCACGCCCTCGGCGTCCGGCGATACGTTCAGGACATCGTAGAGGCTGCGTACGCTTGCCATCTCTGAGGAAGGGTTTTGCCCCAGAAATCGGCGCGGAGCCAGCATCGATTGTTTCGCCCGCTATGCCCCGCCGGCCCGCAATGGTACGGCAGCCGTGTCACTGGAGAAAAGACATGCGCGAGATGGGATTGCCCGACCGCTGGGCGCCGCTCCTGCTGAGCGTGCTGAGGATCGTCGCCGGCCTGCTGTTCATGGAGCACGGCACCCAGAAACTGCTCGGCTTCCCGGCCGGGCCGATGCCTTCGCCGGACATGTTCAGCATGTTCTGGTTCGGCGGAATCCTCGAGCTTGTCGGCGGCTTCCTGATCCTGATCGGGCTGTTCACCCGCCCGGTCGCCTTCATCCTCGCCGGCGAGATGGCGGTGGCCTATTGGCTCTATCATTTCCCGAAAGGCCCCTTCCCCGCGCTCAACATGGGCGACGCGGCGATCCTGTTCTGCTTCGTCTTCCTCTACATCTCGGCGGCCGGACCGGGACCGTGGAGCGTCGACGCCATGGGCCGCCGCAGATGAGGCGGGGCCGGTGAACGCTCACATCGAAGGCAAGGTCCGCAACATCGCCTTGCTGATCGACGGCGACAATGCCTCGCCGCAGAGTCTCGACCCGGTGCTGACCGTCCTCGCCGAGCTCGGCACGGTCAACATCCGCCGGGTCTACGGCAACTGGACCAAGGCGAGCCTCAAGGGGTGGTCGGAAATGTCGCTTCGCCACGCGATCGAACAATATCAGCAGCTCGACATTACCAAGGGCAAGAACGCGACCGACATGAAGATGACGATCGACGCGATGGACCTGCTGTTCCGCGGCCGGGTCGACGGCTTCGGGATCATGTCGAGCGACAGCGATTTCATGCCGCTGGCCACCCGGATCCGCCAGGACGGGCTCGACGTCTACGGTTTCGGCACCGCCCGGACTCCGGAGCCGTTCCGGGCCGCCTGCACCCGGTTCATCGACGTGGATGAGTTGCTGAAGGTGGCCGAGGAGGATGCGCCCAAGGAAGCGCCCGCGGAAGCGGGAGAAATCGACGAGGAGGTGATCAAGCTGCTCGGTGCCGCGCTCAAGGCTTCGAGCCGCGACGACCGAGGTTTCGCCAGCCTCTCCGAGGTCGGCCGCCGGGCCGGCAACCGCTCCTCGTTCGATGCGCGCAATTACGGCTTCTCGCGCCTCTCCGAGCTGATCGAGGCGATCCCGAACTTCCAGACCGAGAAAAGAGACGGCGAGACGTTTGTCAAACGGGTGCGTTAGCCCTCTTCATTCACTTCCTGATCAGCTGAAAAAGTCGATGACGGCGGAAGCCGGGACCGAGCAGCCGTCGCCGGCCGCAAGACGGTTTTCGCGCTCCATATCGGCCTTGATGGCCAGCCCCTCACCGACGCTCGCGACGCAATTAGACTCGCCGCTGGTGCCGAGATAGGCGGTCGCGCAGACGAAGGCGGCACAATCGTTCTGATCTTCCGAATTTCGCTCGCGAGCACAGCTGCGGAGTGAATTCATGAGCATCCCATGCGCCCGCATCAGCGCCGAGAACCTGCTTTCGATCTCGATCCTTCGGTCCGAATGCTCAAGGCAAAGGTTGGCCTGCGCCTGCTCGGCCATTGCCTGTCGCTGCGCCTCTGCATCGATCCGCTTTTGCTCCTGATAGGCCTCGTTCTGTTTCCTGAGCGCGAGTTCCAGGTCTTCGACCTTCTTCTCCTGACGCATGCCGTTCTCCCGACTTGCCTGCAATTCGCTCAGAAGCGAGATCGTGGCAGTCCCAAGAGCAAGCGCCCCCGTGATGATCGCCAGGATACCGGCCCATCGGGTGGCTTGTCTCCGATCCATTTGCCCGTGCCCCTCGCCAGACTGGAAAGATCTGGCCGACCCGCTCGTGATCCTACGGATGCACGACTCTGAATCGGCTCCGATTTGATTTCAGTATTTGGCGGGGATTTCAAGCGCGCGAGATTTTTACTCCGCCTGCCCATCGTTCAACTGGCATGCATTGCCGTCAATGACTCTGCCAATTCAGCGCGCGGCGGCCGAGTGCTCGCCCTCGGGTACGACCGGCTCTTCGATCGGAGCGGCTGCCTGGCCGCTGCCGGGCGCTCCGGAATGGACCCGAACGCCGGTGGCCGCGGCCGTGGCCATTCGGTGGATCCGAACGCCGGCGACGGTGACGATTCCCGAGCGCGGCCGAGGCGCGACGGCCTGAGCGGCCCCACCCGCATCGGTTGCCGCGACGGGCGCCGGAGGCGCCGCCTGCGCGATGGCGATCCGGTGGATGGTGACTCCGGCCACGACCTCGTCCCCGCCCCCGCCGATGGGCTGTTCCTCGCCGCCGGCCGAGGCATAAGCCTGCTCCTGGCCGGTATAAGGCCGGCGGAACGACTTGGGATCGCCCCATTCGCCGCGCCAGCGGTAGAAGATATGCGATCCGACCGTGACTGCCCGGGCGAGGCTGTCCGCCCACCAGGGATGGATCGCGGTGGTGTGGAAATGGGTGGCGAGGCCGACCGGGGCGTAGACGTAGCCGTTCAGGGCCTCGGCGGCGAGCCGCCGGGCCCGTGCCCAGGCGCCGGGCTCGATCCCGCGGTTCATCGATCCGTCGCAGGTGAAACTGAATTGGCAGCCGGTGGTCCGGCTCGAGCCCTGATAGACGACCCCGCAAATGCTCTTGGGGAAGGCAGGGTGGCGGACGCGGTTGAGAACGACCTGCGCGACGGCGCGCTGCCCCTCCTCCGGCTCGGAGCGGGCCTCGTAATAGATTGCGGCGGTCAGGCATTGCAGCGAATTGGCCCGGTCGCTCTCGGTCTGAGCGGCCATGGTGAAGGGTGAGGCGGCATGACCCGGAGCGATCTCGCGGGCCATCACTTCGGGGGGCGGAAGGATGATCCTCGTCTGCTGGGCGGGATCGGAAGCGGCGTCGGCCGAGGCCGAGGCGACGCGCATATGGGCGGCCGGCGGGACGCAGGACGCCCCGGTCAGCAATACTCCAAACCCCAATAATGAGCGCCAGAACATTGAAACGGCCACCCCGCGACAGGGCGACCGGTCTAGCCTCGACTTATTGGCAACTCGTTAACCAGGGCTGGGAAGTTCGGCCGACCGTTTCACTGGCGATCTGCCTCTTTCCTCGGGTAGGCGGGCTCCGCCTTCGATAGCGCAATAGTATGCGGCGAGATCATGAATGCCAGGGCCAGCCGGTAAATCGACGCATCGAATCTCCATCGCGCCCAAACGTATAAAGCGAAGCAAAGCCCACCGACGGGTACCGAATAAAGAGGGTATGCTACATGTCTCACCATCGCTGAAGTGCCCGCCACGCCGGACGCTGCTCGTACGTCGAAGACCTGTAGAAAAAAATGAAGGATCGTTGTTGCAAAGAACACAACGAAGAGCGAGCGAAACAGCTTTTGGATGCCTTCCAACCTGTCCAGTTCCGCCACGGCCGGCGGGCAGTTGAGCCGAAGCTGGTCCCACCAAAATCCCTTGGTGTCGTTGATTTTATCTGACTGGATCGCCTCCCCATTGCCCGAAGACCTCTCGACGATCATGTCTTTCAGCGTTCCGGCAAAATCGTGCTGATATTCTATCCGGTCACGGGCCGAAGCCTGTTCGCCGCTCACTAGCTGGTCCCCTCGATGAAGCCGCATTCGGATCAAAGCTATGGCCAAGGGGTCGAACAACGCACCGACGGTGAAAGCCACGTGCCCCAGGAGGTATGAGGCGATTGCAAAGGCCAGGAATTCGATACCCCCACCGCAACTTGGCCGTGCAAAGGTGATATCGAGCAAGAGCAGGAGCGCTGCACCGGGAACGAGTACCGAAAAGACATCGCGGATCCCGAGCATATAGTTTTGCGGATTCATCAGGCCCTCCGCATCGCCCCCAATATCGAAATGCCCGCTTCATTCTTGCGCGGAAATCGAACCATGTCCAATTCCCGCATCTACAAGACGATTCCTGTCTGCAATCATCGAGTCAATTTCTTATACGTCATCCGATGCGGACGGTCGGCCTCGGGTCCCATCCGCCGGCGTTTGTCCTCCTCATAAGCTTCGAAATTGCCCTCGAACCATTCGACATGGCTGTCGCCCTCGAAGGCGAGGATGTGGGTGGCGAGGCGGTCGAGGAAGAAGCGGTCGTGGCTGATCACCACCGCGCAGCCGGCGAAGCTCTCGAGCGCGTCCTCGAGCGCCCGCAGCGTCTCGACGTCGAGATCGTTGGTCGGCTCGTCGAGCAAAAGGACGTTGCCGCCCTCCTTCAGCATCTTGGCGATGTGGACCCGGTTGCGCTCGCCGCCCGACAGCTGCCCGACCTTCTTCTGCTGGTCCTGCCCCTTGAAGTTGAAGGCGCCGACATAGGCGCGGGTGCCGAGCTCGTGCTTGCCGAAGCGGAAGACGTCGAGCCCGTCCGAAATCTCCTCCCAGACATTCTTGTTGGGCGAGAGCGCGTCGCGGCTCTGGTCGACATAGCCTAGCTTGACCGTCTCGCCGATCCGGATCGAGCCTGAATCGGGCTGCTCGGCGCCGGTGATCAGCTTGAACAGAGTCGTCTTGCCCGCGCCGTTGGCGCCGATGATCCCGACGATCCCGCCCGGCGGAAGGCTGAAGCTCAAATCCTCGAACAGCAATTTGTCGCCATAGGCCTTGGTCAGCCCCTTGGCCTCGATCACCGTTCCGCCGAGACGCTCGGGCACCTGGATCAGGATCTGGGCCTTGCCCGGGGTTCGGTTCTCCTGCGCCTCGACCAGCTCGTCGAAGGCGCGGATCCGGGCCTTGGATTTGGTCTGGCGGGCCTTGGGCGAGCGGCGGATCCAGTCCAGCTCCTCCTGGATCGCCTTCTGCTTGCCCTGCTCCTCGCGCTCCTCCTGCTCGAGCCGCTTCGCCTTCTTCTCGAGATAGCCCGAGTAATTGCTCTCGTAGACGTAGTAGCGGCCGCGATCGAGCTCGAGCACCCAGTTCACGACATTGTCGAGGAAGTAGCGGTCGTGGGTGACGAGGATGACGTTGCCGGCATAATCGACGAGATGCTTTTCGAGCCACTGGACGCTCTCGGCGTCGAGATGGTTGGTCGGCTCGTCGAGAAGGAGGATGTCGGGTTTCTCGAGCAGCAGCCGGGTCAGCGCCACGCGCCTCTTCTCGCCGCCCGACAGATTGTCGACGCGGCTGTCGCCCGGAGGGCAGCGCAGAGCGTCCATCGCGATCTCGAGCTGGTTGTCGAGGGTCCAGCCGTCGACCGCGTCGATCTTCTCCTGAAGCTCGCCCATCTCGGTCATCAGAGCGTCGAAATCGGCATCCTCGGGCGGATCGGCCATCATCGCGCTGATCGCGTTGAACCGGTCCATCATGTCGGCGATCGGCCGCACCCCGTCCATCACGTTCTCGCGGACCGTCTTGGTCGGGTCGAGCTGCGGCTCCTGCTCGAGATAGCCGACGCGGATGTTCTCGCCGGGCCAGGCCTCGCCGACAAACTCTTTGTCGCGGCCCGCCATGATCTTCATCAGGGTCGACTTGCCCGAGCCGTTCGGACCGATGATCGCGATCTTGGCGTCCGGGTAGAATTGCAGGTGAATGTTGTTGAGGATGGGCTTGGGAGCGCCCGGAAAGGTCTTGGTCATGCCTTTCATGACGAAACTATATTGTGCTGCCATGGCGGCGCGTGTCTCCGGTCCTGAGTGGATTTGGCGCCTACCTAGTGGGCGGTAGGACGGATGTCACCAGCATAAGGCAGGCTTCTCAACCGATGCGGGATTGTCGCTTTCGCCTGCCCTGCCCTTTCGGCTAGGGGCCGGGCATGCGCAAAGCCCTCACCGCCCTCGCCCTCCTCCCCTTCCTCATGCTCGCGGCGCCTTCGGGCGCACAGAATGGCGCCGGCCAGCCCGAGCGGCTGCGCGACCTTGCTCTCGAGCATGACGAGGTCGCCTGGGACATCGTCGAGGGGCTGACGACCGAAGTGGGGCCCCGGCTTGCCGGAAGCGCGGACGAGGCTCGGGCGCGGATCTGGGCGGTGGCGAAGCTGAAGGCGCTCGGCTTCCGCAACGTCCATGTCGAAGACTATCGGATGAAGACCTGGCTCCGCGGCGCCGAGTCGGCCGAGATCGTCTCCCCCTTCCCGCAGAAGATGGCGGTAACGGCCCTCGGCCATAGCGGCGCCACGCCCGCCGCGGGGATCACCGCCGAGGTGGTCGGCTTCGACAATCTCGATGCATTGAAGGCCGCGCCCGAGGCAGCGGTCCGGGGCAAGATCGTTTTCGTCACCCACGGCATGCAGCCCACCCAGGACGGGTCGAGCTACGGCTATTACGGGCCGGTGCGCCGATCGGCGCCGTCGGTGGGAGCGACCAAGGGCGCCGCCGCGGTCGTGATCCGCTCGCTCGGCACCGACCATCACCGCAATCCCCACGCCGGACTGACGACCTGGGCCGCGGGCGTGAGCCCGATCCCGGCCGGGGCTCTCTCCATTCCGGACGCCGAGAATCTCCAGCGCATGCTCGAGCGCGGCAAACCGGTGACCATGCATCTCACTCTCACCCCCCGATTCGTCGGCGAGCAGGTCTCCGGCAACGTCGTCGCCGAGGTTCCGGGCACCGACCCTTCCGCCGGAATCCTCCTGATCGGCGGCCATCTCGACAGCTGGGATCTCGGCACCGGAGCGATCGACGACGCGGCCGGAGTCGCGATCACCGCGGCCGCCGCCAAGCGGATCATGGACTCCGGCCGGCCGCGCCGGACGATCCGCCTGGTCTGGTTCGGCTCGGAGGAGGTCGGCGGCTATGGCAGCGACGCCTATCGCGCCGCCCACAAGGACGAGAATGTCGTCTTCGTCGCCGAATCCGATTTCGGCGCCGACCGGGTCTGGCGGATGGACGCCGGCCTCCCGGCGGCCAACAAGTCCCTCGTCGACCGGATCGCCGCCTTGCTCTTCCCGCTTGGAATCACGCTCGGCACCGGCAAGGTCGAGGCCGGCGCCGATCTCGGCGACTGGGTCAAGGCGGGAGTGGCCGGGATCGACCTCCAGCAGGACGGACTTCGCTATTTCGACATCCACCACACGCCCGACGACACGCTCGACAAGGTCGATCCGGCCCAGCTCCGCCAGAACGTCGCCGCCTGGACGGCGATGCTCGCGGTGCTCGCTCATGCCCGCGAGGATATCGGCCGCAATCCGCCGACGCCCTGAGCGGTAGAACAGCAGCTCGGGCGAGGATCGGATGAAAGCCCTCATCGACCCGGACAATGCGCTGGGCCGGGGCCTGTCCGCGATCAGGGCCCGGTTCGGGATTCCCGATTCCTTTCCGTCCGAAGTGTCGGCCGCCGCCGAGAAGGCGTCGGGCCGTGCGCCGACCGAGCATGTCGACCGCATTTCCCGACCGTTCGTCACGCTCGATCCGGCCTCGTCGACCGACCTCGACCAGGCTTTTACGATCGAGCGGAGCGGCGCCGATCTCCTGCTTCATTATGCGATCGCCGACGTCGCCTGGTTCGTCGACGACGGCGGCCTCGTCGACCAGGAGGCGTGGCGCCGCGGGACGACCCAATATCTGCCCGACGGCAAAGCCGGCCTCTATCCGCCGGTCCTCAGCGAAGGCGCCGCAAGCCTTCTGCCCGACGGGCCGCGGCCGGCGGTGATCTTCACGGTGCGGGTCGCGCCGGACGGCTCGGTCCGGCTCGACGGCGCGGAGCGGGCGATCGTCCAGAGCCGGGCCAAGCTCGCCTACGACCGGGTGAGCGCGGCCGACCTGCCGCCCGGCTTCGCTGAGCTGTCTGATCGCATCCATGCCGCCGAGCTCCGGCGCGGCGCGGCGCGGGTCAACCCCCCAGCACAGGAGATAGTGGCGCTCGCCGACGGCATGTTCGAGCTCGTCTTCCGACCCCAGCTCGAATCGGAGGTCCGCAATGCGGCGCTTTCGCTGGCGACGAATCTCGCGGTGGCGAAAGTCCTGCAGAATCATCGGACCGGCCTGTTCAGGGTCATGGCCGAGCCGGATCATCGCGCCCAGAGGCGATTGCGGCACACGGCACAGGCGCTCGGCCTGCACTGGGCGAGTTCCACGTCGCTTGCCGATTTCGAGCGACGGCTCGATCCCGTGGACCCAAAGCAGGCAGCCTTCGCGCTGGCGGTGCGGCGAGCCGGCCCGGGAGCCTCCTATCAGCCGTTCCGCCCCGGCGCCGTGCCCTGGCATTCGGCCGTCGCGGCGACCTACGCCCATGCGACCGCCCCGCTCCGGCGCCTGGCCGACCGCTACGTCGTCCGAGCCGCGCTGGCGGTCGCCAACGGTCAGGATGTGCCGAAGACGGTGACGGCGGCTTTCGAAACGCTCCAGCCTGTCATGGCGCGCGCCGAGGCGCTTGGCGGGCGGATCGAGAGGGCCGCGATCGATCTCGCCGAGGCCGTGATGCTGAGTGGAAGGATAGGGCAAAGCTTCGCCGCGATCGCCACCGAGGTGGACGAGCGTGGCGCCAGGATCCAGCTCTGCGGACTTCCAGTCGTCGCCCGGGTGCCCGCGGAGGGCGCCGAGGCCGGCGACCGGCTCAAGGTGAGGCTTCTCGCGGCGGACACGGAAAGCGGCACGATCGCTTTCGAGCGGCTCATTTCATAACGCTCCTGCCTCAGCCCCGCCTCAGCTCAGCAGCAAGCGAGCAGCACCAGGAACAGACCGCCCACGAGGGCTGTCAGGCCGGCCTGGCGGTGGGCGGCGCCGCGCCGGGCAAGCACCGCCCACACCCCGAAGAAATAAAAGACCGACGAAACGGCAAGCAGCCAGACAACGGCGATCGTGCCAAGGCCCAAGCGGTGCGCGCCGAGGACGACAGCCACCGTCGCCGCCGAGGTGATCGACAACGTGCCGAGCGACCGGGTCGCCATTCCCAGGCGATTGACCCGCGGCTGCATCAGGGTGTGGGCCGACCAGAAATAGATGTGGATGGAAAGCACCGGCATTATTGCCGCTGCCAGGGCCGAGGTGCGGCTGTCGAGAGCGTCGAACCTGATGCCCTGGATGAGCGGCCCGCCGATCAGCGTGACCAAAGCGCAGACCAAAGCCGTTCCGGCCAGCCACCGGGCGATGAGGCGGTCCGCCTGATCGGTATCGGCCGTGTAGATCCGGCTCCACATCCAGGTTGAACCGAGCTGGCTGACGCCGAAGGCGATCCCGGCGATCCGGAACGCGACCGCATAAGCGGAAAGGTCCTGCGCCGCTATGAAACCGATCAGGATCCGGCCGCTCACCGCGATCCAGGTGCCGAACAAAGCGTAGACCGCCATTGCCGCTCCGGCCCGGGCGCTGGCGAGGAGCCTCTGCCGGAGGTGGTCCGCCTTTCCGCGGGCGAGCTGGATCGACGCCGCTGCGAAGATCGCCAGCGCCAGAGCGAGGAAGCCGCCGATCGTCGTGCTCATCATCGCCTCGCCGGTGACAAGATCGGTGACGACGACGATCAGCAGCCCGGCGAGCGGCACGAGGCCGTCCGCCCAGGCCAGCAGGACCGGCTTGCAATAGACCCGAAGCAGGAAGGACTGGATGACCTGGACCGAGCTGAGGCCGGCCAGCGCGAATACGAGGAGGATGTGCGCCGGCGCGCCCAACAGTGCGGCGACCGCGAATCCGGCCAGAGCGGCGAGGATACAGATCAGGACGAGCGCGTCGGCCTGGTCCTGGATCTCCTTTTCTTCCCCGACCAGATATTTGTGGCTCAGCCCGTGCAGCGGCGCGCCGACGATCGCGGTGACCGCGAGCAGTGCGGTCGCATAAGCGAATTCGATGCCTCCATAGACGCTTGCCGGGGCCGCCGCCGCCAGAGCGAGCGGGACCAGATAGATTGCAAGCTTGGCCGCACCGAAATTGGACAGCAGGCCGGCAGTTTGAAGACCGTTGTGAAGCCGCGCCGAGCCGTTTCCGGGAGATCGAATCTGAAGCATTCTCCTCCGGTCGAAGGGCTCTTTATCGGCGCCTCCTCATCCTCTAAAGTCATAGGAATAGTAGCAATTGGCGAGCGCGCAACCCAAGATGGAAGCAATCGGAGAGGTCAAAAGGCAGTCCGGACGAATCATGAATCGGCTCCTCCGCTCGCCGACCTCGCCGCAGGTCGAACGCCTTGAAAGCGGCATGCCGTTTTCCCGCAGCCGACCCGTTTCCGAAGGCCGCTGGCGTTAACCCGCCGGTTGGCCGCGGCTCGCATCATTCATGCTCGCACTGATTGGCCTGGCAATGGCGGCGACGGGGACCGCATCCTGGCTCCTGGCCCGATGGGCGGTGCGCAACGCGGCGGCCCTCGGCTTCGTGGCTCTTCCAAACGCCATCAACGCGCATCATGAGCCGGTGCCGCTGCTGGGGGGAGCAGCCGTCTTCGCCGCCGCGGCGCCTGCCATCCTGCTGGCTTCCGCCGCCGATCGCGGGCTGCTCGGCCTGGCCCCGGCGTTGCTCGTCGCGCTCGCTTTGGGATTATGGAAAGACCGGGTCGGGCGGACGATTCCGATCGCGCTCCAGCTGGCCTGGCAGTGCGCCGCTTCACTGTGCCTGTGGATGGGGGGATTGGGATTCGAAACGGGCGGCGGCCCGGCGTTCGACGCAATCGTCACCGTCCTCTTCGTGATCCTGCTGATCAACGCCGTGAACTTCGTCGACGTCCAGGACATGCTCGCCGGCGGCAACATGCTCGTCGCACTGACGGCGTTCGGAATCATCGCCTTGCTGAATGCCGAGCCGGTCGTCGCGGTCCTCGCTTTCCTGCTCGGGGCCAGCCTGTGCGGCTTTCTTGCGCACAACGCGCCTCCCGCGCGGATCTTCATGGGCGATGCCGGATCCTTCGGTTTGGGATTGGTGCTCGCCGCTTTGATTCTCCGCTTTGCGACGGGCGCGGGCGTTTCGGCCGGCTGGGCGGTCCTGCTTCCGGCCATCTTCCCGCTCGCCGAGCTGCTTTTCACGGTCGGGGCGCGACTGAGCGCGGGACGCTCCCCCTTCATCGGGGATGGAATGCATCTCAGCTCGGTCCTGCGGCGCAGCGGCTGGTCGGAGAGATGGATCCTGGCGATGACCTACTCGATCACTTTGCTGTCCTGCGTAGTCGCGATCGAATCGACCACGGGCCGCGGCCTGGCCGAATTGTCCGCATTGGAATTCCGCGGATGATGACCGGTCTGCCGCTTCGATGACCGAACATGTGCCGTTTCTGATCGTCGGCGCCGGAATGGCCGGCCTCGGAGCGATTCGGGCCCTCATTCAGAACGGCGCCGACTTCCTGGTCGTCGAGGCCGAGGCAGAGGCGGGAGGCCTGGCGCGGACCGAAATGTCCGGCGGCTTTCCGTTCGATCGCGCCGGACATTTCCTGCACATCCAAAGCCCGGAATTGCAGAGCGCCGTCGCCGAGAGCGGAGTGCCGATGGTTCGCCATCGGCGGCGGGCGAGCGTGATGCTGGGCAATTGCAAGATCCCCTTTCCACTGCAATTCAATCTCTGGGCTGCCCCCGGGCCTCTCCGCACCGCCGTTCTGGACGGGCTCGTGACACGGCCCCGGCGGCTTGCCGGGACGCCCGCCAATCTCGAGCAGCACCTCCTCCAGACTTGGGGCCGTCCGCTGTTCGATGCCTTTTTCGAACCGTTCAACACCAAATTGTGGGGGCGGCCGCTGGCCGAACTGCCGCCCGATTGTCTCGGGCGCTATCTGCCCGCGCCGGACGCGGAGCTGGTCAGGCGAGGAGCGCGGGAGCAGATCCAGGATTACGGCTACAATGCCTCATTCCTCTACCCGGCGTCGGGAAAGATGGGCGACCTTCCGGCCGGCCTGGCACGCAAGGCCGGCGACAGGATCCGCTATCGCACTCGAGTGGCGCAGATCGACCTCGAGGCGCGGCAATGCCGCACCGATCGGGGCATGATCCAGTTCGATCGCCTGATCTGCACCAATCCCGCCCCGCAGGCGCTCGCGATGGCGCGGATCGACACGTCCGGCATGAACTTCGACCACAATGTCCTCTGCGTCCTTGGCCTCGGGGTGGTGGGCGCGGCGGCCGCGGAGAATCACTGGATCTATGCGCCGGACCGCGAACTGCCCTTCCATCGAATCAGCCTCACCGGCGCGGTCGGCGCGAAAGGAGAGCAGCCCGATTCCCAGTCCATCCTGGTCGAATACACAATTCCCAGGGGCCGGCCCACGCCGGACCCGGCCGAGAATGCGGAGCTGGCGCTCGATTGGCTGATCCGCCACGAGCTGCTGGGGCCCTGCCGCCTGGACGTGGTCCACCCGATGGTCATCGACCCCGCATATGTGATCCATCGCCAGTCGGGGAGCGGTGGCCGAAGCCGTCTCGCGCAACAGCTCGCCGCGGCGGGCATGTGGCTGGCCGGGCGCTATGGATCGTGGGAATATCACTCGATGGAGGAAAGCTTCCTGTCCGGTAAGGCCGCCGCCGAAGCCGCCATATCCGGGCTCGGCCATGAGCCGGTTCGATCCGCGGCGAGCGAGGGCTAGACAAGGATGTGGATCTATCTCGGCCTGTTCCTGCTTCCGGCGGCCTGGTGGATGGTCAGGGCCAGCGCTCCCCGGCTGGAACGGCCTTTCCTGATCATTCTGCTGCTGGCGCTGACCTTGTTCATCGGGACCCGATGGCAGGTGGGCGGAGATTGGGACAGCTACATCGTCATGATCGAGGAAGCGCCGCGGATCTCATGGCTCGCCGCGCTCTGGAACGATCCGGGCTATCTCGCGCTCGAGCTGGCCGCGGGACAGTTCGGCGCCGCGATGTGGGCGGTGAATATCCCCTGCGCGCTGATATTCGTCACCGGCCTCATCCTGTTCTGCAGGCTGCAGCCGTTCCCGCCGGCCGCGCTCGCCATCAGCATCCCGGTGCTGATCACGATCGTGGCGATCGGCTCGACCCGGCAGGCGACCGCGATCGGCTTTCTGATGATCGCTTATTATCTGCTCAGCGGCGGCCGGGGCCGCTGGGCGGCCTTGATGGCGATCCTCGCCTGCACGTTTCACTGGTCCGCGGTTTTGTTCCTGCCTTTGGCCGGCTTGCTGTGGCTGAGGAGCAATCCAGGGTTCGTCGTGTCGGTCGCGGCCGGACTGACCTGCGGCATCGGGATGGAACTGGCTTATTGGCTGATCCCCCAGGTCACAGCCGCTATCGGCGAAATCCCCGGCGCAGGCGGAGCTCTGTTTCGGGTCGCCTTCACTTTGCCGGCTTTTGTCCTGTTGGCGCTGAGACGTCGGATCCGGCTCCCGGTCGAACCTCTCGAACGGAGGCTCCTGGACTATATGAGCGCGATCGCGGTCTTCGCCATCATCGTCGCCCCGGTGATGAGCACCGCTGCGGACCGGATCGGCTATTATCTCATCCCCTATCAGATCATGGTCTATACCAGGGCCATCGGGCTGGTCCCGCCGGGCTTTCGCCGCGGCGCGGCCCAGGCGCTGATCGTCTCGCCCTATCTGATCATGTTCCTCGGCTGGATAAATTATACGCGCTACCACGTGTGCTGGGCCCCCTACCGCAGCTATCTCGACGGGTCCGCCCCCCTGTTCCCCGACACTCCGGAAATATTCAGGGAGTCGCGCGAATGCGATGAGCTGCAGGGGAAATTTCTCGAGCTTTACGAGCCCGAGCCGGCGAACGACCCGGTCGCCAACGGCTCCATTCCGGCGCCCGGCTGAGCGCCCCATGGGGCCCTTATTCTATCGGAATGATGGTCGGGGAGACAGGATTCGAACCTGCGACCCTCTGCTCCCAAAGCAGATGCGCTACCAGGCTGCGCCACTCCCCGCCTTCGCTCCTCCGGAGCTTCGGCGGGCGAGCCCGCCAGGCATTTTTCCCCTGCCACAACTCGGGCTGGCTTGCCAGCCGAAGCCCGCGAAGCGGGCGAAGGCTGGTGGGCCCGGAGGGACTCGAACCCCCAACCAAGCCGTTATGAGCGGCCGGCTCTACCGTTGAGCTACAGGCCCCGCCCAGCAGCGGACGCGCGATAGCGGAGCGCGGAGGCGATTGGCAAGGCGAGGCTTCACCCGCCTTGGTTCCGTCATTGCGAGGAGCGTAGCGACGCGGCAATCCAGCGGCCTCGGGGGCAGCTCTGGATTGCTTCGCTGCGCTCGCAATGACGGATCGAGGCAGAAGAGCGGCCTAGCTCCCCTGTCCGCTCGACAACTCGGCGGGCTCGAGCGGCGGGAGGTAGAGGAAGAAGCGCTCGTCGCCGATCAGGAGCGCGCCGCCCACCGCTTCGGCGAGATTGCGGACCAGGCGGAGCGCGAAGCCGAGGCCGAGCGCCGGCGCTCCCGGCCAGTCGCCGTCGGGACTGTAGCCGGGATCGAGCAGGGCCCGCTCGTCGAGGCCGGCGATCGCTCCGGGCCGGTCGATCGACAGGCAGAGCATCTTGTGGCCGCCGATCTGGCCCATCGCCATCGTCGCCGCGATCGTCTCGCCGTCGCGGGCGAGGCCGATCGTCGCCGCGAGCATCCGCGCGAACATCCGCTCGGCGACTCCGAGCTCGACCTTGGCGGGCGGCAGGCCCTGCTCGATCTCGATCGCGATCCGGCTGCTGCGCTGCTCGGCGACCCGCTCATAGGCGTCGTGGAGCCGGCACAGCAAAGCGACCGCGTCGACCGAGCTTTCGTCGAGATTGAGCCTGCTGGTCTCGATCCGCGCGGCGGTGTCGAGATCGTCGACCGCCGACAGCAATTTCGTCGCCTGGTTCATGATGTCGGCCGCGCGGCTCCGGTAATTGGCGGCGGCGGGCCCCATATATTGGCCGTCGATCATCTCCGCGAAGCCGACGATCGCGTTGAGCGGAGTCCTCAGCTCGTGGATCAGCTGGCGAAGCGAATCGGCCGGCAAGTCAGTGCCGAACAGGCCGGACGGCGCCGTTGCCGGGCTGTCGGAGCGGGCGACCTCGTCGACCCTGGGCCTCCGCGCGCTGCCGCGATAGCCGAGGAAATTGCCGTGGCTCGGATCGAAGAAGGGCACGCCCGAGATCCGCCAGTCGCCCGAGGCCATGCCCGAGCCGGCGACGTTGAACCGGGCGTCGCGGAACGGCGCCCTCTTCTCGAACGCTCCGGCGGCCTGGCCGTCGACTCCGAACTGGCCGCGATCGGCGATCGAGGCGATGCTCTGGCCGATCAGCGGCCCGCGCGGCGCCCCCTCGACCCAGATGATGATCCCGTCCGGGCCGGTCTCCCAGTGGAAGCTGTCGACCTGCCGCATCTCCTCCTGGGCGACCGCGACCTGGGGCATGGCCTCGCGCTGGCGGCGAAAGGCCTCGATCCGGGCGACGAGGTCGCGGATCTGCGCCTCGCCATGCTCGGCCCGGGGCAGGATTGCAGGCGCCTCCTCCACGGTTCCGCCGAGCGCGAAATCGCTGGCCCCGAAGCTTGCCAGCGCCTGCTCGACCTGCGGATCGAGATCGCGGCGATGGCGGAGCAGAGCGCGGCCGGTCGGGTTGAGCGTCGGCAGGAGATCGAGCCATTGCCCGGAATCGAGCCGCGCCGACCCGAGCACGGGGGCGGCAACGGCGGGATGGTCGCCCGCAAAGAAGCGCAGAAGAGCGGGGGCGACCCGCTGCCCGGCCAGAGCGCGGGCGGCGTCGCCGCGGGTCGAGACCGGGATCTCGCCGCGATGCGCCTCGAGCCAGGCATAGGCCTCGGCCGCCTCGCCGACCGGAGGATCATCGCGGCGCTGGGCGAGCAGGTCGACGAGTTGGCGCCACTTCGCGGCAAGAGCCGAAGGCGGAGCCTCGCCCTGCGTAAGAACCGTCGCGATCATGTCGTCGAAGCGCAACGCCTGTTCCTCGATCCGGCCGGCCCGAAACGGGCCTCTTAACCTTCGTTAACGCGCGGCGAAGCCCGGCGGAAGAGGCGGAAAAAGCGGCGTCGCAATATGGGACGGGAGCGCTCGATCCCCGGCAGGAAAAAGGGCGCCATAAAGGCGCCCCTTCCACTTCCGATCATGGGTCCGATCAGGCCGCCGGACGGGACAGCCAGTCCATCCAGAAGGCGGCGAGCGCGGCACGCGGGCCGGTCACCGCCTGGAACGCGGTCGTCGCCCCGGCCTTGTCGCCGGAAAGCGCGAGAGCGATTCCAAGGTGGAGATTGACCAGATTGCGGTCGACGTCGGCGCCGCCCCGGCTCAAGGCGGTCCGGTAGAGCGCGGCGGCCTTGCCATATTCGCCATAGCCGAGATAGGCGTCGGCGGTTCGGTAGGCGAGCCTGCCGGTCGGCGCTGACGAGGCCCGCCCTTCCAGTCCGGCGAGAGCGGCGCGATCCTCGCCGACCTTGGCCGAAACCGAGCCCATGATGTAGCGGTAGGATTCGTCGCTGGTCTTGCCGACGTTGGAGGCGACCGCCTCGTCGAGCACCGCTTTGGCTTCGCCCGGCAGGCCGGCCTGGTTGGCAGCGGTCGCCAGGCTGTAATATTCGGTCTTGGTCAGGGCCTTCGAAGCGCGCATCAGCCGAAGCGTATCGAGGTTGGCGGTGTCGTCGGCGCGGACCGAATCGCGGTAGACGACGAGCGCGTTCCGCCAATTCTCCGCGTTCGGATAGGCGGTCATCACTTCGCGGGCGAGAGCGATCGAATCGGGATTGCGCGCCGCATAAGCGATCTGAAGCGCGTTCCGGTACCAGGTTTCCGGAACCGGCTTGTTGGCCGCCTTGTTCGCCGCGATCGCCTGGCGGAGCAAGGGCAGAGCCTCGGCATCCTTCTTCATCTTGATCTTGGTGAGAGCGAGATTGACGATCGCCTCGCTATTGGCGGGCTCGGCCCGAACCACCTGGGCGAACTCGTCGTGGGAGCGCTGCCAGTTGCCGGCATTGAATGCGAGGATTGCCAGGCTCTGATGGATCTTCGGTGCCTCCGTGGCGTCGACCGCGCCGCTTGCCAGCACCTCGTCGAGCGCCGCGATCTGGGCCGCCGTGTCGTTGGTGTTGAGGGCATGTTCGAGCTTGAACTTGGCGAGCACATATTTCTCGTCCGGCGTGGTCGAGGCCGTCGTCGCTGCGGGGAGCGCCGCGGCATAAGCGGCATTGTCCTTGGCCTTGACCGCGGTCTCGAGCGCCTTCAGCGCCACCTTGGCCTCCTTGCCCAGGACGAAAGTGCGGCCCGTGGTGCTTGTAGCGGTCTGTTCCTTCTCCTTCTTCTTGGCGGCGCTCGCCTCCGAGATGGGTGACAGGACGACTGCGCTTCCGGCCACCACAGCGGCGGCGATCGCGAACCTGGTCATGGATTTCATCTTCATTCTCCCGACAAACTCAAAATCGAACATCAGGCGGACTGGCGCAGCCAGACCAGCCAAAGGGCGGCGAGATCGGCCTGGGCCCCGGCGACCGACCGCAACGCGGCCTCCGCCTCGGGGCGTCGCCCGGCCAAAGCCAATGCCGCGCCGAGCCGGGTCCCGGCGACTCCGTCGTCGATCCCGCCTTTCTGTCTCGCCGCTGCGTAGAGCTCGGCCGCCTTCGCGTAATCGCCATAACCGTAATAGAGATCGCCGGTCGCGAGAGCCTCCGCGCCGGTCGCCGCCGCGAGCGCCGAAGCCTCGCGGCGGGCAAGGCCGGCGCGGTCGGCCGAAGCCTTGCGGCCCGAGCTCGCGATCATTTCCTTGAAAGCGGATTTGGCCGGGTCGACCATGCGCCGAGAGACGCCCTCGTCCATCACCGCCTTGGCCTCACCGGCCGAGCCCGCGTCGTTCGCGGCCTGGGCGAGCTGGAGATAGTCGCGCTCGCCGGCGAGCGCATGGCTGGCGCGCATCAGGCGGAGGGCGTCGAGGGTGGCGGCGTTGCCGGGATGAAGGTCGCCATAAGCGAGCAGAGCGTCGCGCCAATTCTCGGGGCTCGGATAGGCGCCGGCCAGGCCCCGGCTCATCCGCGCCCCCAGCGGTGCGAGCTTGTTGTCGACCGCCACCCGCAAGCCATATTGATACCAGCTTTCGGGCGGGCGCATGCCGGTCGCCTCGCGAAGGGCGATCGCGCGATCGATCAGAGTCGCGGCCTCGCCCGGCTTGCGCAGATCATATTTGAGCCGCGCCAGATCGATCAGAGCGTCGGCATTGTTGGGCTGGAGCTCGAGCACGCGGCCGTAAAGCGACTCCGCCCGGTCCCTCTTGCCGGCGGCGGTCGCGAGCACCGCCTGGTTCTGGAGCAGAGCCGGAAGCTCGGCGGCGGTGGCGAGGCCGCTTCCGACCATCGTATCGATGGCGTGCGACTGCATGGAGATGTTCTGGGTCGCCAGCGCAAGCTCGAGTTCGTAGCGGGCGACGACGTAGCGGCCGTCGGCGCTCCGGGCGCCGGCCTGGGCCGTCGACAGAGCGGAGGAGGCGGCGGGCCAGTTGCGGGCCGCGACCGCGGCCTGGAGCGGGGCGATCGCGGCGCGCTCTTCCTTGGTCAGGCCGTAACCGTGTCCGGTCGGCTGAACCGCCGCCGCGCGCTGCTTCTTGGCGATTGCGGGATTGGAGATGGCGAAGACGCCGCCGAGCAGAAAAGCCGCATGGAACGCGATGCGGAAAGCCGGTCTCATTCTGATCCTCCTGCGGAGCGGCCCACGGTTCGGCCGCTGGCTCTCTACCGCCAAACGCTGCGTGTGACTAGCGGAGGGCGGTGAACGGGACTTGAACTGCAAGCCTCGGTAAGCAAAGGGAAAATCCATCACCCCACGGTTCGGGATGGCGCGCACCCAAACCCGCCCGCCCCGTCCGGGCCCCGTTTCGGCGATGCGGCGGCCCTCCTGTCCCCTCGCGCGCACGCGTACGCACGCGCGCGGGGTGGCCTTGGCCGGCTCGATCGGCTAGGATGGCCGGACTAGCCCAAGCGCCCCCGGCGCCCACCGACAATCATACAGGAAACTCCATTGGCCAGCGCCCCGCCGACCATCGAACCCAGCGATATTTCTCCCGTCTCCATCGTCGAGGAGATGAAGACCTCCTACCTCGATTACGCCATGTCGGTGATCGTCAGCCGGGCGCTGCCCGACGTTCGCGACGGGCTGAAGCCGGTCCACCGGCGAATCCTCTACGCCTGCCAGGAGGGCGGATTCGTGCCCGGCCGCCCCTACCGCAAATCGGCCAAGATCGTCGGCGACGTGATGGGCAATTACCATCCGCACGGCGACGCCTCGATCTACGACGCCCTCGCCCGGCTCGCCCAGGACTGGGCGATGCGGGTCACTCTGATCGACGGCCAGGGCAATTTCGGATCGATGGACCCCGATCCGCCCGCTTCGATGCGCTACACCGAGGCGCGGCTGGCCAAGGTCGCGATGACCCTGCTCGAGGATCTGGACAAGGATACGGTCGACTTCCAGCCCAATTATGACGGGTCGCGCGACGAGCCGCAGGTCCTGCCCGCCCGATTCCCCAATCTTCTGGTCAACGGCGCCGGCGGAATCGCGGTCGGAATGGCGACCAACATCCCGCCGCACAATCTCGGCGAGGTGATCGCGGCCTGCAAAGCCTATATCGACAATCCCGGAATCACGATCGACGAATTGATCGAGATCGTCCCCGCCCCCGATTTCCCGACCGCGCCGCTCATCCTCGGCCAGGCAGGCGCCCGGAGCGCCTATCATACCGGCCGCGGCTCGATCATCATGCGCTCGCGCGTCGAGATCGAGGAAGGCCGGGGCGACCGGCGCTCGATCGTGCTCACCGCTATCCCCTACCAGGTCGGCAAGAACGCCCTCGTGGAGAAGATCGCCGAGGCGGCCAAGGACAAGAGGATCGAAGGCGTCTCCGACATTCGCGACGAATCGAACCGCGAGGGCGTCCGGGTCGTCATCGACCTCAAGCGCGATGCGACCGCCGACGTCGTCCTCAACCAGCTCTGGCGGCACACGCCGGCCCAGGCGAGCTTCCCGGCCAACATGCTGGCCATCCGCGGCGGCCGGCCCGAGACCCTCAACCTTCGCGACATCATCGAGGCGTTCGTCCGCTTCCGCGAGGAGGTGATCACGAGGCGGACCAAGTTCGAGCTCGCCAAGGCCCGCGACCGCGCCCACATATTGCTCGGACTGGTCATCGCGGTGACCAATCTCGACGAGGTGGTGCGGCTGATCCGCGCCTCCGCCTCGCCGGCCGAAGCCCGGGCCTCGCTGATCGCGCGCGAATGGCCGATCGCCGAGATCGCGCCCTACATCGCCCTGGTCGAGGCGGTCGAGCATGAGGTCGAAGGCGACACCTATCGCCTGTCCGACACCCAGGTCCGGGCGATCCTCGAGCTCCGGCTTCACCGCCTGACCGCTTTGGGCCGCGACGAGATTGCCGGCGAGCTTCGCGAGCTCGCCGACTCGATTGGCGAGCTGCTCGACATATTGGGGGACCGCGCCCGGCTCTATGCGGTGATGCGCGAGGAGTTCGACGAGATCGAGCGCGCTTACGCCACGCCCCGGCTCAGCGAGATCGCTCCGGCCTGGGACGGGATCGAGGACGAGGACCTGATCGAGCGCGAGGAGATGGTCGTCACCGTCACCCATGGCGGCTATATCAAGCGCACCCCGCTCGACGCCTTCCGGGCGCAGAATCGCGGCGGCAAGGGCCGCGCCGGAATGGCGACCAAGGACGAGGATGCGGTCACCAACCTGTTCGTGACCTCGACCCACAATCCGGTGCTGTTCTTCTCGACCCACGGCAAGGTCTACCGGCTCAAGGTCTGGCGCCTACCCGAGGGCCAGGCCAATACGCGCGGCCGGCCGATGGTGAACCTGCTCCCACTCGCCGAGGGCGAGACGATCGCGACCGTCCTTCCGCTTCCCGAGAACGAGGCGGACTGGAAGGACCTGCACGTCGCCTTCGCCACCGCCCTGGGCGGGGTCAGGCGCAACTCGATGGACGCCTTCACCAACATCCCGACCGCGGGCAAATATGCGATCCGGTTCGACGAGACCGTCGCCCAGCATGGCGAGAACGACCGGCTGATCGGAGTCTCCCTGCTCACGGAATCGGACGACATCCTGCTCGCCACCC
Organism: Pseudomonadota bacterium; assembly: GCA_046733235.1. Lineage (GTDB taxonomy): Bacteria > Pseudomonadota > Alphaproteobacteria > Sphingomonadales > Sphingomonadaceae > Allosphingosinicella. The sequence continues at coordinate 50,797 of JBKPOT010000010.1, forward strand.
GCAACGGCAAGGCGATCCGGTTCGAGGCGACCGCGGTCCGCGAATTCCAGAGCCGCCAGTCGACCGGGGTCCGCGGAATCACGCTGAGGCCGGGCGACGAGGTCATCTCGCTCTCGATCCTCAAGGGGTTCGCGGCGAGCACCGAGGAGCGCGAAGCCTATTTGCGCGCGGCGCCCTGGAAGGAAGGCGAGCGCGAGGCCACGCTCAGCCCGGAGCGGATGGCCGAATTCGCCGAGGCCGAGGAGTTCATCCTCACCGTCTGCGCCAACGGCTACGGCAAAAGAAGCTCGGCCTACGAATATCGGCGGACCAATCGCGGCGGCCAGGGAATCACCAATATCGACAATCTCGAGCGCAACGGACCGGTCGTCGCCAGCTTCCCGGCTCATGACGGCGAGCAATTGATGCTGGTGACCGACCAGGCGAAGCTGATCCGGATGACGGTCGGCGACACCCGCGTGATCGGCCGCAACAGCGCCGGAGTGCGGCTGTTCAACGTCGCCGAGGGCGAGCATGTCGTCTCCGCCGCCCGGATCGACGAGGAGGAAGAGCCCGAGAACGAGGCGGAGGAGATCATCGCTGGGGAACTCGAGTCGATCGGCGACGACAAGGTCCGGCTCGACGACGGCACCGGACCCGACACGCTTCCGGACAGCCAGGAAGGCGAAGGGGAGTAGGAGCTGGCGGACCCAAGCGAAACGACCCCTTGCCTTTGGGAGAGGCCTAGGCGGCCCGGGTGGCAAGCGACCGGCTCACCCCCAGGAATATCATCGCCTGCCCGGCGAAATAGAGGTACCAGATGGCGACGCCGAGCGCGGCCGGTCTCGTCCCCATCCCGATGCGCGCCGCGATCAGCATGTCGCTGACGAGGAACAGGCACGCGCCCGCGGCAACAAGCCTGCGTGGAAAGGCGCTGAACCAGGCGCTCGCCGCCATCGCGCCGAGCAGTAGCCCATAAGCCGAAAATCCGACTTGCTCGGGCAGCCCCTTCAGCAGCAGGAAGGGGATCGAGGCTGAGAGCGCGAGCAGCATCCCTGCTGCGGCGAGGTCGGCGGCGTCCGCGTTCGGCCGCCGATTGCGAAGGTAGAGCAGGATGGCGACGAGGTGGCCAAGCGCGAAGGCGGCCGCGCCGGCGGCGAAACGTATCTCCAGGAGCACGTCCCCCGTCGCCCCAAGCGCGAGAACGGCCGCGAGCAGCCAGCCATCCGGTGAGCGGGCCGATCGCATCGCGGCCAGGGCGAGAAAGCCGACACAGGCGCCCTTGGCGGCGATCGTGGCCCAATGCGGCAGCTGGAGAAGCAGGATGAGCGGATAAGCCAGCCCGAATCCGACGCCGATCGCCGCCGCCAGCTTCGCTTCAGCCTTCATCCGCTTCCTCCCCGACCCCAACCGCACTATCGCACCGGCCGATGAGTCACCAGATCCACATCATCGGCGGCGGCCTCGCCGGATCGGAGGCCGCCTGGCAGCTTGCCGAGGCGGGTGCGAGAGTTCGTCTGTCGGAGATGCGCGGCTCCGGCGAGACGACCGCGGCCCACCAGACCGACGGGCTAGCCGAGCTGGTCTGCTCGAACAGCTTCCGGTCCGACGATGCCGAGCATAATGCGGTGGGCCTGCTCCATGCCGAGATGCGGGCTTTGGGTTCGGTGATCATGGCGGCGGCCGACGCCCACAAGGTTCCGGCCGGCTCGGCGCTCGCAGTCGACCGCGACGGCTTTTCCCAGGCGGTGACGGCCCGGCTCGCCGCCCATCCCAATATCGAGATCGTGCGCGAGCGGATCGACGCTCTCCCCGCCTCCGGCCCGACCATCGTCGCCACCGGTCCGCTCACCGCGATGCGCCTCGCCGAATCGATCGGGGCCGCGACCGGCGCCGACGCCCTTGCCTTCTTCGACGCGATCGCACCGATCGTCCACCGCGACAGCATCGACATGGACGTGGCCTGGATGGCGGCGCGGTGGGACAAAGGCGGCAAGGATTATGTCAACTGCCCGATGACGAAGGAGCAGTATCTCGCCTTCCACCAGGGGCTGCTCGACGGCGAGAAGACCGAGTTCAAGGACTGGGAGAAGGACACGCCCTATTTCGAAGGCTGCATGCCGATCGAGGTGATGGCCGAGCGCGGAACCGACACTCTGCGCTACGGTCCGATGAAGCCGGTCGGACTCGACGATCCGAAGACCGGCCGCTGGCCCTATGCCGTGGTCCAGCTCCGGCAGGACAATGCGCTCGGCACATTGTGGAACATGGTCGGATTCCAGACCAAGCTGAAGCATGGAGAGCAGGTGCGGCTGTTCCGCACCATTCCCGGGCTCGAGAAAGCCGAGTTCGCGCGGCTCGGCGGACTCCACCGCAACACCTTCATCAACTCGCCGAAGCTGCTCGACGGCACGCTTCGGCTTCGAAGCGCGCCGCACATCCGCTTCGCCGGCCAGATCACCGGCTGCGAAGGCTATGTCGAATCGGCGGCGATCGGACTGCTCGCCGGCCGCTTCGCCGCGGCCGAGCTGAGCGGCGGGACCCTCTCCCCGCCCCCGCCCGAGACCGCGCTCGGGGCATTGCTCGGCCACATCACCGGCGGGGCGGATGCCGCGACCTACCAGCCGATGAACGTCAATTTCGGGCTGTTCCCGCCGGTCGAGGGGCGGGCGCGCAAGGCGGACCGCAAGGCCGCTTATGCGAGGCGGGCGCGGGAGAAGCTGGCGGATTGGATCGCTTCTTCTCCCCTCCCGCTCGCGGGAGGGGCCGGGGGCGGACTTGTCGAGCCTCTTCGAACGGAGCTGGCCGAGCCCACCCCATGAGGCGCTGCTAAGGCTCGTCCGGGGACGAGCCAAGCGCCTCATCCCCTCCCGCCGAGCGGGAGGGGAGACAAAATCAACAAGCACATCTCTTCGGCTTTGCCTTGGTCTTCGGCTTGGTCGTCGCGAACTCCGCTGGGCTCAGCCAACCCGACCGATCGCGATCCGCACCGTTGAACTTCTCGGTGGTCGACACCGCCCATTCCTCGAAGCTCAGCCGGCCGTCTTTATTGGCGTCGAGCTTGGCATAGGCCTTGCGGCGGGGCTGGTAGAGTTCCTCGAGGGTGATCCGCCCATTCTTGTCCTTGTCGGCACGGCCGAACCTCTTCTCTTCGCGGGTCTTCTCGCTGGCCTGCGGCGGCTGGGTGGAGGCCGCGCTGCCCTCATCCTCGTCGCCGAGGGCCGCCTGCGGCGCCGGTGGCACCGGATCGTCGCGCTCGGCGCGGCTGATCCACAGGAAAAAGCCGGCCCCGATCAGAAGCAGAGCGGATGCGGCCCCGGCGACGAAACGAAGCATGCCCCTTGCCTCCCTGTGCTGCCCTCATGTTGGAAAATCCGGCGGGCGGCGGCAAGCCCCTTCAGGCGCCGGTGAGACGGTGGCGAAGCATTCGCCACATCCGTCCCGGCGAACCCTGCGGCTCCCAGCGTTCGCGGTCCGGCTCGAGGTCGCGGCGGGCCAGAATCGCAAGCATTCCAACCGGTCTCAGTATCGCGGGCCATCTCCCTGGGATTGCGCGCAAACGCGCCTCCGACACTGCCGAGTCGGTATCGGCGGCATTGCCGCTGTGGCGGGCAAGGTCGACCAAAGCCCAGGCCTCGCCGGCGCTTCGGACCTCTTCGGCATCCGCTCCTCCGAGCAGAGTCGCGCTGTGGCCGAACAGCAAAGCTCCACGCTGCCGGGAGTAAAGAGCGAGGTCAGCCGGTGTGAGAGGATCGTCGGAGAGCAGGACGACCCAGCCCTCCTCCATGGCGGCAAGGGCCGCCCCGCTTATTCCGGATGGGAGGACGTGCTCGGCAAGTGCGCTCAGCACCGGTTCGGCCGGAGCCCGCTCGCGGTCGAGCTTTTCCAGTGCCTCGCGCCACCAGGCGAGCTTGATCCGGCTGATCATGGGCTCGCGGCCGCCCGCCAGGACTGCGCCCAGAGCGGCGTCGAGGCGCCACAAGGCTCCGACCGCGGCGCGTCGGGCGGTCGGCACGTATGAGAGAGCGAGTCGGCGGTCGAGATCGAGCGCCAGCTCGTCGTCCGGCGTCATGACGTCACTTGTAGGAGACCTTCTTCGCCGCCTCGACGACGTCGGCGACCTTGATCAGGGCCATCTTCTCGAGATTGGCGGCATAAGGCAAAGGCACGTCGACATTGGTCACCCGCAGAACCGGCGCGTCGAGATCGTCGAACCCCTCCTCCATCGCGATCGCCATGATCTCGGACGAGATCGAGCAGACCGGCCAGCCCTCCTCGACGCAAACCATCCGGTTGGTCTTGGCGAGGCTGGCGAGCACCGTCGCCTTGTCGAGCGGCCGGAGGGTGCGAAGATCGACGACTTCCGCATCGATCCCCTCGCCGGCCAGCTTCTCCGCGGCCTCGAGCGCAACGCCGACCCCGATCGAGTAGCTGACCAATGTGACGTCACGCCCTTCGCGGACGACCCGCGCCTTGCCGATAGGAAGCACGTAATCGTCGAGCTTCGGAACGTCGAAGCTCTGGCCATAAAGCAATTCGTTCTCGAGGAATACGACAGGATCTTCAGATCGGATCGCAGCCTTGAGCAGCCCCTTGGCGTCGGCCGCGGAATAAGGCGCGATGACGATCAGGCCGGGGACGTTGGCGTACCAGGGCCCATAATTCTGGCTGTGCTGGGCGCCGACCCGGGCGGCCGCCCCGTTCGGGCCGCGGAAGACGATCGGGCAGCGCATCTGGCCGCCGGACATATAATTGGTCTTCGCGGCAGAATTGATAATATGATCAATGGCCTGCATCGCGAAGTTGAAAGTCATGAACTCGACGATCGGCCTCAGCCCGCCCATCGCCGCGCCGGTGCCGACCCCGGCGAAGCCATATTCGGTGATCGGCGTGTCGATCACGCGCTTCGCGCCAAACTCGTCGAGCAGACCCTGGGTGACCTTGTAGGCGCCCTGATATTCGGCGACCTCCTCGCCGATCACGAATACGCGCTCGTCCTTGCGCATCTCCTCGGCCATCGCGTCGCGGAGAGCCTCGCGGACGGTGGTCCGCACCGTCTCGGTCCCCGCCGGCACTTCCGGATCGTCGCGCGTATGGGAGACGGCGGCGGCGAGATCGCGCGCGCCGGTCTCCATCGGTTTCTGCTCGCTCTCCGAAGCGGGGACGCCCTCGGTCTTCTGGTCGCTTGGCTGCTCGACCGGAACTTTCTCCCCGGCGGTCGCCGCCGCTTCGCCGCTCGGCGCTGACACGGAGGCGGCGTCCTCGCCCTCCACCGCCATCAAGGCGATGACGGCGCCGACCTTCACTTCGTCGGTACCCTCGGGGACGAGGATCTTCGCGATCGTGCCTTCGTCGACCGCTTCGAACTCCATCGTCGCTTTGTCGGTCTCGATCTCGGCGAGGATGGTGCCCGAGGTGACGCTGTCGCCCTCCTTGACCAGCCATTTGGCGAGGGTTCCCTCCTCCATCGTCGGGGAGAGGGCCGGCATCTTGATCTCGATCGCCATCAATAGCTCTCCACCAGCACGTCGGTGTAGAGCTCGTCAGGTGCCGGCTCGGGCGATTGCTCGGCGAAATCGGCCGCTTCGACAACGATCTGGCGGATCTGCTTGTCGATCGCTTTCAATTCCTCCTCGCTGCAGCCCAGGGCTTCGAGTTCCCTCTTGGCATGCTCGATCGGGTCGGACTTGTCGCGGACCGACTGGACCTCCTCGCGCGAGCGGTATTTGGCCGGATCCGACATCGAATGGCCGCGATAGCGGTAGGTCTTCAATTCGAGCAGGACGGGGCCCTTCCCGCCCCTCACCCATTCGATGGCGGTGGTGGCGGCGCCGCGGACCGCGAGAACGTCCATGCCGTCGACCTGGATTCCGGGAATGCGGAAGCTCTCGCCCCTTTTGTAGAGCTGGTCCTCGGCCGACGAGCGGTTGACGCTGGTGCCCATCGCATATTGGTTGTTCTCGATCACGAAGATGATCGGAAGCTTCCACAGCTCGGCCATGTTGAAGCTTTCATAGACCTGGCCCTGATTGGCGGCGCCGTCGCCGAAATAGGCGAGGCAGATGCCGCCGTCGCCGCTATATTTGTGCTTGAAGGCCAGGCCGGTGCCGAGGCTGACCTGGGCTCCGACGATGCCGTGGCCGCCATAGAAACGGTGCTCGACGCTGAACATGTGCATCGAGCCGCCCTTCCCCTTGGAGATTCCGGCCTGGCGCCCGGTCAGCTCGGCCATGATGAGCTTGGGATCGATGCCGTAAGCGAGCATGTGGCCATGGTCGCGATAGCCGGTGATGACGCTGTCCTTGCCGCCCTCGAGCGCGGACTGGAGCCCGACCGCGACGGCTTCCTGGCCGATATAGAGGTGGCAGAAGCCGCCGATCAGCCCGAGCCCGTAAAGCTGACCGGCGCGCTCCTCGAAACGCCGGATCAGAAGCATCTGCCGATAATATTCGAGGAGCTCGTCCTTGTCGGCCTCGTGGCGCTTCGGCTCGGGCGGGCGTTCCCGGTTGCTTCCGCCGCCGGACGATGGCGGCGCTGGAGGTGCTGCTTTGCTGCTGGCGCGCTTGGGCGAGGCTGCCTTGGCCACGTCTTTCCTCTCGGTCTGAACGGCGGTCCCTATGGCGGCAAACGAAAGCCCGCGCAACTAGTCCTCCCCGGTACGGGGAGGGGGACCAGCCGAAGGCTGGTGGAGGGGCCACGCAGACCTTTTCCCTCCTGGTCGCAGGGATGGACTTACTTTGAACGGGGCGCGACAGCCCCTCCACCATCGCCTTCGGCGACGGTCCCCCTCCCCGTCACCGGGGAGGATCGATTCAGTCCTTGATCGGGATGATGACTTCGTCGGGGCGGACGAGACCGAGCTGGGTTCGGACCATTTCGTCGGCGAGATCGGGATCGGCGCGGCGCGGATCGAGCAGATCGGCACGGTGGGCGAGGCGCGCTTTCTCCTGGTCGAGCTGAGCGAGCTGGACCAGCCGGTCGCTCTTCATCCGGCGATAATCGCCCCAGCTCAAAATGCCGTTGGCGCCGACGATCGCGTAGCCGAGGAAGTAAGCGATGGTCAGCAAGGCGAGCGCGGGCAACGCCGCGCGGCGGATCAATTCGATCGTGCTTCGCCCCATCCCGCTCATGACGTCACAGAATCAGTAAAAGCCAAGCGAATCAAGCGAAAACATGCGGGAGTTGAACTATTCGCGATGAGTTGGCGCGGATGAGAGTCGAACGGTTCTACGGCTGCGACCCGTTCGCTATCCGATCAGCCCTTGGCGGCGAAAATCCCCCGCCCGGCATAGGCGGCCTGGCTGCCAAGCTCTTCCTCGATCCGGATCAGCTGGTTGTATTTGGCGAGCCGGTCGGAGCGGGCGAGGCTGCCGGTCTTGATCTGCCCGCAATTGGTGGCGACGGCGAGGTCGGCGATGGTCGTGTCCTCGGTCTCGCCCGAGCGGTGCGACATGACCGCGCTGTAGCCGGCGCGGTGGGCCGCGGAGACCGCTTCGAGGGTCTCGGTCAGGGTGCCGATCTGGTTGACCTTGACCAGAAGCGAGTTGGCGAGGCCGCGTTCGATCCCCATCGCCAGGCGCCTGGGATTGGTCACGAACAGATCGTCGCCGACCAGCTGAACGCTTGCGCCAATCCGATCGGTCAGCGCCTTCCATCCGTCGAAATCGTCCTCGGCCATGCCGTCCTCGATCGAACGGATCGGATAATCGCCGGCCAGAGCGGCCAGCCACTCGGCCATCTCGGCGGGCGAGAAGGTCTTCCCCTCCCCTTCCATGCGATAGGCACCGTCCTTGAAATATTCGGTCGCTGCGCAATCCAAGGCGAGGACGACGTCGCCGCCGGGCGTGTAGCCCGCTTCCTCGACCGACTTCATGATGAAATCGAGCGCGTCGCGGGTCGAAGCGAGAGCAGGCGCGAAGCCGCCTTCGTCGCCGACCGCGGTGGCAAGGCCGGCGGCGTGGAGCCTTTTCTTGAGCGTATGGAAGATTTCCGAGCCGCAGCGCACCGCCTCGGCAAGGCTCTCGGCGCCGACCGGCATGATCATGAATTCCTGCATGTCGATCGGGTTGTCGGCATGCTCGCCGCCGTTGATGATGTTCATCATCGGCACCGGCAGAAGATGCGCTCCGACCCCGCCGACATAGCGGTAGAGCGGCAGCCCCCGCGCATCGGCCGCCGCCTTGGCGCAGGCGAGGCTGACCCCGAGGATGGCGTTCGCGCCAAGCCTCGACTTGTTCTCGGTGCCGTCGAGATCGATCAGAAGCGCGTCGATCTCGGCCTGGTCCTCGGCGTCGAGACCGGCGATCGCCTCGAATATCTCGCCGCGCACCGCCTCGACCGCCTGGCCGACGCCCTTGCCGAGATATTTCGACTTGTCGCCGTCCCTTTTCTCGACCGCCTCGTGAGCGCCGGTCGACGCGCCCGACGGCACCGCCGCCCGGCCCATGCTGCCGTCCTCGAGCAGGACGTCGACCTCGACCGTCGGATTGCCCCGGCTGTCGAGGATCTGGCGGGCGTGAACGTCGAGGATCGCGGTCATTGTTACGGTCTCGTTTCAACCTATATGGGAGTTGCAAGGTCGCTTATCGGCGCGGCGCGGAGGGCGCAACTTTCGTCGCTTCGGGCCGGAACGGGAGTGCCGCTTCGCCGGTTCTCACCGGGACTGTCGAAACCCTATTGCTGGAGTAAAGATTCATGCCTCCCCGCGACGAAGAGCTTCCCGAAGGCACCGATCACATCATCAACGGCGCGATGGAGACCGGCTCCGGCGGCGACCAGGACGGCGGCGGTTCGGCGGGAGCGGGCGGCGGCTTCGTCGCTGCGGCGGAGACCGACGATACCGGCGGAACGAGCGCAGGAGGAACGAGCATGGCGCGCAGCACTCGCAGGACAAAGAGCGGCGACGGCGGAGTCGTCGGGCAGCTGAAGGAGCAGGCCTCCTCCCTTCGCGGCCAGGCGGCCGGACGGGCTCGCGACTTCGCCGAGAGCGGCAAGGCGCGCGCCTCCGATGCGCTCGTCGACCTGTCCAAGGTGGTCGGCGACACCGCCGATTCGATCGATGAGCGGCTCGGCGGCGATTATGGCGACTATGCCCGCCGCGCCTCCGACGCGGTGTCGAGCTTCGCCGAGACTCTGCGAAGCAAGGACGTCGACGAATTGTACGGCCAGGTCACCCAGGCGGTCCGCAAGAGCCCCGCCCTCGCGGTCGGGATCGCCGCGGTTGTCGGATTCACGCTTGTCCGGCTGGTCAAGGCCGGGTTGGCCGACGACGATGACGGGGACGGCAACGGCAACGCCTCGTCGGGCGCGGGCGCCTGACCTTGGACTCGCCGGCGGGGAACAGGGACGAAAGCTCGCTCGGCGACCTGTTCGGGCGGCTGGCCGATGACGGCAAGGCGTTCGTCAAGGCCGAGGCCGACCTCTACAAGGCGATCGCTCTTCGCCGCGCCGGCAAGGCGAAGAGCGGAGCGGTCGCCCTCGTCGTCGCCGCGCTCCTCGCCAACGCGGCCTTGATCATATTGCTGCTCGGGATCGCGTTCGGGCTTTCGGCCCGGGTCGGCGTCTTCTTCGGCACGCTGATTACGGTGCTCGGCGCCGGCCTGGTCGCCTTCGTCCTGGTCCGCTTCGGCGCCGACCGGATGAAGGCGCTGTCCGGAGACGAGGAGGAACGCAAGGCGCTCGCCGCGGGAGAAGGACAGCCATGAGCGCGGAGCTCATCCTGGCCCGGCGCGAGGCCGAGGCGGCGCGGCAGCGGCTGACCGCGACCCTGTCCGAGCTTCAGCAGAGGCTGAAGCCGGCGACCCTGGCGACCAATGCCTGGGAAGGCGTCAAGGACAAGAGCGGCGAGATTGCCGAGGATGCCGTCCAGGCGGTCAAGGCGCGGCCGGTCGCGGTGTCGGCGGTGCTCGCGGCCGTCACCCTCTTCCTGGCGCGCGCTCCGATCAAGTCGGCCGTCGCCGGCCTTTTCTCGGGCGAGGAGGAGGAACCGGAAGCCGCCCCGCCCGTACAGGAGTCGACCACCAAGCCCCGCGGCCGTCGCCGCCGGGCCGATGCGTAAAGGAGCAGGACGATGACGAGCACGACCACGGACGACAAAGCCACGCCGGCCGCCGCCAATGACGGCGCGGACCGCGGCAGGCTGGCCGCGGTCGGCGACGGAGCCGCCGAGGCTTATCGCGCCGCGCGGGAACGCACCATGTCCGCGTACGAAGCGGCGCGCGGCACAGCGCGCAGCGCCGGCCGGAAGACGGTCGAGGGTGTCGAGGCCAATCCTGTCGCGGCGGTGGTCGGCGGCCTCGCGCTCGGAGCGCTCGCCGCGGCTCTGCTGCCCAAGACGAAGCGCGAGCAGGCGATGCTCGGCGACGTCGGCCGGCGAATCAACGACACCGCCCGCGAAGCCGCCCGCGCCGCTCGCGAGGCCGGCAAGGAGCAGATCGGCGAGCTGGGCTTAAGCCGCGATGCGGTCCGGCGCCGGCTCGACGGCCTGACCGACGCGGCGGTCGGAGCGGTCCGCGAGACGGTCAAGGGCAAGAGCGGAAAATGATGGGTCGGGACCGGGCGGGCTTGCCTTCGCCGGTCTCCGCTTTATCGGCACGGCGATGAGCAAGCTCCATCTCGTCTTTGGCGGCCGGGTCAAGGATCCGCGCGGGCTCGACTTCGACCTCGCGACAACCCACGTCGTCGGACTCTATCCCGATTATGCCAGCGCTCTCGACGCCTGGCGCGGCGCCGCCCAGCGCACCGTCGACGATGCCGAGATGAAATATGTGGTGGTCCATCTCCACCGGCTGCTCGAGCCGGATGAGGCTGTCGGCGCGAAGAGCTGATCGGCTCACTGCAAGAACCGTTCGGGCTGAGCTTGTCGAAGCCCTCTCCTTCCCTGTCGCAGAAGAGAGAAGGAAAGCCCTTCGACAGGCTCAGGGCGAACGGTGTTGGGGTATCGACCGACCTTCGGGCGGCTAAAGCGCCATCACGCCCTTGCGCGCTTCCCTGGTCCCCACCGACTCCGCCACCAATGGCGCTCCGGCGTCGAGCAGGGCCTGGCGGCGGCCGGCGGGGTTGGTGCTCATCTGCGCCCGCTCGAACGGGAGGTAGCGGGCGATGCAGTCGTGGGCGAGGACCCGGTCGACGAAGCCGTCGGTGCGCGGCCAGCGGACGGGATCGACGCTGAAGCCGGCATAGGCGCCGTTGCGGAAGAAGGTCGCCACCGAGATGTCGGCGAGACCGATCTCGCCGAACAGGAAGCCCTCGCCCGGGAGCTGGCCTTCGAGATAATCGAGCTCGCGCGGAAGATCCTCGCCGAGCGTCTTCTCGATCCGCGCCTGGTCGCCGGGCTCGCCCCAGACGATCGGATGGACGATCTTCTGGTAGAACAGGCCCCAGATGAACAGGTCCCCCAGGCGGGTGTCGGCATATTCCTCGAGCCAGCGCGCCCGCGCCCGGTCCGCCGGCGATTGGGGCAGGAGCGGACGGCCCGGACAGACCTCGTCGAGATAGGCGCAGATCACCGTTGAATCGGCCAGCACCACCGCGCCGTCGACGAGCACCGGAATGCGCCGGAGCGGGCTCATCCGCTCGAGATTCTCGTCGCCGAAAAAGGGCGTGATCGGGTCGATCTCATAGTCCAGCCCCTTCAGCGCCATGCAGGCGAGCACCTTGCGAACGTAGGGACTGACGTAGCTGCCGATGATCTTCATGCGCGCGCTCTCCCCTAACTCCGCTCTTTACCCCACATAGCCCGACCCATCGCCGGATTGCCCACTTTTCGGACATGTGGGGCAGAATCCGCACAGCTTGTGCGGAGCCCTCCAAATGTTTGCTATGGACTCGATGGAATGGGAGAGTCACCTTGCCGCACTTAGACGAGCGCGGGAATGAGTCGCGACGACGCCAAGTTCCGGGGGGATTCTGGCGAGCGCGGCGGGGATAGGGGACTGAACACACAGAATAATCGCGTTGACGCGCCTTGGCTCCGGGCTTGTTCCCCGATTCGTCATTCCATGCTTTTACATGATTTGACTGCATCTAGTTTACGAAATGAATGAGGAGAGCGACGTGGCAATCATCAATGGCACCAACAACGCCGATACCATCAACGGCACGAACGGCGACGATATCATCTTTGCGGGCGGCGGGGACGATTGGGTCCACACCAAGAAGGGCAATGACACCGTTTATGGCGGCGATGGGAATGATGAGATCCGCGGCGATACCGGCAACGACACGCTTTACGGCGAGAACGGCAACGACAACCTGACCGGTTGGGGCGGCGATGACTATCTGGTCGGGGGCTCCGGTTACGACTATCTCGACGGCGGCGACGGAGTCGATACGGCGCGCTATTACGGCTCGATCTTCGAGTATGACTTCTACCATCTCTCGGGCGGCGCGCTCGGCATAGTCGATCACAATTTCGCCCGCGACGGCGCGGATTACGTGATCAACGTAGAGAAGCTCCAGTTCGCCGACGTCACCATCGACCTCACGACCAACAACGCGCCGATCGCCCAGGACGACTCCGTCTCGATCAACGAGGACGTCGGCACTTACAGCAGCGGCTCGGCGAAGGTCACTGACAATGATTTCGACTGGGAGGGCAGCAGCCTCACCGTCACTCCGGGCGTCTTCAACGGCGCCTATGGAACTCTCACCCTCAATGCCAACGGCACCTACACCTATACACCCTACGCCTCGACCCAGTCGCTTGCCCAGGGCCAGCTGGTGCAGGACAGCTTCACCTACACCGTATCGGACGGCAGCCTGAGCGACACCGGCACTCTGACCATCAAGATCACGGGCGTCAACGACGCTCCCGTCGCCAATCCCGACACCGCCATGACCGGCGAGAATTCGACCGTGACAGTCAACGTGCTCGCCAACGACACCGACGTCGACAACGGTGCGGTGCTCACCGTGACCGCCGCCTCGGCCCCGGCCGGACAAGGCAGTGCTTCGGTGGTCGGCAACCAAGTGCAGTTCAACCCGGGGACCGACTTCGACTATCTCGACAGCGGCGAGAGTGCGAACGTCGTCGTCAACTACACGATCAAGGACCAGTTCGGCGCGACGTCGAGCTCGACCGTCACAATCACGGTCAACGGCGCCAACGACGCCCCCGTCGCCAATGACGACACCGCGTCGACCACCGAGGATGCCGCCGTTTCGGGCAACGTTCTCGCCAACGACACCGACGTCGACGTCGAGCCGCTGACGGTGACCAACCCGGGCACCTATGTCGGCGCCTATGGAACGCTCGTGCTCGCCGCCAACGGCAGCTACACCTACACGCCCAACGCGGCCGCCCAGGGACTCGACACCGGCGAAACCGTCAACGACGTCTTCAGCTACACGGCCTCGGACGGCACCGCCTCGGATTCAGCAACCCTGACCGTCACCGTCAACGGCGCCAACGACGCACCGGTGGCGAATGACGACACCGCCTCGACCAACGAGGATTCCGCCGGAGTCTCGGGCAACGTTCTTACCAACGACACCGACGTCGACGTCGAACCGCTGACCGTCGCAGCCCCGGGCACCTATGTCGGGACCTATGGCAGCCTGACCATCGCCGCCAACGGCAGCTACACCTACACGCCCGGCGCGGGAGCGCAGGGGCTCGATACGGGCGAGACGGCTCAGGACGTCTTCACCTACGCCGCGACCGACGGCACCGCTTCCGACACGGCGACCCTCACCGTCACGGTCTCCGGCCTCAACGACGCGCCTGTGGCCAACGACGACACCAACAGCACCGACGAGAACAGCCCCGTCTCGGGCAATGTGCTCGCCAACGATACCGACATCGACGTCGAGCCGCTGACGGTGACCAATCCGGGCACCTATATCGGCGTCTACGGAACCCTCGTCCTCGCGGCCAACGGCAGCTACACCTACACTCCGGGCGCCGCCGCCGCTCTGCTCAACAACGGCCAGTCGGCGAACGACGTCTTCAACTATGTCGCGTCGGACGGCACGGCGACCGACAATGCGACGCTGACGATCACGGTCAACGGACTCAGCGGCGCTCCCAACGCGGTCGACGACACGGCGACCACCAACGAGGACAATGCCGTCTCCGGCAACGTTCTGACCAACGATACCGACGCCGAGAACGATCCGCTGTCGGTAACCAACCCCGGCACCTATAACGGCACCTACGGGGACCTGACTCTCAACACCAACGGCAGCTGGACCTATACGCCCAACGCCGCCGCAAACGGGCTCGCCGCGGGCGAGACCGCGCAGGACGTCTTCAGCTACACCGCGACTGACGGCTCGGCGTCGGACAGCGCCAACCTCACCATCACCGTCAACGGCACCAACGACGCGCCGACGATCGACTCGGGGGGAACCACTGCGAGTGGCTCGGTGACCGAGGAGCCGGACGACTCCGCCGGCGAGGATGTCACAATCCACATGCAAGCCGGAACGGTCGCGTTCGACGACGCCGATCTTACCGACACCCACAGCGCCAGCTTTACGCCCCAGGGCGGCGGTTATTACGGCACGTTCACGCTCGACCCGGTCAATCAGGGCACCGACAGCGTCGGCTGGGACTTCACCGTACCGGATTCACAGCTCGAGGGCCTCAGCGAGGGTCAGATCGTCATCCAGACCTATACGGTCACGATCAATGACGGCCATGGCGGCACCGCCACCCAGGACGTCACGATCACGATCACCGGCGCCGGAGTCGGAGTCGGACCTCAGACCGTCTGGTTCATCGACAACAGCGCGGTCGGCAGCGCCAATCTCGGGACGTTCGCCGATCCCTACACCTCGATCGCGGCGTTCAACGCGGCGCAAGGCACGCTTGGCGGCCCGCAGGTCGGGCATACCGTCCATCTGCTCGCCGGCACCGGCGTTTACGCCGAGGCGGACGGAATCAACCTGCTCAACGGCCAGATCCTTGTCGGCGACGCCGATCCGGACACCTCTGCGCGTCCGATGATCGTCACGACGGCCGGCGACGGAATCAACGTCGCCCAGAACAACAATGTCTCGGGCATCGACATCGGCGACACCAGCGGCGCCGACATCGCCGACAGCGGCGGCAGCGTTGGCAATCTGGTGATCACCGACGTCGGCACTTCCGGCACCGGGCGGATCATCGACGTCGATCAGGGCGGCACTCTCAACGTCACCCTGAACAGCGCCGAGTCGCTCGGCTCGACCGGCGGCGCGATCGACCTCAACCTCGTCGGCGGATCCTTCACCGTCTCGGGAACGACGACGATCACCGGAGTCCATACCGGCGGCGGAATCGACATCACCGCATCGTCGCTGACCGCGACCTTCGGCGGCGGCACGGTATCGACCGGCTCGACGACAGCGATCAACTATGTCGGCAACAGCGGAACGCTGGCGCTCACCGGGGGACTGGCGATCGTTACCACCAGCGGCATCGGGCTCAACGCCACCGGCGGAGGAACGATCACGGCCACCGGAGCCGGCAATTCGATCGTCTCGGCCTCGGGCACGGCGCTCAACGTCGTCAACACTAATATCGGCGCGGCCGACCTCACCTTCGAGAGCATCTCGTCCGGCGCGGGAAGCAATGTCGGGATCAATCTCGACAATACCGGAAGCCTCGGCGGGCTTCACGTCACCGGTTCGGGGGTCGCGGCGTCCGGCGGCGTCATCGCGAGCAAGACCGGCGCCGACGGCAGCACGACCTCCGGCATCGGCATCAATCTCAACAATACCGCCGACGTTCAATTGAACTGGATGCAGCTCAACGATCACAGCAATTTCGCGATCCGCGGCAACCAGGTGAACGGATTCGTCTTCGACAATTCGGTGATCAGCGGGGTCAACGGCACTGCCGCGGGAGCATTCAACGAGGGCGCGATCAGCTTCACCAACCTGGTCGGAAGCGCGAGCATGTCGAATTCCAGCATCGGCGGCGGGTTCGAATATATCGTCAGGATCGTCAACAACAGCGGCAGCCTGAACCGGCTCACCATCGACAATACGACCTTCGGCTCCAACGACCCCAATCTCGGCGGCGACGCCGTCCAGATCGTCGGAACCAACAGTGCGACCGTCAACGTGACCGTCACCAACAGCACGTTCACCAATGCCCGCGAGGATCTGTTCAGCGCGACCGCGCAGAATGCGGCGAACATGGACGTCGTGTTCCGCGACAATGATCTGAGCAACAACCATGCGAACCGGGTGTCGGCGGCGAGCCATATCCTGATCGCCAGCAGCAGCACCGGAAGCGTCGGCTACGATATCTCGCACAACGACCTGACCACCGGCGCCACCGGAGCGGCGATCGCCGTCGCCAAGGGGGTTCCGGATTCGGGCTCGGGCGGGACGATGTCCGGAACGATCAACGCCAACAATATCGGCCTCACCGGGGTCGCCGGCTCCGGCTCCGACTTCACCGGCATCTTCGTCTCGTCGCTGGGCTCGGGCACCCATACGACCGCGATCACCAACAATGTCATCCTTCATTACAATGAGGAGGGCATTTTGCTCAAAGCCAGCGACCCGCTGACCGGCGGCGACAGCGTCCTCAACGCCACGATCACCGGCAACGTCATCGACGAGCCCGACGCCTTCGCCTTCGCCGGAATCTGGGTCCAGGCCGGATCGTTCACCCCGGGCGAGACCAACACGATCAACCTCGTCATCGGCGACGCCAACGACGCCTCGCTCCAGAACGATCTGGAGAATAGCGATCCGACCGCGTTCAGCGACGTCTTCTTCGACCAGTCGAGCAATGCGGTGATCAACCTGTCGCTGGCCGGCTCTACCTCGGGAACCGCCACCGAGGTCGTCCAGGACGACAATATCGGAACGCCCGACGTGTTCGAATCCGGCACCATCAACCTGGTCGCGACGCTTCCGCCGACTCCGCCTCCGGTCGCTCCGCTGATGGCGGGCTTTGCGGGGATCGACGAAGACGGTCTCGGAGTGACGATCGGCCAGTCGGACCTCAATCTCATCGTCGACGCGGCGATCCAGCGCTGGGCCGATTCGGGCCTCGGCGAAGACCAGCTCGCCGCGATGCGCTCCGCGACGGTCACGGTCGTCGGTCTCCACGGCGACGAGCTCGGGCTGAGCCGGTCCGGAATGATCCTGATCGACAATGACGCGGCCGGCCGCGGCTGGTTCGTAGACCCGACGCCCGGCGACGACGGCGCGCTGGGCAGCGGCATCGACCTGCTCACGGTGGTCATGCACGAGCTCGGCCACCAGATCGGCCTCGACGACAACCATCTCCAGTTCGACTCGGACCAGCTGATGTTCGCTTCGCTCAATCCGGGCGAGCGGCGTCTGCCCGGGAGCATGTTCGAGGATATGGGCGTCGGCGGACCCGCCGATCGGGGCGAATTGGGCAATCTGCAACTGCCCGGCCCCGACATGCATCGTTTCGAGATGCCGATCCATCATCTCGATATTCCGGGGGCCTGAGCCGCCCGGAGGCTTGTCCCAGGCTCGGCGCGCGCGGATAGTGCGCGCCGACTGGGGGAAAGCGATGCGTCTTTGGTTCCTTGGTACGATCGCCATCTGCCTGCTGCTGATCGGCGTCGAGGCTGCGGTCGCTGCTTTTGGATGTTTGCTCCTAAGCATGAGGCAGACATTCCCCGGGGCATGATAGTCTCGATTGTGGCGAGGAATATCAAACGACGCGCATGCTCCGATAGAATTGGAGCTCCAGTTAAGAGCCGAGTGAATCTCTTTGTGCACAAAGCACCAGCGTGCAAGAATGTGCTCGTTCCAATCTATCTTGCGGCCGATTGAGCTTATCGTATGCGCTTTCGAATTGGACGCGTGCCGTTGTTGCTCTTCGGACTGACACTGGCAACCGACGGCGCCGCCCAGTACGAGGCGATGAAGCTCCCTGTCGCGTCGATCCGCGATCATGCAGAAGTGAACGGGGAGGCCGCATTTGTGAGACTAACGGCGGAAACCCGTGAAGCCGTCTCCCGCGGCGACTACATCAGCAGCGAAAGTCTTGCTCGAAGAGCACTCATGTGGGCTGATGCAAACTTGCACGCTGATCATCCCAACACAATTATTGCTCTCAATAACCTCGCCGCAGCGCTCTATGCGCTCGGCCGCTATGATGATGCGCGTCCACTTTTCTTGCGCGCGCTCCAAGCACGAGAGCGAACTCTTGGACCAAATCATCCGGACACCTTGAATTCCATATCTTTTTTAGCGGCCTTATATTCCGAGCAGGGTCGCTATTCCGAAGCAGAGCCGCTTCTCCTGCGAGCGCTCGAGATAGGGGAACGTTCGCTTCCCAAGAGCCACGCGGTACGACTTGCTTTAATGCACAATTTGGCCTCACTCTATCAACGCGAAGGACGCTACGCCGAAGCGGAACCACTGTATCGGCGTACAATTGAGGCGTATGAAGAAAAATTAGGCAGGAACAATGAATATACTCTCAATTCCGTGCATGGATTGGCGACGCTCAATAGCATTACTGGCCGCTATTCGGAAGCCGAAACACTCTACCTGCGTCTAAAGGCGGCATATGAACTTTCGCTTGGCAAGGAACACCCGAGCACGTTGCAGGTGCTCAACAATTTGGCGGCACTCTATCTTGTTCAAGGCCGTTATGCCGAAGCCGAAGTCATTCAGCTCCAAGTACTTGAGACACGCGAGAGAACTCTTGGCCGAGATCACCCAAGTACCCACAATACCATGGATAACCTGGGTGCCGTGTATGTTTCTGAGGGCCGCTACGCTGAAGCCGAACCGCTTCATCGCAGATCACTCGAAGCGCGCGAACGCACGCTGGGAGCGAACCATCCGCATACTCTCATTTCATTAATGAACTTAGCTACTCTGTGCTACCTTCAAGGGAAATATTCCGAAGCCGAAACGCTTCTTCGGCGGGCATCGGAGGTGAGCGAGCGCTCATTGGGCCCAATACACCCCACGACGATCAATTCGGCCGCAATGCTGGCCCAGATTCGATTGAAAGCTTCTACCCAACGTAACTCGGCTTTGCCGCCAGCGCGCCTAGCCGTTGCCAGCCTTCGATCGCGACGTGCAGCCGGTATGGTCGACTTTACTCCGCCACGGGGTGAACGCGGACAAATACAGGTTGGGTCTTATTTTTCTATCCTCGCCGATGCAGCGTGGATCGTCGCTCAGAAAGTTCCTCGTGAACGCGCTCCGCTTACGGCTGAAGCTTTTCTTGCGCTTCAAGATTCAATGGCTGGGACAACTGATCGAGCCGTCGTCCGAATGGCTGTCCGGCACGTCGCCGACGAGACGGCCTCAGGTTTGGGCGCGCTAGTCCGGGAGCGCGATTCGCTGGAAGAACAGCGGGACGCAAACGACAGCAGCTTCAGTCACTTAGTATCGCAGACGGATCCGGCCCCATCTGACACTCAGCTCCGGCGACTGCGGGCCGAAAAGGTGAGAATCGAATCAAGTATTGGAGAGATCGACACCCGACTTCGTCGTAGTTTCCCAACATATTTTGCCTTGGTCAGACCGGAAGCTCTCGATGTGGCATCCGCTCAGGCATTGCTCGCCCCGGATGAGGCATTCCTGTTGGTCATGCCGACCGAATTCGGTACCCATGTTATGGCGATCAGCCGAACAAGCGTGTCTTGGACGCGCTCAAATTGGACGGATCAGCAAGTCAACAATGCCGTTCGGAGGCTCCTTTGGGACGTTGGCGCCACGGTCAACGTTACCGCACTGGAGTCCGCGCAGTGGTCAATTCAAGGCGGATCGGCTTACTCCTATGATCGGCAAACGGCGCTTGCCCTCTATCGACAGATAGTAGCTCCAGCGAATTCAGTCCTCCAAGGCAAACGACACGTATTCGTCGCTGGGGGAGGTTCACTCACTAGCTTTCCATTTGGGATACTGGTTACCGCGGAACCCCAGGGAGCCGATGACGACGCACAGGCTCTGCGATCGACCTCTTGGTTTGCGGACGCGCATGCCCTGATTCAAATTCCTTCGATTCAGTCTCTTCAATTCCTACGCAGTTTCGTAGGACGTGAGCGCCGAAATGGACGCTCTCCATTCAGCTTCATCGGCTTTGGTGATCCAATTCTACAGGGTCGTGCGATGCAGCGTGGTCGAGACCGAAGCAACACAGCAACAGCCGAGAAATTCTCCTGGAGCAGAACTCGCTCAGGCTCGAGCGTGGTAGACATCAGTCAGATCCGACGTCTCAGTCGTCTCCCTGGCACGGCAATGGAATTAGACAATATGCGTCGGGCATTGGGGGCGCCCGCGAGATCGGTATTCCTCGGAGAGCGAGCGACGGAGGGACGGCTAAGAACCATGGATCTATCGCGCACGAACATACTGGCATTGGCGACGCATGGGCTAATGGCTGGCGAACTTCGGGGCGCAGCTCAACCCGGCCTCGTTTTTACCCCGCCCGAACGCGCTACCGAGGATGATGACGGATTTCTAACAGCATCGGAGGTAGCGGGTTTGCGACTAGACGCGGATTGGGTCATTTTGTCGGCCTGCAATACTGCCGCAGGAGATGGATCACAGGGTGCTCCGGGATTATCGGGACTTGCCCGAGCCTTCTTCTATGCGGGAGGACGAAATCTGCTCGTTTCCCACTGGCCGGTCCGCGATGATGTGGCGGCCCGCCTCACCGTCCGTACAATCATCCTGCTTCGAGACAATAAGCAACTGAGCCGGGCGGAAGCTCTTCAGAGGGCGATGCAGGAGATTCGGGAAGATAGATCGCATGATGGGTCGAACGACACTTGGGCGCATCCTAGTGCTTGGGCTCCCTTTTCGATGATAGGCGATGGCGCCCACCGATCGGTTCAGTAACCGTCTCCGACTTGAGTCAGAGCCCTAGCGGATTCGCTTGAAAGCGCGTCGGCGTAGCTAGCGAGGGCGTGGTGGGCGTGGCAAGGATTGAACTTGCGACCCCACCCGTGTGAAGGGTGTGCTCTACCACTGAGCTACACGCCCACGCCCCGACGGACCAAGGGCGGCGCATCGGCCGCCCGGTTCGGTGCGTGCCTTAATCGCGGCCTCCGGGACTGTCCAGCGTATGCCCATCCCTTGAAAGGGAAAGACCTAGCGGCTGACCGAATCCTTGAGGCCCTTGCCGGCCTTGAACTTGGGCTGGGTCGATTCCTTGATCTGCATCGGCTCGCCGGTCCGGGGGTTGCGGCCGGTGCTGGCCTTGCGCCTCGAGGTACAGAACGTCCCGAAACCGACCAGACGGACTTCGTCGCCGCGCTTCAGCGCCCCCGTGATCGCGTCGAACACCCCCTCCACAGCCCGGCTCGCATCGCTTCTGCTGAGACCGGTGGTCTCGGCGACGTTGCCGATAAGCTCCTGCTTGTTCATGTCTCCCGAACCCCTGTTTCCCGATAGACTCGCGGCCGCAGCCGGACCGCATCTAAGGGCAGGACGCCGCTTCGAGTCAAAAGGAAAGCGCTGTTTTCCCGAGTAAACAGCGCCTTCCGATCACATGCGGGCCCGATCAGTGCCGGATCGAG
Source organism: Pseudomonadota bacterium (assembly GCA_046733235.1). Classification (GTDB taxonomy): domain Bacteria; phylum Pseudomonadota; class Alphaproteobacteria; order Sphingomonadales; family Sphingomonadaceae; genus Allosphingosinicella. Next base: position 72,243 of record JBKPOT010000010.1, read on the forward strand.
ACAGAAGACCCATCTTCGGGCGCCGCCGCCAGCTCAGGGGCCGGCACCGCGGCGAGATCGTCGGCCTCGGTCCAGTCGATCGGCTCAACCGGAGTCGCCAGGGCGTGGCCGAGCACCTCGTCGACATGGCTGACCGGGACGATCTCGAGGCCGTCGCGGATCGTCGCCGGAATCTCGGCAAGATCCTTCTCGTTCTCGGCCGGGATCAGAACCTTGGTGATTCCGCCGCGAAGCGCCGCGAGCAATTTCTCCTTGAGCCCGCCGATCGGCAGGACCCGACCACGCAGGGTCACCTCGCCGGTCATCGCGACGTCGCGGCGGACCGGGATTCCGGTCAGGGTCGAGATGATCGCGGTGACCATGCCGACACCGGCCGAGGGGCCGTCCTTCGGAACAGCGCCCTCGGGCAGATGGACGTGGATATTCTTGCGCCCGAAAATGCTCGGCTTGACCCCATAGCTCGGGCTTCGCGCCTTGACGAAGGAGAATGCCGCCTGGATCGACTCCTGCATGACGTCGCCGAGCTTGCCGGTGGTCCTGATCTCGCCCTTGCCGGGCACCGTCACCGCCTCGATGGTCAGCAATTCGCCGCCTACCTCGGTCCAGGCAAGGCCGGTGACCGCGCCGATCTGGTCCTCCTCCTCGCCCATGCCGTGACGGAATTTCCGGACTCCGGAGAAGTCGGCGACATTCTCCTCGGTCAGCTCGACCCGCTCGGTCTTGCCTTCGAGGATCCGGCGAAGCGCCTTGCGGGCGACCTTGGCGATCTCGCGCTCGAGCGTCCGCACCCCGGCCTCGCGGGTGTAATGGCGGATCAGCGCCCGAAGCCCCGACTCGGTGAAGACCATCTCGCCGTCCTTGAGGCCGTGCGATTCGATCTGCTTGGGGATGAGATGGCGGATCGCGATCTCGACCTTCTCGTCCTCGGTATAGCCTTCGAGGCGGATGATCTCCATCCGGTCCATCAGCGGCTGCGGCATGTCCATCGTGTTGGCGGTGGTGACGAACATGACGTCGGAAAGATCGTAGTCGATCTCGAGATAATGGTCCTGGAACTTGTTGTTCTGCTCGGGATCGAGGACCTCGAGCAAAGCCGAGGCCGGGTCGCCGCGGAAATCCTGGCCGAGCTTGTCGATCTCGTCGAGCAGGAACAGCGGGTTGGACGTCCCGGCCTTCCTGAGGTTCGAGACGATCTTGCCGGGCAGCGAGCCGATATAGGTTCGGCGGTGACCGCGAATCTCGGCCTCGTCGCGGACTCCGCCCAATGACTGGCGGACGAACTCGCGGCCGGTCGCCCGGGCAATCGAGCGGCCAAGCGAAGTCTTGCCGACTCCCGGCGGGCCGACCAGACAGAGGATCGGGCCCTTCAATTTGTTGGTCCGGGCCTGGACTGCGAGATATTCGACAATCCGGTCTTTGACCTTCTCGAGCCCATAATGGTCCTCGTCGAGGATGGTCTGGGCCTCGCCGATATCCTTCTTGACCTTGGACTTCTTGCCCCAGGGCAGGCCGAGCAGGACATCGAGATAGTTGCGCGAGACGGTCGCCTCGGCCGACATCGGCGCCATCGCCTTCAATTTCTTGAGCTCGGACGTGGCCTTTGATCGGGCCTCCTTGCTGAGCTTGGTCTTGGCGACCTTGCGGGTCAGCTCGGCGAGCTCGTCGCCCTCGCCTTCCTCGCCCTCATTGCCGAGCTCCCGCTGGATCGCCTTGAGCTGCTCGTTGAGATAATATTCGCGCTGGGTTTTCTCCATCTGGCGCTTGACGCGCGAGCGGATCTTCTTCTCGACCTGGAGCACTCCCAATTCGCCCTCCATGAAGGCGAAGGCCATTTCGAGCCGGCGCACCGGGTTCAATTCGGCGAGCAGAGCCTGCTTGTCTGAGACCTTGATGTTGATGTTGGCGGCGACCGCGTCGGCGAGCTTCGAGGCTTCCTCGATCTGCCCGAGCTGGACCGCGGTCTCGGCCGGGAGCTTCCTGTTCAATTTCGAATAATTCTCGAACTGCTCGACGACCGAACGCATCAGCGCCGACACCTCGGTGCCGGCCGGCTCGTCATGCTCGACCGGTTCGACTTGGGCGACGAGGTGCTGGCCCTGCTCGACCAAGGCAGTCAGCGTGGCCCGGCGCTGGCCTTCCACCAGGACCCGGACGGTGCCGTCGGGCAGCTTCAGCAGCTGGAGGACGGTGGCGACGACTCCGAGATCATAGAGGGCGTCGCGATCGGGATCGTCCTCGGCCGGATCGAGCTGCGAGACCAGGAAGATGGACTTGTCCGCGGCCATCGCGCTTTCCAGCGCCGCCACCGATTTGTCGCGCCCGACGAACAAGGGCACGATCATCTGCGGGAAGACGACGATGTCGCGAAGAGGAAGGACTGGATAAGATTCGGTCATTGGCACTCCACTCGGCCATTGAGGCCATTTCTTCCTTATATGGTGCGGAGCGGTCCCGCATCAATGCGGACGGGTCCGGCCCGGCGCGGCGATTGACCCTCCCCGGGTCGAAGCCTACCATTTGCAACGCAATTAAGGGGTTAGTCCGATGTACCGCTTGCTGCTTGCCCTTGTTCCACTCTTCTTCCTCGCTGCTCAGCCCGCAGAGGCGCGCAAGAACGATCCCAACCAGCCCGGCCAGAGATGCGACAAACCGAAAAAGAGCGGCGGCGGCGGTTTCATGCGTTCGCTCGCCGGCAACCTCGCCGGTCGGGGGCTCGGCGCAATGGGCGTGCCCTCGGGAATCGCCGGCGTCGCAATCCCGGTATCGTCGCTGCTCACCGATGCGATCGCGGCGAAGCTCAATTGCAAGGAGCAGGTCCAGGCCGCCACCGCGACCAACGAGGCGACCCGCGGCGGAGTGGGGACCAGCTCGAGCTGGACAAGCGATACCAGGCAGGACGTGTCGGGCAGCTCGACGGTGATCGCCCAGAACAATCGCAGCGACGGCGCCAGCTGCATGACGGTCAACGACGTCGTCATCGTCAATGGCGAGGAGACCACGGTTTCCAAGACGATGTGCCGGGCGCCGGGAGCGAGCGGCTATACGCTCGCGGCCTGAGATCATGATCGGACGGATCCTAGCCGTCCTTGCCGCGCTGTCGCTGCCGGCCGGCGCGATCGCCAAGATCGACGCGCGCAACCCGACCTGTCCGGAGGCGCCGAACTGGGGCGGCACCCAGCCGATGCGGTTCAGCGTCCGCGAGGTTGGCGGCAAGAAGGTGCTCGCCGCCGAAGGCGCGATCGACGACAATCTCATCCCCCGCCTCAACGCCGCTCTCGAGAGCAACAAACCGGTCGACGAAATCTGGCTTCGCTCGCCCGGCGGCAATGCCCGGATCGGTAACCAGGCGGGAATGGCGATCCGCAAGCTGGGCATCCCGACCCGGATCCCGGCCGGCTGGGCGTGCTTCTCGGCGTGCAATTTCCTGTTCATGGGAGGCCCGATCCGGGTGGTCGATCCCGGCGGCCTGTTCATCGTCCACATGTTCACCCATACCGGCGACCGCCAGTCGATCGAGGCCGAGGTGCTTCGTGGAACCGACAATACGGTCGGGCTGATCGGCGAGATCGAGCAGGATTCGGCTCTGCTCGCCAGCGAGGACAATGATTTCCTGATCCGCATGGGCGTGTCGCGCAAGCTCCTGACCGAAGTGATGTACCGCCAGAGCGCGGTCTCGGCGGACGGCAGCGGGTCGACGCGCCGCTGCCTGACCCAGGACGAAGTGCACCGCTACAACGTCGCCAATATGCGCTGACCGTCACCCCGGCGCAGGCTGGGGTCCAATCCGATTTCTCAATTTCTATGTAGAAGCACCATGGATCCCAGCCTGCGCTGCGATGACGAAAGGGATTGCGGGCACTCCGATAACCAAACACACTCTCCCCTCACCTTCCGGGGGGAAGCTTCGTGAACCGCGACTCCAACATGCTCTGGAATCCCGATCTCGCGCCGACCGGGCCGGACCAGCGGACCTGGGCCTGGTATCATTATGCCTCGCTGTGGATCGGAATGATCGTCGCGGTGCCGGGCTGGATGCTTGCGGCGGGGCTGGTCGAGCAAGGCATGTCGGCGGGCCAGGCCGCGCTCACCGTCCTCGCCGGCAATCTGATCGTTCTCATCCCGATCCTGCTGATCGGCCATGCCGGCGCCCGGCACGGAGTGCCTTATGCGGTTCTCGTCCGATGCTCGTTCGGAACGATCGGGGCCCGGCTGCCCGCTCTGGCCCGGGCTTTGGTGGCATGCGGCTGGTACGGCATCCAGACCTGGATCGGCGGCTCGGCGCTGCTCACTTTGCTCGGGATCTTCATGGGATCAGACCTGCGCGGTGCTCCCCTCCCCTTGCTCGACGTCGGACTCGGCCAGCTGCTCGCCTTCCTGGCCTTCTGGGCGCTTCAACTCTTCTTCGTCCGCAAGGGGCTGACGACGATCAGGCGGCTCGAGACCTGGACCGCGCCGCTCAAGATCCTTGTTTGCGCAGCCCTGGTCTGGTGGGCGATCGACCGCGCCGGCGGGGTCGGGCCGATCTTCGCCGCCCCGTCCGCCTTCGTCCGCGGCGGCGCCAGGGCCGGCCAGTTCTGGCCGGTCTTCTGGCCGGCCCTGACCGCGATGATCGGTTACTGGGCGACGCTTGCTCTCAACATCCCCGATTTCACGCGATTCGCGCGAAGCCAGAGGGACCAGATGGTCGGCCAGTCGGTCGGCCTTCCGCCGATGATGGGCCTGATCGCGCTCGCCAGCGTGATCACCACCTCGGCGACGGTGGTGATCTACGGCCGCGCAATCTGGGACCCGGTCGAGCTCGCCGGGACTCTCGCCGGGCCTTTCGTGCTGCTCGGCCTCATCATCATCTCGATCGACACGATCTCGTGCAACATCGCCGCCAACCTTGTCTCCGCCGCTTATGATTTCTCCTCGCTGTGGCCGTCCAGGATCTCCTACCGGACCGGCGGAACGATCACCGCGATCATCGGCATATTGATCATGCCCTGGAAGCTTCTGGCGACGACCGGCGGCTACATCTTCGTCTGGCTCGCCGGCTACAGCGCGCTGCTCGGCCCGATCGCCGGGATCATGATCGCGGATTACTGGCTGATCCGCCGCACGCGGCTCGACATCGAGGCGCTCTATGAGGCCGAGGGCCGCTATTCATACCGAAAAGGCTGGAACCCGGCCGCCCTGATCGCCTTCGTGGCCGGGGTGCTTCCGAACCTGCCCGGTTTCCTGAAGACCGCGGCGCCGGACTTTTTCCAGTGGATCGGCACCGGCTGGGCGGCGGCCTATGCTTATGCCTGGTTCATAGGGCTGTTCGTGGCGCTGGGAGTCTATGTGGCGCTGATGTGGAGGCCGGCGGCGCGGCGCGCGCCGGCCGGCGCTTGAGCACATCCGTCCGGGAGGCCGTCCGCTAACGAAGCGAAGAAGGCGGCGGCGAGCCGGGTGAGCAGGTCTCTGGTCTCGAAATCCGCATTTACGCAGAGCGCAAAGCCCGCGCCAAGAACGGGCGAGACGATGGCGATGGACCGCGCCCCTTCATAGCCGCCCCTGTGGCCGAGGATCGGCACTTCGCCGACATGGCCGACCTGCCAGCCCAGCGCGTAGCCGCCCCATGAGAAGGGTCCTTCGACGGCCGCAGCGGCGACGTGCGGCCTCTGCGCCGTCGCGAAAGCCGACCGAGCGATGCCCGGCGCTTCACCGCGCAGATTGGCCTGAAGCCAAGCGGCGACGTCCTGGGCCGAACTCATCAGGCCGCCGGCCGCGTGCATCAGCGCGTCGGACTTGGGCGGCTTCGGAGTCCACGCCTCCCCTTCCCACCGGTAGCGCCATGCAATCTCCTCCGGCGCGAAACGCGAGGTCCGCGCCGACGTCCGGCTGAGGCCGAGCGGCGCGATCAGGAGCCTGTCGAGCCAGTCGGCCCAGGCCGCTCCGGTGACCGTCTCGAGACAGGCGGCCCAGGTCAGATAGCCGAGATTGTCATATTCGTACGCGAACGGGCGCGGCGTCGAGCCGGCGAGGATGCGCGGATACTCCGAGGCGGCCACCGCCTCGTGCCAGGATGTGCGGTCGACGAGCGCATCGTTGCGCAGCGGGAGCCGATGGGTGAGCAGATCCAGCATCCTGACCTCCGATGGGGGCACGGGACCGGGCAGGACGAGGTCGGGCCAGACGTCCGCGAGCGTCGCTCGAAGCGGGAGACGCCCGTCCGAATCGAGGATGGCGGCGAGCAGTCCGACATAGGATTTGGTCTGGGACGCCAGATAGAAGAGCGTGTCGGGATCGGCATCCCGGACCGGGTTCGCCTCGCCGGCGACGTGAAGGAGCGGCACCTCCGTCGCGGTGACGGCGACGGCCGCGACGGCGGGGCTAGGAGGCCCAGCCGGCCAGATTTCCTCGAGGAGGGCGCGAATGGCGGCCGCCGCCTCTGCCGCCCGATCGATTGTCAGAAAGGCGATCCGGGCGCGGGCCCGTTGCGATACTTTTGATGGCAGGCCGTGCAGGTCGCCCGGGTCGCATCCCATTGCGGCCCCGCCTGCTGGATGTCGCCGGTCTGGGCCAGCTCGGCGAGCCGGGTCGCCGCGGCCGCATATTCGCCGGCCTTCTGCTCGAAATCGGCGCGGTTCGACCAGATTTCGGCCCGTGCCCGGGTGCCGGCGACGCCGGGGCCGGTTCCTTCCGGAAACATTCCGGGCAGCGCGTGGGCCCATTGCGACAGGTTCCGGGCCTGCGAGCCGAGCAGCCTGAGGTCGGCGCCTTTCTCGGCGGCGGTGCGCACCAGCTGGAAGGTCGAGGCCGAGAGGCGGAAGGCGGCCTGCCGGCCGGCCACGACCTGCTCGGGGCTCATTGCCACCGAACCGGGGGGTCGGGCCCGGCCCGCAGGCGCGCACGAAGCTAGCGCCGCCAAGGCCAAAGCCGCGATCATTGGACTTGCCGGCTGCCGCATCTGCCTTCTCCTGCTTGACGGGTCGCTTCACAGGTGTCAATAAATTGACATGGAGTCAAGCCGCCGCCGGAAACCCTCTTCCCCGCTCGCCTCGGCCTCCCGCCGCGAGCGGCAGATCATGGACATCGTCTATCGGCGCGGCTCCGCCACGGCGGCCGAGATCCACGCCGAGATGGAGGACGCTCCCACCTACACGACGGTTCGCGGCCTGCTCAGGATCCTGGCGGAAAAGGGCCGGCTCGCCATCGGCAAGGACGGCGCGCGCTACATCTATCGCCCCACGCTCGCGAGGGATTCGGCCGGCGAGTCGATGCTCGCCCATGTCGTCCAGACCTTCTTCGGCGGCTCCGCCGCTCAGGCGATGAGCGCATTGCTCGGCGCGCCATCGGTCGATCTGAGCAAGGATGAGATCGACCGGCTGCAACGCCTGCTCGACGATCATGAAGCGCGGGAGGCGAAGCGATGATCCAGCTCCTGCTCGCTTATGCGCTGAAGTCGGCCCTCCTGCTCGCTCTGACGACCGCGGCGATCGCCCTGAGTCGCTCGGCGCCGGCGGTGACACGCCACAAGATCGGCGCTTTGGGCTTGGCCGCGGCGGTGGCGATGCTTCCCTTGTCAATGGCCATGCCTCAGCTCCACCTCGATTTCGTCGCGGCGCAGCGTGCCGGCCTCGGCCTCAACCTGCTGGTCTTCCTGTGGCTCGGACCGGCCAGCCTTCTTCTCGTCATGCTCGGCTTTGCCCAGATCAGGCTGGCGAGGCTCCGGCGCTCAACGCTGCCGGTAGACGATCCCCGCCTGATCGAGGCCTGCCGCGACTCGGCTTGCCGGATGGGTGTCACGCGGAGGGTGGCGATCGGAGCGGCGCCGGGGCCGATGCCGATGACCTTCGGCTGGCTCCGGCCGATCATCCTGATCCCGAGGGATGCCGCACGCTGGCCGGCCGAGCGTCTGAACATGACGATGATGCACGAAATGGCCCATGTCGCGCGGGGGGATTCCGGAATCCTGCTGCTTGCCGGGCTGGCGCGGGCCCTGCTCTGGTTCAACCCGCTGGCTTGGCGGATCGCCTCGAGGATCGCATTCGAATCGGAACGCGCCTGCGACGATCTCGTCCTGGCCGCCGGTGCTTCTCCGTCGAGCTATGGACGCGCATTGCTCGACGCCGCGCGCGACGCTTCGGGTGGCGGCGGAGCAGTGCCATTGGGCGCGATCGGAATGGCGGGCGGCCGAGACCTGGAGACCAGACTGGTCGCGATCCTGGTCGGCGACTCCAAGCCGAGGCCTCCGGCTTCAGCCTGGCCGTCCATATTGCAGGTGCTCACGATCGGCGCGATGATCTGCCTCGCGCCGCTGCGGGCGGAGGGCTCCTCCTATCCCTATGGGGCGCAGGCACCGACGGATGGAGCCGACTATCGAGTGGAAGCGCTCGGCCCGGCTGGGTGAACAAGATTGGTGTCCAGCCGATCCAATGCCAACCGGTCGAAGGTCTGTCAGGTGCCCGGCCCGTTCCAGTCGAAGGCGTCCATCATCTTCTCGACCTCCGCCCAGGCGCCTTCGCCGCCGGCGGCGTCGACGGTCGCGCGGACTTTGATCCGCCAGCCGTCGCGATGATAGAGCATTATTCCGGTCAGGACCCGGTTGCCGCGGATCGAGCCGCTCCACAGCCGCCCGACCGCGCCCGGCGCCCCTCTCGGCGCTCGGAGCTCGCGGACCCGCTTCAGATCCTGGAAATTGGCACCGACCAGCTGCTCGGTGCGCTCGAGCTCCTCCGCCAGCGGATCGCTGACCCTAGCAAGGAAGATATCGGCCACCGGGCTTCCCGGACCCCCCGGCGAGAGGGTGTAGGATCCACCGATCCGGCCTTCCCCGACCGAGCTGATCGCGACCCTGACGAAATTGCCGAGCCGCTCCGGGAAGACCACCCCGGACTGGGCGAGCGGCGACATGTCCGGCGTGGCGTTCTGGGCGACCGCCGCGGAAGGCGCGGCCAGGCCGAGCAGCAGAGCGGAGAAAAAGGCGGTCAGCGGCCGCATCAGGCGGCGTCGCCGGTCTTTTCCTTCTCGGCATAGACGCGGATCGGGTCCTTGCGGCCCTCGACCACGTCCTTGTCGATCATCACCTCGTCGACGCCGTCCATCGAGGGCAGGTCGAACATGGTGTCGAGCAATATGTTCTCGAGGATAGAGCGGAGGCCGCGCGCGCCGGTCTTGCGCTCGATCGCCTTCTTGGCGACCGCGACGAGAGCGTCGTCGGTGAAGCTCAGCTTCACGTCCTCCATGTCGAACAATTTGCCGTATTGCTTGATCAGAGCGTTCTTCGGCTCCTTGAGGATCTTGACGAGCGCGTCCTCGTCGAGGTCCTCCAGAGTGGCTATCACCGGCAGCCGGCCGACGAATTCGGGGATCAGGCCGAACTTCAGAAGATCGTCCGGCTCGCCCTGGCGGAGGATCTCGCCGGTCCGACGCTCCTCCGGCGCGGCGACATAGGCGCCGAAGCCGATCGACTTGCCCTGGAGGCGGTCGGCGATGATCTTCTCCAGGCCGGCGAAGGCGCCGCCGCAGATGAACAATATGTTGGTCGTATCGACCTGCAGGAATTCCTGCTGCGGATGCTTGCGGCCGCCCTGCGGCGGGACCGAAGCGGTGGTGCCCTCCATCAGCTTCAGCAGAGCCTGCTGGACGCCCTCGCCCGACACGTCGCGGGTGATCGAGGGATTGTCGGACTTGCGGCTGATCTTGTCGATCTCGTCGATATAGACGATCCCGCGCTGGGCCCGCTCGACATTGTAATCGCTGGCCTGGAGCAGTTTCAGGATGATGTTCTCGACGTCCTCGCCGACATAACCGGCCTCCGTGAGCGTGGTCGCGTCGGCCATGGTGAACGGCACATCGAGCAGCCGAGCAAGGGTCTGGGCGAGCAGGGTCTTGCCGCAGCCGGTCGGGCCGACCAGCAATATGTTCGACTTGGAGAGCTCGACCTCGCCGCCCTTCGAGCCGTGGGCGAGCCGCTTGTAATGATTGTGGACGGCCACCGAGAGGACCCGCTTGGCGTGGCTCTGGCCGATCACATAATCGTCGAGATGCTTGCAGATCTCGAGCGGCGTCGGAACGCCGTCGCGAGTCTTGACCAGCGAGGATTTGGTCTCCTCGCGGATGATGTCGTTGCACAATTCGACGCATTCGTCGCAGATGAACACGGTCGGTCCGGCGATGAGCTTCCGCACTTCGTGCTGCGATTTCCCGCAGAACGAGCAGTAGAGAGTGCTCTTTGAATCGCTGCCGCTAAGCTTCGTCATAGTCTTCCTTGCGGGCGCCGCGTCGGCGCTCCCTTCGTCCGGCCATGTTAGACCGCACTATCGCACAATCACAATGGCCTAATCATTAACGCGCTCCTCTTCCCTTCAGGGGAGAGGCCGGGAGAGGGGGAGTCCGAGGGAATTTCGGCGTCCGAGAGGGTCCTCGAGACTCCCCCTCTCCCTGCCCTCTCCGCCTCGCGGGGGAGAGGAATCAAGCCGCCGCCGACTGGTGGCTGCCTTCCTCCTCGCCGGGGGCGGGGCGCTTCTCGAACACCTCGTCGACCAGGCCGAAGGCCTTGGCCTCGTCGGCGCCGAAGAATTTGTCGCGCTCGACCGCGCTCTCGATCGCCTCGAGGGTCTGGCCGGTATATTTGGCCATCAATTCGTTCATCCGGTGGCGGATTCGGAGGATCTCCTTGGCCTGGATCTCGATGTCGGTGGCCTGGCCCTGGGCTCCGCCCGAGGGCTGGTGGACCATGATCCGGGCGTTGGTCAAAGCGACCCGCATTCCGGGCTCGCCGGCGGCGAGGAGGAAGGCGCCCATCGACGCGGCCTGGCCCATGCAGACCGTGCCGACCCGCGGCCGGATATATTGCATCGTGTCGTGGATCGCCATTCCGGCGGTCACCACGCCGCCCGGCGAGTTGATGTACATGAAGATATCCTTCTTTGGATTCTCGCTCTCCAAATACAGCAATTGGGCGGTGATCAATGTGGCCATATGGTCCTCGACCTGGCCGGTGACGAACACGATCCGCTCGCGAAGCAGCCGCGAATAGATGTCGAAGCTGCGCTCGCCCCGGTTCGATTGCTCGATGACGATCGGAACGAGGGTGTCGCGGATGAGGTCGTTCATTGGGATCCTGCCTGTTGTCTCAGGGAGCCAACATCGGCTTTGGCGCGGGAAGGTTCAAGCCCCCGCAGGCGGGCACTCGAATGTCCTCCACCAACCGTCACCCCAGCGCAAGCTGGGGTCCATACCGACTCGTCAGGCGGGGATGCGACCGCAGCTTGGACCCCAGCCTGCGCTGGGGTGACGAAAAGGGCGGAGCTTCTCGCCCCGCCCCCTCATCCCTTACTGCCACTTCACCGAAATGCGGCCGTAGAAGAAGGTGCCGGGCACGTCGTAGGTGGTCGGGTCCATATTGTTGAGGCCGCAGGTGAAGCAGGGCGGCGGTCCGACGTTGAAGACATTGTTGGCGCCGACCGCGAAGCTGAAGCGCTCGTTCCAGAATCCCGGGGTCCAGCGAAGCTGGATGTCGGTGTAGAATCTGGAATGAAGCTTGTTGCCGTTCCCTTCCTCGACGCTGCCGATGTAACGGCCCGTCAGCGAGGCGCCGACGTCGCCGAGCGACCAGTCGACGATCCCGGTCGATTTGTACTTGGGGAAGGCCTGGTCGGGGCTTCCCTGCTCGGTTCCCTCGCGCTCGATCACCGTGAATCCGGCCGTCGAGGGCACGGTCACATGATAATTGAACAGGAAGGTGTTGGTCCAGAACAGGCCGAAGGTTCCGGCGCTGCCCTTGCCGGTCCGGAAGTTCAGGGTGACGTCGAGTCCGTCGGTCTTGACGCTGGCGATGTTCTGCAGAAGGCCGCGGATCTGGGTGACCTGGCCGGACGCGCTTCGACTGATCGCGGCGCAGCTCAATGCATCGGCGCTTTGGGCGCAGCGGCCGAGCAGGGTCTCCGCGTCGATCGCCTGGATCGCCCCGTCGATGGTGAAGTTGAAATAATTCGCCTCGAGAGTCATCCGCGGAAGGAAGCTCGGCCGCCAGACCGCGCCGACCACCCAGCTTTCCGAAGTCTCGGGGTCGAGATTGGGGTTGCCGCCGGTGATGACCGGGAGCTGGGCGTTGAGCTGGACGTAGGAACCGTTGGCCGGCACGCCCTGCGCGATGCAGTTGGTCCGGACCGCGGCCGGGATCTGGCCGCCGACCGCCGAGCAGGGATCGACCACCTCCTGGTCGAAGCGCGACGGAGTTCCGAACAATTCGCCGATGCTCGGAGCCCGGAAGCCTTCGGCCCAGCTGCCCCGGAACAGCAGATCTTCGATCGGCTCCCAGTTGATTCCGGCCTTGAAGGTCGTCGTCGAGCCCGAGGTCGAATAATTGGACCAGCGCGCCGCTCCGGACAGTTCGAGCCGGTGGAAGAAGGCCGTATCCTTGAGCAATGGCAGGCGGAGCTCGGCGAACGCCTCGTCGACGTCATAGTCGCCGGCGGTCGGAAGCGCCGGAATGTCGGAGCCCAGGCCCGCGGCGACGATCGGATCCGGGTCGAACCGGCCGGACTGGTCGCGATGCTCGACTCCGATCGCGATCCCGGCCTCGCCGCCGGGCAGAGTGAACAGGTTTCCGCTCAGATTGGCGCTGAAGTCCCACAGCGTCTGACGGCTGCTGTCGCGCTGGATGAAACCGACATAATCGAGCATCGGCTGAGTGATCGAGCCGGTGCCGCCGAAAATGTTGAACGGCACGCAGGGCGCGGTGCAGGCGGCGACCGGCCCGAGCGCGCGGGCGAGATTGGCCGCGTTGATATTGCCGTGGACCGTCTGGTCCGCCTTGTTGCGGCCGTAGACGGCGTTCACATCCCAATACCAGTCGCCCTGGCCGAGCTTGAACGAGCCGTCGAGCGAGGCCGAGAAATAATAAGTGTCGACTTCCTGGTCGTAGCGCCGGGGCCCGCCCTCGACGACGCGCCGGCCGATGAAGGCGTAATTGGGGACCTGGCCGTTGGGAGTTCCGTCGAGATTGCGGCCCGACCGCAATGTGCCGAACGGGTTGAACGGGTTGCTGGCGTCGATCGTGATATTGTCGAGCAGATTGCCGTTGCCGGAATCGGGCCCGACGAACAATGGCAAAGGCGCCGCCTGGTTCGAGCTGTTGCGCCGGTTGTAGAGCGCCTTCAGAGCGAAATGCGCGTCCCCGCCGAGATCCTGGGTGAAGTTGATGAATCCGCCATAGCGTTCGTTCGGGGTCTGGATGAAGTTGAACGGCGCGAAGTTGAACCGGTCCGAGGCGCCCGCCCAGGCCCGATAGTCGGCGAGAACCGGCGCACGTCCGACGACCGGCGCGATCAGGGTCAAATCCTGGCCGAGCACGATGAATCGGCCCTTGGGCGTTCCGGAGCTGCAGCTCCCGTCGCAGGCGGTCGTTCCCGGAGTCGGGAAGAGCGAGATCGAGCGGTCGCCGGAGCTGACCCCGTCCTGCTTCACATAGGAGGCGCCGACGACGAGGTGGGTGGCGCCGTCGCCGCCATTGCCCCAGCTCAGCTGGTAATTCTGGGTGAGGCCGTCGCCCTGGCCGAACACGCCGACCTGGGCCGAGGCCTGGATGCCCTTCTGATTCTTGCGGGAGATGATGTTGACGACGCCGGCAACGGCGTCGGAGCCGTAGATCGCCGAAGCTCCGTCCTGAAGCACCTCGACCCGCTCGATCATGCTCTCCGGGATCGAGTTGAGATCGGTCGAGCCGGGGACGCCGCTCGCCGAGGCGCCGTTGACGTAGCGAAGGCCGTCGACGAGCACGAGCAGGCGCTTCGAGCCGAGATAGCGGAGATCGACCTCGGCCGCGCCGGCGCCGACTCCGCCGCCGTCGGGCGGATTGCCGAAATTGCCGCTATTGTTGAAGCGGCTGTTGAGCGCTCCGCCCGAGCTCGGCAGGCGCTGAAGGACGTCGGCGACCGAGCTGAGGCCGGTCCGGTCCATCGCTTCGCGGTCGACGAACACGACCGGCTGGTCCTGCTCGAGCGGATCGCGGCGGATTCGCGAGCCGGTGATGACGATGTTCGACTCGCCCTGGACGGGCGCCGTCGTGGTCGGCGTTGCGGGCTGATCGGGTGGCGGCGTGTCCTGAGCGGAGGCCGGGACGCTCGCCAGTGAGCAGGCGATGATCGCCAGTGAAGCGGAACCCCAGCGGGCCAGGCGTGAAGATTTGCTCATGATCTTTTTCCCCTTCGATCGACCAGCCGGAGCGGCTGACAGCGATTAACCCCGGTTTGCGGAGTCGGGGAAAGCGGAATCCGACGCGGCCGACTGCCGGCCCGCCGATTTCAACTCCATCGTTGCAAAGCCGTTACAGTCAGTGGCTCGGCCCGGATTAGCGCGCTCTCGCGGATTATTCCTTAAGCCACTGCTTTCGCGAGAAATCCGTCATGCTGAACTTGATTCAGCCAGCAACGACGAGCAGCCGGGAGGAGCACCGGACACTGAACGCATTCCAGGCTGACCAGGTCGCTTCAGTCGTCCTCGCCGCCGGGCCCGGGAAAACTCAGATAGAAAAGCCGCCGAACCTCGCGCCTGCCGCGCACCACGGTGTCGAGGATCAGGCCGGCGGCGAAGCTCAGAAAGGCGACGACCATCAGTCCGGTGACCAGGATCGCCGTCGGGAAGCGCGGCACCAGTCCGGTCTCGGCGTAGGTGATGGCGAGCGGGACGGCGAGGACGAAGCCGAGCGCTCCCAGAGCGGCGGCGAAGCTGCCGTAGAACAGGACCGGGCGCTCGATCCGGAACAGGCGAAGGATCGTGCTCATGATCCGCCAGCCGTCGCGATAAGTGGAGAGCTTCGATTCCGATCCTTCCGGCCGAGCGCCGTAGGCGGTGACGATCTCCGCGACCGGCATTGCCAGCTCGAGCGCATGGACGCTGATCTCGGTCTCGGTCTCGAAGCCGCGTGCCAGCGCCGGGAAGGATTTGACGAAGCGCCTCGAGAAGACCCGGTAGCCGGACAATATATCGCTGAACGTCCGGCCGAACAGGCGCGCCAGGATCCCGGTCAACACCCGGTTGCCGAGGCGGTGACCGCGGCGATAGGCCTCCTCCACCTCCGAGCGGCGGGCGCCGACGACCATGTCGAGCCGCTCGTCGAGCAGGCGTTCCACGAGAGCGGGAGCGGCCGCCGCCTCGTAGGTCGAGTCGCCGTCGGCCATCACATAGATGTCGGCCTCGACGTCGGCGAACATCCGGCGGACGACATGTCCCTTGCCCTGCATCCGTTCGGTGCGGACGATCGCCCCGGCCGCGGCGGCGGCAGCCGCAGTGCCGTCGCTGCTATTATTGTCGTAGACGTAGATCTTCGCCGCGGGGAGCGCGGAGCGGAAGCCGGCCACCGTCCGGGCGACCGCGGCTTCCTCGTTGAAGCAAGGCAGCAGCACCGCGATTCGAAGCTTCGAACGATCCACGCCGCCCCCTTTTCACATCCCCTTCCCTCTTAGGGACAGGGAAGCGGTTTAGGAATCCTTCTTCTTTTTCGCAGCGGCCTTCCCGGCCGGCTTCGCCGCGGCGGCCTCGTCCGCCGGCGCCGACTTCTTCGCGGCAGCCTTCTTTGGCGGCTTCGCCTCGGTCTCCGCCGGAGCGGCCTCGGCGGCCTTCGCCTTCTTCGGCTTCGCCGCTTTGGCCTTCTTGCCGTGGCCATGATCGTGGTCGCAATCGGGGCCGTGGACATGGCCGGTGTCGGTCGACTCGATCTCGGCCTGGAGCGCCTCGCGGCTCACCTTGCGGTCGCTGATCTCGGCCTTTCCGAACAGGAAATCGACCACCTTGTCCTCGAACAGAGGCGCCCGAAGCTGCGCCGCGGCCATCGGCGTGTTCTGGACATAATCGAGGAAGGCCTGGCGGTCCTCGGGCCGATATTGCTGGGCGGCCTGGGTAACGATCTGGTTCATCTCGCTCTGGCTGACGTCGATGCCGTTGCGCTGGCCGATGTCGGACAGCAGCAGGCCGAGCCGGACGCGGCGCTCGGCGATCGCCCGATAGTCGTCGCGCTCGGAGTCCATCTCCTTGCGCGCGGCCTCGGGATCGTCCTCGCGCTGCGCTTCCTCCTCGAGCTGCCGCCAGATCTGGGCGAATTCGGCGTCGACCATCGAAGGCGGGACCTCGAAATCGTGGGCGGCGGCGAGCTGGTCGAGCAGCCGGCGCTTCATATGGGTGCGGGTAAGGCCGTTCAGCTCCTGCTCGATCTGGCCCTTGAGCAATTCGCGAAGCTGGGCGAGGCTTTCGAGGCCCATCGACTGGGCGAAGCCGTCATCGGCCTTCATTGCCTTGGGACGGCGGACCTCGCCGATCGTCACGTCGAATACAGCCGCCCGGCCCTTCAGGTAAGCGGTCGGATAGTCGGCGGGAAAGGTGACGTTTATCGTCTTCTGATCATTGGCCTTCGCGCCGATCAATTGATCCTCGAAGCCGGGGATCAGGCGGCCCGAGCCGAGCTCGACCGACATCGCCTCGCCCTTGCCGCCCTCGAACGGCTCGCCGTCGACCTTGCCTTCGTAATCCATGACGACCAAATCGCCCTTCTGGGCCGCGTAGGAGGCCGGAGCCGCCTCGAAGCTTTTCTGGCCGCCGGCGATCCGTGCGACTTCGGCATCGATCTCGGCGTCGGTCGGCTCGGCGGTCAGCCGCTCCAGCTTCAGCCCGTCGAGCCTGGGCTCGGGAACCTCGGGGAGAGTCTCGAGCTCGACCTTGATCACCGCGTCCTCGCCGGGGCCGCCCTCCTCGAGCTCGACCGAAGGCTGCATGGCGGGCCGCAATTTCTGCTCGTTGATCAATTTCTGGACACCGTCCTGGACCGCGCTGTTCAGCGCCTCCTGCTCGAGCGCCGGGCCGTGCATCTTGCGCACGAGATTGGCGGGCACCTTGCCGGGACGGAAGCCGGGCATGCGGATCTGCGGGGCGACCTTCTTCAGCTCGCCGTCCACCCGGGCTTCGATATCCTTCTTGGAAATGGTGATCCGGTAGGCGCGCTTCAGGCCTTCGTTCAACGTCTCGACAGTCTGCATGGGTCGGGTTCGTACCTTCGTAGCGGATGGAGCGGCCCTTGATGGAAGCGGGCCGGGCGGAGCTGGTGCGGGCGAAGGGACTCGAACCCCCACATCTTTCGATACCAGGACCTAAACCTGGCGCGTCTACCAGTTCCGCCACGCCCGCTGGGCCGCCGGTCGGCGGCTCCTATAACAGTGCTGCCGACGAGGGCAAGGCAAAGCGGCCCGTAACCCTCTACGCTTGCGTCCGAACCGCGGTTGGAGCAGCAGCGGCTTCGATCGATCGACGGAGACGGCAATGCAATACCGGCAATTGGGCTCGAGCGACCTCGAGGTCTCGGAAATCTCGCTCGGATCGTGGCTGACCTACGGAGTCGGGGTGGAACGGGATTCGGCCGCCGCCTGCGTCGACAAGGCGTTCGAGCTCGGGATCAATTTCATCGACACCGCCAACATCTACGGGCGGGGCGCCGCCGAGACCTTTCTCGGCGAGGCGCTCGCCGGCCGGCCGCGCGACTCCTACATCCTCGCCACCAAACTCTATTTCCCGATGACCGAGCAGGACTTCGGACTGTCGCGGGCGCAGGTGGAAAAGCAGCTCGATGCGTCGCTGAAGCGGCTTCGCACCGATTTCGTCGATCTCTATCAATGCCACCGCTACGACGAGACGACTCCGCTCGAGGAGACGATGGAGGCGCTGAGCGACGCGGTTCGGAGCGGCAAGGCGCGCTGGATCGGTTTCTCCGAATGGCAGGCCGACAAGATCGAAGCGGCGCTGGCGATTCCCGGAGTCGAGAAATTCGTCTCGAGCCAGCCGCAATATTCGCTGCTGTGGCGTGCGCCCGAGAAGGAAGTGATCCCGCTCTGTGCCGCCAAGGGCATCTCGCAGATCGTCTGGTCGCCGCTCGCCCAGGGCGTTCTCACCGGCAAGTACAAGCCCGGTGCCGCACCGCCGCAAAACAGCCGGGCGGCCAGCCAGGAAATGGGCGGCTGGATGGACCGGCTATTGAAGCCCGAGATACTCGAGGCGGTCGAGCGGCTGAAGCCGCTCGCGGCCGAAGCCGGGCTGACGATGGGCCAGTTCGCTCTCGCCTGGGTGCTTCGCGAGCCGAACGTCGCCTCGGCGATCGTCGGCGCGTCGCGTCCCGAGCAGCTCGAGGAGAATGCGGGTGCTTCGGGGGCGGTGGTGGATCCGGCGCTTTTCGCGAAGGCGGAGGCGATTGTGGCTGAAGCTACGGCGAAATTACAGGGATAGAGGAAACCGTTCGGGCTGAGCATGTCGAAGCCCTCCCCTTTCCCTTGCATGCCAAGAACAAGAAATGGGCTTCGACAGGCTCAGCCCGAACGGTGTATTTCAGAACAGGTTGGCGCCTAATGCGAAACCGAGCCGGCGTCCGCCTGGTTGCCCTCGGCCCCGTCCGGCTCGGGCTCGGGGCCGCCGGATTGGTCGCCGCCGAGCGCGAGCCAGTCGCGGGGCGGCAGATGGTAGATCATGTCCATCACCTCGAACTCGACCCCGCCCGGCTGGTTGGTCGACGAGTTCCACAAGGCGACGACCCCGCTCTTCTTCACCGGATCGAACATGATCAGCGAGCGGTAGCCGCGCACTCCGCCGCGATGGGCGACGACCTTGTGGCCGGCATAATCGTAGATCCGCCAGCCGAGTCCGTAGCTCGCCGTCCGCACCCGCTCGCGAAACTTGCGCATCCGGCCGAGCTCCTGCGGCGTGACTGCGCGCGGCGACTGGACCGCGGCGAGCACGTCGGGGGTCAGGACGTCGCCCTTCAGACCCATCTGCGCCTGCATCCAGATGGCGAGGTCCTTGATCGAGCTGTTGACCCCGCCCGCCGCCGGGACCCGGTAATAAGCCTCCGCGACGTCCTCGGGCCGCGGAAGCCCGCCGGCATGGGGCCGGGCCCAGCTCGGCGCGGTGATCAGGCCCTGGCGGGTCATGGTCGCGCTGGTCATTCCGAGCGGACGAAACAGCCGGTCGCGGACGACGTCGCGATAGGGCCGGCCGGTGACCTTCTCGACCACTTCGGAGGCGGCGTCATAGGCGACGTTCTGGTAGGCGTGGCACTGGCCCGGCCGGCAGATCGCGTGGAGGGTGGCGAGGGTCTGGCGAAGGAATCGCGGGTCCATGCCGTCCTCGAGCTTCGAATCGTTGGCGTGCGAGAACAGGCCGAGCCGGTGCGAGAGCAGGTCCGAGACGGTGGCGACGCCCTCGTCGCCTCCCGGCAGGCGAAGGGTCGCGCTATATTTGCCGACCGGCTCGTAGAGCGAGAGCCTGTTCTCGCCGGCGAGCATCGCGACCGTGTCGGCGGCGACACCCTTGGACAAAGAGGCCCAGCGGAACACGGTGTTGGTCCCGACCGGGTCGGATCCTCCGGCGACGGTCACGCCATAGCCCTTCAGGAAGCGGATCTCGCCGCCCTCGACGATCCCGACCGCGAGCCCGACCATCGACTTGCGGTGCATCAGCTCCTGCAGCCTCCGGTCGATCAAGGCATAATCGACGTCGCTTCGGGCCGGGTCCTGGCGGTCGGCGATGTCGGCGAGCTGGTCGTTGGTGATCCCGATCGCCGGCTCGGGCGCCGGCTTGCGTACCGAAATATGGGTCGCGGCCCAGACCAGGGCGATGAGAAGCAGCCCGGCCAGAGGCAGCAAGAGGATCCGTCTCGTCAGCTTCCGGCTCCCGGCTGCGCATTACAATCGGGCCGGCGGTCTCCCGCCGGCCCGAAGACCCACTACCAAATCCGGACGCGCTGTTCAGGAGGCAGATAGAGCTTTCCGTCGCGAACGTTGAACGCCTGGTACCAGGGATCGAAGTTGCGGACGACCAGGGGACGGAAATTGCCCGGCGAATGGGGATCGACCGTGAGCAGCTGCTGGAGCAGCTGATCGCGATATTTGGTCCGCCAGACCTGACCGTAGCCGAGGAAGAATCGCTGATCGCCGGTGAATCCGTCGATCACCGGCGCCGGCCTGCCCTTCAGCGACATCTTGTAGGCGTCGTAGGCAATGGTCAGGCCGGCGAGATCGGCGATATTCTCGCCCATCGTCAGGTCGCCCTTGATGTGGGCGCCGGGCAGCGGCTCATATGCCGAATATTGCGCTCCGAGCTGGTCGGTGAAGCGCTTGAACTGGGCGATGTCCTGCTCGGTCCACCAGTCGGCGAGGTTGCCGCTGGCGTCGAACTTGCGGCCCTGATCGTCGAAATGATGGCTGATCTCGTGGCCGATCACCGCGCCGATGCCGCCATAATTGACCGCGTCGTCGGCATTGGGATCGAAGAAGGGCGGCTGAAGGATCGCGGCCGGGAAGACCACTTCGTTGAGCAGCGGATTGGCGTAGGCATTCACCGTCTGCGGCGACATGCCCCATTCGCCCCGGTCGATCGGCTTGCCGAGCTTGGCGAGGTTGCGGCGATATTCGAACTGGCCGGCGCGAAGCGCGTTGCCGAGCGCGTCGCCGGGCCGGATCTCGAGCGCCGAATAATCGCGCCATTTGTCGGGATAGCCGATCTTGGGCGTGAATGCGGCGAGCTTGGCGCGCGCCTTCGCCTTCGTCTCGGGAGTCATCCAGGCCAAATTGGCGAGCCTTGCGTCCATCGCCCGGATGAGGTTGTGGACCAGCTCGTCGGCCTTGGCCTTGGCTGCCGGCGGGAAATAGCGGGCGACGTAGAGCTGTCCGACGGCCTCGCCCATCGTCCGGCCGATCAGGTCGGTGCCGCGCTTCCACCTGTCCTTGAGCTGGGGCGTGCCCGACAGGGTCTTGCCATTGAAGTTGAAGCTTTCCTCGACGAAGGCTCGGGGAAGCAAAGGCGCCGAAGCGGCGATGACACGGAAGGTCAGATAATCCTTCCAGGTGTCGAGCGGCTCGGACTGAACCAGCTTCGCCGCGCCGGTCAGGGCGCTCGGATTGGCGACGATGATGGTCGGCTCGCCGGCAAGGCCGGCGGCTTCGAGATAGGTATTCCAGTCGAAGCCCGGCATGTTCGC
This sequence comes from Pseudomonadota bacterium, assembly GCA_046733235.1. Classification (GTDB taxonomy): domain Bacteria; phylum Pseudomonadota; class Alphaproteobacteria; order Sphingomonadales; family Sphingomonadaceae; genus Allosphingosinicella. Next base: position 93,226 of record JBKPOT010000010.1, read on the forward strand.
CGCCATCTCGGCGTGGCTCATCGGATTGTAGAGCTTCTCGATCTGGCGCTGCTCGATCCGGCTCCAGTGCGACTGGGCGATCTTGTGCTCGAGGTCATAGATCCTCTGGGCCTTGCCGTCGGGATCGGCGATTCCGGCCAGCCGGAGCATGGTCGCGATATGCTGCCGATACTTTGCGCGCGCCTCGACGAACTTGGGGTTCGAATCGTCGAGATAATAATCGCGGTCGGGAAGGCCGAGGCCGCCCTGGCCGACATAGACGGCGTAGCGGCTGTTATTCTTGAGGTCCTGCTCGACCTCGCCGCCGATCGGCGCCTGGACTCCGAACTGGCCGAGCGCTCCGAAGGCGCGCGCGAGGTCCCGGGTGCTGCTGATCGCGGCGACCTGATCGAGGAACGGCCTCAGCGGCGCCGTGCCTTTCGCCTCGATCGCCGCCTCGTCCATGAAGCTGGCGTAGAAGTCGCCGACCTTGCGGGCGTTGCTGCCCGGGGCGCCGTTGGAGCGCGCCGCTTCCTCGATGATCGCCTTGGTGCGCTGGTCGGACAGGTCGACGAGCACCCCGAATCCGCCCCAGCTCGACCGGTCGGCCGGAATCTCGGTGGTCCGCGCCCAGTTGCCGTTGGCGAAATCGAAGAAATTGTCCCCCGGATTCACGCTCCGGTCCATCCCGGCCATGTCGAAGCCCCAGGTCCCGATCTGCGGCTTGTGCGATGCCGCTGTCCGAGACGCGGCAGTGGCGCGCGGTGCCGGCGGCTGCTTCGACCAGGCCGGAAGAGCGAACGAGGCGAGCCCGAGCGAAGCCGCGCCGCAAAGAAGTATGTGCTTGATCATGCCTGAAAAATCCCCGCCGAATGAATGGATGCGGCGGGTCATATAGACGGCTAATACAGTTGTGAAGGGCGGGCTGGAATAATTGCCCGCCTCAAGCTCCGTCAGGCGGTCGTGCGGAGGATTTCCAGCCTGACCTGCGCCTTGCCCGTGCCGACCATCCGGATCTGGCGGGCGGCCTCGAGCGACACGTCGATGATCCGGCTTCGGACGAACGGGCCGCGATCGTTGACCCGGACGATCACGCTCATGCCGTTGGCGATGTTGGTGACCCGAAGCCTGGTGCCCATCGGCAGGCTTCGGTGGGCGGCGGTCAGATCGCCCGGATTGAACCGCTCGCCGCTGGCGGTGCGGTTGCCGGCCAGTTCGCGGCCGTAATAGCTCGCCTCGCCCTGGCCGATCGTCTCGTAGCTGTCGTGGAGGACCGGATCCTCCATGTCGCCGACCGATTCCTGGATTTCGAGGATCCGGTCGCTGAGCGCGATCTTGCCGCTCTCGTCCGCCGCCGGGCTCTGATCCGAAACCGGGTCCGCCTGGGGTGACGCGTAGGACGGGCCGGAAGACATGAACGCGATGAGCGCGATCGCCATGAATCGATGAGCGCCGTTCCTGCGCAAACGCCTGATCATTGGGAAAACTGCCCCGCTGCCTCCGATGCCGACCCCCTAGCCCCGACCGGTTACGAGAGTCCCGATCGTTACGGCAGTGCGTATCAAAAAGACGGCGAGTCGACCTTTTCGGGAGAGGTTCCGAGGAACCCGGCATGCGCTCGACATGGGCAGCGCCGCCTGCCACGGTCGACTCATGCGCGAGAAGGAATTGCGGCTGGCCCTGATCTGCTACGGCGGCATTTCGCTCGCCGTCTACATGCACGGGATCACCAAGGAAGTGTGGCGGCTGGCCCGGGCGAGCCGAGATTTCCATGCCGGCGAGCCCGCGGGCGAGGGCACCGCGTCCGTCTATTGCCGGCTGCTCGATTCGATCGCGGACGAATGCGGCCTCGAGCTCAGGGTGCTGGTCGACATATTGACCGGAGCGAGCGCCGGCGGAATCAACGCCATCTTCCTCGCCGAGGCGATCTCGACCGGCCAGTCGCTCGATCCGCTGACCGATTTGTGGCTCGAGACGGCCGACGTCGACCGGCTTATCGATCCCGAGGTGAGCGCGGTCTCGCGCTGGGCCAAGGCCGCGGCCGCAATGCCCTTCGCCTGGTTCGTCGCCGGCAAGACCGGCGGAACGGTGGAGCGGACTGTCGATTCCGACCATCGCGCCGAAATCCGCGCCAAGCTCGCCAATTTCGTCCGGGCGCGCTGGTTCGCTCCGCCGTTCAGCGGCGCCGGTTTCACCCGCCTTCTGCTCGACGCGTTCGACGCGATGGCCAAAGGGCCGGTCGGCCCGGCCCTTTTGCCCGACTATCAGCCGCTCGACCTGTTCGTGACCGTCACCGATTTCCGCGGCTATCCCGAGCGGCTCAAGCTCCACAGCCCGGCCGAGGTGAAGGAGACCGAGCATCGCCTCGCTCTCTCGTTCCGCGATCCGGGCGGCGAGCGGCGGCGGCTGGCCGATGCGCCCGAGCTTGCCTTCGCCGCCCGGGCGACAGCCAGCTTCCCCGGCGCGTTCCCGCCCTTCCAGGTCGGCGAGCTCGACAAAGTTCTGGCCGAGAGGAAGAGGCCGTGGCCGGGGCGCTCGGCCTTCCTCGAAACCGCCCTCCCCCGCCAGTCGGCGATCGGCGACGCCGACAATGCGGTGCTGATCGACGGATCCGTGCTCGCCAACGCGCCGTTCCAGCCGGCGATCCGGGCGCTTCAAAGCCGCCCGGTGCGCCGCGAGGTCGACCGCCGATTCGTCTATATCGATCCCAAGCCGGGCAGCCGCGCGGTCCGGCTCAGCGCCGGCGGCGAGACCGAGCCGCCCGGCTTCTTCGCGACCATCTTCGGCGCATTGTCCGACATTCCGCGCGAGCAGCCGATCCGCGACAATCTCGAGGCGATCGAGCTCCGCTCGTCGCGGATCAGGCGGCTGAGACGGATCGTCGAGGCGATGCAGCCCGAGGTCGAGACCGCGATCGAGCGAGCGTTCGGATCGGTCCTGCTGCTCGGCCGGCCCAATCCGGGCCGGCTGTCGGCCTGGCGGGCCAAGGCGCAGACCGTGGCCGCCCGCGAGGCCGGCTACGCTTATGCCGCCTACGGCCAGCTCAAGCTGGCGACGGTCGCCGAGGAGATCGCACAACATCTTTGCCGCCTCTCCGGCGGCGGCGATCCGATCCGCCATGCGGTGTGGCGGCGGATCCGGGCGGACGGCCTCGCAGCTCCGGACGCGATGACGGCGAAGAAGATCCGGCCGGAGGTGATCCTGTTCCTGCGCAAGTTCGATCTGTCTTTCCGGGTCAGACGCCTGCGCTCGCTGGCGCTGCGCCTTGTCGAGATCGACGAGGCCGGTTCGGTACCGGCCGCGACGGTCGATCCGCTTCGCCAGGCGATCTACGATTTGATCGGCCGCTACAACATTGCTCCCGGGCCCGAGGCGGCGACCGCGCCGCTCGCTCATGCTCTGGCCGGGATCGAGCAGGATGCCGGCCCGGCGATGGAATTGCTTGCCGATGTGCTCGACGCGCGGCGGATCGACGAGGATGCCGACATCGTCCTGTCCCAGCGTCTCGCCGCCTTCCCGAAGGTCGAGCGGCGGGCGCTGATCCTCACCTATCTCGGCTTCCCCTTCTACGACATCGCCACTCTGCCTCTACTTCAGGGCGAGGGCCTGGACGAGTTCGATCCGGTCAAGGTCGACCGGATCTCGCCCGAGGATGCGACCGCGATCCGCGAAGGCGGAGCGGCGGCGACCCTCAAGGGAATCCAGTTCAACAGCTTCGGCGCCTTCTTCAGCCGCGCCTATCGCGAGAACGATTATCTGTGGGGGCGGCTTCACGGCGCCGACCGGCTGATCGACATCACTGTCTCGGCGCTGCCCGAAGGGACCCATTTGCCGCCCGGAACGGTGGCGACCCTGAAGCGCGAGGCGTTCCGGGCGATCCTCGATGAGGAAAGGCCGAGGCTCAAGGCGATCGGCGCATTGTTCGACCAGCTCGACCGGGAGACCGGCCGCGGTTCGTAGGGTCCGCACCCTAGCTTGCGCCGCCGCCGCCCGGGACATAAGGCAATAAGCGAACCGGAGGCGGACATGCAGTTCCTGAAGACCCTGTTCTGGGTGGCGATCGCGGTCATCCTGGTCCTGTTCGCGATGGCCAACTGGCAGCCGGTCACGCTCAAATTGTGGGGCGGCCTCGAGGCGGACGTGAAGCTGCCCGTGCTCGTGATCTTCGCGATCCTGGTCGGATTCCTTCCGACCTTCATCATCTACCGCGCCCGGATGTGGTCGCTTCGGCGCCGGTTCGAGCCGCTCGAGCGAACGATCAGCATCGCCCCGCCCCGTCCGCCCGCCTCTCCGGCGCCGCCCCGGCCGCCCGTGCCGCCGCCCACGCCCGTGTCGATGAGCGCGGACGAATGACCAGCCCGATCTTCGTCGCGATCGACACGCCCGATCTCGACCGGGCCAAGGCGATCGCGGCCCGCGTACGCAACCATGTCGGCGGGCTGAAGCTGGGACTCGAATTCTTTTCCGCCAACGGCCGCGCCGGAGTGCGCGAGATGGCCGAGCTCGACCTCCCGATCTTCCTCGACCTCAAGTTCCACGACATCCCCAACACGGTCGGCAAGGCGATCCAGGCGCTCCGCCCGCTCGAGCCGGCGATCATCACCGTCCACGCCGCCGGCGGCCGGGCGATGATGGAGGACGCCAAGGCCGCGGCGCCGAGCGGAACCAAGGTGGTCGCGGTAACGGTGCTGACCAGCCTCGACGGCGACGATCTCGACACGATCGGCTGCAACGGCTCGGCCCACGAGCAGGTCGAACGGCTGACCGTCCTCGCCCGCGAAGCCGGGCTCGACGGAGTGGTCTGCTCCGGCAACGAGGTTGCGGCGGCGAAGAAATTGTGGCCCGACGGCTTCTTCGTGGTCCCCGGCGTCCGCCCTGCGGACGGTCCGGCTGGCGACCAGAAACGGGTGATGACCCCCCGTGCCGCGCTCGACGCCGGAGCCTCGATCCTGGTGGTGGGAAGGCCGATCACCTTGGCGAAGGACCCGGATGTGGCGGCAAGGGCGATCGAGGCGACGCTCTAGCTCGGCGGCGAGGAAGTGGTGATGTTCGAGCGCAGCTTCTTGTGGACCATGCGACACGGTTCGCGGCTGATGTTCGCGGGTGCAATCGCGATGCTGCTTGCCGGCGTGGTGGGCCTTGTCTTCAGCCTGGGACCCGGCTTCGAATGGGACTCCAGCATGTACAATTTTCTCTACGGCTATCTCGGGCCCGCGGCCTATTTTCTGTTCGGGGCAGTCCTGACCCATCGCCTTCGAAGCCGCTCCGATAGCGAATAATGAAGCCGTTCCGGCAGGGCTTCTCGCGGGCAATGCATTATTGCCCCCGTCTGCTCTTCGCCGCGTCCATCGTGATGCTGATTGCCGGCACCGCGCGGTTCGTATCGTTCCTGACCAGCGACTTCTATTATTTCGCGACGGCGGAACATGTGTTCCGAACCCAATTCGGCCCCGCGGCATGGCTGTTGTTCGGTGCCGTGCTGGCCGACCGCTTGAGCGGCCGCAGCGGCCCCGCCTAACTGGACAAAGGCATCCGGCCCGGCCTATCCGGCGCGCCGAAGGAGAGTGGCCGCATGAGCTGGCTGAACCGAGTCCGCCAAAGCATCCCGTTCCTGCCCAAGCGCGAGACGCCCGAGAATCTGTGGCACAAGTGCCGCCACTGCAACTCGATGATCTTCACCAAGGAATATGAGGAGAATGACTGGGTCTGCCCGCGCTGCGACCATCATGGCCGGATCGGCCCGCGCGAGCGGTTCGAGGCTTTGTTCGACCCCGGCTACACCATTCTCCCGCAGCCGCAGGTGCGCGAGGACCCGCTCAAGTTCCGCGATTCCAAGCGCTACACCGAGCGGCTGAAGGCCGCCCGGACCGAGACCGGCGAAGGCGACGCCCTGATCACCGCGCGCGGGATGATCGAGGGCCGGCGGGCGGTGATCGCGGTCCAGGATTTCGCCTTCATGGGCGGATCGATGGGCCAGGCGGTCGGCGCCGCCTTCCTCGACGGCGTCCGGGCGGCGATCGCCAATCGAAGCCCCTACATCATCTTCACCGCCGCCGGCGGAGCGCGGATGCAGGAGGGCATCCTCTCGCTGATGCAGATGCCGCGCACCACGGTCGCGATCGCCGAACTGAAGGAAGCCGGTCTGCCCTACATCGTCGTCCTGACCGATCCGACGACCGGGGGAGTCACCGCCTCCTATGCGATGCTCGGCGACGTCCAGATCGCCGAGCCCGGCGCACTGATCGGCTTCGCCGGCCAGAGGGTGATCGAATCGACGATCCGCGAGAAACTGCCGGAAGGCTTCCAGCGCGCCGAATATCTGCTCGACCACGGCATGGTCGACATGGTGGTGCACAGGAAGGATTTGCGCGCGACCCTGGCGAAGCTGGTCGATTATCTGACGCCTGACACGAAGGCGGCGGCGTGACCCTACTCCCCCTCCCGCTCGCGGGAGGGGGCCGGGGGGTGGGCAATGGCGCCCTTCCCCGCCCTCGCGCCGTTTCCGCTGACAGCTATGCCCACCCCCTAACCGTGCCGCGCTGGCTTGCCCCCCGGGCAAGCCTCAGCCGCGCGGCACCCCGCGAGCGGGAGGGGGGATAAGTGGACCGCGCAGTCTCCGATCATCCGGGAGTCCAGAGCCAGCTCGATCGGCTGGCCTTCCTGTCGCCGGGCGCCGACATATTGGGCCTGGAGCGGATCACGGCGTTGCTCGCCCGGCTCGGCAATCCGGAGAGCGCGCTTCCGCCGGTCCTCCATGTCGCCGGAACCAACGGCAAAGGCTCGACCTGCGCCTTCCTTCGCGCGGCGATCGAGGCGGCGGGCCTCAAGGTCCATGCCTATACCAGCCCGCATCTGGTCCGGTTCAACGAGCGCATCCGGGTCGCCGGATCGCTGATCGAGGACGAGGCGCTCGCCGCCCTGCTCGCCGAAGTGCTGGATTCGGCCGAGGGGATCGAGCCGAGCTTCTTCGAGGCGACCACCGCCGCAGCCTTCCTGGCCTTCGTGCGCAACCCGGCCGACGCCTGCATCGTCGAGGTCGGTCTCGGCGGCAGGCTCGACGCCACCAATGTCATCGAAGCCCCCGCAGCGTGCGGGATCGCCCAGCTCGGGATCGATCACCAGGCCTTTTTGGGCGACCGGATCGAAGGCATCGCGGCGGAGAAAGCCGGGATCGCCAAGAAAGGCGTGCCGCTGCTGACCCAACTCTATCCGGACGCTCTCGCGGAACGGGTCGGCGAGACGGCGGCGGCGGCCGGAGCGCCGTGGCTGCCGCGCGGCGGCGCCTGGGACGCGACCGTCTACGAAGGCAAGCTCCATTATCGCGACCGAGCGGGAGCGGTGGATCTGCCGCTGCCGAGGCTTCACGGCACGCATCAGGCGATGAACGCGGCGCTCGCGGTGGCGATGCTCCGCCACCAGGACAGAATCCCGGTGCCGGCGACCGCGCTCCGGGCGGCGATGGACTGGGCCGACTGGCCGGCGCGGCTTCAGCGGCTGGCGCCCGGGCCGCTGCACGATCTCCTGCCGGAGGGATCGGAGCTTTGGCTCGACGGCGGCCATAATCCCGCCGCCGCGCGCGCGGTCGCCGCCTATTTCCGCCGCCACGTCGCGACGGGCCGGCCGTTCCACATCGTCTTCGGCCTGCTCGCCAACAAGAACAAAGAGGGCGTGCTGAAGCCGTTCGCCGGACGTGAGACGACGGTGCATGGCGTGCCGGTGCCCGATCACGCGCATCATTCGCCCGCCGAGCTTGCGAAGACGGCGCGGGCGATGGGGTTGGGCGGCGGGGTTGCTGCCGATGCCGGCGATGCGCTGCGCCGGATCTCCGCCGACAGTGTGTCCGGCAAGCCGCCAGTCGTCCTGGTCTTCGGCTCGCTCTATCTGGCCGGCGAGGTTCTGAAGGCCAACGGGCAAGCGCCGGACTAAAGCCCCCCTCCCGCCTGCGGGAGGGGTTGGGGGTGGGTCCGAAAGGCGTAATGTTTCCACGGCAGGATCGCCACCGCCGCCTTTACCCACCCCCTGACCCCCTCCCGCAGGCGGGAGGGGGAATGGGTTACCGGCCTCTGAGGTCGGCGAGCATTCGGGCGGCCCAGTCGTACATGGCGCTGTCGCGGGCTCGCTCGAAGCGGTCGAGGCGCCTGGCACGTCGCTCGGTCTCCTCCAGCAGAGGTAGAGCGTCGCGCGGGCGGCCCTGCTCGATCAGCAAAGCGGCGTGGCGGCACTGGGCTTCGGCGCCGGCCAGACGCGGGCCGATCTCGGCGTAGAGGGCGAGCGCCTTGCCGGCCTCGCCGCATTCCTGGTGGGCGCGGGCGAGCAGGAGCTTGGCCCGGTCGTTCTCGGTCATCGACGCCGATTCGGGCAGGCCTTCGAGGATCTTGACCGCGCCCTCGGCCTCGCCGGATTCGAGCAGAGCGCGGGCCAGCTTGACCTGAGTGGCGCGGTCGCCCGACGGCATCTTGGCGAGCGCCCCGCGATAATGGACCGCGGCTTCGGTCCAGTCGCCTTTCTCGGCGAGAGCGTCGCCGAGATCGGTGCGGTTGGCGGCGGTGTCGGCGATCTCGAGCGCGTCGCGCGCCGCGCGCAGCTGGCGATCGGGATCGAGAGTTCGGATCGCCGCGGCCTTGACCGCCCTCACCTCGCGCCGGCCGGAGAGGCCCGGCAGCACCTCGACGACGAAATAGGCCGCGGAGCCGGCGATCGGCAGGAGGATGATCGCCCACAGCCAGAGGCCGGGGCGGTTGTTGCGGATCAGATGGACCACGCAGCAGATCTGGATGAGGATGGTGGCGAGGAAGAGGATCATCGCTCAGCCCGCCGGAGCCGCCTCGTCATCCTCGCTCTTGGGCTGCCGGACCGTCTCGACGACGAAGCCCTGCCGCCAGAGCAGCCAGAGCAGGATCATTCCCGGCAAAGCGACGATCGTGGTCATCACCCAGAAGCCGGGCCAGCCGAGCTTCTCGGCGAGGATTCCTGCGGGAGTCGAGAGCCAGGTGCGCCCGACCGCAGCGAGCGACGACAGCAGGGCGAATTGCGTGGCAGTGTAGGCGAGATTGGACAGGCCCGAGAGATAGGTGACGAAGACGGTCAGCCCCATTCCGCTGGTCACCTGCTCGGTCACCACCGCGATCGTCAGCCAGGTGTTGGAATGGCCCTGAAGCGCCAGCCAGGCGAAGAGCAGGTTGCCGACCATCATCATCAGGCCTGAGACGAACAAGGCCCTGCCCATTCCCAGCCAGGCCATGAGCGGCGGAGCGAGCGCCACTCCGACGATCAGCCCCCAGAAGCCGACGCCCTTGTTGATGATGATGAACTCGGTGTCGGTGAAGCCCAATTCGACGATCATCGGGTTGAGCATGATCTGGCCCATCGCGTCGCCGAGCTTGTAGATCAGCACGAACAGCAGGATCAGAAAAGCTCCCCGCCGTTTCAGGAATTCGCGGAACGGACCGATCAGCGTGTTCTCGAGCCATTCGCTTGCGCTCACCCGCGGCGCCTTCGACAGCACTTTGTCGTGCAGTCCCGGACCCGCCCAGAAAGCCGCCGCTATACCCGGAATGATGCAAAGGGCCGTGAGACCATAGGCCCGCGCCCAGCCCAGGCCGAACCCTTCCGATGAGGCCAAAGCGATCGTCCCGACTCCGGCGAGGACGGCGCCGAGCCGGTAGCCGAACTGGTTGTTGGCGGTTCCGTGGGGCAGTTCCTCGTCCGGCAGGATCTCGATCCGATAGGCGTCGATGACGATGTCCTGAGTCGCGCCGAGAAAGGCGGTAACGATCGCCCAGAAGGCAAAGCGGCCGAGATGATGCGCCGGATCGCTCGCGCCCAGCATCCAGACCGACACGAAAAGCAAGGCCATGATGAAGAACAGCCAGGCCCGCCGCTGGCCGACCAATGGTGTGAGCAAAGGCAATTTGATCCGGTCGATGAACGGCGCCCACAGGAATTTGAACGTGTAGGGCGTGGTCAGGCCGACCGCGAAGCCGATCGTCTTCTTGTCTATCCCGACCTTGGTCAGCCAGAAGGTCATCGTGCCGAGCAGCAGCGCCAGCGGGAAGCCGCTCGAGACTCCGAGCAGCAAGGCCGCGAGCGGCCGCGGTCGGAAGTAAGGGGCGATGGTGGCGATCAGCCCCGGGCGGGGCAGGGTCGTTGCAGCTTCATTCATGGCGTCTTTGTAACGCCTCCGTCATGCCCGGCTAGTCACTTTGGAGGCACCCTCGTGCCGCGCAAAATGTGCCAGTCGAAGACCATTCCTGCCAAGAGCGCGAACATAGTCAGCCAGAAGCCGCTGCCGCTGCCCGCGTGAACGGCCTTTCGAGCGAACGAGTGGGCGAGCCGCTCGATGAGGTTCATCTGCTCCAGCGGCAGCGGCAAGTGGACGTAAATACCGTAGGCCACGAAGCCGGCGATGATCAGTGCCGCCAAGGCCGACAGGATCAATCCCGCTCCGGCGCCGTGGCGTCGGTTCGTCGAAAGCACCGCCGCGAGACCCGCAGCCGCCAGGACCACGGCGACTGCGGGGAGCGCGACCGACTCGACACGGCCCTCCACGGTTCCAACGATCGGGAGACGCGCCACGACCGTGCCCGTCGTCAGGTCGAGACCGGTCGCGCTGACGATCGGGCGCCCGGCGACACTGACGTGGAGCCAGGGCAAGGTGAAGCCGAACAAGGCGACGGCCTTGGCGGCCGCGGAAAGCCAGCGGGTGACGGCTGTCGGGGAACCTTCGTTCATCCCCCGCTTGTAGCGCTCCGCTCGCGCCCGGCCAGAAGTTTTGGACCGACAAGGCTTGCCTTATCGGGTCCGGGGAAGCAGTCTCCGGTAATGGACATGCCGACCCGGCAGCGCCCGACTGAAGGCCAGCTCAACCTCGCCCGGATCATCGCCGGCGGCGAGGCTTCGCACGGCGAGTCCATCACCACTGTCCCCGCCTCGGTCTATATCGATCCGGCCCGGTTCGCCCAGGAGAAGGCGAAATTGTTCGACCGGCGGCCGATGGTGATCGCGCCCTCGGCCTTGCTGCCCGAGCCGAACATGGCGATCGCCCATGACGGGTTCGGGATCCCGCTTCTGCTGACCCGCGACAAGGCCGGCAAGGCGCACGTCTTCTGGAACGTCTGCCGCCACCGCGGCACCCGGCTGATCGAGAGCGAGAGCGTCCAGAAAGCGCCTCGGATCGTCTGTCCCTATCATGCCTGGTGCTACACCGCGGACGGGGCGCTCGCCGCTCTGCCGAGGCCGGACAGCTTCCCCGGACTCGACAAGTCCGACCATCATCTTCGCGCATTGCCCTCGCGTGAGGCGGGCGGCCTGATCTGGTTCGGGCGCGAGGAGAGCGACTTCGCCGACGCCGACGCGCTCGCGCCCGAATTCGACGCCTTCGGGCTCGCCGGCCATCACCTCTACCGAAGCCGGGTCCACGACGTCGCCGCCAACTGGAAGCTGATCATGGACGCGTTCCATGAAAGCTATCACGTCCAGCGGCTCCACGCGCCGACCATCGCCAAATTCTTCACTGACGGAATCACGGTCGGCGACCAGATCGGGATCCACCAGCGCTCGGCGGTCGGCCGGACCGATTATCTGGAGAAAATCGACCATCACGACTGGGCCGCTCTTCGCGCGGTGATCACCTTCGCCTATCAGCTGATACCGGCGACGATCATGATCATGAGCCCCGATTATGTGAACCTGATGGTGCTGATGCCGCAGGATGTCGGCCGAACCCTGGTCGAGGATTATATGCTGATCCCCGAGCCGCCGCGGACCGCCGATGAGATCGACCATTGGGAGCGGAGCTGGACCCTGCTCGACGAGGGCGTGTTCGCGGCCGAGGATTATCGGGCGGCGGCTCTGGGCCAGAGCGGGCTCGAATCCGGATCGCTCGAAACCCTGACCCTGGGAACGCTCGAGACCGGCATCCGCCACTTCCACGACCAGGTCGAGCGCGCGCTCACCGAGCGATGAGCCGGCAGGCTTGAAGGCAGCGACGGTGAAGCGCGCGCTTGTCGCGGCCGCTTTGCTCGGCATTGCATCGGCGGCCAACGCGGCGCCTCCCGCACCGATTGAGAATCCCGCGATCCGCCAGGCGTTGGCGGCCGTGGTTCGCGACACGTGCGACAAGCAAGTCGTCCTGCTCGGCGAGGCCACGCATGGCGACGGCGCGACCGTCGATTTCAAGGTCCGCCTGATCCGGCGGCTGGTCGGACAATGCGGTTTCAACGCTTTGTTCTTCGAGGCCAGCCACTACGATTTCCTCGCTTTCTCACAGATGATCCGGCGCCGCCGGGACGCTTCGCCCGACATGATCTCGTCGGCGATCGGCCTCCTGTGGAACCGGGACGAGGAGCTGGCGCCGCTCACCTCCTTCCTTTTCTCGCGGGCGCGATCGGGCAGGCTGGTGCTGGGCGGACTTGACGACCAGGTCGGCTCCGCCGGCGCATTCTACTCGCTCGATGCCATGCCGACCGAGTTGACCAGCCTGCTGACGGACGAGCGGCGGCGAGAATGCCGCAACTCGCTTCGGCGGCGCATGGACGCGTTTCCCGGTTCGGAAGCGGAGCAGGCGCGGCTCCGATCGTGCCTGGCCGAGAGTCGAAAAAGGGTGTCGGAGAGCCGCGCGCTCGACTCGGCGACGCGCGACGAGCGGCTCCAGATGCTGGCCAATTTGGAGCGTCTGGCCGCCCGCTACCCGTGGCACGTGCCCAGCTACATTCGCGGCCGCGACCTTTCCATGTACGTCAATTTCCGCTGGCTCGCGGGCCGGCTGCCGCCGCGAAGCAAGATCATCGTCTGGGCCCAGAACAGCCATATCGTGAAGGATGCTGTCGTGACCGGCGACTATGTCGCGGGCGCCGGCAATCTCGGCGGCTATGTCCGCCAGGCCTATGGCCCGCGCTCTTTCGCGCTGGGATTCTCGGCCGGCTCGGGCAGCTATTATGCGGGCCCGAGCGAGCCGGCGCGAAGGATCGAGCCCGCCGGACAGGATTCGCTGGAGGCGCTGACCCTGGCCGGCGGCGCGCCGGAAGCCGTCTATCTCGGCCCCGGACGGCTGCGAGGCATCGGCCCGGTCCCCGGCTCGTTATTCTTCTACAGGCCGGTGACTGCGCGGTGGAGCGACATCGTCGACGGCGTCGTTGTCTTTCGCGAGCAGCGGCCGCCGGCGCGCTCTCCTTGAGCGACCCTCAGCCGGACTCGTACAATTTGAGCCCGGCAGGAACCCTTTTCACCGTCCGCCCCTGAAGCTTTCGATCGATGGCGTCGAGCGCGGAGCGTAGCATCCGGCTCGTATAGGGCTTGGCAAGGCAGCCGATCCCGAGGCTGGGCGCTTCTTCCGGGCATTTGCCGGTGACGAACAGGACGGGCACGCCTCTTGCCCGTGCGGCCCGGGCGACGTCGAGGCCGTCGCCGTCGCCGTTCAGGCTGATGTCGCTCAGCACCAGGTCGATCTCGCTGCCGGCCAGCGCTTCCTCGGCGTCGGCCAGCGAGTCGACGGTCGCGACCACCTCATAGCCGGCCTCGCCGAGCAGATGCTCGTTGTCGAATGCCACGAGGGGCTCGTCCTCGACGATGAGGATGCGGCTGATCGCCCGCTCGCGCTTTCCGAACAACATTGAGCTTGCGCCCTCCCGGAGTTGGTGTGCAGGCGTAACGAGCGACGCGCATTTCGGTGCCCGCACCCGACAGGCGCTTGAGCGCGTTCGCCTGTCGAACCGTCGGACCGACCGGAGAAGAGAGCTTGCCCCCGCCCCGCCCAGAACCGCAGCGAATCGCCAAATTGCTCGCCCGCGCCGGGATCGCTTCGCGCCGGGAGATCGAGCGGATGATCGAGGAAGGTCGGATCGCGATCGACGGCAAGCCGGTCGAGAAGCCGGCGACTTTGCTTACCTCGCTTCACGGAGTGACGGTCGACGGCAAGCCGGTCCAGGCCGCCGCGCCGGCCCGGCTGTTCCGCTACCACAAGCCGGCGGGCCTGCTCACCGCCGAACGCGACCCGCAGGGGCGCCCGACCATTTACGACCGCCTGCCCCCGGGCCTGCCGCGAGTCATTCCGATCGGCCGCCTCGACCTCAATACCGAAGGGCTGCTCCTCCTCACCACCGACGGCGGCCTCAAGCGCCAGCTCGAGCTTCCCGCGTCCGGAGTGGAACGGGTCTATCGCGCCCGCGTGTTCGGCGAGATCGGCCAGGACCGGCTCGAGGCGCTGATCGAGGGGATCGAGATAGAGGGCGTGCGCTACGGCGCGATCGACGCCAATCTCGAGCGGCGGACCGGCCGCAACGCCTGGGTCGAGATGAAGCTGACCGAGGGCAAGAATCGCGAGGTCCGGCGGGTGCTCGAGCATCTCGGGCTCAAGGTGTCGAGATTGATCCGCACCGCCTACGGCCCCTTCGCGCTCGGCGACCTCCAGCCGGGCGAGGTAGACGAAGTTCGGCAGCACGATCTGGTCCTGTTCAGGAAATGGCTGAGCAACCCGTCGGCGGCGAAGATGGAGCCGATCATCAGCGCCCGCCCGCCGCGCGCCGGGCGGGCTTCGGAAAGGGCCGACGGAAAACAGGCCGGCGGCCGCGAGACGGCCCGTGCCGGCCGGCCGTCCCGCTCGAGCCCCCGTCCCCGCCGGCCGGGCAAGGTCCGCGTCGACCGGTCCTCGGCCGATCGGGAAGAAATCGCCAGGCCGCGACGGTCGCCCGGCCCGAATGCACCGGCGATCGGGAAGCAGGATACAGCGCGGAGGAAATCCGCCGGGAGCTCGAAACGCGTGCTGCGCGCCAAATTGGGCCGTCCCCCGCGCGACGAGTCCGGATCCGAGAGGCCGGAAAGGGGACATGGAGACACGCGCGAGCCGAGACGCGCTCCACGCGCCGAATCCGGCCCCGCCGCGTGTGGAAGGAAGCCGCCGAGCGCACGGCATCGAAGGCCGCGTCCGTGAAGACAGCCGGCTGACATGCGGATCATCGCCGGCGAATGGCGAGGACGGCCGCTGATCGCTCCCGAGGGCCGGGCGACCCGCCCGACCAGCGACCGCGCCCGCGAGGGCCTGTTCTCGATGCTGGCCAGCCGCCTCGGCAGCTTCGAGGGGCTTCAGGTCGCCGATCTCTTCGCCGGCACCGGCGCGCTCGGGCTCGAGGCACTGTCGCGCGGCGCCCGCCACTGCCTGTTCGTCGACAACGACCGTGAGGCGGTCGCCGCGATCAGACGCAACCTCGAGCGCTTCGGAGCGCCGGAGCGCGGCGACGTCCGGGCTTCGGGGGTCGAGCACGTTCCGCCGCCAGCTCGGCCCTGCGATCTCGTCTTTCTCGATCCGCCCTACCGCACCGGGCTCGCCACGATGGCACTCGCTCGTCTGGCCGATCCGGCCTGGGTGGCGCCGGGCGGGCTGGTCAGCGTCGAGAGCGGCGGCGCGCTTGTCGTGCCGGAGCACTTCGCGGTCGAGGCTCAGCGCCGGTTCGGGAAAGCAATCCTCACATTACTTCGCCCGCAATGACCTTTAAATCGTCGGCGGCTATCGCGGCGTGTCGAGATTGAACACGCGGCGGATCAGCGACTCAAGTGCTTGAAAAACGCCCTCGACACCCAGTCCCGCGACAAAGCAGAGGGCTGATGCGGATAGGGGCACCGACCCGAGCAATCCACTGTCCGCGGTTGCCGCCTGGCCCTCGGAATTAACGAATAGCCCGATACAGGCGCCAATGACGGCCCCGAGCGCGAGCTGAACATACGCCAGCAATATATCGCGCGGGGCAAGCAGACTGTCGCGCATCTTCACGGACACGAGCCGAACCACGGCGGCTCCCGCGCCAAGCAAGCCGTAGAAGATCGGCAAGATGTTGCTGGCGAGAATGCCGAGCATGACCGCGGCCCACTCGCTGTTGGTTACCGGCGTTGGGCTCGTCAGCCTTGGTGGGGCAAGTGCAGGAGGCGGATTTACGCGGACGGCTTCCTTGTCGCCGCCCATGAGGTCGACCAGCGTTCTGCGGATCCAGCCGTCCCGTGCCATCCACTGGCCGAGATTGTCCCAAGCTGCGGTCCTGTCCCTGACCGCCCGATCCAGCTCGTCCGATGGTCGCGCGGGGGCGTTGGCGCCTGTTTGTGGGCCTGGCCCGGGCGTCGCAGGAGCGGTTATTGCACTTTCCAGCGTTGTTACGCGCGCGTCGAGAACGGTCGCGCGGTTGAGCAGTGAGTTGCCGGTGGCGACGTCCCACGACAGGATGCATGTCACCAGCAGCCAGGCGACGAGGAAGATCAGCAGACAATAAAGACCGACCCGATAGCGCCACGCGCGACGCGAGAGAGCAGGGTATGCGAGTGCCGCCAGCGAAGCGCGCGAGGGCGGCTTGCCTCCGGGCCAGCCGACCCCAAGACCCCGGCCTCGCCCGCGCTCCGCCGGATCGCTCGGGGGCATGTCCGCCATCCACCGGAACGCCCGCTTCAACCAAGAGCCGGTGCCGGGATCCCGCGATTCCCCCGCCACCATTAAGGTGAAAGCGATACTACCGCCGGTGGCCGGAGCCGCGGCCTTGTTGAGCGCATCCTTCGCACGGATCAGCTTGGCTGCGTTGCTGGCGTCCCGCGCGCGATCGTCTTCCTCGGGCGGCCAGGCGATGTCGCAGATCTGCTCCAGCCATGACCTTTCCGAATTCTTGAAAATTGGCGCGCCGTCGAGGGGCGGCATGTCTTTGCATTCGCATGCCGAAATATGGTCCATCAGAAGATAGACTTCGGCAAGTTCGCGGGCGAGGATGAAGTCGTGGATTTCGGCTTCGTCGTCTTGCATCCCGGAGGCCATGTCTCTCCTCGTCTATCGGCGGCTTTTTCTCTGGTTTGGCGACCCATAGATCCTGCCGTCTCGGAGCACGCGTGATGGTCGTCACGCGACCCCGCGCTTGCTCAATATCCGTTCGTTCCCTACCTGTTCGCGAGTGAGCGTCACTCCCGCCCCCGCCTCCGACCCCTTTTACCTAGCGACGCTCAACCCGCCGCAGCGCGAGGCGGTGCTGACCACCGAGGGCCCCGTGCTGGTCCTCGCCGGCGCCGGGACCGGCAAGACCGCGGCTTTGACCGCGCGGCTGGCGCATCTGGTCGCGACCCGGCGGGCCTGGCCTTCCGAGATTCTCGCCGTCACCTTCACCAACAAGGCGGCGCGCGAGATGAAGGAGCGGGTCGGCCGGATCGTCGGCGACGCGGTCGAGGGCATGCCGTGGCTCGGCACCTTCCACGCGATCGGCGCCAAGATGCTTCGCCGCCACGCCGAGCTGGTCGGGCTTGAGAGCAATTTCACCATCCTCGACACCGACGATCAGCTCCGCCTGCTGAAGCAGTTGATCTCTGCGGCCGATATCGACGAGAAACGCTGGCCCGCCCGCCTTCTCGCCGGGCTGATCGACCGCTGGAAGAATCGGGGCTGGACTCCGGCCCAGGTCGATGCTGCCGAGAGCGAGGCCTATGCCAACGGCAAGGGCGCCGAGCTCTACACCCGCTACCAGGAGCGGCTGAAGGCGGTGAACGCCTGCGATTTCGGCGACCTTTTGCTCCACATGCTGGTCGTCCTCAGGACCGACCGCGAGGTGCTGGCCCACTACCAGCAGCGCTTCAAATATATCCTCGTCGACGAATATCAGGACACCAACCAGGCCCAGTATCTCTGGCTTCGGCTGCTCGCCCAGGAGCGCAAGAACATCTGCTGCGTCGGCGACGACGACCAGTCGATCTATTCGTGGCGCGGAGCCGAAGTCGCCAATATCCTGCGCTTCGAGAAGGATTTCCCGGGCGCGAAGATCATCCGGCTCGAGCAGAATTACCGCTCGACCCCGCACATCCTCGCCGCCGCTTCAGGCCTGATCGCCCATAATGGCGGACGGCTCGGCAAGACCTTGTGGACTCAGGAGGCCGAGGGCGAGAAGGTCCGGGTCGTCGGGGTCTGGGACGGGCCCGAGGAAGCGCGGCGGGTCGGCGAGGAGATCGAGTCGATCCAGCGCAAGGGCGGCCGTGCCGACGAGTGCGCGATCCTGGTCAGGGCCCAATTCCAGACCCGCGAGTTCGAGGAGCGCTTCATCTCGATCGGCCTGCCCTACCGGATCGTCGGCGGTTTCCGATTCTACGAGCGGGCCGAGATCAGGGACGCGCTGGCTTATCTGCGCGTGATCGCCCAGCCGGCCGACGACCTCGCCTTCGAGCGGATCGTCAATACGCCCAAGCGCGGCCTCGGCGACAAAGCGGTGGCGCGGATCCACTCATTGGCGCGCGCCGGCGGAGTGCCGCTGATGGTGGCGGCGGCGCAGATTCTCGACAGCGACGAGCTGACCGGCCAGGCGCGCCGCTCGCTCGGCAATCTGGTCGGCGATTTCGCCCGCTGGCGCGCGCGCCTGGACGAGCTGTCGCACCCCGAGCTCGCGCGGCTGATGCTCGACGAATCCGGCTACACCGCGATGCTCCAGGCCGACCGCTCGGCCGAGAGCGCGGGCCGGCTCGAGAATCTCACCGAGCTGACCCGGGCGATGGAGGAATATGAAACGCTCGGCGCCTTCCTCGAGCATGTCAGCCTGGTCATGGACAATGACGCGGAGCGCGACACGGCCAAGGTCACGATCATGACCATCCACGCCGCCAAGGGCCTGGAGTTCGACACGGTCTTCCTCGCCGGCTGGGAGGAAGGCGTGTTCCCGTCGCAGCGCGCATTGGACGAAGGCGGCAATGCGTCATTGGAGGAGGAGCGCCGGCTCGCTTATGTCGCGATCACAAGGGCGCGGCGTAAATGCTTCATATTCCACGCCGCCAACCGCCGAATCTACGGCCAGTGGACCTCCTCCATCCCCTCGCGCTTCGTCACCGAACTGCCCGACGCCCATGTCGAGCAGGAGACCAGCATGAGCGGCGGCGAGAGCCTGTGGCGCGCCAACTGGTCGGAACGCGCCGACCCCTTCGCCGACGTCGCCCGAGGCGCCACGCGGGGGCCTGGGTGGCGGCGCGCGGTGACGGGCGGGTTCGAACGCAATCCGACGCGGGTGCAGGAGGCGCGGGCTAGTGCGATCAGCCTCGGCAATCCCGGCCGAGGCGATGTGGCGATCGGGCAGAGAGTCTTCCACTCGAAATTCGGCTATGGCCTGGTGGCGGAGATCGAGGGCAACAAGCTCGAAATCGATTTCGAGCATGGCGGCCGGAAGCGGGTGTTGGATAGTTTCGTGGATTTGGCGTGATGCCTCCTCTCCCCTTCAGGGGAGAGGGTAGGGAGAGGGGACGACCAACGTGCGGGACCAGCGCCTCCTCGGATACGCAAAGCGTATGCGCCGCGAGTTAACCCCCGCCGAGCAAAAACTCTGGTCCCATCTCCGTGCCAAGCGCTTCGAAAGCGCCAAATTCCGGCGCCAAGTGGTGGTCGGGCCCTATATTGCGGACTTTGCCTGTCGGATCCCGCGAATGCTGATCGTGGAGGTGGACGGAGATACGCACGCGGAGTCAGGAGCGTATGACGACGAACGCACGCGCTTTCTGACGGGTCGAGGTTATCGGGTCGTACGATTCTCGAATTCGGATGTGATGAAGAATCTGGACGGTGTGCTTTTCGCCATTGCCGCAGCGTTGGAGACTCCCCCTCTCCCTGCCCTCTCCCCTGAAGGGGAGAGGAGCTAGAACACAGCCCGCGCCGTCCCGCCCATCATCTCTCGCCGGACCAGCGGAATCGGCGGACCGCCGTAGCTCAGGAACTTGTCGTGGAATTGCTTCCAGGCGTCGCGGCCGCCGCGGCTGGCGGTCCAGTCCTGGCGGAGCTTGCGGATCATCAGCTTGCCCATCGTGTAGTTGAGATAGGCCGGGTCGTAGGTGCCTCGGGCGGATTGCTGGCGGGCATTGCCTTCATCCTGGTAGCATTCGCGAAGGAACATCTGCCGCGACTGCTCCATCGTCACCCTGCCCGAATGCATCCCGATCGCCGAGAGGAAACGGCAGTCGCGCAGGAGGGCGTTGGAGAGCTGACCGATATGGACCTCGGGATCGCCGTCGCCGAGGCCGGCGTCCCACATCATCTCCTCGCCATAATGGGCCCAGCCCTCGGCATAGGCATAGCCGACGAAGACCTTGCCGAAGGTGAACCGGCTTCGGTTGGCGTGGAGGAAGTTGAGGAAGTGGCCCGGCCACACTTCGTGGACCGAGGTGAACAGAAGGTCTGCCTTGCCGGGGACGAAGCCGGCCTGGACCTCTGCCGACCAGGCCGGATCGGGCGGGGCGATATAATAGACCGACGGCAAGCCGGTCTCGTAGGGCCCGGGAATGTCGATGTAGGCGAAATTCTGCCGGTTGTAGGGAGGCGCCTCCTCGACCTTGGCTTCCTCGGTGCCGGGGATCGAGACCAAATCGTGGCTTGCGATGAAAGCCTTGAGGCCGGCGAGCTGGGCGCGGGCGCCGGCGACCGGGCCGCCTTCGGGCTTGTTGGCGCCCATCTTGTCCATGCAGGCCTGGATCGTCGAGCCCGGCGCGTAGCGGGCGCAGGCGGTCCGGAGAGCGTCCTGGTTGCGCTTCAAATCGGCGCGGCCGATCGCCTCGAGCTGGGCGAGCGGCGTATCGACCATCTCGGTGTCGCGGAGCATCTGGGCGAACTTGACCGGCCCCAGAGCGAAATTCTGGGTGGCGCGCGGACGCTGCGATTCGAGCCAGTCGGCGAGGCCCTTCATCGACGCGGCCGCCGCTCGCGCGCTTCGGTCGAGCTCGGCCTGGAGCGCGGGATTCCGGACCGAGGCGAAGGCGGCCTTGCCGTCACCCGGATAATATTCGGCGAAACCGCCGAAGCCGGCCTTGCCGTAATCGATGAAGCTCAGTGGCAAAGGCGAGCGCAGATTGGCCCTGATCTGGCGCGCCGCGCGCGGCACTTCCTTCAAATAGGCGATGAAGGCGCGGAGCCGCACCTCGGGCGAGGCGTAAGGGCGGGTGACGTAGGTCGAGGGATCGAGAGTGCCGACATAATAAGCCGGGTTGAGGTGCGGCTGGTCGGCGGTCGCGATCCAGAACAGGTCGCCCTTGGCGCGGGCGACCAGATAATCGCGCTCGAACCTCTGCTCGCGGGTCAGGCGGCGGCTGTCGAAGGCCGAGGCGGCGGCGATCGACGAGCGGAGGAAGGCGGCCTCGTTGGCAATCCCGGTCGGGCTCCAGTCGGGCAATTGGCCGTCATATTCGTGGCGCCCCTGGGTGACCGCGAAGCTCGGGTTGAATTTGAAATAATTCTCGATGAAGCGGGCCGAGAAAGCCGGCCAGTTTTGCTGGGCGCGGGCGCGGGCCTTGGCCCTGGGCGGAGCGCTGGTGCCGGGCGCGGCGACAACCAGGCTGCCGGCGAGGAGGGCGAGAGCGGAAGCGGCGGCGAGGAGCGGCTTGACGGGCATGCGTTTGTCCTTCCCGGGCGAGTCGATTGGCGGGCAAATAGCTCCTGTCGCGGCGAATTTGAAACAGTCCCGCTCATCCTGAGTAGGGACTGAGCTTGGCGAAGGCCCGTATCGAAGGACGATCCGCGGCGAAGGTCCTTCGATAATGAACAGGTGAAACATGCCCCGCATGTTTCAGGATTGCGCGGGGCGCAATCCGACCTGTTCATGGTTCGACAAGCTCACCGGCTACTCAGGATGAGCGGGTGTGGGTCGCCCAAAGTCGACCACCCCCGCCTTCCCGGTTGCAGCGCCCTTCCCGCCCCCCTAACGCGCGGTCCATGGCCGGGCCCCATCCGTTCGCGATCCGCGATTTCCGCTTCTACTGGACGGCCCGTCTGGCCTCGACCATCGCCCAGATGTCGATGGTCATCGTCATCGGCTGGCAGGTCTACGACATCGCCCGGCGGACGATGGATACGCAGCAGGCCGCGCTCCAGCTCGGATTCATCGGAGTCGTCCAGTTCGTTCCCCTGTTCGTCCTCACCCTGGTCACCGGCTGGACCGCGGACCGGCTCGACCGGCGCTATATCGCCCGTGCCTCGATCAGCCTGGAGCTGCTCTGCGCGGCGGTGCTCGGCTGGTGCACGTGGACCGGCACGACCAGCCTGCCGATCCTGTTCGTCGTCGCCGGACTGCTCGGAGTGGCCCGCGCCTTCGCCATGCCGGCCTTGCAGGCGCTGGCGCCGAACCTGGTGCCGCGCGACATCCTTCCGCGGGCGATCGCGATGAGCTCGATCGCCTGGCAGTCGGGCTCGATCGCCGGGCCGGCGCTCGGCGGCTATCTCTACGCCTGGGCGCCGCACATGCCCTATGCGGTGAGCGGCGCGCTGTTCGCTCTGTCGCTGACCTGCATGTTCCTGATTGGCCCGAAGCCGAGATCGGCGATGCTCGCCTCGCATCCCTGGAAGCAGATGATCGACGGCCTCCATTACGTCCGCCGCAACAAGCTCGTGCTCGGCGCGATCTCGCTCGATCTGTTCGCGGTCCTGCTCGGTGGAGCGACCGCGATGCTCCCGGTGTTCGCCCGCGACATATTGCATGCCGGCCCGACCGGGCTCGGCCACCTCCGCGCGGCGCCCGCGGTCGGAGCGACCCTGACCGCGATCTGGTTCGCCTACCGGCCCTTGAAGCACAATGTCGGAGTGAAAATGCTCGCCGCGGTCGGCGTGTTCGGCGGAGCGACGATCGTCTTCGGATTCTCGCGCTGGATGCCTCTGTCGCTCGCCTGCCTCGGACTGCTCGGAGCCGCCGACATGCTCTCGGTCTATGTCCGCCAATCCCTGATCCAGCTCTATACGCCCGACGCGATGCGCGGCCGGGTCGGGGCGGTCTCGTCCTTGTTCATCTCGGCCTCGAACGAGCTCGGCGAGGCGGAATCGGGCTTTCTCGCCGCATTGATCGGTCCCGTCGTCGCGGTGGTCGCCGGCGGTTTCGCGGCGATCGGCGTGACCCTGCTCTGGGCGAGGATCTTCCCCGAATTGCGCCGGGCGCGAAGCTTCGACGCGCCCGATCTCAAGGCCGAGGTGACATGATCGGTTGACCGAAGGCGCGTGCGACCCAATCTAGCCGCAAAGGCGAAGGAGTGAGCGACATGAGAGCGGGCAATATCCTCGAGACGATCGGCGGAACGCCGCACATCCGCGTCAACCGCCTGTTCGGAGACGCGGAAGTCTGGATCAAGTCGGAGCGGGCCAATCCCGGCGGATCGATCAAGGACCGGATCGCGCTCTCGATGATCGAGGATGCCGAGCGCTCCGGCGCCCTCAAGCCCGGCGGGACGATCGTCGAGCCGACCTCGGGCAATACCGGAATCGGCCTCGCCATGGTCGCCGCGGTCAAGGGCTACAAATTGATCCTGGTCATGCCCGAGAGCATGAGCCTCGAGCGGCGCCGGCTGATGCTCGCCTACGGCGCGACCTTCGACCTGACTCCGAAGGAGAAGGGCATGAAGGGCGCGATCGCCCGGGCCCAGGAATTGCTCGACGAGATCGAGGACAGCTGGATGCCTCAGCAGTTCGAGAATCCGGCCAATATCGACGTCCACGTCCAGACCACGGCGCGCGAGATATTGGAGGATTTCCGCGATTCTCCGATCGACGTGCTGATCACCGGAGTCGGCACCGGCGGCCACATCACCGCCTGCGCCCAGGTGCTGAAGAAGGAATGGCCGAACCTCAAGGTGTTCGCGGTCGAGCCGACTCTGTCCCCGGTCATCTCCGGCGGCGATCCCGGCCCTCACCCGATCCAGGGCATCGGCGCCGGCTTCATCCCCACCAACCTTCACACCGATCTGCTCGACGGAGTGATCCAGGTCGATCCCGCCGACGCCAAGGAAATGGCGCGGCGGGCCGCCCGCGAGGAAGGAGTCCTGGTCGGGATCAGCTCGGGCGCAAGCCTCGCCGCGATCGCCCAGAAGCTGAAGGAGCTTCCCAAGGGCAGCCGGGTGCTCGGATTCAATTACGATACCGGCGAGCGTTATCTGTCGGTACCGGATTTCCTGCCCGAGGAAGGGTGAGCGCCTGATCGGCTCATGAGGACTTCTGCCGTCATTGCGAGCGGAGCGAAGCAATCCAGTTGGAGCTCCAGAGTCTGACTGGATTGCCGCGTCGCTCCGCTCCTCGCAATGACAAGAAGTTCAAATCGCACCCGATTGCGGCTAGATTGACCGCGTGTCCCCGCTCGCCCAATCGCTGATCGCCTTCACCCTCGCCGCGGGACTGCTGACGGTGACACCAGGCCTCGACACGGCGCTGGTCCTGCGCACCGCGGCCGCGGAGAGCGGCAGGCGCGCCTTCGCCGCAGCGCTCGGCATCTGTCTCGGCTGCCTGGTCTGGGGGCTGGTCGTCGCTCTGGGCCTCGGCATCCTGCTCAAGGCGTCGGAGCTCGCCTACACGATCCTTCGCTGGGTGGGAGCGCTCTACCTGCTGTGGCTCGGGGTCCAGCTGATCCGATCGAAGCGCGACGAGTTCGGCGGCGGCGCGGCGTCGGCGGGCGCGGCCTCTGCTCCGGCCTGGTTCGGGCGCGGCCTGCTGACCAATATCCTCAACCCGAAGGTCGGGATCTTCTACGTTTCCTTCCTGCCGCAATTCATTCCGGCGGGGAGCAACGTCCCGGCGATGACGGTGCTCTTGGCCGCGATCCATTCGGCGGAGGGCCTGATCTGGTTCATTTGCCTCATCGCCGCCACCCGGCCGATCGCTGCGGCGCTTCGCCGGCCAAGGGTGATCCGGACTCTGGACCGGGTGACGGGCGGGGTGTTCCTGCTGTTCGGCGTGAGATTGGCGCTGAGCCGGGATTGAAGATCGGGCGGCCCTTTCCCCCTTCCGTCATTGCGAGCGAAGCGAAGCAATCCAGAGCGGCCCCCGAGCCCCACTGGATTGCCGCCCTTCAACGCCGCCTGCGGCGTCGCTCAGGACAGGCTATGCTCCGCTCCTCGCAATGACGGGACAGGATCAGCGTGCTCTAAATCTCATCGAAGCTTCCCCCGCGTCCTCGACCCGCTGCGAATCTTTTCGCCCCCGCGCGCGCTCCCTCGCGGAGCGGTGCTTCTCCAGCGATTCCTTCCTTGCGAAGTGCTTCCTCGAGACCGAGATCCCATTGGCGATAGGAGGACATGCGGTCGGTCCGCATGCAGAGCGACGGGAAACGCGCGATCTCGGCGGCAAGCGTTCGTGCTTCGGCCAATGCCTCGCCCGGCGCCGCCAACCGGTTCGCCAGGCCCCAGGCGAATGCCTCCTCGGCGCCGACCCCGCGGCCGGTGAGGATCATGTCGAGCGCGCGGCTGTGGCCGATCAGGCGCGGCAGCCGGACCGTTCCGCCGTCGACCAGAGGCACGCCCCAGCGGCGGCAATAGACTCCGAAGACCGCGGTCGCCGACGCGATCCGGAGGTCGCACCACAGAGCGAGCTCGAGCCCGCCGGCGACCGCGGGGCCTTCAACCGCGGCGATCACCGGCTTGGACAGCAATGTGCGCGTCGGCCCGAGCGGCCCCTCCCCTTCGGGATCGTAATCGGATCCTTCCTCGGCGAACGACTTGAGGTCCCAGCCGGCGCAGAAGAAGCCGCCCCGGCCGGTCAGGACCGCGACCTGAGCCTCCGAGTCCGACTCGAACCCGGCGAAGGCGGCGCGCAGGGCCGGAGCGGTTTCGGGATCGACCGCGTTGCACCGCTCCGGGCGGTTGAGGGCAACGATCGTCACCGGTCCGTCGCGCTCGACCTCGACCTTCATATCCGCCTCTCCTTCCCCTCCCAGAACGGGTCGCGGAGCGCCCTTCGGAGCGGCTTGCCGACCGGGCTTTTCGGGATCTCCGCGATCGTCCGGACCGACTTGGGCACCTTGTAGCCGGCGAGCCGCTCGTGGGCGAAAGCGAGCAGCTCCGACTCGTCGACTCCGCCGCCGCGCGGCACCACGAACGCCGTCACCGCCTCGCCCCACACCTCGTCCGGAATGCCGATCACCGCCGCCTCGACGATAGAGGGATGGCTGCACAGCACGTCCTCCACGTCGCGCGGATAGACGTTGTAGCCGCCGGTCACGATCATGTCGGAGGTACGCTCGATCAGGGTGAGATAGCCGTCCCCGTCGAACCGGCCGACGTCGCGGGTCCGAAGCCAGCCGCCGGGCAGGAAGGCGGCGCGATTCTGCGCCTCGTCCTGATAGCCCTTCATCACGAACGGCGCTCGGACGATTATCTCACCCGCCTCGCCTTCCGCGACGTCGACGCCCTGCTCGTCGACCAGCCTGATCTCGCATTCGACCGCGGCCCGGCCGCAGGAGATCAGCCGATCGGGCCGGTCGAGATCGTGATCCTCCTTGCCCAGGCAGGCGATCGCGACCGGCGCCTCGGTCTGGCTGTAGAATTGGACGAAGCGCTTGCCCCACAGCCCGATCACCCGCTCGATCAGGGGACGCGGCATCGGCGAAGCGCCGTAGAGGATGGTCTCGACGCTCGACAGGTCGGCTTGCTCGATCCCGGGCTGCTCGACCAGCATCTGGATCATCGTCGGGACCAGGCAGAGGGTGGACGGCCTCCAGCGCTCGATCGAGGCGAGATAGGAAGCAGGATCGAAGCCGGGCAGGATCCCGGACATTCCGCCGCGAAGCCAGAAGGGCATGACGAAGACGCCGCTGGCATGGATCAGGGGCGCGGCGTGGAGGACCATGTCGCCGGGCTTCGGATCGACCAGATTGGCGAGCGCATTGAGAACGACCGCCGAGAAGGTCTTCTGGCTGTGGCGGACCATCTTCAGCGATCCGGTGGTTCCGGACGTGTAGAGCGCGAGCACGTCGTCGTCCGGCTCGGGCACCAGCGCAGGCGCGGAATCGGGTTCGTCGCGGGCGAGCGCCAGCAGGTCGAAGTCGCCGCCGCCGCCGAGCGAATAGCAGGCAAGACCGGGCAGCTCGGCCGCGAGAGCGCGGGCGCGCTCGGAATGACCGGCGCCGTGGATGAGCATGTCGGCGCCCGCTCCTGCAATCATCCGCGACTGCTCGGGCAGCGACAGCCGGCCGTTGACCGGCACCCGCGTCAGGCGCGCTTTGACGCAGGCGAAGTCGAGCGGGACGGTCGCCAGATCGTTATCGAGCAGGATGGCGACCCGGCTCAGCGGCTCGAGGCCGAGCCTCGCAATGAAGAGGTTGGCGAGACGGTTGGAAAGTTTTTCAATGTCGACAAATGTCAACGTCCGGTCGCCGAAACGCAACGCGATCCGGTCGCGATGATCGCGCGCGCCGCGTCGGATCAGCTCGGTCACAAGCATGGGCCCGGGTCTGCCCGCTTCCAGCGCCAACTTGCAAGGCCCCTGCCCCGAGGAACCCCGCCGACCGAGTAGCGTTGAGGGCCCGAAACAAAAGGAGCTTCGACATGGCCGACGACGCCGACAGAGAGACTACGGTGATCACGACCGGCAACGGCGGCGGAGGCGGCGGAACGATCGTCGCGGTGATCCTGATCATCGCGGTTCTCGGCCTGCTCTTCTATCTGTTCGGCGACCGGCTGATGGGCGGGAGCAAGGACACCAAGATCAACGTCGACGTCTCGGCGCCGAAGAACGGCTGACCCGGCGCCCCGCCCGGACTTGCGGGGCTTGTGAACATCGGAGGCGTCAATGACCGACTATGACAGGGACCCCGAGCCGGTCCGTGAAACCGAGCGCACGACCGTCATCCAGACCGGCAGCGATCGCGGAGGCGGCGGCGGCGGTGTAATCGTCGCGATCATCGCGATCCTGGCACTGCTCGTCCTGCTCTATCTCTTCTTCGGCGGCGGCCTCAATCGCGCCGGCGACAAGGTCGGGGTCAACGTCAATGTCGCCGCGCCGAAGGTCGATCTTCCCGACGTGAACATCAAGGTCCCCGACAAGATCGAAGTGCCGAACGTCAAGATCGAGACCGACCAGAAAGCGGACGGCAACAAGGCGAAATAGGGCCCGCATCCGGCCCGGTTTGCTTAATGTCCGCTGACGAAGACATTCAGCAATTTCTCAACCGAATCAGGCGATAAGCAGGTCGTCGGCTTTGGTCGACCCCTCGAGTCGCGTAACGAGGGAGGGCCGGCGTTCTCACGAGCGCCGGCCCTACTCGTTTGGGGCTCAGCTCATCCGGGAGCTCAGCGCATCGCCAGCCACAGCGCGCCGATCAGCAACCCAAGGTTGAGATAGGCCGTCGCCGCGAAGCCGAAGGCGCGGTAGAGGGGGTCGATCCGATAGCCGATCCAGAACAGAAAACGCGCCGCGACGAAAGTGATCGCGGCGGCGAGGATCAGGTTCATCCATTCGGCGGACAGGCTTGCGGCGAGCGCCAGGCTGCCGGCGGCGAACAGCAGGAATTGCTGGAAGCTGTTGTCGGCGACCCGTCCGTCGATCAGCATCGCCCTGCTCTCGGCGCCGAGCGTCGGGTCGATCGCCTTGCCGAGGAAGCGCGCATTGCCGACCGCCGCGAACATCGCGACCAGGGGCGTCGCCGCCAAAGCGAGGCAGCGAAGAGCGAAAGCGATCCGGCCGGCGAGATCGTCCGCCCCTTCGGGAACCGGCAGGCCGCGGTGAAGCACGTACATCGAAGCGATCATCGACGCGACGCCGCTTGCCGCTCCGAGCGCGACGATCTTCTGGTCCCGGGTCATGGCAGGTCCCTCCCCTGCCTTGCATAGCAGGAATCGATGGAGACGTGCGCCCGGAGCGCGTTCTATTTGCGGGTCAGCCGGCGCGGCGGACCGGTGAGCGTCGGCTCATGAATCGCGAGGCAGCCGATCCGACGACGGAGGGCGCGAGAGCGCCGGAGGCGAGTGTCTGGGTGCCCTGCCTGCGATCGGGTGCGAATGCGCCTTTGTTGGAGAGAAGCCCGGCCTGGGTCGCGAGAACCGCCGCTTCGGCGAGATTGCGGACCCCCAATTTGGCCATGATGTGCGCCCGGTGCATTTCCACGGTGCGAACGCTGATGCCGAGCTCGTGCGCCACCGTCTTGTTGGGCCAACCGCCGAGCAGCGCGATCGAGATGTCGACCTCGCGGGCGGTCAGCCTCGCGACTCTTTCCTGCGCTGAGCGGCGCACCTCGCTTTCCTCGACCGAGGCCTGGAGGATCTGCCACGCCGGCGCCAGAGCCGCGGCGAGCGCGGCCGGGCCGATCGGCTTGCACAGGAAATCGAGCGCTCCGACCTTCATCGCCTCGACCGCGAAGCCGACCTCCTCGCAGGTGCTGATTCCGATCACCGGCCAGTCCGGGCAACGCTCGACGAGCGCGGCGAGAAGCTCGAGGCCGGGCGGATCCTGGGCGTCAAGATCGAGCAATATGCAGGCCGGCACCAGATGATCGATGATTCCGAGCAGCTCGCGCCCGCTCGCGAAAGGCCAGGCCTCCGCGCCGATCATCCCGAGATGGACGGAAAGCGACCGGCGCGTATCGAGATCGCGGTCGATCACGTAGACAGTCCGTTGGTGCGACATACGCTCGCTCCATGCCCCCGGCCAGATACACGGCCGGACAGAAGTGTCTGGGTTGGTTGGGTTGGGCACAATCTAGGAAAAGTACGGTTAACCGAAGCTGACGGTCGGCACGGCGGGCACGGAGGCGAAACGACCGCCGGTGGGAGGACTTCGTCAGAGGGGGGACGGCGGTCAGGCGAACCAGGACGAAGTTTCCGATACTTAATCTGGATCAACAGTTTGCGTAACGTTCCTGCGGTCCGATCCCGTAAAAACCGAATCACTGGCCGTAGCTTTACGGCGGCACTTTGCCGATCGTGCCCGTTAACCCTGTCTGGACCAGACTTGCCTTGAAGCGGGCTTCGTGCCCGCCGGTCGGGGATGGAGGCCGGGGGAGTTGGACAGGCTGTTCAGCGGGAGCGGATTGAGCGCGGTCGACGCGGCCGGCCGCACGCGGCTGCCCGACTTCGTCAGGAAGGTGCTGATCGGCCGGGGCGACAATGGACGGGTCGTCATCGGAGTCCATGAGAAGGACGACTGCCTGGTCGGATTCGACCCGGATTATGCGGCGACCCTCCATCACGAGCTCGAGCGGCGCCGGCTCGCCGGCGAGAGCGCCGGCGAGCCGCAGGAAGCGCACCATGCGCGGGCGCGGCGGCTGTTCGGCCTTGCTTCCGACGCGACGCTCGAGCGCGACGATACGATCGTCCTGCCCGAGCTGCCGAGGCGCCGCGGCCGGATCGGCAATCTGGCCTTGTTCGTCGGGACCGGCGGGACATTCGAGATCTGGGATCCGGCCATGGCCTGCGACGCGGGCGGCGGCGATCTGCGAGCGCTCGCCGAATATCGGCTGGCGGAAGGAACGATCGAGAGGAGGGCGAGCGAATGAAGATCATGTGCGCTTTGGCCGGGCACGAACCGGGCGGGAAAGTGGCCTATAATGGCGGCTTCCATTTCAGCAGCTGCCGCCGCTGCGGCCGCGACATGTTCCGGTCGAGCGGGGCCTGGGAGGCGGTTCCCGAGGGTCACCGGGTCGCCTGGAAATCGGGGCGGCACAGCCATTCTCTCGAGCCCGATTTCAGCGGCTCGCTGCCGATGCTTCATCCCCAGGCCAATCTGCCGATGGTTCGGCCGAGCTTCATGTCGTGGAGCCGCCAGCTCGCGCGGCTGCTGCGCTCGTCGCGGCGCAAAGAGGAAGCGAAGAGCGACGGAGCCGAGGCGGAACGGCAGGCGAAGGAGCCTTACCCGAAGCTGATCGTGATCGTCGCTTTGATCGGAGCCGGGCTGCAGATGCTGTTCAGCTTCGGCTCCGGCCGACGGCAGGCGGCGGGCTATTGAAAGCTCGCGGCCAAAGAGATGCCCCCTCCCTCCCGAGCGGGGGCACGGGCGGCGACGGATGGGTAAGTCCCTGCCCGTCCGCGCCGCCCGGTTGGGGAACCGCGCAGATTATCGAATGGCCGCTGCCGGTCATCGTGAGTCATGTCGAAGAACGTCCAACTTCTGTCCGCCACCGGTCATCCGATCCCTGTCCCTTCGACGGTTAGGCGGTCAAACCGGCTCCCGCCTGGCAAGGCCAGGCGTCGAATCGCTGGTCCTGGTAAAACTATCGGAGCCGCCCTGGATGGTCAGCCCGGCGCCGGGATCGGCAAGTTGCTTCGCCATTTGCCATGACCCGACAATGCGCGGCGGGGCCGCGTCCGGCTCGAGATGGCCCGCCCATACGCTGATCGCACGATAGCTGTGCCACTGGACCACGAAGGCGATCAGATCGCCGTCGACATAACCTTGCAATTCGCCGATCGCGGATCCGTCCCCGGATACGCTGAAAAAGCTTCCACTCAACTTTCCCGGCGGCGCCTGGCGGAGCTGGACGTGCGAGCCGTGCGCGTTGGTCCAGGTGCCGGCAAAGCTCAACGGCCGCTGGCCCCCAGCCAGCGCGTCCCGCAGGGTATCTTCGTGACGCATAGGTCGTCCCCCTTTTTGTAATGGCCACCGAAAAACATTCGCAACTCATTCACCCAATAGCATCGGGCCCCTGACAGGGCAGCCGCCGGCAGTCGGTCAATGGACGCGTTGGTCCCCGCCTGCGCGCACATGCGCGCAGCGCGCGTGGCCGGAATCGCGGGAATCGCAGGCGATGGCCGCGGCCGCGGCGAGCAGCGCGAAGCTCAGAACGCCTCGACCGGAAGCGCCATGATGCTTTCGGCGCCGGCCTCGATCTTGCGGCGCTCCGCGCCTGCCTGGGGCAGGATGCGCTCGGCGTAGAAGCGGGCGGTGACGAGCTTGGCCTCGTGGAAGGCGCGGTCGTCGCCGCCGCCGTCGGCCAGTGCGGCGCTGCTCGCCTTGGCCATTCGAAGCCACATCAGGCCGAGGGTCACCAGGCCCATCAGGTTCATGTAGGAATAGGATGCGGCTCCGGCATTGTCGGGATTGGCCGGGCCGTTCTGCATCAGCCACATGGTCGCCGACTGAAGGTCGCCGACCGCTTTCTCGAGGGCGGCGGCGAGAATCGCGGTTTCCGTGCCGCCCCCTCCACCATGCTTCGCATGGTCCCCCTCCCCGTCCCGGGGAGGATCTTTGGCCTCGGCGATCTCTTCGGCCAGTAGCTTGAAGTAAGCCTGGATCGCGCGGCCGCCATTCTGGCCGAGCTTGCGCCCGACCAGGTCGAGCGCCTGGATGCCGTTGGCGCCTTCGTAGATCATGTTGATCCGGGCATCGCGGACGAACTGCTCCATCCCCCATTCGCGGATGTAGCCGTGGCCGCCATAAATCTGCTGGCTGTTGGTGGCGACCTCATAGCCCTTGTCGGTGAGGAAGCCCTTGATCACCGGAGTCAGCAGCGAAATGAGGTCGTTGGC
This sequence comes from Pseudomonadota bacterium, assembly GCA_046733235.1. GTDB lineage: Bacteria > Pseudomonadota > Alphaproteobacteria > Sphingomonadales > Sphingomonadaceae > Allosphingosinicella. The sequence continues at coordinate 125,383 of JBKPOT010000010.1, forward strand.
AGCCTCGCGCTCCTCCTCGGTCTGGCTTCGGCGGACCAGGTCGACCTGGAGGGCGCCCCACAGGATCAAAGCCCGGGCCGGCTCCATATAGGCCTTGGCCTCCATCAGCATCCGGCGGATGTCGGGATGGACGAAGAGCGGGTCGGCTTTCTCCTCCGGCTCCTTGGCGCCGGTCAGCGACCGGCCCTGGCGCCGGTCCTTCGCATATTGGACGGCGTTCTGGCGGGCGACCTCGCCCTGGGCCAAGCCCTGCAGGCCGACCCCGAGCCGGGCCGCGTTCATCATGATGAACATCGCGGCGAGGCCCTTCTCGCGCTCGCCGACCAGCCAGCCTTTCGCTCCGTCATAGTTGAGAAGGCAGGTCGAATTGCCGTGGATCCCCATTTTCTCCTCGATCGAGCCGCAGCTGACGCCGTTGCGCTCGCCGAGGCTGCCGTCGTCGTTGACCAGGAACTTGGGGACGATGAAGAGCGAGATGCCTTTGACGTTGTCGGGCGCCCCGACGATCTTGGCGAGGACGAGGTGGATGATGTTCTCGGTGAGATCGTGCTCGCCCGAGGAGATGAAGATCTTGGTTCCGCTGATGAGGTAGCTGCCGTCGTCCTGCGGCTCGGCCTTGGTCCTGATCAGGCCGAGATCGGTGCCGCACTGCGGTTCGGTCAGGTTCATCGTCCCGCCCCACTCGCCCGCGACCATCTTCGGCAGATATTTCGCCTTCTGCTCGTCCGTGCCCTTGACCAGGATCGAGGCGATCGCGCCCTGGGTGAGGCCGTGATACATTTCGAACGCCTGGTTGGCCGAGACCAGATATTCGGTCAGGGCGACCGAGAGCACGCCGGGAAGTCCCTGCCCGCCATATTGCTCGGGCGCCGACAGGGTCGTCCAGCCCGCCTCGCGGAACTGGTCATAGGCCTGCTTGAAGCCCGGCGGAGTGGTGACCGAGCCGTCCTCGTTGCGCTTGCAGCCATGCTCGTCGCCGACCCGGTTGAGCGGCTGGAGCACCTGCTCGGCGAACTTGGCGCCCTCGTTCAATATCGCCTCGACCATGTCGGGGGTCGCATTCTCGAAGCCAGGCAGGTTCGAGTAACGTTCGAGGCCGAGCAGATGATCGAAGATGTAGCGGGTCTCGCGGACCGGCGCGGTGTAGCTCGGCATTGTTCCTCCCCTTATTCGCTGACGCCGGGCTCCGCGGCTTCGACCATGGCGATGAAGCGCTGAAGCTCGGCGATGGTGGCGTCGATGTCGACGCGCTGTTTCTTCAAAAGATCGACCCGCGCCTGGCACTTGCGGATCGTCACCCGGCGCTGCTCGTGGCGGCCGTCGCCGAGATCGTAGAGATCGATCATCTCGCGTATCTCGGCGAGGCTGAACCCGACCCTCTTGCCGCGCAGGATCCAGGCGAGCCGGGCGCGGTCGCGCCAGCTGTAGATCCGCGAGAGTCCCTGGCGGCGAGGCGAGATCAGCCCCTCATCCTCGTAGAATCGAAGCGCCCGCGGAGTGACCCGGAACTCCTCGCACAGGTCGCTGATCGAATAATGCTTGCCGCTGGACTCGGGCGCGTCGAAATCGGAATGAAGGGCGGTTCCGGGCATGGCCGGGGGTTAGTTTACGTTCACGTCAACGTCAATGATCTGGGGGGAATGAATGGCTTCGAATCCGACCGCCGGCCTGTGGGCCCGCACCGCTCTGGTCTGGTTCCTGATCACGATGAGCTTCGGAATGTATATGGGCATGACCGAGCAATTCCATCTCGGCCCGAGCCACGCCCACATGGGCGTCCTCGGATGGCTGTCCTCGGCCGTGTTCGCGACGATCTATGCGATCGCCGGCGCCGGCCCGGCCGGCTTGAAGTCGCCGGTGATGCATTGGGCGCTCCACAATATCGGAGTGGCGGTGATGACCGGATCATTGTTCATGGAGCTGTCGCATCCGAACGCCGGCTGGGGCGGGATCATCCCGATCGGCGGGGCGATCATCATCGCCGCCGCGGTCTGGCTGGCGGTCATGGTCTGGGGGCGGCTGGGGCGGGCCTAGCCTCCACTCTCTTGTCGTCATTGCGAGCGAAGCGCGGCAATCCAGTGGGCCTCTGAGTTCCGCTGGATTGCTTCGTCGCTACGCTCCTCGCAATGACGGCAACAAGCGAGAGCTTACCCCCCGCAAAGCGGACCGCCGGCAAGATCAGTGGCTTTCATCGCCTCGTCCCTGGTCGCGCCGATGCGGGTGAAGGTCGCGCCGTCGAATCGGGCTCGGGCGCCGCAATAATAAGAGCAGCCGGCGGGCGCGGGCGAGGCGAGAGTCACCACCCCGTCCTTGAGCGCCGCCTCGATCCGGCATTCCGACTCGCCGTCCATCGTCAGGACGAGCCGGTCGCCGTTGCGCGCCGCCTCGCCCGCGCCCGAGCAGCTGTGCAGGTTCGATCCCCAGACGACCAGGCCGAACCGCGCCTTGTCCGGACCTTTGGCGACCATGCAGAGCTGGTTGGCGGTCTCGCCGCTCTGCTTTTCGTAGAGGCCGGTCAGGTCGGTCGGCGAAGCGCCGGGCACCGGCGCCGCGGACGGCGCCGAGCCGGCGATTCCGCCTCCGGACATCTTATTCTCGCTGCCCGCCGGCGGCGCGGAGGTGCCGCAGGCCGCGGTGAGAAGGAGAAGGACAAGCACTGACCTGGTCATCGTTCGGCGCCTCCTTCCGTGGCATTCCGACAAGCGAGCGGCGGGCCGGGCGGTTCCGTCGATCAAAATCCCGAGGGACTCCGCCGGAACAGGGCGACAAAGCCGGTTCGCCTGCCTATATGCGGCGGACGGGCGAGCCGAGCGAGACAAATGCTGACCACCCACCCCTTCCAGGACGACCGGCTTCGCGAGGAATGCGGAGTCTTCGGAATCTGGGGCGCGGAGACCGCCTCGGCGATCGTCGCTCTCGGGCTTCACGCCCTCCAGCACCGCGGCCAGGAAGCGGCCGGGATCACCAGTTGGGACGGGCGGACCTATCATTCGCACCGCGCCCAGGGCCATGTCGCCGGCAATTTCGACCGCGACGACATCATCAGGAGCCTCGCCGGCCGCGCCGCGATCGGCCATGTCCGCTATTCGACCACCGGCGAGACCGCGCTCCGCAACGTCCAGCCTCTGTTCGCCGAGCTCGCCTCGGGCGGATTCGCGGTCGCCCATAACGGCAATATCTCGAATGCGATGACGCTGCGCCGCGACCTCAACCGGCGCGGCTCGATCTTCCAGTCGACCTCCGACACCGAGGTGATCATCCACCTCGTCGCGACCTCGAGTTACCGCACGCTGCTCGACAGCTTCATCGACGCTCTGAAGCAGGTCGAGGGCGCTTATTCTTTGATCTGCCTGACCGGCGAGGGGCTGATCGCCTGCCGCGATCCGCTCGGGATCCGGCCTCTGGTGATGGGCAGGCTGGGCGAGGCCTATATCTTCGCCTCGGAGACGGTGGCGCTCGACATGGTCGGGGCGACCTTCCTCCGCTCGGTCGAGCCGGGCGAATTGATCCAGGTGTCCGACGAGGGGCTTCGCTCGCACCGGCCCTTCGCCCCGGTCGCGCCGCGGCCGTGCATTTTCGAGCATATCTATTTCTCGAGGCCGGACAGCGTGATCGACGGCCAGTCGGTCTACGACGTACGCAAACGGATCGGCGCCGAGCTCGCCGACGAGAGTCCGGTCGAGGCCGATTATGTCGTGCCGGTGCCGGATTCGGGCGTGCCCGCGGCGATCGGCTACGCCCAGCGCTCCCAAATCCCGTTCGAGCTCGGGATCATCCGCTCCCATTATGTCGGCCGGACCTTCATCCAGCCCGGCGATCAGGTCCGCCACCTCGGGGTCAAATTGAAGCACAATGCCAACAGCGCTTTGATCGCTGGCAAGAGCCTGGTGCTGGTCGACGATTCGATCGTCCGCGGAACGACCAGCATGAAGATCGTCCAGATGCTGCGGGACGCCGGCGCCCGCGAGGTCCATATGCGGATCGCTTCGCCGCCGACCACCCACAGCTGCTATTACGGGGTCGACACGCCCGAGCGCAGCAAGTTGCTCGCCGCGCAGATGGGCGTCGAGGAGATGGCGCGGCACATCAACGTCGACAGCCTCGCCTTCGTCTCGATCGACGGCCTCTACCGCGCGCTCGGCGAGCCGCAGCGTGACACGGAGCGGCCTCAGCATTGCGACGCCTGCCTGACCGGCGACTATCCGACCCGGCTCACCGACCAGGAGGAACGCGAGCCGTTCGACCAGTTCGCTCTGCTCGCCGAACGCTACGCCTGAACCCTTTTCAGTCATGCCAGCGAAGGCTGGTATCCATAGGGTCTTGGTGACATTGGGGCCGTGTGGACCCCAGCCTGCGCTGGGGTGACGGAGAAGAAGTTGAGCGGTTTGCTTCAAGACAAGATCGCCCTCGTCACGGGCGCGAGCCGGGGTATCGGCGCTGCGACGGCGGAGGCGCTGGCGGCGGCCGGCGCTCACGTGATCCTGACTGCCCGGACCGCGGCCGGGCTCGAGGAAGTCGAGCAGAGGATCCATGAGGCGGGCGGAAGCGCGACGATCGCTCCGCTCGATCTGACCGAGCCCGACAGCATCGCCCGGCTCGCCGCCGCGGCCAACGAACGCTGGCCGGCGCTCGACATGTTGGTCTTGAACGCCGCGATGCTGGGATCGCTGACTCCGGTCGCGCAGATCGACGGCAAGGAATTCAACCAGGTCCTCACCCTCAACCTGCTCGCCCAGCAGGCGCTGATCGCCGCCTTCGACCCGCTCCTGCGCAAGAGCGAGGCGGGACGGCTGATCGCGGTGACGTCGAGCGTCGGCCGCAATCCGCGCGCTTATTGGGGGGCATACGGAGCCTCCAAGGCGGCGCTCGAGGCGCTGGTTCTGGCCTATGCCGAGGAAGTCGCCAATCTGGCGCCGCTGAAGGTGGCGATCGTCGATCCGGGCTCGACCGCGACCAGGATGCGGGCGCGGGCATTTCCGGGGGAGGACCAGGCGACGCTCAAGCCGCCGAGCGCGGTAGCGGAGGCGATCCTGGCTTTGCTTGGGCGGGATTTTGAGACTGGGGAACGGTTGGTAGTGACGGCCTGAAAGCCCCCTCCCGCCTGCGGGAGGGGGTTGCGAGGTGGGCCCGAGCGAACTCAACAAGCGCGAACTGAAAACGCAGGCCTGCCCACCCCTGAGCGGCCCTGACTGAGGACCGTTCCGGGGGAACGGTCCATGGGCCGCTCCCCCTCCCGCAAGCGGGAGGGGACACTCGAGCTCAGCTTTTGACCAAAGTAACCTGCGCCACATCTATCCCGCCGCCGCGGAAGCCGCCTTCGCAGTACATCAGATAGTAACGCCACAGCTTGTGGAACGTCTCGTCGAAGCCGGCGGGAAAGCGTCCCGCCGCCACCGCTTCGTCATAGCGCGCACGCCAGCGTTTCAGGGTCTCGGCGTAATGGAGCCCGAAACCCTGCCGGTCGCGCCATTCGAGGCCGGCGGCGTCGGCGATGGCCCGGAATCGCACCTCGCCGACCAGCATTCCGCCGGGGAAGATATAGGTCTGGATGAAATCGGCGTTGGCGGCGTAGGAATCGAACAGATCGTCGCGGATCGAGATGAGCTGGAGCGCGGCTCGGCCGCCGGGCTTCAAGAGCCGGGCGATGGCCTCGAGGTAGGAAGGCCAATAATCCTGGCCGACCGCCTCGACCATCTCGACGCTCGCGATCGCGTCGTAAGCGCCTTGCGCGTCGCGATAATCCTCCAGCCGGATCTCGACGCGGCCATCCAGCCCGGCCGCGGCGATGCGCTCCTCGGCCCAGGCCTTCTGTTCCGACGACAAGGTCAGGCCGGTGACGCCGGCGCCATAATCGCGCGCGGCGACCTCGGCGAGCGAGCCCCAGCCGCAGCCGATCTCGAGCAGCCGGGCGCCCGGCTTCAGATCGAGGCGGTCGAGCAGGAGATGCAGCTTGCGCGCCTGGGCGGCTTCGAGCGGCTCATCAGGCGAAGGCGGCAGCGAAGCGAAGACGGCGCTGGAATAGGTCATTCCGGGATCGAGCCAGGCGGCGTAGAAATCGTTGCCGAGGTCGTAATGCCAGGCGATGTTGCGGCGGGCTCCGTCGCGGTCGTTGCCGCGAAAGGCGTGGGCGAGGCGGTTGACCAGGCGGAAGAAGCCCTTCGCCCGCGCCGTCTCGCCGAGGCTCGCGGCGTTGCGCATGAACAGGTCGAACAAGGGCACCGGATCGGGGCTCGACCATTCGCCGAGCGCCCAGGCCTTGTACCAGCCGACCGAGCCGGAGCTCATCAGCCGGACCAGGGCGCGCCAGCTGTGGAGCCGGACGATTGGCATCGGTCCGGGCGTTCGGCCGCCGAGCAGACGGTGGGTACCGTCGGGAAGGATCGCTTCGATTCCGCCTTCCCTCAACTCGGCGTCGATCCGGTCGAGGACGCCCCTGAAGCTTCCGCCCGCGAGCCGCGCGAGCAGCCCGCCGCCGGTGGCGAATCCGCGGTCGGCGGAAATGAGATGGGTTCCTCGCTGAGCGGTCACGCGCGGTAGATGCTGCGGTTTGCGGAGAGAGGCAAGCACAGTAGCCTGAAGTTCATCGGCGGCATCCGGGAGCATCCGAAACCCTTCAAACTGTGAAGCAGAGGTCACCTTTGTCTTGCGGCGAACGGCCTGCCACCGTGAGATGATAATGTTCGATGATCTTCACTGGGATGCAAGCTCGTCTCCGGTCGATGGACGTGTCCCACTGAATATGAAAATAACGGTCGCGGGTTCGCTCCACGAAAGCGAGTCGGCGCCAGCCATCGCGGGGATGGGCAAAGTCGGGCCAAATCCGGCGAACCCGGATTCGGGACGCCAGCCATGGCCCTGCCACCACTCTCTTGACCGTGGCCCGGTGCTCGAACAGTGAGTGGACCTCCCCTTCGGGCGTTCCTCGGATCTCGGAAATTCCAGAAAGTCGAGGAAACGAGACTGTTTGAGTTCCACGACTGCCAAGCTTACCGACCCCGATCCGGCCGGCGTTACGAGCTTGATTTCAGGGGTTGCGGTGCAGCCCGCACAGAACAGGCAGACAAGTAGCTGGACCGGCGTGAATCGCCGGTCCCGGTTCATATGACGTGAGGCTCCTTGCCGACCATCCAGCTCTGGCCTTTGCCGACCAGCGCCTGGAGATCAGCGGTTTTGCCGGCGCTGGCCTGCTCGTTCTGGGCCCGGACGGCGCTCTCGAAGGTCGGCGCCGGATCGTCGAAGATCACTCCGAGGGCCATCGGGAAGGCGCCGAATGGCATTTCGACCAGCATGTAGGCGACCGCCTTGTTCTTCGGGTCGTGGACGATGACGTCGGCCGACTGCCAGTCGCCGTCGACGACGTCGACGACCTTCAGGTTGAGCGCCTGGCGGTCGAGATGGAGGCCCTTGGTGCCGCCGGCGAACAGCATCGGCTCGCCCGCCTTCAGCCAGAGCTGATGGCCCGCATTCTCCTTTGCGGTGAACGAGGCGAAGACGTCGTCATTGTAGACGATGCAATTCTGGAAGATCTCGACGAAGGCAGCGCCCTTATGGGCATGAGCGGCCTTGAGCACATCGGGAAGGAATTTGTTCACGTCGATTCCGCGGGCGACGAAGCGCGCGCCCGAACCAAGGGCGAAGGCGCAGGGCAGGACCGAGCGGTCGACCGAGCCGAACGGGGTCGAGGGCGAGCGGGTGCCGACCCGGCTGGTCGGAGAATATTGGCCTTTGGTAAGGCCGTATATCTCGTTGTTGAAAAGCAATATCTGGCAATCGAGGTTGCGGCGGAGGACGTGCATCGTGTGGTTGCCGCCGATCGACAGAGCGTCGCCGTCGCCGGTGATGATCCAGACGTCGAGCTCGGGATTGGCGAGCTTGATCCCGGTGGCGAAGGTCGGCGCCCGGCCGTGGATGGTGTGAAAGCCGTAGGTCTCCATATAATAAGGGAAGCGCGACGAGCAGCCGATGCCGGAGACGAAAACGACGTTCTCGGGCCGGACTCCGAGCTCGGGCATGGTCCGCTGGACGGCCTTCAACACCGCATAATCGCCGCAGCCGGGGCACCAGCGCACCTCCTGGTCGGTGGCGAAATCCTTGGCGGTCAATGGCGTCATGTCGTTCATCGTCTCGCTCCTAGGGCTTTGCCGCCGTGACGACGGCTCCGCCGAAAATCTTGTCGGCCACCTCGGCCTGGACTCGCGGCGCGTCCGCTTTGTCGTAATAGGTGGCGACGACCGCGATCCGCTCGCGGCCGGTCTCCGCGGTCCAGCTCTGCTTGAAGCCGTTGCCGGTGGCATATTCGCCGAAGAAGGTGCGCGCCGCCGGCCATTTCGGCGTGGTGAAGCTGCCCTCGCGGAAGATGCGGTGGAGGCCCTGCTTCTGGAATCGGCCGCGCGCGAACGAGCGCAGCTTTCTTTCGCTGGTCGTCTCGGTCCACAGCACCGCGACAACCCCGACCTTCGGTCCGCGAACCAGCGGCGGAGGAGCATATTCGACGAGCGATCTTCCCATCCGGCGCGCCTCGATTCCGAGCAACCTGTCCGGAAGCTCGCCGAGCACGTCGTCCGCCGGCTCGAAACCTTCGTCCGCCGGCGCCCGAGGATAGATCGGCGCCTGGGCCTGCACCGCGGCCGCCCCGCCGAGAATGATCAGAGCGATCGCCGCCTTGCTCAGGGTCTCAGCCAGATGATGGCGGCGACCACGACGACCAGCAGCAGGACGAGAGGCAAGGCACGTGGCGTCATTTCTCCCTCCATCTACGTCACCCCAGCGCAGGCTGGGGTCCAAGCAGCCTGTGTCGGCGGGGCTCGGACTCTGTATGGATCCCAGCCGTCGCTGGGATGACGAATAGAGACTTGTCATCCGAGCGCCTCCGCGATCGCCGCCTCGATCTCGGCGATCTTGAAAGGCTGGCCGGACACTTTGGTGACCGGGCGAGCGTCGACCAGGAACTGGTCGCGAAGCAAAGTCTTCAACTGCCCCTTGTTCATTTCCGGTACGATGATCCGATCGTAAGACTTTAGAAGCTCACCGAGATTGCGCGGCAGCGGCCAGATGTGGCGGATATGGATATGGCTGACGTCATGGCCTCGCTTGCGCATCCGGCGGACCGCCTGGTGGATCGGCCCGAAGGTCGAGCCCCAGCCGATCACTGCCAGCCTTCCATCCTTCTCGCCGAGGCAGACCTCCTGGTCGGGGATGGTGTCCGCCACGCCCAATACCTTGTTGGCGCGGATATCGGTCATCGCCTGGTGGTTGGCGGGGGCATAATCGATATGGCCGGTGCCGACATTCTTCTCGATCCCGCCGATCCGGTGCATCAGGCCGGGCGTTCCGGGCCTTATCCAGACCCGGGCGAGCTTGTCGTCGCGGGCATAGGGATTGACCTGCTCCCCTTCCCCGAGCGGCTCGTCGTGGAAGCTTACCGGGAACGGCTGATAGGAATCCATGTCCGGCACCTTCCAGGGCTCGGCGGCATTGGCGATATAGCCGTCGGTCAGGAGCATCACCGGAGTCATGTACCGGACGGCGATGCGGACCGCCTCGATCGCGCAATCGAATGCGTCGGCCGGCGAGCGGGCGGCGATCACCGGCATCGGCGAGTCGGCGTTGCGGCCATAGACCGCCTGGTAGAGGTCGGACTGCTCGGTCTTGGTCGGGAGGCCGGTCGAAGGCCCGCCGCGCTGCGAATTGACGATGACCAAAGGCAGCTCGGTCATGATCGCGAGCCCCATCGCCTCGGTCTTGAGAGCGATCCCCGGCCCCGACGAGGAGGTGACTCCGAGAGCGCCGGTGAAGCTCGCGCCGATCGCGCTTCCGATCGCGGCGATCTCGTCCTCGGCCTGGAAAGTGGTGACTCCATATTCCTTGAGGCGCGAGAGGTGATGGAGGATCGCGCTCGCGGGCGTGATCGGATAGCCGCCGAAGAACATGTCGAGCCCGGCCAGCTTCGAGCCGGCGACCAGTCCCAATGAGATCGCCTCGGCGCCGGTGACCGTGCGGTAGAGGCCGGGTTCGGCCGGGGCGGGGTCGAGGTGGCGCTGGTGGATCTGGCCGCCCATCTCGGCGGTCTCGCCATAAGCGTGGCCGGCGTTCAATGCCGCGATATTGGCCTCGGCAAGCTCGGGCGCCTTGGCGAATTTGGACTTGAGCCAGTCGGTGATCGGGCCGCGGTCGCGGTCGAACATCCAGAGCGCCAGGCCCAGGGTCCACATATTCTTGCAGCGCAGCGCCTCCTTGTTGCCGAGGCCGAACGGCTTCACCGCGTCGAGGGTGAGCTGCGAGATGTTGAAGGCGATCAACTGCCAGCGGGCGAGCGAGCCGTCCTCGAGCGGATTGGCCTCGTAGCCGGCCTTGGCGAGGTTGCGGGCGCCGAACTCGCCTTCGTCGGCGATGATCAGTCCGCCGGGCTTCAAATCGTCGACATTGGTCTTCAAGGCCGCCGGGTTCATCGCGACCAGGACGTCGGGCGCGTCACCGGCGGTCTCGATCGCCGAGGAGCCGAAATTGATCTGGAAGGCGGAAACTCCGAAGGTCGTGCCCTGCGGCGCCCGGATCTCGGCCGGGAAATCGGGGAAGGTGGCGAGATCGTTGCCGGCGAGCGCGGTAGACAGGGTGAACTGGCCGCCGGTCAGCTGCATGCCGTCGCCGCTGTCGCCGGCGAAACGGACGACGACGGCCTCCGGCGCGACGTCGGCGCCGGCTTCCTCGGGGGTGACGATATGGGTGGCAGTGGCCAATATTTGCTCCTCGGTCCGTCCGGAGACCCTAGCGGCGCCCGTCCTCAGCCACAACAGTGGCGGCGGGCCGCGATCCCGGATAGTGGCGCGGATACAGGCGGCGCCCGGCCGCCGCAACGGAGTGACCTGGTGGCCGAAATCTACGTCAGGCCGGACGTCCGCGCCTTCCTCGATTATCTCAACGCTTTGCCCGGGCCGAAGACGCACGAGGCCGGCCCGAACGAGGCGCGAGCGATGATGCTGGCCTCGCGCCATGTCGCCGACGCTCCCGCCGGCGAGCTGGCGGTGATACGCGGCCTCAGCTGCCCGGGACCGGCGGGCGAGATCGGGCTCAGGCTGTACGATGCGCGCGAGACGAGGGAGACGGGGCCGCTGCTGCTCTTCTTCCATGGCGGCGGCTTCGTGCTCGGCGATCTCGATACCCACGAGCCGATCTGCGCCGAGCTCGCCCGGCGGCTCGACATGCCGGTCGTCGCGGTCGACTACAGGCTCGCGCCCGAGCATCCATGGCCGGCCGGGATCGAGGATTGCATCGCAGCGGCGCGCTGGGTGGCGGAAAGCCCGGAGGCGCTGGGCCGCAAGACGGAGGGGCTGGTGGTCGCCGGCGACAGCGCCGGCGGCAATTTCACCATCATCACCGCCCTCGCGCTTCGCGACGAGCCGGCCGCCGTGCCGGTCCTCGCCCAATGGCCGATCTATCCGGCCGCAGACCCGGCCAAGGGCTATCCGAGCTATGAGGATTTCGGCAGCGGCTATTTGCTCACCCATGACAGCATGCGCTGGTTCGACGACTGCTACCGGCCGGACGGCAAGGACTGGCGTTACTCGCCTTTGGTCAAGAGCCAGGAGGGGATGCCGCCGACCCTGGTCGTCACCGCGAGCCTCGATCCGATCCGCGACCAGGGCCGGGCCTATGCCGCCGCGGCGGCCCACGCCGGGGTCCCGACCATCTTCTACGAGGCCAAAGGCAATATCCACGGCTTCATGAACCTGCGGAAGGCGATCCCCTCCTCCGATCGCGATGTCACCGCCTGCGTCGCCGCTCTGAAGCTGCTCCTCTCCGGAGCGCTGGCGGGATGATCGACAAGAGCGCCCTCCCATATCGCCCGGCTGCGGGCGTGATGCTGATCAACAGCGAGGCCAAGGTTTTCGTCGCCCAGCGGCTCGATAGCAGCCTCGAGGCCTGGCAGATGCCGCAGGGCGGGCTCGATCCCGGCGAAGATCCGGAAGCCGGCGCCTATCGCGAGCTCGAGGAGGAGACCGGGATCCCGCGCGACAAGGTCGAACCGATCGCGCGCTGCCCGGTCGAACTGGATTACGACCTGCCCGACGACCTGGTCGGCAAATTGTGGAAGGGCAAATGGCGCGGCCAGCGCCAGACCTGGTTCCTGATGCGATTCATCGGCGAGGATTCAGACGTGAATCTCGAGACCCCCGAGCCCGAATTCCGAGCCTGGAAATGGGCCGAGCCGGCCGAGCTTCCGGCGATGATCGTGCCGTTCAAGAAGGAATTGTACGAACGACTGCTGGTCGAGTTTGCGGATTGGCTGGGGCCGAGGCGCAATTGAGCCACTAATTGTTCCCCGGCGAAGGCCGGGGTCCAGACTGACTTCGGACTGGATCCCGGCTTGCGCCGGGAAACAATCTATCACCCCGCTCGTGAAAGCCAGTGGAAGATATTGAGAGCGAGGGCCTGGTTGTCGTTGCCGGGGACGTTCATTCCCATCTTCTCGCCGCGGTCGTCGATCTGCGCGCTGAGCATCCCGGCTTCGCCGAGGACGACCACCCGTCCCCGCCCCGCCTCGAGCGCGACCGCCTGGCTGTGGCCGCCCGCCGGAGCCGGCTTCAGGACGGGGCCGGGCGGCATATATTCGACCGCGTCGTCGGGCAGCCGAAGCAAGGGCTCGCCGGCGCCGGTCAGGCTCTGGCCGGTAAAGGTCATGACCCGGCTTAGGCCCGCGGTGATGGCGTGCGGCCGGAGCAGCCCGTTCGAGGTCGAGAAGATCGCCCGGCCCCTGCCGGCATAAGCGATGCTTCCGGGCGGCAGTTCCGCCATCCCGCCGTGCATGACCACTCCGAAGGCCGAGGCGAGGCCCGCATTTGCCTGGCCGAACGGTACATGGTCGGCGACCAGGAGAAGCGCCCCGCCTTTTCCGACCCAATTCTTCACGAGCCTGATTTCGTCGGCCCTGAAGGCGGGATCCTCGCGCTTGCCGCCGAAATGGATCGGGAGGTTGATCGGCCCGAGTTTGAGCCTGTCGCCGCCGGCGGCATTGGCGATGACGAGGATCTTGCACGACGCCAGTTCGCCCGGCGTGAAGCGGCCCGAGATCGCGCGGGTCGGATAGCCGTCCGCTTCGACCAGGCGGGCGAGCGGGCGATAGCGGCCATTGCTCTTGTGCGCATTGTAATGACCGTCGTCGAAGCAGACGAGCGGATGCTCATCGACGTAGCGCGGCGCGGTCACGTTCGGGCGCCAGGACCAATCCACCCGCTGGCCGAACGGAATGAGGAGCAAGGCCGCCACGAGAAGCAGGAGCAGCCCGGCCAGCCCGCCGATTCCGTACAGGAGGATGCGCTGCCAGCGCCGACGCGGCCGAACGTCAGCCGACATGGCGGCGATCCTTGCACGCCTCAGCGCGTGAATTCGGACAAAGCGTTGAGCCCGATGAACAAGGCGGCGAAAACCACCGCCGCGCCCGCCGCGATGGCCACGATCCAGCCGATCCTGCGCAATGAAGCATCTTTGTCCGTCTCCCGTTGGCGAGACAGCAGCACGATTTCAGCTGCGTCTCGTTTCGCGGGATGTGGCGGAGGAGCGGCCGCCGCCTCAATGTCCGACGGCTGATATATCAAAGGCTGATATCGGTCCGCGCCCTCGAGCGAGGCGAGCCGCTTCGCCGCTTCGACCCGGCTCGACGCGTCGAGAACGCGCATCGCCTGCCTGAGGCGCTGGTCGACGGTATGCGGCGAGATGCCGAGCGCGCGGGCGATCTCCTTCGAGGAGTTGTGCTGAAGCACCAGGCGCAGGCAATCGCGCTGGCCTTCGCTCAGCCTGGCGGGCGCTTCATCCTCCATGGCCCTTGATTAGCCCAGGCGCGGCCTGTGGCAACATGCCCGGCTTGGCTTTCGCCCGCGGCCCGCGCTAGAGCCGGCGCCATGGGGCTCAGCAGCATCGAGCAGGGCGCGATCGAGCGTTGCGACGGCGAGCCGATGCTCGACCAGGTGAGCGCATGGTCGGGCATCAACAGCGGCTCGCGCAACCTCGAAGGCCTGGCCGCGATGGCGAGCATCTATGCCGACGCCTTCGCGGCGCTTCCGGGCGGCGTTGAGCTTCGCGAACCGGCGCCGGTCGAAGCGATGGCGTCGGACGGGTGGCTCCGCGAGGTGGCGCACGGCCGCAACCTCCACGTCCGGGTGCGGCCAGAGGCGCCGCTGCAATTGCTTCTGACCGGCCATATGGACACGGTGTTCGGAGCCGATCATCCCTTCCAGTCGGTCGAATGGCGCGAAGAGCATCGGGTGCTCGGCGGACCGGGAATCGCCGACATGAAGGGCGGGATCGCGGTGATGCTCGCCGCCCTGAAGGCGATCGAGGCGTCCCCCGCCGCCGGACGGACCGGCTATGAAGTGGTGATCAATTCGGACGAGGAGGTCGGCTCGCCGGGCTCGGCGGCCCTGATCGCCGAGGCTGCGCGGGGCAAGACGGCGGCGCTCACCTACGAGCCTTCGGCCCTTCCCGACGGCACCCTGGCCGGCGAGCGGCCCGGAAGCGGCAATTTCTCCTTCGCTCTGCGCGGGCGAAGCGCCCATGCCGGCCGCAATCCCGAGGACGGGCGCAACGCCTTGCTCGCCGCGTCCGATCTCGCGCTCAGGCTCGCCAAGGCGCGGGCGCCGGGCCTCACGGTCAATCCGGCGAAGATCGAGGGCGGCGGGCCGAACAATGTCGTCCCCGATTTCGCTTTGCTCCGGGTCAATCTGCGGCCGGCGACGCTCGCCGATCAGGAACGGGCTCAGGCGCAGATCGAGGCGGCGGTGGCGATGGTCGGAGCCGAGCATGAGGTCCGGATCGAGACCCATGGCGGCTTCGGGCGGCCGCCCAAGCCGATGAGTGCCGAGGCCGAGAGGCTGTTCAGGCTGGTCGCCCGCTGCGGCTCGGACCTCGGCCAGTCGATCGGCTGGCGTGCGACCGGCGGAGTCTGCGACGGCAACAATATCGCCGCCTGCGGAGTGCCGGTGGTCGACACGATGGGCGTCCGCGGCGGAGCGATCCATTCGGCGGACGAATATCTGATCGTCGAGAGCCTGGCCGAGCGCGCCAAGCTGTCCGCTTTGACGATGCTCCGGCTGGCCGGGGAGGGATTGTGAGCTTCAGGGTCAGGCCGGCGCGGAACGAGGATTTCCAGGCGATCTACGAGATGGCCAAGCTGACCGGCGGCGGCTTCACCAACCTGCCGGCGGACAAGGCCACTTTGGTCGACAAGCTCGCTCAGTCCGCGGAAGGATTCGCCCGCGAAGAAGGCTCCTTCAAAGGCGACCTGTTCGTCTTCGTCCTCGAGAATGAAGCGAACGGCCAGATCCGCGGCACCTGCCAGGTGTTCAGCCGGGTCGGGATGGTCCAGCCTTTTTACTCCTACCGGGTCAGCACTTTGACCCAGGTCTCGCACGAGCTCGGCCGAACCTTCCGGGCCGAGATGCTGAGCCTGTGCACCGATTTCGAGGGCTGCTCGGAGGTGGGCGGGCTGTTCCTCCACCCCAACGAGAGGGCCGGCGGGCTCGGAGTCCTGCTCGCCCGGAGCCGCTATCTGTTCATCAAGCTCCATCGCGAACGTTTCGCCGAACGGGTGCTCGCCGAGTTGCGCGGAGTGATCGACGAAGCCGGCGGCTCGCCATTCTGGGACGCGATCGCCGGCCGATTCTTCGGGATGAGCTTCCAGGAAGCCGACGCGTTCAACGGCGCCCACGGCACCCAATTCATCGCCGATCTGATGCCCAAGACCCCGATCTACACGGCGATGCTTCCCGAGAGCGCGCGGAGCATCATGGGAGTCCCCCACCCATCCGGTCGGGCGGCGATGCGGATGCTCGAGAATGAGGGGTTCACCGCCGACGGCTATGTCGACATTTTCGACGGCGGGCCGACCATGTCGGTCGCGACCGACAAGATCCGCACGATCCGCGAATCGCGCGAGCTGGCGCTCGGCGAAATCGGGGACGATTCGGGCGGCACGCGGATGATGGTGGCGAGCGGCAGGATGAGGGATTTCGCATGCTGCTACGCACGCGTGGCCGAGGCGGCCGACGGAACAGTCTCGCTCGATCCGGAGAGCGCGAAACTGCTCGGGCTCGCGCCCGGAGACAGCTTCCTCGCCATGGGCCGCTGAGCCTATGGCGGCGGTGGAGATCAATTTCGACGGGATCGTCGGGCCTAGCCACAATTATGCAGGGCTCGCCTTCGGCAATATCGCGGCGACCAGGAATGCCGGCCTCGTCGCCTACCCGCGCGCGGCGGCGCTCCAGGGGCTGCTCAAGATGCAGCACAATCTCGGCCTCGGCCTCGCCCAGGGCATTTTCCTGCCCCATCCGAGACCGAATCGCGACTGGCTGGCCGGGCTCGGGACCGATCTGGAGTCGGCGCCTGAGTCGCTGAGGGCGGCTTCGCTCTCCGCCTCGGCGATGTGGGCGGCCAATGCGGCGACCGTTTCCCCCGCCGCGGATACGAAGGACGGACGCTGCCACCTGACCCCCGCCAATTTGCGAACGATGCCGCATCGAAGTCATGAATGGCCCGCGACCCTTGCCCAGCTTCGAATCGCTTTCGCCGATCCGGCCCGTTTCACCGTCCATCCGCCGATCCCCGCGACGTTCGGCGACGAAGGCGCGGCCAACCATTTGCGGCTCGCCCGAAGCCATGAAGAGCCGGGGGTCGAGATCTTCGTCTACGGCAGGCGGGGCGGCATTTTTCCGGTCCGCCAGCACGAGGAAGCGAGCCGGGCGGTGGCGCGGCTTCACGGCCTCGATCCGGAACGCACTTTGTTCGCCGCCCAGTCGGAGGCGGCGATCGCCGCCGGCGCCTTCCATAACGACGTCGTCGCGGTCGCCAACGAGACCGTCCTGTTCGCGCACGAG
This sequence comes from Pseudomonadota bacterium, assembly GCA_046733235.1. Taxonomy (GTDB): domain Bacteria; phylum Pseudomonadota; class Alphaproteobacteria; order Sphingomonadales; family Sphingomonadaceae; genus Allosphingosinicella. The sequence continues at coordinate 142,248 of JBKPOT010000010.1, forward strand.
CAGGCGTTCGAGGACCGCGAGACGCTTTATTCGCAGCTTCGCCGGCTTCTGCCAGAGGTGGAGATCGTCGAGGTGCCCGCGGCCCGGGTCAGCCTCGCCGACGCGGTCCGCTCTTATCTGTTCAACGCCCAACTGGTCACTCTTCCCGAGGGCGGGATGGCGCTCATCCTCCCCGAGGAAGCGCGCGAGACTCCCGCCGTCTGGGCCTGGCTGGAGGAACTGACCGCCGGCAACGGCCCGATCCGCAAGACGTTCGTCGTCGACGTCCGCGGCTCGATGGCGAATGGCGGCGGGCCGGCCTGCCTGAGGCTGAGGGTTGTCGCCGACCCGGCAACGGTCGATCCGCGGTTCATGGCCGACGGGGCGAAGCTCGAGCGGATCGCCGAGGTCATCGAGAAAGAGTGGCCCGAGCGGATCGCGCCGGAGGATCTGGGCGATCCGGCGATGTGGGCGCTGATCGAGCAGGCGCGGGCGGCGTTGCTCGAAACGCTGGAGTTGGGCGAGCTTCTTAGAGTTCATCCCCTCGATTTCGAGGGGAGGGGGACCGCCTGAAAGGCGGTGGAGGGGCCCGGCGCAGGCCTCGGCATGGCCCCTCCACCATGCTTCGCATGGTCCCCCTCCCCTGCAAATGCAGGGGAGGAATTATCAGGTTTCGCTCCAGAAGATATCGATCGGGACGTCGAGCTCGGCGAGCAGGCGGCCGATCGGCAGGCGCGACAGCGGACCGTCTTCGATCGCCTGCTCGAGCACTCTTCTCTGCTCTGCGCCGGCAATGACGATCATCACCGCGCGGGCCGAGGAGAGAGCTGCGGCGGTCAGCGTGACCCGATCGCCGCTCTCGCCCGCGGGCGCCGGATCGGGGCGGATTCCCACGGCGCGGCGCTCGCGCGGGCCGGTCAGCGCGCGGTCGAGGTCGGGGCCGGGATAGATTCCGGCGACATGGCCGTCGTCTCCAAGGGAAAGGCAGACCAGGTCGAGCGGCCAGTCGAGCAGAGCGAGCCTGGCGTCGGCGAGCCGCCCGGCCTCGCGATAATCGTCCAGGGCCGATTCATCGACCAGCGAGACGATGTTCGCGCCTTTGGCCTCGAACCAGTCGCTCAGCCGGCGGTGGCTGCTCGCCGGATCGTCGAGCGGCACCAGCCGGTCGTCGGTCGGCACCAATGTGACTCCCGACCAGTCGATCCCGCCGGCCTTGACCAGAGCGGCGAGGACCGGCTCGGCCGCCTTGCCGCCCGGCAGAGCGATCCGAGCGCTCTTGTGCGCCTCGACCGCGCTCTCGATGACGAAGCCAATGTCTCCGGCGGCCTGTTCGGCCAGCTCGGCGGGCGATTCGAACTCCCACCATTCGATCTCGTCCATCTTTTCGTCACTCCCGCTTGAAAGGGAACCGGGCGCCGACCGCGCGGTTCCTTGCGCAAGGGCTGTTAGAGGAGTGAGGCAATGCCTGCCAGATCAAAGGCGCAGCAGAAAGCGGCCGGAGCCGCATTGTCGGCCAAGCGCGGCGACACGCCGAAGAGCAAGCTCAAGGGCGCTTCGAAGCAGATGGCCGAATCGATGAGCGAGAAGCAGCTCGAGGAATTCGCCTCGACCAAGCGCAAGGGCAAGCCGGAGCATGTCGGAGGCTGAGGCTCTCGGCCCTTCGCATCGGCGCCCCGCCTCCCTAGAAGGGGCGGATGGCGGTAGAGAGGCTGATCGAGCGGCGGGTTGAGAAGGTCTGGGGCCGGCGCGACCTGCCGCAGGCTTTCGGTGCCGTCGCCGACGATGGCGAGCCGGTGGGTGAGATCTGGTTCGAACATCCCGCTGGGCGCGACCTGCCCTTGCTGGTCAAATATCTGTTCACCTCGGAGAAGCTGTCGGTCCAGGTCCACCCTGACGACGCCACCGCCCGCGCGGCGGGCTATCGAAGCGGCAAGGAGGAGGCATGGCTGATCCTCGACGCCGAACCGGGCGCGACGATCGGACTCGGGCTCAAGCAGCGGATCGGCAAGGACGAGTTGCGCGAAGCCGCGCTGGACGGCTCGATCGAGCAATTGCTCGACTGGCGGCCGGTGGCGGCGGGCGACTTCTTCTATTCGCCGGCGGGCACCGTCCACGCCATCGGCCCCGGCGTGGCGCTGATCGAGATCCAGCAGAATGTCGACCTCACCTATCGGCTCTACGATTATGGCCGTCCCAGGGAATTGCATCTCGACCAAGGGGTCGCGGCGGCGGATCCGGGTCCTTACCGGGCGCCGATGCGGCCGGTTTCGCGGGGCGGCGGCCGAGAGCTGCTGGCGGCAGGCCGCGCCTTCGTCGTCGAGCACCGGCGCGGCAAATCGCAAGGCACCCTCGACTGCGGCGAAGATCCGGCCTGGCTGATCATGGTGGCCGGAGGCGGTACCGCCGATGGTCGGACGATCGAGCCGGGCTCGGTCTGGCTGGCCGATGGCCGCGTGGATCTGAGGCTCGACGAGGGATCCGAGCTGCTGCTCGCTTATCCCGGTCCGAACCGCCGCCAGAGCAGGCCGAACGACCCTCAATAAGGGTCGAAATCCAGCGCCCTGAACAGGGCGCGGTCCGGATCTGGCCGCCAGTCGGTACCGCCGGCAAGGTCCATGTAGAGCAGGTTGAGCGGCGACGGGCGAAGGCGGCTCGGAATGTCGAGCCAGGCCGAGCGGCGCCAGTCGATTCCGGGATCGAGGCCGAGCCAGAGGCGCAGCGGACCCGACGAGCCGCGCCCGCGCTCGGCAAGGTTCCAGTCGGCTCGGCCCGCATAGAGCTGGGCTCGAAGACCCGGCACGCCGGTCGGAGCAGTGATACTGAGCGCTTCGCCTTCCCTGCGGACCCGGTAGGGCCGCTCGGGATTGGCGAGGCGCCAGCGGATCGCCTCCTCGCTCCACACCCGCTCGAAGCTCGGCTCGAACCCGCTCTCCTCGCGGATCGGCGGCCCGATGCCGATCTTCGCATCGAGCGGCTTCATCATCCGGAAGCGCGTGAGCAAAGGCGGGGTGCTGTAGCGATTGCCGACCGCGAGGCAGAAATCATGGCCCTTTGCCGCCGCGTCGCCGAACAGCAGGTCGCCGGTGAGCTTGGCGAGCTTGTTGCCCCAATGGACCGGGTCGACCGCGGTGTTGAGAAAGAGGACGCCTGTCTTCTCGGCTCCGTCGATCCGGGCGCGGAGCGGCAGGCTGGCGGTGTGAGCGACGATCCTGCCCTCGCGCCAGGCATTGCCGCCGATCGCCCGCCCCTCGGGATTGTCGACATATTGCCACTTCAGGTAGCGCGGCGTGAGGTAGGTCGCGCGCCTGAAGACCGACCGAAGGAACAATGAGACCTGCTCGATCTCCGAATCGGAATTGTCGAAATTCCGGAACTCATAATCACTTGTCACATGTTTCTCCGACACGCTCGGAAGCGAAATGGCGATAGGGCCGGATCCTGAAGCCGGTCCCGGCAAGCTGCTCCAGCCGCGGGATCACCGATCCGCGGTTGAGGTGTAGCAGGAGGTTGGAGAGGCTGAAGCGGCGATAGCCCGGAAAGGCCGTGAGACCGGCCCCGCTGTCGACATCGTAAGGATGGAAATAGCCGACCAGAGGCTCACCGGTCCGGCCCGCAGACCGCCAGGCGCGGGCGAGCAGGACCCGGGGAAGGATCCGGAAATAGACTCCGCCGGCCGCCGGAAGACCGATTCCGGGGACGGGCAGCAGGCTGACCGGGATTTCGAGGATATTATCGATCCGCCGCGGCGCGGAGCCGAAGCCCGGCCAGCCGTAGAGCGGGCTTCGGCCCGGCAGGACCGAGCTCGAATAGAGGAAGCCGAGGCCGGCCAGCACGTCATAGGCCCAGGCTGAGCGCTCGGTCATCGACAGGAAGGGCGCCCGATACCCCCTCACCTCTCCCGCTCCGGCGGCCCGGAGAGCGGCGAGATTGCGCTCGAGATCGTCGCGGAAGCTTGTCCTGTCCTGTTTCTCGAGCGGCAGATGGCGATCGGAATGACAGGCGATCTCATGGCCTTCGCCGGCGATCCGCCGGATCAGTTCGGAATGGCATCGGGCGGCGTCGCCGGTGACGAAGAAGGTCGCGGCCGCGCCGCGGCGGGCGAGGAAGTCGAGATAGACCGTGGTGAGGCGCTCGAGCCGCCCGGCGGCGCCCAGCGGGTCCTCAAGATCGACGCTGAACAGGAAGTCGCTCATCCCCGCCTCAGCCTTGCGGCCAGCTCGGAGGCGCCGGCCGCGGCGAGCAGGATCATATGGGGCAAGACCGGCAGCCGGTAGCGCCAGTCGAAATCGACCTGGAGCAAGGCGTGGACGCAGGCATAAGCGAAGACCGCGCCGAGCGCGGCGAAGCAGACGTCGCGCGCCCGCGGCGCCAGAGCGGTCCGGCCGCTGAGGAGCAGACAGACGAACCACAGGCCGAGCGCGTAGCAGGGCAGGAAGAAGGCATATTGGACGAGCGCGTGGCCGAAGCCGAACGACGAAGCGGCGGGCGCGAAGAAATGCGCGAATCGGTCGGCGATGATCAGCAGATGGTCGATCAGGCCTGACGGCGCCGCGTGGAAGGTCTCCGGCCGATGATGGACAATCTCCCCGATCCGATAGCCCTTCGCCGTCTCCTCGAGTGTGAAACGAAGAATCCCGTCGGGCAGAGCCGGCGGGTGCTGGACCAGGCGGGCGAAGACGACGAAGCCCGCGAGCGCCGCGGCCGACAGGATCGCGAAGATTGTCGGCCGTGCGATCCGGCCCGATCCGCTCTTCGCCAGATAGAAGGCCCAGGCGAGATCGGGGAGGAGGACGATCCCGGTCGGCCGGTAGAAGATCGCGGCGGCCGCGGCCGCGAACACGGCAGGCCAGCGGCCGCTCCCCGCCAGGATCCGCGCCGCGGCCATGGCGAAGACGGTGAAGATGAGCAGGATGAAGCTGGTGTCCGAGAGGACGAACGGAACCCATTGCAGGATGTCGAAGCTGGCGAGGTAGAAGGCCAGTCCGCTCCAGGCCGCGACGGATCCGGCGATCCGGCCGGCCAGCCGGACCAGCATCGCTCCGAGCAGGGCATGGGCGAGCAGGTTGAGGAGGACCAGAGCGAGGGTCCAGCCCGACCCGAACGCCGCTTTGAGAAGCGCGCACAGAGTCGCGAACAAGGCGTAGAGGATCGCCGGATAGGAGGTCCTGACCTCGCCGAGCAGGCGGCCATAATCGAAGCCGGTTTCGATCAGCCGCCCCGCCCAATAGTCGTAAACCTGGCTGTCCGGGCTCAGCCTGACTCCGGCCCACAGGACATAGGCGCCGTGGAGAAAGAGGATCAGCAGGAAGGCGGCGAGGAATCCGGGAGGCCCGGTCCTCCTTCTCACTCGCTCCACGTCAGGAGCGGCCGGGCCGCCGCGAGATCGGCACCTTGGGGACGTGGAGGACGTCGTAGCTGGTCGCCGCAAGAAGCAGCTGGAAACCCATCATGATCGGCAAAGCGGCGAACATCACCGTTCCCGCGCTGTTGGCGACTCCGGTCTCGAGGGCGACGATCCAGCGCCACAGGCCGAAGCCGATCCCGGCGAGAAGAAGCGGCAGGCCGAGTGCGATCTCGAGCGAGGCCGTGTTGAAGTCCTGAGCGAAGTACTTGATTCCGATCCGTTTCCAGAAGCGGCTTACGACCAGCCAGGGAAATCGGCGGAGCACCGTGGGCACGCTGAGGTGGCTGATCTCGTCCGAATAGAGAGCGGGCAGAGGCACGTCCCGGACCACCGCTCCGGCGAGGTTGAGCTGGAACAGCAGGTCGGTCTCGAAGAAATAGCAGTCGGCGACGGAGTCGAGGTCGAGGCCGGCCAAAGCGTCGCGGTGCAGGGCGGTATAGCCGTTGGTCGGATCGAAGACGTTCCAATAGCCGGTCACCGCCTTGTGAACGAAGGATAGGATGTTGTTGCCGACCTTGCGGACGAACGGCATCCCCGCCGGCTTGCGGCCGCCGGGCATGAGATGGGCCGGCGCGAAGCGGTTGCCCTTGGCATAATCGGCCTCCCCCGCGAGGATCGGCGCGAGCAGGTGCGGGATCAGCGACGGATCCATCTGGCCGTCCGCGTCGATCTTCAGGACGATCCAGGCGCCGTCCTCGAGCGCCCTGCGGTAGCCGGTCTTCATCGCCCCGCCGACTCCGAGGTTCCGGCCGTTGTGGAGAACAACGATCCGCCGGTCGCCGCATTCGCGGGCGACATGGTCGCCGGTCGAATCCGGGCAGCCGTCGTCGACGACATAGATCCGGCCGACCTCCGGCCCGATGCCACGGATCACCTCCACCACCGTGTCGCGGCCGCGGAAGCAGGGAATCACGGCAGCGATGAGCGGAATGTTGCGAGCGGGGCCGGAATCTGCGGCACGACTTGTGCCCGGCTCTTCCGATTCGCCCTGAACCGCCTGAAATTCAATCAAACTCTCGAGCATCCCCGCTCCCTGCCTGGCACCGCCTAGCGGCTCGATCGTGGAAGCGCCAGTCCGGGCGTCACCGGCACCGCCGACGGCCGGCGATGGGGCGAAGCAATCCAGCCGGACTTCGGAAGCCGCACTGGATCGCTGCCCTTCGATGCCTGCGGCGTCGCTCAGGACAGGCCAAGCTGCGCTCCTCGCAATGACCAATTGAGGGACGTCAGACAGCGCGGCAGATTCCGAGCGCCGATTGCGGATTGCGATAGAAGTCGACCCCGAGCGACAGGCTTTCGGCGATTCGATTCGCCTTGTCCTGGAGGGCAGCGGCGGGGCCGGGCTCGAACAATTGGTCGCTGGTCTCACGCCAGAGTCCGAGCCAGCGCTCGAACGAAGCCGCCGAGATCGAATCGGCGTGGCGGACATGGGCTGGAAGCGGGCGGCCCTTATAGCGGCCGCTGGTCAGCATCACCGAGGACCAGAAGGCCTGGAGCTTGTCGAGGTGATCGGGCCAGTCGGCGATCGCCCGGTTGAAGACCGGGCCGATCAGCCCGTCCTCGCGAACTCTGGCGTAGAAGGTGTCGACCAGCAGTCTCAGCGCTTCCTCGTTGATCGTCTCGAATTTCATCACTTCCTCCGACGAAAGGAGCGCGGTCCGGCGGACCGCGCTCCTCGTCTCTTATTTCGTCCGGTTCAGGCTGCCTGCTTCCAGATCGGCTCGAGCGGAAGGTGGGCCGGGCAAGGCGCGGTTTCAATCGGCGGAAGGCCGCCAAGCTCGTTGGCGAAGCCGTGATTGACGTCGCGGTGATGCGCCTCGTCGGCTCGGACGACCAGCACCACGTCGCGGAGCATGGCGTCGTCGGCCAGGCCCCAATAGCGCTTGGCGATGGCCGGCGCAGGCACGTTGGCGGAGCGGCCCTCGTCGATCTCGGCGAGATAATGGGTGTAGCTGATCACCGCCTCCTCCTCGAAATAGCCGACGACGCGGTGAGCGGTCTTCGCGCTGACCAGATAGAGGGCGAAGAAGCAGAGATAGAAGACCCACTGGACGCCGATGATGACCGCGCGCTCGAACAGGGTCGGCTTGCTGATCTCGATGAAGGTCATCAGGTGCATCCGCTCATTCTCGGCTTCGTCCATGAGCGTCTTGATCCAGCCCTTGTCGTCGCACATCCGGCGTAGGCAGGAGAGATGGTTGATCGTCGCTCCGACCATTCCGGGCACGGCGGCGACCGTCTCGAGGACGACGGCGCGGTGGCCGTAACGCTCCGCGAAGAAGGTGTCGGCGGTCCAGCGCAGCAGCTTGGTGAAGCCGAAGGCGATCCGGTCGGAGACGCCCTTGGGCTGGTGGTGGACGCCGAGATCGACGAACGGGGCGGTCATTGACTTTCTCCTTGCATGACAGGGTTTTGGAACCGGACCCTGAAGATGGCGCCGATCTAGGCGATGCGGCGACGCCCCGAAATTCCGATCTTCCCCCTAAGTATTTTGCCGGAGGTCGCGCCCCGCCCCTCCCCGCTCTATGAAAGCGGCATGCAGCGCCTCAGTACCGACCGGATCGCCGCCTCGCTCGGATCCCGGCCCGCGACCGCCTGCGCGATCGCGCTGGCAGCGATTGTCGCGGGAATGGCGCTGCGCTGGGGCCTCGACCCGGCTCTCGGGCAGCGCGCCTCCTTCCTGCTTTTCGTTCCGGCTGTGGTCGTCGCCGCCGCGCTGGCCGGCCTGTGGCCGGGCCTGTTCGCGACAATCGCAGGCGGCGCGGCCGCGCTCGCCATGGATCGGCTGACCGGGCGGGTCGACGGCGGCACCTTGCTCGCCGGGGGCATTTTCCTGTTCGTCGGAACCTCGGTCTCGATCGGCGGCGAATGGTTCCAGCGGGCGCGCGGCGGCGCCCAGGCGGTCAACCGCGACCTCGCCCGGCGCGAGGCGCATCTCCGCTCGATCCTCGAGACCATCCCCGACGCGATGATCGTGATCGACGAAGGCGGGCTGATGCGCGACTTCAGCAAGGCGGCCGAGCGGCTGTTCGGCTGGTCCGCCGACGAAGTGATCGGCCGAAACGTCGATATGCTGATGCCCTCCCCTTACCGCGAAGCGCACGATTCCTATCTGCGCCGTTATTATCGGACCGGCGAGCGGCGGATCATCGGCATCGGACGAGTCGTGGTCGGCGAGCGCCGCGACGGTTCGACCTTTCCGATGGAACTCGCGGTCGGCGAGATGCGGATCGGCGAGGAGCGTTTCTTCACCGGCTTCATCCGCGACCTGACCGAGCGGCAGCAGACCGAGACAAGGCTCCAGGAGCTTCAGAGCGAGCTGGTCCATGTCTCCCGGCTGACCGCTTTGGGCGAGATGGCCTCGGCGCTCGCCCATGAGCTCAATCAGCCGCTCGCGGCGATCGCCAATTATCTGAAGGGCAGCCGGATGCTGCTCGAGCGTCCCGACCCGCCGGCCGACAAGGTCGCCGACGCGGTTTCCCGGGCCGGCAACGAGGCGATCCGCGCCGGCGAGATCATCCGCCGGCTCCGCGATTTCGTCGCGCGCGGCGAGACCGAGCGGAGAATCGAAAGCCTGCCCAAACTGGTCGAGGAGGCGAGCGCTCTCGCCCTCGTGGGCGCCAAGGAGCACGGCATCCGCGTCCGTTTCGATTTCGATCCGGCGATCGACCTCGTTCTCGCCGATCGAGTCCAGATACAGCAGGTCGTTTTGAACCTGATCCGCAACGCGGTCGATTCGATGGCGAGCGCGAAACGGCGCGACCTGGTGGTCTCGCTGTCGCCGGCGCCGGACGGCATGGCCGAGGTGGCAGTCGCCGATACCGGTCCGGGCATCGACCCGGAGGTCGCGGACCGTCTGTTCCAGCCCTTCATCACCACCAAGCGGACCGGAATGGGCGTCGGCCTGTCCATCTCGCGGACGATCGTCGAAGCCCATGGCGGGCGGATCTGGGTCGATCGGAACCCGGACGGCGGAGCGACATTCCGGTTCACGATCCACCGCGCCGAGCAAGAGGAGGAAGGCAGCAATGGCTGAACCTGTCGTCCATGTCGTCGACGACGACGAAGCGGCGCGGCACTCGCTCGCCTTCCTGCTCGATTGCGCGGGCCTCGCCTCGAGGACCTATGAATCCGCGATCCACTTCCTGAAAGCGGTCCCGACGCTCGAGCCCGGCTGCATCGTCACCGATGTTCGGATGCCGGGGATGAGCGGGGTCGAATTGGTCCGCAGGCTCAAGTCGCTCGGCGTCACCTCGCCGGTCATCGTCATCACCGGCCATGCCGACGTGCCGCTCGCGATCGAGGCGATGAAGGCGGGGGTCGCGGACTTCATCGAGAAGCCCTTCGAGGACGACGCTATCCTTGCCTCGGTGCGATCCGCACTCGAGCAGAGCCGGGGCCGCGACCGGATGCTGGACGAGAAGGAACGGGTGCGCGCGCTGATCGAGAGCCTGTCGCCCCGCGAGAAGGAGGTGCTGGACGGGCTGGTCGAGGGCAAGGCCAACAAGGTGATCGCCTTCGACCTCGACATCAGCGCCCGAACCGTCGAGGTCTATCGCGCCAATGTCATGACCAAGATGCAGGCCGGCAGCCTGTCCGAGCTGGTCCGGATGGCGACGATCGCCGGGATGGGGGACTAGGGACTGGGGATTGGGGACTGGGGGCTGGGGCTGGGGACTGGCGACCGGGGACCGGGAGACCACATCGTCATTGCGAGGAGCGAAGCTTAGCCTGTCCTGAGCGACGCCGCAGGCGGCGTCGAAGGGCGGCAATCCAGCGGGCCTCGGAGGCCGTACTGGATTGCCACGCTTCGCTCGCAATGACGTTGGGAGAGAGCCCCTCCTTACAGCAACACCGCCGCCGCGACGCCCATGGCGAGCGCGCCGAACGTCAGCAGGACGGGGACGATCAGCATCTGGATCAGAGCGTCCCTGCCGCCGCTATGGCCCGTCAGAGTATCCATGCCCTGGTAGAGGAAAGCCTGAAGGCTCGGCCGCCTGCCAGCCTTCGGCTCGACCGCGAAGAAGAGGCGCGGGACGGTGAAATAGGCGGCGGCGAAGAAAAGGACGATCGCAATCGCGAAGATCGACCGCGCCGAGCCGACGGTCGCCAGAGCGAAGGCGCCGATCAGTGTGAAATAGGAAGCGACGATCAGCCCTCCCACCGCGGCCGGAACGTCCGGTGCCGCCGGGGTCGGGGCGAAATCCTCGGCCGGCTTTTCGTCGGCTTCGGGAAGTGGCAGCGGCGCGACCTGCGCGCTCGCCGGCCATACGGCCGCAACGTCGACCCTGGTGTAGCTGCTCTTCTTGCCGATCTGGTCGTGGCGCATCGCTCTTTCCTTCCCATCTGGCCCGCGGGCCGCTTCGATGCTGAGGATCTAGGCCCGGCTGGACGGCGCCGAAATTCGGATATGCTCCTTAAGTAATCTACCGGAGGCGTTCCGGCGCCTGGGCCGTGGACCGCCTGGAGGCAAAGATGCGCGAAGCGCATGAAAGGACGATGGCGCGACACGGCAAGGCCGGGGCGGATCTGCGCAACCTGTTCGACGATGCGGTCCGGGCCGTCATGCCCGGCGTAGTGATGCCCGCGATGATTCCCTGTTCGCCGCATGGCCGCACCTGCGTCATCGCGATCGGAAAAGCGGCCGCGGAGATGATGCGGGTCGCGCTCGAACGGGCTCCTATTCCGCTCGCCGGCCTTGTCGTGACCCGCCACGGCCATCTTCCGGAATCGGGTTGCGATTGGCCCGGCGTCGAGCTGATCGAGGCGGGCCATCCGATCCCGGACTCGAACAGCCTTCGCGCCGCCGAGCGCGCTCTCGCGATTGCCGGCTCGCTCGACCGCGGCGATCATCTGCTGGCCCTGCTGTCGGGCGGCGGTTCCGCGCTGGCCGCGGCGCCCGTCGAAGGGATCGCGCTGGCCGACAAGCAGAGGATGACCTCGATGCTCCTCGAATCGGGAGCGACGATCCGCGAGATCAACTGCGTCCGGAAGCATTTGTCGCGGATCAAGGGCGGCCGGCTCGCAGTCGCCGCGGCACCGGCGCGGGTGACGACCTGGCTGATCTCCGACGTGCCCGGCGACGATCCCGGCCTGGTCTCGTCCGGCCCGACCGTGGCCGACCATGGCAGCCTCGACTCGGCGCGGGAGATCGTCGCCCGATATGGAATCGAAGCGCCGCCCGCGATCGTCCGAGCCTTGTCCGATCCGGCCAACGAGACTCCGCCGTCGCTCGGTCCCTGCCTCGCCGGTGGCGAGATTCGCGTCCTCGCGTCGGCCGGAACCGCGCTCGCCGCCGCCGCAGCGCTGGCCAGAAGGAAGGGATATCGGGTCAGTGACCTCGGCGGCTCGCTCGAGGGTGAAGCACGGCAGCTCGGCGAGAGCCACGCCGCGCTTGCCCGGCGGCTCGCGCGGGACGGCCGGGCCCGGGCGATCCTGTCGGGGGGCGAAGCCACGGTCAGACTCGTCGATCGGCGCGGCAAAGGCGGGCGCAACCTCGAATATCTGCTCGGACTCGCGATCGCGCTCGACGGCGCGCCCGGAATCTCGGCCCTGGCCTGCGACACCGACGGGATCGACGGCAGCGGGAATGCGGCGGGCGCCATGGTCTTTTCCGATACGATCGAGCGGGCGCGAACGCTCGGGCTCGATCCCGCCGACCATCTTGCCCGGAACGCTTCTTTTTCCTTCTTCGAGGCCCTGGGCGATTTGGTCGTGACGGGGCCGACGATGACCAATGTCAACGACTTCCGGGCCATCCTCATCGAGAAAGCCGGCGAACAAGGACGCGAACGGGCGCGGCGTTCCCCGCCTAGAGGCTGAGTACGCCCGTGGTCATTGGAACCACCGTCCCGCGCAGCCGCACGGAAGCAGGCTTGCCGTCCCTCACGTCCACTTCGAGGCCGATCCGGCTCGGCCGGCCCATCTCCTCGCCCTGGTGGATCGTCCAGGTCCAGGCGCCGTCGGCCTTGTCCTGCCAGTCGCAGAGCAGGCCGGCCAAAGCGGTCGCGGCGCCGCCGGTGGCCGGGTCCTCGGCGATCCCGACGCCGGGGCCGAACATCCGGGCGTGGATAATGTCGCCGCTTTGCCAGTCGGCCATGGAGAAGGGGTAGAGGCAACCGGCCCAGGGCTCGGCGCGGACCTTGTTCCAGCGGACGGCGTCGAGGGCCGAGCGCGCCAGGGCATCGCGGCTTTTCAGAGGGACGAACGTGAAGGGCTGGCCGGTATGCCAGCCGGCCGGATCGCGAACGACCTCATCCGGAGCGAGGCCGAGCAGGGCGGCGGCGGTCTCGCGGTCCGGCGCCGATGCGCGGGCAGGAAGGCGCGGCGCGGAGATCAGCGATTCGAGCAGCCGATCGCCGAGCCTCGACGCTTCGGCCTCGACCAGGCCGAGCCTGGTCCGGAGCGTCATTCGGCTCGCCCGACCGCCGCGCTCCCCCGCCAGATATGCGGCGGCCCCGACCGTCGGATGGCCGGCGAACGGAAGCTCGACAAAGGGCGTGAAGATCCGGATGTCGGCATCGGCGCCGTCGCTGCCTGGCAGGAAGAAGACCGTCTCGCTGAGATTGAACTCGCGGGCGATGCTTTGCATCGTCCGATCGTCCAGCCCCTCGGCGCGGGGGACGATGGCAAGCGGATTGCCGCCGAACGGGCGATCGGTGAACACGTCCATCGTGACGAAATCGAGATCCGGCAATATCCCCTCCTCGCCGCTTCAGCATAACAAGATCGGCGGCGCCGATCACCTCGTCCCGAGGCTGCTTAGCCTTCAGGAAGGCAGGATGCGCGACCAAGCGGCTTTGGCGACTTTCGCCAGCGGCTTGCACCAGGACGTATTCGTCGGCCTGGACGGGCTGGATGAGCTCGCCGATTTGCTCCTTTCGAACATGGATCCCGCGGAGAAGCAGGCTTTCGCCGCCTGGCTCGCCAAAGCGTTTGGGACCCTGAGCCGGGCGGAAATGCGAAGCCTGCTGAACCGTGCCAATTCGAGCCTGCTGAACCGTGCCAATTCGAGCATCGGCTTTTCTTCCGAAGCGGCCTATGAGCTGCTCCGCGCGGCGGGCGACCGGCTCGGCGTCGCTGAGGCGGGGGAGACGAAATCGTGACCATTGCCGACGACGCGCCATGCCACGCCCACATTTATTTCTCGGACGGCGAGCGGGCGGCGGCGGCGGAGCTTCGGGACCTGTTCGTTCAGCGGGCAAAGGCGGGCGATGCAATCCTGTTCGTCGGCCGGATGACCGGCGGGAAGGCCGGACCGCACCCGATCCCACAGTTCGAGGTGCATTTCTACGGCCGCTCGATCGCCTCGGTCGAGGCGGCGATCGAGGAATCGGGGCTTCGCGCGCTCGTCCATCCGCTCACCGACGACGATCTCGCCGATCATACCAATCTCGGCCGGTGGATCGGGGAACCGGTCGAGCTCGACCTGTCGACGCTCGATCCGCCCGGCCGCAACCAAGGCGTCCCGCGCTTCGGGAAAACGGATTTCTAGGGGAGAAGCCATGCCATCCGCAGTCCGCCGGATCGTCACCGGCCATGACCAATCCGGCCGCTCGATCGTGCAGGAGGACGGTCCTCCGGCCCGCTCGGTGACCCTCGGCGGCGACAGCGGAACCACCTTCCACGAAATCTGGAACACCCGCTCGACTCCGGCGCCGATCGACCGCGCCTCGGGCGAGCCGGCCGAGCCCGGGATCAGCCTTCTTCCGCCGGCCGGCGGAACCCGGATCCGGATCCTCGACATCCCGCCCGACGACGGCAGCGTCGAAGCCCTCCCGCGCGAGGCGGTCCGGGCCTTGTTCGAAGCGATCGGCGCCGGCCACACCTTGCCCGAGAACCCGCCGCATCCGCTGATGCACCGCACCGAGACGGTCGATTACGGAATCGTCCTGGAAGGCGAGCTCACTTTGATCCTCGACGACAGCGAGACCATCGTCCGAGCCGGCGACATTGTCGTCCAGCGCGGCACCAGCCATGCCTGGGCGAACCGCTCGTCCGGCAATGCGCGGATCGCCTTCATCCTGATCGACGGCCGGTTCGAGGACGGGCTCGAACAGGAACCCGGCCGCTAGCGATCGACTCCGTAAGACAGCTGGAACTGGGCCGAGTTCATGAAGCTTGGGATGCGCTTGACGGTGCCGTTGCGGCGCCTGAACGCCTTGTCGCGATAATGGCCGACGATGCCGTCCGGCAGCTCGATCAGCTCCAATTTGCTGTCCAGCACGTTGCCGAGGAACTCGCCGGCGAAGCCGTCGAGGCGGCGGGCCAGGCAGAAGGTGGAGAAATGCTCCTGGGTCAGCATCAGGAAGCGGAAGTTGGAGCGCTTGAGGAAAGCCAGGACCGCTTCGACGACTCCGTAATTCTCCTTCCGGGCGAACTCGTTCTCGAAGAAATCGTGGCCGAACAGGAGCCCGCCCGGCTTCAGCCGCGACGCGAAATCCTGGAGGTCGCGGAGGACGAATTCGTAATGGTGGTTCCCGTCGATGTAGACGAAGTCGAAATATCCCTCTTCGAACGTCGGAGCCGCCTTGTAGGAATATTGGCGGTGGAGGTGGACGCGCTTGTCGCCCTCGAAACGCGCGGCCACCCGATTGTAGAGATCGTCGCCCCACGGATTGAGTGGCGGCCCGCCCAGCTCGACTCCGCGCTCGAGCGCCTCTTCGACGTCGGCGAGCATCGTGCCCGCCTGAAGCAGCCCCGAGCCGCTCTCGAGGTGGCTCCACGGATCGATCAGGTGAAGTTCCCGCGGCTCCGCTGCCTTGAGGATCGCCGCCGAAAAGGCGCCCTCGGCGACCCCGATCTCGGCGCCGACCCCGTCCTTCGGGAGAAAGGGAAGCAGTTCCTCGCGGCTGGACAGGACATAATACACGTCGCCTTTCCCCCTTTTTTCGGAAGCCGGATTCGCCAAGCACCTAAATCAATGATCCGCCGGGTAAATAGCGAATCGAGCGGATGGCGTGCGGAAGCTTGGCGGCAATGCGGCAGGAGCGCGACCGAGGGTGATTGGGGATCATTGGCGCTCCCCGAACCGGCCCGGAAGCATTGGTTCAGCGACGCCGAGAGCCGCGTCCACGCGTCAGCGGGTCCGGCCTGGGATATATTTCAATGGATTGAGAGGCGGCACAGTCACTCCTTCTCCGCAAGGATGGGTCTGTGGCGGACTGCGCGGATCCGGTCTCTCGAAGCAATGAAGCCGACGGTCAGCGGCGGCCGTTCGCCGCTCGGGCCGGGGGGCTGGGAAGCGGGACGCATTCCAACGCGGGCCTTCGTGGTCTCGATTCCTTATTCTCCATCTCCCCGTCAAGCGCACGAGCCATGATCCTGTCCGCGAACAAGCGTGTCACCGCGCCGCCGACGATATTGTCCAGCCAGGCCCAAGCGCCCTGATTGTTGCACTCGAGGAACCAGGGAGCGCCGTCAGAGTCGATGACCAGATCGATGCTGCCCCAGAAGAAGCCCATGCTTCGCATGAAGCGGCCGAGCGCTCGTTCGATCTCATCATCAAGTTCGAATGGTTCGAACGGCAATTCCCGGCCCGCCCATCGCCAATCGGTTTCCGAGCACTTCAGCTGCTGGGAATCGACCTTGAATGCCCGGGCGGTACCGTCGACCCAGACCACCCGCAACTCGTATTGCTTCTTGATCTCGTGCTGGAGGAAGTGCGGACAGAATGCGAGCTCGCCATCGGTGGCGCCTTCGATGTCGCTCTTGTTCACCCGCATCGTCATCACGTTGTAGGGAATGATGTCCCTCTCGTAGGCGGGCCGCGCCTTCATGCCAGAGAGCGACTTCATCACGAGGTGATCTGGAGCGGCATCCGCGAACCGCAGGCTCGCGGCCCGTCCGTTCGTGAGGAGCGTGGGAGGCACCTTCAGACCGGATTGTACGGCGACGATCTGCTGGAACGGCTTGGCGAGGCATTCGCGAGAGCGAAGGGAATTCAGTACGCGATCGCCGTAAAGGGCTGCCAACAGGCGATAAAGAGCGCGCCATTCCTCGGCACCGAAGCCCATCGCGCTGTCCTCGCCGACGGGATAGAGAGGACCGCACGGCACCAGCACGGCTCGATCGAAGACAATCAGATTTTCCGGAAGCCGGCGACCCTCGACCGTAAGCACGAAGGAGCCATCACTTTCGAAAATCATCTCGAAGATCGTCGAGCGGAAGTCGAGGACCTCCACCGGGAGCTGGTCACGGCGGCGCAGCTCGTCGAAAATGCGCTGCACATGCGGATCCAGCAAGCAGCCTAGCATCAAGATTGCGGGCATGAGTGTGTCCCCGGTCGCGGCGCGAGGAAAGGAGGCGTGATCGGCAAGCTGGGTAGGCTCGCGCCTACCCAGCAGCATGGCTTAGCCGTCGCAGCCGTCGTCCTGGGCAGGACCCTGGCCGTAGATCACCGTGATGGTCTGTTCCGTTCCAGGCGCGCAATCGCACATGTAGGGCCCTCCTCCACTGACGGCGCTCAGCTCGTCAGCCCGAAGCTCCTCGATCCGGCCCAGCTCGACATCGTGCTGCTTCAACACAAAAGGTTTCATTTGCCTTCTCCTTTGAGCGAGGAGGGAGTCTGCTCTATCGAGACTCATCCCCCCGAACTTCACCTTCGTCCGGCAGTCTTGGGAGCTGCCGAAAAAGGCAATCAAAGGTGCGGGCTCGACGACATGCTCACAAGCTGAACAACATCCATTGTGGATCAGCCGCCGCTTGCGTCGGAAGGAAAAGCAGGGTCCGGACTCACTACCGGCAACGGCCATGACGTGGCGGAGAGGCGGTCATGGTTAGGAGCGAGGAGGGAGCGATGCTTGATGCATCGTGACCGACCGAGCGACGATGCCAGGGCCGTCTCTCCGCCGCGCCGCTTCGCGGTCGCCATTGCCGGTAGTGAGTCCGGACCCTAATTCGAGCTACGGCCTCGAAGAGCCTGGTCCGCGCGCACCGCCTCGTCGATGGCGGCGCCGGTTCATCGTTGGAACGCCTTTTCGATCGAGTCCGCAGTGAGAGGACCCGACTTGCTGGCGATGCCATATCGCCTGAACACCGCCGAGCCGTCGATCGTGCCAATCAGAGTGGGGAACATCCTGATTCTCTCGCCCGCCAGGATTACGCGCTCCCCCAGCGGCTGACCGCCATGGTTCAGCTTCACCGCGACCACGTTCAGCGCGGGCCTGCGTTGCTTGACCAATTTGACGATCTCCAGGACCCGTTCACACGGACCGCAACCTTCCAGCCCCGCAACCAGGAGTCCCTCGCCCTCTCCGGGCATTTCCACCAGGGCAAAGTCCTCGACTCCATTCCACTCGATCACGGTTCATCACCCCTCTTGAAATCACCCGTTTCGGCGGCAAAAGTCCATAGGCCTTAGATCTCGCCGGCTCTATTTGTCCCGTCCAAGGTGCTGCCGAAGATTGGAGACGACTCAAAGTGACTCGCCACCTGTCCTCGGCTGCCCTTCTGCCTTTCCGGCTTCTCCACATGTCGTTCTTATGCGGCCTGATCTCTAGCGCGTCGGCCTCCTCGTCCGTCGATATTCGGGAGAGCAATATGGCTGCTCTCGACAGAGGTGAATATCTTGCCGCCCTGCAGGGTTTCCAGGACGGCGCCGTCGGCCCCGGGGGCGAAGTGCGAGATCGCGCTCTTCTTCAGATGTGGCGTCAAACCCGGCTATTCGCCGGGGTTGACGGAGTCTGCTCGACAGGGCTCGATGTCCAGGGCAGCACGACGCCCCTGGATCCGGCCTGGCGTGCGAGACTCTCACAGGCCTCGCGGAGGGACGCAATCGCCACGATCGTGAAACGTGCGCGCGCGACCCGAGTGGTCATACTGAACGAATCCCATGAGACATCGAGGGGCCGGGCGTTCGCACTCGAGCTTGCCCGCGCTCTGCGCCCTTACGGGTATTCGCTGCTGGCGGTAGAGGCTCTCACCAACATGGGAGAAGCCGGGTCGCCTTCGTCCGCCTTCATTCCTGGGGACAATGCGGTACGGCTCGACGCCGGTTTCTACCTCAAGGACCCGGTGTTCGCCGACATGATCATGCAGACACTCCACATCGGGTACCGGGTCACCGCCTATGAACATGTTCCGCGGGACGGTTCGGCCCAGTCCCAGGCGGATCGGGAGCAGGGTCAGGCGCGGAATCTGCTGAACGCCATGTCCAATCAACCAGGATCAAGGCTGCTGGTGTATGTCGGCCACAGCCATGTTGCCGAGTCGCCCTTGCCAGGGGGAGGCGGTGCGGCGACGGAATGGATGGCGGCGCGGCTGAAGAAAATGAGCGGAATCGACCCGCTCACGATCGACCAGGCCAGCCTGAACGAAACCTCTGCTTTCGAAGCCGCACGAGAGGCTCACCGCATTGCGAGCCGCGGGCTTCGAGCGCGTTCCGCCATCCTTTTCGAGAAAGGAGATCCACTGGTATTCGGCCAATATGGCGGGGCGGTCGACCTTCAGGTGGTGCATCCGCGGACGAGATGCATATCGGGTCGGCCGGACTGGTTGATGGGCATGGGGCGCCGCCCAAGGAATGTGCCCCGGCACCTGCTTCCCCAATCGGGACGGCGCCTGGTTCAGGCCTTCGCGAAGAATGCGCCCTCGAGCGCGGTGCCGCTCGACCAGGTCATCGTCGAGGCGGGCCGCCGCCCGCCCGGCCTGATGCTTCCCGATAAGCCGGTTCGCTATCAGGTGCAGAATTGAGGGGCGCATATCCGGGTGGGCGATTTGACGGAGTGACTCAGAGGAAGGCGAGAAGATTGGGAGTCAGTAAGGGGCGGATCGCGGCTGCGGTGGTCAAAGCGGGGACATAGCGCGAGCGTCCGCGGTCACCGCATCGCCCGCACGCCTGCCCTTCCTGGATTCTCCCGATCTTTCCAACCGCAATTTTCCGCGTTCGAGCACGAACACGCGGTCCGCGCAGGCGAGAGTCTCCGCCCGATGGGCGACGATGATGCGGGTGATCCCAAGCGCGCCGATCCCCTCGTTGACCAGCCTCTCCGTTCTTGAATCCAGGTGGGCGGTGCCCTCGTCCATCAGCAGGATCCTGGGCCGGCGATAGAGCGCGCGGGCAAGCAGGATGCGTTGCTTCTGACCGCCCGACAATGCGCTTCCCATGTCGCCGACCAGGGTTTCATAACCCATCGTCATTCGCACGATGTCGTCGTGGATCGCGCTCGTCATGGCGCAGGAGACGACCCAGCTCATGTCCGGAGCGTCGTCGAACAGCGCGATGTTCTCGGCGATCGAGCCTGCGAACAGCACATCCTCCTGCAGGACGACCGCGACCTGCTCATGAAAATTCTTGAGGCCGAAGTCCCGCAGCCGCAGCCCGTCCACGAGAATTTCGCCCGATTCCGGTTCGGCCAGGCCGAGCACCACTTTCAGGAGCGTCGACTTCCCGCCGCCGGATACACCGGTGATCGCAACATGCTCGCCCGGTGCGACGTCCAGTCCGACACCGTCCAGAATCAAGGGCTCCATCGGGTCGTAGCGGAAGCGCAGATCGCGCAGTGCGAGACTTCCCTTCAGCGGCAGGCCCAGCCCGAAGGCGCTCGCGACGCTTCCGTCCTCTTCGGCCAATGCGATGTCCGAGAGCCGCTCCATGTGCAGGTCCAACATGCGAAAGACGAAGAACTGGTCGATCAATGCGGATGCCCGTTCCTGCAGTTGGAGGCGATACGCCATGAAAGCGAACAGCATGCCGATGCTGAACTCACTGGCGATGATCCGCTGGGTCGCGATATAGACGATCAGCACCGTCTCCAAGCCGAAGAGCAGTGCGCTCGCGGTCTTCTGCGAGAGCCCGATTCGGGCCAGCCGCATCTGAGCGTTCAGGGCCGAAGTGAGATGATTCTGCCAATAAGCATGCCGGTGCGCTTCCCGATTGAAGAGCCGCAGTAGGATGATGCCCTTGATGGACTCGATCATGGTGGACTGCTCGCGGGCGCTGGCAGAAATGGCGTTTTGCTGCGCCTCACGCTGCATTCGAAAGGAAGCGGCGCGAACGGCGGCGTAAATGGCCGACGCGCCAAGCGCGATCAGGGTCAGCGAGACACTGAAGAAGAACATGACGGCAATGACCGAGACCACCAGCAGGCCGTCCAGGATCGCCGCCACGGCACCTTGCGTAAGCGCGTCCTGGATGGGTTTGATCGATTGAAAGCGAGAGAGGACATCGCCGACATGTCGCTTCTCGAACCATGATATCGGCAACCTGAAAAGCTTTCGTGCGATGTTCGCGCCAATCCCGAAGCTGAGCGCGTTGCCGACGACCAGCAGCACATGCGATCTCAGCAGCCCCACGCCCGCATTGACGGTCGTGAAGAGAGCAAAGCCAAGCGCCAGGACGAAAAGCAGATTGAGATCCGCCGATGGCAGGACCTCATCGACGACCAGGCGCAAATAGTAAGGATAAGCGAGCACATAGGCCTGAAGGACCAGGGACAGGATAATGGCCTGAGCGACGGAGCGCCAAGCGCCCGTGATCCGGGTCCAAAGATCGTTCAGGCGCAGCTTTTCACGATGGGTCCCGGTGCGAAAGCTGCTGGTCGGCCGAAGTTCGAGCGCGATGCCGGTGAAGTGCTCTGAGATTCGTTCGAGCGTGTACCATTGCGAATGCCCGTCGGGGTTATGGATCAGCGCCCTGCCGCGTTTGACTCGCTCAAGCACGACGAAATGATCGAGATTCCAGTGGATCACGGCGGGCAAATGAAGGTTGGCAAGCTGTGCGGGAGGAAGCTTGAGCGGTCGGGCCGCCAGCCCGATCGCGTCGGCGATCGCGATCAGGCCTTTCAAATTGGCTCCCTTCAGCGATGGCGGGAAGCGGCGGCGCAAGGTCCCGAGATCGACCTCCAGCCCATGCGAGCCGGCAATCATTGCCAGGCAAGCCAGGCCGCACTCACCAAGCTCGACCTGATGGACCGGACGCACGCGCTTGCCATATTGCGTCGGATCCCACATCTTCTAGTTCCGACCCCAGCTGAGAACAGGCTCGAACAGCGTCTCGAGAAGACTCTGCCGCCGAGTCACGATGCGCGCGGTGAGACTCATTCCGGCCCGCAACTCGTGGCGCCTGCCGGAAGCCTGGACGAACGGCCGCGGTATCGAGACCAAAACTGAATAGACGTTGCTCATCTTGCCGTCCGGCGAGGGGCGGCTGACGACCGAACGGGGGAGCAGCGCGATTCGCCCTTCAATCTCACCGAACTGTTGGTGAGGGTAAGCGTCGATCGCGAGCTGAACCTCCTGACCGACCTCCAAGAAGCCGGCGGAGGCGGTTGGCACCTCCAGCTCGGCCATAAAGCGCGCGCCGGCGGGCAGGATCGCCATCACAGTGGTGCCGTTGCCGACTGGTTGACCGACCCGACCCGCCACGCTCGTGACGATTCCGGCGACCGGCGCGACCAGCCGGTACCCTGCCCGCTGCTCCAGCTCGTCCATGCTGAGTTCGAGCTGTGCGCGGTTCGCCTGGACCGCCGCGCTTTGCCCCGCCGCTGCTTCCGCCGCCTGGACCATCGCGTTTCTTGCATCGTCGATCTCGCCGAGCTTCGCGGATCGGGCCTGTCTGAGCTGGTCGAGTTGCTGCTGGCGCGTAATCAGGGTTGCCTCCCGCAACTCGACGTCGCGCCGGCTTACGAAACCGCGGTCCGAGATGCTTTTGACCTGATCGAAATCCCCCTGCGCAAGACGGACAAGTCGCTCCTGCGCCTTGATTTGCCCCTCGACGCTGATCAGCTCCTGGCGGAGACTGTCGATCTTGCCAGCCAATCGATCCCGATCGGCGGCGGCGGCGCCTTCTATGCGTGCAACCTGCTCGACCAGGAGGGCATTCTGGGCCTTTACGGCACCAACCGAGCGCGCGAGCCCCAAACGGCCGTCGGCGAGGTTTTCCTCGCTCCCCAGCGAGGCGACCTCCTGACCCTGCGTGACTTTTTGCCCCTCAACGACCCTGATAGCGAGCAACTGGCCCGGCCGCGAGGGCGTGATGGGAACGACGCCCTTGTCCAGCGTGACGGTGCCCTGCACGATCTGGGTGCGCGCATGGCTCGCCATGCCGAGGAAAGCGATAGCCAGGACGAGGCAAAAAAGCAGCGTGTAGCCGATCACCTGCCAGGAGGCCGGCACAGCGAGACTGATCTCGCCCTGAAGGCGCCTGGCCCGACGCTCCACGACCTGGGACCGAAACAGGCCCTCGGGCTGGGCGTTCATGACTCGCCTCGTGGAAGCAGGCCCGAAGGCTCTGAACTTTTTGGACAAGGACCCGATGGGCCGCTCGCCGACGGCATGACGCGCCGAAGCGCGAGGCTTAAGCGAACGGCGGCAATTCCGTTGTTCGCCGGCGCAATCACCATGGCATTACCACAATTGACGCAACGGCAAATCTCATCAGCTCCACCCCGCTGCAGCTTGGCGCGCCGAAGCATGGTTCACTAGCAAGAATAGGTCCGAATTGGAGGTTTTGGCGCGCCGGGGGAGATTGCCCTCGCCCCTTCCGGGCGCGGTCGTCTCCGCTTCGCTCCGACCCGAATAGTCCGATCTTGATGAGCCCACCACGACACAGGCGCCTGCTTGTGCAGAGGTCCCTGTATCGTGGCGCGCCCGGAGAGATTCGAACTCCCGGCCCTCAGATTCGAAGTCTGATGCTCTATCCAGCTGAGCTACGGGCGCGCGGAGGCCGGGACATACCCCAGGCCCGCCGGTTCTGGCCAGCGACGAATTGCCCTATTTCCGTAAGATCTTTTCCATTGCCCGCCCCGTGGCGAGCTCATCGACCAATTTGTCGAGGTAGCGGATTTCGCGCATGACCGGCTCCTCTATCTCTCCCAGACGGACTCCGCAGATCGACCCGGTGATCAGCGACCGCGACGGGTTCATTCGGGGCGCTCGCTCGAAGAACTCCTCGAAGCTCGTGCCCGACTCCAACTGCTTCTCGAGCATTTCCTGGCTATAGCCGGTCAGCCAGCGGACCACCTGGTCGACCTCCGCTTTGCCACGCCCCTTCTTCCCGGCCCTGGCGACATAGTGGGGATAGACGCTCGCGACGCTGACGGAATAGATTCGATGCTTCGTCATGGATCTAGAGGCAAAGACCGAGAAAGGACGCGCCGGGAACCGGGTTGAATGAAATCGGCTCGGCCGGGACGAAACCGAAGGCCTCATAAAGCTTGCGGGCGGAGACGGACTTTTTCATCACGTCGAGCCTCATCTCGCTGTAGCCGGCGATGCGGGCTTCCGCGATCAGCCGTTCCGCCAAATCGTGACCCAGATGGTTGCCGCGAGCTTGGGGACGGACATAAAGTCGCTTCATCTCACATATTTCGGTGCTGACTTTGCGAAATGCGATGCAGCCGAGGATCTCGCCGCCCCGATCCGCCAGCAACACGCATCCTTCGGGCGCCGTATATTTGCCGGGCAGGTTCGCGAACTCGGCGTCATTTCCCTGATAATCCAAATCGACCGGGGAATTCGCGATAAACTCGCGCCAGATGCCCAGCACCGAAGCCATATCATCGGGGAAAATCGCGTGCCTGATGATCGTCATGGCTGGACTGCCCTAGCCGAAGATCGCCTTTTCTCACAAGGAAACGGGATCGGCCCCCTGCCCCGGGAGGTTCGACGATCGAATATCGGAATTGGCGCGCCCGGAAGGATTGACCTCACCCTTCGGGCTCGGTCGTCTCCGCTTCGCTCCGGCTCGAATGGGTCGAACCTCCATGAGCCCACCACAGCACAGGGGCGCCTGCTTGTGCAGACGCCCCTGTGCTGTGGCGCGCCCGGAAGGATTCGAACCGCCGCCGGCGGAGGCCGGCAAACCAGAATCCCAGGAGGTTCGAAGCATCGGCGTTGGAAATTTGGCGCGCCCGGAAGGATTCGAACCTCCGGCCCCCAGATTCGTAGTCTGGTGCTCTATCCAGCTGAGCTACGGGCGCGCGGGAGGGTGCGACATAGGGGGAAGGTCCCCGCCGCGCAACCCTGCCGTTGCGGCCTGGAGCCGGGGCGCATAGGGGAAGCGAGATGCGTTTCGCCCCGCCCCTTCTGTCCGCCTTCGCACTGATCGCCTTGTCCGCCTGCGCGCCCGAGGGGCCTTATCCGAGCCTCGCGCCGCGGCCGATCGAGAAGGCGATGGCGGACAACGAGGAATTGCCGGTCCCGACCGAGGCTCCGGACGATGCCGGGCTGCCGGCGCGGATCGAAGCGCTGACGGCCCAGGCCCGGCGCGGCGAAGCCGATTATCAGGCCGCCCTTCCCGAGGCCCGCTCGGCCGCGGCGAGCGCCGGCGCGTCGGGCAGCGACAGCTGGATCATGGCGCAGCAATCGCTGTCCAGGCTCGAGGCGGCGCGGGCGACGACGGCGGCCGCATTGGCCGATCTTGATGCGCTTGCCCTTGCCGAGAACAGCGCCAGGCCGCTCAGCGCCGCGGACCGCAAGCGGCTGGAGGCCGCGACGCGGGAGGCGCAGGCGCTGGCCGAGCGGCAGCGGGCGGAGATCGTGAAGTTGCAGGCCCGGATCGGGGATTAGGGCGACGCCTCGCGCAACGCCTCGGCGTGGAGCTTGGCCAGCATTACGTAATGGGCGACTCCGAGCTGCTGACCGGCGAGCTCCGCCTCGTTCAGGTCGCGGACATATTTCGCCGGGCGGCCTGCCCAGAGCTGGCCGGCGGGAATGCGCCGGCCCGGCGGAAGCAGCGCGCCGGCCGCCAACATCCCGCCGCTCTCGATCTCGCAGCCGTCCATGACGATCGCTCCAAGGCCGACGAAGGCGCGGTCGTGGAGGATGCAGCCGTGGATCATCGCCATATGGCCGATCAGGACGTCCTCGCCGATGATGGTCGGAAGCCCGGCATCACCGCCCGGCTTGGGCGAATCGACGTGGACGACGGTGCCGTCCTGAAGGTTCGAGCGGGCGCCGATCCGGATCCGGTTGACGTCGCCGCGAAGCACGCAATTGTACCAGATGCTCGCTTCCGGGCCGATCTCGATGTCGCCGATCAGCCGCGCTCCCGGCGCGACGAAAGCGGCCGGATCGATCAAAGGCGACTTGCCGCCGAACGGGATCAGGCTGGGGGCGGCGATCATGACGGGCGCTCCATGACGTGGGTGATGTGGGCCCGGAGCGGATGGCCGGGCGGGAAATGCGGGTGGCCGAAATCCAGATCGGGGCGCCGCACCATGCCGAGCCGCTCCATCAGCCCCCGGCTTCGCTGGTTTGCCGGGACGGTGATGGCGACGATCCGGGGAAACGCTCGATTTGCCCAGGCCCAGCCCAGGCTCGCTTCGGCGGCCTCGCGGGCATAGCCCTGGCCCCAGCAGTCGTGGCGAAGCCGCCAGCCTATCTCGATCTCGCCGAGAAGCGGCTCGACATTGGCCGGCTTGACCCCGCAAAAGCCGAGCAGGGCGCCATCCTCCTTCCGCTCCATCGCCCAGAAGGTGAAGCCGTGCTCGCGCTCGATCGAGTCGAGACGCCGCGCGGTATCGGCGACCGCTTCCGGATCGTCGACTCCGCCGAGATGCTCCATCACCTCGGGCGTGTTGGTGACCCGCTCGAACTCGGCGCCATCCTCCTTGCGCCAGGAGCGGAGAAGGAGTCGTGGAGTCTCGATCACCGCCCCGCCCCCGGCTCACTTGCCGCGGAGGATCGTCGGCATGAAATTGTGCCAGTCCTCCAGAAGCGGAAGGATCGAGGCATGGTCGTCCGACCAGCCCGAGAAGCCCGGCCGGACGTGAAGGTCGTGCCACATGTGCGCGTCCTCGCCGCTGACGATCTTGAGCATCGTGATCGTGTCGGGATCGCGCGACATCGCGACCCAGACCGAGACGGTGAGGTTCGGCACCGGCTCGTCCAGGTCCGGCGAATATGTCTTGATCGCGGCCGACCATCGGCCCGCTTTGGCGGCCTGGGCGAGGACCGGCTCGAGATCGAGATAGCGGTTCGAGATGTGGACCATCAGCAGGCCCTTCCTGCTCAGCGCCCGGCTATAGACTTCGAGCGCTTCGCGGGTGAGCAGGTGCATCGGCACCGCGTCCGACGAGAAAGCGTCGAGCGCGATCAGGTCGAGCGAGCCGGGAGGCTGGCGGGCGAGGCTCAGACGGGCGTCGCCCATCACCATCTTGGCCTGGGGGGCGCAGCGGCTGAGGAAGGTGAACCGGCCGGAATCGCGCGCGATCCGGACGATCGCGGGGTCGATCTCGAAGAAGCGCCAGTCCTGTCCGGGCTGGGCATAGCAGGACAGGGTGCCCGCGCCGAGGCCGACCACGCCGATCCTGACCGGCGGATCGTAAGAGGAAGCGGCCATCCGCATCGCATCGCCGATGCCCGAGCGCCGCGCATAATAAGTGGTCGGCTCGGTCTCCATGCCCGGGTCGAGATCCTGGACTCCGTGGAGAGTGGTCCCGTGGGTCAGAGTGCGCGCGTGCGGGCTCGCATGTTCGCTCAAGGTGTAGATACCGAAGTATGAGCGGATCCGGGCATGCTCGGTCGATTGCTGGAGCCGCTCCCAGCCGGCGTGGCTGAGCATCAAGGCGGCGAGGCAGAGCGCGAATAAGGGTCTCTGGCCGATATAGAGCAGAGCGATCAGCGAGACGATGACGCTTCCGCCGAACGCCCACCAGCCGGCCGGATCGTAGAACCAGCGGCTTGCGCCCCAGGAGATCAGGAAGGCCAGGGCGATCAGGCCGTAGCGAAGCACCGGATGCATCCGCTCGGCGCCGGGAACGAACATCTCCTGGGGCAGAAGCAGAGCGGCGCCGAGCAGAAGCAAGGGATGCTCGTAAGCCCAGTCGAACAGCAAAGGCGCGGCGAGCGCGCAGAAGATGCCGCCGAGCACGCCGCCCGCGGCCATGGCGAGGTAGAAATGGGTGAGCCGCCCGGCCGCGGGCCGCATCCGGTAAAGCTCGGAATGGAGCGCGACCGCTATCGTGAAGAGAAGGAGCAGGCCCAACGTGCCGGTGAAGAAAGGCTGCTGGGAACCGTCGCTGAGCGCGAGGCCGCCGCAGATCAGAAGGATGAGCGGAGCAATCGCGGTGATGAAGTTCGCGGTTCGGCGACGCGCCGCGAAGGCGATGGTGAAGCTGAGCAGATAGAGCGCCAGCGGGATCACCCAGATCAGCGGCATGGCGACGATGTCGGTGGTAAGGTGGGTGGTCGTCGACAGCATCAGGCCCGACGGCACGGCGGCGAGCAGGATCCAGTGGAGCACCAGGCTCCGCTCGGGCGCGGGCCCGGTCTCGGCGGGAGTCTCCTCGACCGCGGCGGCGGGGATGGTCAGAGCGCAGCCCGCGACGAGCAGGATCAGCAATGCATAGCCCGCGGTCCACATCAGGCTTTGCTGGTGAAGAGTCATGAACGGCTCGACCAGCAACGGATAAGAGAGAAGCCCGGCGAAGCTTCCGAAATTCGACGCTGCATAAAGCGGATACGGGTCGCCCCGAGCGCTTTCGAGCGCGTACCAGCGCTGCATCAAAGGCGCCTGGGCCGAGACGATGAAGAAAAGCGGCCCGATCGAGACGAGCAGGAACCAGGGCGCCCACAAAGCCGGCGAGACGTCCTGGGGCAGGATCGCGCCGATCAGGCCGATCGGCAGCCACAAAGCGGCGAGCGCGAAGATGAGGAGATGGACTCCGGCCTGGCGGCGCGGCCGAAGGCGGGAGAGGAAGTGGGCGTAGGCGTAGCCGCCGAGCAGAAGCGCCTGGTAGACCAGCATCGCGCTGTTCCACACCGCCGGAGCGCCGCCGAGCCGCGGAAGCGCCATTCTCGCGACCATCGGCTGGGTCAGGAAAAGGAGGAAGGAGCCGGTGAGGATGGTGATAAGGAAGAGCGGCTTGGCGTAGCGCTCCCGATTGCGGACCAATGCTGCGTCACTCTGCACTGTCATTCCCCTCCTCCGAACGAAGCGCGGCAGCGGCGCGAACCAGAACATCGACGGTCGTGTCGATATGCGCAAGATGGGTTCGGAAGGACAGGATCGCGCAGCGCAGCCATGCGGCGCCCCCGATCCGGGTTCCGCTCAGGAACACCCGCCCCTCCTCCTGCACACGGCGGAGCAGTCTGTCGTTGAACGAGTCCGGGTCGCGGCCGTCGGACCGGTGCCGGAACGCCACGACCGACAGATCGGGAGGCGGGCCGGGATCCCAATCGGCAAGCTCGGACAGCCGGGTATGGAAATAGCGGGCGAGAGCGATCTTCTCGGACTGGGCGGCTCGAAACGCGGCGACTCCGGCGAGCTGAAGCGGAAGCCAGAGCCTGAGCGCGCGGAAATGGCGGGTCAGCTCCGGCGAGAGATCCGCCGGTGACGGCCCGACCCCGCTCTCGCCGAGCGGCTGGATGTAATCGGCGCTGGCGCTGAACGCGTCGAAAAGCAGCCGCCCTTCGCGGACCAGCACCGCTCCGGTGCCGTAAGGCAGGAACAGGGTCTTGTGCGGATCGAGAGCGACGCTGTCCGCTTTCTCGATTCCGGCGAGCGCCGCCCGCCCCTCCTCGCACAGCATGAACAGTCCGCCATAAGCGCCGTCGACATGAAGCCAGGCGCCGTGGCGCTCGCAAATCTCCGCGATCCGGGCCAGCGGATCGACCGAGCCGGTATCGACCGTGCCCGCGGAGGCGATCACCAGCCAGGGTCTTGTTCCGGCGCGCTCGTCGGCGGCAAGGGCATCGGCGAGCGCGTCGGCGCGCATCCTGTATCGCTCGTCGAGCGGGATCAGCCGGCGCGGCGCCCTGGCGCGATCGGCGATTCGAAGCCCCTTCTCGATGCAGTGATGGGCCGAGGCGCTCAGATAGACGGCGCCGCCGCCGTCGGGATCGCGCGCCTCGCGCGCCGCGACGATCGCGGTGAGGTTGGCCAGGCTGCCGCCCGACGTCAGGGTCCCGGCGGCGCCCTCCGGAAATCCGACCACCCGGGCGAGCCATGCGGTTGCGGCATTCTCGATCCGGGCCGCGCCGGGCGCCGCCGAAGCGAAGCCGGAATATTTGTTCGAGGCGGCCGCAAGGAAATCGCCGATCGCCGAATGGAACAGTCCGCCGCCGGGAATATAACCCATGAAACGCGGCGAGGCGGTGGTGATTCCGGGGCGGTCGACGCTTCGATCGAGGAAGGCGAATATCTCGGCCGGGTCTCGCCCGGCCTCGGCGAATTCCGGATCGAGGGGAGCTTCGAACACCCCGTCCGCTCCAAGATATGACGGTCCGCCGGCAAGGCCCTCCCAGAAAGCTTCGGCATGGGCGACCGCTCGTTCTGCCAGGGCGCCCCGAGCCGCCGAATCGGGTTCGAGCGGAGCCGCCGCGGCGGCGAGCCTTGCAATCTCCCTCCGAAGACTTTCGTCCATCAGCGCGCGAGCAGCCGCGCGGCCAGGGGAGCGTGATAGGTGAGCACCCCCGAGCAGCCGGCGCGCTTGAAGGCCATCAGCGTCTCGATCACGAGAGCGTCTCTTTCCCCCGCTCCGGCCGCCGCGGCGGCCTCGATCATCGCATATTCGCCCGACACCTGATAGGCGAAGACCGGCACCTCGAACCTCTCCTTCACCCGGCGGACGATGTCGAGATAGGGCAGGCCCGGCTTGACCATGACGCTGTCGGCGCCTTCGGCGATGTCGAGCGCGACCTCGCGAAGCGCCTCCTCGCCATTGGCCGGATCCATCTGGTAACTCTTCTTGTCGCCCTTCAGCAGGCCCCGCGAGCCGACCGCGTCGCGGAACGGCCCGTAGAAGGCGCTCGCATATTTAGCGGCATAGGCCATGATCTGGACGTTGACATGGCCCTCGCGCTCGAGCGCCTGGCGGATCGCTCCGACCCGTCCGTCCATCATGTCGGACGGAGCGACGATGTCGGCGCCCGCCTCGGCCTGGACCAAAGCCTGGTCGACGAGGACCGCCGAGGTGACGTCGTTGAGGACATAGCCGCTGCCGTCGACGATCCCGTCATGGCCGTGGGCGGTGTAGGGATCGAGGGCGACGTCGGTCAGCACTCCGACCTCGGGCGCCGCTTCCTTCACCGCCCGGACCGCCCGGCAGATCAGATTGTCGCGGTTGAGCGCTTCGGCGGCATCCTCGCTCCGAAGCTCCCTCGGCGTGTTCGGGAACAAGGCGATGCAGGGGATTCCGAGGTCGCGCGCCTCGCGCGCCTTGCCGGCGAGAGCGGCGACGCTCCAGCGCGACACGCCCGGGAGCGAGGCGATCGGCTCCTCCTCGCCGTCCCCGGAGGCGATGAACAGGGGCCAGATCAGGTCCGCCGGAGTGAGGACATTCTCGGCGAACAGGGCCCGGCTCCAGGCCGAGGCGCGGGTCCGGCGAAGCCGGACGGCTGGGAAGGATCCGAGGTTCATCGGCCGTGGCTGTAGCGCGCGGCCGCCCCCCTTGCAAAGCCGAGGAGAATGGAGCCGAAACGGAGAGATAATGCCCGCTCGTTTCTTGAACGGAACGTCTATCGGTGTCATGCTGCGGCGACTGACTGCTCTACCGTGCGGAAGATCATATCCGCCTTCATATGGGGAATGAAAGGACAGGGGATGAGACTGATCAGCAAGCTGATATTGGCCGCCGCGGGCGCGGCCGGACTGCTCGGAGCGGGCGCGGCCCAGGCCCAGCCCAATCCGATCCTCTATCTGACCGGGCTCGAATATTATTCGGCCGGCGGCAAGAATTGGGTCCGCCACCGCTATGACGTGTTCAACAAGGATCAGTATCCGGCGGCCATGTTCGCCGCCGCTCCGGCCTTGCCGCCCTGCGGCACGAACACCAACTCGTCGCGCTCCTGGGTCGATTTCTTCGATTCGCGCGGCAAGCGGCTGTACGGCTTCTGCGCCCTGGGCAGCCCGAACGATCTGGGCTCGATCTGGTTCGCGACCGAGGAAGGCACGATCCCGCCGAGCTACGTCTATATCGTGATCACCGACCGGCAGACCAACAAGTCGTACAAGTCGAACCTCGCCGACACGACCTTGTAGGACGCCGGGGCGCAAGCCGCGACAGTCGTCATTGCGAGCGAAGCGCGGCAATCCAGTTGGACCTCCGAGGCCCGCTGGATTGCCGCATCGCTAGTGAGCCAGGTGCGGCTTGCCCCGCAAGCCGCAGCCGAGCGCGGGGCGCTCTGCGATCCTGGTCACCCTCGCAATGACGAGCCAAGGCGATTGCCGGCAGCCGTCGCTGAACCCATCTCCCTCGTTCAGGCATTAGCACGGCAATGACCGCCCCCTCCCCCGTGCCCCGCGAAGCGGTGCTGATCGTCAATGCCCGCTCGCGCAAGGGCCGCGACCTGTTCCGCCGCGCCAGGGTGCTGCTCGAGGAGGCGGGGGTGAGGCTGACCGCGGTCCATCCGGTCCGCGATCCGCGGCGGCTCAAACAGATCGTCGACCAGGCGGTCGCCGACGGCGCGCCGATGGTGATCGTCGGCGGGGGCGACGGCTCCCTCTCCTGCTCGGTCGATTTCGTCGTCGGCAAGGATTGCGTGTTCGCTCTGTTGCCGCTGGGGACCGCCAACAGCTTCGCCCGAAGCCTCGACATCCCGCTCGACCTCGAAGGCGCGGTTGCGGCGATCGCCAATGGGCGGCGCAGGCGAGTGGATCTGGGGCTGATCAACGGCGATTATTTCGCCAATTCGGCGGCGATGGGCCTTGCGCCGATGATCGCCGATTCGGTGCCGCACCGCCTCAAGAAATATCTCGGCCGGGTCGGCTATCTGCTCTGGGCGATCTGGTGCCTGATCCGGTTCCGCCCGTTCACCGCCCGGATCACGGTCGACGGCGAGAGCCGGACCTTCACCGCGCTCGAGCTCCGGATCGCCAACGGCCGCTTTCATGGCGGGGTGGAAGTGGTCGACGAAGCCCAGGGCGCCGGGGTCGACAGCGGCGAGATCGTCGTCCAGATCGTCACCGGACGCTACAAGAGCCGGCTGATCCGGAACTGGTTCGCGACCATCTTGCGGCTGAGCAGCCGCCACGACACGGTCGAGGAGCTTCGCGGCCGAACGATCGGGATCGAGACGAGGCCGTTGCTGAAGATCTCGGTCGACGGGGAGGTGGCCGGACGGACTCCGGCGGTGGTGGAAGTGGCGAGGAAGGCCATCGAGGTCGTGGTTCCGTAGGGCCGGTATTCCGTCATTGCGAGCGAAGCGCGGCAATCCAGTGCGGCTTGCGAGCACTGGATTGCTTCGTCGCTACGCTCCTCGCAATGACGAATTTCTCCTCACCCCGACGGGCTCAGCCGCCCACCCGGTTCTCCACCCGCCATTTCCTCCTCAACGCATTCCTCCTCGCGGGGCGGAGGACCCATCCGCGCCTTTCGCCAGCCGCCGTGCAGGTAGAAGGCAATGGCGAGCGCCATGTTGGCGAAGGAGGCGACCGGGAAGCTGAGCCACAAGGCGTCGGCCGCGAGCCATGGATAGGCGCCGAGCGCGAATCCGAGCCGCACCGGAAACAGGCCGATGGCGAGGATGATCAAAGGCCCGAGCACCGCGCCGTTGGCCCGGACGGTGCCGAAGATCACCATCGTCACCCCGAACATCAGGAAGCTCCAGGTCGCGATCAGCTGGATGTGGCGGGCGATCGGCAGAGAAGTGCTGTCGCCGCCGAGGAACAGGGCAAGCGCCGGACGGTCGGCGATCGCCAGAAGAACGACCAGGGCCCCGGTGATCAGCAGATTGTAGATGATGCCTGAGCGGGTGACGGCGCTCACCCGGTCCCATTTTCCCGCGCCGATATTCTGCGCCGCCATCGCGCTCGCGGCGGCTCCGAGCGCCATGGCCGGCATCTGGATATAGGTCCAGAGCTGGAGCGCGACTCCGAAGGCGGCCGTCGTCTCGACGCCCTCGCGATTGACCAGCCCCATCGTCACCAGTGCGGACGAGGAGACGACGATCATCTGGAGGCCCATCGGCAGGCCCTTGGTCACGATCGTCTTGAGCAATCGCGGATCGGGGCGGAGGTAACGAAGCTCGCGGCCGCGCAGGCGAAGCGGAAGGTCGCGCCAGTAAATGTAGGCGACCAGGACGGTCAGGCCGACATAATTGGCGATCACCGTGGCGACGGCCGATCCGGCGATACCCAGGCGGGGCGCCGGCCCGAGACCGAGGATGAAGACCGGGTTGAGGCCGGTATCGAGGATGACGGCGAGGATCATGAACCAGAGCGGAGTGAGAGCATCGCCGGCGCCGCGAAGACCCATCATCAGGACGATGATCAGCAAGATGCCGGGCATCGCCAGGAAGATGACCCGCAAATAGGCCAGAGCGAGCGGCATGGCGTCGGGCGGCATGGCCAGCGCACGAAGCATGGCCGGAGCGCCGAACCAGCCGAGGATGGCGATCGTCAGAGCGAGCGGCAGGAAGCCGCCGATCGCGCTGCCCATCACCCGGCGCGCCTCGTCGACGTCGCGGCGGCCGAACGACTGGCCGATCATGATCGTCGCCGCCATTCCGAAGCCGAAGATGAAGGCCATCAGAAGGAACATGACCATGTTGGCGTTGGAGGTGGCGGCGAGCGCGCCCTCGCCGAGGAAGCGTCCGACCCAGATCGCGTTGATCGAGCCGTTCAGCGACTGAAGGATCGACGAAGCAAGGGTCGGGACGGCGAAAGCGAGCAGGGTCTTGCCGATCGGCCCGACGGTCAGGTCGCGCTGACCGGGACCGAGAGCCATCAGCCCAGCCGCTCCAGCGCCGCGCGATAGCGTTCGGCGTCCGACGCTTTCTCGTCATGGTCGGCGCGGGCCTTCTCGACCGCCTCGGGCTTTGCGCGCTCGACGAAACTCGGATTGGCAAGTCTGGCGGCGAGCGAGTCACGCTCCTTCTCGGCGGCCTCGGCGGCCTTGCCGAGGCGCGCGCGCTCCGCGTCGAGATCGATCACGCCTTCGAGCGGAAGTGTGAAGCTCGCTTCATCCACGACGATTTGAGCGCCGCCGCCGGCCGGTGCTTCGGCGTGGCTGACCGCCTCCACCCGCGCCAAGCGGGCGATGGCGGCGGCATTGCGCTCGAGCCGCTCCGCGGTCCGGGCGCAAGCATCGCGGACGTGAAGGGCAAGCTTCGCACCCGGCGGCACGTTGAGCTCGGCGCGCGCGCCGCGAATCCCGCTCACCAGCCGGATCAGCCAGTCGATCTCCGGCCCGGCCTCGGGATCGAGCGCTCGGGCGTCCGGCATCGGCCATTTTGCGAGGATCAGGTCGTAAGGCCGCTCGCCCATCGCGTGCCACAATTCCTCGGTGATGAACGGCATGAACGGGTGGAGCATGACCAGGATCTGGTCGAATACCCAGCCGGCGACCCGGCGGGTCTCCTCGTCGACCTGCCCCTTGATCAGCTCGAGATACCAGTCGCAGAAGCTGTCCCAGACGAAATGGTAGATGAGGTTGGCGCTCTCGTCGAAGCGGAGATCCGCCATGGCGAGATCGAGCGCCTGGACGGTCTTCACCGTCTCGCCAAGGATCCACTTGTTGGCCGGGAGAGTCGCGGCGGGCGGCTCGATCGCCCGCGACGCGCCGATTCCGTTGGCCTGGCAAAAGCGGGCAGCGTTCCACAGCTTGGTCGCGAAGTTGCGATAGCCCTCGATCCTCTTCTCATCGAGCTTGATGTCGCGGCCCTGGCTCTCCATCGCCGCCAAAGTGAAGCGCAGAGCGTCGGCTCCATAGCGGTCGATCAGGCCGAGGGGGTCGACCGTATTGCCCTTGGCCTTCGACATCTTCTGGCCGTGGGAATCGCGGACCAGGCCGTGGCAATAGACTGTGCGGAACGGTACTTCCTTCATGAAATGAAGGCCCTGCATCATCATCCTCGCAACCCAGAAGAAGATGATGTCGAAGCCGGTGACCAGCACCGAGCCGGGATAGTGGCGCTTCAGCTCTGGAGTGTTTTCCGGCCAGCCCAGGGTTCCGAACGGCCACAAAGCCGATGAGAACCAGGTGTCGAGAACGTCCTCGTCGCGGCGGAGCGGCACGTTGCCGGCCTGGCGCTGCGCCTCTTCCTCGGTCTCGGCGACATAGGCATTGCCCTGCTCGTCGTACCATGCGGGAATGCGGTGGCCCCACCAGAGCTGGCGCGAGACGCACCAGGGCTGGATATTCTCCATCCAGTTGAAATAGGTCTTTTCCCAGGTCCGGGGCACGAAATGGGTGGCGCCCGAACGGACCGCCTCGATCGCGGGTTTCGCCAGAGTGGCGGCGTCGACATACCATTGGTCGGTTAGCCAGGGCTCGATCACCACGCCCGAGCGGTCGCCATAGGGAAGCTGAACGACCCGATCCTCGACCTTCTCGAGCGCCCCTTCCGCCTCGAGCATCTCGACGACTCGAGACCGCGCTTCGAAGCGGTCGAGGCCGATCAGATCGGCCGGCACGAGGCCGTCGCCGGTCTGGACCAGCCGCGCCTCGGCGTCGAACATGTTGAGCATTTCGGACGGCTTGAAGCCGGCGCGCCTGCCGACCTCGAAATCGTTGAAATCGTGGCCCGGAGTGATCTTGACCGCGCCCGAGCCGAGCTCGGGATCGGCATGCTCGTCGGCGATGACCGGGATCAGCCGCCCGGTGATCGGGTGACGCAGCTTCCTGCCGACAAGCGCCTTGTAGCGCGCATCGTCGGGATGGACCGCGACCGCCATGTCGGCGAGCATCGTCTCCGGCCGGGTGGTCGCGACGCGGATCGCCCCCTGCCCTTCGGCGAGCGGATAGACGAGATGCCAGAACTTGCCCTGCACTTCGCGGGTCTCGACCTCGAGGTCGGAGATTGCGGTGCGGAACTTCGGGTCCCAGTTGACCAGCCTCTTGTCGCGGTAAAGCAGGCCCTCGCGGTAGAGCTGGACGAACACCTTGATCACCGCGGCCGAGAAGCCCGGGTCCATGGTGAAACGCTCGTTCGCCCAGTCGCACGAGGCTCCCAGGCGGCGCAGCTGGCGGGTGATCTGGCCGCCCGATTGCGCCTTCCACTCCCAGACATGGTCGACGAAGGCCTCGCGCGGCATGTCGGAGCGCCTGACGCCCTGGCTTTCGAGGTTGCGCTCGACGACCATCTGGGTGGCGATCCCGGCATGGTCGGTGCCGACCACCCAGAGCGCGTCCTTGCCCTGCAACCGGGCGTGGCGGATGAGGATGTCCTGGAGGGTATTGTCGAGCGCGTGGCCGATATGGAGGCTGCCGGTGACGTTGGGCGGCGGGATGACGATGGTGAACGGCTCGGAGTTGGGCCGCTCGGGGCGGAACAGGCCGTTCTCTTCCCAATGGCGATACCAACGCGCCTCGATCGCGGCGGGGTCGAAGGTCTTGGGAAGCTCGGTCATCGTGAGCCGCTTAGACGATGCGCGCGCGACGGGGGAAGCCCCCTAAGCGCGGCTCCTCTTACGGCTGGTTATCAGAGGTGCCCGATCCCCCGCCCCTCCCCGTCCAGCGATCGAGCCAGCTGAACACCTCGCCATACCATTGGATCGAGTTCCGGGGCTTGAGCACCCAGTGATTCTCGTTGGGGAAGATCAGCAGCCGCGACGGGATCTCGCGGCGCTGGAGGGCGGTGAAGGCGGCGAGGCCCTGGGTGTAGGGGATGCGGAAATCCTGCTCGCCATGGACGACCAGCATCGGGGTCTTCCACCTTGCGACGTGGTTGACCGGGTTCCATTTTTCGAACTCTTCGGGGTGCTCGTAATAGGGGCCGCCATGCTCCCATTCGTCGAACCATAACTCCTCGGTCTCATAAGCCATGGCGCGGGCGTCGAAGACCCCGTCATGCTGGACCAGGCATTTGAACCGGTCGGGCCACTGGCCCTCGATCCAGTTCATCATATAGCCGCCATAGGAGCCGCCGAGCGCGCAGGCATTGTTGACGTCGATCGCCGGATCGGTCGCTCCCGCCGCGGCCAGGCCGAGCTTCAGATCCTCGAGCGGCTTGCCGCCCCAGTCGCGGTTGATCGAGTCGGTGAAGGCCTGGCCGTAGCCGGTCGATCCGTGGAAATCGACCGTCACCGCGGCATAGCCCGGAGCCGAGAAGAGGCGCGGATTCCAGCGGTAGGACCAGGCATTGCCGAACGAGCTTTGCGGCCCGCCATGGACCAGGAAGGCGACCGGGGTTCCGGCGGGGGCGCCGGCCGGCTTGACGATCTGGCCCCACACCGTGTCGCCATTTGCCCCGGCGAAGCTGAACCGGCGGACGCTGACCGGATCGAGCGGAGCGAGCTTGTCGGCATTGACTCGGGTGAGCTGGGCAACCCGCCCCTTGCGGTCGATCCGGTAGAGGTCGTCGGGCGCCTCGATGCTGTTCATCGTGTAGACGACCGAGCCGTCCTTGAGCGGCGTGACATTGCCGACATTGCCTTCGCGGGTCAGCCGGGTCACCTTGCCGGTGGCGACATCGACCCGGAACAGGGGATGGTCGAGCACCTCCTGGGCGGTGACGAGAAGGCTCCTGCCGTCCGGCGCCCAGGCGATCGACGCGGCCGAGCGGTCCCAATCGTCGGCGAGCGAGCGGGTCTCGCCGGTGGCGAGGTTGCGAAGCCGAAGCCCGAGCCGGTCGGCCTCGTAGCCCGGCCGCTTCATCGCCGCATAAGCGAGCCATTTGCCGTCGGGCGAGACCGAAGGCGAGGCGTCGGTCGCGTCGTTGGAGTCGGTGAGGTTGACCGGCGGGGCGTCGCCCGACGCGGCGAAGATGTCGAGATTGGTCGACAGTGCCTCGATCCGGCCGGCCTCGCGCAGAGCGAAGAACAGGGTCCGGCCGTCCGGGCTCCACGCCATTTCCTCGGCGCCGCCGAACGGCTTGCTCGGAGCGTCGCCGACCAGAGTTGTCGCGACCGGTACTCCTGCTCCACTCGGCTTCCCGTCCGCCATCGGCAGGACGAAGATCCGCGAGCGCGTGTTCGGCTCTGCCCATGTATCCCAGTGGCGGATGAACAATTGATCGTAGACCCGGCCGCTTCCGCCCGGCGGGGCCGGCGGGGCGGCGCTCGGACCGGTACAGTCGAAATCGCTGCAGTCGAGCTTGCGGTCGGCCCAGACCGCGAGCCGGTCGCCGGACGGAGCGATCGCATAGCCGGCAATGTCGGTGCCCAGGCGGGTCAGCTGCTCCGGAGCTCCGCCGGGCAGGGCGACGCGCCAGAGCTGGTCGCTGCCCGAGGCGTTGCTGAGATAGTAAAGAGATTTGCCGTCGGCCGAGAAATGCGGGTCGTGCTCGCTCTTGTCCGGGGCCGAGGCGATCCGGACCGGCGAGGCGCCGGCGGTCCTGAGGTCGAGAAGCCAGAGATCGTTCAGCCTCTTGTTGGCCGCAAGATCGGTCTCGCTCAGCTGATAGGCGACCCAGCGCCCGTCCGGCGAGACGGTCGGCGCCGCCAGCCGCCGCATCGTCGCGAGGTCGGTCGCGGTCATCGGACGGGCTTCGAGGGTGGTGGGGAGCAGAGCGGCGGCGATCGCGGCTGCGGCCGCGGCGGACAGGAGCGTGTTCATGGCGCGCCGCCTAGCACCGGCGGGCGGCGATGGGCAAATCGTCGGAGCCGACCTTTCAGAGGCGCTGCCCGGTGATCCTTGCGATCTCGCGGGTGACCAAAGCCTCGACCATGTCGGGCAGGTTGCGGTCGAGCCAGTCCTTGAGCATCGGCCTCAACATGTCGCGGACCACAGCCTCGAGCGGCCCCTCATGGCTGTGGGCGTGGCGAGCGGGCTCGGGCTCTTCGCGCATCGCCAGCAGAGCGGCGAGCGACTGGCGGCTGGCGTCGGCGACGTCCTGGGAGACGAGGCTGTCGCTTCCCTCCAGCACCGGATCGTCCAGCTCCAAAATATCCTCTTCCTCGATGTCCTGGACGCCGTCGCCCTCGTAGCTTTCGTGCTGATGCTTCTGGAGCATCTCCTCAGCGGGCGGGGCCTCGGCCGGGCGCGAGCCGCGCGCCGGACGGGCGGCCTTGCCGTCCTCGGCGATCACGCGTTTGATGGAGGCGAGAATCTCCTCCATCGACGGATCCTGACTGGGTTCAATTCCCATATTTTCCCCCAATAACCGGACGGTTATGCGCTAATTTCGCGGGTCTGTCACGGGGGCGGTCGAGGAGCCGGGCGCCGGAGTGCCCTCGGGCGCGGTTCGGGTCGCGACCGGCACCGGCTTCGGATCGTCGCTCCAGTCCGAAATCCGGCCGGCGACCCGGCGATAATTGACGGTCGGATCGTAGAGCGGGCCGCCGTCGAGATTGAGGTCCTTGGCCTCGGCCTGGCCCATCGCGTTGAGGAGAGCGAAGCCGGCGACATAGGCGTCGCGGCGCGCGGTCACCAAAGCGACCTGGCTGTTGAGCAGTTCCTGCTCGGCATTGAGCACGTCGAGCACGTTGCGGGTGCCGACGCCCTGCTCGGCGCGGGTGCCCTCGAGCGCCAGAGTGTTGGCGTTGACCGCGACCTGGTTCGATTCGATCGCCCCCAATGCGGCATTGTAGATCGCGAAGGCGGCGCGGGTATTGGCGACGACGCTTCGCTCGACCTGGATGCCCTGCTCGAGCAGCTGGCTCTGGAGCGACTGGGCCTGGCGGACACGAGCACCGACCAGGCCGCCCTGATAGATCGGGATCCGGGCGGAGATTCCCGCGGTGGCGACGGTCCGGCTGTTATTGTTGCCGACACCGCCGAACTGGTCGTCCGCCGTCCCGAGGAAATTGTTGTAGGTGGTACCGCT
The DNA here is from genome assembly GCA_046733235.1 of Pseudomonadota bacterium. Classification (GTDB taxonomy): domain Bacteria; phylum Pseudomonadota; class Alphaproteobacteria; order Sphingomonadales; family Sphingomonadaceae; genus Allosphingosinicella. Next base: position 182,221 of record JBKPOT010000010.1, read on the forward strand.
GATCGCCGAGACGGTCGGAAGCCGCCCTGCGCGGGCGACCGAGACGTCGAGCCCGGCGGCGCGGATCTGGTAGTTGATCCCGATCAGGTCCGGATTGTTCGCGAGCGCGATCGCGACCGCCTGGTCGGGCGTGTCGGGGAGCGCCGGCAGAAGATCGGGGGGCGCAAGCTCGTCGGGAAGCTCGCCGATGACGCGGCGGTAATTCTCCTCGCTCGATTTCAGCCGTCCCTCGGCGGTCGTCAGAGCGCTTCGGGCGAGCGCCAGCCTGGCCTCGGACTGGGCGACGTCGGTGCGGGTCAGGTCGCCGACCTCGAAACGGTCGCGGCTGGCCTGCAAATTGGTCTCGAGCACCCGCACCTGGTTGCGGTTGAGGGCGACGATCGAGCGGTCGCGGATGACGTCCATATAAGCGCCGACCGCTTCGGTGAAGACGTCGCCCTCGGTCGCGCGCAGAAGCGCCCGGCCGGCCTCGACCCGGGTCTTGGCTGCTCCGATCGAGTTGCGGACCGCGCCTCCGTTGAACAAAGGCAGGCTGACATTGGCGCCGGCGGTGAAGGTATGGCCGCCGAGACCGGTCGCGCTGTTGTACAGGTCCTGATTGACTCCGACCGTGCCGGAGAGCTGCGGCCTCGAAGCGGCGCGGGCCACCGCGACGCCCTCGTCGAGCGTTCGAAGCTGCGCGCGCTGGGCGGTGATCGTCGGGTTGACCTGATAGGTCTTGACCAGCGCCCCGCGCAGAGTGCCGGCGTCGGCCGCTCCAGCCGCGATCAAGCCGCCCACCGCCGCCGCAGCCAATAAACCTCCCCGCATAAACACTCCGATTCCTTTAGAAAGTGCCGATTGTCAAAACACAAAAGCCCGCGGCTTCTCGAACCCGGGAAGAATTGCCGCCGCGGCATCCGAGAAAGCGTGGATCCCGAAGCCTTCGCCGGCCTTTCGGCCGATGCACAGCCGGGTCACCCCATCCTCGATGATCGCTGTCGCCAGCCGACCTCCCTCGGCGAGCTGGTCGACCAATGCCCCGGGCACCGTCTCGACCGCTCCGTCGACCAGGATAAGATCGTATGGCGCCCCCTTTTTACAACCCTTGGCGAGCGGACCCACGACTATTTTCACGGTCGTGCCGGCAAGCGCCGTGGCGGCCATCGCGGCGAGCTCCTGATCTTCCTCGACCGCGACCAACGGCCCGACCAGGTAAGCGAGCACCGCCGCCGCATAGCCGGTGGCCGCTCCGACGAGGAGCGCGCGCTCGCCCCGCACCGGCCGGGCCTCGGTCAGCAGCTTGCCGAGCGCCATCGGCGAATTGAGGTCGCGGCCCGGCTTGAGGGGTACCAAAGCGTCGGCATAAGCGATCGAGACCCGATCCGCCGGGACGAAGCGCTCGCGCGGAACGGCGCCCATCGCCGCGAGCACGGCGGGATCACTGACCCCGGTCGTCCGCAGCTGGCTCGCCACCATCGCTCGCCGCATATCCTCGAATGCATGGTCGGTCATCGATTCCCTATTCGCACAACTGTCTTAGTGATGCAATACACCGCGTGCGCCCCAAAGCCCTGGAGCACCGAAGGGCGGTCAGCGCATAGCCGCCGCAAAGCGGGCCGTGAAGCGGCTTTGTCCATGCCCATCGCATTGAACCAGCAAGACATGTGCCAGAAACGCGATGGATCCCGAGCCGGAGCGCCGGCCGGGCCTGTGTCCGTTTCCGGACGATGACCGTCCGCGGCCGGACAGTGAGGCCGGGCGATTGACATATCGGAGCGGGCCGCACACATCGCCCGCGGCGGCCCGATGGCGGAGTGGTTACGCAGAGGACTGCAAATCCTTGCACGCCGGTTCGATTCCGGCTCGGGCCTCCATCCATCCCCCACCGAGTCAAGGAATCGGCTGCCGGATCGGGATGCCCCGCGACACGGACGGCGACCTCTCGTTCCTCGGCTCACGCGACGCTTCCGCGTCGGACGAAACAGGCGCCTGGCGTGCTATGTCTTTCGAGCCGCGATAGCCCGGTCGGCTCCGATCAGGGCGGAGGAAGCGGAGGCCCAAGGTTGGTGCCGTCCGGATCGATGATGAAGGGGCACGACCCCGCTCCGGCGCAATCCCTGACATCGAAAACCACGTCGAACGCGAACTTTTGCGACTCCGGCGTTACGCCGTCCTGCAGGTAGGCAAGCTCGGCACCGTCCGAGTCCTTCTTCATATGATTGACCATATAAACCGCCCTGCGCCACACAGGAGCCTCGCCGAGGGCCGCGACGTTGACGTCGACATCCGCGGCGTCGAAAAAGCTATGGTTTCCGGTCTCGGTTTTCGTGACATTGAATCCCAGGCATGCCTGCTGCCCCGGAACCCGTCTCAGCAGAGTCCAGTTCGGATTGTCCATCAGGATCGCGATATAGCTGATGCGTCGCCAGATGATGTTCTCGAACCGCGCGCCGCTCTTGGGCGGATTCGCTCCGCCGGCGCGGGCATTCCTGGCAAGGCGCTCGATATGCTCCTTGACGTCCGAGTGAGCGATCGGGGTCGGATTGAGCCATTCATAATGGGATATTTCGATGCAGCCCTCGCTACCGAATTTCAAATAATAAAAGTAAATGAAATAAGGCTCCCGATCATATTCCGCGACCGGTTGTTCTTGGGTGAGCTTCTTATCGTAAGGGTTGGCGTTCGTCTCGCGAACAACGCCATCGAACAGATTTGAATAAGAGAATATCGTCGCTTCCAGCATTTCATGTCTCCACCTGGCTCATCAAGCTGACGGGATCGACCCAATCAGGATGGACGCGGCGGGTCTTTGCGTCGGCGATGCTCACAGCCCGCGACCTCCGTCCCGCTCAGGAATTTCAAGCAACGACGCTACTTCTTGGAGCAAGCGCGTCGGGTCCCCCGATCCGACGCGAATCAGCCATATGACCAATGCCGATGAGGGCATGCTAGCGCCGCCATGACGTCCGCGCGCGTGACGGCGATCACGCCGCGGCTGCCGCCGCGCTTGGCGACGGAAGCGGTAAGACAAGGCTCGCGGAGCGCATCGCAGCGGTGTAGGCGCGCAGGCTCATTCCATCTCGGGACGGATCATGACCCAGCGCGCCGCCGACCATGACATCGACCCCCTCTTCCTCGAGCGCTGGTCGCCGCGCGCGTTCGACGGCTCGCCGGTGCCGCAGGAGGATCTGGAGACGATGCTCGAGGCGGCGCGCTGGGCGCCGTCCGCCTTCAACTCGCAGCCGTGGCGATTCCTCTACGCCCACCGCGGCGACGCGCATTGGCAGACCTTTGTCGACGCGCTCGTTCCCTTCAATCGGGACTGGGCGCAGCACTCGGCAGTCCTGGTTTACATACTTTCCGACACCCTGCCCTTCACCGACAAGGCCGGAGAGCCGTCCCCTTCCCTCACCCACAGCTACGATTCGGGCGCCGCCTGGATGCTGCTCGCGCTTCAGGCCTGGCGGATGGGCTATTATGCCCATGGCATGAGCGGGATCGAGCTCGATCGGGCGCGCCAGACGCTCGGCGTCCCGGACCGATGGACGATCAATGCCGCTGCCGCGATCGGGCGGCAGGGCGATCCTTCGACCTTGTCGGAAAAGCTGCGGGCGCGCGAGGTGCCGAGCGGCCGCAAGAAGGTCGCTGAATTTGCTTTTCGAGGGGTGTTTCCGGGCTGATTGGCGGCGCCTGAGGCAGTCTCGATTAGCTGTGCAACTGGATTGCCGCGTCGCTCCGCTCCACGCAATGACGCCCACCTTAACCTCCACGTCATTGCGAGCGGAGCGAAGCAATCCAGTGGGACTTCCCCGCCGCGATGCGCATCGGGCTTGCCGACCGGCGCCCCATTGGTTCACATCCTGATCCGAGGAGGACGGATGAGCGAGGCAGGCACGACGGTCGATACGAGCGGCGGCGGCGATGCCCGGACGGTGACCCTGCCGGCGCGGCCGGAGCCGATCCGGGTGCGCGTCGACAATACGGCGGTCGTCGTCATCGACATGCAGAATGCCTATGCCTCTCCGGGCGGATATCTCGATCTGGCGGGCTTCGACATCGAGGGCGCCGCGCGGGTCATCGAGCAAAGCATCAAGGTGCTCGACACCGCCCGCTCGGCCGGAATGCCGATCGTCTATTTCCAGAACGGCTGGGACTCGGCCTATGTCGAGGCGGGCGGCCCGGGATCGCCCAACTGGCACAAGTCGAACGCGCTCAAGACGATGCGGCAGCGGCCCGAGCTCCAGGGCAAATTGCTCGCCCGCGGCGGCTGGGATTACGAGCTGGTCGAGGCTCTGGCGCCGAAGCCCGGCGACATCGTCCTGCCCAAGACGCGCTACTCGGGCTTCTTCAACTCGCAGCTCGATTCGGTTCTCCGGGCGCGCGGGATCCGCAACATCGTCTTCGTCGGGATCGCCACCAACGTCTGCGTCGAATCGACCCTTCGCGACGGCTTCTTCCTCGAATATTTCGGGATCCTGCTCGAGGACGCCACCCACCAGGCCGGTCCGGAATTCCTCCAGAAAGCCAGCGTCTACAATGTCGAGACCTTCTTCGGATGGGTCTCCACCGTCGCCGATTTCTGCGGCAGCTTCGGACAGCTTCCCGACAAGGATGGAGAGGACACATAATGGCCTTCGAGTCGATCAACCCGCCGCAATTCCCGACCCCGATCGCGCCTTATTCGGCGGGCACCAGGGCCGGTGACACCGTCTATGTATCGGGCACATTGGCGCTCGGCGAGGGCGGGTCGGTGCTCCATCCGGGCGACGCCGCGGCGCAGACGCGGCACGTGCTCGAGACGATCCGGATCACGCTCGAGGCCGCCGGAGCGACGATGGCGGACGTCGCCTTCAACCATATCTTCCTGACCGACTGGGCCGACTATCCGGCGATGAACCAGGTCTATGCCGAATATTTTCCGGGCGCGAAGCCGGCGCGCTACTGCATCCAGTGCGGGCTGGTGAAGCCGGGCCTGCTCGTCGAGATCGCGAGCGTGGCGCATATCGGCTGATGCCGGGCATCGCGGGGCTCCGGTACGAATGGCACGGCCCCGAGGACGGGGCGGTGCTGATCCTTTCGGCGGGTCTCGGCGGATCGGGGGCTTACTGGAAGCCCAATCTGGCGGACCTGAGCCGAAACCGCCGCCTGCTTCTCTACGACCAGCGGGGAACCGGCCGGAGCGATCGAAGCCTGCCCGAGACCGAGAGCGTCGAGCGCATGGCCGACGACGTGCTCGCACTGATCGATGGGCTGGGGGTCGAACGGGCGCATCTCCTCGGCCACGCCGCCGGCGCCGCGATCGGGCTGGCACTGGCGCTTCGGGCGCCCGAGCGGCTCAGCGGTTTGATCCTCGTCAACGGCTGGTCGAAGGCGGATCCGCACTTCCTGCGCTGCTTCGAGGCGCGGCTGAAGCTTCTTCGCGGCTTCGGTCCGCGCGCCTGGATCCGCGCCCAGCCCCTCTTCCTGTTCCCGGCCGACTGGTCCTCGGCGCACAGCGCTGAGCTCGATTCCGAGCTCGAAGCCCAGGAAGCGGATTTCCAGGGCGCGGCGAACCTCGAGAAAAGGGTAGCGGCATTGACAGGCTTCGACGTCGATGCCCGGCTCGGTGAGATCGGCCTCCCCGTGCTCGCCCTCGCCGCCGCCGACGACATGCTGGTCCCGTCGGGCTGCTCGCGCCGCCTCGCGGAGCTTATTCCGAACGCGACGCTTGCGATGATGGACTGGGGCGGCCATGCCTGCAACATCACCGATCCGGACGGATTCAGCCGGATCGTTCTGGACTGGCTCGATGGGCTCGACAGCTGAGGGAGTGAGCGGGATGGAAGTCGGAATCTTCACGCCGATCGGCAACAATGGCTGGCTCATCTCCGAGAATTCGCCGCAATATATGCCGACCTTCGATCTCAACCGCGAGATCGCGACCAAGGCCGAGAGCTATGGGGTCGATTTCCTGCTCTCGATGATCAAGCTCAGGGGTTTCGGCGGCAAGACCCATTTCTGGGACTATAATCTCGAAAGCTTCACCCTGATGTCGGCACTCGCGGCGATCACGAGCAAGATCCGGATCTACGCCACCTGCCCGACCCTGGTGATCCCGCCCGCTTTCTGCGCGCGCATGTGCAACACGATCGACGAGATCAGCGGCGGCCGGTTCGGGCTCAACCTGATCACCGGCTGGCAGCGACCCGAATATTCGCAAATGGGCCTGTGGCCGGGCGACGAGCATTTCCGCAACCGCTATCAGATGCTCGGCGAATATGCCCACATCCTTCGCGAGCTGTGGGCGACCGGCCAGTCGGACTTCCAGGGCGATTATTACAAGATGGACGATTGCCGGGTCCTGCCGATGCCGAAGGGCGATATGAAGATCATCTGCGCCGGCTCCTCCGACGAAGGGCTCGCTTTCTCTGCACAATGGGCGGACTATGCCTTCTGCCTCGGCAAGGGCGTCAACACGCCGACCGCCTTCGCCTCCAACAATGAAAGGCTGATGGCCGCGACCGCGAAGACCGGCCGCGACGTCCGCATCTACGCTTTGTTCATGGTCATCGCCGCCGAGACGGACGAGGAAGCGATGGAGAAATGGATCTGGTACCGCGAGGGCGTCGACCAGGAAGCGGTCGCCTGGCTCGGCGCCCAGGGCGCCGCCGACAAGACTTCGACCACCACCAACGTCCGCCAGCTCGCCGACAAGGAGAGCGCGGTCAACCTCAACATGGGCACATTGGTCGGCTCCTATGAGAACATCGCCCGGATGCTCGACGAGGCCTCGACCGTCCCCAATACCGGCGGAGTGCTCCTGACCTTCGACGATTTCATCGAGGGGACGGAAAAGTTCGGGACCCGGATCCAGCCATTGATGAAGTGCCGTCCGGGAACCCCGGGCCATAAGGCGGGCTGACCTTATGCGATCGGCTTTCTCCGTTCTGGTCTCGATCGCTCTTCTCGGCGGCTGCGCCGGCAATGTCGCCGATTATATCGGCTCGCGCTCGAGCATCGTCCGGCCGCAACTGATCCGCTACGGCTACGAGCTTCAGCAATCCTCGTGCGTCGGCGAGCGGCTCGGCAAGGAGCTGACCCCGCTCCAGCTCCGCCGGCTGGTCCGCTCCGCTTCCGCCCTCAAGCGCGGCTATGGCGAGGACGGAAGGCTGACTCCGCGCGAATTCCTCGATGTCGCATCGTCGATGCCCAATCCGGTGATCGGCCAGCAGCTCAAGGCCGCCAACGCCGCCTGCGGAGTGCTCACCGAGGTACCGACCCTTCGTCCCACCGAAACCGGCACGACAGTGTCGACCGTACCGGCTCCGGGCACGATCCCGCCCGCGCCGGCCGGGCCCCGGCCGAGCGCCTGGCTCAACCTGGGAGCGGCCGGGACCGGCCAGCAGATCGCCGTCGACGCCTCGACGATCGAGCAGGACGCCTCGACCCGGACCGCCTGGTTCCGGCTGACCAATCCCGGCGCCGCCGGCCCGACCGGCATTAGCTATCACCTCCGTGTCGACTGCTCGGCCAAGACGATCAAATCGATGGCCCAGCGCAATGCCGCCGGCGAGTTTCGCGAATATGGCCCGCCGGAGAGCAATGCGATGCCGGTCGAAGGCGGGACGGTGATGGAGATAGCCTGGCTGGCGCTCTGCACCTAGAGCAGCGGGCGATCAGATCGAATCGCCCACTGCTCTGGAAGTCTTTGTTGCCGCATTGCTTTTTGCGAAAAGCCGGTTCCCGCCTTTTCGCGCAATGCTCCAGCCGCACGTGACGCCCGTCACGCGCAATGAGCCGGACCCCCCGGCATCAGGCGAGTCCCGGCCTTGAAAGCAGCGCTCAATGGCAAGGCGGTCAGGGGCTGCTGCCCCCTTCGAGTCGCCGCGCAGCGGCCGGGCCAGGCGGGTGGATCGATGGTCCGCCCGCCTGCGTCTGTCCACGGAACCGGAGGGCCAAAGCTCCGGTCGGCATGGATTGGGCCAGTTCGAGCCAGTGTCAGCCGAGGCGCAGGACAGGCAAGGGCAGCGACTGGACATTCGCCGCCGCGCCGCTGAACAGCCGTTTTCCGATCAGAGCCCTTCTCAGCGCGCTTATCGCATCGGCGGGCGCCGAGCCGCCGCGGATGCTGGTTTCAAGCACCATGCCGGTCGGCGACACGCGGACCATGATCTCGACCGTGCCGCGCCTTCCGGGCAAGCTCCGCTCGACGTTGCTGCGGATCGCCTCGAGCGCGGCTTCGTCCAGCGACAGGCCCGCGGCGTCCGCCTGACCGAAGCCGAGAAAGCCGAGGACCCGCGCTCCGAGCGAGCTGTCGGCGGACGCTCCCGGATCATCCCTCCGAAGCGGGGCCGCGCCGGCGTAGGGATCATAGACACTGTTTCCGCCCCGCCCGGGGCCCGCGCCCGGCTGTCCGAGTCCGGGAGAAGCGCCGGCAAGCGCCGATCCGGAAGCGGCCGCCGGATGCGGACTCGGCGTCGGCGGCAGGCGCGATACCGTCCATTCCGGCACAGGCAGGTCCGTCGGCGCGGTGGCGTCTACCTCGCTGACCGGCGCCTGCTCGACCCGGGGCTGAGGCGTCTGCCGGGCCTCGTTGTCCGACGCGGACTCGGCCGATGCCGGATCGGAGAGCGCGAAGGACATCAGATTCGAGTCTCCTGCGCCTTTGCCGGCGCCTTCTCCGGCTCCACCGCCCGAAAGCTTGTTGATAAGCGCCCAGAGCAGCAGGATGTGGACGAGAATCGAGAAGATGATCGCGCCGGCGCGGCGGACATATCTTTCCTGTCCACCGAACGCTCGATCGGCGCGAGCAAATGTTCCGGAACCGCCCGGCGACGGGACGGCAGCGTTCCATGTCTGAGCGAGCGCGAATGCCATGGCTTCCTGACTTCGACTTGTAAGACAAAGCCTTAGCGGCGGAAAGCGGAATCGCCGACTCGGCCCGGGCAGTGCCGGGCGCCGCTTAGCCGCGCTTCAGCCGAACGAGCGCTTGATCGAGCGCCGACAGGAAGCGCGACCTGTCCGCTTTGGCGAACGGTGCCTGGCCGCCGGTCTGGCCGATGCCGGAGCGCAGGTCGGCCATGATCGCCCGGGTGGCGATGGCCGAGCCGATCGAATTGGGCGTGAACGGCCTGCCGTTGGGAGCGATGACGGCGGGCGCGCCGGCCTTGAGGCAGCGATCGGCGAGGAGGATGTCGGCGGTGATCACGATCGTCCCGGCCCCTGCCCGCTCGGCGATCCAGTCGTCGGCTTCGTCGAATCCGCCGCCGACGGTCACGCGCTCGATCAAAGGATGGTCGGGGACCCGGATCGGGCTGTTGCTGACGATCGTGACCGGCACCTCGTGCCGCCAGGCGACCTTGTAGATCTCGTCCTTGACCGGGCAGGCATCGGCATCGACGAGGATGTGGAGCATGGCGGTCAGCCCCTGTCTGTTCCCCGGCGAAAGCCGAGGTCCAGAAGGAAGTAAGACTCTGGGCTCCGGCTTTTGCCGGAGCACAACTTTCCGCTGCGCCCAACCGCCCTGCTCAATGCCGTTCCTTGGTCGCGCTGAAGCGGATCTTCGGGTTTCGGCCTTCGTGATAATTGAGCTCCCACAGATCCTTGGCGAGGAAGACCGGGGCGCCGTCGCGGTCGGTGGCGATGGCGTTGCGGTGGGTGGCGATGAAGGCCTTGATGTCGGCTTCGTCGTCGGCGGCGATCCAGCGCGCCGTATCCCAGGGCGAAGGTTCGAACCGCGCCTCCACCTTATATTCGGCCTCGAGCCGGGAGATCAGCACGTCGAGCTGGAGCTGGCCGACCACTCCGACGATCCACTGCGCTCCGATCGACGGGTGGAAGACCTGGGTGACGCCCTCTTCGGCCATGTCGTCGAGCGCCTTGCGGAGCTGCTTGGTCTTGGTCGGATCGGCGAGCACGACCCGCCGCAGGATCTCGGGCGCAAAATTGGGCAGGCCGGTGAAACGCACCGCCTCGTCCTCGGTCAGGGTGTCGCCGACCCTGAGCGTGCCGTGATTGGGGATTCCGATGATGTCGCCGGGAAAGGCTTCGTCGGCGAGCTCGCGATTCTGGGCGAAGAACAGGATCGGGCTGTGGACCGCGATCGATTTGCCGGTCGAGGGCTGGAGCAATTTCATGCCGCGGCGGAATCGGCCCGAGCAGAGCCTCATGAACGCGACCCGGTCGCGATGCTGCGGGTTCATGTTCGCCTGGACCTTGAAGATGAATCCGGTGACCGCGTTCCGGTCAGGATCGACCGGGCCCGAGGCGGAGGGCTGGGGCAAGGGCGACGGCGCCAGAGCGGCGAGCGCGGCGATCAATTCGGCCACTCCGAACTCCTTCAGCGCCGAGCCGAAATAGACGGGCGTCAGGTCGCCATGGAGGTAGGCGGCGGAGTCGAACGACGGGTAAGCGGCGAGAGCGAGCGACGCTTCCTCGCGAAGCTTCGCCAGGCCTTCCGGTGAGATCAGCCCGGAAAGCTTCGGATCGTCGAGACCCGACAGGGTCCGCCTGTCGCCCGCAAAATGCGCGCTGTCGTCCTTGGCGGGCAAATGAAGGCGGTTGGCCGCGAGGTCGTAAATGCCCTCGAACGTGCCGCCCATTCCGACCGGCCAGCTCATCGGCGCGACGTCGAGCGCGAGGACGTCGGCGATCTCGTCGAGAAGCTCGAACGGCTGCTTGCCCTCGCGGTCGACCTTGTTGACGAAGGTGATGATCGGGACGTTGCGAAGGCGGCAGACCTCGAACAATTTGCGGGTCTGGGCCTCGATGCCGCGGGCCGCGTCGATCACCATCACCGCCGAATCGACCGCGGTCAGGGTTCTGTACGTGTCTTCGGAGAAATCCTCGTGGCCGGGCGTATCGAGCAGGTTGAAGGTGACCCCCTGATGCTCGAACGTCATCACCGAGCTCGTCACCGAGATGCCGCGCTGCTGTTCGATCTTCATCCAGTCCGAGCGAGCGCGCCTGTTCTGGCCGCGCGCCTTGACCTCGCCGGCGAGGTGGATCGCGCCGCCGAACAGCAAGAGTTTCTCGGTCAGAGTCGTCTTGCCGGCGTCCGGGTGCGAGATGATGGCAAAGGTACGCCGGTCCGGCCGGCCGGTGGGTCGGTTGAGCATGAATGGGGTCCGAAAAATGGTTCGGCGGGCGTTTAGCAGAGGAGATCGGCCCGGCCTAGTTCCTCCCCCGCCGCTACGCCGCAGGGAGGAATTACGGGCCGCGGACGATCTCACCGCCTTTTACAACCAGCCTGACCGCGCGGACGGCGTGGATATCGCCGGTCGGATCGCCTTCGACCGCGACAAGATCGGCCAGCAGACCAGCCTTCACCATCCCCCTATCCGCCAGTCCGAAGATCTTCGCGTTACCGGACGTGGCGGCGATCAGCACGTCCGCCGGCCGCATGCCCCAGGCGGCCATCAGCTCCATCTCGCGCGCATTGTCGCCATGGGCATAGACGCCGACGTCGCCGCCCATGCACATCTTCACCCCGGCGGCGAGAGCGGCGGCGAAGCTCGAGCGCTTGTCGCGCACCGCCGGCGGCTCGGGCGCCGAGCCGTTCCAGCCTCGATAGCGCGAAATGGCGTCGGTCGCGGCCAAAGTCGGGCAGAGCGCGGTGCCGTGCGTCTTCATCAGCCGGAAGATTTCGGCCGTGCCGTCATTGCCGTGCTCGATCGTGTCGGCGCCGGCGAGGATCGCGTTGCGCATGCCCTCGACCGTGCTCGCGTGGACGGCGACCTCGCGGCCCGCCTGGTGAGCGGCGAGAACGACGGCGTGCATCTCCTCGAGGGTGAAGGTCGGCCGGCTCGGCTCGCCGGGGCGCCAGCGATAATCGCCGTACAGCTTTACCACGTCGGCGCCGGCGCCGATCTGGCGGCGCGCCGCGGCGACCAGGCCGGGCCCGTCCGCTTCCTCCGCGCCCAAAGCGGCGAGCAAGGGATCGGCGCCCTTGGGTCCGTAGCTTCCGGTCGCGACCAAGGCGCGGGTCGCGATCAGCATGCGCGGGCCGGGAATGATGCCCTGCTCGATCGCCTGCTTGAGGCCGACATCGGCATATCCGGCGCCCTCCGTCCCCAGATCGCGCACCGTCGTGAAGCCCGCCATCAGGGTCAGCCTGGCATGGTTGACCGCACGCGCTGTGCGCAGAGCGAGCGGTTCCTTGAGCAGCTGATCGTCCCAGCTCGTCTCGTTGTAAGGGTGGAGGAAGAGGTGCGAATGACCCTCGATCATCCCCGGAATCAGGGTCATTCCGGGAAGCTCGACGATCCGGACGCCCGGCGGCGCGGCGAGGCCGGGCCCGGCCGCCTCGATCCGGTCGCCGCGGACGAGCACCGACCAGCCCTCATGCGGGCGCGGATCGACTCCGTCGAAGACCCGCGCCGGCCGAAGCAGGAGGTCCTCCGCCAAAGCGGGTCCGGAGACGAGGAGCAGCAGAAAGGCGATCAGGAAGCGCATGGCCAAGGGCTTATGCACAGGCTAGTTGCGCTCCGCACGAAGAAAAGGGAGCCGCGCCTTGGCCGATTATGAGCTGATCTCCGGTATCGAGGTCGACCGCGCTCTCAAGGCCTTCATCGAAAAGGAGGCGTTTCCCGGCACCGGGATCGGGGCGGCCGAATTCTGGTCCGGTTTCTCCGCCCTGCTTCGCGAGCTCACCCCCGAGAACAAGCGCCTGCTCCAGAAGCGCGAGGACCTCCAGGCCCGGATCAACGAACGCAACCGAACGCTCGACGGGCACGCCCCCGATCCCGCCGCGGAGGAAGAGTTTCTTCGCGAGATCGGCTATATCGCCGATCCGCCGCCGCCGTTCGAGATCGGGACGGCGAATGTCGATCCGGAGATCGCCGAGATTGCCGGGCCACAGCTGGTCGTTCCGGTCAACAATGCCCGCTACGCACTCAACGCGGCCAATGCCCGCTGGGGAAGCCTGTACGACGCGCTCTACGGCACCGACGCGCTCGGCGCTCCGCCGGCGCGATCGGGCTATGACGAGGAGCGCGGCGCCAGAGTGATCGAATGGGGGCGCAACTTCCTCGACGAAGTCGCGCCGCTCGAACGCGGAAGCCATGCCGACGTGACGTCCTACCGGGTCGAGCGGGACCGTCTCGTCACCGATCTGGGCGGGCTCGCCGATCCCGGCCTTCTGGCCGGCTGGAGCGACGGATCGATCCTGCTTCGCCACAACGGGCTCCACGTCGAGATCGTCCTCGACCGCGATCATCCGATCGGTCGGACCGATCGCGCCGGAGTCGCCGACATCCGGCTCGAAAGCGCGGTGACCGCGATCATGGATTGCGAGGACAGCGTCGCCGCGGTCGATGCCGAGGAGAAGATCGCGGTCTACCGCAACTGGCTCGGGCTGATGAAGGGCGACCTTTCGGCGCGCTTCCAGAAGGGCGGCCGCACGGTCGAGCGCCGGCTCGAGCCCGACCGGAGCTTCAGCGCGCCGGGCGGAGAGACTCTGACGCTCCGGGGCCGGGCTCTGCTGTTCGTCCGCAATGTCGGCCATCTGATGACCAATCCCATGATCCGGCTCGACGGCGAGGAAGCGCAGGAGGGTCTCGCCGACGCGGCGATCACCGCTCTGATCGCCCTTCACGACGTCAACGGACGGCGTTCGAACAGCCCGGCCGGATCGGTCTATGTCGTCAAGCCGAAGATGCACGGGCCGGAGGAAGCGGCCTTCGCCAACCGGCTGTTCGACCGCACCGAGGATCTGCTCGGCCTTCCGCGCAACAGCATCAAGATCGGGCTGATGGACGAGGAGAGGCGGACCAGCCTCAACCTCGCCGCCTGCATCCACGCCGTCCGCGACCGGATCGCATTCATCAATACCGGCTTCCTCGACCGCACCGGCGACGAGATCCACACGAGCATGGCGCTCGGACCGATGATCCGCAAGGCGGAGATGAAGAGCTCCGCCTGGCTCAAGGCCTATGAGGACAATAATGTCGACTGCGGGCTGGCCAGCGGATTTCGCGGCAGGGCCCAGATCGGCAAGGGCATGTGGGCGATGCCGGACCTGATGGCCGACATGCTGACCCAGAAGATCGCCCATCCCCAGGCCGGGGCGAGCACCGCATGGGTCCCCTCCCCCACCGCGGCGACCCTTCACGCAATCCATTACCATCGGGTCGACGTCGCGGCGCGTCAGCGCGAGCTCGAGGAGCGCCCACCGGCGAAAGTGCGCGACATGCTCGTAATCCCGCTCGCCGAAGGGCGGAACTGGAGCAGCGAGGAAGTGAGCGAGGAGGTGGACAACAACCTTCAATCGATCCTCGGCTATGTCGTTCGCTGGATCGACCAGGGCGTCGGCTGCTCCAAGGTGCCGGATCTCCACGACGTCGGGCTGATGGAGGATCGCGCGACCTGCCGGATCTCGAGCCAGCATGTCGCCAACTGGCTGCTCCACGGGGTGGCGAGTCGAGACCAGGTCGAAGCGTCGCTTCGACGCATGGCGGCTATCGTCGACCGGCAGAATGAAGCCGATCCGGCCTACCGACCGATGGCGAGTGAGCCGGGCTCGAGCGTGGCCTTCCAGGCGGCCTCCGCCCTGGTCTTCGAGGGGACGACCCAGCCCTCGGGATATACCGAGCCGCTTCTCCATGCCGCGCGGCTGGCGCTGAAAGCCGGCACGGTTGCGCCCGCCCCCGATTCCCGTTCTATGGAGTGACCGGGCAGCGGGGTGGCGATGGACAGGAGCAGCCAGAATAGCGGCACGATCGCGGTCCGCGACTCCCATCGCTTCGACTCGGCGCCGCTCGAGCGCTGGATGGCGGCCGAGATCCCCGGCTTCGAGGGGCCGTTGGCGGTCGAGCAGTTCAAGGGCGGCCAGTCCAACCCGACCTACAAGTTGATCACCCCGGGCCGGTCCTACGTGCTTCGCCGCAAGCCGCCGGGCAAATTGCTGCCCGGAGCCCATGCCGTCGACCGCGAATATCGGGTCATCTCGGCGCTCGGCGCCCAAGGCTTCCCGGTCGCCCATGCTTATGGCCTGTGCATGGACGAGGACGTGGTCGGGACGCCCTTCTACGTGATGGAGATGGTCGAGGGACGGATCTTCTGGGAGGCCGATTTCCCCCAGGTGCCGGACTTGGAGCGGCCGGCCTATTTCGACGCGATGAACGCGGCAATCGCGCAGCTTCACATGATCGATCCGGAAGCTGCGGGGCTCGGCGACTACGGTAAGCCCGGCAATTATTTCGAGCGCCAGATCGGCCGCTGGTCGAAGCAGTATCTCGGCGACGTCGAGGCGGGCCGGGTGCCGGCGATGGATCGGCTGGTCGACTGGCTGCCCGCCAACATCCCCGGGGGCGAGGAGCCGGCGCGGATCATCCACGGCGATTTCCGGTGCGACAATATGGTCTTTCACCCGACCGAGCCGAAAGTGACCGCGGTGCTCGACTGGGAGCTGTCGACGCTCGGCCACCCGCTCGCCGACTTTACCTATCACCTGATGGTCTACCGGATGCCGGCGGGAGTCTCGACCGGGCTGGCCGGTCTCGACCTCGCCGCTCTGAACATCCCGTCGGAGCAGGATTATGTCGCTTCCTACTGCCGCAGAACCGGGCGCGACGGAATTCCGGACCTGGATTTCTACATGGCGTTCAACATGTTCCGGCTCGCCGCGATCGTCCACGGGATCAAGGGTCGCCTTGCCCGCGGAACCGCCTCCTCGGCCCATGCCGCGACCATGGCCGCGAGCCTCGAAGGCATAGCCGAGCTCGCCTGGGCGCAGGCGAAGCGGGCTGGAGCGACGGGCTAGCCACCTCCCCTTTCCCCGGCGGAGGCCGGGGTCCAGCGAGAAAAAGACTGGGTCCCGGCGTTCGCCGGGACACAATCGCAGCTTCGGCAAGGACTGTTCGGAGGTTGCGTTTCCCTCTATCCCCGACCCGTCTCGCGGGGAGGATGATGGCCGGGAACGAAGCGGGCTGGGCCGGGATGGTCAGGCGATCGCTCAAGCAGATCGGGCCGGTGCGGCTGCTCGCCACTTTGCTGGTCCTGCTGCTCGCGATCGTCCTCGCCCGGTTCTCCTGGCAGCTTCCGCTGGCGAGCGATGCCGAGCGCGCGCTCTACGACATGCGCTACGGCCGCGCGGTCGAGCGGGTCGATCAGGACCCAAGGATCGTCCTGGTTTATTATGACGACAAGACCCTCGAGCAGCTCGGCAAGAGATCGCCGCTCGACCGCAAGATGCTCGCCGACGCGCTTCGCACGCTCGACTCGCTGAAGCCGAAAGCGATCGGGATCGATATATTGATCGACCAGGTCCAGCCGGAGGACCCGCTTCTGGTCGATCAGCTCAAGCGGATGACGGTCCCGGTCTGGCTCGCCTTCGCCAGCAAGGCCGACAACAGCCAGCAGATGGCCGACTGGCAGGAGGCGTTCCTGCGCGATTTCCTTCGCCAGGTCTCGCCCGGACCGGTGCGGCCGGCGAGCATCAGGCTGGTCGAGGACAAGGAGGACGGAGTGATGCGGCGCTGGCCAGGCGCTCGGGCCGGATTGCCACCTTTGCTCGCCAACGCGATGAGCCCGGCCCATCCCGAGCTTCGCGGCTATTCGGGAGCAATCGACTATCGGCTGCCGAAGGACGTTTCCGCAGGCGTGTTCGCGACGATCCCGGTCGAGTTCGTCGCCGTGGACTTCGCCGGCCAGGCGCCGGACGAGCTGAGGCGGCAGGTCGAAGGCAATTACGTCCTGATCGGCGGCAATATCCAGGATCTCGACGATTTCGAGACTCCGCTGACCCGCTTGACCCTGCAATGGACGAAAGGCCTCGAGGTCCATGCCCATATCCTCGCGCAATTGCTCGACGGGCGGATGCGGCAGCCGATCCCGGGCTGGGCCTTGTGGATCGCCGCGCTCGTCATGGTCGCGGCCGGCGGGCTGACCGGCCTGATCGAGCAGAGCCGCTGGAAGCTGGCCTTGCTGCTTGCCGCACAATTGGTCCTGATCGCCGGCCTGCCGTTCGCGATCCACTCGGCCGGAATGGACACGCTCAGCCTCCCCGCTTTCGGCTGGGGGCTGGGCTGGGCGCTCGCTTTCGCTGCGGCCGGAATGGCCGCGCGCGCGGTCGGCTCGGAGCAGAAACGCTTCGCCCAGGCGACATTGGGCAAATATCTGCCGGCGGACGTGGCGGCGGAGATATTGAAGGATCCCGAGAAGCTCGCGCTGAAGGGCGAGAAAAGACCGATCTACGCGCTCTTCACCGATCTCGAAGGCTTCACCAAATTGAGCCACGCGATCAGTCCGGAACAGCTCTCGGTCCTGCTCAACCGCTATCTCGACCTGATGAGCGACGTCGTCCTCGAGCATGGCGGGACGATCGACAAGTTCGTCGGCGACGCGGTCGTCGCCTTCTGGGGCGCCCCGATCGCCCGCGCCGACGATGCCGATCGGGCGGTCAGGGCCGCGGTCGCGATGTACGAGGCCAGCGAGGCGTTCCGAAGCAGCGCCGGCGCCGACATCCCGCCGATCGGCCGCACCCGGGTGGGGCTTCATCGCGGCGAGGCAGTGGTCGGCAATTTCGGCGGCGAGGGCCGGATCCAATATACCGCTCTGGGCGACGCGATGAACACCGCCGCGCGCCTGGAATCGGCCAACAAGTGGCTGAAGACCATCATCCTGGTCAGCAAGGAGGCCAAAGACGAGTCGAAGCTCGACATCTTCCGGCCGATGGGGCGCGTCGTGCTGAGCGGGCGGGCGACTCCGGTCGAGGTGTGGGAACCCAGGTCCGACCTTTCGGAGGAGGATCGCAAGCGGCTGACGCAGCTGTGGCTGCGCTTCGACGGCGGCGACGTTTCGGCACTGCCGGAGGTGGAAGCCTTTGCCGCCGGCAGGCAGGATGCGGCCCTCGACAATTTCGTGTATCGTATCCGTCAGGCAGGTCCGGGAGGTCACTTTGTCTTGGGGTCCAAATAGCTTCACAGCACGCGCTCTGATCGCCGCCGCCCTGCTGGTCACGGCGAGCGCCGCGGCCGCCGACATATTGGTGGTCCGCTCGGTCGGTCCGTCGATGAAGAGCTTCCCGCCCGGAAAGCGGCTTCAGCAGGGCACTCGGATCGTGCTCAAGGCCAACGACCGGCTCGATGTGCTCGACGGCCGCGGAACCCGCACCTTGCGGGGTCCGGGCAATTTCGTCGCCGGCGCGGCGACCGGGGCGATCGCCTCCACCGCACCGGTTAGCGGCCAGCGCGCCCGGATCGGCGCGGTGCGCGGAATCGACGGGGGCGAGCTTCGTCCGCCGTCGATCTGGCACGTCGACATGACCAAAAGCTCGACCATCTGCATTGCCCAGCCGAGGGGCGTGACGCTGTGGCGCGCCAATGCGACTCCGGCGCTGGCTCTCACCATCAGCCGTCTTCCCGACGGCGGACGGCGGCAGATCATGTGGGAGGCCGGCTCGTCGACTGTCGCCTGGCCGGCCGACATGGCGATCGCCGATGGGGCCGAATATCGCCTGTCCTGGCCCGGCGCCGCGACCCCCACGTCACTGCGCTTCCGAACGCTGCCGCAGCGGCCGGGCGGGCTCGAGGATCTCGCCTCCTCGCTGATCAGCAATCAGTGCCAGGCCCAGCTCGACATGTTCATCGAGACCGTCCGGCTGCCGGACAATGCTCTGCCGGCGGGGTGATCCGGGGGTCCGCCTAACGGAGATATTGGGGAAGGTCTGACCCGACCTGTCGCCGCAGCGAATCGACCTGGGCGACAAGCGCTCGGAGCGAGCGGCGATAACGCAAATCGCATTCGTGTCGCGGCACGAAGCTGACTCCCCGCGAGTCGATCAGCTCGAACACGAATTCGACGCCGTCCGCGCAGACCGTGATCGAGCCGTCCCGCTCCGGCTCCATCTCGGCCTTGAAGGGCAAACCGACAAAAGCGGACTCGGCGATCGCCGAATCCAGCTCGCGCACGGCCGCGCGATCGAGACTGTAATGTTCGCGCTGCGAGACCCTGCCCGGCTCGTATCCTCCCGCGCCGCTCAGCCTCGTGATCGTGACCACTGCCGAGCCGTTGCGCTTCTCGTCGACCCGAATCGCGTAAGCCGGATGGAAGGAGGGCAGCACCGTCATCCGGAACCGCCGCCGATAATTGCCCAGGTCCTGCGGACGGGTCAGTGCCGGCTCCCCCATCGCCCGCAACTGCCCTCCGAACCAGTTCTCGTAGAAATCAGGGTCCTGATCCGGCCTCGGCAGGGATTGGGGGACGTAGCGTTGCGCCGGCGCCGGCTGTCCATTGGCGGCACCGCCCGCCGAAAGGACGAGCAGGCCAAGAACCAGGTGCCGCATCGCTCGCCTCATTCCGCCGGGAAGCCTCGCCTCCTCAGCAGCGCCTTCACGTCGGGATCGCGACCCCGGAACGCGCGATAGGCCGCGGCGCGGTCGGTCTCGTTGCCGGTCGACAGTAGGGTCTCGCGGAAGCGGTCGGCCGTCGCCTTGTCCCACGGGCTTCCGGCTTCCTGGAAGGCGGCCCAGGTGTCGGCGTCCATCACCTCCGACCAGAGGTAGGAATAATAGCCGGCCGAATAAGCGTCGGAGGAGAAGAGGTGGCCGAATTGCGGGAGCCGGTGACGCATCACCATCTCCTTGGGCATTCCGAGCTCGGCGAGGGTGCGGCGCTCGAACGCGTCGGGATCGATCACTCCGTTCGGATCCATGTGGAGCTTCATGTCGACCAAAGCCGAGGAGAGATATTCGACCGTGGCGAAGCCCTGGTTGAAGGTCTTGGCTTTCTCGATCTTGTCGATCAGCGCCTGCGGCATGGGCTGTCCGGTCTTGTAATGGCGGGCGAACTTGTCGAGCACCTCGCGGGTCAGGACCCAATTCTCGTTCACCTGGCTCGGATATTCGACGAAGTCGCGCGGCACACCCGCGAGTCCCGGATAGTAAACGTCGACCAGCAGGTAATGGATGGCGTGGCCGAACTCGTGGAACAGGGTCTCCGCGTCGTCGAGGCTGATCAGCACCGGCTGCCCCGGCGCCGGCTTGGTAAAATTATTGTTGTTCGATGCGAGCACGATCCGGTCGCCGAGCAGCCCCGAGCGGCTCCGATAGGTGTTCATCCAGGCGCCCGACTGCTTTCCGGCCCGGGCATAAGGATCGAAATAGAAGAGGCCGATCGTCTCGCCGTTCCGCTTGACCTCGAAGGTGCGGACGTCGGGCTGGAAGACCGGCACCGCGCCGCTATTCTCGACGAACTCGAGGCCGTAGAGCTGCCCCGCCGCCCAGAACATCCCCTTCACCATGTTCGAGAGTTCGAAGTAGGGCTTAACCTCGTCCTGTGAGAGGTTGTAGCGCGCGTTGCGGACCTTCTCCATGTAGTAGCGATAGTCCCAGGGCTCGATCGGCGAGCGCATCCCCGAGCGGTTGGCGACCTGCTGCATGTCGCGAACCTCCTCGCGGACGCGGGCGACCGCGGCGGGCCAGACCCGCATCATCAGGTCCATCGCCTTGGCCGGACTCTTCGCCATCGTGTCCTGCATCCGCCACTCGGCATGGTTGGCGAAGCCGAGCAGACGCGCCCGGTCGGCGCGCAATTTGACGATCTTCGCGATGATCGCATTGGTGTCGTTGGAATCGCCATTGTCGCCGCGATTGACGAAGGCGCGCCAGACCTTCTCGCGGATCGCGCGATCGTCGGCGAAGGTCAGGAACGGGTCGACGGCGGAGCGGGTATTGACGATCGCATAGCTTCCCGCCGGAAGATGTCGCTCCTGCGCCGCCGCGGCGGCCGCCGATTTCACGTCCTGCGGGACGCCGCGCATCTGCGCGTCGGTCGCGGTGACGTAGCTGTTCTCGTCGGCGAGCAATTTCTCGCTGAACTCCGAGAAAGCGGAGGCGAGCTGCTGATTGTAGGCCGAGAGCTGGGCCTTTTGCTCGGCATTCAGATTGGCGCCGCGGCGGACGAAACTGTCATAGAGCCGGGTGACCAGCCTTTGCTGCTTGGCATCGAGCCCGGCGGACTGGCGCGCCTCGTAGACCGCTTTCACCCGCTGAAAGAGCTTCGGATTGAGAGTGATCTCGTCCGACGCTGCGGCGAGCTTGGGCGACCATTCCCGATCGAGCGCCTGATATTCGGGGGTGGTGACGTTGCTGGTCATCACACCGAAGATGGTGCCGACCCGATCGAGCCGTTCACCTGCCTTCTCGAGCGCTTCCACGGTATTGGCGAAGGTCGGCGGCTCGGGACTGTCGGCGATGGCCAGGACTTCCCGACGCTGCTCGTCGATTGCGAACTGGAAGGCCTGGGGGAAGAGATCGGGCCGCACCTTGTCCCACGGCGGAACCCCGGCGAACGGGCCGGTCCACTCGGCGAGAAGCACATTGTCGGGAACAGCGGCCTCGTCCGCCAAATCGTCGAGACTGTCAGCGGCGGCCGAAGCATTTGCAATCAGATTGTCCGCCGCCATCTCTTGTGGAGTGCGGTCGTCGGTCGTGGCGCAACCGGCGAGCAGGATCGACGCGGCGCCGGCCAGCAAAATCGGCTTCATCTCATTCTCCAATGATGTGGCGGCGGCGCATCGGCCGCTGCCGAAAAGGATTTCGAGCGGCTCCTATAGAGTGGAGCGTGAACCCTCGGCAACGCGCGATCCGCTTTCCTGCGAAACGGGTTTCGGGCATGATCGCGCCGGGGGGTGAAAGGTGGATCTTTCGAGGATCGCGGCCGAGATGCGGACGGAGGGGCTGATCGCGGCCCTGCCCTTCCTGCTGCTCGTCGTCGCCATGTTCCAGACCCGGGTGAACCGGATGCGCGGCGTGGTCGCCATCGCCGCCCTGGTCGGCCTCGCCTCCTCGCTGCTGATCGCCAGAGCGCCCTTGCTCGCCTCCTGGTGGGCGATCCTCCTGCTCGCGACCTCGCTTCTGCTTGCCCGGCGGCTGCTTCGCGACCGAGCGGTCCGCTTCACCAACGAGGAGGAGCCGATCGTCGCCCATCTGCTCGCCGGCCTGCCGCCGAGCCGGGCGCGTCATTTCCTCGATCAGGGCTTCTGGCTTTCCGGCCATGCCGGCGATGTCCTGACCCGCGAAGAAGAGCCGGTCGGCCATCTTTTCTACCTCGCCTCGGGCGAGGCGCGGGTGACCAGCCACGGCCGCCAGGTCGGCACCTGCCGGGCGGGCGATCTGATCGGCGAGATCACTGTCCTCTCGGGCGAACGCGCCACCGCGACGGTCACGCTCACCGGGCCGGCGCGCTTCTGGTGCGCCCCCGCCAACGTGCTTCGCCCCTATCTCGACGCGCATGAGGCGGTCCGTCACGCGCTCGAGCACGGCTTCGCCGCCTCGCTCCAGGCCAAATTGAGGGCCAGCAACGATACCATCGTCCAGAATTCCGGCCCCACGCGCTGATCAACGCCGATCCGGATTCGTTTCGGCTTGGTCACGGAGTCGTTCGCCGCAAAAATCGTGGCGGGCCATGGCCTTGCGCACGATCCTCGGCAAGACCGGGGAGACGGGAAGCGGGAGCGGGGATACAAGGTGCTCAATATCCTGATCGTCGAGGACGAGCCGCTGCTGGCCGATACGCTTCGCCGGCTGATCGAGCTCGACCCGATGTTCCGGGTCACCGCCATCGCCGAGGATCTCGCCGGGGCGCTTGCGTCGGTCGAAGCCGACAGGCCCGACCTTGCTTTGGTCGACCTTCAGCTCGCCAACGCCACGAGCGGCTACAGCGTCGCGGCAAAGCTCCACGATCTCGACATCGCCTGCCTGTTCACCACCGGCAAGGCGCCCGATTTTCCGCTGCCGGACCTGGCGCTCGGCTGTCTTCGAAAGCCGTTCGAATATGAGGATCTGGTCCGGGCGCTGACCGAAGCCGAGGACATATTGCGCGGCCGCCGGAAATTGACGCTCAAGCCGAAGCTTCCCGAGCAACTGACCTTCTATTCGCCCGAGCCGGAACCGGCCCCACCCGAGCCGGCCTGGCTGCCGGCGGTTCGGCGCCGCACTTCGCTACGGGCGCGGCTGTGGAAGCTGTTTCGGCGGCCGTCCACGTTCAGGAGTGCGGCGAAGGTGGGCTGAGAATAAACCGCGATCCTCACAACCCCTGTCATTGCGAGCGAAGCGAAGCACTCCAGTTGGGTCTCCAAAGCTCGCTGGATTGCCGCGCTTCGCTCGCAATGACGAACTGTGAAAGCGCTACCTTCGCGATTCGCGCCACACCATCACCGCCAAAGTCGCCGCGACGATCAGGCCAATGAAGCTCGCCCATTGCGGGATCGAGCAGGTGCCGACGACGACCTCGAACGGGCGGACGATCCGATAGAGATGTGCCAGCGCGATCAGCGCGAACAGGATCGATGCGAGCGTGCTGAATGGTTTCGTCATTGTTGTCCCTCCCTCATTCCCCAGTCTGCTTCTTCGGCGGCCCCTGCTCGCGCCGGCGGATGACGAGGTTCCTTATCTCGGTCATGTCCTCCATCGCGAACCTTATGCCTTCGCGGCCGAGGCCGCTGTCCTTGACCCCGCCATAAGGCATGTTGTCGACGCGGTATGAGGGCACGTCGTTGATCACGACTCCGCCGACCTCGAGCCGGTCCCAGGCGTCGAACATCCTGAACAGGTCGCGGGTGAAGATGCCGGCCTGGAGGCCGAACTTGCTGTCGTTGACCTCGTCGAGCGCCGCGTTGAAATCGGTGAATCTGGAGAGGATCGCGACCGGCCCGAACGCTTCCTCGCGATAGACGGTCGCCGAGCGGTCGACATCCTCGAGCAAAGTTGCCTCGAGCATCGCCCCGTCCCTCTTGCCGCCGACCAGCAATTTCGCTCCGCCCTCGACCGCCTCGCGGATCCAGTTGTCGAGCCGCTGCGCCTCCTTCACGTCGATCATCGGGCCGATGAAGGTCTTGCGGTCGTGGGGGTTGCCGGCGACCAGCGATTTCGTCTTCGCGACCAGGCGCTTCCTGAGATCGTCATAGATGTCGGCGTGGATGATGATCCGCTGCACGCCGATGCACGACTGGCCGGACTGGTAGAAGGCGCCGAAGATGATCCGCTCGACCGCGTCGTCGAGATCGGCGTCGGAATCGACGATCACCGCCGCATTGCCCCCGAGTTCGAGCACAACCTTCTTCTTGCCGGCCTTGGCCTTGAGGTCCCAGCCGACCCCCGGCGAGCCGGTGAAGCTGAGCAGCTTCAGCCTCTCGTCCTCGGTGAACAGGTCGGCTCCGTCGCGGTGCGCGGGAAGGATCGAGAAGGCGCCCTTCGGCAGATCGGTCTCGGCGAGGACCTCGCCGATGATGATCGCGCCGAGCGGAGTACGGCTCGCGGGCTTCATCACGAACGGGCAGCCGACCGCGATCGCCGGAGCGATCTTGTGGGCGGCGAGATTGAGCGGGAAATTGAACGGCGCGATGAAGCTGCACGGGCCGATCGGGACGCGCTTCCAGATGCCCTGATAGCCGCGCGCGCGCTTCGAGATGTCGAGCGGCTGGACCTCGCCGGTCATACGAACCGATTCCTCGGCGGCGATCCGGAACGTGTCGATCAGCCGCGTGACCTCGCCCTCGCTGTCGGCGATCGGCTTGCCCGCTTCCACGCAGAGCGCGAAAGCGAGCTCGTCGAACCTTTCCCTGAACCGGTCGACGCAATGCTGGAGCACCGCCTGCCGCTCATAGCTCGCGAGCCGCGCCATCGGCTCGGCCGCTTCGACCGCCGCGGCGATCCCGGCGTCGATCGTCGCCGCGTCGGCGATCGCGCAGCGGAACGCGACCTTGCCGGTGAACTTGTCGGTGACCTCGAGGTCCGCGTTGGGCTGCTTCGCCTCATTGGCGAGGTAGAGCGGGTAGGTGTCTTTCAGCTTGGTCATTTCACCTCACGTCATCCTGGCGAAAGCCAGGATCTCACTTGTTCTTCCGTAAAGGGGAAAAGAGATTCCAGCTTTCGCTGGAATGACGCATCCCCGCTTACAAAGCCGCGCTCAGCTCCTTGATCTCCTTGTTGAGGATCCGGTCGTTGTCGGAATAATCGACCGGGCAGTCGATCAGATGCACCCCTTCGCTGTTCAGGCATTCGCGCAGGAGCGCCGGAATCCCCTCGGCATTCTCGACTCGATGCCCGATCGCTCCGTAGCTCTCGGCATATTTGACGAAATCGGGATTGCCGTAGGTCAGGCCCCAATCCTTGAAGCCCATATTGGCCTGCTTCCAGCGGATCATGCCGTAGCTGTTGTCGTTGAGGATCAGGACAGTGATGTTGAGCTTGAGCCGGACCGCGGTCTCCATCTCCTGGCTGTTCATCATGAAGCCGCCGTCGCCGCAGATCGCCATCACCTTGCGGCCCGGATAGACCATCGCCGAGGCCATGGCCGAAGGCAGGCCGGCGCCCATCGTCGCCAGCGCATTGTCGAGCAGCACCGTGTTGGGCTGGCGCGCCGGATAATTGCGGGCGAACCAGATCTTGTAGACTCCGTTGTCGAGGCAGATGATTCCGTCGGCCGGCATCGCCTCGCGGATCTGCCTGACCAGGCAGGCCGGGAAGATCGGGAATCGCATGTCGTCGCAGATCGAGGCGCTGTGCTCGACCTCGGCCGCGCGGGCTCGGAGCATCGGGTCGAAATTCCAGGTGCCCGAGGGGACGATGTCCTCCTTGATCTGCCAGATCGCGTTGGCGATGTCGCCGATCACCTCGATCTGCGGGAAATAGACCGGGTCGACCTCGGCGGTGTTGGTGCTGACGTGGATCACCTCGGCGCCACCCTGCTTCATGAAGAAAGGCGGCTTCTCGATCACGTCATGGCCGATATTGACGATCAGGTCCGCGGCCTCGATCGCGCGATGGACGAAGTCGCCGGCCGAGAGCGCCGCGCAGCCGAGGAATTTCGGGTGGGTCTCGTCGATCACGCCCTTGCCCAATTGGGTGGTGACGAACGGGATCCCGGTCTTCTCGACCAGCTGGAGGAGCATCCGGCTGGTCATCTTGCGGTTGGCGCCGGCGCCGATGACGAGGATCGGCGAGCGCGCCGTCTCGATCTTCCGGACCGCGGCTCGGACCGCTTTCTCGTCCGCCGTGGGGCGCCGCACCAGGCTTCGCTTGAGCGGGACCGAATCGGTCTTCTCCTCGGCAATGTCCTCGGGGAATTCGAGATGGACGGCCCCGGGTTTCTCCTCCTCGGCGAGCCGGAACGCCTCGCGCACCCGGCTCGGAATATTGTCGGAGGAGGCGAGCTGGTGGGTATATTTGGTGATCGGTCCCATCATCGCGACGACGTCGAGGATCTGGAACCGGCCCTGCTTGCTCTTCTTGATCGGCTTCTGGCCGGTGATCATCAGCATCGGCATTCCGCCGAGCTGGGCGTAAGCGGCGGCGGTGACGAAATTGGTCGCTCCGGGGCCCAATGTGGCGAGGCAGACTCCGGTCTTGCCGGTGTGGCGGCCGTAGGTCGAGGCCATGAAGCCGGCGCCCTGCTCGTGGCGGGTCAGGATCAATTTGATCTTCTCGGACCGCGACAGGCTGTCGAGGAAGTCGAGATTCTCCTCGCCGGGGACGCCCCAGATATATTCGACCCCCTCCTCCTCGAGGCACTGGATGAACAGGTCCGAGGCTTTGGTCATATCGGCATCCCCCATGGAAGGCGGTCCGCTATAGCCGTTGAACAGTCCGTCACCAAGGCGCCCGGCGAGCCCGAACGCGCTTGAACGGATGCGCCCGCTTGGGACATAGTGCCGGCGGGAACGCGAGGCTCGGGACGTGATCCGCGCCGGTTCGGGGAGCGAGATGGGGCGGAGCCGCAATCTGGCGATAGGCAGCGCGGCGGGTCTCCTGCTCCTCTCCCTGTTCCTGTGGCTTGCGGTGCACCCGTCCGGCGCAGGGGCCGCCGGTCAAAGCGGCGGCGCTTTCAGCCTCGTCGGGGTCGCCAGCTGCGCCGGGACCACCTGCCACGGCCGAAGCGAGGCGAACGGCAAGATCGTCCGCCAGGACGAATTGATGAGCTGGCAGAACGAGGCGAGCCCGGCCGGAGCGCACAGCCGCGCCTGGCGGGTGCTGAAGGAACCGCGCTCGCGGGCGATCGCCGCGCGGCTCGGCATCGGCGAAGCGGCGAGCGCGCCGATGTGCCTCGGCTGCCACGCCACGCCCGCCCCCGTCGGCCAAAGGGGCCCGCGATTCCTGACCTCGGACGGAGTCGGCTGCGAGGCCTGCCACGGCCCGGCGGGCGGCTGGCTGGCGAGCCATTATGCGGTCGGCGGAACGCACGCCGCCAACGTCGCGCGCGGAATGGCGCCGCTCGAAAATCCGCGGGCGCGCGCCGCCATCTGCCTCGATTGCCATTATGGCAGCGCCGATCCCGGCCAGTTCGTCAATCACCGGATCATGGCCGCCGGCCATCCGCGGATCTCGTTCGAGCTCGACCTCTTCTCCACCCTCCAGCAGCACCATAACGAGGACGGCGATTACGCCCAGCGCAAGGGCCGGACCAACGACGTCCAGATGTGGGCGATCGGCCAGGCGATGGCGCTCGACCGATCGCTTTCCCTGTTCGTCAGCGCCCGCGGCGGCGAAGGCATCTTCCCCGAATTCTATTTCTTCGACTGCCACACCTGCCACCGCCGGATCTCCGACGATCCGCGCTTCGAGCCCGACGTCGAGAGCAATCCCGGCCGGCCGATCCCGTCGGGCATGCCGGCCTACAATGACGAGAATATGATCATGCTGTCGGCCGCCGCCCGAGTCGCCGCGCCCGGCCTCGCCGCCCGCTTCGACCGCGACAGCCGCGCCTTCCACGCCGCACTGGCGAAGGACCGTGCCTCGGCCGTCGCCGCCGCGGCGAACCTGCGCGAAAGCGCCCGGGCGCTCGCCGGCGCATTTTCCGGCGGCGTGAGCCGCGACCAGGTTTTCGCGATCATCGACACGATCGCCGGCAATGCGGTGTCGCCGCGATTCACCGATTATGCGGGAAGCGTCCAGGCGGTGATGGCGGTCGACACCTTGCTCTCGGCTTTGGTCAATTCGCGCGAGGTGAGCGAGGGCTCGGCGCAATCGATCCGCGCCGACATCAACCTCGCCTACCGGGCGGTCCGCGATCCGAACGCCTACCAGCCGCGCGACTTCCGCTCGAGCCTCGGCCGCGCAGCGGCGGCGATCAGGAAGCTGCGATGATGCGCCGACAATCCTCGCAGGCCCTAAAGCCCCCTCCCGCCTTCGCGGGAGGGGGTTGGGGGTGGGCCTGCCGAGCCTTCGCGAAGGTGCTCATTCACGCAGGCCGCCCATGCCCACCCCCTAACCCCCTCCCGCGAGAGCGGGAGGGGGGACGCGAAAGCGGGAAAGCAACGGCGTTCCTCGCAATCACATCCCTTCTCCTCGCCTCGTGCGGCGGCGGCGGCGGAGGCGGCGGCGGCAACCAGCAGCCGCAGCCGCCCAATCCGCCTCCGGCGAGCACCTCGCTCTACACGGTGCCGGCGCAGGAGGCCCTCACCTCCGCCGACGTCCAGCAGATCATCGCCCAGGCCGTCGCCGAAGCGCAGGCGCGCAACCTTCCGTCCGACATCGCGGTGGTCGACCGGGTCGGCAACGTGCTCGCCGTGTTCGCGATGAACGGCGCGAACCAGCGCCTGGTGGTGCCGCGCGGGCCGAACGGGAGCATGCACGATCTGCAGGGGGTCGACGTGCAGGGCGCGGTCGCCGGAGCGATCGCCAAGGCGATCACGGGGGCTTACCTCTCATCGGCCGGAAACGCTTTCTCGACGCGGACGGCGAGCATGATCGTCCAGCAGCATTTCCCGCCCTCGGCCGCGACCGCCGGGCTCGAGAGCGGGCCCTTGTTCGGAGTCCAGTTCAGCCAATTGCCCTGCTCGGACCTGGCGGCGCGGTTCAACGGCAATGTCGGCGCCGCCGGCTTCATCGGCCCGAAGCGCTCGCCGCTCGGGCTGAGCGCCGATCCGGGCGGCTTCCCGCTCTACAAGAACGGGGTGGTGGTCGGCGGAGTCGGGGTGATGGGCGACACCCAGTACGGCTTCGATCCCGAGGTCCAGGACGTTGACAAGGACAATGAGGAGATCATCGCGCTGGCAGCGTCGACCGGCTTCGCCGCGCCCGACGCGATCCGCGCCGAAAAGATCAGTGTCGACGGAACCCTGCTTCGCTTCTCCGACGCCGTTGCGGCCGATCTGATTCGAGTTCCATCTGCCGCGCCGAGCTTCGCGACGATCAACGGCAGCGCCGGCGCTCTGACCTCGGTGCGCGGCTATTACGATTCGACGATGGGCGTTCTCGCCGGCCGGGCTTACGGCAGCGAGGCATCCGGGATCCGCGCTTCGACCGCCGCCGATTTCTCCGATGCCGACGCCTTCGTCCTGAGCAACGGAGCCGGCGGCAACCGCTACCCGATCCGCGCGGGTACCGACGGCGCCCTGACCGCGGCAGAGGTCCGCACCCTGCTCGAGGAAGCGTTCAAGGTGATGAGCGCGGCGCGGGCGCAGATCAGGCGGCCGCTCGACAGCCGCGCCCAGGTCAGCATCTCGATCGTCGACACCAATGGCGAGGTGCTCGGAATCGTCCGCTCGCCCGACGCTCCGATCTTCGGGATCGACGTGTCGCTCCAGAAAGCGCGGACCGCGACCTTTTTCTCGAGCGCGACCGCGGCGGCCGAGCTCTCGGCCAATCCCGATCCCGACGTCAGCCAATATGTCGGCGCCGTCCGCGCCTTTCTCGGCGACCCGGCCGCTCTGACCGGCAAGACCGCTTTCTCCGACCGCGCCGGAGGCAATCTGTCGAGGCCTTATTTCCCCGACGGCGAGGTCGGCCGTCCGCCCGGCCCCTTCTCGAGGCCGATCGCCGAGTTCAATCCCTTCTCGACCGGCCTTCAATCGGCGCTGATCGAGCTCGACGTGAAGGCCCATGTCGGCTTCGTCCTCGGCGCTCCGGCCGACACGGCGCAGCAATGCACCCGCAACCCGCATCCCGGCCGGCTCGCCAACGGCATCCAGATCTTCCCGGGCTCGGTGCCGATCTATCGCGGAAGCCAGCTGGTCGGCGGGATCGGGGTGTCGGGGGACGGAATCGACCAGGACGACATGATCAGTTTCCTCGGACTCCATAATGCCGGCCTGAAGCTCGGCTCGATCGGCAATGCCGACCCGGCGATCCGCGCCGACCAGATCGTCGTCCAGGTCGGCCAGGGCGTCAGGCTGCGCTACGTCAACTGCCCGTTCGCGCCCTTCCTCGGCTCGAGCGACCAGAATGTCTGCCAGGGGAAATGAGTTTGGGGCTGCCTTTGGCGTCGCTGTTGGCGTCGACGTCGATGCCGGCCACTCCCCCACCTTCTTACTCCCTCTCCCATGGGGAGAGGGTTGGGGTGAGGGTGTTCGGAGTAGGTGAGCATTCTCCAGATCCGTACCCCCTCACCCCTCCCTCTCCCCATGGGAGAGGGAGTTTGGTCTTCGCCCTGCAAGACGCGCCTTCGCCCGCCCCGCCGTCCCAAACGGAAGCACCTTCCCCGCCCGAACCCGGCACCGCCGAAGACGCGCTCCTCCCCGGACGGCGCCGGCCCGGCACGCCGCAGCACGAGCTCGAGGAGCCGGTCAGCCAGGACAATCCGGGCGCGATCCGGGCGCCGCCGCCGGAGGCCTTCCCGACCGACCACATACCGGTTCCGGACCGCTGGCGGCTGATCGAGTCATTGGGGCTGGTGCGCGAGCGCTGGTTCGATCCCTATCGCCAGAACACCTACAAGGGCGACCGGCCGATCTGCACCCCAAGCGCCGAGGAGCAGGAACGGCGCCGGGCGCTTCGCGAAGCCGCGGCGGCGGAGGGTAAGCCGGCCCCGCCGGGAAGCGCGCGATGCCGCACCCCCAGCTTCCTCGGGCTCAAGGGCCATGACTGGTTCTTCGTCGTCAACGCCATCTCGGACACGGTGTTCGAGCCGCGCACCTTTCCGATCCCGGTCGGGGTGCAGACCACGTCGAATCCCGGAAGCCTCGACGTGTTCGGCAAGAATGACAGCCTGGTCTTCTCGCAGACCTTCATCGCCGGAGCGGCCCTGATCAAGGGATCGACTTCGTTCATGCCGCCGCACATCGAATATCGGCTGACCCTCGCCCTCAACGTTAATTATGTCGACGTGTCCGAGCGGCGGATCCTGTTCGTCGAGCCGAGCAAGGGCACCAGCCGCTTCGACCAGTTCCTCGGGGTCCAGGAAGCGTTCGTCGACTATCATATCCGCAACGTCTCGGACCGCTACGATTTCGACAGCGTCCGGGTCGGGATCCAGCCGTTCCAGCTCGATTTCCGAGGTTTCCTGTTCAACGACCAGCAGCTCGGCGTGCGCCTGTTCGGCAATCGCGACAATAATCGGTTCCAGTACAATCTCGCCGCGATCTGGAGGCTCGAGAAGGACACCAACAGCGGGCTCAACGACGTCACCCAGGGGCCGCGCCAGGACTGGGTCGTCCACGCCAACCTTTACCGCCAGGACTTCCCGTTCGTCGGACTGACCAGCCAGGCGAGCCTGACCTGGAACGGCAATCGCGAGGCCGGCGACGTGCATATCGACGATAACGGCTTCCCGGTCCGTCCGGCCTTGATCGGCAATCTGCGCGGGCGCGACTACGACGTCTTCTATCTCGGCTACAATGCCGACGGCCATGTCGGCCGGCTCAACCTCTCGGCATCGGCCTATGCCGCTTTGGGCTGGGACCGCGACAATATCTTCACCAGCCGCACCGGCCATATCCGCAGCTTCTTCCTCGCCGCCGAGCCGAGCTACGACATGGACTGGATGCGCTTCCGCGGCTCCTTCCTGTTCGCCAGCGGCGACGGCCACCCGTTCGACGACAAGGAGACCGGATTCGACGCGATCTTTGAGAATCCGATCTTCGCCGGCGCCGACACCAGCTACTGGATCCGCCAGTCGATCCCCTTCGCCGGAGGCGGCCGGGCGGTCGCGATCAACGGCCGCAACGGAATCCTCAACTCGCTTCGCTCGTCGAAGGAGGAGGGCCAGTCCAACTTCAACAATCCCGGAACGATCCTCGCCGGCGCCGGAGCCGATTTCGACCTCACTCCCAAGCTCAGGGTCAGCGGCAATCTCAACCATCTCTGGTTCCACAAGACGGCGATCCTGCAGACTCTGAGGAACGAGGGCAGCATCTCGACCGACATCGGCTGGGACGCGTCGGTGGCGGCGATCTACCGGCCGAAATTCACCCAGAATCTGGTTCTTCGAGCCTCGGCGGCAATGCTCCAGCCGGGCGACGGATTTAAGGACCTCTTCTTCAACAGCGACCGCGATAAGAGATATTATTCGGTCCTGCTCAACGCGATCGTGACCTATTGATGGTGGCGTTGCACTCCATGTTCCCCGGCGAAAGCCGGGGCCCAGAAGGAAAGAAGGTCTGGGTACCGGCCTTCGCCGGTAAACTGAGTCTGTCGTGCTTCACCCTCCTGTTCCTTTCTATCCTGGCGAGCCCTCTCCTCGCCTCCGAAGGCGAAAAAGCAGTCCAGCGCGATTACAGCCTGGTCCGCGCCCCGCCTGCTCCGCGCACCCAGGATTGGGATGCCGCCGAAGCCAAGAGCGCGGGCTGCGTCTCCTGCCATGTCGACAGCGAGGCGAAGACGATGCACCGGAGCCAGGCGGTGGTTCTCGGCTGTACCGATTGCCATGGCGGCAATGCCGGCGTTCGCGGCGATCCGGCGCTGGCGCATGACGACCCGGCCTATGTCGCGGCGCGCGACAAGGCGCACGTGCTTCCCCGCTATCCGCGAAGCTGGCACTGGCCGTCCTCGGCCAACCCGGTTCGAAGCTATACCCTGCTCAACATCGAGAGCCCCGATTACATCCGCTTCGTCAATCCGTCCGATTATCGGGTCGCGCGCGATTCCTGCGGCGCCTGCCATATCGAGACGATCGAGGCGGCCGAGCGCTCGCTGATGGCCACCGGCGCGATGCTGTTCGGCGGCGCGGCTTACAATAACGGCATCGCCGGGGCGAAGAATTACATCTTCGGCGAAGCTTATACGCGCTCCGGCGAGCCGGCCCATATCGTCTCGCCGCCGGGGCCCGAGGCGATCACCGCCGCCCAGCGCGCGCGCGGCGTGCTCGCCGAGCTCTTCCCATTGCCCAACTGGCAGGTCACTCCGCCCGGCGACATCTTCCGGGTGTTCGAGCAGGGCGGCCGGACGATCGGATCGCAATTCCCCGAGATCGGCCTGCCCTCCCCGTCCGGATCGATCCAGAGACTGGAGGAATCCGGGAGGCCGGAGATCCGCCAGTCGAACCGCGGCCCGGGAACCGGGCTAAGGGTCGCGATCCCAATCCTCAACATCCACAAGACCCGGCTCAACGATCCGTTCATGTGGTTCCTCGGCACCAACGAGCAGCCGGGCGACTATCGCCATTCGGGCTGCGCCGGCTGCCATGTCGTCTACGCCAACGACCGCGACCCCAAGCACAGCCTGGTCTACGCGGCGAACGGACGAGACGGCCAAAGCGCGACGGTCGATCCGACGATCAGCGGCAAGATGGCCGGGGCGGCACATGGCGGGGCGGCGCAGCCGGAAAGCGGCCACCCGATCGGCCACTTCTTCACCCGCGCGATCCCGACCTCGCAGTGCATGACCTGCCACATGCACCAGCCCAACATCTTCCTGAATTCCTATCTCGGCTACACGATGTGGGACTATGAATCCGACGCCGATCTGATGTGGCCGGGGCCGGAGAACCGGCTCGCCGCGCCGCCCGGCCTGGAAGCCAGATACCGCAACCAGCATTACCCGACCGCGGCCCAGGTCCACGACGTGCTCGAGCGCAATCCTGAGGGCGCCAGCCCGCGCGGACTGTGGAGCGACGTCGACTTCCTCCGCCGGGTCCATGACGACGTCAACCCGCAGGCCCGCCACACCCAGTTCGCCGATTATCACGGCCATGGCTGGAACTTCCGGGCGGTCTACAAGCGCGACCGCGAAGGCAATCTGCTCGACGCCGAAGGGCGGATCATCGCGCCCGACGATCCCGAGAAATTCCGCCGCGCCGGCGATCCCCAGTTCGCCGAACCCGGAGTCCGCCAGGGCAAGGCGGTCCATCTGATGGACATCCACGCCGAATATGGAATGCAATGCGCGGACTGCCATTTCAGCCAGGATTCGCACGGCACCGGCTTCATCTATGGCGAGGTCGCCAACGCGATCGAGATCAGCTGCAAGGACTGCCACGGAACGGTCGATTCCGAGCCGAACCTGCTCACCTCAGGCCCGGCCGCGCCGCCGCGCGGGAACAATCTCGCTCTGCTCCGCAACGCCGACGGCCAGAGGCGGTTCGAATGGATGCGCGAGGATGACGGGCGGCGGGTCCTGATCCAGCGATCGGCGATCGACCCCAAGCTCGAATGGCGGGTCTCGCTCGTCAAGGATACGGTCGATCCGTCCAACCCGCGATTCAACCTCAAGGCGGCGCGGGCGAAACTGATGTCGCGCGAAGGCGCGGAGACCGGGCGCTTCCTGTTCGGCAAGGGCGTACCGGAGGGGAACCGCGCCCACAAGCCCAATGAGATGGCCTGCTTCACCTGCCACCTCAGCTGGACGACGAGCTGCGCCGGCTGCCATTTGCCGATCGAGGCGAACTGGAAGACGCGGATGCACAAATATGAGGGCGAGGAGACGCGCAACTTCGCCACCTACAATCCGCAGGTCGCGCGCGACGACATGTTCCAGCTCGGCCGCCACCAGACGACCAAGGGCAACATCATCGCTCCGGTGCGATCGACTTCGGCTTTGATATTGTCGTCGACCAACATCAATCGCGAGCGGATCTACGTCCAGCAGCCGCCGATCAGCGCCGCGGGATTTTCGAGCCAGGCTTTCGCCCCGCACTTCCCGCACACGGTCCGGACCGCCGAGACCAAGACCTGCTCGGACTGCCACCTGAGCGAAGCCAACGACAATAATGCGATCATGGCGCAGCTTCTTCTGCAGGGGACCAATTTCGTGAACTTCGTCGGTCTCCACGCCTGGGTCGGGCTGGACGGCGGCTTCGAGGCGGTCAGGGTGACCGAATGGGACGAGCCGCAGGCGGTGTTCGGCTCATACCTTCAGCGCTTCGCCTACCCCGATTATTGGCGGATGCACGTCGACCGCAACAAGCGCGAGCTGGTCAACTGGACGCGGGGCGAGACGTTCGACCGCAACCGCAGCGGCGAGACTCATCCGCGCGAGGACATAAGGAACATCGTCCAGGGCACCGACGGCGCCGTCTCCTGCCTGCAGAATCGCGGCGAATATATGTTCCTTGCCGAGGGGCGCGGCGGATTCCGGGTCTACGACATCGCCAATATCGGCAACAAAGGCGTGTCCGAGCGGATCGTCACCGCCCCCTTCTCGCCGCTCGGACACGACGCCCATGTCGCGACGCGCAACGCGACCTGCATGGCGCTCCCGACCAACCAGCCGATCAACCCGCTTCGCAACACCGCCGAGATGCGCGCCGCCAACCAGGAGCAGGCCTTCCACCCGCTCTATTATTATGCGGTGGTGACCGACTCCGAAGAGGGGCTGATCCTGGTCGACGTCACCACCTTCGCCGACGGCAATCCGCAGAATAATTTCCTGAAACGGGCTTTGACCTGGAACGAAGGCGGAGCGCTCGACGGCGCGCGCCACGTCACTCTCGCCGGCCACTTCGCCTACATCGCCGCCCGCGCCGGGCTGGTCGTGGTCGATCTCGACGACCCGCTCAAGCCGCGCCTGGTCGCGACCCTGCCGCTCCGCGACGCCCGCGCCTCGGCGCTTCAGTTCCGCTATCTGTGGGTGACCGATGCCGAGGGGCTGAAGCTGTTCGACGTCACCCGGCTCGACTCGCCCCGGCCGGTTCCTTCGGCGACCGTTCCGTTCGCCGATGCGCGCAAGCTCTATCTCGCCCGGACCTACGCTTATGTCGCGGCGAAGGGCGAAGGGCTGGTGATCGTCAACGTCACCAATCCGGAGGCGCCCAAAGTCTACCAGCGGCTGACGTTCGACGGTCGGATGAACGATGTCGAGGACGTGATCGTCGGATCGACCAACGCCTCGCTCTTCGCCTACGTCGCCGACGGCCGCAACGGTATGAAGGTGATCCAGCTGACCAGCCCCGAGAGCCAGCCCAATTTCTACGGCTTCTCCCCCGCGCCCAGGCCCGAGCTGATCGCCTGGGCGAAGACTCCGCATCCGGCGCTGGCGGTGGCGAAGGGGTTGGACCGGGACCGCGGAGTCGACGAGACCGGAGGCCAGATCGCGGTGTTCGGCCGGCTGGGATCGAGGCCGTTCACCCGGCCGGAGATGGAGAGATTGTTCCTCAACAGCAGGGGGTTGCCGTTCAAGGTACGGGATTCGGGCACGATGGCGGATTGGGTGGGGTGAGGCAGAATCCCCTCTCCCCGGCGGGGAGAGGGTTAGGGTGAGGGGGTCCGACGCGGGAAACTATTCACTGCTGGCGAGCCTCAATGCACTCAATATCTCGGCAAGCACCATCCATGTTCCCGATCACGTCATGATTCCAGAAGCGGATGATGCGATAGCCATAGCTCTCGATCATCTCCGTTCTCGCCGCGTCAGTAAGTGAGTCTGAATGCTGTCCACCGTCTAGCTCCACGACAAGCTTCGAAGCTCGACAGGCGAAATCGGCGACGGCGTTGCCGATCGGGAATTGACGGTTGAATTTGTATCCTTCCAGGCGCCTTCCCCGCAGACGGGACCACAGCAATCCTTCGGCCTCGGTGGAATTGGCGCGGAGGTTCCGAGCGATCGGAGTCAGACGCTGACCTGTCAAGGCCGTACCCCCTCACCCTACCCTCTCCCCGCCGGGGAGAGGGATAGCTAATCCAGCACCTTCTCGGCGGCGAGCTTCCTCAGCAATCGCTGCCAGTTCTCGCCGAACCTGGCGATCACCTCATGGCTCCCGGCGCTGGCGAAGTGGGTGACGAGGCCGTGGCCGGTCCAGGCGTGGAGGGCGTAATATGGCGGCCCGGCGACGATCATCGGGCGGTCGTCGGGATTCTCGGGATCGACCTCGCCGAGATCGAGAGCGACCTGGGGGGCGGTGGATGGGCAGACCGCGAGCGTGGTCCCGGCCCACAAAGTGGTGACCGGACGGTGGAGGTGGCCGGCGAGCATCGCCACGACATTGTCCTGGCCGGCGACGATGTCGTGGAGCCGGAGCACCCAATCCGCTTCGGGATTCTCGGTCATCCAGGCCAGAGCGGTCTCGATCGGCGGATGGTGGAGGACGATGATCGTCGGCCGGTCCGGCTCCTCGTCGAGCCGGTCGCGGAGCCA
This sequence comes from Pseudomonadota bacterium, assembly GCA_046733235.1. Taxonomy (GTDB): domain Bacteria; phylum Pseudomonadota; class Alphaproteobacteria; order Sphingomonadales; family Sphingomonadaceae; genus Allosphingosinicella. The sequence continues at coordinate 219,405 of JBKPOT010000010.1, forward strand.
GTCCGCCCTCGTCTCGCACAGATTGCCGCCGTGGCGCCCGTCCTCGAGCGTGTCGAGGACGAGGATCCTGACCTCATGATCCTCGATCGCATATTGGAGGAATCCGCCGACGCTCGGAGCCTCGGGGAAGGCCTTGAAGAAGGCGCGGCGGCCGTCATGATTGCCGAGCGCGAACCAGGTCGGGAACGGCAATGCGGCGGTGAGCTCGCGAAGCCGCCGGTAGGATTCGACGTCGCCGCTATTGTCGACCAGGTCGCCGGTCGCTAGCAGGAGGTCCGGCCTCGGATCCGTCTCTCTCAAGGCTTTCAGCGCCATGTCGAGGCGCTGGCGGTTGAGCTCGTCGGGATTGCCCGGATCGAAGCCGAGATGGACGTCGGTGATCTGGGCGATCAGCATCAGTCCGGCTCCGCCCGGGCGGCGACCGGCGATTTCTTCTTCCCCCGGACCTGCTGGCGGATCAGCATCGCTGGAGCCCCCTCGTCCCTATGGTAATCGTGGCACATCGCGCAGGAAGAGGCCACAGGCTTCGACGTCCGCTCGCCGCCATGGCAGACGCGGCAGCCGGCAAGGTCGGGGATCAGAACGTCCGAGGCCGATTGGGAGCGCTCGGCGGCGTGGCAGCTCGAGCAGCTCTGGGTCGCGTGCGGACGGTGGTCGAACCAGCCGTGCATCATGTAGCGCGGCGGCGAGAAGACCGGGTGGATCCGGAACGAGAGCGAGCGCGGCGACGCCTCGACCGAATGGCAGTCGAAGCAGGCGCCGCCCCTCGAAAAGACCGCGCGGATCGCCCGCTCGGCGCTGGCGCCGGCGACGGCGCGGTCGAACTGGATTCTCTGGCGCATGAGCGAGCCGTCGCCGGGAGCGCGGCGCGCCGCGAAACCGAGGCTCGACGGCAGAGCCGGCGAGCGGCCGCGATAGAAATCGCGAAGGTCGGCGACGACCTGGTCGGGCTCGCCGTGCCGCAACGTCCGCAGGGTGCCGCCGACCCGGTCGAAGGCCAGGCTGTGGCACATCTGGCAATTGCGCTCCATCCGCACCGGCTGGAAACGGACTCCGTCCGGGGTCGGCTGGTGGCAATCCTTGCACTCCAGCTTCTGCCCGAAGCCGTAGGACGGGCTCAGCCGCCGGGTCATCTGGGCGACCCCGTTGACCGCCGAAAGATGGAGAGCGTGCGGGAATTTGAGGCCGTTATCCTCGCTCGGCCGGATTGACAGCGAGGCTCGGGCGACGACCGGCCGATCGCCGCTCCAGCCGGTGATCAGAGCGGGGCGGAAGTCGGGGTGGGAGCGCTCGAAATCGCCGGCATTGGCGATCCTGGTGTCGGGAAGCTTCGCCTTCAGGTCGGAATGGCAATCGCTGCAGAAACGCTGCGCCGTGACCGGCATCGTCTTCGGGCCTTCATGCTCGGTATGGCAGTCGACGCAGCGGCCCGGCGGCAGGTTGAACCTCTCCTTCACCGCCAGCTGGAACCGCGCCCAGCGGCCGAGATCGGGCCTCGAGCGCGCCAGCCGGTAGGGATCGGCATGGTCGTGGATGCCGGTGTGGCAGGCGATGCAGGCCGAATCGCGGACCGCCTCGAACGGCTTGACGTGGCAGGCCGTGCATTGGTGCCTGAGGCCGGCATGGGCGCGCGACAGGCTTCCGCTCGACCACATTTCGTCGGCATGGAATCGGGCGAAGGCCGCCTCGCGCTGCTGGCGCTGGTGCGAGGCCCAGATCGGCCAGGCCAGGAAGGCGGCGAGCACCAGCAGCAGCAGGATCCAGGCGGTCGGCCGCTTGCCCGGCATCACCCAGGCGAGCGAGAACATCCGGTCGGCGGCCCGGTCGAGCGTTCTCTCGCTTTCGGTTACCCGCTCGACATTGACCGGAATCTCGTCCGATCCCGGCGGCACCGGCATGAATCGAAGAAGATGGCTGGCGATCAATATGTCACCGCCCGCGGCGTGCTCGATCGTTCCCAGGCTGGTCTTGCGACCGTTCAGCTCGACCGAAAGCCCGTCCTCGACCCTTATCTCGAGATGGCCTCCGCGCCGCTCGATCGTGGCGTGGCGAAGGGCGACGGCGAGGTCGGTCAAATGGACGTCGCAATCGGGACCGCGCCCGATGCTGAGCGTGTCGCCCTCGACTCGCGCCGTCCGGACGATCTCGCGTCCGTCGGCGCTGTGCGAGATGGTGCGGAGGAGGAACGTCATGGTCGCCGCTACCAGTAGTAGAAGACGCTGAGGATGTGGGCAGCGAGCGCGGCGATCAAAGCGAAGGTGGCCGGGACGTGGACGTAGAGCCAGACTTCGAGCATCGCCTTGATCCGAAGATGCTTGCGGATCCGATCGAGCGCGGCATGCTTGCGCTCGAGCAGATCGGCGACCTTCTCGATCGCCTCCGCCTCGGCTCCGGTCGCCAGGGTCGTCCGCCGCCGCAACTCGCGGTGAGCGAGCGCCGTTCGGCACGACGGATATTTGCCGGACAAGCGCCGGATCACGCCGCCGCGGAAAGGGTCGTCCTCGAGCGAGGAGGTGACGATGGCGGTGTCGGCATGACCGAGCGGCTGGGCGGCGGCCTGCAGCTGGCGGTCGAGCTTGGCGACGGCGTCGATCATCTGCGGCTTGGTCATCTCGGCCCGGCTGTTGCTGAGCTCGACCGGAAGCGCCGCGTAGACCGAGATCCCGTAGATGCCTGAGAGGATGACGATCATCATCAAGACATAAGCGAGGGTGTGGACGTTCCAGCCGAACTGGAAGCCGGTATGCAGGGTAGCAATGACGACCAGTGAAAGGCCGAGATAGACATGGGCGCTGGTCCAGGCCTTGAGCGACCAGCGGCCCGAAGTCATTGCCCGTTTCCGCAATCCGATCATGGTCAGCCAGAGGATCAGCAGGACCGCGATCGTGCCCAATGTGTAGCCGTACCAGCTGCCGCCGTTCGGCCGCGGCTGGACGTCGATCAAAGCGTAACCGAGCAAAGCGATGAACGAGACGGCCAGGGCGGCTTTGAGCCAATAGAAGCGGCGGTGGCGGAGGAAGCCCTCATGGCTGGCCCCGCCTTCGCCGAGGCGGGTTCGGGCGATCTCGCGGGTTGCCATTATCTCGTCACCCCAGCGCAGGCTGGGGTCCATGCCGAGGTTGGGACGCGCGGAGAGTCCGCCTGGATCCCAGCCTGCGCTGGGATGACGGACCTGTTGGGGCCCGTCACCCCTCCCGCTCCAGCCGCGCTACCGTGAGGAACTCCTCGGGCGCCACCCTTATCGCCGCACCCGTCGGGCAGGCCCTCACGCAGGCGGGGCCGCCGGCGATGCCTGCGCACATGTCGCATTTGATCGCCTTCTTGGGGGTCTCGGGCGAGACCCGGGCCTCGGTCCATTTCTTCGGCGGCTCGCCGGGGCCCGGGCCGAGGCCGGCGATCAGCCAGGCGAGCAGGTTCGGCTTTTTCGGAGGCACCTTGTCCATCCGGATCACGCCATAGGGGCAGTTGCGCTGGCAATTGCCGCAGCCGATGCAGGTCTCGTCGATGAACACCTCGCCGTCCGGGCCGCGATGGATCGCGTTGGGCGGGCAGTCGGCCATGCAGTGCGGATGCTCGCAATGGCGGCACGAGGTCGGAACATGGAGGTGAGCGAAGGTCTTGCCGGCTTCGCGGTTCAATCGGCTGAGCCCTTCGTGGCTGTCGGCGCAGGCGCGCTCGCAATTGTCGCAGCCGACGCACAGATTCTCGTCGATCAGCAGCACGTCGGTCGCCTCGCCGATGCCGTTCTCGACCAGGAAGGACGCGACCGACGAATACATGTCGACGACTCCGCTGAACCCCTCCTTCTTCGATTCGACGAAGCTGTTCAGCGCTTGGCGCGCGGCCATGTCGGTCTTCGCCTTGGCGAGCAAATCGGGCTTGCGCTCGAGCAGCCGGCGGAAGGCGTCACCATCGAGCCTGATCACTTCCGACTTGATCGCGGCGCGGACGGTCGCGGTCCGCGGGCCGCCGTCGATCAAGGCCATTTCGCCGACATAGGAGCCGGCGGGCAAGTAAGAGAGGAAGACCGGCTTGCCGCCGACATTCTTCTCGACCACCATCGAGCCCTGGCGGATGACGTAAATGTCGTAGCCCTGCTCGCCTTCGTTGATGATCGCTTCGCCCGCCTTGACGCTCTTGATCTCCGCGGTCTCGAGCACCTCGGTCAGATCCTCCGGGGTCAGGCCGGACTTGAAGATCTGGAGCAACTGCCGCTCGGTCGAGATCCGGGTGACCGCGCGGTTGGCGGCGGGAACGGTCGCCATCAGCTTCAGGGCCGCGTTGCGCGACACTTCGACCAGGATCGAATCCTCGGCTGCCCGCACCGTCGCGCCGCGCGGCCGGCCCGAAATCAGTCCGACCTCGCCGAAGATCGAGCCGGCGCCGATCGGCACGGTGATCGAGGGATCGGCCGGGCTGATCTGCACAGCGACCGAGCCGGAGGCGATCGCGAACAGCGACGAGCCCGAATCGTTGCGCTCGAACACCAGATCGCCGGCGCGGTAGAAGCCGACCTCGCTGTCGAGCATGAATTCGCGCATCTGCAGCGGCGACATGCCCTCGAGGATGGCGACGTTGGAGCGCAGATATTCGAGCCATTGATCGACCGAGCGTTTGCCCGGAAGGCCGGCGAATTTCGCCTCGAGGATCGGCTCGTCCGCGGGCTTTAGCGACGTATTGCCGTTGATGAACTCGACCACGTCATGGCCCTGATTCATGCAATGCTTGATCAAAGGGTAGCCGGCGAGCGCTCCGATCACGTAGATTCCGGGGACGGTCGATTCGAAGGTCGGCGAGAGCTTCGGGTAGGCGACCCGGTCGGCGCTGGTGAACTCGACCCCGGTGCCGGCCGCGACGACCTTCTTCCCCTCTTTCTCCTCGAAGCTGGCGCAGCAGGCTTCGACGAAGCCGCGCGGCGGCGCCGAGCCCATCCGGGCGATCACCCGGTCGCAGCGCACCTTCGCCTCGCCGTCGCGCGTGTCGAAGGTGATCATGCCCTTCTCGATCAACGAGGCGGTGGTCTCGCGCCGGATCGTCATCCGCCCCTCCGCTTCGGCGGCGAGGAGCGCCTTCACATTGGCGTCCTTGGCGGTGGCGAATTCGGCCGAGCGGTTGACGATCGTGACCTGGTTGCGCTGCTCGGGATCGGCTGCGAGGCCGAGCGCATTCTCGATCCCGGCGTCGCCCGCGCCGATCACGACGATATGCTCGTCGATATATTCGCCGGGATCGTCGAGCTGATACTGGACGACGGCGCCTTCGCCGACCGGGCAGCGGACCAGATTGGGATTGCCCTGGGTGCCGATGGCGAGGATCACGGTCTCCGCTTTGACAGTCTCGCCATTCTTGAGCGCCAGGCTGAAATCGCCCTTGGCGCCGGTGATCGCCTTGACCTCGGCGTCGAGCATCACTTCTATCTTATGGTCGCCGGCCATCCGGTCCCAGGTGCCGAGCACCGTCTCGCGCTTGCCGGCCTCGAAATGCATGTCCGAGCGAAGCACGAGCTGGCTCGGAGTCGCCATGACGTGCTTGCCCTTCTGATATTTGTAGATCGTGTCGGAGAGGTGGCCGGTCTTCTCGAGCAGGACGTGGGAGAGGCCGAGCTGCGCGGCCCGAGCCGCGGCGCTCAGACCGGCCGGTCCGGATCCGACGATGGCGATGCGGAACGTCGCTCCCACTCAGTCCCCCTCGATTTGGTTTTGAGACTGTAGCAGCGTCTCTAGGCCATGCCAGCCTTGACCGCGATCGGAACGACAGGGCAATCAACCCCCATGAACCGCCCGTCCCTCTCGACCACGATCCTGATCGCCGCCGGACTGATCGCGGCGGCATCGGCCGCGATCGCCATATCGCGAAGCGGAGGAAGCGGTTCCGCCGCCGCCGAGGCCAGCCCGGCGGCGAAGGACTGGCGCGTGGTCGGCTGGGCCTATGCCGAGGCCGGCAAGCCCGAGGAATCCGCCGCGGCCTATCGGAAGGCGGCCGATATCGAGCCGGACAATGCCGAGAACTGGTCGTCGCTCGGCGAGGTGCTCCAGACGGCGAGCACCAGCATCGTGCCGGAAGCGGCGGCGGCGTTCGACAAGGCTCTGAAGCTCAATCCCGCCGACCCGCGCGCCCGCTATTTCCAGGCGGTCCAGAAGGAGCTCGGCGGCGATCACAAGGCGGCGATCGACCTCTGGCTGGCGCTTCTGCGCGACACGCCGCCGGGCGCGCCCTGGGAGGCGGATCTGCGCCGGACGATCGAGCAGACCGCCGCGCGCAACAAGATCGACCTCGCCGGCAGGATGCCGGCCCCCGGCACGGCAACCGGCTCGACCGCCACCGGCGCGATCCCCGGCCCGACCGGCGAGCAGCTCGCCGCGGCTTCGTCGATCCCGCCGAGCCAGCAGGACCGGATGGTCGCTTCAATGGTCGAGCGGCTCGCCAACCGGCTCAAAGCCAATCCCCGCGACGCCGACGGCTGGATCAACCTGATGCGCTCGCGGGTGGTCCTGAACCAGCCGGGGCCGGCGAAAGAGGCATTAAGGTCGGGACTTGCGGCGTTCCAGGGCGATTCGGCGACGCAGGGACGGCTGAAGAGCGCGGCGGCGGAATTGGGGATTCCGAACACTTAGCGTCATCCCAGCGAAAGCTGGGATCTCACTACCTTGCGGCAGCCGAAGAAGAACAAGGGAGATTCCAGCTTTCGCTGGAATGACGAAAATCAGCTCGTCACTCGTTTCAGCCTCTTCACCAGTCGCTCCCGCGCGGCCAGAACGTCGGCTTGGCGGTCGATCAGGATATCGCGGGCGAGGAAGTGGCCCGTGATCTTCAGACCCTGCAATATGTCGGGCCAGTCCGCCTCGCCGCCGGCGGCAAGGAAAGCCGGAAGCTTCATCAGCCGGTCTCGATAGCCGCCCGCTCCCTCCTCGCTCACCGCCCGGCCGCTTTTCGGGCTGACATAGGCGAGATTCTCGGTCGCGCCGGTCGCCGCGCATTCGGTGAGATCGAGGCCGAAGCCGAGCTCGGAGAGGATCAGCAATTCGTATCGCACGAGCGCGGCACCCCAGCGCCGGGCGGTCGGTGCCGCCTCGATCGCGGCGAGAAGACCGTCGAGGGCCGAATAGAGCCTCGGATAGGAATGGCCCTCGGGCAGAGCCGAGGCGGTGAGCGCGGTGATCCAGTCGATCGCCGCGGCGGCGAGCGGCTCGGCGAGCAGCGGCCCGCGGCTCGCGGCGAGCTCGACGCTCAGCTGGGCGAGCTGCTCCTCGGTGCGGGCGCGATATTCGGCCTGGACGATATTGCCGGGAAGAAGGACCGGCCGAAGCCGCCGCGAACGGCCGCCGCGGACATAGCCCGGTTGGATCCCGTCCGCCGGCGTCAGAGCGCGGACGATCGCGCCATGCTCGCCGTGCGGCCGGACCGCGCAGATGATCGCCTGGGTTTCGAGCCGCACCCTGCCCCGCCTTTCGAGCCGCGACGGTAACCCAATCGCTACGTCTTTGTCTTAGGGGAAAAGCGAGGAAGGACCGAGACGGAACGCGCGTTGAAACTGGACCGGATCAGCAAGGAATACGGGGCGCCCCGACTCGACCGCGTCCCCGCGGCCGCCGACGCGCTCGTCCTGCCCGATTCGTTCGGCAAGCGCTTCCTCGTCGTCGGCGATTGCGAAGAGGAGTTCGACTGGTCGAAGCCGTTCGACCGCGGCTCGACCGCGACCGACGCGATCGCCGCGCTGCCCGATGCGACCCGCCGCTTCGCCGAGGCCGGCGTGGCTCCGACCTATGTCGTCGACTGGCCTGTCGCCACCAATGCGCGAAGCGGTGCAGCCATGGCCGAAATGGCCCGGTCCGGACTTTGCGACATCGGCGCCCATCTGCACCCCTGGGTCACGCCTCCGCACGAGGAGGAAGTCAATCGCGGCAACAGCTTCGCGGGCACTCTTCCATTCGAGCTCGAACGCGTCAAGCTCGCCGGCCTGACCGCGAAGCTGACCGAATTGGCCGGCCGGGCGCCGATCGCCTATCGGGCGGGCCGCTACGGGATCGGCCCGAACAGCGGCTCGATCCTCGCTGAGCTGGGCTATCGGCTCGACCTCTCGGTCCGTTCGCATTTCGACTATTCGGACGAAGGCGGGCCCGATTTCACCGACTTTCCGATCCACCCCTGGCGGTCCGGGGGCCTGATCGAAGTGCCCCTGACCACCTGCCTGGCCGGCCCGCTCGGACGCTTCCCGGCTTTGACCCGAATCGCCGCATTGCGGGGCCCGTTCGCCCGCAGCGGACTGCTCAACCGGATCCCGCTGACTCCCGAGGGCGTCCCGCTCGCCGAGGCGAAGCAGGCGATCCGGGTGCTGCTCGACCGCGGCCACCGCCTGTTCAGCCTCTGGTTCCACACGCCTTCGGTCGAGCCCGGTCATACCGCCTATGTCCGCGACTCCGCCGATCTGCGAACTTTTCGGGCCTGGTGGGACGGCGTCTTCGACCTGTTCGCACGGCATGATGTGACTCCGGTCCGCAGCGGCGAGATCGTCGAGGCGGCGGAGAAAGCGTGAACATGCTCGCCCGCCGCGAGAATTACGCGCCCGCGGAGCCGGTGGAGAGCGCTGCCTCGCGCGTCGAGATCTGCCCGTTCGAGTCCGTCCCCGCCTCCTGGCAGGCGGCGTGGGACCGGCTCGCGCTCGAAGCGGCCGAGCCCAATCCCTATGCCGAGCGCTGGTTCTTCGAGGCCGGCGCCCGCCATCTCCTCCCCCCGGGACAAACGCGCTTGCTCTCGGTGTGGGAGGGCGGCGAGCTGATCGGGCTTCTTCCGCTGGTGGTCGAGCGGCCCTACGGCCGGATCCCCATCGCCTTCCTGCGCAACTGGCGGCACAATCAATGCTTCCTTGGTACGCCCCTGGTCCGCGCCGGCCGCGAAGCGGATTTCTGGTCGGAGGCGCTCGCCGGGCTCGATGCCGCACCCTGGGCGCGCACCTTTTTCCACCTCAACTCGGTCGCCGAGGGCGGACCGGTCCATCTCGGCCTCGCCGAGGCGGCGGCGCGGCTTGGCCGGCCGAGCCCGATCGTCCATCGCCGCACCCGCGCAATGCTCTCGAGCGAGCTCGGTCCCGCCGCTTATTACGAGGCGGCGGTGCGCAAGAAGAAGCGCAAGGAATTGAAGCGGCAATCGGCGCGGCTCGCCGAGCTCGGGACGATCGCCTGCGACACGCTGAGCGCCGACGGCGACGCGGAATCCTGGTGCGATTCGTTCCTCGCGCTCGAAGCCTCGGGCTGGAAGGGCCGGGCCGGAAGCGCGCTCGCCCTCGATCCTGCGAGCGCGGCCTTCTTCCGCGACGCCTTCCTTGCGGCTCATGAAGTAGGCCGGCTCGAGGTGCTGGCGCTTCGCCTCGACGGCAGACCGCTGGCGATGCTGGTCAATTTGATCGCGCCTCCGGGCGCCTTCTCGTTCAAGACGGCGATCGACGAGGAGTTTGCCCGTTTCTCGCCGGGCGTGCTTCTCCAGATCGAGAATCTGCGGCTTCTGACCCGCGACGGGATCGACTGGACCGACAGCTGTGCGGTCGAGAATCATTCGATGATCAACACATTGTGGAGCGAGCGGCGAAGCATCGTGCGGATCAGCGTTCCGCTCGCCGGAGCGCGGCGGCGGGCGATCTTCGCCGCGGTCCATGCGATCGAAAGCGCGGCGGCGCTGGCGCGCCGGCTCGGCCTTTTAAGTGGAGCAGAGGAATGAGCATTTTCCAGCAAGCGGATCTCGAGCGGCTGCGCGCCGTCTATCCGGGCCGGCCCGGCAAATTGTCGCATGGGCTGGCCAACCATCCGCTTCTGACCCTGGAGGCGCTGGTCGAGCTCGGCGGTCGGCTTCCGGCCAAAGACGTCGAATATAATGAGGGCGACCTGCCCTATGGAATCGAGCCGGACGCGGTCGGCAAGACCGGGCTTTCGGTCCAGGAGACGATCCGGCGGATCGAGCAATGCGGCAGCTGGATGGTGTTGAAGCATGTCCAGCAGGACCCGGCCTATCGCGACCTGCTCGAGGAGGCGCTCGCCGAGCTCGCCCCGGTGGTCGAGCCGGCGACCGGCGCGATGCTGACCAAGGTCGCCTTCATCTTCGTCTCGTCGCCGGGCGCGGTGACGCCCTTCCATCTCGATCCCGAGCACAATGTCCTCTGCCACGTGCGCGGCCGCAAGACGATGATGATCGTTCCCGGCGACGAGGACGTCGTCCCGTCCGAGAAGCACGAATCCTATCATATGGGCGGACACCGCAACGTGCCCTGGGACGACGATTACGAACAGCGCGGCGAGCGGTTCGAGCTCGAGCCGGGCGACGCCGTCCACGTGCCCTTGATGTGGCCGCACTGGGTCAGGAACGGCCCCGAGCCGTCGATCAGCTTCTCGATCACCTGGAAGAATGAATGGGTCTATCAGGAAGCCGACGTGAGGGGCATGAACCACATGCTTCGCCGGATCGGCATCGACCCGGCGCCGCCCGCCCAATATCCGCGCGGCAATCCCGCCAAGGTGCTGGCCTATCGGGCGATCCGCAAGGCGAAAGCTCAGCTGGGGCGCTGAGCCGTCATCCCAGCGAAAGCTGGGATCTCATTGCCTTCAGGAGGAAGAGAGATTCCAGCTTTCGCTGGAATGACGGAACAGTTTCGCCAAGCGCTGCAACTTCTTAACCGGCGTCGCTTAGCCTCGGTCCCCCATTTGGCGGGAGGACCGACATGACCAATCGTACAAATCTGATGGCGGGGCTGCTGATCCTCGCCGCCGCGCCCTGGATCATCGCGGCCGCAACCGACGACGACTCGGTCGGGCGCAACAGCACGATCGTGTCGATAACCGGCACGGGGGAATCGAACCAGACGGCGCAGACGGTGACGATCCACGCCGGATTCACCAATTTCGACACCAAGGCGTCGCGAGCGATGCGCGAGAACAGCGCGGCGATCGCCGAGCTTCGCTCGGAGCTGGCGCGCTTCGGGATCGATCCGAAGGACGTTCGGACCGACCAGCTTCAGCTGTCGCCCTACACCCAGCCCGCAAGCGAGGGCGGCAGGAAAGGCTTCAACGTCAATCAGGGCCTGTCGATCGTCTTCCGCGACATCGCCAGGAGCGGAAACGTCGTCGACGCCCTGGTCGAGGCGGGCGCCAACCAGATCCAGGGCCCAAGCTTCGCGCGCGAGCCGGACGATCATGCCCTGGCAGAGGCGCGCGTCGCGGCGATCCGCGACGCCGACCAGCGCGCCAAATTCTATGCCAGGGCGCTCGGCCTCAGGATCCGCCGAATCGTTTCGATGAACGAAAGCGGCGGCTACGTCTCCGGACCGCGCGCCGCCGCCCGCACCTGGGATACCGCCACCGTCATCACGCCCGGCGAAGATTCGCTCCGGTTCACCGTCTCCGGACAATATGAGATGGTGAAGTAGGGAGCCGCTGCTGTTCCCCGGCGAAAGCCGGGGTCCGGATCCAGGTTTGAATCCGGGTCTCGGCCTTCCCCGGGCCACTGACTGTGCTCACCCCCGCGGGTGAAAATGGTCGTAGATTCCCCGCGCCATCGTCTTCGAGATTCCGGGCGCCTTCTCCAGATCCTCGAGCGCCGCACCCTTGACCGCCCGCGCCGTGCCGAAATGCATCAGCAAAGCGCGCTTGCGGCCGGGACCGATGCCGGGGACGTCGTCGAGCGGGTTGGCGGCGAAGCTCTTCGCGCGCTTCTGGCGATGGGCGCCGATCGCGAATCGGTGGGCCTCGTCGCGAAGCCTTTGCAGGTAGAAGAGGACAGGCGAGTTGGGCGGCAGGGTGATCTCGCGGCCCCCCGGGAGATGGAACACCTCCCTGCCCGCGTCGCGGTCCGGCCCTTTGGAGATGGCGACGACCGGCACGTCGTGGATCCCGGCATTCTCCAGAGTCTCGCAGACCGCGCTGAGCTGGCCCTTGCCGCCGTCGATCAGCAAAAGATCGGGCCAGTCGCCGCGGCTCCGGTCGGGATCCTCCTTCTCGAGCCTGGCGAATCGGCGGCCGAGAACCTCGCGCATCATCGCGAAATCGTCGCCCGGGACGGTCTCGGCGCGCTTGATGTTGAACTTGCGATAGGCATTCTTGCGGAAGCCCTCGGGCCCGGCGACGATCATCGCGCCGACCGCATTGGTGCCCATGACGTGGCTGTTGTCGTAAACCTCGATCCGCTCGGGCGGTCCCTCCAGCTCGAACAGTTCGGCGATCGCTCGAAGGTTGCGGGCCTGGGTGCTGGTCTCCGCGAGGTGGCGGTCCAGCTCCTCCTCGGCGTTGCGTTTCGCCTGGCGCATGATGTTCGCCTGGTCGCCGCGCTGCGGCACCTTGAGAACCACCTTGCGCTCGGCCCGTTCGGACAGGGCCTCGGACAGCAGCTCGGCCTCGCCAAGCACCCGATCGAGCAGGATCAGCTTCGGCGGCGGCACCTCCTCGTAGAATTGGGTGAGGAAGGCGGCGAGCACCTCCTCCTCCGGAACGTCGGCGGTATGGGCCGGGAAAAAGCTGCGATGCCCCCAATTGTTGCCGCCGCGGATGAAGAAGGCCTGGATGCACATCGTCCCGCCCTTGCAGGCCAAAGCGAAGATGTCGGCGTCGCCGAGCCCCTCGGCGTGGATCGCCTGGCTGCCCTGGATGAAGGTGAGTGCGCGGAGCCGGTCGCGATAGACTGCGGCCAGCTCGAAATCGAGATTGACCGAAGCCTCCTCCATAAGCCGTCCGAGCTTCTGCTGGACCTGGGTCGACTTGCCGGCGAGGAAGTCCTTGGCGTCGGCGACCAGCTCGCCATAGGCCTCTTCGCTTATCCGGCCGACGCACGGCGCCGAGCAGCGGCGGATCTGGAACAGGAGGCAGGGCCGGCTTCGGGTCGCGAAGAAGCTGTCCGAGCAGCTCCTCAGCAAAAACAGTTTCTGAAGCGCGTTGAGGGTTCGGGTGACCGATCCCGCGCTCGCGAACGGACCGTAATATTGGCCCTTCGCCCGCCGCGCGCCGCGATGCTTCTGGACCCGGGCGAAGGCATGGTCCTCGCGGAGCAGGATGAAGGGGAAGCTTTTGTCGTCGCGGAGAAGGACGTTGTACGGCGGCCGGTAGCGCTTGATCAGCTGCGCCTCGAGCAGAAGCGCCTCGGCCTCGGTGTTGGTGGTGACGATCTGCATCGCCCGGGTCTGCGAGACCATGCGCTGGAGCCGTTTGGTCAGCCGCGCGATCTGGGTGTAGCTGGTCACCCGGCTCTTCAGCGCGCGCGCCTTGCCGACATAGAGGACCTCGCCGCGTGAATCGAGCATCCGGTAGACTCCCGGCCGTTGCGGCAGGGTCTTCACGACCGCCCGGATCGCCGCCACTCCAGCCTCGAAATCGGGCTTGTCGGCGCCGCGCACGGTGTAGGCGCTCTTCTCCTCGTTAAATCGGTCGGTCGGCGGTTGCTGGCTCACGGTCAGCGATTTAGGGAAGCCGAGGGCGGTAAGCCAGCCGCCTACGTCCCCTCCTCCGTCATTGCGAGCGAAGCGCGGCAATCCAGTACGGCCTCCGAGTCCCCCTGGATTGCTTCGTCGCTACGCTTCTCGCAATGACGGCGAAGGAGTGGCCCCTACCTCGTCCGCAACGCCGGCGAGGTGACGTGATAGCCAATGAGCTTCGGTTTGCCCGCGTCGACCCGATAGACGAATTCCTCCTCGCCGCGGGCGAGGGCGAAATCGGTCGTGTAGTTGAGCACGACGACGTTGCCACTGTCACCGTAATTGACCTTCCAGCCGGTCTGGTTCGATGTCCTGACATTGCCGAGCTTTTGATGGCTGGTCGCGATCATCTTGCCGAAATCGTCCTTCGACGCTGCGGCTTTCAGCTCGGCGCCGGCATTGTCGTATATGGCGCCGCCCTGGTCGGAATCGAAAAGGCCGTGGAAACGCGCGACCTCGGCTTCGCCGGCTTGCTTGTCCTTCATCATCGCCCCGCAGGCCGAAAGGCTCAGAAGCGCGAAAGCGGCGAAAGCGATGGTTCGCATGTTGTCCTCCCCCAAGGCGGCAGCGTTGCCGGAGAGCAGCATCTCTCACTGAGCGGTGGAGTCAATGCAGGAGCACCTATGGGCAACCAGCAGGTTGCATGTCTGCCAGCGCCGTGGCAAGGACATGCAACCAGGAGGTTGCATCATGTCGGACAAGATCGAGAAGGTAGTCGAGCTCGGGGCTCCGATCGAGAAAGTGTGGCGAGCGATCGCCGATCACGAGCAGTTCGGAACCTGGTTCCGGGTCAAGCTCGACGGCCCCTTCGCGCCGGGCGAGGTCTCAACCGGGCACATGACCTATCCCGGCTACGAGCATCTCAAATGGGAGGCGAAGATCGTCGCGATGGAGGAGCCGCGCCTCTTTTCGTTCACCTGGCATCCTTATGCGGTCGATCCGGACAAGGATTATTCCGGCGAGACCCCTACCCTTGTCGAATTCAGGCTCGAGCCGGTGACGGCCGGTACCCGGCTGACCGTCGTCGAATCCGGGTTCGATGCGCTTCCCGACGAGCGGCGCGACGAAGCGATGCGGATGAACGAGGGCGGCTGGACCGAGCAGGTCCGCAATGTCCAGGCCTATGTCGAGCGCTGAGATCGCCGCCGGGCCGGCGCCGGTGTTCGCGGCGCTCGGCGACGTCACCAGGCTGTCTCTGCTCCGGACGTTGAGCGACGGCGAACGCCGCTCGATCGCGACTCTCACCGAAGGCACCGGCCTGACCCGCCAGGCGGTGACCAAGCATCTCGGCGTGCTCGAGCAGGCGGGGCTGGTCGGAAGCCGGCGCCGGGGGCGCCAGCGAAGCTTCGTCTACAGGCCGGATAAGGTCGCCGAGGCGCGAACGTATCTCGACCAGGTTTCGGCGCATTGGGACGATGCGCTCGGCCGGCTTCGAGCCCTGGTCGAGGACTAAGACATCGTGGCGGCGGCTATCAACCGCCGCCCGCCGTGCCTACATCGAGCAGAGCTTGCCGCAGGCCGCGCCGGTCAGGCCCGCCTTGATCCCCGCGCCCTTGCCGTGGACGTCGGCAGGGAGCGAATCGGCCATTGCCGACAGCGCGGCGCGCTGCTGGGCGTTGAAGGCGATCGCGAACTTGCCGGCATCCGCCGCGAGCATGTCGACGATTCGGGCGCGGCGGGCGGAATCGATGTCGTTGCTCGAGGCCATTTGCAGCAGACCGCTGACCTGGCCGTAAGCGCCGTCGCGGATCTGCTGAAGCGCGCTCCGCTTGGCACTGAGGTCGGAGCCCGAAATCTTGCCCTCGATGAACGGCATATGCGACGCCGTGCAATGGGCCGAGAAGAGCAAGGGCGTGAACATCTGGTCGAGATATTGCTCGGCATTGCGGTTCATCTGCGCGGCCCTGGCCGCCGTGTCGCCGGCCGGATCGACGCCGATATTGACGTAGGCGCCGACGATCGTGGCTGTCTTGCCGCACAAAGCGTCGTAGGAGGTGAAGCCGTCGACCGGCAGAGCCGAGGTTCCCAACGCCTGGAGGGCGCTCGCGCTCTGGGCCTCGAAGGCGGCGACGGCGGGATCGTTCGCGGCCGGGGCGCTTCCGCCGCTCAGCCTGGCGGACAAAGCGTCCGCGGCGGCGGTGAAGGATGCGGTCGAGACCGCGCCGCCCGGGGCCGAAGTGCCGGCTTCATTGCCCGATGCGTTCGAATCCCCGCAGCCGGCCACGGCCAGGGCCAGAGCACAAACAGATACGCCGAAAACCAGTCGATTCATTATGATACGCTCCCGTCTTGAGACCAAAGTCGCTAGCTTCGGCCTGAGCGCCCGTCCAGTGGGTTCAGCGCGCGCCGAGGTCCGCGATCGTGCTGTCGACCATCGCCTTGTCGGCGCCGGAGTCGAGGTCTTCCTCGATCAGGCGGGCCGCGGCGGCGGCGGCGGCATCGGCGGCCCTGGCGCGGACCTGCTCGACCGCCTGCCGTTCGGCGGCGGCGATCTTGTCCCGGGCGATCCGGCCGCGGCGCTCGATCAGGGCCGCGGTGTCGGTCCGCGCCTGCTCGATGATGCCCTCGGCCTCGTGGCGGGCGCGCTCGATCATCACTGCCGCTTCCGCCTCGGCCGCGGCGGCCTTGGCCTGATATTCCGCCTTCAGCGCTTCGGCCTCGGAACGGAGCTGGGCCGCTTCCTCGAGCTGGCCGCGGATGCTTGCGATCTTCTTGTCGAGTGCGCTCGCGATCGCGGCCGGGACCTTCTTCCAGATCAGGATCGCGAAGACGACGACCATCGCGAGCGACACCCACTGGGCGGCGTCCATCCCGAAGGCGCTCGGCTCATGCTCGAGCCCGGGCGTGCCGGGCTGCTGGGTGCCGGTATGGGTTGTGGGTTCAGCCATTGCCCAATGCCGCCTTCACTGCAGCGGCCGCGCGCCCGCGGCCGACCTTCATCCCGGCCAGCTTCGCCACCATCTCGGCCGCCGCCTCGGCGGCGACGCTCTCGATGTCGGCGAGCGCGGCGTCGGTCGCGGCCCGGAGCTTGCGCTCCTCGGCCTCGGCTTTGGCGCCGATCTCCGAGTCCGCGGCCCGGATCTTCTCCTCGGCCTCGCGGGCGGTCTCCTGCTTGGCCGCCTGGGTCACTTCCAGGGCCTTTGCCCGGCTCTCGTCCATCCGCGCCCGATAGGCCGCCTCGGTCTCGTCCGCCTCGGTCCGGGCGCGCTCGGCTCCGGCCAGGTCCTCGGCGATCCGGCTGTCGCGCGCATCGACCGTGGACTGGATCTTCGGGAGCATGAAGCGCCCGATCCCGAAATAGATGATGGCGAGCACCAGGAGCAGCCAGAAGAGCTGCGAATAGGCGACTTCGGCCAGCTGGTTCAGCTGAGGCATTTTTCCCTCGGGCGCTTAAGGCCGGGCCTTAGACGGCGTAGAGGATGATCATCGCCACGGCGAACGCGATCAGGCCGAGAAGCTCGGCGGCCGCGAAGCCGATGAACAGACGGCCCTGCTGGCCGTCGGCCGCGGCCGGGTTGCGCAGAGCGCCCTGAAGGAACGAGCCGAAGACGATTCCGACGCCCGCCGAGGCGGCGCCCACGCCGATCGCGGCGAGGCCCGCGCCGATGACTTTTGCAGCTTCGAGGTCCATTTTAAACTCCCTTGTGAAATCGTTGAAAAGCTTAGTGAAGGTTGACCGCATCATTGATGTAGAGCGACGTCAGAAGAGCGAAGACATAGGCCTGGATCGCGCAGACCAGAAGCTCGAGAGCGCTGACTCCGATGATGAAGACGAAGCTCAGCAGGCTGATCGCCGGCCCCATGACGCCGCCGGCGTTGAGGCCGCTGACGATGAAGCTCCCGAATACCTCGACCAGGATGTGGCCGGCGATCATCGCGACGAACAGCCGGAGCGCCAGGCTGAACGGGCGAACCATGAACGAGACGAACTCGATCGGGACGATCAGCAGCTTGAGGATGAACGGCGTGCCGCTCGGCACGAACAGCGAGAAGAAATGGAGCTTGTGCTTCCAGAAGCCGACGATCAGGACGATCGAGAAGCTGATAATCGCCATCACTCCGGTGATCGAGAACTGGCTGGTGACGGTGAACGGATGGCCGCCCTGGATCACTCCGAACGGCATCATTCCCATCAGGTTCGCGAACAGGATGAACATGAAGACGGTGAACACCCAGGGGAGGTATTTCCGTCCCTCCGGCCCGATATTGGTGTCCATCATCGAGGTCAGGAAGCCGGTCACGCCCTCGACCGCCATCTGCCAGCGGCCGGGCACCAGCTCGCGCTTCATCCCGCCCATCATGAACAGCCAGACGCTGGCGAGGACGAGCAGCATCCACAGCGCGCTGTTGGTGAAGGCGAAGGGATTGCCGTTGACGGAGTCACCCAGGATCGAGTGGATCTCGAACTGGTGCATCGGGTCGATCTTGCTCTCGGCCGCCACTCTCAAACCTCTGATCTAACTGCCGAACCCAAGGATCATTCGGGCGGCTGATTCGAAATCTTCCACACTTCCCGGAAGGCGATCACGAACCCGAGGAACAGCATCGCCACCAGAATCCAGCGCGTTCCGAACCAGCGGTCGAACAGCCAGCCCAGCAACGCGCTGCCCATCGGATACCCGAACAGGACCGAGAGGATCCGCATTCCCTGGGCCTGGCCCTTACGGGGTGCGGGCCGCGCTCGGCCGGTCCTGACCGCCTCTTCGGATTTCGCCTGCCTCAATCGCTCGTCGAGCGATTTCAGCCGCGCATCCTGGGGGGTCTCCGGGTCCTGCGAGGGCTCATACTCCGCCATGCCGTTGTTCCGATGTGCGGCCGCGCCCAATGGCGGGGAGCAGCAAAGGGATGGGACATGCCGGCGAACGAACCCGCCAGGGCGCCGCCCCTTTAGGAAGGGGTGGTTGGCAAGTCAACATGGAGCGGCTGGCGGCGGCGCGGTCCGGGCATTAGGCAATGAGGATGGTCGCGAGACTGCCCTTCCTGGCCTTGTCGATCGCCCTGGGCGCCGGACTGCTTCCCATGGGCATGGCAGCGGCGCGTCCTGCCCCGGCAAGGCCGGTCCGGATCGCGGAAACGGGGCCGGACTATCGCTTTCTCTATACCTATCCGGCCGCCGCGGCGGCGATCCCCGGCCTGTCGCGCTCGCTCAGGAAGGAGGCCGCCGAGGCATTGGCCGACCTGCGCGGCCAGGCGGGGGCCGGCAGGGAGGCCGGCGCCAACTACCCGATGACGTACGACCAGGAGTGGAGAATCGCCGCCAACACGCGGCAATTGCTCGCAATCAGCGCGATCGCCTCCGCTTATTGGGGTGGAAGCCACGGCGCCGAGCGCCATCTGGCGGTGATGTGGAGCAAGTCCGCCAATCGGCGCCTCGCTCTGGGAGAATTGTTCTCGCGGCCGAAAACCGGACTGGCCGTCCTGAGCGCGGCCTTCTGCTCGCAATTCACCGCGATGCGAAGGGCTCGGCTTGCCAAAGAGGGTGAGAAGGCCGGCCCGACCCGCTGTCCGGAAGCCGAGCAGGCGGCGATCGTGCCGGTCGCGGGCCGTGGCGGCGGGATCGCCCGATTTCGAATGATGCTCGGCGGAGAGGAAACGCAGGACGGCTATGCCGGCGGCAGCTACGAGATCTACGTTCCGGTCAGCACGAGGATCCGGGCGTTGATCAAGCCTCGATTCGCGCAATCATTCGCACCGGAACGGCGGTGAAGCCTCCCCCTCCCGCAGGCGGGAGGGGGAATAAGTTAGCCGCAATAGCCCGGCAGCGGGATCGGAGCGCTGTCGCGCTGGCGCCAGACGCCGTCGGGAAGGCGGTAATATTGGCCCGGAGCGACTTTCGAGCGGAACAGCTCGCACGCCGTGGTCGCTCCCACTTCCTCGATCTTGGCGCCGCGGCTGGCGGCGAGCTGGGTGTAATAAGCGCGGCGCTTGATGTTGACCGCGTCGACCTGGGCGCGGAGGTCCGCGCCCGGCGATCCGACGATTCCGAGATAGCCGTCGGCCTGCTCGCCGGCCTGGCCGGACGCTCGAAGCTGGGCGGAAGCATCGGCCTGCATCGCGTAGGCGGCGCCCGCGCCACCGACGGCGATCGCGACGCCGATCGCTGCGGCGAGGATCAATTTGGTTCGGCGGGTCATGTCAGAATACTCCCGGGTTGTTCTGTATGAGGTTCTTGACGTCCTGCTGCAGCCGGACGACCACCTCCTGCCTGATATTGATGTTGAGGTTGATCTCGATCGGCTTGTCGGGCGCGGCCACCTGGACGCACCCGGCCGAAAGAGAGGCAAAAGGCAGCATAAGAAGGCAGGTCGCCAGTCTCATTCCGCCTCGCGTCGCAAAGCGGCGCGCTCTCGTCAATATCGCAGGCATCATGGCTTGGTCTCGCTTTCCTGAGGCTGAACGGTCGTCGTCGTCGGCTGATTGCGCAAAAGGTCGGGAAGGACCGACTGGATGAGGTTGGTCGGGTCCTCGAGCGACCGAGTCGTCGCGATCAGGGTCCGGAACGGTCCCTTGACGGTGATGTTGAACTTGAACGGGATCCTGGCGACCTGGCTGAGCGCCCGCCGAGCCACGATTCCCCGGATCCCGCCGCCGGGCGGTCCGGCGACCAGAGAGGGATCGCGGGCGATCCCATCGAGCTTGATTCCGGCGATGAACTCGCCCTCGAGCGAGCCGTTGAGATCGATGATCAGCCGGTCGTAGCGAAGCGACTTCAGCGCATCGAAGGCGAGCTTGCCATAGGCGCCGAGCTCCTTGTCGGTGAGCTCGCCGATGTAGGAGAGCGTTCCGCCCTCGGGCCGGGCGACGAGGTGGCCGCCGACGATCCGCCCGCCGCGTTCGTCGAAGACCATCGGGATGGTGCCGTCGAACGTTCCGGTCGCCGAGATGTTGGAGAATTCCATCTGCTGGACGAATCGCGCGGCATCGAGCCCCTCGACCCGGAAGGTCAGCCTTTTCGCCGAAGGCTTGCTGAAATCGAGGATCGTCTCCTCGAGGATCAGATATCCGCCGCAGAAGGGCCAGCGCCCGCTCTCGACCTTGACGCGCAGGCCGGGCAGCAACTGATAGCGGATCTGGCCGTCGAGAACGTCGATCCCGGTGCGGATCAGCCGGGTGGTGGCGAGCTGGCCGGGGTCGGTCGTCAGTCCGAGCAGATCGTTGAAATGGATCGTCGTGACGAGGCCCTCGACGGGACCGAAGCTTGCCGCGAAATCCATGCCGTCGGTCGTGAAGGTGCCCGAGCTCGTCGTTCCGCGCGCGTCCCAGGCGATCTCGCCGGCGCCGCGCAGGCTTCCACGAACGAGGGCGATCACTCCGGTGGTGAGCGGAGTGATCGCCTCGGGCTGGAATTTCTCGGTGAATGAGAGGCCGGGCACGTCGAACAGAGCCTGTCCGCGTCCGGTGGCGAGCGAATGGGCGATCCTCGTGTCGACGACATGGGTGCCGGTCTCCGGATCGTTGAGGCCGGCGGTCGCTTCGATGGCGTTGTCGGCGAGCGTCAGCCGGAAATTGTCGGTGACGAGCGGCAGGATCCGGGCGGGGACATTGGTGTCGATGATCCGGAGGTGGCCGCCCATGGCGAGCCGGCCGCCGTCGAGCCGCCACTCGCCCCGCCCCTCCTCGACTCGGAACCCGACGCTGGCGAGCTTGCCGGAGAGACCGGCAAAGGCGCCCGCGGCGCGGCGGGCGTTGAGGCGGCCTGACAGGCTGCCGAGGTCGAGCCTGTTGAGCGACGCTCCCTCGCCGAGGCGGACGGCGACATTGGAGGCGGTGAAATCGCGGAGCGCCAAGCCGAATCGGAAGGCCGAAGCGGTGAGCGCGAGCGCGGAGCCGCCGAGGCGGCCATTGAGGCGCAACGGCCGGATCGAGGCGCCGCCCTGAAGCCCTCCCCTCCCGCTCTGCCATACGAGTGCACGGCCGGTCGCGCAGAGCGGCAGCCGGGTCGGGCCGAGCCGAAGGCTTCCGGCCTGGAGCGAGCGGAACGCCGCGGCCGTGCAGCCCGGGCCGATCGCGAAGCCGCCGCCGCCGAAGCGGCCGTGGATCGGGATGACGAGCCCGGCGACGCGGCCTCCGCTGAACGGACCGTCCATCGTCGCGACCGTGTCGATGCTGGTCGAGCCGCCCGGCGCGGCGGTGAATCGTATCTCGCCGAGCGCGAGCCGGGCTCCAGCGGCCGCCATCGGATCGACCCGTCCGACGCCCTGGATGGGGCCGCCGGGCCTGGGCTGGCGGAGGCTGAAGCGCGCGCCCGGGAAGCCGCCGCCCGACAAAGCGACGTTGCCGTCGATGCCCACAGCGCCAGTCGACCAATTGTAAGCGAGGCCGTTCCCGCCCGAGAGGATGAAGCGCGCGCCGCTGCCCGCCGTCGCGGCGAGCCGCTCGAACCGGACCGCACCGTCGGGCCCGTCCTTGACCACCCGAACCGCGCCGTCGACGTCGAATCCGGCCTGGAACCGGCCGATCGCCGTGGAAATCGAGGCGGCGATCGGTCCTGCCGGAGTCCCGGAGGCCGAGGCGAGCGCCGAGCGGACCGGGCCGAGCAGTCCCTGGCCGCCATGGACTCCGCGCGCCGACGCGTCGGCGACCAGGGTGAACCGGCCTTTCTTCGCCGACAGGGCATAGACCCCGTCGATCCCGGTTTGCCCGGCCGCGAAGCTCTCGACCCGCGCCGATCCGGCGGCGATCGCAAGCCGGCCGCGCGTATCGGCGGCATTGCCGGCGAAGCCGAGCGTGCCGCCGAGGCCGGCCAGCGCCGTCGCTCCGAAGCCGAGCGACCGCGCCTCGATCCTGCTGCGCCCGTTCCAGCCGTCCAGCCCGGGAGCGAGCCGGGCGTCGAGCGCGAGCCGCGGCTCGCTCAGGGCGAAATCGCCCCCGCAGGCGATCGCTTCCGCGGACACGGGTCCCTTGAATGCCGGTTTCAGACGGTCGACCGCGACGGTGCCGCGGGCGGCCAAGGCGCGGAGCCGGCACCCGGCCATGTCGAGACCCGGCGATATTGCGGCGATCCGGCCGCGGAAGCCGTCGGCGAGATTGCCCCGTCCCGCCAGCGCGAGTCCGATCCGGCCGGCCGGCGAGTCGATGCGCATGGCCGATTCGGCGACGTCGACGTTGAGATCGGGCAGGCGGAACGGCAGCCCGCTCGGCGGCGGAAGCAATTTGTCGACCTGGCCGAGGCTGAGCCTGCCGCCCGCGACCCGGCCGAACAGCCGGACTCCGCGTGCCCGGACCATCGCGATCCGCGGCCGGCGGAGGCCCCAGGCGAGATCGACCTCGATCCAGCGCGCGGTGAGATCGGGCCGCTTGGGATCGCCGATCACCAGGTTCTCGAGCCGCTGGGTGCCGAAGCCGATCCGGGTGACGGTATAGCTGCCCTGGACTCCGCGCCGTTCGAGCTCGCCGGCGATATAGTCGCTCGCCAGACCGATCCGGCGCGACCACAATATGGCGATGATGACGAGCAGGATGACCAGGAAGACGGCGAGAGTCAGCCGCTTCATCGGCAGCCGCCGCTTCAGCTCGATGTGCTCGTCCACGTCGGCGCCTAAAAGAGCCGCGCCGGAAGTGATGCCGGACTGTACAGGGCCATCGCTCACCAACCTCCGTCAGGCTCCATACGTTCCGCACCCGTCACTTTGCCAGCGCCGATGCGACCGGCCCGGGCGACGGCACGGTGACGGCGACAAGGGACTTGCAAAATCGCGGCGAATGTGTTCCGGATTTGTTCCAGCACGGAGCGATTCGAATGGATCAGGCTGGCCAAGAATTCCGCGATTTCGCATCGGCCGGCGGGTTCGTCCCGGGCACGGCCGGCGACCAGGGCGAACTTATCCCCGACATCGCGCTTCCCGCGCCTTCCGGCGACGGAAACGGCCATCGGGCGCGGCTTCGCGCTCGGCTGTTCGAGGCGCCGACCTCGCTTCACGATCATGAGCTGGTCGAATATCTGCTCGCTCTCGCCCTTCCCCGCCGCGACACCAAGACGCTCGCCAAGAAACTGCTCCGCGATTTCGGCGGCCTCGGGCCACTGCTCGCTGCCGACGCCAAGGCGATCGTTCGGATCGGGGAGGTGAGCGAGACCGCCGCCGCTGCGATCAAGATCGCCCAGGCCGCGGCGGTCCGCTTGCTCCGCTCCGAATGCGACAGGAAGCCGATCCTGGGCAGCTGGCAGGCCCTGCTCGATTATCTTCGCGCCGACATGGCCTTCCTCCCGGTCGAGCGGGTTCGGATCCTCTACCTCAACGCCAAGAACATGCTGATCCGCGACGAGCCGCTGTCGGACGGCTCGGTCGACGAGGCGGCGGTCCATGTCCGCGAGGTGGTTAAGCGCGCGCTCGATTATCAGGCGACAGCGATCATCCTGGTCCACAACCATCCGAGCGGCGACCCCCAGCCCAGCCAGCAGGACATCCGCCTCACCCGCGAGATCGTCGAGGCGGCGCGGCCGCTGCGGATCTCGATCCACGACCATGTCATCGTCGGCGCCGGCGGCCATTGCAGCATGCGGGCGATGGGTCTGATCTGACTTGGCCTTCCCCCGGAAACCCGGGGAGGAACTCCAGGCCCGCCGATTGCGCGGGATCATCGCTGGCCTCATGTATCGACTCCGAAGGAGCCCATGCCTCGATGCTCGATCGCAGATCCCTGCTGCTCGGCGCCGGCGCCAGCCTCGCCTTGCCGGGCTGCTCGTCCACGGCTCAGCCGAGGGTTGCGGCGGCGCCCGGCGCCGCGCGGCTGATCGCCGCGGCGCGCGCTCAGATCGGCGTCACGGTGCAATATGACTCGGCCTATACGAGGCTTCCCTATCCGAATGGCGACGTGCCGCGTTCGAAGGGCGTTTGCACCGACGTGGTCGTCCGCGCCTATCGCGACGCGTTCGGGATCGATCTCCAGGCCCTGGTCAATGCCGACATGCGGGCCCATTTTTCCGCTTACCCGAAGATCTGGGGGCTGAGCCGGGCCGACCCCAATATCGATCATCGGCGGGTGCCCAATCTGCGAACCTGGCTGACCCGCAAGGGCGCGGCGCTTCCTGTTCCGGCCAGTGCGGCGGGATGGCGGCCGGGCGACATCTTCACCGCTGTGGTCGACGGCCGAAGCCCGCATATCGGCCTCGTCTCCGATCGGATGGGCGCACGCGGATTGCTGATCGTCCACAATATCGGCCTCGGCACGCGCGAGGAGGACGGCCTGCTCGCCTGGCCGATCACCGGCCGCTACCGCTGGAGCGTGGGTTAAAGCTCGAGATCGACGCTGACGGACACTCGTTCCGTTTCCGCCGTCCCGGTGCATGCCTCTTGACATTGTTTCTCGTTTCGGTGAAATATTCCCGATCTGGTAAAGGAACCGATCATGGACTCACCCCGCCCCTCGCTCGCCTCGGCGATCTTCTACAAGGACCCATGGAAGGCGCTCGACTGGCTCGAGCAGGCGTTCGGCTTCGAGCGGACGATGGTGATCAGCGACAATGACGGCAATCTCGGCCACGCCCAGATGAGCTTCGGCAATTCCTACATCATGATCGGATCGGAATGGACCGAGTTCGCGGTCAGCCCCCTCTCGGTCGAAGGCAGGAACACCCAGATCGTCCATGTCCACCTCGACGAGGGCCTGGACGGCCATTGCAATCGGGCGCGCGCCGCCGGCGCCGACATCCTCCAGGAACCGTCCGACCAGTTTTACGGCGACCGGACCTACCGCGCCCGCGACCCGGAAGGCCATGTCTGGACCTTCGGCCAGAGCGTTCGAAGCGTCTCGCGCGACGAAGCCGCCGCGGCGTCGGGGCTCAACATCGAAGGATGGGCGTGAGCTCTGCCGCCGCGCTCGACCGGACTCTGGCGGCCCTGGCCGATCCGCATCGGCGCAAGGTGGTCGAATTGCTCGGCGAGCGGCCGCGCCGCGCGGGCGAGCTGGCCGCTTCGGTCGGCCTCGCTCCTCCGGCGCTGAGCCGGCACCTTCGCGCGCTGAAGGCAAGCGGGCTGATCGGCGACGACCATCCGGACTATGACGCGCGGGTGCGGATCTACAGCTTGAGGCCGGAGCCGATGGCGAATCTGAAGGCATGGCTAGAGACGATGGAGCAGCTCTGGGCGATGCAGCTGGCGGCGCTCAAGGCGCATATCGAGAGCAAGCTTTAGGTGTCCCACCTGCTCGTGTCGCTGCGAGTCCGGTCGACTCCGGAACGCGCTTTCGAGGCCTTCACCAATGAGATCGGCCTCTGGTGGCGGCCCAACCGGCTGTTCGCTTTCACCGCCGGACCGCCCGGCCTGCTCAGCTTCGAGCCCGGGATCGGCGGCCGGTTCCTGGAGACCCGGCCTGACGGCGAGACGTTCGAGATCGGGCGGATCTCCGTCTGGGAGCCCGGCCGGCTGCTCGCCTTCAGCTGGCGCCAGGCAAGCTTCGCGCCCGATCAGGTCACCCACGTCGAGATCCGGTTCGAGCCGGTCGGCGACGAGACCCGGATCACGGTCGAGCATCGCGGCTGGGACTGCGTGCCTCAGGCCCACAGAGCGCGCCACGGCTTCCCGGACGCCATCTTCCTGAAGCGCCACGCCGAATGGTGGCAGGCCCAGCTCGAAGAGGTGCGGCACCGCTTTGACGGCTGACCGGACGCGGCCACGATCCGCGCGGCGGCCGGCCCGCCGATTGCCGCTCACCCCCGTCTTTGCTACCGGGCCGGCTTGCAGCAGGACGGCCCTTCATGATCCCTCGCTACGCGCGGCCCCAGATGAGCAGCATCTGGGCGGCCGAGACCCGATTCCGGATCTGGTTCGAGATCGAGGCGCATGCGCTCGACGCGATGGCCGAGCTCGGGATCGTTCCGAAGGAAGCGGCCGAGGCGGTCTGGAAGCGCGGCGCCTTCGATCCCGAGCGGATCGACGCGATCGAGGCCGAGGTGAAGCACGACGTCATCGCCTTCCTGACCAATGTCGCCGAACATGTCGGGCCCGAGGCCCGATTCCTCCACCAGGGCATGACCAGCTCCGACGTCCTCGATACCTGCCTCGCGGTCCAGCTGAAGCGCGCCGCCGATCTGCTGATCGAGGATCTCGACTCGTTGCTCGAGGTGCTCAAGCGCCGGGCGTTCGAGCATAAGCGCACCCCGACGATCGGCCGGAGCCACGGAATCCATGCCGAGCCGGTCACGTTCGGGCTCAAGCTGGCTTATGCTTATGCGGAGTTCGACCGGGCCCGGGCGCGTATGGCCGCGGCGCGCGAGGAGATCGCGACCTGCGCCATCTCGGGCGCGGTCGGCACCTTCGCCAACGTCGATCCGCGGGTCGAGGCGCATGTCGCCGAGAAGATGGGCCTCAGAATCGAGCCGGTCTCGACCCAGATCATCCCGCGCGACCGCCATGCAATGTTCTTCGCGACACTCGGAATCGTCGCCTCGTCGGTCGAGCGGCTTGCGACGGAGATCCGCCATCTCCAGCGCACCGAGGTGCTCGAGGTGGAGGAATATTTCGCGCCCGGCCAGAAGGGCAGCTCGGCCATGCCGCACAAGCGCAACCCGGTGCTGACCGAGAATCTGACCGGCCTCGCACGGATGGTCCGGGCCTATGCCCTACCGGCGATGGAGAATGTCGCTCTGTGGCACGAGCGCGACATCAGCCATTCCTCGGTCGAACGCTATATCGGCCCGGATTCGACGGTGACCCTCGATTTCGCGCTCGCCCGCCTGACCGGGGTGATCGACAAATTATTGGTCTATCCCGAGCGGATGCAGGCCAATCTCGACCGGATGGGCGGCCTCGTCCATTCGCAGCGGGTGCTGCTCGCCCTCACCCAGGCCGGCGCCTCGCGCGAGGATGCCTACCGCCTCGTCCAGCGCCAGGCGATGAAGGTCTGGGATTCGGACGGTAAGCTATCGTTACTCGAATTGCTCAAGGCCGATCCCGAAGTCGCCGCTCTGCTCCCGGCGGAGAAAATCGAGGAGAGCTTCGACCTTTCCTATCATCTCAAGCATGTCGACACGATTTTCGAGCGGGTGTTCGGCGCCTAGGCAGCTCCGCTCGCAGGCGCGGGCTCGGCTTCTCCAGGGTCGCCGGCCGGCTCGTCCTCCTCTCGCTTCCAGGCCTGGCGGAGCATGAGAAGGCCGGCATAAACGACGACCAGGATCACCAGCCATCGAAGCATCTCGACCGGCATGCTCCGGACGATGAAAGCGGCGACCAGGACCGCGGGGATCCCGCCGATCGCGAAGCTCATCGCAGTCCGAAGGTCGACCGAGCCGCCCGAGATATGACGGGCGCTGACCCCGGCGACGGTCAGCGAGGCGCCGAGCGCCATGACCGGGAAGGCCAGGCGCGGATCCAGACCCATGAGGCTGAGCATGATCAGGCAGGGCGCATAATTGCCGACTCCGAAATTGAGCAAGATCCCCATCAGGAAGGAGGCCGCGACGGCGATCGCGGTCAGCAGGGGCGGAAGTGATGCGGCGCTGCCGCCGCCGGGCATCAGATCGAGATTGGCGAGCGCGTAAAGCCCCGCGGCCACCAGCAAAGCGAAACCGACGATCGCCCGAACGAGCCAGATTCGCGCCCGGGCGACCAGCGGAACGCCCATCAGTCCGCCCATCAGAAAGGCGATCCCCGAGCCGACCAGGAGCACCGGATCGACATGGATTCCGAAAAGGGTGAGGAAAATGATCGCCTGAACCAGGGTCGGCAGAGTATGCGAGACCAGCATCGTGCAGGGGATGACCCGGTCCGGCACGTCGGTGCGCAGCTTCAGCCAGGCGAGAGTGGGAGCGAAGGATCCGATCCCGAGAGTGTCGAAAAAGTTGGTGACGGCGCCGACCGCCACCGCCTCGCCGCGCGGCTTCCAGCTGCGCCGGGCAATGGCGGTCCGGACCAGAAGCCAGGCCTGGACGAGCGCGACCAGAACCAGGATGACGAGCAGCACCGTCAGCATAATTTCCCCCCGATGCCGGCCCTACCGCATGCGGAGCCCGGCGGCAAAAAGCGGCTTTCAAGGATCCGGTCTTCGGCTGGCCGCATTGGCCTTGATTCGCCGCTGAAATGACGCGCTAATCATGGTTAACGCGATCGTGATTCGCGGGGCCGGGGTGCAGCGTATGGACGAGATCGAAGACTCCGTAGGGGATGGCGGCGTAAATCGGGCCAGCGACGTCCGGATCGTCCAGCAATTATTGAACCAGCACATGCTCGCGCTCGGCCTTCCATTGCTGGTCGTCGACAACGATGCCGGCGACAACACGATCGAGGGGATCAGGGAATATCAGCGCCAGGTGGTTGGTCTTGCCGTGCCCGACGGCCGGATCGATCCCGGCGGCCGGACCTGGCGGCTGCTCGACGCCGGCACCGGGGTCCCCGTCCCTGCTTTGGCCGCGGGCGCCGGAGCCTCGCTCAGCGGCAAGGCCTGGTGGCACGCCAACCAGGCCCGCTTCCCCAACAGCGCCCAGCTCGCCGATCTGGCATCGCCGTTCCGCGAGAATGTCGGGCGGTTCATCGAGGCGCTGAGGGATGCCGGAGCCAAAGTCAGCGTCTCGGCGACCCGCCGCAACGAGGGCCGGGCCCAATTGATGAACGCCTGCTGGCGGGTCGCGGAAGGCTCGCTGAAGCCCCGCGACGTTCCGGCGATCGCCGATTGCGACATCAAGTGGGACCATGGCGACGACGAGGCGTCGAGGCGCGGCGCCAAGGAAATGGTCGAATTGTTCAGGATCGCCTTCCAGCCTTCCCTGACCTCGCTCCACATCCCCGGTCGGGCGATCGATATGACGATCGGCTGGGAGGGGACGATCAAGGTCAGGGACGGCACTGGCGCGCTTCGATCGGTATCCGCTCCGCGCAACGGCGACAACAAGGTGCTCCAGGCGATCGGCGCAAGCTACGGAGTCAGGAAGCTCGCGACCGACCCGCCGCACTGGTCCGATACGGGGCATTAGCATTCCCCCCTCCCGCAAGCGGGCGGGGAGACCATGATCAATGATGCCCGCGGTGCTGAGGGTGCGCCCCCGCCGGCGGATGAAGAAGGCTGTTGTAAACGGTCTCGACGAACTTGTCGGGCTTGATGAAGCCGTCGGTCATTCCGTAGCGCGCGGCCGGAGCGCCGGCCTGGATCTGGGCGAGTGTCCGCTTCGCCTTGATCCCGGCCGCCACCTTGGCGCGGATGTCGGCGAGCATGTCGCGATAGGCGGCGAGTTCGGCGCGGGTCGCCATCGGCCCGTGGCCCGGGATGATCCTGGTCGAATCGTCGGAAAGCTCGAGACCCCTGGCCGCCGCGGCGATCGCGCCGTCGATCGAGCCGCCCGAATCCATGTCGATGAACGGGAAGCTGATCTTGTTGAAGAAGGCGTCGCCCATGTGGAGGACGTTCGCTTTCCGCCAGCGCACCAGCGAATCGCCGTCGGTATGGGCGTTGGCGACATGGGTCACCTCGATCGTGTCGCCATTGTAATGGAGCGTCACTCCGTCGGCGAAAGTGACCACCGGCAAGGCAACCCTTGGCGCGGGCGGGACGGTCTGATTCAGCGCGGCCATCAATTGCCCGGCCGCCATCCGGGTCCGGACATTGTCCTGGGCGAGGATCACCGCCCCGCTCCGGCCGAAATTCTCGTTCCCGCCGGTATGGTCGCCATGCCAGTGGGTGTTGATCACGAACCGGACCGGATCGGGATCGAGAGTGGCGATCGCCGCCAGGATCTTCGGGGAGAGCGGAGCGAACTGGTCGTCGATGATCGCATTGCCGTCCTCGCCGTAGGACAGGCCGATATTGCCGCCCTGGCCGAAAAGCACGGCGACGCCCGGCGCGAGCTGCTCGACCCGGATCGTCACTTCGGCGGGCGGTGTTTGGGCGGAGGCAGGGATTGCAAGCAGCGACAGGCTGGCGAGCAGGATGGGCAGATAGCGCATGTGAGTCCCCCCGTGTCTTTGCCCGCGTCTTTACGTCATTCCAGCGACAGCTGGAATCTCCCTTCCTCTTCTCCGCGTCCCTGCGTTTCTCCGCGTCTCCGCGCGAAATGAATCGGGACACGACAAGGCGCAAGGAAAGGGAACGAGATTCCAGCTTTCGCTGGAATGACGGGAGAATAACGACTCAGTCCGTAAGCCCGTCCCACATCGACTTGAGCTTGTCGAAGAAGCTGGAGGAATTGGGACATTCCTCGCCGGTCTCGGTCTTGCGGAATTCCTCGAGCAATTCCTTCTGGCGGGCGGAGAGCCGGGTCGGGGTCTCGACCTCGACCTGGATGACCATGTCGCCATGGCCCCGGCCGTTCAGGACCGGCATTCCGGCGCCACGCTGGCGGAGCTGCTTGCCGGACTGGATCCCGGGCGGGATCTTGATCTCGTGCATGGTCCGGTCGAGCCCGGGAACCTCGATCGTCCCGCCGAGCGCGGCGGTGGTGATGCTGACCGGGCAGCGCGCGAACAGGGTCGAGCCGTCGCGCTGGAAAACGGCGTGGCGTGCGAGATGGACGAAGATGTAGAGATCGCCGTTCGGGCCGCCGCGGACTCCCGCCTCGCCCTCGCCCTGGAGCCGGATCCTGGTGCCCTCGTCGACTCCGGCCGGAACGTTGACGGTGAGCGAGCGCCTCTTCTCCGCCCTGCCCTCGCCCCGGCAGCTCTGGCACGGATCGGCGATCACCTCGCCGGCGCCGCGGCAGGTCGGGCAGACCCGCTCGACGACGAAGAAGCCCTGATTGGCCCGGACCTGGCCGCGGCCGTCGCAGCTGGTGCAGCGCCGGGCGGTGGTTCCGGGCTTGGCGCCCTTCCCTTCGCACGCCTCGCAGGCGACGCTGGTGTCGATGGCGAGCTCGACCTGACGGCCCTTATAGGCGTCCTCGAGGCTGATCTGGAGATCGTAGCGAAGGTCCGATCCGCGAAGCGCGTTGCTTCGCCGGTCGGCCTGGCCGCCATGCATGAACTCGCCGAAAATGTTCTCGAAAATGTCGGAGAAGGAGCCGAAATCCTGGGCCCCGCCGCCGCGCGCCCCGCCGTTCTGGAAGGCGGCATGGCCGAACCGGTCGTAGGCGGCGCGCTTCTGCGGGTCCTTGAGGCAATCATAGGCGGCGCTGATCGCCTTGAACCGGGCCTCGCTGTCCTTGCAGCCGGGATTGCGGTCGGGATGGCATTCCATCGCGAGACGCCGGTAGGCGGACTTGATCGTCTTGTCGTCGGCGGTCCGGTCGACCTGGAGCAATTCGTAATAATCGGCGTCAAACATGGATTGCCCCCGGGCACCCACCCGTTCGGGCTGAGCCTGTCGAAGCCCTTTCCTTGATCAGCGTCGCTGAAAGAAAGGAATGTCCTTCGACAGGCTCAGGACGAACGGAGTGAGGCATCCCTCACCCCTTGTTTTCGTCGTCGACCTCGGAGAATTCGGCGTCGACGACTTCCTCGTCGCTGGCCGTCTCGGCACCGGCCTCGCCTTGGCCGGCGGTATCGCCGCCGGAGGTGGCGTTGGCGGCCTGCTCCTTCTCGTAAATCGCCTGGCCGAGCTTCATCGCGACCTGGGCGAGGGCCTGGGCCTTGGCGTTGGTCGCCTCGACGTCGCCGCTCTCGACCGCGGCCTTGGCCTCGTCGATCGCCGCCTGGATCTCGGTCCGGAGCGATTCGTCGACCTTGTCCTTATGCTCGTCGAGCTGGCGCTCGGTGGTGTGGATCAGGCTCTCGGCATTGTTCTTCGCCTCGGCCGCGGCGCGCCGGTTCTTATCCTCCTCGGCGAACTGTTCCGCATCCTGGACCATCTTCTCGATATCGGCGTCGGACAGACCGCCCGAGGCCTGGATCCGGATCTGCTGCTCCTTGCCGGTGCCCTTGTCGCGGGCGGTGACGTGGACGATGCCGTTGGCGTCGATGTCGAACGTGACCTCGATCTGCGGCACTCCGCGCGGCGCCGGCGGGATCCCGACCAGGTCGAACTGGCCGAGCAGCTTGTTGTCGGCGGCCATTTCGCGCTCGCCCTGGAAGACCCGGATCGTCACCGCATTCTGATTGTCCTCGGCGGTCGAGTAGGTCTGGGCCTTCTTGGTCGGGATGGTGGTGTTGCGGTCGATCATCCGGGTGAAGACCCCGCCCAGGGTCTCGATCCCGAGCGACAGCGGCGTGACGTCGAGAAGCAGAACGTCCTTGACGTCGCCCTGCAACACGCCGGCCTGGATGGCGGCGCCCATGGCGACGACCTCGTCCGGATTGACCCCGGTGTGCGGCTCCTTGCCGAAAAAGTCCTTCACGACCTCGCGGACGCGCGGCATCCGGGTCATTCCGCCGACCAGCACGACTTCGGAAATGTCCTCGGCCTTGATCCCGGCATCGGCGATCGCCTTCTTGCACGGATCGAGGGTGCGCTTGATCAGGTCGCCGACGAGCTTCTCGAGGTCGGCGCGGGTGATCGTCTTGACGAGGTGCTTGGGGCCGGTCTGGTCGGCGGTGATGAAGGGCAGATTGACCTCGGTCGTCGCCGCCGAGCTCAATTCGATCTTGGCCTTCTCGGCCGCTTCCTTGAGGCGCTGGAGCGCCAGCCGGTCGTTGCGGAGGTCGATGCCCTCATTCTTCTTGAAGTCGTCGGCCAGGAACTCGACGATCTTGGCGTCGAAATCCTCGCCGCCGAGGAAGGTGTCGCCGTTGGTCGCCTTCACCTCGAAGACGCCGTCGCCGATCTCGAGGATCGAGATGTCGAAGGTGCCGCCGCCGAGGTCGTAGACCGCGATCGTCTTGCCGTCCTGCTTCTCGAGGCCGTAAGCGAGGGCGGCGGCGGTCGGCTCGTTGATGATCCGGAGCACTTCGAGGCCGGCGATCTGGCCGGCATCCTTGGTCGCCTGGCGCTGGGCGTCGTTGAAGTAAGCCGGGACGGTGATTACCGCCTGGGTGACCGTCTCGCCGAGATAGGCCTCGGCCGTTTCCTTCATCTTCTGGAGGATGAAGGCGGAAATCTGGGAGGGCGAATAATCCTTGCCGCCGGCATTGACCCAGGCGTCGCCATTGGGGCCGCGGGTGATCTTGTAGGGGACGAGCTCCATGTCCTTCTTGGTCACGGGGTCGTCGAAGCGGCGGCCGATCAGGCGCTTGACCGCGAACACCGTATTGTCGGGATTGGTGACCGCCTGGCGCTTGGCCGGCTGGCCGACGAGGCGCTCGCCGTCCTTGGCGAAAGCGACGACGGAGGGAGTGGTCCGCGCGCCTTCCGCATTCTCGACCACCTTGGGCTTGCCGCCTTCCATGACCGCGACGCAGCTGTTGGTGGTGCCGAGATCGATTCCGATTACTTTAGCCATATGAACCTCTTATGCCCCGAAATAGCTATTGACCCGCGCCCTTCAAACGAGGCGCGCGGGCGGTTACCGGAATGATATAGGGGCGCTTTCATTGGCGACAAGAAGCTGAGCCGCTAAGCGGTGCCCGCCTTGCCCGAAGGAGAGACGATGCGCCCGCTGTTCCCGCTTGCAACCGCACTGATCGCGCCCGCTTTGTTGCTGGGGGCCTGTAACGGCAAGTCGACCAGCTCCACGGTCTCCGTACGCAATCCGATCGTACGGCTGGCGGCGGCTTCGAACGGACCCGCGGCGGGCTATCTGACCCTGTCGGCGAGCAAGGATCATATCGCTTTGACCGCGATCAGCTCGCCCAAGGCGGCGAAGGTCGAAATGCACGAAACGATGAGCTCGGGCTCGATGTCGTCGATGCGCCCGCTGGCCCGGATCGACGTCCGCTACGGCGAGATCGTCTTCGCCCCGGGCGGCCGTCACCTGATGCTGTTCGGGGTCGATCCCGCGCTCAAGCCGGGCGACCATATCCCGCTCGTCCTGCAATTCTCGAACGGCGGGGTCGCCGCGGTCAGCGCCCGGGTGATCGGCCCCGGCGACGAGGTGCCGGATTAAGGCCGCCTTCTGAAATCCAAAAACAACACGCTCATCCTGAGTAGGGACTGAGCTTGGCGAAGGCCCGTATCGAAGGACGATCAGGCCGAAATATCCTTCGATACGCCGGTTCGACAAGCTCACCGGCTACTCAGGATGAGCGGGTGGGTGTGTGCAACTGCGTTTGTCAATTTGCAGCCAGCCGACCCGCAGCCAGCATGCCCAACCAAACCCCCGCCAGGCAGAGCAGCACCGAAAGCGCGATATTCGCCCCGGCGGCGGCCATGTGCCGCTCGCGCAGGAGCTCGATCGTCTCGAAGCTGAACGCCGAGAAAGTGGTGAAGCCGCCGCACAGGCCGACGGTGAGGAACAAGCGCAAATCCGCGCCGATCCGTCCGCCCGGCCCGGCCAGGCCGGCGACCAGGCCGATCAGGAAGGAACCTGACACATTGACCAGCAAGGTGGCCCAGGGGAAGCCGTCGGCGAGCGCGGCGGCCATCGCCCGCGACACTGCGTAGCGGCCGACGCCGCCGATCGCGCTTCCGATCGCGACCCAGACATAGGTCATTCCTCGCTCCTGCACCCTCCGACAAGTGAAGCGTTCATCGTTCCCGGCGGCTCGCGGGTAAAGCATCTTCGCGCACGGGAAATGCATTTGCCTTCCCCGGACGCACGGCTACCAAGCCGCGATGACCTCGCAACGCCTGCTCCGCCTTACTTTCTGGGCGGCGCTCTGTTTCGCCTTCGTGATGGCGGTGCTTCCGCATCCGCCGCAAATGCCCGGCGATCCGTCCGACAAGGTCCAGCACATCATCGCCTTCACGGTTCTGAGCGGCCTCGCCGGGGCCAGCTTTCGACGCACCGCCTTGCTTCCGATCGGGATCCGGCTCTCGGCGTTCGGCGCACTGATCGAGATCGTCCAGGCGATCCCGGCGCTCAACCGCGACAGCTCGGCGCTCGACTGGCTGGCCGATACCGGCGCGGTTCTGATCGTTCTGATCATTGTCGCACTCCTCCGGCGGGGCCGGCGCATCGGGGCGAAATGAGCCGCTCCTCCGGCGAACCGTTCGGCATTGCCCCTCGACAAGCGGCAAGCTTGCTTTAGGCTCGCGGCCGAAGTCGAAAAAGGAATGTAATGCTCTCTCGCAATATTGTCCGCCTCGCCGCGGCCGTGTCGATCCTTGCCTTCGCCGCGGCTCAGGCCGCCGCGGAAACGCCGATCCCGGCCGGCGCGAAAATGGTGCCCGATCCGGCGGTCAGGCATGGCCGGCTCGCCAACGGCCTTCGCTACGCGGTCATGCAGAACGCCACGCCGGCCGGTGCGATCTCGATCCGGCTGGCGATGAACGTCGGAAGCTACGAGGAGAGCGACAGCGAGCGCGGTTTTGCCCATTTCATCGAGCATCTGGCGTTCCGGTCGACCAGGCAGGCGCCCGACGGCTCGTTCAACAACCAGTTCGCGGCGTTCGGAGTGGCGATCGGCCGCGACCAGAATGCCGTCACCGGTCTCGAAAACACCATCTACCGGATCGACCTTCCGACCAATGACATGGCGGCGGTCCGGACCGTATTGGCCTGGATGCGCGGCGCCGCCGACGGGATCCTGTTCACACCGGCCGCGATCGACGTCGAGCGCGGCGTGGTCATCGCCGAGAAGCAAAGCGGCGAGGGCCCGGTCTCCGACATGCAGGACCGCGCCGCGCGCTTCCAGGGGCCCGGCCTCCGCTCGGTCGACCGCGATCCGGGCGGAACGATCGAGAGCCTTCGAGCCGCGACGCCGGCCGCGCTCCAGGCCTTCTACGAGCATTGGTATCGGCCCGAGAACGCTATGCTGGTCGTCACCGGCGACGCTCCGGCCGCCGAGCTCGAGCGGGCGCTGACCGAGGCGTTCGCGAGCTGGACGGGGCGGGGCGATGCCGGCGTCCGGCCGACGCCGGCCGGCCAGGCGGAGCGGGCGCTCGACGCACTCAGCGTCTCCGGTCCGGCCCTGCCGACAGGGCTGAGCGCCTGCCGCCTGTCGGCGCCCGACCTCGACCGTTCGGCGAGTATCGCGCGGATCAGGCGCGGCCTCTATTCGGAATTGTGGACCGCGATCCTCAACAAGAGGTTCGGCCACCTCGCCGCCGCGGCCAATTCGCCGATGCTCGGCGCAGGGGCGACGGTCAACCGTGAGATACCGGATTCGATGATCGGCTGCATGATCGTCGCTCCCGCCGACGGCCGCTGGAAGGAGGCTCTCGCCGCCGCTCAGGGAGAGTTTCGCCGCTTCGCCGAGGCCGGGCCGACCCAGCAGGAGGTCGACACGGTGATCGAGAATATGCGCTCGGCGCTTCGCGCCCAGAGCCGGCATATCGGCACCCGCTCCTCCTCCACCCTCGCCGACCAGATCGTCGGCGCCGAGCTGGACGGACGGGTCTTCCAGGACCCGATCGAGGCGATGCGGACCTACGACATCGCAATGGCGGGCGTGACTTCGGCCGACGTCCGCAGGGCGTTCGCGGCGGACTGGCGCGGAACCGGGCCGGTGCTGATCGCGACTGGACCGGCGGCGCCCGCCAGGACCGAGCTGATCGCGGCCTGGCGGGCGAACGAGCAAGCGGCGCCGCTCGAAGCCTATGCCGACCGCGCCGTCTCGACCTGGGCCTATTCGGCATTCGGAACGCCCGGGAAGGTCGCCAGCCGGCAGCATTTCAGCAACCCGGACTATGAGCGGATCATCTTCGAGAACGGGGTCGTGCTGACCTTCAAGCATACCGACTTCCAGGCGCAGGGCGCGGAGATCAGAGTCCGGTTCGGCTGGGGCGAGAAAGCGCTCGCTCCCGCCGCGCGCCTTCCGGCGGCGCTCGGCGCCGGGGTCTTCCCGATGGGTGGCCTCGGCAAGATGGATTACGAGCAGATCTCCTCGGCCCTGACCAACACGACCTGGCAATTCTCGCTCGGGGTCGAGACTGACAGCTGGCAGCTGGCCAGCAGCCCGATGTCGGAGCAGGTGCCCCAGCAGCTGCAATTGCTCGCCGCCTACATGACCGACCCGGGCTTCCGCCCCCTGATGGGCGACAAATTGCCGACCGCGATCGACTTCGTCTACCGCTCCTACCGGACCGAGCCGGGCACCGTCGCCCTGGTCGCGCTCGAGAATGCGCTCTATCCGGGCAAGACCTCGGTCCCGCCGCGCGAGACGATGACGGCCTGGCGGGTCCCCCAGTTCGAGCGGCTGATGCGCCCTGTCCTGACCGGCTCGCCGATCGAGGTGACGATCGTCGGCGACGTCAGCGAGGCGGACGCGATCAGGGCGGTGGCCGGAAGCTTCGGCGCCCTGCCGCCGCGCCGGCCGCTGGCCCCGGTGGCCGGTGACGGGCCGTTCCGCCGGTTCCCGGCGCATCTGCCGGCGGCGGTCCGGGCAACCCACGATGGCCCGGCCGAGAAAGCGGCGGCGCTGCTGGTCTGGCCGCTCTACGTCGCCACGCCGGAGCGGCGGAGCGAGGAATATGCGATCAACCTGGTCGCCGAGATCTTCCAGACCCGGCTGTTGCAGCGGGCGCGGGTGACGATGGGCAAGACCTATTCGCCGACGGTCGGAAGCGCGATGCCGGACGCGGCCGACCAGGGCTATCTCGCCGCCGCGATGGAAGCGACTCCCGCCGATATCGACGCTCTGGTCGGGGCCGCCCGGGCGATCGCCGCCGAGCTCGCCTCGGGCAAGATCAGCCAGGAGGAAGTGGATTCGGC
The DNA here is from genome assembly GCA_046733235.1 of Pseudomonadota bacterium. Lineage (GTDB taxonomy): Bacteria > Pseudomonadota > Alphaproteobacteria > Sphingomonadales > Sphingomonadaceae > Allosphingosinicella. Next base: position 257,393 of record JBKPOT010000010.1, read on the forward strand.
GCGCGACCCGATGGTCGCGGCCCGGCTCCAGGCGCAGAGCCGCAACGAGGCCTGGGCCGGGATCCTGTCGGCCTCGGTCCGCCACCCGGAGGCGTTTGACGAATTGCTCGCCTACAAGGGGCAGATGCAGGCCCTCACTCTGGACGACGTCCGCCGCGCCGCGGCCAAATGGCTGGCCCGAGCCCCGTTCGTCGCCACCGCTCTGCCGGCGCGGGGATCGGGCACGTCAAGGGCTACGGCTCGGCGGTAGCGGCCCCTCTCCCTCTCACCTCTCTTTCTTCGCCCTCTCCCTCAGGGAGAGGGGATATGAGTGAGAGAGGGCTCCGATTCAGAAGCGCTTGCGCGCGGTGATCCCGAACGTCCGCGGCTGTCCGATGTTGAAGCCGAGCCGAGCCCGGCCGCCGCGCTCGCGGTCGAACGACAGGAGCGGATTCTCGTCGAACAGATTGGTCACATAGGCGGTGACGGTGAGGCCGCGCGGGAAATTCACCCCGGCGCTCAGATTGACCAGATTGTAGGACGGCAGCTTCAGATTCACGACCGTCGCATTGGTCCCGGGAGCGCCTCCGAACGGCAGGTTCGAGACGAAGGAGCGCGGATTATTCTCCTGGTCGCTCGGCTGGGTGTAGCGGCTTCCGACATGCTGCGCCGATGCGGTGAACACCGCCTCGGTGCCGTTGTCGTTGAGCGGGACCGAATAGGCCGCGGTCGCCGCGATCTGGAATTTCGGCACCGAGGGCAGCCGGTTGCCGTCGCGGATTCCGCCGATGACGTTGCCGTTGCCGTCGACCACGGTCGAATCGAACTTGGAGTCGAGAAGGCTTCCGGCGAGCGACAGGTCGAACTGCTCGGACGGATGGGCGGCAAGCTCGAACTCGAGTCCCATCGTATGGGCCTTGGGAACGTTGAAGACGATCCGCGACGAGCATGAGCCGGCATCGAGAGTGACCTGAAGATTGCTGATGTCGGTGTAGAAAGCGGCGGCGTTGAAGCTGAAGCCGCGTCCCTGCGCCTTCACGCCCGCCTCGTAATTCCACAGGGTCTCGTCGTCATAATCCTGGAAGCCGCCGAAGATGGCGGCGTCGGCCGGAGTGCAGAGCGGCAGGTTGAGCGGATCGTTGACACCGCCGAGCCGGAAGCCCTTCGAGGCCTGGGCATTGATCCGGATATTGTCGGACGGCTCGAAGCTGAGAAGGAGCCGAGGCGTGAAGCCGTTCGACTCGGTCCTGTCGGTGCGGTTGTCGCCGTTCGAGAACAGGCCGCCCGATTTAAAGCTGCGAAGCTCCTTGAAGTCGTAATAGCGGCCGCCTGCGGTGACTGTGAGCCGGCCGAGATCGTAGCTCGCCTCGCCGAACACCGCCTTCTGCTTGATGTCGTAGGGCAGGTCGCTGTTGTAGGGCGAGTTGAGCGGGAAGCCGTTGGCAACCGCGGCCGAGGTCCCTGCGCCGAAGCGGGCGTCGGTGAAGGCGTCGTAGCCCGGGGTTGGAAGGCGCTGGCGATAGAATCGGTCGACCTTCGAATAGAAGGCGCCGACCAGCCACTGGAATGGGCCGGGGCTCGAGGAGGACAGCCTGATCTCCTGCGAGAATTGCTCGAGATCGGTCGTGTCGACGAGATTCGACGGCAACAGCACCGCCGCGTTCGGATAGCCGAGGTCGACCGAGACGCTCCCGGTCAGGGCGCTGGCGTCGCGGCTGACGACGATGTCGCGGTTGATGTAGGATGTGATCGAAGTGAAGGATGCCGGCCCGAAATCGATCGAGGCGTTGAGATCGGCGATCAATGTGTCGTCGGCGAACCTCTCCCTGAGCAGAAGATATTGCTCGCGCTCGTCGAACGTCACTTTCGGCCGGGTCGTGGTGAACGGGTTGGCGAAGAGATTGTATACCTCCTGCCGGTTGAAGCCGTTGGCCCGAACCTCCTGATAGACGACGCGCGGGGTGATCGAGATATTGTCGCTCGGCTGCAGGAGCAGTGCGATCCGGCCGCCGGTGCGGTGGCCGCCATTGACGTTCTCGTCGACTCCACCGCCCTCGCGAAGGGCGTCGACGAAGCCGCCATATTCGGTGTGGTAGCCGACGATCCGGACCGCGGCATTGTCGGAGATGGGCAGGTTGACGACGCCCTTGAGATGGCCGCCGAAATCGTCGCCGCCGACCAGATTGACATTGGCCTCGACCATGCCCTCGACCCGGCTCGTGTCGGGCTGGTTGGTGATGTAGCGGATGGTGCCGCCGACCGATCCGGAGCCGAACAGGGTTCCCTGAGGACCGCGCAAAGTCTCGACCCGGTTGAGGTCGAACAGGTCGAGGTCGGGCGTGAACAGCGACAGCGAGATCACCGATTCGTCGAGATAGACTCCGACCTGCTCCTTCACTCCGGGCTGGTCGCGGACGATCTGGCCGGCCGAGACTCCGCGGACCGAGACCTGGCTCTGGCCCGGCCCGAGATTCTGGACGGCGAGGCCGGCGACGTTGCGCGACAAATCCTCGAGCGTATTGGCGCCGGAGCGCTGGATGTCGGCCTCGGTCTGGGCGTTGATCGAGAAGGGCACGTCGAGCAGCTTCTGCTCGCGCTTGCTGGCGGTGACGACGATATCCTGGTCGTCCTGCTTGCCCGCCGCCTGGGTGTCGGCGGTGGTGGTCGTCGTCGCCGGAGGCTCGTCCTGGGCGAAAGCGGGCGTGGCGAAGCCGATGAACGAGACTCCCGCCAGGAGCATTGTCTTTCCCAAAATCCCGTTGCTGAGCAGGCGCGCCATGACGATTCCCCTTTCGTTGTGCGTCTGAAACAATAGCGGCCCGTCCCGAGGCGAGAAAGCAAGCGTTGAAGCAAAGCCGCGAATTGCCCGGCGGCTGTGGCCGAATAGCTACAGGACAGGCTCCGGCACTTCCTCGATTGACTTGGCCGCCCGCGCCGCTGATCCTCCGGCGATGCGCAAGGGGAGGTGCCGGCCATGGGCGACTATACCCGCCGTTCGGCGATGGCCGCGGTGACCGCGGCGGCGATCGCCGCCGGGGCCGGCGCTCCGGCGATCGCGGCCGGGACGGCGCCCGAGATCCTCGTCGTCGGCGCGGGCGTGTTCGGCGCCTGGACCGCTCGTCAGCTTCAGCGGATGGGCAGGAAGGTGCTTCTGCTCGACGCCTGGGCGCCGGCCAATGCGCGCGCCTCGTCCGGCGGCGAATCCCGGCTGACCCGGGGAAGCTACGGCGCCGACCAGGTCTATACCCGAATGGCCTTGGACTCGCTCGACGAGTGGGCCGCCCTTTCCGCCCGCGCCGGGCTTCCGCTTCTCCACCGCTGCGGGATCCTGTTCTTCTTCGAGCGGCGCGAGGATTATGTGACCGAGACGATCGCCGCCCACCGCCGGCTCAAGCTTCCGACCGAGATACTGGACCGGCGAGCGATGAGCCGGCGCTTCCCGCAGATCGACTTCGACGGGATCGAGGTCGGGCTGTACGAGCCGCAATTCGGCGCTCTGATGGCGCGGCGGGCAGTCCAGACCCTGGTCGCCGAGTTCGTCGCGGCCGGCGGCGACTATCGCCGGGCGGCGGTCAGGCCGCCTACCGCAGAGAGCGGAGCGCTTCGCCATGTCGAGCTCGTCTCGGGCGAGAGGATCGCCGCGGGACGTTTCGTCTTCGCCTGCGGTCCCTGGCTGCCCAAACTGTTTCCGGCCCTGCTCGGAAGCCGGATTTTCCCGACCCGGCAGGAGGTCTTCTTCTTCGCCCCGAAAGCCGGCGACCGAAGCTTCGAGCCGGACCGATTTCCCGGCTGGGCCGATTTCAACGGCGGCGACATCTATTACGGCTTTCCCGATCTCGAAGGGCGCGGAGTCAAGATCGCTCACGACCGGCACGGACCGCCGATCGATCCGGACGAAGGCGACCGCAAACATAGCGAAGCGGCGCTTGCCGAGATCCGTGCCTTCATCGACCGCCGATTCCCCTCGCTCGCCGATCGGCCGCTCAACGAATCGCGGGTCTGCCAATATGAGAACAGCGCCAACGGCGACTTCCTGATCGATTTCCATCCCGACCGGCCCAACCTGCTTCTGGTCGGAGCCGGCTCGGGCCACGGCTTCAAGCACGGCCCCGCGGTCGGCCGCTACGCCGCCCGGCTGCTGACTGGCACGCTTCCGGCGGTGGAGCCGCGATTCTCGCTGGCAAGCAAGGGCGAGGTGCAGAACCGGTCGGTTCACTAAAGCATGACGATCTTAGGTTGATCGTCATTGCGAGGAGCGAAGCGTAGCCTGTCCTGAGCGACGCCGCAGGCGGCGTCGAAGGGCGGCAATCCAGCGGGTCTCGGAGGCCCAACTGGATTGCTTCGCTCCGCTCGCAATGACGAGAGGAATGAATCTGGGCTGATCGCGGTCTAGGCTGGCAAGCCTAGACGAACGCGATATGAAGAGCGGCACGCTGGGAGGGAAATGCAATGGATGAGGTGCTGGACTGCTTCCGCTCGTCGACCTGGGGCTGGCTGATCGCGACCGCCGCGGGCCTCGGTACAGTGTTGCTCGGCCTCGCCGGGATCGTCCTTGCGGTCATGAACCTGCCGAACCTCGGCCTCTGGCCGCTCGCCCTCGTCGCGATCGCCCTCGTCATCGTCGCGGTGAAATGGTTCGCGAACCTCGCCGCCACCTACGAGCTGACCGCCGAGCGGCTGATCATCCGGCGCGGGATCATCTTCAAGAGCATCGACGAGGTCGAGCTCTACCGGGTGAAGGACATAAGAATCGACTTCTCGCTCCTCAACCAGATCGGCGGGATCGGCCGGATCACGATCACCTCGAGCGACGAGACGACCAAATATCTCGACCTGGTCATGCCCGAGATTCAGAAGGCGCAGGAGCGGCGCGAGCAGATCCGCCGCCTCGTCGACACCGCCCGCCAGCGCCGCCGCGTGCGCGAGATCGACATGCACGAGGATGCTTGAGAGCGGTCGCGCCGCAATCGATCATTTACCCGTCGCGGCTAAGCAAGCTTCATGACCAATATCGATCGCATCGCCGCTCACCCACTGGACGGCGCGCCCTATGACAAGCTTGAGTTTGTGCGGCTCGACCAGAATCGCGCTCCGCTTTACCGGGTGAAGGGTTGCGATGCGCCTGCTTCTGGAGCGCTCGACGCTTTGGGCCGCGCCTTCGCGCGATATGGCGGCAAATGCTTCTATTGTCCTACCAAATTCACCCCACAGGCCTTGTCTCTTCAAGGCGCTCACCGGGACCATGTAGTCCCCAAGAGCCGGGGGGGATCGGGTATGCTGCACAACCTCGTGATCGCCTGCAGCAAATGCGACCGGACCAAGGCCAATCACCCGATCCACGACTTCCGTCCAATTGCGGCCAAGGATTATCTCGCCGCTCTTGAAAAGCATATCGCGGCCAGCGTCAAAGCCGCCGGCTCCGCGACTGCCTAGCCCTTCTTCGCAACCCCGACCAAGGCCGGCCGAAGCAGCCGGTCCTTGATCATGTAGCCGGACTGAAGCTCCTGGACGATCGTGCCGGGCTCGGCTTCGTCGGACGGGATCTCGATCATCGCCTGGTGGCGGTGCGGATCGAGCGGCTGGCCCATCGCCTCGATCCGGGTGATTCCGTTGCGCTGGAGTGCCGCCTCGAGCTCGCGGGCGGTTGCCTCGATTCCGGTGACGAGCGGGCCGAGCTTGTCGTCGGAGCGCTGCTCCTCGGGCACGGCGGCGAGCGCGCGCTCGAGATTGTCCTTCACCGAAAGCATGTCGCGGGCGAAGCCGGTCGCCGCATAAGCGGCGGCGTTCTGCTTCTCCTGCTCGAGCCGGCGGCGGACATTCTGGGTCTCGGCCTGGGCGTAGAGGACGTGCTGCCGGACCTCCTCGAGCTCCTTGACCAATTCGGCGAGCCGATCGAGCTCCTGGCCATCGCCTTCCCCGTCGCCGGGCGCGCCCGCGCCCTGCTCTTCGCCGATCTCGTCCTGCACTTCCTGCTCTTCGTTCATGTCATCAATCTCGATAATGCCTGCGCGGTGAAATCCACCATGGGAACGACCCGCGCATAGTTCAACCGGGTCGGGCCGATCACTCCGACCACTCCGACCACCTTGCCGTCGCCGCCGCGATAGGGCGCGGCGATCACCGACGAACCGGACAACGCGAACAGCTTGTTTTCCGATCCGATGAAAATCTTCATCCCCTGCCCGGCGCGGGCGCTGTCGAGCAGCCGGACGATCTCTTCCTTGCCCTCGAGCTCCTCGAGCAATTGCCGGACCCGCTCGAGATCGGCGGCGGCAGCCTGGTCGATCAGATTGGCCTGGCCGCGGACGATCAGCACCGGGCGCTGGCTGCCGTCACGAGACCAGCTCGCCAGGCCGCGGGCGATCAATTCCTGCGACGCCTTGTCGAGCGCGGCCTCGCCGGCGGCGATCTCCTCGGCGAGCCGCGCCTGGGCCTGGTGGAGAGTCAGGCCGGAGAGCCGCGAGCTGACATAATTGCCGATCTCGGCGAGCGCCGAGGGCGTGACTCCGGCCGGCAGGTCGATGACCCGATTTTCGACGCTGCCCTCGCTTCCGACCATCACCGCGAGCGCCTGGCCGGGCGACAGAGGCACGAAGCCGAGCTGGCGGAGCACCGGCTCGTGCTTGGGCACCAGCACGATCCCGGCGCAGGCCGAGAGGCCCGACAGAGCCGTCGTCGCCGCCGCGAGGGCTTCCTCGATCGGCCCGCCTTTCTCGAGCCGCCCCTCGATCGCCGCTTTCTCCTCCTGGCTCGGAGCCGCCGCCTGCATCATGCCGTCGACGAACAGGCGAAGCCCGCTCTCGGTCGGAACCCTTCCGGCCGATGTGTGCGGGTGGCTGAGCAGGCCCAGTTCCTCGAGATCCTGCATGACGTTGCGGATCGAGGCGGGCGAGAGATTGACTCCGGGCAGCCTCGAGATGGTCCGCGACCCGACCGGCGCTCCGGCGGCGAGGTAGGAATCGACCACCATCCGGAACACGTCCCGGGCGCGCTCGGTCATCTCGCTGACGGGCGTCGAATTCATGTGGCGGATGTAAGCGCGGCCGCCGGCGCGCTCAACCGGCCATCCCCTCGGGAGAGGGGAAGCAGAGCCACTCAGTGCCCGCCCCGAACGAACGGGCTGATCGGAAGAAGCTCCGTCGCCCTTCTCAGCCGCTCGGCCATGGCCTGGCGCTCCTGCATGTCGCAGCCATAATAGAAATAGAGATGCTGCTCGCCGCGGCGGCTTCGCCACTTGACGTCGACCGAGGGCAGATCGGTGGCCATTGAGCGGCACAGAGGCGAGCCCGAATAGCGGACCGATCCGCTCGCCGGCCGGAGCGGCTCGAGCCGGGCGGCGAAGGCCCGGAACTGGGCGGGCGTGATCCGGAAGGTCCGACGGCCGGTCACGGCGGTGAACCGGCGGCCTTCGAAAGCGCCGCTGCCGTCGGAATCGACCGTGACCAGAAAGACCGGACAGGCGCCGAAGCAGGGCCCGGTCTCGTAGCTGATGGTCTGGACCGAACGGCCGCGAGGAGCGGCCGCCGCGCAGGCCGGCAAGGCGAACAGGACCGCCGCAATGGCATATTTTCTCATCGCATCACCGTTTCCGTCCGAACCAGATCAGCACCAGCCCGACGACGGCCAGAGCTCCGCCGCGAAACGCCCAGGGACGCATGTCGATCATGAAGCTCGAGGCCGGCCAGCGGACGATTCCGAACCCCTGCCCTATCCACAGCAGGCCCACCAACACGCACAGCACACCAAGGATCGTGACCAGCATCTTCATCTCTACGTCCCTCCCACCAGGCCGGCGCGTCGCGTCGGGCAACGCATACCGCCTGCTTCGGACTGGACCGCTTGACCGCCCCTGTCTACAGCCCGCGCGACTTCAGGAGAGTAAGCGACATGCGCCCATCCGGCCGCGCCCCAGACCAGATGCGGGAGATCATCATCGAGGCGGGCCATACCCGCCACGCCGAGGGAAGCTGCCTGATCAGCTTCGGCGACACCCGCGTGCTCTGCACCGCCTCGGTCGAGGGCGGACTTCCGCCCTGGCTTCGAGGCAAGGGCCGCGGCTGGGTCACGGCCGAATATGGCATGCTTCCACGCGCCACCCACACCCGCGGCCGCCGCGAGGCGGCGGGCGGCAAGCAATCGGGCCGGACCCAGGAGATCCAGCGGCTGATCGGCCGCTCGCTCCGCGCCGTCGTCGACCTCGAAAAGCTCGGCGAGCGCCAGATCATCCTCGATTGCGACGTCATCCAGGCCGACGGCGGAACCCGCACCGCGGCGATCTCGGGCGCATGGGTGGCGCTCCGGATCGCGGTCGACGGGCTGATCGCCGCCAGGGCGATCGAGAGCGACCCGATCCGCCAGAAGGTCGCCGCGGTGAGCTGCGGCATCCATGGCGGAGCCGCCGTGCTCGACCTGGATTACGAAGAGGATTCGACCGCCGGCGCGGACGGCAATTTCGTGCTCACTTCCGACGGCAATATCGTTGAGGCGCAGGTCACCGCCGAGGGCGAATGCTATGACGAGGAAGGCCTGCTGAGGCTGCTCCGGCTCGCCCGGATCGGCTGCTCCGAGATTTTCGCGGCACAGGAAGCCGCTACAAGGGGGGCGACCGGCCGATGAGGAAGCTCAAACCCGGCAAGCTGGTCATCGCCAGCCACAATCAGGGCAAGGTGCGCGAGATCGCCGACTTGCTCGGCCCTTACGGGATCGAACCGGTTTCGGCCGCCGATCTCGATCTGCCCGAGCCCGACGAGATCGGCGCGACCTTCGTCGACAATGCCGATCTGAAGGCGCGCCAGGCGGCCGACCTCGCCGGAATGCCGGCGATCGCCGACGACAGCGGGCTGTGCGTCGACGCGCTCGAGGGCCGGCCGGGAATCCACAGCGCGCGCTGGGCGATCGTCGATCCTTCGGTGCCGCCGGCGGCCGGACCGGGCGAGGTCCAGGGCGAGCGCGATTTCAACCTCGCGATGCGGAAGGTCCAGGCCGAGCTCGAGAAGAAAGACGAGGAAGCCGGCCGCAACGCCCATTTCGTCTGCGCGCTCTGCGTCTGCTGGCCGGACGGCCGGGCGGAGACGTTCGAAGGCCGGGTCGAGGGGACACTGGTCTGGCCGCCGCGCGGCTCCAACGGCTTCGGCTACGATCCGATGTTCCAGCCGATCGGCCACGACCGCACCTTCGGCGAGATGGACCCGGACGAGAAATATGCGATCAGCCACCGCGCGGACGCGTTCCGAAAGCTGGTCGCGGCTTTGATCGAGTGAACATCTCCCCTCCCCTTCAGGGGAGGGGCCGGGGGTGGGGGAGTCTCGGCGCTCCTTCACGGCCCCACCCCAACCCCTCCCCTGAAGGGGAGGGGCTATTGGCCCTCTACATCCACTGGCCGTTCTGCGTCTCGAAATGCCCTTATTGCGATTTCAACTCCCACGTCCGGGCCTCGGTCGACCAGGATGAATGGCGCCAGGCTCTGCTCGCCGATCTCGCCTGGGAGGCCGGGACCTTTGCGCGTCGCCCGCTCGGCTCGATCTTTTTCGGCGGCGGCACCCCTTCCCTCATGCCGCCGGCCACCGTCGCTGCGCTGATCGAGGCGGCCGAGGCGCATTGGGGGTTCGCACCCGACGTCGAGATCACGCTCGAGGCCAATCCCTCCTCGGTCGAGGCGGCGCGCTTCGCCGACCTCGCGGCGGCCGGAGTCAACCGGGTCTCGCTCGGCCTTCAGTCGCTCGACGACGAGGCTCTGCGCTTTCTCGGCCGGGCCCACGACAGCGCCGAGGGTCTGGCGGCGCTGGCGACGGCGCAGGATTCGTTCGAGCGGGTCAGCTTCGACCTGATCTATGCCTTGCCGGGCCAGTCCGAACGCGACTGGGCCGCCCAGCTCGGCCGGGCGCTCGGCTTCGGCACCGGCCATCTCTCGCTCTACCAGCTGACCATCGAGCCCGGCACCCGATTCGCCGCGCTCGCCGCCAAAGGCGAGCTCGAAGCGGCCGCTCCGGATCATGGCGCCGCCCTCTACGAGCTGACCCGCGGGATGACCGAGGCGGCCGGCCTGCCCGCCTACGAGATCTCCAATCATGCCCGGCCCGGCGAGGAGAGCCGCCACAATCTCATCTACTGGCGCTACCGTCCCTATCTCGGGATCGGCCCCGGCGCTCACGGCCGGCGAGGCACCGTCGCCACCCGCCGCCACCGCAAGCCCGAGAACTGGCTCGCCGCGATCGGCAGGAAGGGCAATGGGGTCGAGGAAGATTCGGAGCTCAGCGAGCGCGACCGGCGGCTTGAGACTTTGCTGATGGGGCTCCGGCTGAACGAAGGAGTCGCGTTGGAGCGGGTCCGGTCGCTGGTGGATGAGCGGGCCGCCGAGCGGCTTGCGGAGCAGGGACTGCTCGCCGTCGAGGCCGATCGGCTCCGGGCGACACCCGCCGGGATGCTCGTACTGGACCGGCTGCTCGGCGAGCTGATTACCTAATCGCGACAGCGCCTCTCACTCGAACCCCCTCGGCGCCGCCGACACGATCGCGGTCCCGGTCGCCGTGATCTCGAGCACTTCGAGCGACCTCTCCGCCACTCCGTCACGGCCGAAGCGGAAGGCGCCGTCGACTCCGGCGAACCCGCCCGGATCGCGGAGCAGGCCTTCGGGGAAGGCGCGGCCGACCCGCCAGTCCTTGCCGATCCGGACCGCGAGCAGAACCGCGTCGTAGCCGAGGCTCGCGAGGCGATAGGGGTTGGCGCCGTAGCGGGCGCGGTAGCGGCTTCGAAGCTGGTTGAACATCGCATCGCCGACGCTCGCATAATAAGCGCCGCGAAGCGCCGGGGTGCGGCCGAGATCGCTCTCGGTCGCCCACAATTCGGTGCCGAGCAGCCGCGCGGCCGGCGAGCCGCCGCTCCGGATGATCGGCGCGGCGAGCGCGGCGATTCGGCCGCCGTCGGCGATCAGGATCGCGTCGTAGCCCCCGGCCGCGTTGAGCCGGCTGATCGCGGTGCGCAGCGCTCCCGGGCCGCGATCATAGCTTTGCGATCCGACCAGCTTGCCGCCGGCATTGAGAACGGCCTGCGCCATGGCCTGCGATGCGCGGGTTCCGTAGGTGCCCTCCGGGATGATCGCGGCGAAGCGCTCGGCGCCGCGCGAGCGGGCATGTTCGACGACCCGGCCGATCGACTGGCCGGGCGTGAAGCCCATCACATAGACTCCAGGGCCGGCGATGCTGACGTCGTTGGAGAAAGCGATGACTGGGACGTGGGCGCGAAGCGCGATCGGCGCCACCGTCCGCGCATCCTCAGCGAGCAAAGGCCCGAGGAACAGGCCGTTGCCGTCGGCCAGCGCCTCGTTGGCGGCGGCCGCCGCTCCGCTCTTGGCGGTGTCGTAGACGGTGATCCGGATCCGCTCGCCGCCGCTGTCGAGCAGAGCGAGGTTGGCGGCGTTGGCGATCGACTGGCCGACTCCGGCATTGGCGCCGGTCAGCGGGACCAGCACCGCGACTCGGTTGCGGGTCTCGTCCGGCGGAAGGCGCGGGCCCGGGGCTTCGGGCTCGGGCTTGGGCGGTTCGGGCCTGGGCGGCTCGGGCTGCGGCTCGGGCCGGGGCTTGGGCACCAGCTGACAGCCGGCGAGGCCGACCGCGAGGATCGAGGCGGCGGCGACGAGGAGGAAGGAGCGGCGCGCTTGCGGCCGATGCATCTGCTCTGCCATGACCCTGATCCTATGAAGCTCAGCCCCGGCCTCTACATCGTTGCAACGCCGATCGGCAATCTCTCCGATCTCTCGCCGCGGGCCGCCTCGATTCTCGCCGAAGCCGATCTGATCGCGGTCGAGGACAGCCGGGTGACGGCGAAGCTGCTTGCCCATATCGGGGTCCGCAAACCGATGACCCCTTATCACGACCATAATGCCGATCGGGTCAGGCCCGGGCTGATCGCTCGGATGGCCGACAGGGCGGTGGCCCTGGTCTCGGATGCGGGGACCCCGCTAATCTCCGATCCCGGGTACAAGCTGGTGCGCGACGCGCGCTCGGCGGGAATCCCGATCGTCACGATTCCGGGGCCCTGCGCGGCGGTCGCGGCGCTGACCCTGGCCGGGCTCCCGACCGACCGCTTCCTGTTCCTAGGCTTCCTTCCCGCCAAGGCGGGCGCCCGCACCGCCGCGATCGCCGAGGTCGCATCGGTTCGCGCCACCCTCGTCCTGTACGAAAGCGGGCCCCGGCTCGGAGCAATGCTCGCCGCTCTGGCCGAGGCGCTCGGCCCGCGCGAAGCCGCGGTGGCGCGGGAGATCAGCAAGAAATTCGAGGAGACCGTCACCGGCACGCTCGCCGAGCTCGCCGCCCTTTATTCCGAGGCTCCGCCCAAGGGCGAGATCGTCATCGTCGTCGCTCCGCCCGGCGAGGCCGCGCCCGCCGACGAGGCCGATCTCGACTCGGCGTTGCGCGAGGCGATGGCCCGGCTCTCGCCGTCGCGCGCCGCGGCCGAGGTGGCGGAGCGGCTCGGCCTGCCCCGCCGCCGCGCTTACGAGCGGGCGCTGGAGCTGAAGTGAAGCGTCCCGAATGAACCGACAGCGGGCCGAGCGCGGCGGCCGCCGTGCCGAGACCATCGCCGCCTGGTGGCTGAGGCTGAAGGGCTGGCACATCCTCGCCCGACGCGCCCGGACGCCGCTCGGCGAGGTCGACCTGATCGCCCGGCGCGGGACGATTGTCGCCTTCATCGAGGTCAAGGCACGCTCGAGCCTCGAGCAGGCCGATCTCGCGCTCGACGATTACCGCCTTCGCCGGGTCGCCGCCGCCGCCGAGGCGCTCGCGCCGCGCTTCGCCCGGCCCGGCGACGATCTGCGCATCGACGCGATGTTCGTCGTCCCGCGCCGCTTTCCCCGCCACCTCGCCGACGTCTGGCGGGGCTGAATCCAGAACGGAGTCGATCCTATGCGCCTTGCCCTCCTTCCAGCCCTGCTCCTGATCGCGGGCTGCGGCAGCCAGTCGCCGTCCAGCTCGCTTCCGGGCGATCTCGAGAATGTCCAGGTGCCGGCGCCCCCTGCGAAGGTCTGCGCCCAGACGGCCGCGGCGCTCAAGCAAATCGGGGCCAGGGGCGCGATCGACTATGACGATATGGGCAACGCCACCATCCCGCAGGATCTGTGGATGGCGATGGGCGACCAGCATGCCGGCTTCGCCCAGACCCTGGCCTTGCACGCCGCCTGCGTCCACCCGGATGGCAAGGGCGAACGCAAGGTTCTCATCCGCAACGACTCCGGCGTGGTGTTGATGGAGGCGATGGTCCCGACCAATGTCGGACTCGGCTCGCTGGGAGCGGAGTGAGAGTGGAGTGACAGGGGGACCGGCGCGCTTTAGGGCGGCGCCGTCTTTAACGAGAGGATTGAAATGGCCTTGCGCGTCGCCGTCCAGATGGATCCGCTCGACCGGATCAGCATCGCCGGCGATTCCACCTTCGCGATCATGCTCGGCGCCCAGAAGCGCGGCCACCGCCTGTTCCATTACGCGCCGGAGGATCTGAGCTGGGCCGAGGGGCGGCTGTGCACGATGGCCAATCCGGTCGAGGTCCGCGCCGTCGAAGGCGATCATTACAGCTTCGGCGAACCTCAAATCATCGATCTCGGCCGCGACGTCGACGTCGTGCTGATGCGCCAGGATCCGCCGTTCGACCTCGGCTACATCACCGCCACCCATCTGCTCGAGCGGATCCAGGGTGAGACTCTGGTCGTCAACGATCCGGCCTCGGTCCGCAACGCGCCCGAGAAGATCTGGGTTCTGGACTTCGCCCGATTCATGCCGCCGACCGTATTGACCCGCTCGGTCGGCCTGACCCGCAAATTCCTCGCCGAGCATGGCACGATCGTGATCAAGCCGCTCCACGGCAATGCGGGCAAAGCGGTGTTCAAGATCGGCAGCGACGGCGCCAATCTCGCTTCCTTGATCGAGACCTTCAACGCGACCTATCGGGAGCCGCACGTCGTCCAGGCCTTCGTCCCCGAGATCGCCGAGGGCGACAAGAGGATCGTGCTCGTCGACGGCGAGGTCGCCGGAGCGGTCAACCGGATCCCCGGCGAGGGCGAGATACGCTCCAACCTCGCGGTCGGCGGAGTGGCGGCGAAGACCGGGCTTAGCGAGACCGAGAAGGAGATTTGCGCGGCGCTCGGCCCCGAGCTCAAGGCGCGCGGCCTGCTCTTCGTCGGCATCGACGTGATCGGCGGCAAATGGCTGACCGAGATCAACGTCACCTCGCCGACCGGGATCGTCGCGATCGACCGGTTCAACGGTACCGACACGCCCGGCCTGATCTGGGACGCCATCGAGTCGAAGCTCGCCTGATCCCGAAATGACCGACTGGATGACCCAATTGATCAAGGACGGCGGCTATACCGGCGTCTTCCTGTTGATGCTGCTCGAGACGATCTTTCCGCCGATCCCGTCCGAAGTGATCATGCCGCTCGCCGGTGTGGAGGCGGCCACCGGCAAGCTCAATCTGTGGGGCGTGATCGCCAGCGGCACCGCCGGAGCGATGCTCGGCAATCTCTTCTGGTACGCGGTTGCCCGAGTCATCGGAATCCTTCGCTTCAAACCCTGGATCCAGCGCTACGGCCGCTGGCTCACCATGGACTGGGACGATGTACAGAAATCGGAGCGGCTGTTCGCGCGCCACGGCGGTTGGCTCGTCGGCGTCGCCAGGCTGCTTCCGACCCTGCGATCGATCATCTCGATCCCGGCCGGCCTGCTCAACATGCGGCTGAAGACCTTCCTGATCTGGTCGACGATCGGCACGGCCCTATGGACAGCCATGCTCGCCGGCGCCGGCTGGGGGCTCGGCCGCGCCTTTCAAGACATCCAGAAGGTGCTCGGGCCGCTCTCGATGGCGATCATCGTCCTGATCGTGCTGGCCTATGCCTGGCGCCAGCTCACCTGGCGGAAAAGGCATCCGGAGGGGGAGTAGGGTTCCTCGTCATTGCGAGGAGCGTAGCGACGCGGCAATCCAGTGGGCCTCAAAGTCCGCTCTGGATTGCTTCGCTTCGCTCGCAATGACGGGCCGAGCCTAAGCCCGCGGATGCGCGTTGCGGTAGACGTCCATCAGATGGGCGGTGTCGACCGCGGTGTAGATCTGGGTCGAGGACAGGCTGGCATGGCCGAGCAGCTCCTGGAGCGAGCGCAGGTCGGCGCCGCGGCCGAGCAAATGGGTGGCGAAGCTGTGGCGGAGCGCATGCGGAGTGGTCCGGTCGGAGAGGCCGAGCCGCGCCCGCGCCTTGCGCACCGCGCGGCGGAGCAGCTCGCCGTTCAGCGGCCCGCCGCGCGCGCCGCGGAACAGAGGCGCGTCTTTCGCCGGCGGCCACGGGCAGAGCGCCAGATAGCTCTCGATCGCTTCGCGGACCGGATCGAGCAGGGGCACGATCCGCGTCTTGTTGCGCTTGCCCATGACCTGGATCGACGGGCCGAGCGGCAGCGCGGCGCCGGTCAGGCCGAGCGCCTCGGCGACGCGGAGGCCCGAGCCGTAGAGCAGAAGCAGGACGGCGAGGTCGCGGGCGGCGATCCAGGGCTGGACTGCATCCTCGCCGACCTCCTCGGCCAGAGCCACCGCCTCGTCGGGCGAGATCGGCCGGGGGACGCTGCGCGGGCGCTTCGGGCCCTTGAGCCGCGGCAGGCTCGCCTCCCCGCCTTGCTCCGCCGCGGCGAAGGCGAGAAAGGAGCGGATCGCCGAGAGTTCGCGCGCCGCGGATGAATTGCCCAGGCCCGCGGCGCGCCGGCTGGTCAGGAAGGCGCGCAGGTCCGACGCGGCGAGGCCGGCCAGCGCCGAGGCGTCGACGCTGCCGCCGAGATGCGGGCCGAGGAAGTCGATCAGGCGGTATGCGGTGGCGGCGTAGGCGCGCACGGTGTGCGGCGAACGCCTGCGGTTCTGAGCGAGATGCTGCTGCCAGCGAAAAGCGAGGTCGCGCGCCGGATGGTCGGCGGCGGAAGCTAAGGTATCAGCCACCGGCCCATGCAGCGGCTGAGGACCCGGCCGAGGAAGACGAGAAGCTCCGAGCCGTGCCGAGTCTCGAAGCCCTGCGCCTCGCGCTGGCCCAAAGCGAGCAGGCCGCTCGGCAGAGGCGCCTCGCTGTCGAGCCGGACCAGGGCCTCGGCCCGGATCAGGTCGCAGGCCGGCCCAAACAAAGGATGGCCTCTCTTGACCCCGCGGAGGACGACTCCATCGAAGCCGGCGATCGAGCGGCGGATCACCCGCGGGTCGACGAACTGGAGACCCGAGGCGTCGGCGCGCATGCCCTTGTCGCCGACGAACAGAGCGACCGCGACCGCGTCGAGGCCGAGGATCTGCGGCCATTCCTGGGTAACGATATGGATGAGATGGTCGAAGCCCTCGGCCTCGACCGCGGCGAGCACCGCCTGGTGGATCGAGGCGACCGCGCCGCTATGGCCGCGGGCGAAGGCGATCAGGTCCTGATTGGCCTCCTCGGCCGCGGCGACCCGCGCCTGAAGCCTCGCGACCGCATGGTCCTCGAAGTTGATTACCGTCCCCATCGCCGCCGAGCTTAACCGTAAGATGGTTAAGATGCTATTCCCGTGCGATGAATCGCTCCGGCGGACGCCCGGCGCCCCGCCTCAGAACCAGCCCGCGCCGCGAAGGTCGGGCGCATAGGTCCGGCTGACCGGCGCCTTGAGCCCGTTCTTCAGGGTCAGCTGGGCCCGCCCCTTGCCGCGCGCAACGCCGATCACCGCCGCGCGTGCCACCCACCAGGACCGGTGCGTGCGCAGTCCGTCGGCGCCCTCGAGCTGAGCCACGGCCTCGGACAAAGGCATCAGGATCAAAGCCGAGCTCCGATCGGTGTGAAGGCGGAGATAATGATCCTCGGCCTCGATCGCGAGCAGCTCCGCGCCGCGCAAGGCGGGCGGGATGAACGAGGGCGCCGGCGGGGAGGCCGTTTCGGCCGGGCGCGGCGCGCCGGCCGGCTCGAACCGGCGCTCGAGGACGAGCTGGAGAGCGAGGAAGACGGGGATGATGAACAGGCCCTGCGACCAGAGATGCGGCAGCCGCTCGAGCTCCCAGGCCCCGCCGAGCGCCCAGCCGCTCAGCGCGTAAACGAGAGGAGTCATCGCCGTGTTGACGATGAGGATCAGAGCGATGACGGCGTGGACCGGACGCCCTTTCAGCATTCCAAACATATCGAGCCGGTCGGTCAGCGCCGCGCACAGAGCGCCGCCGGCGAACATCAGGACCGCCCAATAGGAATAGAGCGTCCAGGGCGCGGCTTCGCCGGTCTCGAACGCTCCGACACCGCCCAGCAGGATCGCTCCGACGGCGGCGATCGCCCAGGTCGGGCGGTGGCGGCGGGCGAAACCGGCGAGCCGTGCGGAGGCCGCGGGTCCCTCGGGTCCCCGCTCGCGAAGCAAAAGTGTCCGTTCACGAATCGCCGCTGGAGTCATCGGCCCGAACCCCTGACAAGAAAGCGATCCTTTCCGAGAGGCTGGAATATGGCAAGCCGAATGATGAAGAGCAGAAACGCGTGGAGGCTGAATAAGCGGACCGCCGTTACGGCATTGCTGGCGGCGATGATCGCCGCGTCGCCGGTCGCCGCCCAGACCCGGCCGATGCCTTCTCGCGACTTCCTCGCTTTGGTCGACCGAGCGGAGCAGAGAAGCGGGGCGAGCGACTGGCCGGCGGCGGCTTCCTTGTGGCGCGACGTGGTGGCCGCCAATCCGGTCGAGGGCCGCTATTGGGACCGGCTCGCCAACGCGCTCTACCGCTCTCGCGATTATCGGGCGGCGATCCCCGCGTTCGAAAAAGCGGTCGCGCTCGGTTACGGCCGGCCGGCGAACAATATGTACAATATCGCCTGCGCTCATGCCCTGCTCGGCGAGCGCGACGCGGCGTTCGCGGCGCTCGAACGGGCGCTGGCGATGGGCTTCCTCGACCTGGAGCTGCTTCGGACCGATGGCAACCTCGCCGCGCTGCGCGGCGACCCGCGTTTCGCCCGACTGGTGCCGATCGCCGCCGACCCGAAGTCGCTGTCGCGCGAGGAAGGCTGGCGGCAGGATCTCCGCTTCCTGCTCTGGCAGATCGACCGGATCGGCGCCGCGCCGTACCGGCTTCATCCGAGGAGCTGGTTCGAGCAGAAGTTCGAGGCGCTCGCGGCCTCGGCGCCGAGCCGGACCGACGCCCGGCTGGCGATCGAGCTGACGGCCATCCTTCGCGGAATCGGCGACGGCCATAGCGGCGTGATGTTCGGCAACAGCGCCGACTGGGCGCTCACCCTTCCGGTCCAGTTCCAGGCGTTCGAGGAAGGCATTTTCCTCACCGCCGTCGCCGATCCCAACCTCCGCGGCATGCTCGGAGGCAGGCTGATCGCAATGGACGGGCGGCCGATCGAGACGATCGTGGCCGCGCTCTCGGAAGGGATCAGCCGCGACAATGAAGGGCCGTGGCTTCGAGTCCAGGCGGCGAACCGGCTTCGCTACACCGCGCTTCTGGCAGCGTCCGGGCTGGTCGCGCACCGCGACGGAGCCACGCTCGCCGTAGTGATGCCGGACGGGAGGCGGATCGACGCCGGGCTGGGATCGGACACGACACACCCAAATATCTGGAACGACAAGCCCAACCCGGCCGGCTGGGTCAATCTCGGCCAGACCAGGCCGGGCCCCAACCCGCTCTACCTGCGCGATCCGGGAAGAAATTACTGGTTCGACTATCTCCCGGATTCGCGCACCGTCTATTTCGCCTTCAACACCATCCGCGACGACAAAGCCGAGACGCTCGCCGCTTTCTCCGACCGGCTCGCGGCCGCGATCGCCGCCAGGCCGGTCGACCGGCTGGTGATCGACCTGCGCTGGAACAATGGCGGCAACACCTATTTGCTGACCCCGCTGCTTGCGGCGATCCTGCGCTCGGACAAGATCAATCGCAGGGGACGGCTCTACGTGCTGATCGGCGGGCGCACCTTCTCCGCCGCGCAGAATTTCGCTTCATTGCTCGATCGCTTCACCGAGGCGGTGTTCGTCGGCGAGCCGACCGGATCGAGCCCCAATTTCACCGGCGAGGAGCACCCCTTCACCCTCCCCTACAGCAAGCTGGTCGTGAACGTCTCGAACCTGCAGTGGCAGAGCAGCTTCCCGCAGGATCAGAGGAGCTGGATCGCGCCCGAGCTCTACATCCCGCCCAGCTTCGCCGCCTATCTGGCGAAGCGCGATCCGGCGCTCGAGGCGATCCTGGCGCTGCCGGTGCCCCGGGATTGAGGCTGGCCGTTCGCCGTCATTGCGAGGAGCGGAGCGACGAAGCAATCCAGCAAAGCCGCCATCAGGGACAGGCTGGGTACTGGATTGCTTCGCTGCGCTCGCAATGACGTGGAGATTTGCTTCGGCTCGTGCACTTTCGAAGGCGGCCCTGTCCATTGCGGGTGAGCGAACTGAGCTTTAACCTGCTATCCGGTTACCGCGATGGGCAAGACCTGGATTCTGCTTCCACTTACGCTGCCGGCCGCTGCCTGCGCCGGGGCGGACTCGGTCCGGATCGCCCCGGCCGAGATCCGAAGCTTCGAGCTGAACACGGCCCGCCAGATCCAGCCCTGCTACCGATCGCCGAAGATCACCGGCGCGGCGCGCACCATCTCGACCAGGCTTCGAGTCCGCTACGGGCCCGACGGATCGCTGATCGGGCCGCCGGAGCTGGTCGAGCAGGTCGGAGTCACCGACGGCAACCGGCTCTATGCCGAGCGGATGGCCGAGGCGGCGCGGATGGCGGTGATCCGCTGCGCGCCGGTCCGGATCCCGCCTGCTTTCGCCGCTCATAGGGTCAACGAGATCGACCTGACGTTCAGCCCGGTGTTCCGGACCTGAATTCTCCGTCATTGCGAGGAGCCCTTCGACGCCGCCTGCGGCGTCGCTCAGGATGAACTGCCGCTTCGCGGCAGCGACGAAGCAATCCAGTGGAACTCGGAGGCCGCTTTGGATTGCTTCGCTCCGCTCGCAATGACGGCGAGGGTTCGACGGGCAGGAATGCGGCTGCCCCGCCCGTCACCCGATCGTCTGCCCAGTTTTCTGCCAGTCGGCGAGGAAGGCCGCGAGACCCTTGTCGGTAAGCGGATGATTGAACAATTGGCGGATCACGGCCGGCGGAGCGGTCATCACGTCGGCGCCAATCTTGGCGGATTCGAGGATGTGTATCGGGTGGCGGACGCTCGCGACCAGGATCTGGGTCTCGAATCCGTAATTGTCGTAAATGAGGCGGATATCGGAGATGATCTCCATCCCCTCGGTGCCGATATCGTCGAGCCGGCCGACGAAGGGCGAGATGAAGGTGGCTCCGGCCTTGGCGGCGAGCAAGGCCTGGTTGGCGGTGAAGCAGAGCGTGACGTTGACCATAGTTCCGTCACCGGTGAGCGCCTTGCAGGTCTTGAGGCCGTCGACGGTCAGCGGCACCTTGACCGTGATATTGTCGGCGATCTTCCGGAGTATATCGGCCTCGCGCATCATCGCCTCATGCTCGGTCGCCACCACCTCGGCGGAGACCGGGCCGGGGACGATCGAGCAGATCTCCCTCACCACTTCGAGGAAATCGCGGCCGGCCTTGTGGACCAGGCTCGGATTGGTGGTCACTCCGTCGAGCAGGCCGGTCGCGGCAAGGTCCCTGATCTCGGCGGTGTCGGCGGTGTCGACGAAGAATTTCATTTGCGTTTTGCCTCATTGAACGGGATTCGCGCTCCTCTTAGCGCGCGGGGGGCTGCCTTGGCGACCATCGAAAGGCAGACCGGACTGCACCGCGCGATCTGGGCAATCGCCCTTCCCTCGATGCTGACCAATGTCGCGACGGCCCTGTTCGGCCTGGCCGATCTGTGGGTGATCGGCCGGCTCGGCAATGCGGAGGCGCAAGCGGGAGTCGAGATCGGCGCCAAGTTCATGTTCGGCATGCTGATCGTCTTCAACTTCCTGCGCACCGGCACGATCGCGCTCACCGCCCAGGCGGGCGGGCGCGGCGACGATTCGGCGCAGTCGGCGACGCTTGCGCGCGGACTCGGCGCCGCTCTCGCGATCGCGATCCTGCTTCTGCTTGCCATGCCGATCGCGATCCCGCTCGGCCTCGACATCCTCCACGCCCGGGGCGGAGTCGCCGTGGCGGCGTCGGCCTATGTCGGAATCCGCTATTGGGGTGGGCTGCTCTGGCTGCTCAACGCGGCCATGGTCGGCTGGCTGATCGGCAGGAAGCGTGTCCGGGCGGTCCTGGCGATCGAGGTCGCCGCCAACATCCTTCACATCGGCATGGATCTGCTGTTCGTCCTCGGCTTCGGCTGGGGCGTGGCCGGAGTCGCGTTCGCGACCCTGGGCTCGGAGACCCTGAAACTGCTCGCCGTCGGAGCGGTGGCCGCGCGCGAGCCTCCGGCGGCGACTGTGTGGATTAGTTTCCGCTCGAGGCCGACCTGGGCTCGAGGCTCGGTCGCCTCGCTTGCCCGGATGAACCGCGACCTTTTCCTGCGCACCCTGATCCTGACCGGGGCGATCCTTCTGCTGGTCCGCGACGGCGCATTCGAAGGCCCGCTCATCCTCGCGACCAACGGCATCCTCTATCAGCTCTTCATCCTCTCGGCTTTGATCCTCGACGGCTTCGAGAGCGCCGCGCAGGTGCTGTGCGGCGAGGCGGTCGGCGCGGGCGAGCGCGCCCGATTCCGCCGCCTGGTCCGCGCCCACCTCCTCTGGGGCCTTGGCGCCGGCGCCTTGATCAGCCTGGTCTACCTTTTGGCCGGCGAGCCGTTCGCCGCGAGCTTCAGCACCGATCCGGCGGTGATCGCGACGACCCGGACCTATTTCCCCTGGGCGATCCTGCTGCCTTTGCTTGGGGTCAGCGCCTATATCTATGACGGCATCTATATCGGCGCGACCTGGACCCGGGCCTTGCTGATCACCATGGTCGCGGCGGTGGCGGTCTACGGATTGCTGCTGCTCGTCACCGGCCCGCTCGGCAATCACGGCCTGTGGCTTGCCTTCAGCCTCTTCCTTCTGGTGCGGGCCGCCGGCCAGGCTCTGCTTCTGCCCCGGCTCGAACGAGCGACATTCGACTGATCGCTCTGGCCTCGGCGCCGCCACTCTCTTATTCACGCCGCGAGCGCGGCCGGAGGCAATATGCAGAACCAGCAGAGCTATTTGTCCTATCTCATCCCGGCGCTGCTCATCGGCATCGTCCTGTTCTTCCGCTTCCGGGCGATGGGCAAGGCGCGCCCGCTGCGGCTCGAACGCTTGTGGGTCGTCCCTGCTTTGTATCTCGCTTTGGCCGCCTCGCTCTTCGTCCAGATGCCGCCGCATCGGCTCGGCTGGCTGTGGGCGGCTTTGAGCCTTGCCGCCGGCGCGGCGCTCGGCTGGCAACGCGGCCGGACGATGCGAATCACAGTCGATCCGGAAACGCATAGCCTGAACCAGGCCTCGTCCCCTCTCGCCTTGCTGTTCATCGTCGCTCTGATCCTGATCCGCTCCGCCATTCGTGCCGGAGCGGGCCTCGAGGGCGCGGCGTGGCATCTCGACGCGGCCCTGATCACCGACTGCCTGGTCGCGCTCGCTCTCGGCCTGCTGTCGGCCCAGCGCCTCGAAATGTACCTGCGCGGCGCGCGCCTGCTCGCCGAGGCCCGCGCCGGCCGCAACGGCTAAGCGGGCCGCCGCGGCCGCTGCTTCGCCGATATCGACTTGATGATCAGCCTCTGCTCCGCGCCCGGATCGAAGGGCGGCTCGGACCGGTCAAGCGCTTCGGCGATCAAAGCGAGGATCCGCGGATCGTCGAGCGCGGCCTCCTCGTGCAGCCGGACGTGGCGAACCCGGCTTCCCTCCCCCTTGAGCAGCCCGTCCGGGTCCGGCAGGCCGGCGCCGCGCAGAAAGCACAGGGTCACCCAGCGCGGATAGACGGCAAGCGACAGCACCGCCTTCGACGCCTTGTCGTTCGGCCCGAAGCCGATCGCGAGCGCGTTGTAATTGTCGTAGACCAGGATCGCCGCGCCCGGGATCCTGGCCTTCATCCGCTCCAGCAGCCGGTGGGCGAGCGAGTCCACCTCCGGCGTGAATTTCGCCAGAAATGAATCGAGTTGGGCCTCGTCATCGGACTTCATTCGACAATCTCCAGATGCACGACCTCCGGCTCGAGCTCGAGCAGGTAATCGGCGTCGAATTCATAATATTTGGCGCGCGCCATGTCTGCGCCGGCGAAGCGATGGATTGCTTCTTCGTCCTTCCAGAAGGTCAGCATCTCGACATGGACGATTTCGCCGTCGGGGCGGTGGAGGCACCAGGCGCCCAGGTTTCCCGGCGTCGAGCGGTAGTCGGGCAGCCCCACCGTCCGCATCAGCTCGAGATAGGCCTTCGCTTTCTCCGCCGGAACCCGGCCGTGCCACCTGCGCGCGATCATCCCCGCCTCCCCACTTCCGCACGCCCGTCAAATAGCCATATGGCGGGCGAAGATGAACCGGGTTCGAGTCCTCCTGCTCAACAGCGCCTTGGGACCGCTCGACTATCGCGTGCCCGACGGCATGCGGGTCGGGCCGGGCTCGATCGTCCTCGCGCCATTGGGGCCGCGGCAGCTGACCGGCGTCGTCTGGGAGCCCGATCGGCTGCCGGCCGAGGAAGTGGAAGCGGGCCGCCTCCGGCCGCTCCTGCTGGCCTACGATCTGCCGCCGCTCGCCGAACCGCTTCGGCGGCTGATCGAATGGACCGCGGACTATTATCTGTCGCCGATCGCCGCGGTTCTTCGAATGGCCCTCGCCTCGGCCTCGGCGCTCGACGGCGGCCGCACCGTCACCGAATATCGCGCCACCGGCTTCGTCCCCGAGCGGCTGACCGCCCAGCGGGCGCAGGCGCTCGAGCGGATCGGCGAGCGCCAGGGGCTGGTCCGCGAGCTGGCCATGGCGGCGGACGTCTCGGACGGCGTGATCCGCGGCCTGGTCAAGGTCGGCGCAATCGAAGCGGTCGAGGTCTCGGTCGACGACCCCTTCCCCGAGCCGGACCCGGAGCATGACCCGCCCGCCCTCGAGCCCGCCCAGGCCGAAGCCGCTTCGACCTTCGTCGAGTCGGTCCGGGCTGCCGAATTCGCGCCGTTCATGCTCGACGGAGTGACCGGATCGGGCAAGACCGAGGCCTATTTCGAGGCGATCGCCGAAGCCCTGAGGCTCGGCCGCCAGACTTTGGTGCTTCTGCCCGAGATCGCCCTGACCGAGCCTTTCCTCAAGCGCTTCGCCGCCCGCTTCGGCCACGAGCCGGTCGCCTGGCATTCGGGCCTTCGCCAGTCCCAGCGCCGCCGCGCCTGGCGGGCGATCGCGAGCGGCGACGCCAGGGTGACCGTCGGCGCCCGCTCGGCTTTGTTCCTGCCTTATCCGAAGCTCGGACTGATCGTCGTCGACGAAGCGCACGAGACCAGCTTCAAGCAGGAGGACGGGGTCCAATACCATGCCCGCGACGTCGCGGTGATGCGGGCCAAGCTCGAGTCGATCCCGATCATCCTCGCCTCGGCCACCCCCGCGATCGAGACCAGGCAGATGGCCGAGATCGGAGTTTATCGCGAGGTCCGGCTCCCCGACCGCTACGGCACTGCCGAGCTCCCCGCCATCAGCGCGATCGACCTTCTCGCCGACCCGCCGCCGCGCGGCCGCTGGCTCGCTCCGAGCCTGGTCCGGGCGCTCGCGGAGACTCTCGAGCGTGGCGAGCAGTCGCTGCTCTTCCTCAACCGCCGCGGCTACGCCCCGCTGACCCTGTGCCGCCATTGCGGCCACCGCTTCCAATGCCCGAACTGCACCGCCTGGATGGTCGAGCACCGGCTGCTCGCCCGGCTCGCCTGCCACCATTGCGGCCATGTCATGCCGCCGCCGCGCGCCTGCCCCGAATGCGGCGAGGAGGATTCGCTGGTCGCGGTCGGCCCCGGAGTCGAACGGATCGCCGACGAGGTAAAGGCTTTGTTCCCGGAGGCCCGGACCGCGATCGTCACCTCCGACACGATCTGGTCGCCGGCCAAGGCGGCCGAGTTCGTCGGGCGGATGGAAAGCAAGGAGATCGACATCGTCATCGGCACCCAGCTCGTCACCAAGGGCTATCATTTCCCCAACCTCACTCTGGTCGGGGTGGTCGACGCCGATCTCGGCCTCGCCGGAGGCGACCTCCGGGCGGCCGAGCGCAGCTTCCAGCAGATCGCCCAGGTCGCCGGCCGCGCCGGCCGAGGCGACAAGAAGGGCCGGGTCCTCGTCCAGACCCACGATCCCGACGCTCCGGTGATCAGCGCCCTGGTCAGCGGCGACAGCGAGAGCTTCTACGCCGCCGAGACCGAGGCAAGGCGAGGCGCGGCGATGCCGCCGTTCGGCCGCCTCGCCGGGATCATCGTCTCGTCCGAGGACCTTGCCGAAGCGACCGAGACCGCCCGTGTGATCGGCCGGGCCGCGCCGCGGGTCGAGAATATGGCGGTGTTCGGCCCCGCCCCCGCGCCGCTGGCGATGCTCCGCGGCCGCCACCGCCAGCGCCTGCTCGTCCACGCCGCGCGGGCGCTCGACGTCCAGGACGTGATCCGCGACTGGCTCGGAGGCCTGACCTGGCCGCGCGGAGTCCGGGTCGCGGTCGACGTCGACCCTTATTCCTTCCTGTGACCGGCAGTGCCGGTCTTCGCTTGCGCGCTGGCCGGGCACGCCCTAACCATCGTGCGGGAAAAGGGGGCTTTTCCGATGCTTAGACTGCTGATTTCGGCGCTCGCCCTGATTCTCGCGCTCGCCGCGCCCGGAGCCGCCCGGGCGGAATGGCGCGAGGCCGAGACCGCGCATTTCCGGATCTACAGCAGCGGCGGCGAGCAGCAATTGCGCCGCTTCGCCGAGCGGCTCGAGACGTTCGACGCGCTTCTTCGCCGGCTCGCCTCGGTCCCGGCCTCGGTCGAGCCGGTCAAGGTCCGGGTCTTCCTGCTCGAGACCGAGGACCAGGTCAGGCGGGCCTATCACGTCTCGGCGGGCAGCAGCGTCGCCGGTTTCTACACCGTCAACATGGAAGGGCCGCTCGCGGTCTCGCCGCGTCGGACCGACGTGAGCGATTCGACGTTCGGTCCCGAGATCGTCCTGTTCCACGAATATGCGCATCACTTCATGCTTCAATATTTCCCGGTCTCCTATCCGGCCTGGTACGTCGAGGGCTTCGCCGAAATGGCCTCGACCGCGGTTCCGCTGCCGGGCGGCAAGATGGCGTTCGGCAAGCCCGCCTCGCACCGCGAATATTCGCTGACCGCGTCGCGCTGGGTGCCGGTCTCGCAGCTGCTCACCCAATCCTATTCGCAATTCCCCAAGGACGGCGATTTCTACGGCCAGGCCTGGCTTCTCTCCCATTATCTGACCTTCGCTCCGGCGCGGAAGGGGCAGATCTATCGCTATCTCGGAGCGCTCGCGGCGGGCCGGCCCCAGGCCGAGGCGGCCCGCGAGATTTTCGGCGACGTCGAGGCGCTCAACCGGGAGGCGCGCCATTATCTCGACGGGCGGACCTTCACCTACGCGCCGATCGAGGTCCAGCATCCCGCCCCCGAGAGCATCAAGCTTCGATTGCTTAGTCCCGGCGAGGCCAGCCTGGTCGAGGACATGGCCGCCTTCCGCGACCGGGTCGACGAGAAGGAGCGCGCGGCCTGGATCGCCGCGATCAGGGCCAAGGCGGCGCGCTATCCGTCCGATCCGAAGGTGCTGCAATTCCTCGCCGACGCGGAATTCGCCGCCGAGGATTATCCCGCGGCGCTGGCCACCGCCGACAAATGGATCGCCGTCGCTCCGAACGACGTCCAGGCGATGACCCGCAAGGCGACGATCCTGCTCGAGCAGGCGGACGCCCTCGAAGGCGCCGCCCGGGCCGCCAAGATCGCTTCGGCGCGGGCGCTGATCGTCGCCGCCAACCGGATCGACGCCGACGACCCCAAGACCCTCGTCGCTTTCTACGAGGCCTATCGGGTCTCGGGCGAGCGGCCGCCGCAGGTCGCTCTCGACGCGCTCAGGCAGGCGGTCGGAACCATGCCGCAGGCCTATCGCCCGCGAATGCTGCTCGCCACCGCGCTCGCCAACCAGGGCAAATATGACGAGGCGATCTTCTATCTCGGGCCGATCGCCTACGATCCCCACCCCTCCGACGGCCAGCAGGCCGCGCTCGCCATGATCGGCCGCCTCCGCCAGGCGATGGCGGGTAAAGGTAATTAGGGGTAATTAGGGACGGTATATATTTTCCCGGCGCGCCGTAATGAGGGACAGTATATATTTTTTCGGGCGGTGCGCCCTCGGCTGAGCCCAAAGCTCGCGAAAAAATATATACTGTCCCTAATTACCACCCTCATCGGCCCGGCCCAAAAATATATACTGTCCCTATTTACCCCTATTTACCGCCCCGCACTTGCCTTTGAGCGGCCGAATCCACAAAGAAATGCGAGGATCCTGAAGGAGTGGCGATGACGCGGCCGGCCTTGTTCCTGCTCGCAATATTTGCATTCGGGCTGGCCTTCGCGGCACCGGCGCGGGCGGACGACGTCAAGGCCGCCGAGCGAAGCGTCGTCCGGGTCGTCACCATCGCGGTCGAGGATGACGAGGTGGTCGGCTTCGGCCATGGCAGCGGGGTCGTCATCGCCGGCAACCGGATCGTCACCAACGCCCACGTCGTCGCGATCGCGGCGCAATATCCCGACAATGTCGTTATCGGAATCGTCCCCTCCGAAGGAAGCAAGTCCTACGGGGCCCATCTGATCGCCTTCGACCCCAAGCGCGACCTCGCCCTGCTCGAGATGGACAAAGGCAGCCTTCCTCCTGCCACCCTCTATATCGGCCCGCTGCCGGACGGCAGCCCGGTCGTCTCTTTGGGCTATCCCGGCAATGTCGACCTCGCCACCGCCCGCTCCGCCGACGATTATATCACCCCCCAGCAGCCGACCCGCGCCGACGGCAATTTCTCCAACACGAGGACCATCGACGGGATCACCGCTTTGCTCCACACCGCCAATATCGCCCGCGGCAATAGCGGCGGGCCGCTGGTCGACCGTTGCGGCCGGGTGCTCGGGATCAACACCTTCATCACCCATGGCGAGGACGGCGACGCTCCGTTCGGATTCGCGATCGCGGCGGGCGAGCTCGCCTCCTTCCTTCGCGAGGCAAAGCAGAATTTCGCGTCGAGCAGCAGCGACTGCGTCAGCATGGAGGAGAGCCTCCGCCTCGAGCAGGAGCGAAGCGCCCGCGAGCGCGGCGCGAGCGAGGCCGCGGCCCGGACCGCGCTCGAGCGGGCCGAGGCAAAGGCGCTCGACAAGGCCCGGGCGGCGAACCAGGACAGCCGCGAGAATCATCTCGCCCTCGCCGCCTTGCTCGCGATCCTCGCCATCGCCGCCGGCGGCGGAGCGGCGGTCCTCTGGATCAAGGACCGCGAGCGCCACGCCAGGATCGCGGCCGGCGCCGGCATCGCCCTGCTCGGCCTCGCCGCTCTGGCCTTCTTCACCCGGCCGGCGCGCGACTCGCTCGATATCGAGCCGGTGCGCCTGCCGGCGGAAGCGGAGGCGCCCGAGAGGACCGGCAAATCGCTCTGCAAGCTGGTGCGCGAGCGAAGCCGGGTCACCGTTTCGGCGACCGACGACGTCAAGCTCGACTGGGCCGCGAACGGCTGCATGAACGGCCGCACCCAATATGCCCGCCGCGGCTCGGCCTGGTCGCGGATCCTGGTGCCGGCCCAGGAGCAGACCGTCTCGGTGCTCGATTACAAGCCGTCGACCGGTGAATATGTCGTCACCCATTATCTGCTCGGAAGCGAGGAGATGACGAAATTGCGGGCGCTCCGGCGCGACGTCGAGATCAAATCCTGCTCCGCCGACCCGGAGAAGGTGACGATCCTCGGCGACCGCCAGGAGAGCATCCGCCAGAGCCTGCCGAGGGTGCCGAACGAGCGGCTGGTCTATTCCTGCGCGCCCGAATAAGCCGGTTTTGCAAATAGCGGCTCGATCCGCTATCCTGTTGTTTCGCAAGGCTGAAATCGGGGGATTAGGTGAGACTATGGTTTCTGGGCATGGCTTTGGCCCTGCTCGCGCCGACTGCCGCGCGCGCCGATTGGTATGAGGCGAGCAGCACCCATTTCCGGGTCTTCGCCGAGGGCAGGCCCGAGACGGTGCGCGACTTCGCGACCCGGCTCGAGCGGTTCGACAAGGGCATGCGCTTTCTGAACGGAATCGCCGACGAGGATCTCGGGCCGGCCAACCGGGTCACGGTCTACGTCCTTCCCGATGTCGATTCGGTCCGCCGGCTGGCCCATGGCGGCAACGACGTCGCCGGCTTCTACATCCCGCGCGCCGGCGGCTCGGTCGCCTTCACGCCGCGCCGCGCCGGCGGCGGCAGCCGCTGGGACCTCGATGCGGAGACGATCCTGCTCCACGAATATTCGCACCATTTCATGCTCGAAAACTATGCCACGGCCGTCTTCCCCGGCTGGTTCGTCGAGGGCTTCGCCGAGTTCAACGCGACCGCCAGCTTCGATCCCGACGGATCCGTCCGTTTCGGCGTCCTCGCTTTGCATCGGGCCTATGAGCTGTCGGTCACCGAATCGATGCCGATCGAAACCCTGTTCGGGTCCGAAGCGGGCCGAAAGGCCTCAACGCCGGGCAGTGCGATGATCTACGGATGGGGCTGGCTGCTGACCCATTATCTGACCTTCGAACCGTCCCGGCGTGGGCAGCTCACCGCCTATCTGGGCGCGCTTCGGTCCGGAAAGAGCGGGCTCGAGGCGGCGCGGAGCGCGTTCGGCGACCTCCGGCAACTGGACCGCGACCTCAAGGCCTATCGCAAGCGCGGGCGCTTCACTTACAGCAGCATCCCGGCCGCGGCGCTGCCGATCGGCCCGGTCTCGGTTCGGCCGCTCCGGCCCGGCGAGGCGGCGGTCATGCAGCTTCGGATCCGCTCCGATCGCGGAGTGAGTGAAAAGGAGGCGAAAGAGCTTGTCGCCGGAATGCGACGGGCCGCCGCTCCCTATCCGGGCGATCCGGCGGTCCAGGCCGCTCTCGCCGAAGCCGAATATGACGCCAACAATCTCGATGCCGCCGAAGCCGCCGCCGACCGGGCGATCGCCGCCGATCCGGCCAATGTCGACGCCTTGACCTATCGCGGCCGGGTCGCGATGGCCCGGGCGGCGGGAAGCAAGGACGCGGTCGCTGCCGCGGTCTGGAACGACGTGCGCCGCCGGATGCTCGCCGCCAACAAGGCCGACCCCAACGACCCTGCGCCGTTCATCCTGTTCTACGACAGCTTCCGGGCCCAGGGCATCGCTCCGACCGCCAATGCGGTGAAGGGCCTTCAGCGCGCGTTCGAGCTCGCGCCGCAGGACCAGATGCTGCGGATGCGGGTAGCGCGCCAATATCTGGTCGACGGCAAGGGCGCCGAAGCGCGCGCGATCCTCGTTCCCCTGGCGTTCGATCCGCACGGCGGAGCGATGGCCGAGGCGATCCAGGCGATCGTCTCGAAGATCGACGGCGACGGCGCGGCAGCGGCTCTGGCCTTCTGGGACAGCCGGGGCCAGAGAGCGACCGACAAGGACCCGCCGCCGAAAGGCAAGAGCGGGACGCCCGCACCGCCCGCCAACCCGTCATGAGGCGGTTTTCGAACCTTCTGGCGATCGCCATCGCGGCGCTCGCACCGGCGGCCGCGCGCGCCGCCTGGTACGAGGCGAGCAGCGCCCATTTCCGGGTCTATGCCGACGGCAGCGCCGAATCGGTGCGCGACTTCGCGACGCGGCTCGAGCGGTTCGACAAGGGCCTCCATGTCCTGAACGGCCTGCCGGACCGGAACCGCGGACCGGCGGGCCGGGTCACCGTCTTCGTCGTCCCCAACGTCTCGACGATCCAGGATCTAGCCAACGGCCGGAGCAACGTCCGCGGCTTCTACAAGCCGCGCGCGGAAGGGTCGGTCGCTTTCACCCCGCGCCGGGGCAGTTCGAGCCATGGCGCCACCGACGATCTCGACGCCCAGACCATCCTGCTCCACGAATATGCGCATCATTTCATGCTGCAAAATTATTCGGCGGCGTTCCCGTCCTGGTTCATCGAAGGCTTCGCGGAGTTCAACTCGACGGCGCGGTTCGGCGAGGACGGCAGCGTCGCGTTCGGAGCGCCGGCCAATCACCGCGCGCTCGAGCTCCATTTCACCAGGGGCTCGACGGTCCGGTTCCTGTTCGCCGCGAACAACGACCGCGACTCCAACGCTCCGGGACCGGCGGAGCTCTACAGCCGCGGCTGGCTTCTCACCCACTTCCTGATGATGGAGCCGTCCCGCAAGGGCCAGCTCCAGGCCTATCTGGCCGCGCTCAATCGGGGCACTCCGAGCCTGGAAGCGGCAAGCGCCGCGTTCGGCGATCTTCGCGCGCTCGACTGGGCCCTCGCTTCTTATTCCGATCGGCGCAAGCTTTCCGGAATCGTCATCGCTCCCGAGGCGCTGCCGATCGGGCCTGTGACGGTGCGTCCGCTGACCGCCGGCGAAGCGACGATCATGCCGGTCCGCTACATGGTCGAACGCGGCATGAGCGAGCGCGAGGCGAAGGAAAAGCTGCCGGCTTTGCGCCAAGCCGCGGCGCCGTTCGCTTCCGACGCCGCCGTCCAGGTCCTTCTCGCCAAAGCGGAGCTGATGGCCGGCAACCGCGCCGAGGCCGAAGCGGCGGCCGACCGCGCACTCGCCGCCGAGCCGGCCAATATCGACGCACTGATCATGAAGGCGCGGGCTTATATGGCCGGAGCGCCGCGCGGCGACGCCGCCGCCTGGCGGGAGGCGCGGCGCCGGATCGGTGCGGCCAACCGGGTCGATCCGGACGACCCCGAGCCCCTCATCCTCTTTTTCAGGAGCTTCCTCGCCCAGGGCATCGCGCCCACGCCCAATGCCGTGGCCGGCCTGATGCGCGCCTTCGAGCTGGCGCCGCAGGACCGGACCCTGCGGCTGATGGTCGGCCGTCAATATCTGTTCGAGGGCAAGGCCGCCGAGGCGCGGGCGGCGCTGGCGCCGGTCGCTTTTGATCCGCACGCCGGCCCGCGCGGCGCCCAGATCCGCGCGGTTCTGGCAAAGCTCGACGAAGCCGGCCCGAAGGCCGCCCTCGCCGCGTGGAGCGCGCTGCGAACCGAGCAAAGCGACGACGACTGAAGCGAAAAATAGGGACAGTATATATTTTTCCAGCCGCGAGCGCGGGCAAAAATAGGGACAGTATATATTTTTCGGGCCGCGAGCGCGAAGCGAAGCGATGGAAGAAAATATATACTGTCCCTAATTAATTTATCCCGCCTCCCGCTCGAGCAGAGCCGCCTTGCGATGGAGGCCGTAGGCGTAGCCGCCGGGCGAGCCGTCGCCGCGGCGGGCGCGGTGGCAGGGTATCAGCACCGCGATCCGGTTCTGGCCGCAGGCGGTTCCGGCGGCGCGCGCCGCGCCCGGCTTGCCGGCCTTCGCGGCGAGAGCCGCATAGCTCAGGCTCTGGCCCGGCGGGATCCGCGACAGCTCGCGCCACACCGCCTCCTGGAAGGCGGTGCCGCGAACGTCGAGCGGCAGATCGTGCGGCCGCTCGGGCGCATTGACCGCCGCGACGGTCCGCTCGACCAGATCGGCCATCGCCGATCCGCCGCGCTCGATCCGGGCATTGGGGAATCGGCGCTTCAGCGCGCTCTCGTCCTCGTCGAACGACAGCCGGCAAATGCCCTTGCCGGTCGCCGCGACCAGCATCGTCCCAAGCGCGGTCTCGGCAGTGGCCCATCTGATCGTCTCGCCGCGTCCGCCGTCGCGCCATGCCGAGGGGGTCATTCCGAGCCGGTCCCTGGCGTCGGCATAGAATCGGCCCGGGCCCGAATAGCCGGCATCGTAAATGGCGTCGGTGACCCGGCCTTCTGCTTCGAGGCTGTCGGTCATGTTCCTTGCTCTCTTTCCGCGCGCATAAGCGGCGGGCGTGACCCCGGTGGCGCGCTTGAACATCCGGTGGAAATGGTGGGGCGAATAGCCTGCGCGGCGCGCCAGCGCGTCGAGCGACGGCGGCGCTTCGGCCCGGTCGATCAGCGCCAGCGCCCGCTCGAGAGCGGCCGCCTCGCGGCTGACTTCGTCGGGACGGCAGCGAAGGCAGGCGCGAAGCCCGGCCGCTTCCGCTTCCGCGCCGGTGGCGAAGAAGCGGACATTCTCGCGCCGCGGATGGCGGGCCGCGCAGGACGGGCGGCAATAGATTCCGGTAGTGAGGACTCCGGTGACGAACCGGCCATCCTTCGCCTTGTCGCGGGAAAGGACGGCCTGCCATGCCGAATCCGGGTCGATGATCTGATGCTGTTCCATGTCGCCTGAATAGACCCGATTCGCCGCCCCCGCATCCCGCCGCTTGCTGTCAAAACCAGGCTTGCATAGGGTCGGCGCGGCGGTGCGCAACCGGAGGACAGAGACTTCCCATGCCCGACTGGATGACGAAGCGCCGGCTGGCGATCTCGATCGGCCTCGCGGCCGCGCTCGCCGCGGCGATCCTGGTCGCCTTCCTGTTCGCGCCGATGCGGACGTCCGCTCCGCCGAGGGACGACGGCCCCGGGATCGGCAAGGTCGCGCTCGCCGACCTTCAGTCGGAGGCGACCGAGGCCTGTAAATGCGCCCGGGTGATGACCGACGCCAAGGGCATGAAGGCCTGCTGGACCCATTTCAACAAGAGGGTGGAGAAAATGCCGCGCGGGGTTGAGGCGTCGGCCTGCGACCCGATCGCCGAGCAGGGCCTGTGCTTCGGCAACGGCGACTGCGTCGTCACCGGCTTCGAGGTGAACGGCAAGGGCGGCCTGCTCTGCACCCGCGAGGAAGCGCAGACCGCCGAGGCGATCTGGAGCGCCGCGGTCCGGCGGCGGGCCCAGGACAAGAAGGCGGAGGACCCCGACGCGGCCCTCGCCCGTGCCGTCGAGGCGCTGTCGCGCGGCGATCCGGTCGAGCGTCCGGGCGGGTCCGCGCCGGGCTGCGTTCCGCCGCCGGTGGATTGACCGGCCGGGAGGCAAATCCACCGGCTCCGAAGACAAAATTATCGCCCGCGGCGGCTCGCGGCCGCACTCGTCTTGCATCGCGCAAAGCCCCCTGCTAGGGCGCCCGCGACCCATCGGGGGGCTCGTTGGAAGCCCCCTTTTCGCATGGGGCCAAATCCGATCTGGGAGTTAGAGCGCGCGTGGAGAATTCCGGCGGCATTCAGGCAAGTTTGGCGGGACGCTACGCGACCGCTTTGTTCGAGCTCGCCCGCGACGAGCGCAAGCTCGAGGCGGTCGGGACGAGCATGGCCTCTCTGAAGCAGGCGCTCGGCGAATCGGACGATCTGCGCACCCTGACGACCAGCCCGATCGTCTCGCGCGACGAGGCTCTTGCCGCGATCGGCGGAGTCGCGGACTCGCTGAAGCTCGACCCGCTCACCGCCAATTTCCTCGGAGTGCTGGCCCGGAACCGCCGGCTCGGCCAGTTGGGCGCGATCATCCGCGCCTTCAACCTGCTCGCCGCCGCCCATCGCGGCGAGACGACGGCGGAGATCGTCTCCGCCCGGCCGCTCGACGACGGCCAGGTCGAAGCGATCCGGACCAACCTCAAATCCCGCGTCGGCCGCGACGTCGCGGTCGATCTCAGCGTCGATCCGTCCATTTTGGGCGGGCTCGTCGTCAAGGTCGGCTCGCAGATGATCGACGGGTCGATCCGGACCAAACTCAACAATCTTGCTCAGGCAATGAAGGGCTGAAAATGGACATCCGTGCCGCTGAAATCTCGAAAATAATCCGCGACCAGATCGCGAGCTTCGGCACCGAAGCGCAGGTGAGCGAGGTCGGCACCGTGCTCTCGGTCGGCGACGGAATCGCCCGGATCCACGGCCTCGACAATGTCCAGGCCGGCGAGATGATCGAGTTCGCCAACGGCATCAAGGGCATGGCCCTGAACCTCGAGGCCGACAATGTCGGCGCCGTGATCTTCGGCTCGGACAGCCAGATCAAGGAAGGCGACACCGTCCGCCGAACCGAGACGATCGTCGACGTTCCGGTCGGCAAGGCTCTGCTCGGGCGGGTCGTCGACGGCCTCGGCAACCCGATCGACGGCAAGGGCCCGATCGAGACCACCGAGCGCCGCCGGGTCGAGACCAAGGCGCCCGGCATCATTCCGCGCAAATCGGTCCACGAGCCGGTCCAGACCGGCCTCAAGGCGCTCGACGCGCTCGTGCCGGTGGGCCGCGGGCAGCGCGAGCTGATCATCGGCGACCGCCAGACCGGCAAGTCGGCCGTCGCCCTCGATACGTTCATCAACCAGAAGCAGGCCAATGCCGGCGACGACGAGAGCCAGAAGCTCTATTGCATCTACGTCGCCATCGGCCAGAAGCGCTCGACCGTCGCCCAGATCGTCCGCGCGCTCGAAGAGAATGGCGCGATGGATTATTCGATCGTCGTCGCCGCCACCGCCTCCGAGCCCGCCCCGCTCCAGTTCCTCGCGCCCTACACCGGCTGCACGATGGGCGAATATTTCCGCGACAACGGAATGCACGCGGTGATCGTCTATGACGACTTGTCCAAGCAGGCGGTCGCCTACCGCCAGATGTCGCTTCTTCTCCGCCGTCCGCCGGGCCGCGAAGCCTATCCGGGCGACGTCTTCTATCTCCACTCGCGGCTGCTCGAGCGCGCCGCCAAGATGAACGAGGACAATGGCTCCGGCTCGCTGACCGCTCTGCCGATCATCGAGACCCAGGCGGGCGACGTCTCGGCCTATATCCCGACCAACGTCATCTCGATCACCGACGGCCAGATCTTCCTCGAGACCGAGCTTTTCTACCAGGGCATCCGTCCCGCCATCAACGTCGGCCTCTCGGTCAGCCGCGTCGGCTCGGCCGCCCAGACCAAGGCGATGAAGAAGGTCGCCGGATCGATCAAGCTCGAACTCGCCCAGTATCGCGAAATGGCGGCCTTCGCCCAGTTCGGCTCGGACCTCGACGCCTCGACCCAGCGGCTTCTCAACCGCGGCGCGCGGCTGACGGAGCTTCTGAAGCAGCCCCAATATGCGCCGATGCCGATGGAGGAGCAGGTCGTCTCGATCTATGCGGGCGTGAACGGCTATCTCGACAAGATCCCGGTCGACGCCGTGGTCCGCTTCGAGAGCGCTTTGCTCAGCCATGTCCGGCACGACCATGCCGATATCCTCGCGGCGATCCGCGACAGCAAGCAGCTCGACGACGACACCGCCGGCAAGCTGAAGGCGGTGCTCGAGGATTTCACCAGGACGTTCGCGTAAGCCGTCACCCCAGCGAAGGCTGGGGTCCATACGGCCTCGGTTAAGCGTGAAAGCAGCATGGATCCCAGCCTTCGCTGGGATGACGAAACAGGAACTGAAGTAGGTAGCAATGGCCAGCCTCAAGGCGCTCAAGGGACGGATCGCGTCGGTCAAGTCGACGCAGAAGATCACCAAGGCGATGCAGATGGTCGCCGCGGCGAAGCTGCGCCGGGCGCAGCAGGCCGCGGTCGCCGGGCGGCCTTATGCCGAGCGGATGGAAGCGGTCATCGCCAGCCTCGCCGCCAAGGTTGCCCGCAACCCGCAGAGCCCGAAATTGCTCGCCGGCACCGGCAAGGACGACAGTCATCTGCTGGTCGTCTGCACCTCGGACCGGGGCCTCGCCGGAGCGTTCAACTCGAACATCGTCCGCGCCGCCCGCAAGAAAGCGGACGACCTGACCCGCGAGGGAAAGAACGTCTATTTCTACCTGGTCGGACGCAAGGGCCGGGCGGTGATCCAGCGCCTTTACCCCAGGCAGATCGTCCACCAGTTCGACACCGGCGCGATCAAGCAGGTCGGCTTCGCCGACGCCCAGGCGATCGCCGCCGACATCGTCGAGCGCTACGTCACCGACGGGATCGACGTCGTCCATCTTTTCTACGCCCGCTTCCGCTCGGCCCTCGTCCAGGAGCCGGTCGGACAGCAGATCATCCCGGTCCCGCCGGCGGGCGACGAAAGCGAAGCGGCGGGCGGCACTCCGGCCGCGGTCGAATATGAGCCGGACGAAGAAGAGATACTGGCCGACATCCTGCCGCGCGCGATCGCGGTCCAGATCTTCCGCGCGCTTCTCGAGAACGCCGCGTCCGAGCAGGGCAGCCGGATGACCGCGATGGACAATGCCACCCGCAATGCCGGCGACATGATCAACCGGCTGTCGATCCAGTATAACCGGACCCGCCAGGCCGCGATCACGACCGAACTGGTCGAGATCATCTCGGGCGCCGAGGCACTGTGATCCGGCTCGCTCTCCTTACCGCTCTGGCGGTCGCCGCCACGCCGGCGGCGGCCCGCGCCGCCGCGGCGCCGCGCATCGCCGGCGAGATGGAGGGCTCGGCGCGCCAGTCCCTGCTGACGCGCTGCGGCGCCGATCCGCGCTGCGCTGCCTTCGGCCGGCCGTCGATCCGGATCACCGGCCTAAGCTGCCGCGACGGGAAAAAAGACCATGTCCGCACCCGCCGCTGCGCGTTCACCGCCATATCCGAAGGCCGCTCCAGCAGCCTGAGCTGCAGCGCGACATTCCATCAGGGGCCGGGCTCGACGCCGACCCTCTGGTCCGACCGGACCTTGGTCAGGCAGGTTCGCGTCTATCTGCCGACGAGCAAGATGAACGCGCCGATGACCCTCGGCTCGTCAACCCTCAGCTGCTCCGGCAGCGTCATCGACTATGTGAGCTAGGAAGCAAGGAACAGAGAATGGCTACCGCCGCTAAGACCAACAATGTGGGCCGCGTTTCGCAGGTGATCGGCGCCGTCGTCGACGTCGCCTTCGAAGGCGACCTGCCCGAGATCCTCTCGGCGCTGGAGACCGACAATGGCGGCAACCGCCTCGTCCTCGAGGTCGCCCAGCATCTCGGCGAGAGCATCGTCCGCACCATCGCGATGGACTCGACCGAGGGCCTCACCCGCGGCCAGCCGGTCAGCGATACCGGCTCGCAGATCCGCATGCCGGTCGGCCCGATGACTTTGGGGCGGATCATGAACGTGATCGGCGAGCCGATCGACGAGCGCGGCCCGATCGGCGCGGCCGAGACCGCTCCGATCCACGCCGACGCTCCGCTCTTCGTCGACCAGTCGACCGAGACCAGCATCCTGGTGACGGGAATCAAGGTGATCGACCTGCTCGCGCCCTACGCCAAAGGCGGCAAGATCGGTCTGTTCGGCGGCGCCGGGGTCGGCAAGACCGTTCTGATCCAGGAGCTGATCAACAATATCGCCAAGGGCCATGGCGGCACTTCGGTGTTCGCGGGCGTCGGCGAGCGCACCCGCGAGGGCAACGATCTCTATCACGAATTCCTCGACGCCGGAGTCATCGCCAAGGACGCCGACGGCAATCCGACGCCAGAGGGCTCGAAGGTCGCTTTGGTGTTCGGCCAGATGAACGAGCCGCCGGGGGCGCGCGCGCGCGTCGCTTTGTCGGGCCTCACCATCGCGGAATATTTCCGCGACCAGGAGGGCCAGGACGTGCTCTTCTTCGTCGACAACATCTTCCGATTCACCCAGGCGGGCTCGGAAGTGTCGGCTCTGCTCGGCCGGATCCCGTCGGCGGTGGGCTATCAGCCGACCCTGTCGACCGACATGGGAGCGTTGCAGGAGCGGATCACCTCGACCAACAAGGGCTCGATCACCTCGGTCCAGGCGATCTACGTGCCCGCCGACGATCTCACCGATCCGGCGCCGGCGACCAGCTTCGCGCACCTCGACGCCACCACGGTGCTGTCGCGGGCGATCTCGGAGCTCGGCATCTATCCGGCGGTCGACCCGCTCGATTCGACCTCGCGGGTGCTGACCGCCCGAACGGTCGGCCAGGAGCATTACGACACCGCCCGCCGGGTCCAGGAGACCCTTCAGCGCTACAAGTCGCTTCAGGACATCATCGCCATCCTCGGCATGGACGAGCTTTCGGAAGAGGATAAGCTCGTCGTCAACCGCGCCCGCAAGATCCAGCGCTTCCTGTCCCAGCCCTTCCACGTCGCCGAGGTGTTCACCGGGATCCCCGGCAAGTTCGTCCAGGTCGAGGATACGGTGCGGAGCTTCAAGGCGGTGGTCGACGGCGAATATGACCACCTCCCCGAGTCCGCCTTCTACATGGTCGGCGGAATCGAGGAAGCCGTCGCCAAGGCCCAGAAGCTGGCGGCCGAGGAAGCGTAACCTAGTCTCCCCTCCCGCTTGCGGGAGGGGATGGTTCGGCGGACCATGCCCCGCATGGTCCTCCGGATCCGAACCATGGGTGGGCACGGAGGGACTCCGCACGCCCACCCCCTGCCCCTCCCGCGAGCGGGAGGGGGGAAGGAACAAAGCAATGGCAGACCTTCACTTCGAGCTCGTCACCCCCGAGCGCCTCGTTCTCTCGGAGGACCTCCACATGGTCGTCGTCCCCGGCAGCGAGGGCGATTTCGGAGTGATGGCCGGCCACGCACCGGTCATGTCGACGATCCGCGACGGCGAGCTCGCAGTCTATCGGACCGCGGGCGGAGAGCCCGAGAGGATCGCTGTCGAGGGCGGCTTCGCCGAGGTCGGGGAGAATGGACTCACCGTGCTCGCCGAGAAGGCCGACGTCGCGGAGTAGCCACCCAAGACTCCCCTCCCTGAGTACAGGGAGGGGCTGGGGGTGGGTTACTAAGAGCCCCGCTCGGCCACCGCCCGGATGATCGCCTCGGCAACGCCCTTCGGATTGTCACTGACGTCGCTGTTCCAGAACCGGATCACCCGCCAGCCGAGAGATTCGGGAAACTCTGTTCGCTGCCTGTCCCGTTCCTCCGCCTCGATATGCTGGCCGCCGTCAAACTCCGCCGCGAGCTTCGCTTTACGACATGCCAGGTCGAGGATGAAGCCACCGACGACATGTTGACGCGTGAACCGCGGGCGATATCGCGAGAGAATATTCCACATGCGGCGCTCGGCATCCGTCGCATTGCGGCGCAGGTCTCGCGCATTCGAAGTGAGACGCGGAGGTATGCGGGGCACGAGCTCGTACTTTCCCGTTCCGGCTAACCCACCCCCTGCCCCTCCCTGTATTCAGGGAGGGGAGCCATTGGCCACTACCGCGCGGCCTTTGTGTAAACCCATGACTGCGCATCCGCCCCGTTCGGCCCCGAAATCGTCGCTGTGAGCCTGTTCCCGCTCCGGCTGTACGCGATTCGCACCGGGAAATCGTGCGCCGGATTCTCGAACACGATCCGCGCCGGCCCGGTCTCGACGGACGGGAACGCCACCGCCGGAGCGCCGCCGGGCGAGCCCCAGAAGGTCAGGCGGCCCTGTGCGTCGCGCGCGATCCGCATATATTCGAAGCTGCCGAGCCGCTCGCCCTTCCCGTTTCGGCCGATGCCGAGCATCAGGCCGGCGCGCGGCCTCGACCAATGCTCCTCGGTCCAGCCGCTCGCATCTTCCCGCGCCCAGTCGCCGCTCATCCAGCCGGGCATCGGAGCGCTTTGCGGCGGAGCCGCGCCCGCCAGGCATAAGGACGCGGCGATCGCCAGCACAGCCCGTCTCATCAGCCCCTCCCCGGTCCGACCGCTCCGCTCATTCCGCGCGGTTAGGCAATTGTCAAAGTTTCCCGACTATTCACCAGTGCGATCAAGGCCGCTTTTCTTCCGATTTTGCGAGGGTTCGCGCGATATGAGTGCTTTTGGACGGCGTGGGGGCGCGGGAGCGACTGGTGGGCCGAGGCCCGCGTTCGGAGTAGCGCGGCCGATGAAGGGCGGCGGACCGATGCCGATCGTCCCCGACGATGGCGGCGACCAGTTCCCGCCGATCGAATCGATGGATTTCAGCGACGATGGCGGAATGGGCGCAGCGCCCGCCGACCGCGGCGACGCCATGTCGCGCCTCACCGCCCGCCAGGCCGAGAGCGGCGAGGCGCCGTCGAGCCGCAACGAGGGCTTCGAGGCCTCGATCCACCGGATCAAGGAGCAGGTGCTTCCGCGGCTGCTCGAGCGCGTCGATCCCGAAGCCGCCGCGACCCTGTCCAAGGACGAGCTCGCCGAGGAATTCCGGCCGATCATCGGCGAGGTGCTCGCCGAGCTGAAGATCAACCTCAACCGGCGCGAGCAGTTCGCTCTCGAGAAAGTGCTGGTCGACGAGCTGCTGGGCCTTGGGCCGCTCGAGGAATTGCTCAACGACCCCGACATCAGCGACATCATGGTGAACGGTCCGAACCAGACCTTCATCGAGAAGAAGGGCAAGCTCCAGCTCGCCCAGATCCAGTTCCGCGACGAGGAGCATCTGTTCCAGATCGCCCAGCGCATCGTCAACAAGGTCGGCCGCCGGGTCGACCAGACCACGCCGCTCGCCGACGCCCGTTTGCAGGACGGAAGCCGCGTCAACGTCATCGTCCCGCCGCTCTCGCTTCGCGGCACCGCCATCTCGATCCGTAAATTCTCCGAAAAGCCGATCACGCTCGACATGATGCGCGGCTACGGTTCGATGTCGGAGAAGATGGCGACCTGCCTCAAGATCGCCGGCGCCAGCCGCTTCAACGTCATCATCTCGGGCGGCACCGGCTCGGGCAAGACGACGATGCTCAACGCTTTGTCCAAGCTGATCGACCCGGGCGAGCGCGTGATCACGATCGAGGACGCGGCCGAGCTCAGGCTTCAGCAGCCGCACTGGCTTCCGCTCGAGACCCGGCCGCCCAACCTCGAGGGCCAGGGCGCGATCACCATCCGCGACCTCGTCATCAACGCCCTTCGTATGCGTCCCGACCGGATCATCCTCGGCGAGATCCGCGGAAGCGAGTGCTTCGACCTGCTCGCCGCGATGAACACCGGCCATGACGGATCGATGGCCACCTTGCACTCCAACAGCCCGCGCGAATGCCTGGCGCGTATGGAGAATATGGTGATGATGTCCGACATCAAGGTGCCGAAGGAGGCGATCAGCCGCCAGATCGCGGACTCGGTCGACCTCATCGTCCAGGTCAAGCGCCTCCGCGACGGCACCCGCCGCACCACCAACATCACCGAGGTGATCGGGATGGAAGGCGACGTCATCGTCACCCAGGAATTGTTCAAGTTCGAATATCTGGACGAGAGCGCCGACGGCAAGATCATCGGCGAATATCGCTCGATGGGCCTTCGCCCCTACACGCTCGAAAAGGCCAAGCAGTTCGGCTTCGACCAGCCTTATCTCGAGGCCTGCCTCTGAGCCGGGGCGATTCTATGTCATGCCAAGCTCTCAGGCGGCTTTTTTGAGCCGTTCCATCTCTTGAGCAAATTCGAACCGCATTTGGTCGCGTTCATCGTCAGGCAACCAGTTGGCCATTTGCGGGAAGACGATCTGCCACATACGCGCCTTGCGTTCATCCCATGGCATCCGCTCGGCCTCACGCGCCTTTGCAAGCAGGGATTGCAGGCGGCGGCGAATGTCCTCGAGGTCGGGCAGGTGCGAGGGCGGCGGCGGGTTGGGGATACGATCGCCGCCTTCTCCGAATAGGCTGTGTTGGCCATGCCCATTGCTGATCAGGTCAGTCGTCTCGTCTGTCATCCGCTTCCTCGTCAGCGGGCGCCTCTTCGGCTGCCGCGTACCCAAGTTCCTCGCGAGTCAATGTATCGGCAAGCGTGGCCTGCAGGACAAGGTCCGCTTCGTCAAAACGGTGGATAAGTTCCGCGATTCGAGCGGCTATGTCCCGCAACTCACGTACAAACGCCAAGTCGGCCGGCAAGCCGATGCGACCCTCTATCCAGCGCGGCAGCACACGATAACCACTTACTGCGAACTCCCAGACCTCTATCGGAATTCCCGTAAGCCGGCCCGCTCCGT
The DNA here is from genome assembly GCA_046733235.1 of Pseudomonadota bacterium. Taxonomy (GTDB): domain Bacteria; phylum Pseudomonadota; class Alphaproteobacteria; order Sphingomonadales; family Sphingomonadaceae; genus Allosphingosinicella. The sequence goes on from JBKPOT010000010.1 coordinate 300,077, forward strand.
CATCGCATAAAGTAATTTCGCCATCCGCATATTCGACAGCCTCGACCGGCGCGCCACTGAGAGGACTGGCCTGTCGCGCGAGAGTTGCCGGACGAAATCGCGCTTCCGGGTCACGGCTGAAGGTCTCCACCAGGCGGATTTGGCGACCAATTCGCGCGGCTGCGGCGAACTCGGCACGATCCGCAGGAAACGGAATGTGGGGAAATACGTCCTCGAGATCCTCTGCGAAATGGCGGGTATAGGACGAGGCAGAGAGAAGGCACAGTATCGCGTCAAATACGTCTTCCGCCACAACAGCCTCGCCATACGCCGCACTTAATCCCGCAATCAGTGGTGGGATGACATTTGAGGCTTCGGGACCTTGGCGACGATCATAAAGAGGAAACGCATAGCCGCCGTAGCTTCCACGAAATGAATGATAGTCTGGTAACTGACCGTGGCACCAGACTGCTGGGCCAGCGCGCGTACCAGATGGCAGAGCATAGAGCGCCACGTTCGACCTTCCCCACGCCGCCTGGAGGGCCGGACGGAGAAAATCGCCGAAATTAGGGTGATTGTAGACATGTCGTCGGTCCAACGGGCGATAGCTAACCGAGGTAATTCGCTGCTCCTCGATAGCCAAAGCACCATGCTCATCGAATAAACTCGCTCGAGCCTCAATCCATTTGCGATCTCTGGTGTCGTGGAATCGCGAACTTGCTGTCGCCGGCCCAGCAGTTGCAAAGGCTCGCAGGCGCTCGACCAACTGAGCATTTTGGACTGAGTAGGTGAAGGCATCACGTTTGGTCTGAAGTCCACTACTCGCGAAAAGGAAGGCGTCTCTCAAACTTACCCATTCGCCGTTTTGAAACGGCCTGGGCTTCAAATCTTCCATGGACCCCCGGAACAGATCGACAGCGTCGGGCAGGGTCCCCACCTGTGCGCCAGACAAGAGCCAATCGAGTTTGGCCCGCCGCGAAAAGAGGCCGTGCGCCCAACTATCATTGTACGTCACGGCGGCGAGCTGCCCTTCAAGCTTAGTCCCGTCAGCTATGGCGACGGTGATCGCGGTTCCAACCTTGATGTTGAAGACACCTTGATCGTCCTCAACGTCGCCGCGCACCCCCGCGCGAACGTCTCCACGAAGATCGATGATTTCGATCCGGTCGAAACGCTCCCGCAGCATCCGACGTAAGCCCGCATAAGGCCACCCGGTAAGGAACTTTCGGTTGGTGATGTATGCTACCACGCCGCGTCCCGGCGCATTGTCGGACTCGAAGATCTTCCACAGGGCCCAGCGCCAGAAAGCGACCGACAATTCGGGAAACGTATTGAGCTGATTTCCCCTTCCCGCCGCGCGCACGGGGTCCTTGAGGTCGTCCCAAATACCGCGCTCGTGGCGGCCGCTTTCATCGAGCCCGCCGGCCATCCAACGACCAACGAGCGTCTGGTCCTCACCCTGCTCGAGACGCCGATATGGAGGATTTCCAATGATCGCCAGAATAGGCTGTTCAACCTTGACACGATTTGCGGCGCGCCGCTCATCCTGAATGCCCTGCGAGATGAAACCCAGCGGACCAGCCGGTGCGTCGGCATTGGGCGCTGCTAGAGTGTCGGCGAGATAAACTCCGAGGCGCGGCAGATCGACATTCACCGGACCTTCGCGCCCCTCGCCGGCGATCGGCTTGGTAAGAGCATGCCGCAGCCGGAAATGGGCAACGGCGTAGGGCCCGATCAGCAACTCGAAGCCATAGAGGCGTCCAGCCAATTCCCCGAGCGCCGCGGCGGCGGCGAAAGGGCCTTCATCCTGCCTTACCGTTTCACGAACCCGCTCGGCGACCCCAAGCAAGAAAGTGCCAGTACCGGTCGCGGGATCCAATATGGTTACGTGGGGATCCGCCAAGCCACGTGTCCCCAACCTGTGCCGCAACGCACCATCTAGTGCGCTCGTCATATACCGGACTACCTCAAGCGGCGTATAGTATACCCCATAGCGCTCACGTGCGTCGGGATCGAACGTAGCTAGAAAATCCTCGTAAAAATATAGGATCGGATCGCGCCCTCCCGGCCGAACGCTCAAGATCTCGGGTGCGAAGCTGTTAACCGTGTCGCGCATCACCGTAAGACCGATGCCGAGATCGTCCGCGACCTGGGGCAGGGTAAGCACGTAGAGGGCATTCTTCATGAGTGGATGCTCGTCCGGCATATGCTCGTGCGCATCCTCGCCCACTGTCTCGCCGGTAGCTTCCCGAACGAGCAGAAGTCCGAATGCTAAAGTCTGGGCAAAGGCAGCGGAGAAGAGCGCGTCGAAATCGGGAGCCGAATAGCCGCCGGCCTCCGGATGCGCATAAAGAACGTCCCGAAAAGTCGCACGCACCTGGAGCAACGCGTGGTCGGTGGGATTCTGAGACTTCAGTTCGGTTAGCCGCTCCTGAACGATGCCACGAACAAGCCTCGCCGAGTGCGCCATCAACCCGGCGAGATGCTCGGCATTTCGGGCGACTGGTGCTTCGGCCCGGCACAGGAGGCCGAGTAACTCAAGGAACGGGCCCGTATCCTGGCGCTCAATCAGGCGATCTGCTGCGTCATCTTCGCAAAAAGCGTGCAAAGCCGAGGCGGGAACAACCTGTGCCCAACCAAAGGGCTGGTCGCGATGAAAGAGGTAAAATTCCGCGAAGTTGCTGGTTGCCCAGTGGCCGAGCTCCTTTAGCCTCTCGAATTGCCGCCGATCGTGCGCATCGCGCCAATTGTTCGGATCCGCCGGTTTTGAGGGAGCCTTCAACTCTACGAATGCCCGGGCTGGCTGCCCTTGGCGAATCAACGCGATGTCGGGCCGTCCGGCGCCCGGGTTCGCGTATTCCGGCGAGACGATGAGTTCGGGGACCGCATCAAGCTCGGGCAGCAACTCTGCGATCAATCGCTGAAACGCGGGAGCGATAGCGGTCTCGGGCGTGTCGGGATTTCCCCGAAACTGCTCACGAACGCGTCTCGCGTAGGCTTTTAGTTGTTCAGTTGCCATGCTTTCTCCCGAGGGTGGAGAGGAAGTCCTAGTCGGGTGCATTACCGATGGCGAGACATGTCGCGCAGGATTCGAAGACCGCAGCGAAAATGTTGGTCTTCCTGGCCCCGGAGCGAACGGCTATCAAAAGAAATGGCTAGGACTGTTTCCATCTTGGCATTCGTTGGCGTGATCAGCTTCGCCGGCGCGCTCGACGCCGAAACGCCGACGCCGAAGCAGCCGCTCATCTGCCGCGCCGCCAAGCAGTCGACCGGCAGCCATATCCGCACGCCCAGGCGCTGCAAGACCGCTGAGCAATGGGCCGCGGAGGACGAAGCGGCGGGCCGGATCCCGATCTCGCTGAGGATCAACCAGTCCCAGAATGACGGGACCCAGAAACGCTCCCAGTGAGAGTCCGGTTCAGGCCTTGAGCGCGAGCGCCGCCGCGGCGACGGCGCAGAGGAAGGCGATCACCTGGATGAGATTCCACGGCATCAGCCCGACCCTGTCGAGGTCGCGGCGATTCTTTCGGCGATGCTCGGCGAAGGCCGCGATCAAGGCGACCGCGAGAAGCAGTCCGGCGATCAGCCACAACATCTGATCGGTGCTGAGATCGGCCATCCGGGTGGCTTTCCTTCATCGTTCGGCGACCCCGGCTTGCGCGGCCGCCGGGCCTTCGTCATTGCGGTCGCGCCCATGTAAGGAGCTTCGTTCGATGCGCCAGCCTTTCCTCGCCTTCCTGCTGTCGGGCGCGCTCTTCGCACTTGCGGGCTGCGGGCCGAGCAGCCGGGCGGTGAATTCGGCGGAAGACGCGCTTTACACCCAGACCGCGCTCGACCTCGCCGTCTCCGCGCCGACGCGCACCCCGAGCAATGTCGCCCGCGACCGCTATCGCCATCCGGTCCAGACCCTCGCCTTCTTCGGAGTCGATCCCGGCGATACGGTCGTCGAGATCTGGCCGGGCGGCGGCTGGTACAGCGAGATCCTCGCGCCCTACCTGGCCGGGCGCGGACTCTATTATGCGGCGGGATCGGAGGCGCAGCTCAGGACCGTGCGCGACATGGCCGCGAAAGATGCCGCGACCTACGGCAAGATCCGCTTCGCGGCTTTCCCGGCCGGCCCAAGCGAGGCACGCGTTCCGGACGGAAGCGCCGACGTCGTCCTCACCTTCCGCAACGTCCACAACTGGCTCGGCGCCAGCCCGCCGATCGCCGAGCAGGCCTTCCGCCAGATGTTCGCGATGCTGAAGAAAGGCGGAACGCTCGGAGTGGTCGAGCATCGCCTTCCGGAAGAAGCCGATTCGGCGCGCGAGAAAGGCAGCGGCTACGTCAAGACTTCGACCGTGCGGGCGCTGGCCGAGCGCGCCGGTTTCCGCTTCGTTGCCGCGTCCGAGATCAACGCCAATCCGCTCGACAATGCCGACCATCCCAACGGCGTCTGGTCGCTCCCGCCCTCGTTGCGCGGCCCCGCGGCCGACCGCGACCAGTTCCTCGCGATCGGGGAGAGCGACCGGATGACCCTGAAGTTCGTGAAGCCCTGAATGGCAACGCGCCGGAGCCCAAATCGACATCCCGGCCTGCGCCGAACCCCGGCTGCCCAGGCATCTGGGCTGAGAAGACCGGGCTTCAGCGAGCAGCCGCGTCCGTCAAGGCTGGTGCCGCATCTCCCGGACCGCTTCCGCCGCCGCCGTCTCGGCCACATGCGAGATCGCGGAGCGCACATCGGATCGCGCCATGACGCCTTTCACCCTTGCCTCGATCCTCGGTTCGGCGGCGCGGATCAGCCCGTGCATTTCGGCATCGTCGACGACCCGGCCGTTGGTGCAATGGAGCTTGCCACCGGTCAACCGGATTTCGAACCCGTCCCACTCTCCCGGCGCATAGCCGCACTTGCGGACGATCACCGCCTGCTCCGCCGGCGTGAACCAGGACCCGCCGGCGCGAAGCTCCCGATTGATGAGCGCGGACAGCTCTTCGGAGCCGGAGCCGGTCGAAGCGGGCGCCGGTGCAGCGAGGACCATCACGGCCGCGAGAACCGACAGGGGAGCCAGTAGAATCTTCATTGCGCGCTCCATTTCCGGACGTCTGATGCTACATTTGTAGCACGTGACGAACGGCTCGGAAAGGGGCGTCGCGCGCGATCGGTCGCCGCCTCCCATAGCTTGGCCGTTCCTGAATCCCGGGGGAACCGGCGAACTTGCTTCGCGGCGGGCTGTTCAGCCCAATTTATCGACCTTGGCCTGGAGCTCGGCGAGCTGGGCTTTCAAGCGTGCCACTTCGTCGTCGCGGCCGTTCTGCTCGGGCGCCGCCCGTTCGCTCGCGTCGGCGCCGCCGGCGGCGGCCGCCTTCTGGAACAATTCCATGTTGCGGCGGGCGAGCTCGGCGAGCGGTCCGCCGGTGAAGGCGCCGGCGAGCGCGTCACGGAACTGCAATTGATTCTTCTGGAACGCCTCCAGCGAGGCTTCGAGATATTGCGGGACCATCGACTGCATCGAATCGCCGTACATGCCGATCAGCTGCCGAAGGAAGTTGATCGGGAGCATCGTCTTGCCGCGCGATTCCTCGTCCATGATGATCTGGGTCAGGACGTTGTGGGTGATGTCCTCGCCGGTCTTGGCGTCGACCACTTTGAAGTCGCGTTTCTGCCGGACCATCTCGGCCAGCCGCTCGAGCGTTATGTAGCTCGAGCTTTCGGTGTCATAGAGCCGCCGGTTCGCGTATTTCTTGATGATGACGACATCATCGCCGGACGCCGAGGCCGCCATGAACATTCCCCTCGAAGCTGCGGAGTCGGCCCTAACACCAAAGCTTGACGCACCGCAACACAGACCCCGGCCGCTGCCTCTGTTCCTGGCCATGCTGCGCAGCGAAACGGCGGGCGATCCGGAGCGGATGGAGCGGGCGCTGGCCGGGCTTCGCCGCTACCAGGAAGCCGAGCGCGCTTCGCCCGCCGAGCCGATGCCGGCGATCGCCGAAGCCGAAGGCGCGGTATTGCGCGATTACGCGCCCGGCTCCGGCTCTTTGCCCGTCCTGTTCATCCCGTCTTTGATCAACCCGCCGAACATCCTCGATCTCGGCCCGGACAAGTCGCTTCTGCGCTGGCTTGCCGCCCGGGGGCATCGGCCGCTGCTGATCGACTGGGGCTGGGACGTGAAGCGCCGCCGCGGGCTCGGAGTCGCCGGCCATGTCGAGCGGATCGTGCTGCCGCTGATCGAGAGTCTCGGAGCGCCGCCGATCCTGGTCGGCTATTGCCTGGGCGGGACGATGGCGGCGGCAGCGGCGGGGCTCACCGAAACCGCCGGTCTCGCCACCCTCGCCGCGCCCTGGCATTTCGACGGTTTCCCGGCCGACTCCCGGGCGCTGATCGCCGCTCTGTGGAGCAGCTCGGAGGCTCCGGCGCGGGCTCTCGGGCTGCTGCCGATGGAGGTTCTTCAATCGGCCTTCTGGAGCCTCGATCCGGCACGAACGGTCGCGAAGTTCGAGGACTATGCCGGGATGGACCCCGCCGGCCCGCAGGCGCGGGCCTTCGTCACGCTCGAGGATTGGGCGAATGACGGGCCGCCGATTCCCGAAGCCGCCGCCCGTGAGATGTTCGAGAGCCTGTTCGCCGCCGATCTGCCGGGAAGAGGCGAATGGATGGTCGGAGGCAAGCCCGCTGATCCGGCCGCTTTGGCCTGCCCCTCGCTGCACATCGTCTCGACCACCGACCGGATCGTTCCGAGCGGCACCGCGATCCGCTCCGGCGAGCGGCTCGGCCTGGCCCTCGGCCATGTCGGGATGGTGATCGGAAGCCGCGCCCGCGAGCAGCTGTGGGAACCGCTCTCGGCATGGCTTTTCCGCACTTCGGCAAGCTGCTAGGGCGCGCTCCAACTCAACCACGCCGTTCGCCCTGAGCTTGTGCTTCGATACGGCATTTCGCCTTCGCTCAATGCCTACTCAGCATGAGCGGACAAAGTTCAGATCCGCTCATCCTGAGTAGCGGCTGAGCTTTGCGAAGACGCGTATCGAAGGACAGGCTCAGCCCGAACGGTTCCCGATCGAAGGACAGCATTCAATGACCGACATCGTCATCACCGCCGCCAGGCGTACGCCCGTCGGAGCCTTTCTCGGCTCGTTCGCCACAGTCCCCGCCCATGAGCTCGGCCGGGTCGCGATCGAGGCGGCTCTGGCGGACAGCGGCGTCGCCGCCGAGGAGGTTTCGGAAGTGATCCTCGGCCAGGTGCTGACCGCGGCCCAGGGCCAGAATCCGGCACGCCAGGCCTCGATGGCCGCGGGCGTTCCGAAGGAGGTTCCGGCGTGGGGCGTCAACCAGGTTTGCGGATCGGGGCTTCGCGCCGTCGCTCTCGCCGCCCAGGCGATCCAGACCGGCGATTCGACCGTCGTCGTCGCCGGCGGCCAGGAGAGCATGAGCCTTTCCGCCCATGCGATGAACGTTCGTGCCGGAACCAAGATGGGCAATGCCGAGCTCGTCGACACGATGATCAAGGACGGGCTGACCGACGCCTTCAATCTCTATCATATGGGCGTCACCGCCGAGAATCTCGCCGAGCAATATCAGATCACCCGCGACGCCCAGGACGAGTTCGCCTGCGCCTCGCAGAACAAGGCCGAGGCGGCGCGCCGCGAGGGCCGGTTCGACGACGAGATCGCTCCGGTCACGGTCAAGGGCCGCAAGGGCGACACGATCGTCGACCGCGACGAATATATCAGGGAGGGCGCGACCGTCGTCAGCCTCGCCGGCCTCCGCCCCGCCTTTCGCAAGGAAGGAAGCGTCACCGCCGGCAATGCCTCCGGCCTCAACGACGGCGCCGCGGCCCTGGTGGTGATGAGCCGCGAGGAAGCCGAGCGCCGCGGAGCGCCGATCCTCGCCCGGATCGCGAGCTGGGCCTCGGCCGGGGTCGATCCCTCGATCATGGGCATCGGCCCGGTTCCGGCGAGCCGCCGGGCGCTCGAGAAAGCGGGCTGGACGATCGCCGACCTCGATTTGATCGAGGCCAACGAGGCCTTCGCCGCCCAGGCCCTCGCGGTCGGCAAGGAGCTCGGCTGGGATTCGGAACGGGTCAACGTCAACGGCGGAGCGATCGCGATCGGCCATCCGATCGGCGCGTCGGGCGCCCGGGTGCTGACCAGCCTGATCCACGAAATGGGCCGGCGCGACGCCAAGAAGGGTCTGGCGACTTTGTGCATCGGCGGCGGAATGGGCATCGCCATGTGCATCGAGCGGGACTGAGACCGTCTCGACGCCGTGTCACGGGGGCCACACCGGCTTCCGCCGGGCGGCAGAAATGCACTGATTTCGCAGTCGTTTGGCGGCCCGCTTCGAGCCTGACGGCGCCCGGCTCGACTGCATAGCCGGAGCAAGGGGCCGTCGCTTGCCGGGCGGACTCGGCAAAACAGCGCCGCCGCCGTCGTTTCGCCGCTCCCGCGGCACCCCTCAACTTACTGTTGCAGAACGGTAACAGCGGCTGAACAATCGATTAACGCTGACCATCCGCCGCTTGAACGGCCCCGCCTAAATGTTCAGGCGTATCGTTAGAGGCCGTGCGGGTGGCAGCGGTCGTGTCAAAAGGGATGAAACAGGATGAAGAGATTTGGTCTGCTCGGTACGAGCGCGCTTTGCTCCGCCGCTTTCTTTGGATCGCTGGCGATCGCAACCCCCGCTTATGCGCAGGGCGATACGGATTGCTCGGCTCTGCCGACTCAGGCCGAACGTGACGCCTGCACCGCCGGCAACACGGCGCCCGCGGAGCCCAACGGCCAGCCCGCGACCGAGGGCGGCAACATCACCGTCACCGGCTCGCGCATCGCTCGCCCGACCCTCGAATCGCCGGTTCCGGTCACCTCGGTCAGCTCGGGCGACCTGCTCTCCCAGGGCACGATCAACATCGGTGACGCCCTGAACGACCTGCCGCAGCTGCGCTCGACGTTCAGCCAGGCCAACTCGACCCGCTTCATCGGCACGTCCGGCCTCAACATCCTCGATCTTCGCGGCCTCGGCACCGCCCGCACCCTGGTGCTGGTCAACGGCCGCCGCCACATCACCGCTTCGCCGGGCGACTATCTGATCGACACCAACACCATCCCCGACGATCTGCTCGAGCGCGTCGACATCGTGACGGGCGGCAGCTCCGCCATTTACGGTTCGGACGCCGTCGCCGGCGTCGTCAACTTCGTGCTCAAGCGCGATTTCGACGGAATCCGGGTCTCCGGCCAGGGCGGCATTTCCGAGCAGGGTGACCGCGGCTCCTATTTCGGCTCGGTCACGATCGGCCGCAACTTCTCCGAGGGCCGCGGCAATATCGCCGTCGCCGGCGAATATTCGCGGGCCAATGCTCTCTACAACGTCGACCGTCCGAAGTTCACCGGCGCCTTCACCGGACGTCGCCAGTTCAACCTCTCCGAGAACACCGCCGGCGAGCCCGGAGGCAGCAACGGCGTTCCGGACAACCAGTTCTACCTCGGCGTCCGCAACGGCAACATCGCCGACGGCGGCCTGGTGAGCTCGTCGTGCACCGCGGCCACCGCGGCTGATATCGCCCGCTGCCGCGCGACCGGCTTCAACCAGCGCTACGTCTTCCAGCCCGACGGCACTTTGCTCCTCAGCAATTGCGGCCTCGACTTCCGCGACATCACCAACGGCGGAAGCAACAACTGCGTCGGCGGCTTCGGTTCGACCCTCAACAATACCGGCCAGCTCGATCCGAAGCTCGAGCGCTTCTCGGTCAACCTGCTCGCCCACTATGACATCAGCGAAGCGTTCAGCCCCTACATCGAAGCCAAGTTCGTCCGCATCAAGGCGAACCAGGAGGGTCAGCCGAGCTTCCTCAGCGGCAACACGATCCTGACCCAGATGCGCTGCAACAACGCCTTCCTGACCCTGGCTCAGCAGCAGCAGCTCCAGCGCATCGGCCTGTGCGCGAACCTGGCGACCAGCACGTTCTTCCTCCAGCGCTTCAACGTCGATTTCGGCGGCCGCGGCGAGCTCCACACCCGCGATACCTACCGGATCGTCGGCGGTATCCAGGGCACGTTCAACGACGACTGGAAGTATGACATTTCGGTCAATTACGGCCACCTGAAGACCAAGCTGGACTCGCTCAACAACCTGGTCCTGTTCGATCTGCAGGGCAATCTCGACGGCTTCCTGCTCGCCAACGACGCGGTCCGAAACGCCGCCGGCCAGATCGTCTGCCGGGTCAACCAGGTCACCGTCACCCGTCCGGACTGCGTGCCGATCAACCTGTTCGGTTACGGCTCGCCCTCGCAGGCCGCGCTCGACTTCGTCAACACGACCGCCCATCGCGACGAGAAGGCGACCGAGTTCGACGTCCTTGCCACTCTCGCCGGCGACACTTCGGGCTTCTTCGAGCTGCCCGGCGGACCGATCCGCTTCAGCATCGGCGCCGAGTATCGCAAGGAGACCGCTCAGTCGATATTCGACCCGCTGACGGCGTCCGGAGGCACCTTCCTCAACGCCATCCAGCCCTTCCTTCCGCCCGACCTCACCATCAAGGAGGCCTTCGGCGAAATCGAGCTGCCGATCCTGAAGGACCTGCCCTTCGCCGACGAGCTCACGCTCAACGGCGCGGTTCGCGTGTCCGACTACAATACGGCGGCCGGAACGGTCTGGACCTACAATGGCGGTATCTACTACGCGCCGATCCACGACATCCGCTTCCGCGGCAATTATGCCCGGTCGGTTCGCGCTCCGACGCAGAGCGATCTCTATTCCTCGGCGTCGCAGAACTTCGCGTTCATCCAGGATCCGTGCGACATCCTGTTCATCAACAACGGTCCCAACCGCGCCGCGAACTGCGCCGCGGCGGGCGTTCCGGCCAACTTCATCAACGCGCCGGCGCGTGCCGCCACCCTCTCCTTCCTGCAGGGCGGCAACCCGTTCCTCGAGTCGGAGAAGTCGGACAGCTACACGGCCGGCGTGATCCTCGAGCCGCGCTGGATCCGCGGCCTCTCGGTCACGGTCGATTATTACCGGATCCACGTCGCCAACCTGATCGCCGTTCTGACCGCTCAGACGATCATCAACTCGTGCTACGACGCGCCGAACCTGAACAACGGTTTCTGCACGGTGGTCTTCCGCGATCCGGGCGGGAACTTCTCGCAGCCGACCGCGACGATCGCCGGTCCGATCAACTTCCAGCGTCAGAAGACCAAGGGCGTCGACGTCGACGTCGCCTGGAACCGGACGTTCGGCAATGGCGACCGGCTCAACCTGCGCGGCATCTTCAGTTACGTGATCCAGCGGACCAACTATATCGATCCGGCCAACCCGACCATTCCGAACCGTCAGCTCAGCGAGCTCGGCGATCCGCAGGTCGAGTTCCAGCTGAGCGCCAACTATCGGACCGGTCCGCTGAAGCTGCGCTATCAGTTCCAGTTCATCGGCAAGCAGAACATCAGCACCTACGAGGCGCAGCATGCCTATGCCGGCAACCCGCCGACCAATGCCGACGCCTTCCCGGTGGTGAACTATCCGTCGATCATCTACCACAATGCCCGGATCGGCTGGGAGATCGACAAGAAGTTCGAGTTCTACTTCGGAGTCGACAACATCACCAATCGCCTGCCTCCGCTCGGCAACCTCGGCGTCGGCGCCGGCGGCGCGATCTGGGACAATGTCGGCCGCTACTTCTACTCGGGCTTCAAGGCGAACTTCTAAGAAGTCCCGAAACTCTCTCCGGGCCGCTCCTTCGGGAGCGGCCCTTTTTTTATGTGTGCGATCCGGCCGCCGAACGCCCCGGGAAACTGGCGATGACGCCTTTCATAGATCGTCATTGCGACCCCGGACCTGATCCGGGGGAGGCAATCCAGAGGGGCCTCTGAGACCCTCTGGATTGCCGCGTCGCCCGGACCAGTCCGGGCTCCTCGCAACGACGGAACGACCGAGCCTATGCCGAAACTTCGGACGTCGGCACCGTCCGCGGCCGGCCGGCGAGCTGGGCGACGGCCTCCTCGGCCGGACTGTCGTGCGGGATCGTTCGCGAGGTCCAGGCCTCGCCGGCGAAGCTGAAACGGACATGATTGCCGCGGCGGAAACCGTGCCCGTCCCAGGCGATCACCTGGAGCTCGATATCGTTGTAGCGATGGGCGTGGATCCAGTTGAAGCTTTGGAGCTCAGCGTTGCGGAGCCGCACCGAGGTCGCGGTCCCGGCCTGGATCACCAGCGCTCCGCCCGCGGTCTCGACCATCTTGCGCGCCGCCTGCGCATAGGTCCGGTGGAAATGGCCGGCGAGCGCGACATGGACCCCGGCTCGGCACACCGCCTTGACCGCATCCTCGTGCCGGCCCACCGCCTCGCTCAGTTCGCTCCCCTTCCCGATCGGCATCGCGAACAGGGGATGGTGGGTGACCAGGATCCGGGTCTTTTCGGGCGGCACGGCGGCGAAGCTTCGTTCGATCAGCGCCATCTGCTCATGGTTGATCCGGCCGTCGCGGAAGGTCAGCGAGCGCGCCGTGTTGATCCCGAGCACGGCCACCGAATCGCTCTCGAACCAGGGGCAGAGGTCGGCCGAAATCCAGCGCTTGTAGCGCCTCAGCGGGGAGGCGAAGCGGCGGACGACGTCGTAGAGGGGGATGTCGTGATTGCCCGGGACGGCGAGGATCGAATGGCCGTCGGCCCGCAGCCGGTTGAGCCAGGCGGCGGCGTCGCGGAACTGATCGATTCGGGCGCGCTGGGTGAAATCGCCGCTGATGATGACGAGGTCGGGCCTCTGCTCCTGAAGCCAGGCGACCGTCGCCATGACGATCTTCGGATCGTTGGCGCCGAAATGGATGTCGGAGAGATGGGCGATACGGGCGGCCATGGGGCGATGAACGAGCCGGGGCGGTTGGGGTTGCGACCCAACGTGCCCCACCCGTCATTCCAGCGAAAGCTGGAATCTCTTTTTCCCTTTGCTACCGTAACCCTATGCGCGGCGGCTGGACCTACATCATGACCAACAGGGCACGGGGTGTTCTTTATATCGGAGTGGCTGCCGATCTTGCTGCCCGTGTCGCCCAACATCGCGCCGGTGCAGGTTCGGATTTCTGCCACCGTTATCGCCTGACCCGCTTAGTTCTGGCCGAGCATCACGACAGCATCGAGGACGCGATCCGGCGCGAGAAGCTACTCAAGACGTGGAAGCGGGCGTGGAAGATCGAGTTGGTGGAAGCCGCCAATCCAAGCTGGCGAGATCTCTGGGAGGATATCAACGGCTGAAGAAAAGTGAGATTCCAGCTTTCGCTGGAATGACGAACATTTTGGGATTCAAGCCCACACTCGCTCGTGCCGGGTTCCGAGCGTCGTCAGCAACTCATATTGCGACAGGCCGGACTGGGCGGCGGCGGAAGGCAAATGATAGTCCAGCTCGACCCAGTCGCCCTCGCCGAGCCGCGGCGACTCGTCGACCGCGACCGCGGTCAGATCCATCGACACCCGGCCGACCACGGGAAGCCAGGAGCCGTCCGCGCGCGCCCTCCCCGTCCCGGAAAAGCCGCGCAGATAGCCGTCGGCATAGCCGATATTGAGGATTGCGAGCTCGGTGGCCCGCCCGGCCCGCCAGGTCGCGCCGTAGCCGACCGTGTCGCCCGCCTCCACCCGCCGGCGCTGGACGATCCGCGCCTCGACCCGCGCCACCTGGGCGATATGCCCCTCCTCTTCGCGCCGGGGCGTGCCGCCATAGAGAGCGAGGCCGGGACGGGTGAGATCGAACGCAAAATCGGAGCCAAGACAGATCCCGGCGCTGTTGGCGAGGCTCATCCGGCGGGCGTCGGTCACGCCCGCCAGAGCGGCGAAATCGGCGAGCTGGCGCGCGTTCATCGGCGAATCCTCGTCCGCGCAGGCGAGATGGCTCATCAACGTGTCGATCGTCAGCCCGTCGAGAAGCCCGTCCGCCACCTCGCGCGGCGACACGCCGAGCCGGTTCATGCCGGTGTCGACCATCACGTCGCACAGCCGGCCCGCACCGGCCTCGCGCCAACGCCGAACCTGCGCGGCGCTACTCAGTACCGGGCGCGCCGGCAAAGCGAGCGCGGCGGACATGTCCTCTTCCCCAACCCCATGAAGCACGGCGAGCGGCGTTCCGGGCAGTTCGGCAAGCAGGATCTCCGCCTCGGGCCAGGTCGCGACGAAGAAATTGCCGCAGCCGGCCGCGGCGAGCCGCCGAGTCACCTCGACAGCGCCGAGGCCGTAGCCGTCCGCCTTGACCGCCGCCCCGCACGCCGCGCGCCCGCTCTTCTCGGCGAGCCAGCGCCAGTTGGCGACGAGCGCATTGCCGTCGATCCGAAGTCGGAGCGGAGAGGGAGATGGATTCACAGGTCGGCGTTACCCAACCCGTCATCCCAGCGAAAGCTGGGATCTCACTTCCTGTGGGCGCGGCTGCAAGGCAAAAAGATTCCAGCTTTCGCTGGAATGACGGGCTGTAACCTACTCCACGTCCTTCCCGCTCGTCTCCGGAAGCCAGAAGAAGGTGACGATCAGCGCCATCGCCACCACGCCCCAGGTGTACCAGAGCCCGGCATAGGGATTGCCGGTCGACGCGGCGATGTAGGAGGCGATGACGGGCTGGAAGCCCCCGAAATAGCCGGTGCCGATATGATAGGGGATCGACATCGAGCTGTAGCGTATCTGCGGCGGGAACATCTCCGCGAGCAAGGCGGCGACCGGCCCGTAGGTCATTCCCGACAGGCAGGTGATCGCGAGCAGCGCCAGGACGATCAGCGCGATCCCCGACGGTCCCGGCCGGACCGGCTCGAAATTGTAGCCGGCTTGCTCGAGCAGGGGCCGGATGGCGGCGGGATCGCCGATCGTCGCGCCTCGATCGCCGATCGTCATCGGCACGCTCCCGCTCGCCGGGGCAGCGCCGGGCGCGAAGCGATAATGGACTCCGAGCTTGCCGAGCTCGCCGAGCACCTGGCCGCACAGATCCTTCTGCTTCGCCGCGAACGGATCGAAATCGCAGCCGGCGCGACCGACGATGCTGACCGGCGCCCTCCGCGCCGCCTCGGCCAGGCCGGGATTGGCGGCGCTGCCCATCAACCAGAAGATCGGGAACAAAAGGATGAGCGTCAGCGCATAGCCGATCACGATCGGCTTCTTGCGTCCCACCCGGTCCGAAACCTTGCCGAACAGGATGTACCAGCCGCACCCCGCCAGGGCGCCCAGCCCGACGATCAGCTGCGCCGTCGTCGGCTCGACGCGCATCGTGTTCTGCAGAAGCGACAGGGTGGTGAACATCGCCGTGTACCAGATGACGGTGAGGCCCGCCGCGATTCCGAACAAGGCGACGAACAGCCGCTTCAAATTGCCCGGATAGGTGAAGCTCGCCTTGAACGGATTGGCGGCGCATTCGCCCGCTTCCTTCATTTCCTTGAACACCGGGCTTTCGGCGAGCTTGAGGCGCATCCACAGCGACACGGCGAGCAGCAGGATCGAGAAGACGAACGGGAAGCGCCAGCCCCATGAGTCCCAGGCCTCGGCGCCGATCGTGCCGCGGGTGCCGAGCACGAGGGCGAGGCTCAGAACGAAGCCGCCGACCACCGACGCCTGGATGAAGCTGGTATAAAAGCCCGCCTTGCCGCGCGGCGCATGCTCGGCGACGTAGATCGCCGCTCCGCCATATTCGCCGCCGAGCGCGAGGCCCTGAAGGATCCTGAGCAACAGGACGAGCGCGGGCGCGGCCATTCCGATGCTCGCCGCCGACGGCACCAGGCCGACTCCGGCGGTGGCGAGGCCCATCAGGGTGATGGTGACGAGGAAGGTATATTTGCGCCCCAATTTGTCGCCCATATAGCCGAACAGGATCGCGCCCAGCGGCCGGAAGCCGAAGCCGACCGCGAAGCCCGCCCAGGCGAGCAGGGTCTGGAGGGTCTCGTTGCCGGCCGGAAAGAAGGTCCGGCCGATGATCCCTGAGGCGGCAAGCGTCCCGTAGATGAAGAAATCATACCATTCGAAGATCGTGCCGAGCGAGGAGGCGCCGATCACCAGCCGGGTCTTCTTCAGATCGTCCGATCCGTGCGCAGCCGCCGCCGTCGCCATGGCCACTCCCCCCTTTGTTCGGAAGCACTCTATTCGGCGTCGGGCGTTAGTCCAGCCCCGCCGCCGCTTCCTCCCAATTGCGGCCGTCGAAGGCGCGCGCGCTGACCTCCAGCCCCGACGGATCGTCGAGCGCGTTGAGATTGAGGCTCCAGGCGCCGGGATGCGAACGCGGCTGGTAGAAGCTCTTCACCCCGCAGATCGAGCAGAACAGATGCTCCGCCGCGCCGGTGCCGAAGCGGTAGGAGGTCAGCGCGTTCTGACCGGACAGCAAGGTGAAGTCGCCGTGCGGGACGACCAGGTGGCGAAAGCCGGTCATCGCGCAGATCGAGCAATTGCAGTCGAGTATCTCGACCCGCTCCGGAACCTCCGCCTCGTATCGGACCGCCCGGCAATGGCAGCCGCCTTTGACCTTCATTCCGCGTCTCCCTTCACCAGCCAGCCGCGATAATGGACGATCGGCCCGATCAGCGGCATGCCGATCGCGACGTCGAAACGGAAGCGTCCTTGCTCTTCCCATTCCCGCGCCGGAGTCCGCGGCGCCAGAGCCATCGGCATGCGCATCGGCCCGAGCCACCAGCGCCGAAGCACCATTTCGAGCCCGTCCTTTCCGCTCGGCAGTTCGAACCCGAAGCTCGCCGCTCCGAACCGCTCGACCAGAAGTCCGTCTTTCCCGCACAGCCTGCTCGCAAAGCGGCGGCCGGAGAAATCTCGGGTCCAGGTCTCGCATCCGTCGCGCTCGCTGAAGCCGACGTGGAGCGCATGCTCGCCTTCCTCGGGAAAGCCGATCAGCCGCGCGATCAGCCGCGCCATCATGTTGCGGCCGCGCGTGACGACGGCCCTGCCCTGGGCGCCGTCGTCGCGAAGCACGTCGTGGAGCTCGCGAACCGCATCGGGCAGGGCCGAATAGCCGGGGCCCATCGCCCGCGCATAGAGCGGGGCCGGCTGTTCGATCTCGACCATTTCCCGAGCCGCAACGAGCCGCGCGAAGCTCGGCTCATAATCGTCCAGATCGAGCAATTCCCCGGCGTCGCGGGCGCCGGGCTCGATCTCGCCCCGGACAAGCTTGCCGAGCAGGATCGGAACGGTGAGGGTCGGGATTTCGGGCCCGTCATCCTGGTCGGCGATCACCGTCCAGCGCCGCTCCAGCCGCCGAGTCCCCGCTTTGCCGAACAGGCGGATCGCCATGGCCGAGCGGCGCGAACCGGCCCAGCCGGTCAGTCGCTGGAAGCCCGACACCAGGGCTTCCGCCACGCCGATGCCGCCGATCCACCCCCAGCGGACCGGCCAGCTCAGCAGCCACAGCCCGATATTGTGCAGGGCAAGGTCGGTTCCGGCGCGAAACAGGACGGCCGGCCGCCCCGGCAGGCGATCCGGGAGAAGCGCCAGATCGGGCACGTCGGCCAGCCCGGCGAGCCGCCCGCGGACCGGCCTCGCGCCTCTCGCCTCGAAATCGTGGCGCTGAATCTCCTGAGCGCCATAGCCCTCGGTCCAGCGCCGGTTCCGCCAGATCGCGATCGGGCGGCCGAGGTAAGAAAGCGCCACCTTGGTGATCGAGCGCCCCGACGTGCCGAGGCTGGTCGCGCTCAAGATCATCTCCACCGAGCGTATTTCGTCCACGCCTTCGGCGAGCCGCCGAGTCACCGCCCCCGAAAGCGCCGGAACGGTCGACCCGCCGGCGACGACCGCGACTCCGGCGGCTTTGGCCTCGGCGTCGAGAGCGCCGATCCCGCAGACGAAATCGCGCGCATCGGCGATGTCGAGATAGTGGCTGCCCGCTGCGATGGCCGAGCGAACGACCGAGTAGCCCAATCCTTGGAACGGGCCGGCCGCATCGACCAGAGCGAACGGGCGATGCTCGGCCAGCACCGAATCGAGGCCGCGGTCGCGGTCGAGCGCCAAGGAAACGAGACCAGGCCGGCCGGCGCAGAAAGCCTCCGCCTTCTTCCGGCTCCGGCCCGCCACCAGCACCTCGAAGCCGGCCTCGACCAGCCGCGGCGCCAGACGGCGGCCGAACGTGCCGTAGCCGCCGAGAAGCAGGATCTTTCTCACAGGATCCGGTCCGAATCGCCCGGGCCGGGGACCCAGCAGGTCTCCCGGCGGCCGAACCAGCGATAGCGGTTGCGCGCGACCAGCCGGTAGACAGCATCCCGAAGCGGCCTGGGGACGATCCGGGCCGCCGCGGCGGCGCGCCACGGCCAGCCGAGTCCGCGCGCGATCGCGATCGCCGCGTCGGACTCGGTCAGCAGCCGGCCGCGATCGACCAGCAGCATCGTCTCATAATCGCCGGTGGCGAGCCCGTAATGGCGATAGAGGGCCTCGCCGAGCGGCCCCTGCGCGGTCGTCAGCCGGAAATGCGCGCGGCGATCATGGTTGAGGACGAAGCGCGCATTCGCCGAGCAAAGCACGCACAGGCCGTCGAACACGATCAACGGCTTGTCGCCGATCGCTGCGAGCGGATCGAAGGACGGGGAAGCATGTTCCATGCCGCCCCCGGATGCTCTCAACCCCGGTTGCGGACGTAGGAGCCGGGCGCGGGCTCGATCACCTCGAGCTCGCCGTCGCCGGGCACGCGCGCCGGCAATTTCTCCGCCTTGCCGCCATCGCTGAGCCAGGACTGCCAGTGCGGCCACCACGAACCCTCCTTGCGCTCGGCACCTTCGAACCAGGCCTCGGCGCTCTCGGGCATGTCCTCATTGACCCAATAGCCGTGCTTGTTGGCCGAAGGCGGGTTGATCACTCCGGCGTTGTGGCCGGAGCCGCCGAGCAGGAACGAGACCGGCCCGCCGAGCAGGCGCGCGCTGTCATAGGTCGCCTCCCAGGCCGAGACATGATCGTCCTTGAGCGAGATCGCCAGCAAAGGCGTCTCGACCGCGCCGAGAACGAGCGGTACGCCGTCGAGGACGATTCCGCCTTTGTCCTTCAGTCTGTTGTCGCGGAGCACGTCCTGGGCCCAGCTCAGAAGGAAGGCGCGCGGGATGTGGGCGCCGTCGGCGAACCAGTAGAGGATGTCGGAGGGCGGCGCCTCGCGGTCGAGCAAATAATGATTGACCACCGACGACCAGATCAGATCGTTGGCCCGGACCGCGCTGAACAAGGCCTGGAGATCCTGGGCGGCCATGAAGCCCTTGTGGAGCAGATGCCGCTCCATCGCGCGCAACTGCTCGGGCTCGGAGAAGGTCGCCCACTGGCCGAGCCTGCTGAAATCGAACATCGAGCCGATCGTCGTCGCGGAGGCGACCCGGTCGCCCTCCCCTTTGCCGGCGAGGTAAGCGAGGGTCATCGCGACCAAAGTGCCGCCCATGCAGAAGCCGAACATGTCGACTTGGCGCTCGCCGGTCGCCTTCTCGATCGCGTCGAGAGCGGCGATCGGACCGAGCCTGATATAATCGGCCATCCCCATGTCGGCGAGCTCGGGCCCGGGATTGACCCAGGAGACGACGAACATTGTGTGGCCCTGCTCGACCAGCCATCGGATCAGCGAGGATCTGGGCTGGAGATCGAGCAGATAATATTTGTTCACCAGCGGCGGGATGTAGAGCAGGGGCTTGCGCCAGACCTCGTCGGTCGAAGGCGCGTACTGGATCAGCTGCATCAACTCGTTCTGATAGACGACGCTTCCGGGCGTCGCGGCGAGCGTGACCCCGAGCTCGAATTCCTCGCTTGCGCGGCGTTGCGGAAGGCCGCCCGGCTCGGCCGCGTCGGCGAGCAGATTGGCCAGGCCGGAGAGCAGGCTGATCGACCCGGTCTCGACCGCCCGGCGGATCGCTTCCGGGTTGGAGAAAGCGAAATTGGCCGGCGAGATCGCGTTCAGATATTGCTGTGTGTAGAAATGGGCGCGGGTTCGCGCGCCCTCGTCGAGCCCCTCGGCCTTGTCGATCAGCTCGAGCGCGCGCCTGGCGGTGAGCAGATAGGCCTGCTTGAGATAGTCGAAGACCGGATCCTCGCTCCAGGCCGGATCGCTGAATCGCCGGTCGCCGCGCTCGGGCGCGATCGCCGGCTCGGGAGTCGACCCGGCGGCGCGCGCAGCCGCGCCGGACCACAGGGTCATCCAGTCGGCGGCGGCCCGCTGCTGCGCCTTCAGGATCTCGACCGGATTGGACATGAGATGGGCGGCGAGCTCGCCGAACGCGCGCGCCGGAGCGGTCGGATCGAAGGCGGCGGGGGGCGGCGGATCGGCGGCCCGCTTCGCCGCGGCGCCGGCAAGGTCGAGTGCGCCGGCGATCACTTTCGACCAGGCGTCGGCCAATTCGGACGGGCTCGGCGCCCCGGCCGGGATTTGCCAGACGCTGCTCTTATTTTCAGTCATTTTTCGTCATCCCAGCGAAAGCTGGGATCTCTTTGCTTCTTTGGACGGGGAGATTCCAGCTTTCGCTGGAATGACGCGAAATTGCCTGGCGCCAATCTCAGGCCGCGAGAAGCTCGTCGACCATCGCGCAGTCGCGCGGGTTGACGAAGAGCAGAGCCATGGCGCGGGCCGGATTGCGGCTCGCCCAGCCGGCCTCGGGCTCGGAAGCGAAGCGGAAGGCGCTGGAGAGGCGGGCAGGCTCTGCGGAAAATTCCACATCGTCAGTCGCGAAAGAAGCCGAATGCGCCTCGAAGGTCATCGTCCCGTTCCTCTTGTAAGCGGAGATTTCTCCTCTCATAACCACTCGGGCAAAACCATCGGGAATGTTCGGCTATCGCCGTGCAGAAATTCCCATATGGGAGGCGGGAAGCTGGCCGAGTTCGACTGGAACGATCTGAGGAGCTTCCTCGCCATCGCCCGCACCGGCCGGCTGACCGCCGCCGCGGCCCGGCTCCATCTCGACCATTCGACCCTGTCGCGGCGGATCGCCGGGCTCGAGCAGGATCTGAAATCCAAGCTCTTCGACCGGAGCCCGACCGGCTACACCCTGACCGAGCAGGGCCGGCGCCTTCTGCCGCTCGCCGAGGAGATCGAGCGGACCGCTTTGGGCGCCGAGGAAGCGGTCGGCGGAAGCGCCGCCTCGGTCGAGGGCGTGGTCCGGATCGGCTCGCCCGAGGGCTTCGGAAGCTATTTCCTGGCGCCGCGCGTCGCCGGCCTGCAGACGCGCTATCCGCGCCTCGTCGTCCAGCTCGTCGCCGCCTCGGCCGTGTTCAGCCTGTCGAAGCGCGATGCCGACCTCGTCGTCTCGGTCAGCCGCCCGCCGGCCGGCCGGCTCCAGGCCAGCAAGTTGACCGATTACGACCTCGCCCTCTACGCCGCCCCTTCCTATCTCGACTCTGCGCCGCCGATCGGCTCCGCCGCCGATCTCGGCCGCCACCGCTTCGTCTCCTATATCGGCGACCTGCTCAACTTCCCCGAGCTCGATTTCCTCCAGCAGGTCGCCGCCGGCGGAACGACCTCGATGGAGAGCAGCAACCTCGTCGCCCAGCTCCGCGCCACCCTCGCCGGAGCGGGCCTGTGCGTCCTCCCCGCCTTCCTCGCCCGGATGGAGGCCGGTCTCGTCCGGGTCCTACCGGAAGAGATCTGCCTGACCCGCTCGCTCTGGCTGATCGTCCACCAGGATCTGGCCGATCTGGCTCGAGTCAAAGCGGTCGTGAAGTTCGTCAAGGAGGAGGTACAGAAGGCGAAAGGCGTTTTCAGGCTGGATTGAACTTGGTGTTCAAAGCGCTGCTGGAAAATGCTCGTCAGTGGCCGGCTCAGTGGTGATCGAATCGGCAAGGACAGCACGGATCTTTGCGTGCCTACGAGCTCGCCAGGCTTCCACGCACCAGTCGCGCAACTTCTCGTATCCGCGCCGTCGATTTCGCGCCTTTTCGTAATCTCTTCTCGCCATCTCATGAGCGGTAGGAAACGCCCGGTGATCAGCTGGTCGCGGGCGTTCACGAACGCCTATAATGTTCAATGCTGACGAGACCCGACTGTGATCTAGGGGCGCATCCTCCGAGAGGGCACGCGCTGGGTCATAAAGGGATTCGGCGCGGGCATATATTCTTGCCGCGAGCAGTAGGTTGCTATCAATCATCGTCGCTTGAGAACGAAGCTGACGACCTTCGAACTCGGCAGCGTCGCCGATGCGCGAGTTCAACACCTGAATGTCTGACACGATGGCCGCAAGTGTTTTGCTCACACGATCGCCGGGTGCGGTTTCGATCATTTTTTCAATTGCCGAAATCAGATGATCCGGAGACGCAGGTGGGTCGAAGTTTGGGGCAGGCTGAGCTCGTTCCGCACCCATCACCCAAGGGTAGATCGCGTTTAGCGAGCGAACCACTTGTTTGGCCCACACATTGATCCCGCTAAGCGTCATGGGAAGAGAGGCCAAGGCAGCGTAGCGGCGAGCCTTTGCTCTTAATCGTTCTTGTCGCGCACCCTGGAAGATCTGCCAAAGGACGAGCGGTATTCCTATCAAGGCCGCGACGGCCGCCAAGCCGTCGCCATGTTTGTCGGCCAACGCGAGCGCGGCTTTCGCCAAGTTTAGCAATTCCGTGCTCACGGCAATTGTCCAGAGTCCAGTCTCGCCGGCTGCGCGCCCATGAACGCTTCAAGATGCTCAGGCGCAGTATCGCTAAGGCCCTCGGCCACCATTGCGCCCTGCCATCGGACAACGGCCTCTAACATTCCGGATTGATTGTAATGAGGCCCCACGATTTGAGCCCACAGTTCCACTTCACGCTGCGTTACCACTTTGGCGCCCCACATTACCTCTGCCGATCTCACCATAGAGCTTGCAAGATCCTCGTCGACAACCTCGCTGGGGATGCTCCAATGCTTGTTGCCCAAACAGTCAGTGTAGAAGCTCACCTGTTTAAGGGCGTCTAGAACGCCTGTGTGTTCGGCGTCGGGATCAACGGCTGCTGCCATGGCCCTCATGGTTCGGGCACCTTCGGCAATAAGTTGCGGTATGACCCACCCAGCATTCTTGGCTCGATGACTGCGATATTCGCGCCAAGCCCCTTTCACGTCAGCTGGGTCACTCACGAGCGCGATACGCTTTAGAATGATGACTTTACCCCGCTCCTCTATTGAGAGAATTGCAAGGGCAGTGGCGGACGGATAGCGCCGTGCTTCCAGCAAGACCTTCGCGTCATCAAGCAAGCGGAGAGCGTTCGCCTGCGCGGCGGCGATGCCTTCCGTAATCTGTGCTGGCGTTAGCGGTCCCTTGTAGGGGTGAAGGTGCGATTTCATATCGCACTCGTGGCGGATTGATGGCGTTTGGTCTACAAAGCTTTCGAGCTCCAAGCCCTTCGATGCTTGATAGCAACATGTCCTGCATACCGCCCCATCAATAAACCGATCAGGTGCGGTCGAGGGCCAACGCGCCGTAACCGGCGCAAGCGCGAACGTCGCTCCACGTACCTGCCATTAAGAACATTGGACCTACGCCAAAGGCTTTTCAGCTCAACTCCACCTCGACGACCTTGTCCTTATAATCCTTCTTCGGATCGATCCCGATCAGCATCTTGACGCCGGCGACCATGCTCGACGCATCGAGCCAGATCTCGGCGCTTTCGGGATCGAGCCGGAGCAAGGCCAGCTTCGGATCGTCCTTGCCGCCCTCGAACCAGGCGGCGACGAAGCGGTTCCAGAGGCGGTCGATCGTGGCGCGGTCATTGTCGAGCGACAGCCGGCCGTGGACGGTCGCGAACAGGTCATGGCCCTTCGAGGCGAAGGTCGCGATCGCCCGGTCGCCGCGGCCGAGCAGATCGAGCAAGGCATTGTCCTTCGCCGTGAAGAACCAGATCGGCCCGTGATCGCCCTCGATTTGGGCGGTCATCGGACGGGCGTGGCCGTCCTCGACCCCGTCGAGCCCGAGCATCATCGTCATGTCGGAGCGGAGCGCCTTCCAGAAGCGCTCGGCGAATTCCTGCTGTGTCGGCATCTTGCCCTCGTTGGTTGCTTTCCTCCTGAACAGCGGAGGCGAGGTGCGGTTCCTTCAGACCAGCCAGGCGGCGGTGGCGGTCAGCGCTCCGACGATCATCGCGACGAACAGCGACAGGAGCGAGACGAGGAACGAGCCTTCCTGCCTCTTGGTGAAGTTGCTGCGCTTCTGCGGCTTGCCGAACAGCATCTCGACCATTCCGCCGCCATAGCCGGCGGCGAGCGAGCCGATGAAGGCGATGATCGCCGCGGCGGGATCGCGCGCCGCGATCAGAGCCGGGACGATCAGGGCGAAGGGGGAGACGATGATCAGGGCGGCGACCAGCTTGAGCCGCTTCAGCTTGCGGATCGCGACCGGCGCGACCGCGAGCAGATCGGGCGCGTCCTCGGCCGAGATGGTCAGCCAGGCGACGCTTCCCGCCAGCTGCCCGGAGGCGACCGCTCCGACCGCAGCGAGCATGGGTATGCCGATAGCCCCGCCACCGCCGGCATTGATTCCGATGAAAATGAGCGGCGCCAGGTAGATCAGCCGAAGAAGCATCATGAAGATGATCTCGGGCTGGCGGAGGATCAGCCTCACCTCCTTGGCAAGGATCGAGCGGAGCAGGCCGCCGGCGAACAGCTTCGCACCGCCGCCGCCCTCCCCTTTCGGCCGTGCCGGGCCGGAGCCGCGGTCGCCGGCCTTCTGGTAGCCGAGCAGGAAATGGCGCCGGAAGGCGAGGCTGGTTCCGGCGAACAGGAAGATCGCGAACAGAAGGAAGGTGAGCAGGGGCAGAGGCTCGCCGAGCACCGCGCGCGCGGGAGTCGCCGACCAGCCCTCCGATCCGAGCCCGTGATCGCGCAGCCAGGCGATGAATCCGGCCATCCTTCCGCCGGTCGCAAATCCCTGCCGATGGCTGGAGAGCTGAACGATCAGGAAGACCATCGCCCCGAGCAGAGCGGCGAGGATCTGGCCGAAGGCGCGGGCGCCGCGCGATCCGAGCAGCCGCACCAGCAGCAAAGCGAGCCCCAGCCCGAGGCTCGCACCGATCAGGGCGAGCGCTCCGAGCGACGGGACGATCGCGATCAGCCGAGGCATGGCCAGGATCGCGACCGGGATGACGAACGGGAAGAGAAGGAAGGAGAAGGTCGTCGCGGTGCTTCCGGCGAGGCCGAGCGCCTTCGCCTCCATCACCCGGTTCTCGGGCATGGGCGAGGAGAGAAGAAGGTCGAGATCGCCCGATTCGTAGAGCGTGCGCTGGGCGCCGATGACGACCTGGGCGATCATGAAGCTGAGGATGGTGACGACGCCCGCGGTAGCGATCCGAAGCTCGTCCGGGCCGATCGCGATCGGGTCCTCACGGAGATCGAGGCCGACGACGGTGCCGACTCCCGCATAGAGCAGGACGAGAACGCCGCGGATGATCAGGCCGCGCTTCCCCTTCCCGCCCCGGAAGGCCAGCCGCATCTCGTGAAGGACCAGCCACGGCAAAGTGCCAGGTCTAGAGAGCCGCATCTTTTCTCGCGGTGAGATCGAGAAACAGTTCCTCCAGGGTGAGCCGGTCCGATCCGGCGCGTTCCCGGAGCTCGGCGAGCGTGCCTTCGGCGAGCAGTCGGCCGTGATGGATGATCCCGATCCGGTCGGCGAGCCGCTCCGCGACCTCCAATATGTGGGTGGTGACGATCACCGTCGCTCCGGCCCGGACCTGGGCCTGCAGGCTGTCCTTGACCTGCCGCGCCATTGCCGCGTCGAGGCCGGTCAGCGGCTCGTCGAGGATCATCAGCTTCGGGCGATGGATGAGGGCCCCGGCTAGGGCGACCTTCTGCTTCATGCCGCGCGAAAAGCCTTCGCAGCGCGTGTTGCGATCGTCCCACAATTCGAGCCAGCGAAGCAGCCGCTCGGCCTCGGCCGACGCCTCGGCGCCGTCGATCCGCCACAGGCCGGCGACGAAGGCGAGATATTCGAGCGGGGTCAGCCTGTCGTAGAGCATCGGCTCGTCGGGCAGCCAGGCGGTGATCGCCTTGGCCCGGAGGGGCTCGGCCAGAGCGTCGATTCCGAAGATCGAGATGCTTCCGGAGTCGGGCGCCGTAAGCCCCGCGACCATGCGCAGGGTGGTCGTCTTGCCGGCGCCGTTCGGGCCGAGCAGGGCATAGAGCTCGCCGGCCCGGACTTCGAGATCCATGTCGGTGATGACCGGCTTGCCGAAGCTCTTGTGAAGCCCTCGGATGCTGAGGGCGGAGTCAGTCACCGCCGCCGCAATCGCTTCCGCCGCCGTCGCCCGAATCGCAGCCGGAATCGCCCCAGGTGGAAGTGCCCTCAGTCCAGCCGCTGCCATATTCGAGCGGGAAGCCGGCGCCGTCATCGCCGTTGCCGCCCGGCGAGCCCCTTATGTGATCGTTGCGGCGAACGCCCCACCACAGACCGAGCGCGGCGACCGCTCCGAATGCAATCAGGGCCGCGACCGTCTGGGTCATTCAACGGTGACGCTCTTGGCGAGGTTGCGGGGCTGGTCGACGTCGGTGCCCTTGAACACGGCGACATGGTAAGCGAGCAACTGCACCGGGATCGCGTAGACCAGGGGCGCGATCAAGGGATGGACCTTCGGCATCTCCAGCGTGGCGATCGCGCCCTCGCCGGCGGCGGCGATTCCGTCCGAGTCGGAGATGAGGACGACCTTGCCGCCGCGGGCCTGGACCTCCTGCATGTTGGAGACGGTCTTCTCGAAGAGCGGTCCCGACGGCGCCAGCACGATCACCGGGACATTGTCGTCGATCAGCGCGATCGGTCCGTGCTTCATCTCGCCGGCGGCATAGCCTTCGGCGTGGATGTAGCTGATCTCCTTGAGCTTGAGAGCGCCTTCCATCGCCATCGCATAATCGGGCCCGCGGCCGAGATAGAGGACGTCGCGCGCCTCGGCGATCCGCGGCGCCAGCGCCTCGATATCCTCGTCATGGTTGAGCGCGGCGTTCATTGCCGCGGGCGCCTCGCTGAGGTGGAGGACGATGTCCTGCTCCTCCTCGGCGCTCAGCCGGCCCTTGTCGCGCGCGACTTTGGCGGCGAGCGCGGCGAGCACCGCGAGCTGGCAGGTGAAGGCCTTGGTCGAGGCCACTCCGATCTCCGGGCCGGCATGGGTCGGCAGAAGCAGATCGGCCTCGCGCGCCATCGTGCTGGTCGGGACGTTGACGACGACCGCGATCCTCTGGCCTTCGGCGCGGGCATGGCGGAGCGCCGCCAGAGTGTCGGCGGTCTCGCCGCTCTGCGAGATGAACAGAGCCAGCCCGCCCGGCTCGAGCACCGGCTGGCGGTAGCGGAACTCGGAGGCGATATCGAGCTCGACCGGGACCCGGGCGAAGGCCTCGAGCCAATATTTGGCGACCATCCCGGCGTAGAAGCTGGTTCCGCAGGCGACGATCGTGATCCGCGGCACGTCGGCGAAGCTGAAGTCCATGTCGGGCAAAGCGACGACCTGCTCGAGCGGCCGGAGATAGGAGCCGAGCGTCTGGGCGACGACGATCGGCTGCTCGAATATCTCCTTCTGCATGAAGTGGCGGTGATTGCCCTTCTCGATCCGGACCGAGGACGCGCCGGATTCGACCGTCTCGCGCTCGACCGGCCGGTCGTCCTTGTCGTAGACCTGGGCGCCGTCGTGGCGGATCACCACCCAGTCGCCTTCGTCGAGATAGGAGATGGTCTGGGTCAAGGGCGCGAGGCCGAGCGCGTCCGAGCCGAGATAGGTCTCCCCTTCCCCATAGCCGACGACCAGAGGCGAGCCGAGCCGGGCGCCGATCAGAAGGCCGGGCCAGCGCCTGAACAGGATGGCGAGGCTGAAGGCGCCGTGGATCCGCTTCAGGGTGCGCGACACCGCTTCCTCGGGCGAGGCGCCATTCTCGACCTCTCGGCTGATCAGATGGGCGACTACCTCGGTGTCGGTCTGGCTCTGGAAGGTCCGGCCGTCGGCGATCAATTCGTCGCGTAGCGGCTTGAAATTCTCGATGATGCCGTTGTGGACCAGAGCCACCTCCTCGGTGGCGTGGGGGTGGGCATTGTCGCGGGTCGGAGCTCCGTGGGTCGCCCATCTTGTATGGGCGATTCCGGTCGTCCCATGCAGGGCATGGGCCTCGAGCTCGCGCTCGAGATTGTCGAGCTTGCCCTCGGCCCGCCGCCGCTCGATCCGCCCGTCGACGATCGCGGCGAGGCCGGCGCTGTCATAGCCGCGATATTCGAGCCTTTTGAGCCCGTCCATCAGCCGCGGCGTGACCTCCTCCCGCCCGACGATCCCGATAATCCCGCACATATTTTCCCGCCGTCTCTCCTGCGCCTTGCCCCTCTAGCGGGGGATGAAGGCTCATCCTAGAGCTTGCTTCCGGGCGCTGACTTCGCGGCATATCGATGATAAGCTTAGGAAAGATTTTTTGGGGGTCCTCATGCGCTGCATTTTCCTTTGTGTCGCCGCATTGCTGCTGCCGATGCCGGCGATTTCGGCGGCCCCCGAGCCGGGGCCGCCAGTCGCCGCAGCGCCCGCCAAGCCCGCCGACGAGGCCTGGGTCCTGATCCGCGACAAGAGGCCGGCGGAGGCGATCGTCGTTCTCGATCGGATCATCGCGGCCGAAGCGGCGCGCCACGCCGGCGAGACAAGGCAAATCTATTGCGCCTACACCCCCGAGGAGACCTTCCTGTACACGGTCACGGCGGCGAACCAGAAGAAGCAGGCGGTCGTGCTGGAACCGACCTGGTGCCAGTCGATCTTCCTCAAGGGCTTCGCTTTGATCGACCTGAACCGGTCCGACGAAGCCCGGCCCCTGTTCGAGCAGGCGCTGGCGATGGCGCCGATGAACTCGCAATTCCTCGCCGAGCTCGCCGAATGGCACAAGGGACGCCGCGAGTGGGACCGCGCTTATTCTTTGTTCGAGAAAGCGCTCGAAGGCGCCCTCTTCTCGACGCCCGACATCAGGAACAACCACAAGACGAGGGCGCTTCGCGGCATGGCGTTCGTGCTGATCGAGCAGGGCAAATGGGACCAGGCCGAGCGGCGCCTTCGCGAATGCCTTGAGATCGACCCGAACGACCAGGGCGCCAGGAACGAGCTTCAGTACATAAGCGAGCAGCGCGGCCGGCGAAGCTAGAGCTTAATCCGTCATTGCGAGGAGCGAAGCGACGCGGCAATCCAGCGGGTCTCGGAGGCTGCTCTGGATTGCTTCGCTTCGCTCGCAATGACGGTGTGAATCAAGCTAGGCCGATCAGGCTCTAGGCCGAAGCCGATCCCGGCCGTCCTGCCCTAAACGCTCTTCTTCTTCGCGCTCATCGCAGCGCGGAAGCGCGCCGCCCAGCCGGGCTTCACCTTCTGCTCGCCGCGGCCGAGCGCCAAGGCGTCGGCCTCGACGTCCCTGGTCACCACCGATCCGGCGCCGACGATCGCTCCGGCGCCGATCGAGACCGGGGCGACCAGGGCGCTGTTCGAACCGATGAAGGCGCCCTCGCCGATATTCGTGCCATATTTGAAATAACCGTCATAATTGCAGGTGATCGTGCCGGCGCCGATATTGGCCCCCGGTCCGATCTCGGCATCGCCGAGATAGGAAAGATGGTTGGCCTTGGCGCCCTTGCCGACCCTCGATTTCTTGACCTCGACGAAATTGCCGATTCTCGCGCCCTCGGCGATCTCGGCGCCGGGCCGGAGCCGTGCATAGGGCCCGATCTCGGCGCCGCTCGCGATCGAGGCGCCCTCGATATGGCTGAAGCCGCGGATCCTGACGCCTTCGCCGATCGACACGCCGGAGCCGAACAGGACGTTCGGCTCGACGATCGTATCGCGGCCGATCGCGGTGTCGTGCGAGAACCAGACCGTCTCGGGCGCGATCAGGCTGACTCCGTCCGCCATCGCCTGCTCGCGGCGCCGGCGCTGCCATAAGGCTTCGGCGGCGGCGAGCTCGGAGCGGCTGTTGATCCCCTCGACCTCGTCGGCCCGGGTCTCGATCACCGCCGAGCGGCGGCCGGCGGCGGCGGCGAGCATGACGATATCGGGCAGATAATATTCGCCCGATGCATTGTCGTTCTCGACTCCGGAAAGCAGAGGCCAGAGATCCTCGGAGCGGACCGCCATCAGGCCGCTGTTGCACAGGTCGATGGCCCGCTCCGCCTCGCTCGCATCCTTATGCTCGACCATCTTGAGGATCGATCCGTCGGCGCCGGTAAGGATTCGTCCGTAGGCGCGCGGATCGGCTGGGCGGGAGGCGAGCACCACGGCGACCGGCGCGTCGGGCGCGTTCAGCCGATCGAGCATCTCCTCCATCGTCGCCGCCTCGACGAAGGGCGTGTCGGCATAGAGGATCAAGATGTCGCCTTCGAAACCGGCGAGCGCCGGCTCGGCCCGGCGGACGGCATCGGCGGTTCCCAGCTGCGGATCCTGGACGACGATTTCGCCGCCGAAGGGCTCGACCGCCGGCCCGACCTGGTCCCTGCCGCTGCCGACGATGACGATCGTCCGAGCCGGCGCCAGAGTGCCGAGGCTGGCGAGCAGATGCGCGATCATCGGCCGCCCGGCGATCGGATGGAGCACCTTGTGCAGGTCCGACTTCATCCTCGTGCCCTGGCCGGCGGCGAGGACGATTGCGGCGAAGGGGCGGGTGCGCGTCATGGCGGTCCAATCGCACGAACATCTTGCTTATTCCATAGGCGCGGGCCACGCGCCCGGCGATGCGGGCCTTCCCTTTCGACACGATCGTCTTTGACCTCGACGGCACGCTCGCCGACACCGCGACGGACCTCGCCGCCGCGCTCAACCATACTTTGGTCGGCGTGGGACGGCAGCCGGTATCGCCGGACTCGGTGCGTCACCTGATCGGCCATGGCGGCCGGGCGCTTCTGCGCAAGGGGCTGGCGGCGACCGGCGAGTCGAACGACCAGCTGGTCGAGCGTTTCTATCCGGTCCTGCTCGAATATTATGCCGCCAATATCTGCGTCGGCACCCACGTCTATCCGGGGCTGGAAGCGGCGCTGGACGCGCTCGCCGGCCGCGGCGCCAGGCTCGCGGTCTGCACCAACAAGGCCGAGCGCCTGACCCGCCTGCTTCTCGACGCGCTCGGCCTGAGCGGCCGCTTCCAGGCAATCGTCGGCGGCGACACGCTGCCGGTCCGAAAACCCGATCCGGCCACCCTGCGCGAAGCCGTCGCCCGCGCCGGCGGCGGACGCGCACTGCTGGTCGGCGATTCGATCACCGACGCCGATACGGCGAGGGCGGCCGGGGTCGCGTTCGTCGCGGTCAGCTTCGGATTCTCGGACCGGCCGGTGGACGCGCTCGGCGCGGATGCGGTGATCGATGATTATGAGGAATTGGTTGGAGTGCTGGAACAATTAGGTCGTCATCCCGGCGCAGGCCGGGATCTCGGCGAGCAGGACCGTGACCTCTTGTCTTGAGATCCCGGCCTACGCCGGGATGACGGTCTTCTCTTTCTTCCGCGCCTTCGTCCACAAATGCTTCGCCAGCATCATTGGCGGCATCCTAAGCCAGTGCGAGCGCACGTAAAAGGCGAATCGCAGACCCTTGCGGGTGCCCTGCCCCCAGCCGTTGCGGGCCAGAAGCCGCGCCTTGAACAGGGGATCGCCGCTGTCCCACACCCGCATGCTCTCCGGTACCGGCGTGCCGTAAAGGTCGTTGGCCAGCCGCCCGGCGCGGTGAACCGCGGAGAGCAGGCCGTGCCGCTCGGCGCGCTCCTGAAGCTTCGGCCAGAAGTCCGCATCGGCGGCGGCGAATTCGCGAATCAGACGATCGATGTCCCACAGATTGCGAAGCCCGCCGGCGAGGTCGCCGTCGGCGAACAGATGGGCGGCGCTGTGGACGATCATGTCGGGCGGCGACAGCATGCGCAGGCAATCCTCCCCGGTACGGGGAGGGGGACCGCGCAGCGAAGCTGCGTGGTGGAGGGGTTGCTCCGACGTTGGTGCCGGCCCCTCCACCGCACTTCGTGCGGTCCGAAGTCGGGTCGATCGCTCCCCCGGAGCGATCTTGGACTCCAACCCGACTTCCCCCGTTCCGGGGAGGATCACGCTGTCGGCGATCATCGCATCGGCGTCGGGCTTCGGCCGGGCGGTCAGCGGCAGGATCGTGTGATGGACGTCGATCATCCGGTCCCGTTCCTTGTGGATCAGGGGCGGAAGCTCGTGCATCCAGCGCCGGTAATAGGAATCGTCATATTCGTCCTCCTTGACCCACTCCCAGCCGGCGCCGAGCAGGGCCGCCTGGACCGGGTCGAGGCTGGCGCGCGGAACCATGATGTCGAGATCGCCGATCGAGCGGCCGCGACCGGCATCGAACCCGGCGGCGGCATAAGCCGTGCCCTTGAGCAGGACGATCGGCACGTCCAGCGGGACGAGGGCTCGCCGCGCCATCTCCGCCTCCCAGAGCGCCTGGACTCGCGCCTGCTCCGAATCCCGGCGGGCAAGGTCCAGGATAAGCGCGACCTTGTCCGGAAGCGCCTGCGTCTCGAGCCGCCAGGCGAGGCTTCCGATCAGGGATTCGGCGCGGGCAACGGCGATCAGGCCGGTCCAGTCCACGACCTCCGAAGCCGCGGCCGGATCGGCGAGCAGCCGGACGAGGAGGCGCGCGTCCCTCATGCCCGCCAGAGCTCATCGATCAGACTCATCGCCGTGTCGGTATCGGCATAGTCGATCGCTCTCGCCGGCACCGATCCGACGAGGCCGGTCAAGGCGTCGAAGCCGCTCTCGCCGAGGGCGACGTAATTGGTCGAGGCTTGGGTCAGGCGGACGAACACCTCGGCCGCCCCGACCGGACGGATCGCCCGCTCGAAGGTCCGGTCGAAGCGCGGGAACAGGATCAGGGCCGGCGCCGCCGGCTCGTCCATCCGGGCGATCGCGTCCGCGCCGGGGCGAAGATGCCGGATGTCGCCCTTGGGCGTGCCGGCCAGCAACGGCCCGAGCCTGTCCGCATCGACATGGTCGAACAGGGCGATCGCCCGGTTCTTGAGGCTGACCAGCCGGGGAAAGGGATGGAGGCGGCCGTCGGCGAGATCGAGAAGTGCGAATTCGTCGCCCATCAGCCGCCAGCCGCGCTCGCCGAGCAGGGCCGCGAGGGTCGATTTGCCCGCTCCGGATTCGCCGGTCATCAGCAAAGCCCGCCCATCTTTCTCGACCGTCGCCGCGTGGAGCAGGAGGAAGCGTTTCTGGCCCAGCGCCATTTGCAGATTCATGCCCATCTCGGCGGCGAGCAGGCCGTGGGCGAGCGACAGGGGCGCCGCGTCGGGCAGGATGTAATCGCCGCGGATCGCCACCGACGGCCTCAGCCAGCGCCGCCAGAACCGCTCCGCCTCGAGCCGCACCGTGAAGTCGGCGACCCGGTCGGGCTCGGGATAAGGCGCGTAGAGCCGCTCGAGCGCCGCCAGCGGGGCGCGCCAGTCGGAGCCGATCCGGAACGTCACCGGCCCGATCCTGAGGCTGAGCGCGTGCCTCATGCCCGCCGCAGCAGCCCAGCCGCTTCCAGCTCGGCGAGCCGCGCCTCGATCGCCGCTTCCTTGTCCTCGGCGAGGATCTCGAACGCCTCGGCCATCCGCTCGACGATCGCGGCGGCGTCCCCCGGCGCCTCGGCCAGGGCCGCGAGGATCTGCGGCGCCGGCGCGGCGAGGATATGGGTCATGCCCGAGGGGCGGTGGAACAAGGCGATCAGGCCGTCGAGCTCGAAGGCCCGGACCGCTTCGGAAGGATCGGCGATGTAGACTGGACCGGCCATTCCGGCCTCGAAGTGAGGGTCCGGACCCATTACCGGAGGTGGCCGGGATCGCCCGGAGAAGGCGGCTGGATAGGAGAGGGCCGAAGGGCGGGCCGGGCAGCCCGTCCGAGGCGATCGACGCAGCCAGCCGCCTTCTCCGGGCGACCGCAAAGCGGCGGGCTGTCCTTTGCCGCCCGGACGTCGTCGCTCGATCGGTCACGATGATTCTTCATCGCTCCCTCCTCGCTCCTAGCCGGACAACAAATGCCAACCCGTCACGACCCCCTCCGGTAATGGGTCCGGACCCTTCGTCAGCGCGGCATCTGCAGCGAGGCGTAGCAGGTGAAGCCGCTCATCCCCGCCTGCAGACGGCGTATGTAATTGGCATAAGCCTGGGCGGCCTGAGGATCGACCCCGGCCGGGCTCGGACCGCCGCGAAGCAGGGTCTTCACTTCCTCGCCCTTCAATGGCCGGGCCAGCGGAGGATAAGCGCCGGGCGTGCCGGGCGAGACCAGGCTTCCGTCGGCGGCGATATATTGGCCGGCTTTCTGGGGCGCCGGGATCGGGATCTCGCAATTCATCACCGAGCCGGCGGTCTGGGCGAAAGCCGGCCGGATGGTGATCACGGTCGAGGCCGCGACCGCTCCGAGCGCGAGCACGGTCCGGCGCGTCGGGATCCCCTCGTTCGTCGGTGCTTCGGTCTCGCTCATCTGTCCGCGCTTATGCCAAGCCTGTTTCATAAGGGTAAAGGCCGATTTTTGCGAGACTGAGGGCTAAACGCCTGTCCCATCGGGGGACGGCTGTCATTCCACCCAATCGAGCCCGATCTCGCGATAGAGGCTTCGATCCTCCTCCCAGTCGGGCTTGACCTTGACGTGGAGGAAGAGGTGGACCTTGCGGCCGAGCAATTCGCTCAGCTCGGCCCGCGCCGCCTCGCCGAGCGCCCTGATCCGGGCGCCGCCCTTGCCGAGAACGATCGCGCGCTGGGTCGGTCGGCCGACCAGGATCTGCTGGTGGATCGCGACCGATCCGTCCTTCCTCTCCTCATATTGCTCGGTCTCGACCGCGCTGGCGTAGGGCAATTCGGCGTGGAGCTGGTGGTAGAGCTGCTCGCGGGTCACCTCGGCTGCGAGCACCCGCTCGGTCGCGTCCGAGACCTGGTCTGCCGGGAAATGCCAGGGTCCGGGCGGCATCCGCTCGGCAAGCGCGCCCTTGAGGTCGGCCATGCCGTCGCCGGTCGTCGCCGAGACCATGAAGATGGCCTCGAAATCGAGCCGCTCGCCGAGCCTGGTCGCAAGGCCGAGCAGGCTCTCCTTCGCGGTCACGTCGACCTTGTTGAGGATCAATATCTTCGGCTCGCGCCGTTCCTTGATCCGGTCGAGCATGTCCTCGATCCGCTCGGAGAAGCCGGTCTTGGAATCGACCACCAACGCGATCAGGTCGGCGCCATGAGCCCCGCCCCAGGCCGCCGCGACCATCGCCCGGTCGAGCCTCCGCCGCGGCGCGAAGATGCCGGGCGTGTCGAGCAGGAGGATCTGCGCCTCGCCGTGGATGGCGATTCCCATCAGCCGCACCCGCGTCGTCTGCGCCTTGGGGCTGACGATCGCGACCTTCTGGCCGACCAAAGCGTTGACCAGCGTCGACTTGCCGGCGTTCGGAGCGCCGACGACGGCGACCAGGCCGCAGCTCTCGCTCATCCCAGCTGCTCCAGAAGCTTCGTCGCCGCCTCGGTCTCGGCTTCCTGCTTGCTCGTCCCCTCGGCGCTGGCCGAGCCGACGCCCTTGATCGCGACCTCGACCTCGAAGCGCGGTGCGTGCGAGGGGCCGGAGCGGCTGGTCAGGCTGTAGACCGGCGGCTTGCGGTCGTTCGCAGCGGCCCATTCCTGAAGCGCCGACTTGGGGTGCTTGGGCGCCTTGTCGGCGGCGCTCACCCGATCGCCCCAGGCGGAGCGGACGAAGGCTTCGGCCGCCTCCATCCCGGAATCGAGATAAAGCGCTCCGATCAGCGCCTCGACGACGTCGCCGAGGACATTGTCGCTGTCGTTGGCGCCGTCGTCGCGGGCCTGCTTGCCGAGCCTCATTCGCCCGGCGAGGCCGAGCTCGCGGCCGACCTCCGCGCAGGTCTCGCGCGCGACCAGAGCGTTGAGCCGCCGCGAGAGCTTGCCCTCGGGCTCGTCCGGGAAGGTCTCGTAGAGCCAGGCCGCGATCGCCAGTCCGAGCACCCGGTCGCCGAGAAATTCGAGCCGCTCATAATGGTCGGCGCCATGGCTTGCATGGGTGAGAGCGCGCTCGAACAGGTCGGGCTGCCGCGGCCGCCGGCCGAGCGCCGCCTCCAGCCATTTCTTCAGATCGGACTCCATCAGGCGGCCATCCTGCTCAATAGGTGGCTCCGATCCTGTCGAAGCGCGCCGCGCTCGACCAGGTCCAGGGCTTCAGCCATTCGGCCGAGCCGTCGGTCGAGAAGAAGGTCATCAAGGCCCGGCCGACCAGATAGTCGGCGGGCAGGAAGCCGACGCCTTCGGGGCGCGGATAGCGGCTGTCGGCGCTGTCGTCGCGATTGTCGCCCATCATGAAATAATGGCCGGCGGGCACGACATAAATGCCGGTATCGTCGCCGGGCCCGTCCGAGACCTCGTCAAGCACCTCGT
The DNA here is from genome assembly GCA_046733235.1 of Pseudomonadota bacterium. Classification (GTDB taxonomy): domain Bacteria; phylum Pseudomonadota; class Alphaproteobacteria; order Sphingomonadales; family Sphingomonadaceae; genus Allosphingosinicella. The sequence goes on from JBKPOT010000010.1 coordinate 336,274, forward strand.
AGGAACGGCCACCCGGCAGGGTCTCGCGAAAGCGGGCGAAGGAGCAATATTTGGCCCCGTCCCGCTCGACCACCCGCGCCCGGCTCGGATCGACGTAGCGGCACGGGCTGTTGGGCGTGATCGGCATCAGATAATCGGCGATCCGAACCTTGGGGACCGCCTTGCCGTTGAGGAAGAGCTGGCCGCCGCGCATCTGGATCCGGTCGCCCGGAAGGCCGATCAGCCTTTTCACATAATCCTCGTCCTTGCCGGGATAGCGGAACACGACGATGTCGCCCCGCTCGGGCTCGCCGGCGAACCAGCGGCCCTCGAACGAGGCGAGGCCGAACGGGATCGAGTAACGCGAGATCCCGTAGGGCCATTTCGCGACGAAGAGGAAATCGCCGATCATCATCCGCGGAAGCATCGAGCCCGACGGAATGACGAACGGCGCGACGATGAAGGTCCTCAAAAACAGGGATAAAAAGAAGAGAAAGATCAGGAATCGGGTCAGCCCGCCAAGGCCGCTCTTGCGCCTGGCCGGCGCGGCGGGAACGGGAGCGTCGATCGTGCTTGCCATCGCGCGGCTTTCGCTTGGCGGGCGGCGAGGGTCAAGCGTTCGGTCGCGCCCCATTCCTCGTCATTGCGAGGAGCGGAGCGACGAAGCAATCCAGACGGCGCAGGACTGGACTGCTTCGCTACGCTCGCAGTGACGACAAGGGGAATAGCCGCCGACAAGCTTCCCAACCTCCCCCCGCATCCCTAGATGCTCCCCGCAGGGAGACTGGAATGGGCGACGCCTGGGACAAGCTCGAGAATGCGGAGAGAAAGACGCTCGCCGAGCTGTTCCGCGACGAGCCCGATCGCCTCGCCTCTTTCGTCGTCGAGGCGGCGGGCCTCAGGTTCGATTTCGCCAAGACCCATCTCGACGCCGCTCTGATCGCCGCGTTCGAGCGGCTTGCCGAGGCCCAGGACCTGGCCGGCGCCCGCGACGCCCTGTTCACCGGCAAGATCGTCAACCCGACCGAGGGCCGGGCGGCCGAGCATATCGCCGAGCGCGGCCATGGCGCTCCGGAGAGCGTCGCCCGGGCGCGCGGGCTCCACGCCCGCATGCGCGCGCTGATCGACGCGATCGAGGCGGACGCGTTCGGGCCCGTCCGCCACATCCTCCATATCGGCATCGGCGGATCGGCGCTCGGCCCCAAATTCCTGATCGACGCGCTCGGCCGCGACTCGCGCTACGAGGCGCGCATCCTGTCCAACGTCGACGGCGCCGCGCTCGAGGAAGCGGTCGCCGGCTTCGATCCGATGACCACTTTGGTCGCGGTCGCGTCGAAGACCTTCACGACCAGCGAGACGATGCTCAACACGCGCTCGGCGCTCGAATGGCTCGAGCAGGGAGGGGTCGCCGATCCCTTCGGCCGGCTGATCGCTCTCACCGCCGATCCCGACAAGGCGATCGAGTTCGGAATCGACGAGACCAGGATCCTGCCCTTCGCCGATACGGTCGGCGGCCGCTACTCGCTCTGGTCCTCGATCGGTTTCCCGGCCGCCCTCGCTCTGGGCTGGGAGGCTTTCGAGACCTTGCTCGAGGGCGCCGCGGCGATGGACCGCCACTTCCGCCTCGCTCCGCCCGCCGCCAACGCGCCGATCCTCGCCGCCTTCGCCGACCTCTATTATGCCGACGTCCGCGGCGCCGAGACCCGCGCGGTCTTCGCCTATGACGAAAGGTTGAGATTGCTCCCCTCCTACCTCCAGCAGCTCGAGATGGAATCGAACGGCAAGTCGGTGCGTCTCGACGGCAGCCCGGCCGGCCGCGCGACCGCGCCGATCGTCTGGGGCGGAACCGGCACCGACGCCCAGCACGCGGTCTTCCAGTTGCTCCATCAGGGCACGCATCTCGTCCCGGTCGAGTTCGTCGCCGCGGTCGAGCCCGACCATGGCTGGGACGAGGAGCATCACCGCCAGCTTCTGATCAACTGCTTCGCCCAGGGCGCCGCTCTGATGGCGGGCAAGAGCTCGGACAATCCGCATCGTTCCTATCCGGGCGACCGGCCGTCGACGACGATCCTTCTCGACCGGGTCGAGCCGGCGACTCTCGGCGCTCTGCTCGCTTTCTACGAGCACCGGGTCTTCGCCAATGCGGTGCTGCTCGGGATCAATCCGTTCGACCAGTTCGGGGTCGAGCTCGGCAAGGCGATGGCGAAGGGGATCGACTCGGGCGATGTAACCGAGTTCGATCCGTCGACGAATGCGCTGATCGAGCGGGCGTTCGGCGGGGAGAACACTTAGCGTCATCCCAGCGCAGGCTGGGATCCATGCTGAGTCCGAATGGACCCCAGCCTTCGCTGGGGTGACAGGCAAGGAAATGTGATGGCCGAAAAATACGACTACGACCTGTTCGTCATCGGCGCGGGCTCGGGCGGGGTGCGCGCCGCCCGGGTCTCCTCGGCCCACGGCGCCAAGGTGGCGGTGGCCGAGGAGCATAAGGTCGGCGGCACCTGCGTGATCCGCGGCTGCGTCCCCAAGAAACTGCTCGTCTACGGCGCCCATTTCGCCGAGGACCTGGCCGATGCGAGGCGCTTCGGCTGGGAAGTGCCCGAATGCAGCTTCAACTGGCAGACCCTGCGCGACAACGTCCTCGCCGAAGTGGCCCGGCTCGAGGGCGCTTACACCGACACCCTTCACAATCACGGCGTCGAGATCGTAAAGCAGCGCGCGACCGTGACCGGGCCGCACGAGGTCGAGCTCGCCGACGGAAAGCGGATCAGCGCCAAGGTGATCCTGATCGCCACCGGCGCCCGGCCGGGGAAGCCCGAATTCCCAGGCAACGAGCATGGCATCACCTCGAACGACGCCTTCCATCTCGATGCGCTGCCGAAGCGGATCGTCATCGCCGGTGCCGGCTACATCGCCAACGAGTTCGCCGGCATCTTCCACCAGCTCGGGAGCCACGTCACCCTGGTCAACCGCACCGACGTGATCCTTCGCGGCTATGACGAGACGGTCCGCGACCGGCTCCTCCAGATCTCGCTGATGAAGGGCCTCGACTACAAGTTCCACGTCGCCTTCCAGAAGGTCGAGAAGGCCGAGGACGGCAGCCTCACGGTCCATATGTCGGGCTGCGATCCGATCGAGGCCGACGCTCTGATGTTCGCCACCGGCCGGGTCCCCAACACCGACGGGCTCGGGCTGCAAAATGCCGGGGTCCAGGTCGATGCCAAGGGCGCGATCGTCGTCGACGCGGACAATCAGTCGAGCTGCGATTCGATCTACGGGGTCGGCGACGTCACCAACCGGGTCCAGCTCACCCCGGTCGCCATCCGCGAGGGCCAGGCTTTCGCCGACACCGTGTTCGGCAACAAGCCGACCAGGGTCGACTATGACTCGATCCCCTCGGCGGTGTTCAGCCATCCGCCGCTCGCCGGGGTCGGCCTCACCGAGGGCCAGGCGCGCAACAAGCTCGGGACGGTCAAGACCTTCACCTCGGACTTCCGGCCGATGAAGAACGTGCTGGCCGGCCGCAACGAACGCTCGCTCTACAAACTGGTCGTCGACGGCGAGACCGACGAGGTGGTCGGCCTGCACATGATCGGCCCCGACGCCCCCGAAATCCTCCAGGCCGCCGCGATCGCGGTCAAGGCACGGCTCAAGAAGGAGGATTTCGACGCGGTCGTCGCGCTCCACCCGACCATGGCCGAGGAGCTGGTGCTGATGCGGTAGCCATTGGCTCCCAACCCTTTTCCGTCATTCCAGCGCAGGCTGGAATCCAAGCTGCCTTCGTGACACCAACACCCTATGGATCCCAGCCTTCGCTGGGATGACGGAGTATTGTTCGTGGCCGCCGATCGAAATCAGCTGTTCCGCTTCGCCGCCGCCGCGCTCCTACTCGCATCGTCCTGCTCGACCAGCCGGCCAGAACCGATCCCGCCCGCGCCGGTCGATCCCGAACATTGCGGCGCTTATGACGGGGTCTACGATTATCTCGAGGTCGACCCGAGCCCCGCGAGGCAAGGCGCGACCCTGAAGATCGCGGCCCGGCAGCGGCGCGGGCCGGCGGATGTGGCGACCCCGGGCGACTGCACGAGCGGCTGGTCGGTGTCCGACCCGACGCTTGCCACGCTCAGCGCCGACCATGAGTCTGTCAGGATCGCGCCCGACGCGACCCCAGGCTCAACCGTCATCGTCTCCTACCGGATCAAGGGCCAGTCCGTCGGCGCGAAGCTGCTGATCGTGGCCAGGGATGCGATCGTTCTCACCGGCCGCCGCGGACAGAGCGCGGTCGAGGGCTGCGATCGACTGATCCCAATCGGCGAGCTCGAATTCACCGCCGACGGTCACTTCTCAGTCACCTATCACCCGTTCGAGACCTACCGCGATTATTGGGGAACCTACCGCCTCGACCCGGCGACCGGCGCGCTGTCGATGAGCGTCGAGGGCGGCAACGACCGGCCGGGCGGGCTCGATCTCGAGGGCACGGCGCGATTCGCCGCGGACGGCAAGCTGGTGCTCGAGGACATGTATCTCGGCCAGCCAAGCTCGGGCGGCCCGCCGGCGGGCACCGACACCGGCAAATGCCGTTACACGTTCGGCTAGCCCGTCATTCCAGCGCAGGCTGGAATCCATGCTGCCTTCGTGCCACCTACGCCGAATGGACCCCAGCCTTCGCTGGGGTGACGAGACTGGAATGACCGAACAGAATTACATGTCCGGCTTCGGCAACCATTTCGCGAGCGAGGCGGTGCCGGGCGCCCTCCCCGAGGGCCGGAACTCGCCGCAGAAGCCGGCCTTCGGTCTTTACGCCGAACAATTGTCCGGAACCGCCTTCACCGCGCCCCGCTCCGAGAATCGCCGCTCCTGGCTCTACCGCCTTCGCCCAAGCGCCGAGCATCCGCCTTATGCGCGCTACCAGGGCGCGAGCCTGTTCGCGCCCGGCACGAGCGGCGATCCGCTTCCGCCGAACCGGATGCGCTGGGACCCGCTTCCGCCGCTGGAAGGACCCGCCGACCTGATCGACTCGATGACGACGATGGTCGCCAACCGCTCGCCCGAGGATCTCGAGGGCGTCGCTGTCCATATCTACCGCGCGAACCGCGACATGGCCGGCCGCTGCTTCGCCGACGCCGACGGCGAATTGCTGTTCATCCCGCAGCAGGGCCGGCTCGAATTGCTGACCGAGATGGGGCGGATCGAAATCGCGCCCGGCGAGGTCGCTTTGGTTCCGCGCGGAGTGCGCTTCCGCGCCCTGCTCCCCGACGGCGAGGCGCGCGGCTATGTCGCCGAGAATCACGGCGCCTTGTTCCGCCTTCCTGAGCTCGGCCCGATCGGATCGAACGGCCTCGCCAATGCGCGCGATTTCCTGGCTCCGGTCGCCGCCTTCGAGGACAGCGACGCGCCGACCGAGCTCGTCCAGAAATATCTCGGCTCGCTCTGGACGACCACCCTCGACCACAGCCCGCTCGACGTCGTCGCGTGGCACGGCAATCTCGCGCCGTGGAAATATGATCTCGCCCGATTCAACACGATCGGAACGGTCAGCTTCGACCATCCCGATCCGAGCATCTTCACCGTCCTGACCTCGCCGAGCGACGTCCCCGGCCGCGCCAATGCCGATTTCGTCATCTTCCCGCCGCGCTGGATGGTCGCCGAGGATACGTTCCGGCCGCCCTGGTTCCACCGCAACGTGATGAGCGAGTGCATGGGCCTGATCAAAGGCGCCTACGACGCAAAGGCCGAGGGTTTCGCTCCGGGCGCGATGAGCCTCCACAATCTGATGTCCGGCCACGGCCCCGACGTCGCCAGCTGGAAAGCGGCAAGCGAGGCGGAGCTGAAGCCGCACAAGATCGACGACACTTTGGCTTTCATGGTCGAGAGCTGCTGGCCGTTCCGCCCGACCCGGTTCGCGCTGGAAACGGGTGCTCTCCAGAAAGATTACGACACGGCCTGGGGCGAGTTCCCGAAGGCCGAGCTGCCTGGATGAAGCGGCTGTTGAGGCGGCTCAACGAAGCGGCCGCCGAGCGCTTCGGGATCAGGGCGGTGCGGACCAATCGGCTCTATCCGTGGCAGATTGACCCCGGCGCGGCCGGAACGCCCGGATCCTCCGCTTTGCCCGAGGGCGCCCGCGAGCGGCTGCGCTGGGACGATCCCGAATTGCGCGCGCTGATCGCCCGCTACGAGGCCTTCGATCCCGCCGTCACCGCGCCGGCGACCTGGACGCGCGATCATGTGGCCGGCGATGATCTGCTGCATTTCCGCGGCGACAACGCCTTCATCTGGCAAAGGCGAGGCCGCGACCAGAACCCGCTCGTCTACGCGCTCTGTTACCATCAATTCGCCGCGACCGATTCGGACGGGCTTCTGGCGAGGCTCGACGAGGACGATCTGTTCGGAGTCCATCTGTTCGAGATCGACGGGCGGCCTGTCTCCCGCGAGCTGATCGATTCCGCGCGCGAGATCCAGTTCCTCATTCGCCATGCCGGCCTCGGCGAACGGTCCGCCGCCTTGCTCGACATCGGCGCCGGCTACGGCCGGCTCGCCTGGCGGATCGACCAGGCGTTCGAGGGCAGGCACCGGGTGTTCGCGACCGACGCCTACGCGCCGTCGAGCTTCCTCTGCGAATATTATCTGCGCTTCCGCGGCGCCCGCAACGCGTCCGCGGTTCCGCTCGACGAGGTCGAAGCGCTGCTGGAACGGACTCCGATCGATCTCGCGCTCAACGTCCACAGTTTCTCCGAAATGCGGCCCGAGGCGGTCGATTGGTGGGTCGCCCGGCTCGTCCGCCACGATGTCCGCCGCCTGTTCGTCGTCCCCAATGCGGGGACCTCGGGCGGCGAGGTGTGCCAGGGCCCGGACGGCGCCTGCATCGAGCCGATCTTCGAGCGTCACGGCTATCGCGCCGCCGTGCGCGAGCCGCGTTATTCCGATCCCTTCGTCCAGGCCCACGGCCTCGATCCGGTCTGGCTTCACCTGTTCGAGCGGGCATGAGCTTCTCGATCGTCATCCCGGTTCACGACAAGCCGCACACGATCCGCCGGACCCTGGACAGCGTGCTGGCCCAGACGTTCGGGGATTTCGAACTGATCCTGGTCGGCGAACCCGGCGATTCGAGCCTCGCCATCGCCTCCGCGACCGCCGATCCGAGAATGAGGATCGTCCACCTGGCGAATGTCGGCCCGGGTCCGACGCGCAATGCCGGAATCGAGGCGAGCCGGTCGGACTGGATCGCCTTCCTCGACGCCGACGATCTCTGGCTGCCCGGCCATCTCGCCGAGCTGGACCGGATCCGCCGCGCCCGCCCCGACGCCGGCCTGATCGCGACCGGCTTCGTTCACAGCGATCCCGACGGCCGATTCACACTGCCCCCGGACCGAGCGGGGAGCATAAGCGAGATCGACTATTTCGCGGCGGTCGGCCGGGGCGAAAACGCCGTCCACACCAGCTCGGCGGCGATCCCGCGCGCCAGCTTCGAGCGGTTCGGCGGCTTCCGCAACACCCCTTTGGGCGAGGATCATGAATATTGGGCCCGGATCGCTTTCGAGCGTCCGGTCGCCGTCTCGTCGCGGGTCACCGTCGTCTATCTGCACGGCACCGGCGGGCTGACCGAGTCGGGGCGGGGCCGATGGGCAAAGTCCGAGCTCCGATCGGCGCGCGACATTTCGCCCGCCGTCGCGCTGGCGATCGACCGCCACGGCTCGCTTCCCCCCGAACGGCGGCGCGGAGTCGCGCTCTACATCCGCCGCTATCAGGACTGGTGCCTGCGCACCTCGATCGCGCTGCGCGACGTCGCCACAATCCGCCGCCTGCGCCGAATCTATTGGGGCCGGCCCAGCGCGGCGCACGTGGTGCTGATGGGCATCGCGTTGCTGCCGGACGGGGTCGCGATCCGGCTCTATGGGTTTGGACTAGGGCTGAAAGCGATCCGGCGCAGCCTATTTCGGCAAAAGACGTGAAATCCCCTCGTCATTGCGAGCGGAGCGAAGCAATCCAGAGCTGAGTCTGCGCCACCACCGGTCTGGATTGCTTCGTCGCTGCACTCCTCGCAATGACGGCGGTGCCTAAGGCCCGGTCGGCTGCCACTCCGGGACTCCGGCCCGCCAGAAGGCGAAGGCGGCGATGTCGGCTTCCTCGGCGTCGCGGACCGCCTTGGTGGTGCCGAGGCCGTGGCCGGCGCTCTCCTCGAGCCGGAACAGAGCCGGCCGGTTGCCGGGGATCGCCTGGAGCCGCGCCGCGAGCTTGGCGCCCTGCCAGGCCTCGACGCGTGGATCGTTGAGCCCGCCGGTGATCAGGAAGGCCGGGTAGCGGACTCCGTCGCGGACGTGCTGATAGGCGTCCATCGCGTAAAGATCGCGGAATCCCGCCTCGTTCTTGACCGTCCCGAATTCGGGGATGTTGGCCGGACCCGCCGGCTGAAGCTCCATCCTCAGCGCGTTGACGTCGCCGACCCGGGCGACCGCTCCGGCGAACAGGTCCGGCCGCTCGGTCGCCGCCCGGCCGACCGCGATCCCGCCCGCCGACGTGCCCTGAATGGTGAGCATGTCGCGGGTCGTGTAGCCGGCCGCGATCAAAGCCTCGGCGCAGGCGATGAAATCCTCCCACGTATTGTGCTTGGTCGGCCCCTTGCCGGCGAGCCGCCAGGCCTCGCCGAATTCGCCGCCGCCGCGCGCCGCGCATTCGGCCCGGCCGCCGCCCGCGTCGGCGAAGGCGAGGAACCGCGCCGAGAAGAAGGGGAATGACGAGATGCCGTAGGCGCCATAGGCCTCCATCACCATCGGCCTCGGCTTGACGGGTCCTGCCGGGACGATGACCGAGAGCGGCACCGACACTCCGTCCTTCGCCCGCGCCTTGAGCTCGACCGCCGCGTAGCGCGAGAGGTTCATCGGGGGCACGATGTCGACATGCATGTCGGCGAATCGGCCGGTGGCGGGATCGTAGCGGAAATGGGTGAAGGGATGGGTCCAGCTGTCCATCGCCACCAGCGCCCCGGGCTTGTCGGGATCGGTCGCGATCTCACCGATCGAGCCCTGGAAGGGAAGCGCCGGCTCGGTCACCCGTCCGTCATTGTCGACCCGGAGCATCTTGCTCCACATTCCCTCGCGGACCGCCACATAGAGGCCGTCCGACGCTGCGGCGATCGATTCGATCAGACGGTCGGGCCGGGCCGCGATCGCCACCTTTGCGTCCGCGAGGCTTCCGCCGATCGGCGCCACCAGCACCTGGTAGGTCGGGGCGTCCTTGTGGCTCTTCAGGAAGATCGATTTCCGGTTGACCACAGCGCCCGTCACTCCGTCGGCGGCGGTCAGGAAGGGCCGCCAGGCGGCGGTTCCGCGCATCGCGGCGGCCCCCTCGCCCCACCACATGTCGATCTCGTTCTGGACCCCGTTCGCTCCGATGAGCGCCACGGTGTCGCTCCCGGGCACGGTCGAGATAAAGGCGAATTGGTTCGGGTCGGTGATCGGGCCCTTGCCCGCGCCCGGGCCCGCGACCCGGATCGTGTCGTTCTTCAGATCCCAATAATCGGCGGTCATGTTCCTATATTTGTCGGTCGGCGCCGCGCCGGGCGCGAGCGGCTGGAGCCGCGAGATGAACATGGCCGAGCCGTCCTCGAGCCAAGCGACACCGCCGAACTGGGCGCGGTCGAGCGGTCCGGCGATGGTCCGCCCGGTAGCGGCGTCGATCACTTTCAGCACCGAATTCTCCGAACCTCCGGTCGAGATGCCGACCGCGACTCTCGATCCGTCGGGCGAGGCGGTGAAATAGTCGATCGCGTGCGGAGTCCCGCCGGCGGCGCGGATCAACGCTCCGGTGTCGACCAGCATCCGCTTCGACCCGCGCTCCGAGACCATCAGATTGTAGACGTCCGCTCCGGGCGGACGCTGAAGGTAGAAGATCCGGTCCCCCGCCGGCTGCGACGTGCTGACGATCCCGAACCTGCCGCCGAAAGCGCTCATCGACTCCAGATAGGCCTGTCTCGGCCGGATCGAATCGAACAGCCTTCGCGTGTAGCGTCCCTGCGCCTTCATCCAGGCGACCGTCTCCTCGTCCTTGCTCTCCATCCAGCGATAGGGATCGACCACCTTGGTGCCGTAATAATCGTCGGTGACCGGCCGGACCGGAGCCGTCGGCGGCGCGGTGCGCGGCTCCACCGGAGCGGCGGCGGTGGCGGGCTGGACGGCGGCCAGCAGGGCCGCGAGGCAGATCGTTCGGCGCATGACATTCTCCCCCCGATTTCGAGCGATTTTGTCGAGTCACGAGCGAATCGGCAAGCGCGGACCGAAGCGGGCGAGCGACCTCGAAAGGGAGCGGCAACGCCGGGTGTTCCGTCTCTTGCGGCAGGCCTGAGCGCATCTTCGTCATTGCGAGGAGCGGAGCGACGAAGCAATCCAGTCCGGGCATCCGGCAACAGCTCAAGCCTGGATTGCTTCGCTCCGGTCGCAATGACGACGAACGGCGGACTCGCCCCCGCCCCTCGCCTTTGTCTATAGCCCCGCAATGCCGGCATCCCGGAACAGCGACGCGATCATCATCGGCGCGGGCCATAACGGCCTTGTCTGCGCTTTCTACCTCGCGTCGAAGGGCATGAAGGTCGTGATGATCGAGCGCCGCTCGGTGGTCGGCGGGGCGGCGGTTACCGAGGAATTCCACCCCGGCTTCCGCAACTCGACGGCGAGCTACACGGTCAGCCTGCTCAACCCGAAGGTGATCGAGGACATGCGGCTCTACGAGCACGGCCTCGAGGTCGTGCTCCGCAAGGTCGACAATTTCCTTCCCACCATCGGGCCCGACTATCTGCTGTCCGGCCGCGGCGGGCTGACCCGGGCCGAGATCGCCCGCCATTCGCCCGCCGACGCCAAGGGCTACGACGCTTATGCCGAGGCCTTGGAATCGGTCGTCGCGGTGCTTCGCCAGTGGATCCTGCGCGCGCCGCCCAATGCCGGCGGAGGCCTGGCCGACCTGCTCGCCTTGCTCAAGCTCGGCAACCGCGTCCGCACCCTGACCGCCGAGGAGCAGCGTCATCTGCTCGACTTCTTCACCAAGTCGGCGGCCGACATCCTCCTACGTTACTTCTCGAACGATTTGGTCCAGGCCTTGTTCGGCTTCGACGCGATCGTCGGCCATTATGCCAGCCCCTGGACGCCCGGCTCCGCCTATGTCCTTCTCCACCATGTGTTCGGCGAGGCGGCAGGGGTTCCCGGCGCCTGGGGCCATGCGATCGGCGGAATGGGCGCGATCACCGAAGCGATGGCGCGCGCGGCGCGCGCCAAGGGCGTCGAGATCGTTCTCGACACGCCTGTCGACGAGATCATCGTCGAGCGTGGCAAGGCGGTGGGGGTCTCGGCCGGCGGCAAGACCTTTCGAGCCTCCCAGATCGTCGCCAACACCCACCCGAAGCTGCTGTTCGAGAAACTGATACCGGCCGGTGCCGTCGCGCCCGAGATCGAGCGGCGAATGTCGCACTGGGCGAGCGAATCGGCGACCTTCCGGATAAACGTCGCGCTCAGCGAATTGCCGCGCTTCACCTCGCTGCCCGATCCGGGCGACCATCTCACCGCGGGGATCATCATGGCGCCCTCGCTCGCTTATATGGACCGCGCTTACACCAGCGCCCGGACCCTCGGCTGGTCGAGCGAGCCGGTCATCGAGATGCTGATCCCCTCGACCCTCGACGACAGCCTGGCGCCGCCCGGGAGCCATGTCGCCAGCCTGTTCTGCCAGCATTTCCCCTACGAGGTCGAAGGCGGCTGGGACTCACGGCGCGAGGAAGCGGCCGACCATATCATCGCCACCGTCGATCGCTACGCGCCCGGCTTCGCGGCCTCGGTGATCGGCCGGCTGGCGCTGTCGCCGCTCGACCTCGAACGGCGGTTCGGGCTGATCGGCGGCGACATCTTCCACGGCAAGATCGGCCTCGACCAGCTCTTCTCGGCACGGCCGATGCTCGGTTACGCCGACTATCGGATGCCGCTGCCCGGCCTCTATCTGTGCGGCGCCGGCGCCCATCCCGGCGGCGGCGTGACCGGCGCTCCGGGCCATAATGCCGCCCAGGCGGTGCTCGCCGACCGGCGCAGGTTCAGGCGCGCGGCCTAATCCTTCCCCGTCATCCCAGCGGAAGCTGGGATCTCATTGCCTTGCAGAAGAAGAGAGATTCCAGCTTTCGCTGGAATGACGCAGAGGGAGCCGGTTGCCGGACGTCAGAACCAGGAGCGGTCGCCGTGGACGTAGCGCCGGTCGAACTCCTCGTCCGAGATCACCAGGTAGATGACGAACTCGATGAAGGCGATGATCCCGACGATCAGGGTCGGAAGGAACAGCAGGATGATTCCGAACAGGGTGCAGCACAGCATGATGATCCCGGCGCCGTTCTTGCCGAGATAGAATTTGTGGATTCCGAGAGCGCCGAAGAAGAATGCGAGCAGAGCGGCAACGATCTTGCTCTTGTCGCCCGACAGGACCTCGGTCTGGGCGAAACCGTAGATCGCCAGCGCGCGGTCGCCTTCGGCGCGGAAGTCCACCCCCTGCCCGAGCCTGGGCCGCCCGGGCGTCTTCCATTCCGAATCGGAGAAACGGTAGCGCCCGCCGTCCTCGCCCGAAATCTCACCGGTCCCGGTCCGGAAATCGAAGGCCAGAAGCCTGCCGCGCATTCCTGATCCCCCGTTGAGGCAGCTATTTGCGACGCCGATAATGGATCACCCACGAGTCGGTAAAGCTTCCGTCGGTCTGGCGCTGCTGCCATCGCCAGGTCAGGCTGTCGGGCTTCACGTCCTGCCAGATCATCCGGAAATTGTTGCCGGCCGGGCCGCGCGGCTCGGTCGTCGCAAGCTCGAAGCTCCACGGCTGGCCGGCGACCGGCCCGCCGGCGAGGGTGAGGTAGGAGCCCTGGCTGTCGACCCAGGTCTGCATCCATTGCTTGCGCAGCCGGTCGTAGGTGCTGTGCGAGGTTCCGACATAGAAGATGTCGGCCTGCTCGAAATGCTCGCTGATCACGCAGGGGCCGAACTCGTCCCTGGTGATATGGTTGACCGCATGGCCGGTGCGGCCGTTGCCCTGGTCGAAACTCAGGTCCCAGTCGCCGACCCAGAAGTCCATCGCCCGATATTCGGGCGCCGAGCAGGGCGGCGGCGGCGGAGGTGGGGCCGGCGGCGAGGCGGCGGCGGCGATCAGAAGCAGAGGCGCGAACATTTCATTCTCCCCCGGAACGAGCGCGCCATGATGTCCGCCGCGAGAGCGGGTGGCAAGCGGGCAAGGGGCTTGCGCGGGGACGGCGCGCGGTGACAAAGCGAGGCGAGCAGGAGGGGAGTGAGATGAAGACCAGAGCAGCGATCGCCGTCGCCCCGAACCGCCCGCTCGAGATCCACGAGGTCGACCTCGAAGGACCGCGCGCCGGCGAGGTGCTGGTCGAGATCATGGCGACCGGGATCTGCCACACCGACGCCTACACATTGGAAGGCAAGGACAGCGAGGGCATCTTCCCGTCGATCCTCGGCCACGAAGGCGCCGGGATCGTCCGCGAGATCGGCCCCGGAGTGACCTCGGTCGCGGTCGGCGACCATGTCATCCCGCTCTACACGCCCGAATGCCGCCAGTGTAAGAGCTGCCTCAGCCAGAAGACCAACCTCTGCACCGCGATCCGCGCCACCCAGGGCAAGGGCGTGATGCCGGACGGGACCAGCCGCTTCCGGCTCGGCTCCGAGACCATCCACCATTACATGGGCTGCTCGACCTTCTCCAACTTCACCGTGATGCCGGAGATCGCGGTCGCGAAAGTGCGGGCCGACGCTCCGTTCGGCAAGATCTGCTATGTCGGCTGCGGGGTGACCACCGGCGTCGGCGCGGTGATCTGGACCGCCGGAGTCGAGCCCGGCGCGAACGTCGTCGTCTTCGGCCTCGGCGGGATCGGCCTCAACGTCATCCAGGGCGCCAGGCTGGTCGGCGCGGCGAAGATCGTCGGTATCGACGTCAATCCGGCCAAACGGGCGATGGCCGAGGCGTTCGGGATGACCGATTTCGTCAACCCGGCCGAGACCGGTGCCGACAAGCTTGTCCAGGCGATCCTCGACCTCACCGACGGCGGCGCCGATTACAGCTTCGACTGCACCGGAAACACCGACGTGATGCGTGCAGCGCTCGAATGCTGCCACCGCGGCTGGGGAGTCTCGACCATCATCGGAGTCGCCGAGGCCGGCCGCGAGATCGCCACCCGCCCCTTCCAGCTCGTCACCGGCCGGGTCTGGAAAGGCACCGCGTTCGGCGGCGCCCGAGGCCGCACCGACGTGCCCCGGATCGTCGACTGGTATATGGACGGACGGATCGCGATCGACCCGCTGATCACCCACACCATGCCATTGGACGACATCAACAAGGCGTTCGACCTGATGCACGCCGGGGAGAGCATTCGGTCGGTCGTCATCTATTAGACCGGCGAAGCGCCAGAGATTCCCCCTCCCTGAGTACAGGGAGGGGTTAGGGGCGGGTCGGTCTCCACCGCCAATGATTTTTCGAGTAGGTACCTACCCCCCGCCCCTCCCTGTACTCAGGGAGGGGAGCCGAAGGAGCGATGCTTGACCCTCGAAACCCTCTCAACCGCAAAGAGCTTCGGCGGCACCCAAAGCGTCTACCGCCACGCCAGCCGCGAGACCGGCACCGACATGATCTTCGCCGTCTATCTCCCGCCCCAGGCCGAAGCCGGCGAGCCCCTGCCCGTCCTCTGGTACCTCTCCGGCCTGACCTGCACCCACGCCAATGTGATGGAAAAAGGCGGCTATCAGCGGGTCTGCGCCGAGCTCGGACTGATCCTGGCCGCGCCCGACACCAGCCCGCGCGGGCCCGGCGTGCCCGACGACGAGGCCTATGATTTCGGCCAGGGCGCCGGCTTCTACGTCGACGCCACCGAGGCGCCCTACGACCGCAATTATCGCATGCACAGCTACGTCACGAGCGAGCTTGCGGACCTGATCGCGGCGAGCTTCCCCGCCGACATGGAGCGCCAGTCGATCACCGGCCATTCGATGGGCGGCCACGGCGCGCTCACCCTCGCCTTGCGCAATCCGCACCGCTACCGGAGCATCTCCGCCTTCGCGCCGATCGTCGCTCCCGGACAGGTGCCGTGGGGCGAGAAGGCTCTGTCCCGCTATCTCGGCGAAGATCGCGCCGCCTGGCGCGGCCACGATTCGGTGGCACTGATCGAGGACGGCGCGCGTGTTGCGGAAATTCTGGTCGATCAGGGCGATTGCGACCCGTTCCTCGCACAGGAATTGAAACCGAACCTGCTCGCCGAGGCCTGCCGCGACGCCGGGATCGACCTGACTCTGCGGATTCAGCCGGGCTACGATCATTCTTATTATTTCATCGCCACCTTCATGGAGGATCATCTGCGCTGGCATCATGAGCGGCTGATGTGATCACGCCTCGCTCTTCCTTCCTTCGTCATCCCCGCGCAGGCGGGGATCCCGCTTGGGCAACGTGTCCGACGGGAAGAAACAAGAAGCGGGATCCCCGCTTTCGCGGGGATGATGGGTAAGATTATGCCGAGCCCCCTCGTCCACACCATGATCGAGGCCGCCCTCGCCGCCGGCGAGGAGATCGAGAGGATCTACGCCGAGGGCTGCGCGGCCGAGGAGAAACTGGACGGATCGCCGGTGACGATCGCCGACCGCCACGCCGAACTGATCATCCTTGAACGGCTCAATGCGGCGTACCCGGACATTCCCGTCCTCGCCGAGGAGGAGGCCTGCGCGGGCCGGATTCCGGAGCTCGGAAGCCGCTTCTTCTGCGTCGATCCATTGGACGGCACCAAGGGCTTCGTCGCCCGAACCGGCGAGTTCACCGTCAACATCGCCCTGGTCGAGAATGAGCAGGCGGTCGCAGGCGTGATCTACGCCCCCGATCCGCGCCTTCTCTATTATGGCGCCCGCGGCGAAGGCGCGTTCCGGGCGCTCCATAAGCAGGAGCCCGAGCCGATCCGGGTTCGAGCACGCCCGTCCAGCGGCCTCACCGGCATCGGCAGCCGCAACCATGCCGCCCCCGGCACCGGGGAGCGCAACGCCCGGCTCGGAGTGAGCGACTATCTCCCTTCCGGCTCGTCGCTCAAATTCTGCCGCCTCGCCGAAGGCGCGGCCGACGTCTATCCGCGCTACGGCCGGACGATGGAATGGGACACCGCCGCCGGCCAGGCGATCCTCGAGGCCGCCGGGGGACGGGTGATGGCGCTCGACGGCGATTCGGAGGCCGGGCCGCTTCGCTACGGCAAGATCGGCGAGGGGTTCGCCAACCCCGATTTCATAGCCTGGGGGCAATGATCCGCCCGCCCCCTCCCGCTTTGGTCAGGCCGGTCCCGTTCACGCTCGCTCTCGCCGCCGCCGCCGCCGATTTGCCGATGGTCGTTCGCACGTCGGAGCCCGGGACGGCGGCCCTGTTCCTGCTCGCGTCGAGCTCAGCGCTCGCCATGGGCATATTGTTCTGGATGCTGGTGCTCGTCCGGGGCGATCATGGGTTCATGGCGCGATTCGTCGGCGTCCGTAAGGATGAGGACCTGCGGCTCCCGAAATTCGCCAAAATCCTCCTGGCCGTCGGTGCCGCCACCGGCGTTTCAGGCTTCGCGATGCAAGGCGGCAGCCGCGCCGGCATCTGGCTCTTCGTCATCGGAGCGGCGCTGGCGGCGGCGGCCAGCACGCAATATCGGCACGGTCTGCCCGACTGACCCGGCGCCGCCGGCGGGACATCCTGCTCCCCGCAGCGCCGTTCACCCGAAGCTGTGCTTGATGCTGAGCTGCGGAATGACGTGCTTGTTTCGGAAGCGCAGCTCGAACAGGTCGGGATCGGGATTGGTCCGGTCGGGGAAGTAGAAGGTCCGGCCGCGCAGGGCCGGGACGTCGGTGAGATTGTCGAGGCTGAACGTAAGGGTAGTCTTCGGAGTCGGCCGATATTCGACGAAAGCGGTCACATAGGGGTTCCTGCTGAAGGGCTTGTCGACCTCGTCCTGGCGGAAGAAGAAATTGGGCGCGTTGACGTAGAAGCTGGCGCCATAGGCGAACTTGCCGAGATCCTGCCGGAAGCTCGCATCCGCGGCGAAGATCGAATAGCCGGTGAAGTGCCGCTGGCGGTGGGTGTAGGGATCCTCGACCGACGTATCGACATAGGAAGTGTGGAAGGTCAGCCGTCCGCCCTTGATCCCGAACCGGGCGAGCGGCGCGTCCACGGTCGATCGCAAGATGTAGATCCGGCCGTTGCCGAGATTGCCCGGCGCGTCGAAGCCTTCCGGAGTCGGCACCCGGTCCTGGACCAAAGAGATGCGGTCGTAGCCGGCCTCGACCTTGACCAGGCCGTCGCCCAAGATCTTGTGCTCGAGGGTCAGGCGGGTCTCCCAGGCCCGTTGCGGCAGAAGGTCGGCATTGCCGCCATTGACCCGGTCGTTGGTCAGCTCGGCATTGCTGATGAAATCCTCGAACTGGAGCTGGGCGACGGTCCGGGCGATCGAGAGCTGGGCGTGCCAGCCGCCCTTGGGCCGCCAGTCGAAGCTCGCCTTGGGCTTCAAAAACTTGAGCACCCGCTCGGCCTCGGCGTCGCCGGTGACGGTCAGGCGCGA
The DNA here is from genome assembly GCA_046733235.1 of Pseudomonadota bacterium. Lineage (GTDB taxonomy): Bacteria > Pseudomonadota > Alphaproteobacteria > Sphingomonadales > Sphingomonadaceae > Allosphingosinicella. Next base: position 353,831 of record JBKPOT010000010.1, read on the forward strand.
CGCCTCGTAGGTCAGGCCGAGATCCATCCTGAGCGTCGGCGACAGCGGCTTGCCGGCCGTGACGAACGCCTCCCCCCGATATTCCTTGACCACCGCCTGGTCGACCGGAAGGTCGATGCGCGTCTGGCCGCCGCCGGCGTCGATCCGGAACAGGTTCACATTGCTGTCGAGGCTGTTGAGGACGCCCTCGGCGCCGGCCTCGACGCTCCAGCCGTGGAGGTCCGAGCGGTTCCAGACCAGGCGGAGAACGCTCTCGTTGCGCTGATTCTCGAGGTCCTGGGCGAAGCCGCCGGTCACCTGGCTGTGGACGCGGTTCAGCGAGGTATCGACATTGTGCCGGTGCCGCCGGGTCGCCAGCCCGATCAGCTTGATACCGCCGCCAAGCAAGGGGCGGGTGACGTCTCCGCCGATCTCGATGTTGCGGCTGTCGTAATTCTGGTTGAGCCGGTCGTCGCGGATCGGTCCGGCTGAAGGGAAGACGTCGTTCTTCTGGTTGAGATCGAACCAGCCGCGCTGGAACCGGCCGTTGACATGGGCGGTGCGATTCTCGCCGCCGTTGAGCTCCCACGACCCGGAGACATAGGCCGAGCGGTCGGCATAGGTATTGACCTTGAACCGGCGCTCGGGATGCGCCCCGCTCGGAAGCTCGGTCAGCAGGTCGTAGCCCTCCTCGGTGGTGGCTGTATTGTCGTAGCCGGCCGATGCGTTGAAGCTCGAGCGCCCGCGCCGAAGAAGCAGCGAGACGCTTCCGCCCGGGGCGTAGCGGCCGTCATAGGTGCGCTGGATCTGGGCGTTGACCGTGCCGGCGAGCCCTCCCGCCGCGGTGGTGACCAGGTTGACCACCTGCGGCTTGCCCGAGAATTCCGAGCCGAACAGATCGCCCGGCCCGATCTCGACCCGGGCGACCCGGCTCGCCGGGATTCGCGCGAGGACGGTCTCGAGCGTGTCGCTCTTCGAGCTCGGCCGCGAGCCGTTGATGACGACATTGCCGGCCGCCCGGCCGAAGCCGCGCACGTCCTGCGAGCCGACGTCGAGGGTGAAGCCGGGAACGCGCCGGACGATCTCGAGCGCGTTGGACGGCGAGAATTGAGCGAAATAAGCGGCGTCGTAGACGGTCCGGCCGGCCGGCGACGCGCTCTGCGCCGGTCCCGCCTCGCTCGGCGGAGTCGGCGGCGGCACGTCCTGCGCCGGCGGCGGCGGATCGGCCTGGGCCGAAGCGGTCCCGGCCCCGAACAAACAGAAAGCGAACATGCTCGTCAAACCCAGGCTCTTGCGCACGCAGCTACTCCCAAACGCCGATCCGCGAGGGCGCTGCAAAAAGTGAGCCATCGGCATCCCTCTCTCCCCTGCCCGCCGGAGCCGCACGAGCCCATCTTTTCTGTCCGTTTCCGGACATGCGGGCTGTCCGCATGCGGACTGGCGAGGCGGAGCGGAAGCGAGCGCCGGGCCGCTGCGAGCGCCAGCTCTTTTCGACCAAAGCGGCGATTGGCTCGACAAGGGCGCGGCCGCGCCGGAGAAGGCGCCCGATGCGCCGCCATGCTTGCGCGCGCGCCGCGTCCGCCTAGACTGCTCGCCGATGAGCGATCTCAGCGCATTGTGGTGGGTCCGCGGATGCGTGCCGATCCCTGCCGAGGCGAACGATGCCGGCCTGCTCAGCCGGGTGGCGGACATTTTCGAGCAGGCGGATGCCGAGATCATCGAGGAGCAGGAGGACCGGATCCTGTTCCAGGGGCCGTACCAATGGCATCATGGATATCCGGTGGGCAGAGTGGGTATTGTCGATGGAGGCCAGGTCCGCCGGGACGGCGCCATGCTTCACTACCAGCTGCGCACCCTGTACCTGACCCTCCAGGCCCTGATCCTGACGCCGCTCTTCGCTCTGCTCCTGTGCGCGGTCGGCTTCCACCCTGCCTTCGTGCTGGCGATCATGCTGGGCGCCCTTTTGTTCAACTACGCGGCGCCATTGGTGATCGTTCGGCTGAGCGTCGGCCCGTTTCTCCGCCGGGCGTTCGAACCCTGACCGAAATCCACCTTTCTCAGATGATCGGGTGCCGCTCCCAATTGGGCTTGTCGACCCGCTTCGAGAGGCCCTTGTGGAGGTCCTTGATCGTCTCGCTACCCCGGGTGACGCAGAGGAAGGGGAAGAATGCGTGGACGAAGCAGGCCATGCTTCCGCCCAGCATCTTGAGGCCGGTGCGCATCGCCACGCCGAAATGCTCACCATAGGATTCGCCGACTTCGCGCGGATGATCGGTGAAGGGATTGCGGGCCATCGAGGACATTTCATAACCGCAAGGATCGACAATCGTCCAGCGCGCAATCCACCTTTCCCCCTTCCCCAGCCTCGCTTCAGCCGCGTAGACGTAGTCCTGCTTACCTAAACGGAAAGAGAGACCATGGCCGAAGCCTATATCGTCGCCGCCGCCCGCACCGCCGGCGGCAAGAGGGGCGGAGCGCTCCGCGACTGGCATCCGGCCGACATGGCCGCGGAGGTTCTCGACGCTTTGGTCGAGCGCTCGGGAGTCGATCCGGCGGCGGTCGAGGACGTGATCATGGGCTGCGTCGGCCAGGCAGGCGAGCAGGCCTTCCATGTCGGCCGCAACGCGGTCCTCGCCTCGAGCCTGCCGATCTCGGTGCCCGCCGTCACCATCGACCGCCAGTGCGGCTCGTCGCAGCAAGCGATCCAGTTCGCCGCCCAGGCGGTGATGAGCGGCACCCAGGACGTGGTCATCGCCTCGGGCGTCGAATCGATGACCCGGGTGCCGATGGGCCTTCCGGTCACCCTTGCCATGGAGAAAGGGATCGGCACCGGACCGTTCAGCAAGCGGATCCAGGACCGGTTCGGAGTGCCGATGTTCAGCCAGTTCGTCGGCGCCGAGATGATCGCCGAGAAATATCAGTTCCGCCGCGAGCAGCTCGACTCATTCGCTCTCGAAAGCCATCGCAAGGCGGCCGACGCGACCGAGGGCGGCGCCTTCGTCGACGAGATCGTGCCGCTCGCGGTCGTCGACGCCGACGGCAATCAGACGCTCCACGTCAAGGACGAGGGCATACGCTACGACGCCACTCTGAACGGCATAGCCTCGGTCAAGTTGCTCAAGGAGGGCGGCCGGATCAGCGCCGCCAATGCCAGCCAGATCTGCGACGGCGCCAGCGGCGTGATGGTGGTCAGCGAGCGGGCGCTCAAGGAGCATGGCCTCACGCCGATGGCCCGGATCGTCAATTTGACCGTGACCGGCGGCGACCCGGTGATTATGCTCGAGGAGGTGATCCCCGCCACGCGCCGGGCGCTCGAGCGGTCGGGCATGAGCATAAGCGACATCGACCTTTACGAGGTCAACGAGGCCTTCGCCCCGGTGCCGCTCGCCTGGCTCCAGGAGATCGGCGCCGATCCCGACCGGCTCAACGTCAACGGGGGAGCGATCGCCCTGGGCCATCCGCTCGGCGCAAGCGGCACCAAGCTGATGACGACCCTGGTCCACGCCCTCAAGGCGCGCGGCAAGCGCTACGGGCTCCAGACGATGTGCGAAGGCGGCGGCCTGGCCAACGTCACCATCGTCGAGGCGCTGTAGACCCGGCGACGGGCGGATTGGGGCCCGCCGCCGGTGGCGACGGGGCTTTGGCCGGTTGGGGCCGCCACCTTCGGCGACGGGGCGTGGGCCCGTTGGGGCCCGCCGCCTTCGGCGGCGGGCCCGGCGCCGTCGTGGGGGGCCGGCGCCTGCCGCTCCTGTGAAGCGCACGGCCCGCGGACTGAACCGCGTTGCCGCACATTTTGTGCATCGCAACAACCGCCGGCGGCCCGGACGCCGTTAAGGGCGGCGCAATGACATGCGAAACTAATGCAAAGCAGGATTCGTTGGCCGACGAGTTCGAAACCCGTGCCGCCACCCTTCGGCGGGTCGCCGAAGAGATGTTGAATCCGGAGGAGCGCGCCGAGCTGCTCCGGATCGCCGCCGCTTATGAGCAGGATGCAGAACGGCTCAGGAAGGCTTCGCCGAACGCCGGCTCCTGATCACACCGTCCTTGATCGACTCGTTGACGAATCGGACGACCGCCTCGAGCAGCTTCCTGACCAGCTGCGCCACGGCCGGATCCTGGATATGGCCTGGAGCAAAAGTGATCTCGCCCCCTTCCAGACGGATCAGCGCGCCCGCCTTGACGAGCGCGTTGACTCTCCGGCGCGCGGTTTCGCGGTTGAGGCCGGTGGCGGAGGCGATCGAGCTGACGTTGCAGGGGGCGAGCCGGTCGAGCGGAACCACCTCCGCCAGCCTTTTCTCATCGTCGGTCAGGCCGGCACGCGTGAATCGCTCGGAAGTGATCGCGGCCACCGCGATCATGATCATCGCCGTGTCCGAATCGCGCGATCCGCGCCGCCACAATTCCATCAGTCTCGTGGTAAGGACGGCGAGCCTGATCCCGGTCAATCGGCTGTTCGCGTCGGCGGCCTCACTGTCGATCTCCAGGGCCATGTACGAGGAAAGCGCCCGGGCCGGCCTGGTGTCAAGCGGATGCCGCGTCGCCACCCCATTCTTGTTCTCCGGCGAACGCCGGAGCCCAGTGGCGCAGGCCGAACGACTGGACCCCGGCCTCCGCCGGGGAACAGAAAGGTTGGAATCAGATAGGCCCTACCGCCCCGAAGTCAGGACGATCAGCCCGTCGCGGTTCGCCGCCAGCCTATAGGTCAGGCCCGGCCGGATCACGTACCAGACCGGCGCCGCGTCGAGGCAGCGGAAGGCGCGCGTTCCGCCCTTGGGGTAGGTCTGGGTCCAGACCTGCTCGCTTCGGAGGACAACGTCCTCGCCGACCGTCCTGCCCGTCTTCCGGACCGCGCAGGTCATCGCCCGGCCGGTATCGTTGCGCACCGTGAACGTCGCGGGCCCGGCATCGTCGGCGAGAGCGACCGCAGGGATGCAGGCGCCCGCCGCCGCCAGAAACGGGATGATGAAGGTCTTCGCGTCCATGTCGGCCCTCCCCTCGGGGCGCCGGCCGCTTAGAGCGACCGCTGCCGCCGAACCCATCATGCATCCGAATCGCCAATCCATTCAACAGCTTTCGCCCGCTTCGGGCCGCCGTTCGCGAGCAGCGGCTTGACTCACCACTTGGCGGCGTGGCTCAAGGGCCCCGATCAGGAGGGGCGCAATGACGACGACGGTCAGCGTGATCTACCCGCGCGGCGAAGGCGCGACGTTCGATTTCGATTATTACGAGAAAACCCATTTGCCGCTTGTCCGCAAGAATTGGGGCGACCGGCTGACCGGCGCCAAGGCGCTCCGCGGCACCAGCGGCACCGACGGCGGCGACTCGCCGTTCCTCGCCATCGCTTTGATGAGCTTCCCGTCCTCGGGCGAGATGAACGCCGCCATGTCGGGCGCCGGAGCGGCCGAGATACTCGGCGACATCCGCAACTTCACCAACGTCAAGCCGATCGTCCAGATCAACGAATCGATCGGCTGGGGCTAATAAGCATTCCGTCATTGCGAGGAGCGAAGCTAAGTTTATCCTGAGCGACGCCGCAGGCGGCGTCGAAGGGCGGCAATCCAGTTACGGCGTGGCTTGCTGGCTCCTGACTGGATTGCTTCGCTCCGCTCGCAATGACGCACTGGTACGGGGCCAAGGGTGCTTCGGATCAGGATCAGGCTCGGGCTCAACCGGAAGGAAAGACATGAAACTCAGCTCAGACATCGCCGCGGTCGTCACCGGCGCGGCTTCGGGCCTCGGCGAGGCGACCGCGCGGGCGCTCGCGGCGAAGGGCATCAGGGTCGCGGTGTTCGACCGCGACAAGGACAAAGGCGAGAAAGTCGCCGGCGAGATCGGCGGAATCTTCTGCCCGGCCGACGTCACCTCCGACGAAGCGATCGACGCGGCCTTCGCCCGGGCGCGCGAGGCTCATGGGCAGGAACGGATCCTGGTCAATTGCGCCGGCGTCGCCAATGCGGTGAAGACGGTCGGCCGCGACAAGGTGACCGGCGAGATCAAGCCCTATCCGATCGCCCAGTTCGAGCTGGTCATCCAGATCAATTTGATCGGAAGCTTCCGCTGCCTCGCCAAGTCGGCGGCCGGGATGGTCACGCTCGATCCGCTCGAGGACGGCGAGCGCGGCCTGATCGTCAACACCGCCTCGGTCGCGGCCCAGGACGGCCAGATCGGCCAGGCGGCCTACTCCGCGTCCAAGGCCGGCGTGCTCGGGATGGCGCTTCCGATCGCCCGCGACCTGATGAACGACGGGATCAGGGTCAACACCATCCTGCCCGGCGTGTTCGAGACCCCGATGGTCGCGATGATGCCGCAGAACGTGAAGGACGCCCTCGCCGCCCAGGTTCCCTTCCCCAAGCGCCTGGGCCAGCCCGACGAATATGCCCGGCTCGCCGTGTTCATGGCCGAAAATTCCTATCTCAACGGCGAATATGTCCGGCTCGACGGAGCGATCAGGATGGCTCCGAGGTGAATGAGGGGCTGGGACCGGGGACTGGGGACTGGGGACTGGGGACTAGGATTGGGCACCGCCAGCCTCTCTCGTCATTCCAGCGAAGGCTGGAATCTCGTTTCCCCTTCGCTGAGTCTGAAAAGGCAATGAGATTCCAGCTTTCGCTGGAATGACGATTAAAGACCGGGAATGATTGTCTCCCAGTCCCCAGTCCCCAGTCCCCAGTCCCCAGTCCCCAGTCCCCAGTCCCCAGTCCCCAGTCCCAAGTCCCCAAACGCGGAGCGAGCCATGAAGCACATCGGCATCCTCGCCCACAGCGCCGAAGGCGCGACGCTCTGCTACCGCACATGCTGGCTCGAAGGCATCGCCCGGCTCGGCCCGCACAACCATCCCGAGATCACCCTGACCGGGATCGCGATGCACCATGCGCTCGACGCCTGGGAAAGCGGCGACCTGCAGGCCCTGCGCGCCATCTTCACGGCCGACGCTGCGAAGCTCGCCTCCGCCGGCGCCGATTTCTTCATCCTGCCCGACAACAGCGCCCATATCGCGCTCGAGGCGCCGGGCGAGCCGTTCCCGATCCCCTGCCTTCACATCGCCGAGGTCGTCGCCGCCACCGCGGCGGAGCGCGGCCACCGGCGGGTCGCGATCCTCGGCACCGAATGGACGATGAGCGGCCCGGTCTATCCCGCCGCCTTCGCCCGGCACGGCCTCGAATGGGCCGTGCCGGACGCCCCCGACCGCGCGATCATCCACCACGTGATCATGAACGAGCTCTGCCTCGGCGATTTCCGCGATGAGTCGCGCGCCGAATATGTCCGGATCATCGAAGCAATGGCGGAGCGCGGCTGCGATGCCGCCGCTTTGGTCTGCACCGAGATCCCGCTTCTGATCACCGCCGACGTCTCGCCTTTGCCGATTCTCGATTCCACCCGCCTGCTCGCCAAGGCGGCGGTCGAGGCCGCGATCGGCGACCGGCCGATGCCGCGATGGCGGGGCGGCGCGGTGGACGTCTAGCGTCGCGACCGGGCATCCCAGCCTTCGGAAGGACGCGCCGTTCGGCCCCTGGCGGGGCTCGCCGGGCTGGACTTCTACCGCTGCTGTCGCTTCGATCCGCGCTGACCGGCGGCTCGGCGGTCGAACCGGATCGTTCGGATCATTTGCACGGCATTGGCGCACGCTTCCGCCGACGTGCAGTCGCCGTAGAGGTCCACGGTCAAACCGCCGCGAACGACGATACGCGCCGCCACCCGTCCGGGGATTGTCGAGATCCGCGCCTGGCGGCCGTCGATCGTCTCGGTCCGCTCGACGCATCCGGCACGGCCGTTGCACGCCGAATAGCCGCCATATGGACCGTAATCGAACAGCATGTGGATGCCCGCGCCGCGAAGCTCGGCGACCGCGGAATCGATGCCTTCGATCTCTCCGCCCTCGACTCCGGGCGGGAGCGCGATTCCGTAGCCCGGACCCGACCAGCTCCCCCCACTGAGCGTGACCCGCCGCCATCCGGCGGGGTCGCGCGCGGGCGCGGCCGCGAGCGCCAGGAACAGCAGCGGCAAGGGCACCAGGCGGAGTCGAAGCGCGCGCCCGGACGCACCAGGCCCGGTCATTGCGGGCGGTCCTGGAACAGGTTCATGCGGGCCTGCAGCGCCACTTCTTCGCCCGGCTTCAATTCGCCCTGAGTGAAGCTGTACTGGAACCGGCCTTGGTCGACTTCGAGGACGCCGGACCTCCCGCCCCCTCCAATCTCCACCAGAAACAGAGGGATTCCCAACGCCAGAATTTCGTCGTCATGCTCGGCGGGGATGATGCTGTTGCGCGTGCACAATATCGCCTGGACGCCAGGCGGCAGGGTCGGACGAAACGGACCCGGCGCGCGAGTCCCGGCAAGGACATGAAGATCGGGCAGCAGAGTGGTCGTCACCTTGCCCGGTTCCTCCTCGGTCATCACGCGGCAATCTCTCTCGACGATCGCCGACTCGTCGGGAACGGACGCCGCGGGAGCCTCGGCGGCCGGAGCCGCGGCGAGGATGGCAAGAAGGCCGGCTGCAAATCCCATCGGCTGAGGTTAGCAGCGAAGAGTCCTCCCTCCCAGCCCTAGCCCGACATCGTGCAGGCCTCTATCACGGTCCCATGGCAGGGGCGCTGGACGGGATCCGCATCATCGAGCTGGCCGGGATCGGCCCGGCGCCGTTCGCTGGCATGATGCTGGCCGATCACGGCGCGCAGGTGATCCGGGTCGAGCGCGAGGACCAGGCGCCCGTCATCCCGCCGCGCATCGACATTCATGCCCGCTCGCGCGCCTCGATCGTCCGGCTCGACCTCAAGTCGGAGAAAGGAGTCGAGCGGGTGCGAGAGCTTTCCCGGGACGCGGACGGGCTGATCGAAGGCTTCCGGCCCGGCGTCATGGAGCGGCTCGGGCTCGGCCCGGACATCCTGCTCGCCGACAATGAGCGCCTCGTCTACGGCCGGATGACGGGCTGGGGGCAGGATGGGCCGCTCGCTTACGCGGCGGGGCATGACATCGATTATATCGCTCTGGTCGGAGCGCTCCACACCTACGGCCGCGCCGGCGAGAAACCGGTGCCGCCGGTCAACGCGGTCGCCGATTATGGCGGCGGCGGAATGCTTCTCGCCTTCGGAATGCTCGCCGGAATTCTTTCTGCCCGAACCACGGGCAAGGGCCAGGTGATCGACTGCGCGATGGTCGACGGGGCCGCTTTGATCTCATCGCTGACCTGGTCGCTCAAGGCGGCCGGACTCTGGAAGGACGAACGCGGCGCCAATCTGCTCGATACCGGCGCCGCTTATTACGACACCTATGAATGCGGCGACGGGCAATTCGTGGCCGTGGGCGCCCTCGAGCCTCACTTCTTCGCTGTCCTCAAGGAGAAGATGGGGCTTCGAAGCGGCCAGCACGATCCCGGCCTCCGCGACGAGCTCACCTCGGCATTCCGAAGCCGGCCTCGGTCCCAATGGTGCGACCTGCTGGAGGGCTCGGATGCCTGTTTCGCACCGATTCTCTCGCTCGCCGACGCTCCCAGCCATCCCCACATCGCCGCCCGCTCCACCTTCACCCAGGCCGGCGGAGTCACCCAGCCCGCCCCCGCGCCGCGTTTCTCCGCGACGCCCGCCACGCCTCCGCGCATGCCGAAAGAGGAATGACCATGCTCGACACATCCCGCCGCACCGCCTTCGGCCCCGAGCACGAGCAGTTCCGCGACAGCGTCCGCCGGTTCTTCGACCGCGAGCTGGTCCCCAACATCGACCGCTGGGAGGAAGAAGGGATCATCGATCGCGACTTCTGGACCAAGTCGGGCGAGGCCGGCCTGCTTTGCCCGACCGTTCCCGAGGAATATGGCGGGCTCGGCCTCGACTTCGGCTACAATGCGGTGATCGACGAGGAGCTGGCCTATGTCGGCTCGACCGCGGGGATCACCCTGCACAGCGACATCGTCGCCGATTACATCGTCGCCTACGGGTCCGAGGAGCAGAAGAAGCATTGGCTTCCGCGGATGATCTCGGGCGAGACCCCGACCGCGATCGCGATGACCGAGCCCGGCGCCGGCTCCGACCTCCAGGGCATAAGGACCACCGCCAAGCGCGACGGCAATCATTATGTCCTGAGCGGCTCCAAGACCTACATCACCAACGGCCAGCATGCCGAGCTGGTCATCGTCGTCGCCAAGACCGATCCCTATGCCGGCGCCAAAGGCGTCTCCCTGATCCTCGTCGAGTCGGACCGCGACGGCTATGCGCGCGGCCGTAACCTCGACAAGATCGGCTTCCATTCGCAGGACACGTCCGAACTGTTCTTCGACGAAGTGCGGGTGCCGATCACCAATTGCCTCGGCGCCGAGGGCCAGGGCTTCGTCTATCTGATGAACCAGCTTCCGCAGGAGCGGCTGTCGATCGCCTGCTCCGCCCAGGCCGCCGCCCAGCGCGCGTTCGACGAGGCGGTCGCCTTCACCAAGGACCGCAAGGCGTTCGGAAAGACGGTGTTCGAGTTCCAGAACACCAAATTCACCCTCGCCGACCTCGCCGCCAGGCTCCAGGTCGGCTGGGCCCATCTCGACTGGGCGATCAGGCGCCACATTGCCGGAGAGCTGAACGCGGCCGAAGCGAGCGCGGCCAAGCTCTGGCACACCGAATTGCAATGGGAGGCGTGCGACGCCTCGCTCCAGCTCCACGGCGGCGCCGGTTACATGAACGAATATCTGATCGCCCGCCTCTGGCGCGACGCGCGGGTGACGCGGATCTTCGGCGGCACCAACGAGATCATGAAGGAAGTGGTGTCGCGGGCGATCTGAGCGCCGCTCAGGAGAGGCGGACAATGGTTTCGATCCCGCGCAGCCTGTTGGCCCTGACCCTCGCCGCCTTTGCGGCGTCCGGTGCCCCCGCGCAGCAGCGGCTGGTGCCGCCCGAGCCGGTCGACGGGGTGCTTGCCGAGCATCAGGCGAGGCTGCGAACGGTTCTGAAGGACGCTTATGGTCCCGACATTCTGCTTCGAGCGATCGTCCAGCCCTCGTTCCAGCTCGAATATGCGGTCGCGCTCCGCCGGCAGGGCGCCGGGTTCGAGATCGTCACTCTGCAACCGGCCCGGCACATATGGGCCTATTCCGCGATCGCGATATTGAAGTCCGGCCACGGCGGGAGCTTCCGCACCACCGGCGACGACTTCACCGGCGAGCTCGTCGACACCACCGCCGAGAGCATCGCCGATCTCGAGAAGGATCTTCCGGCCAATCCCGCGGATCTGCGGGTTTCGCGCTGCGCCGTGCCGGTCGATGCCGCTGCATCCGCGGCGCTGATCCGGGCGTGGCGCCGAATGCTGCTCGAGGTCAGGCCGCCGAAGCAGCCGCAGGGCGGGACGGACGGGACCACCTACAGCTTCTCGATGGAGGAGGGCGGCAGGACCCTGACCGGCGAGACCTGGTCGCCGCGACGCCGGACCCGCCCCGCCAGGTTCGCCGCCATCGCCGCGGCGATGTTCGCCTACTGCCGGACAAGACAGCCCAAGGACCTTCAGCAGATCGTCGCGGACGCGCTGATGCTCGCCGGCCGGGTGAAGCCTGGATTGTCGCACAGGCAGTGAGTCTACGACTTCGCCTCAGGATGTGACGCAGCCCACGCCCGCAAATCTTGCCAAGCCCAACGAACGGTGCGAGCCTCGTCACGACCGCGATCGAAAGGGCGCGGTGATGGGGGAGGGAATTATGGACGGCACGACCAGGACACCCGCGCATCTCTGGATCGTCGGCGCTGTGGCGACCTTATGGAACGCGTTCGGCTGCTTCGACTATCTGATGACTCAGACCCGCAATACCGACTATCTCGCCCATTTCACCGATCCGCAGCGCGCCTATTTCGAGAGCTTCCCGGTCTGGATGGAAGCGGCCTGGGCGTTCGGGGTCTGGGGCGGAATGGCCGGCTCGCTGCTGCTTCTGGCGCGAAGCCGCTACGCCGTCCACGCCTTCGCGGTCTCGCTGGCCGGCCTCGCGATCAGCACGATCTGGCAATATGTCCTGTCGACCCCGCCGGCCGACATGATGAGCGGCGCGATGATCGGGATGAACGTCGTGATCTGGGCGGTCTGCATCGGCCTTCTGCTCTACGCGATGCGGATGCGGAAGGCGGCGGTGCTGCGCTAGTGGGACCGGCCCACAGCCGCGTCGTCAGAGCTTATTGGACGATCGCGGCGCTTGCCTTGCTTCTCACCGCGGGCGGCCTGTTCGGCCTCGATGCCGAAGTCGCCGGCTGGACCGTGGGATTGCCGAGCGGCGGAACGGTCTGGGACAAGGGCACCGCCCTTCTCGACGTGATGGCGCTCAAGACTCTCTCGACCTTCCTGCTCGGCTTCGTCCTGCTGATCGCCGCGGCTCTGCTGCTTATCGTCCGCCGGACGCGCCCGATCGGATGGCCCTTGCTCTATGTCGGCTCGGTCCAGTTCCTCTCGACCGTCGCAGCCGATCTGTCGAAACCGCAATTCGGCCGGCTGAGGCCGTTCGAGGCGGCGCAGCAGGGCGCCGACACCTGGTTCGTCGGCGCCAACTCCTTTCCTTCGGGTCACGAGGCTTTCTATGCCGGCCTGTTCCTGCCCCTGATGCTGATCTTCCCGCGCGCCGCTTTCCTGTTCGCGATCCCGCCTCTGTTCATCGCCGCGGCGCGGATCGCCGAGCACGACCATTATCTCAGCGACGTCTCCGCCGCGATCGCGCTCGCCGCCTTGCTGTCGATCGCGTTCCGATCCCTGTTGGACAGGGCGGAGAATTAGGGTCTTAGGCTGGAAGCCGCTGCATCCGAGTCACGACCAGCCAGAAGAGAACGAGCGACAGCAGAGCCGGCCAGGCCATTGTCGGCGCTTCGGACAAGGCGGTGCGGACGTCGGGGATCCGCGCCAGCAAGGCGACGCTCCCGCCCAAAGCCGCAAGAGCAAGCATCTCGCCGCCGAGCTGGCGCCGAAGCGAAGCGCGCTGGCGAAGGTAACGCTCGCGTTCGATCACGGCGCGGTCGACCTTGGCGATGAAGGCGGCATCCTTGTCGCGCTTGGGCGGGGCCAGGGCCTCGGCGAGCATCGCGTCGAAGGCCTGGTCGGTGGCGGTCATGATGGCGTTCCGATCAGCATCTCCCGGCATTTCCTCTTCGCCCGAGCGACCGTGCCTTTGAGCGTCCCGAGCGGGATCCGCAAGATGCCGGCCGCCTCGCCGTGCGACCAGCCATGGCCCTCGCACAGGACCAAAGCGGCCCGTTCGACCGGCTCGAGCAGGCCGAGCGCCCGGGCAAGATCGATCCGGGCGTCCGCGGCGAGCGGTTCGGCCCGATGCTCCTCCGCCGAACCGGCCCTTCTCCTCGCTTCGCTCCGCTCGCTTCGGACATGATCGGCGAAGCAGCGCCAGCCGATCGCGCACAGCCAGGACGAATATTGGGAATCGCCGCGGAAATGGCGCGCCCCCTCCCACGCCTTGACGAAGCTCTGCTGGGCCAGCTCGTCGCCGAGATCGGGCCCGGCGAGATGCGCGAGAAAGCCGCGCAGGCGGCTTTCATGGCGCCCGACCAGGATGCTGAACGCGGCCCTGTCCCCCGCGGCGGCCCGCCGGCAGAGATCGGGGTCGCTGTCACGATCCGACGGCAAGGTCCCGCTCGAGCACCTTGCGAAGCCAGAAATGCCGTCCGAGCAATGCGAATCCGACGAGCAATGGGAAGAGCGAGGCACCGATGCCGTATCGCAGCCATTCGACCTCGTTGACCACAAGCGAGAAGCCGAGCAGTGCAAGGCCGATCGCGATCAGCACCAGGCCGTTGCGGTCGTCGCCGCCGAGCCGCTGGCCCTGCCCCTGGTCGCTGCGGTCGATCTTGTCGACCAGCCCCGAGGCGAGCGGCGAATCGCGCTTGATCGCGTCCCGCAGCGTCCGATGAAGCATCCAGGCCTGGATCAGCTTCAGGAAATAGATGAACGCCGTCAGCATGCACAACGACACGCCGATGATTCCAATGATTTCGGCCAACATGGACACTCTCCTCCGCCCTTCATGTTCGCCGCTTAGACGGAAGCCGGAGGCGGTTTGGATCTCGGCGGGAAAAATATTCGTCGCTCTAGGCGAACCACTCTCGCTGAAACGCCACCGCCGCCCCGAGCAAACCGGGCTCCTCGACCGTGGCGAGCCTCACCCTCACTTTCTCCATCCGCTCGCGATAGCGGCCCTTGGCGATGAACCGGCCCTTGAACAGTGGCGAGCTTAGCCGGTCGGCGATCCGGTTGGCGAGGCCGCCGGTGATCGCCACCGCATCGGCTCCGTGGGCGAGGGCGATATCGCCGGCGGCTGAGCCGAAACATTTGACGAAGGCGTCGAGCGCCTGCGCGGCGATCGGATCGTCCCCGTCGATCGCCGCCGACCACAGCCCGCCCGAATCGCCGACGTCCCAGTCGCCGCCGCCGAAATGGCGATAGAGCTCGATCAGGCCCGGACCGGAGACGATCCGCTCGACCGAGGCCCGGCCGAAGCGCTCGGCGAGCGCGTCGGCGAGCGCCTGCTCGTCCTCGTTCAGGGGCGCGAAGCCGATATGCGAGGCCTCGGTCTCGATCACGTCGACCCGGCCGCCGCGCCGGACCAGCATCGCCACTCCGAGCCCGGTCCCGGGGCCGAGCACGGTCGTGATCCCGTCGCCCGGCAGATCGCCGTCCGGGCCGCTGATCGGCTGAAGCTCGTCGGCGCCGAGGATCGAGACGGCATGGGCGACCGCGCCATAATCGTTGAGCAGAGTGACCCGCTCGAGGCCGAGCTCTTTCGCCACCGTCTTTGGATCGACGACCCAGGGGCTGTTCATGAAACGGATCGGCCCGCCGTCGACCGGGCCGGCGAGCCCGAGCGCGGCCGCCTCGGGAAGCTTCCCGCTTTGGTCGCGGGCGAAAGCGCGCCACGCCGAGGCCAGGCCGCGATGCTCGCTCGTCCGGTAGCGTCCCATCGCGCCCAGCTTCGGCCTTTGCCCCTCCGCCAGCTCGGCGATGGCGAAGCGGGCATGGGTGCCGCCAATGTCTCCGGCGACGATCCTGGTCATCGCGACCTCGGATATGATCCGAGTGCAACTAACCAGCCGTCATTGCGAGCGGAGCGAAGCAATCCAGTAGGGAGCCCAACATGAGCGCCTTCTCTGGATTGCTTCGTCGCTCCGCTCCTCGCAATAACGATCATTTGTTACGCCGCCCCTCGATCAGGCTGTCGACCAGGCTGGGATCGGCGAGAGTCGAGGTGTCGCCGAGCGCTCCATAATCGTTCTCGGCGATCTTGCGCAGGATCCGGCGCATGATCTTGCCCGAGCGGGTCTTGGGCAGTGCCGGGGTGAAATGGAGCAGGTCGGGAGTCGCGATCGGGCCGATCTCGCGGCGGACATGGCCGCGAAGCTCGGCTTCCAGGGCCGCGCTCGGCTCGCGCCCGACGATCAGGGTGACGTAGCAATAAATGCCCTGGCCCTTGATGTCGTGCGGGTAGCCGACCACCGCCGCCTCGGCGACGGAGGGATGGCTGACCAAAGCCGATTCGATTTCGGCGGTGCCGAGCCGGTGGCCCGAGACGTTGATCACGTCGTCGACCCGCCCGGTGATCCAGTAATAGCCGTCCTCGTCGCGCCGGCAGCCGTCGCCGGTGAAATATTTGCCTTTGTAGGCCGAGAAATAGGTCTGAACGAACCGCTCATGGTCGCCATAGACGCTTCGCATCTGGCCGGGCCAGGAGCGGGCGATACAGAGATTGCCCGAGGCGGCGCCCTCCAGAACCTTGCCGTCCGCGTCGACCAATTGCGGCTCGACCCCGAAGAAGGGCAGACCGGCCGAGCCGGGCTTCATGTCGTGGGCGCCGGGCAGAGTGGTGATCATGATCCCGCCGGTCTCGGTCTGCCACCAGGTATCGACGATCGGGCAGCGGCCCTCGCCGACCACTTCGTGATACCAGCGCCAGGCCTCGGGATTGATCGGCTCGCCGACCGTCCCGAGCAGCCGGATCGAGCCGCGGCTATGCGCCTTCACCGGCCCCTCCCCTTCGCGCATCAGCGCCCGGATCGCGGTCGGGGCGGTGTAGAAGATATTGACCTTGTGCCGGTCGATCACCTCCCAGAAGCGGCCGAAATCGGGATGATTGGGAACGCCCTCGAACATCAGGCTGGTCGCTCCGTTGGCGAGCGGCCCGTAGACGATATAGCTATGCCCGGTGACCCAGCCGACGTCCGCCGTGCACCAATAGATCTCGCCCGGCCGGTAATCGAAGACGTGATGGAAGGTCGCCGCGGTCCACACCGCATAGCCGCCGGTGGTGTGGAGCACCCCCTTGGGCTTTCCCGTCGAGCCCGACGTGTAGAGGATGAACAAAGGATCCTCGGCCCCCATCGGCTCGCACGGGCAATCGTCCGGCAGATCGAGGTCGTTGCTGTCGTACCAGACGTCGCGCCCGTCGATCTCGGCCACGTCGTTGCCGAGATGGCGCACGACCAGGACCCCATCGACCCAGGGCCCGCCGTCGAGCGCGGCATCGACATTGGCCTTCAACGGAACCAGCTTGCCGCCGCGCATTCCGCCGTCGGCGGTGACGACGAAGCGGCTTCCGCAATCCTCGATCCGTCCGCGCAATGCCTCGGGCGAGAAGCCGCCGAAGACGACGCTGTGGACCGCTCCGATCCGGGCGCAGGCCAGCATCGCCACCGCCGCCTCGAGGATCATCGGCATGTAGAGGGTGATCCGGTCTCCCTTGCCGGCGCCGAGGGCCTTCAGGCAATTCGCCATCCGCACCGTCTCGGCGTGAAGCTCGGCATAAGTGAGGGTGCGGACGATGCCCGGCTCGTCCCCCTCCCAGATCAGGGCAACCTGGTCGCCCCGCTCGGCCAGATGCCGGTCGACGCAGTTGAAGCAGAGGTTGAGGATCCCGTCCTCATACCATTTGATCTCGACCGGGTCGAACGACCAGTTGGCGATCGTCCCGGGCTCGCGGACCCAGTCGATCCTTTTCGCCTGCTCGCGCCAGAAACCGTCCGGATCGTCGAGCGATCGGCGGTAGAGCGAGTCATAGTCCGCCGCCGAGCAATGACTTCCGGCACGGGCCGATGAAGGTGGCGGGATACGCTCGTTCATGACTCTCCTCCTCGCGGCCTGATAGCTTCGCGCCACCTCCCGCGCCAGCTTGCCCGAGCGCATTCATCGTCTAAAGCCGGGGCGATGAAGACGGCGGATTTCCTGGTGATCGGCGGCGGCATTGCCGGCCTGTCCGCGGCGGCGCGGCTCGCTGCGCACGGGCGGGTGACCGTGATCGAGGGCGAGGAGTCGCTCGGTTATCATTCGTCCGGGCGAAGCGTCTCGTTCAGCCATTTCGGGATCGGCAACAGCGCCGTGCGCGGCCTCACCGCCTGGAGCCGCGACTTCTTCGAGGCGCCGCCCGAAGGCTTCGCGCCCGAGCCGGTCGCGTTCGGCGCATCCTCCCTCTACTTCGCCGATGAGGCCAGCCTCCCTTCGCTCGAAGCGCTCTACGCCGAGATGTCGCGGTTCACCGGCGCGATCGAGCGGATCGAGGCGGACCGGATCCACGCCCTCTGCCCGGTCCTGCGCACCGGTCCCGGCGCGGCGGTACAGGGGTTGCTCGATCCGACCGGCCTCAAGCTCGACGCCGACGCGCTCCTTCAGGGCTTCGCCCGCACGCTGAGAGCGCGAGGCGGCACCTTGCTGACGGGCACGCGGATCGGCGCGGTCGCCCGCTCCGGCGCCAACTGGCTGATGACCACGGAGGCGGGCGAGAGTTTCGAAGCGCCGATCCTGATCGACGCCGCCGGCGCCTGGGCTGATGTGCTCGCAATGCTTGCCGGGGTCCGGCCGCTCGGCCTCCAGCCGAAGCGAAGGACGATCATCGTCGTCGACCCGCCGGCCGGGGCCGACATCGCCGCCTGGCCCTTCGTCCACAGCGCCGCCGGCGATTTCTACATGCTGCCCGAGGCCGGCCGGCTTCTGGTCTCGCCGGTCGACGAGGTCGAGGACGATCCCTGCGACGCCGCCCCAAGCGATTACGACATCGCCTTCGCCGCCGACCGGCTCGAACATTATACCGATATGAAGGTGACCCGGATCGCCCATCGCTGGGCGGGCCTCCGAAGCTTCGTCGCCGACCGCACTCCGACCGCCGGCTTCGCGCCCGACGCGCCCGGCTTCTTCTGGCTCGCCGGCCAGGGCGGCTACGGCTTCCAGACCGCCCCCGCCATGGCGGCGATCGTCGAGGCTTTGATCAGCGGCGGCGAATGGCCGGCGGGGCTGGCCGAGCTCGGGGTCACTCGGGCAATGGTCGAGCCGGGGCGGCTGCTTCCGCTGTGACCCTTTTTCGTCATTCCAGCGAAAGCTGGAGCCGAAGACGACCGGAGGTCAATCTCAGTTCACCTTAAAAATGAGAGAGATTCCAGCTTTCGCTGGAATGACGGGATTCCGTTGCACTAAAGAGAGCGTGATGCGTATCGACCGGTCGTTCGAGTGGCAGCAACCGCCGCCCGCTCCCCCTCCCGAGCAGCGGCAGGCCCAGCAGGCGCCGCTTCCGCCCGAGCCGAAACGGCGGCGGATCCGGTTCAGGCATATCTTCTACGGCACGCTCATCCTGTTCCTGCTGCTGTTCGGCTGGCTTGCGATCACCGCGCCGCTTTCCAAGTCGCTCCAGCCGATCGCTGCGCCGAGCCTCACCCTGCTCTCGGTCGAGGGCGATCCGATCGCCCGCCGCGGCGCCGACATACGTCCGCCGGTCAGGATCAGGGACCTGCCCGTTTACGTCCCCCAGGCCTTCATCTCGATCGAGGACAAGGGCTTCCGCAAGCATATCGGCGTCTCGGCCCGCGGGATCGCCCGCGCCGCCTGGCGCAACATGGGCGCCGGCGGGGTCCGCGAGGGCGGGAGCACGATCACCCAGCAGCTCGCCAAGGTCTCCTTCCTGACCCCCGACCGCACCGCCGCGCGCAAGGCCCAGGAGGTTCTGATCGCCTTCTGGCTCGAGACCTGGCTGAGCAAGGACGAGATCCTCGAACGCTATCTGTCGAACGTCTATTTCGGCGATAACGTCTACGGGCTGCGGGCCGCCGCCCACCATTATTTCAGCCGCGAACCGGAGAAGCTCACCATCGCCCAGGCGGCGATGCTGGCCGGAATGGTCAAGGCCCCCTCCCGGCTCGCGCCGACCGCGAGCCTGAGGCGGGCGCGGGCGCGGGCGAAGATCGTCCTCGCCACCATGGTCCGCGACGGCGCCCTGACCCAGGCCGAGGCCCGGCGGATCGCGCCCGCGCGGCTCAAGGTCGAGCGGGTGAGAAGCGTCCCGACCGGCACCTATTTCGCCGACTGGGTGCTTCCCGCCGCCCGCGCCCGGGGCGAGGCCGGCTATGGCGAGCAGCGGGTCCAGACCACGCTCGAGAGCAAGCTCCAGAACGTCGCCCTCAAGACCGTCCGCCGCGCCGGGCTCGGCGGCGCCCAGGTCGCTCTGGTCGCGATGCGACCGGACGGGCGGGTGGTCGCGATGGTCGGCGGCAAGGATTATGGCCGGAGCACGTTCAACCGCGCAACCCAGGCCCGGCGTCAGCCCGGATCGACGTTCAAGCTGTTCGTCTATCTCGCCGCGATGCGGGCCGGCCTGTCGCCCGACGACCGGATCGAGGACACGCCGCTCAGGATCGGCACCTGGCAGCCCAAGAATTACGGCGACCGCTATCGCGGCAGCCTCACTCTCCGCCAGGCCTTCGCTCTGTCGAGCAACGTCGCCGCGGTCCGGCTCGAGGAGAAGATCGGCCGCGACAAGGTGATCCAGGCCGCCCGCGACCTCGGAGTGACCAGCCCGCTCGCCAACAACCCCAGCCTGGCGCTCGGCACGTCGGGCGTGACCTTGCTCGAAATGACCTCGGCCTACGCCGCGGTCGCCGCCGGCGCCTATCCGGTCCGGCCGCGCGGGCTCGAGGAGGAGGAAGCGCCGTGGTGGAAGAAGGCCTGGAACAATGCGACCGGGACAAGCGGCGATTCCTCGTTCGACGAGATGAAGGACCTTCTCGCCTCGGTGGTCACCAGCGGGACCGGGCGGGCCGCGGCTCTTCAGGCCCCGACCTACGGCAAGACCGGCACCAGCCAGGACAATCGCGACGCCATCTTCATCGGCTTCAGCCAGGATCTGGTCGTCGGCGTGTGGGTCGGCAATGATGACAACACCCCGCTTCGCGGAGTGGCGGGCGGAGGCCTTCCCGCGCGGATCTGGCGCGATTTCATGACCCAGGCGATCGGCGCCGCGCCGGCGCGCAACATCGCCGCTCCGCCACTGCCGGTCGAGGACGAGATCGACCTCAACGGCGCCGTCACCATCCCGATCGAAGGAACCGGCTACCAGGTCGGGATCGACGTCAACGACAACGGCATGACCCTCTCGGCCCAGCCCAACCCCGAGGATCCCGACAACCCGCCGCCCAAGGACGCGCCGACCATCACCCTGCCGCCGATCGGCGGCCAGAAGGAAGAGCCGCCGCCCGACGGGGAGTAGCCCCCTGCCGTCATTGCGAGCGGAGCGAAGCAATCCAGTGGGCGCGCGTCGAGCACGCGGGGCTGGATTGCCGCGTCGCTACGCTCCTCGCAATGACGAAATAGGCCCTAAGCGGCCGCCCCGGTCGGCGTGAGCGCCTGCGCCGCGGGCCGCGCGGCGCGGGCGGCCTGGCGCCGGTCCCAGACCTTCTTGGCGACATAGCCGGCGCCGAGCGCGAGGCCGAGCGGCCCGAACAGCCGCCTGCCGAGGATCGGCGCGAGGTAGCCGATCAGCTCGCCCCGCCCTTGCCGGTTGGGGCCCGCGATCCGCTTGCCGATTGCCGCTCCGATCAACTTGCCGATCATGATTCGCTCCTGTTTCAAAAGGCTTTGCGGCACAGCGCCGAAGCGGCGCGGATGTTCCCTCCGCCCCAACGCCGCGCTGCTCATTGCCCGGATTGCGCGGCGCCGCTTCAATCGACCCCGCCGATTTCTCTGACCGGCTTAACTCGTTTCCGTCCGCCTCGAATTGCGCCTAAGGCTCCCGCTTCGCGCGAGGAGAGGAAGACATGGACGCAAAGACCAGCGGCAGCCCGCTCAACGATCCCGGCAAGGAGCCGGCAGCCCTGAGGTCGCTGCTCGGGCGGACCAACCGCGACTGGTGGCCGAACCAGCTGTCGCTCGACATCCTCCACCAGAACGGCGCCGCCTCGCCCGATCCGATGGGCGAGGATTTCGATTATGCCGCCGAATTCCGCTCGCTCGATTATCAGGCGGTCAAGGACGATCTCACCGCTTTGATGACCGACAGCCAGCCCTGGTGGCCGGCCGATTACGGCCATTACGGCCCCTTCTTCATCCGCATGGCCTGGCACAGCGCCGGCACTTATCGCACCGGCGACGGCCGCGGCGGCGCCTCCTCGGGCGGCCAGCGCTTCGCTCCGCTCAACTCCTGGCCGGACAATGCCAATCTCGACAAGGCGCGCCGGCTGCTCTGGCCGATCAAGCGGAAATATGGCCGCAAACTGAGCTGGGCCGACCTGATGATCCTCGCCGGCAACGTCGCGATCGAATCGATGGGCGGCCCGACCTTCGGGTTCGGCGGCGGCCGAGCCGACGTCTGGGAGCCGCAGAAGGACATTTACTGGGGCACAGAGGAGTTCTGGGTCGGCCACGAGAAGAACGAGACCCGGATCCAGCCCGACAAGGAGATGGCGCTCGAGGAGCCGCTCGCCGCGGTCCAGATGGGCCTCATCTACGTCAACCCGACCGGCCCGGGCGGCAACAGCGATCCGCTCGCCTCGGCCCACGACATCCGCGAGACCTTCGCCCGGATGGCGATGAACGACGAGGAGACCGTCGCTTTGACCGCCGGCGGCCATACGTTCGGCAAGTGCCACGGCGCCGGCGACGCTTCGAAGGTCGGCGCCGAGCCCGAAGGCGCCGACATCGCCCAGCAGGGCCTCGGCTGGCAGAGCGGGCATGAGACCGGAATCGGCGATCACACCATCACCAGCGGCCTCGAAGGCGCCTGGGTGTCGACCCCGAACCGCTGGTCGCACAATTATTTCCGGATGCTCCTCGACTATGAATATGAGCTGGTGAAGAGCCCGGCCGGAGCGCCGCAATGGCAGCCGATAAACCAGAAGCCCGAGGATATGGCGCCGGGCGCCCACAGCCCCGAGCGGCGGCTCCCGACGATGATGACCACCGCCGACATGGCGTTCAAGATGGACCCCGAATATCGCAAGATCTCGCAGCGGTTCCGCGACAATCCGGACCAGTTCGAAGACGCCTTCGCCCGCGCCTGGTTCAAGCTCACCCATCGCGACATGGGGCCGAAGGTCCGCTATCTCGGCCCGGAGGTCCCGGACGAGGACCTGATCTGGCAGGACCCGATCCCGGCGGGCAAGCCGCTCTCCGACGCCGACGTCGCCGGCCTCAAGGCGAAGATCGCCGGGTCCGGCCTCAGCGTCGCCGAGCTGGTCAGGACCGCCTGGGCCTCGGCC
Organism: Pseudomonadota bacterium; assembly: GCA_046733235.1. GTDB lineage: Bacteria > Pseudomonadota > Alphaproteobacteria > Sphingomonadales > Sphingomonadaceae > Allosphingosinicella. The sequence goes on from JBKPOT010000010.1 coordinate 376,263, forward strand.
TCGACCTTCCGAGGCTCGGACAAGCGCGGCGGCGCCAACGGCGCCCGGATCCGCCTCGCACCGCAGAAGGACTGGGACGTCAACGAACCGGCCGAGCTTTCCAGGGTGCTCCAAATCTATGAGGGCATCCGCAACGAGTGCGGAGTCGGGGTCAGCCTTGCCGACCTGATCGTCCTCGGCGGCTCGGTCGGGATCGAGCAGGCGGCGAAGGCTGCCGGCCGCGACGTGACCGTTCCGTTCGCCTCCGGCCGCGCCGACGCCGGCCAGGAGCAGACCGACGCGCACAGCTTCAAGCCGCTCGAGCCGCGGGTCGACGGCTTCCGCAACTATGTGCAGGTCGACTTCACCGTCCCGACGGAGGAATTGCTGATCGACCGCGCCCAGCTGATGCAGCTCAGCGCCCCCGAGATGACGGTCCTGGTCGGCGGGCTCCGGGTGCTCGGCGCCAATCATGGCGGCTCCCGCCACGGAGTCTTCACCGACCGGCCCGGCCAGCTGACCAACGACTTCTTCGTCAACCTGCTCGACATGGGCACGGCCTGGAAGGCGGAGAGCGGCAAAGGCGACGTCTTCGTTGGAAGCGATCGCGGCAGCGGCGAGCGCAAATGGACCGCGACCAGGGTCGACCTCGCCTTCGGCTCCAACTCGCAGCTTCGGGCGCTCTCCGAAGTCTATGCGGCGGACGATGGCGGGACGAAGTTCGTCGACGATTTCATCGCCGCCTGGACCAAGGTGATGAACGCCGACCGCTTCGACCTCGCCGACCCCGACTGCCACGCGCCGGAGGTGGCGGCGAGCTGAGCCCCCACGGTCATTGCGAGCGGAGCGAAGCAATCCGGAACTGTGCCGGCGGACGCCGTTGCTGGATTGCTTCCTCGCTGCCGCGAAGCGCCAGTTCACCCTGAGCGACGCCGCAGCCGGCGCCGAAGGGCTGCGGAATCGCCGACATCGCGTTCGCCGTCAGCAGCGATCATCCAATGACCGGGAGAGACTTCTCGCTCTGACTGCGGACCTAGAGTCTTAAGAAGCTTGACGAATTCCAATTGTCGGTTAGCGTTGACCCCGGGGTGGGACGCGTCCTGCGAACCCCGGGGAAGATCGATCTTATGGCCTTGTTGTGCTGCCTGTCCTGGCTGAGCTTGTCTGCACCGAACCGAATCGGCGCCCGCCGTCCGACCGCGCCCCGCCGAAACTGAGCCGATGACGATCATTCCCTCGCCGGGGCCGCGTCCGGCGGTCGCCCCAAGAAGCACGCCGATTGTCGCGGGCAGCTATACGGTCAATGCCGGCGAGACCGTCTATGCGACCGGCCTGTCCTATCTCTTCGAGAGCGACTCCAATCTCTTCCTCTCCCCGCTGATCAACAACGGCACGATCTGGAGCACAATCTCCTCGGACATTTCCACGGTCTTCTACATCGGCCGCTACAACAATCTCCGGACGATCGAGAATCACGGGCTGATCGTCCTCGAAGCCGGGCCGGACACGACCCGAAGGGCGGTGGCCTTCGAGGAAGCCGGGCAGCTCACCAACAGCGGCCAGATCCTGGTCTTCCACGAAGGCCATGGAGCGGCCATTGCGTTCCAGACTTCGCTCGGTCTCACCGTCGACAATAGCGGAACGATCGCGGCGCGCTCGCTCGACGGCGCCGCCCTCGCTCTCAGCACGTCCAACAGCGGGACCGTCGTCAACCGGGCCGGGGCGTCCATCCTGGTTGAGGGCCCGGACGCCACGGCCATCTATATGGGCCATGGCGGCGAGCATCCCGGGATCGTGCGTCCGCCGCAGGTGACCAATGCCGGGCGGATCGAGGCGGTCTCGACCGATCCCGACGCGCCCTCGGTCGCTCTCTGGCTCGGCAGCCTGCTCGATTTCAAGCAGACGATCGTCAACAGCGGCGTGATCAAGGCCGACATCGCCGTCTATGCCGACGATTTCTCGGGGACGGTTGCATCGCGGGGCATCGAGACCGTCCTCAACGATCCGGGCGGACTGATCCAGGGCATGCTCTGGCTCGCCCGCGGCGACGACGTCGTCCGCAACCGCGGCACGATCGAAGGCGACGTCTATCTCGGCGAGGGGGCCGACAGCTTCGACAATGATGGCGGGACCCTGATCGGTTTTGCCGACATGGGCTGGGGCAATGACAGCTTCATCGGCTCGGCCGGGACCGATTATGTCGGCGGAAGCAATGGCGACGACTCGCTCCAGGGCGGGGCCGGCGAGGACATCCTGCTCGGCGGCTCGAACAACGACACCCTGATCGGCGGCGCCGGCAATGACAGCCTGTTCGGCGAATATGGCAACGACCGGATCGTCACCCAGGGCGCCGATTTCGTGCTCGGCGGCGCCGGCGACGACCGGATCGAGGCCGGCGATCTCGCCTTCGAGCTGATCGACGGCGAGACCGGCTTCGACACGCTCGTTCTCCCCGGCGGGGCGCGCACCCTCGATCTCGCCGCGGCGGTCGCCTCCGGCCGGCTCTACGGCATCGAGCAGATCGTCCTTGCCGACAATCAGGGCCTCGTTGTTCGCTACGCCGACGTCGCCGCGATCACCGACGGCCACCAGCTGATCGTCTCGGGCAATGCGACGAACCTGGTCAGCATGGTCGGCAGCTGGGCCGAGGGCGCGGCGGTCACCTTCAACAACAATGTCTATCGAAGCTTCGCCAATGGCGATGCGACCATCCTCGTGCAGCAGGGCGCCGGGGCTCAGGTCGGCGCCGGAGCGCCGCCCGCGACCGGTCTCGATCCGATCGCCGGCGGGCCGCTTGCGCTTCTGCCCGACACCCTCACCGATACGACGACGATCCTCAGCTCGTACGAGCTGACCGCCTCGGTACGGGTCAATCCGGAGGAGACCTGGATCGCCTTCGACGGCGACACCGCCCTCACCGCCTGGGCCTCGGGCATATTCCTCGTCAACGACGGCACGATCGCCAGCATTAATGATGTTTCCGACGGCGCCCGGGCTCTCGACACCCGCAACATCGAGGGGATCACCAACAACGGGACGATCATCGCCCGGTCGACGGCCCCCGGCTCGATCTCTTTCGCCACTCCGGTCTGGGCGGTCGTCACAACCTCCTTCTCTCCGCTGGTCGACAATTTCGGCCTGATCGAAGCCCGCTCCGCTTACTCGAAGGCGACCGCGCTCGAAGTCGGCCGGGTGAACAATGCCGGCACGATCAATGCGATCTCCGATCGCGACGCCGCGATCGGAGTCTATCAGGACGGCGGCCTGCTCCAGAACAGCGGCACCATCCACGCCTCCGGCGCGGTCGCTTCGGGCGTGCCCTACGACGTGGGCGCGACCGGCGTTTACATGCGCAACGGCGGCACCCTCAACAATAGCGGCCTGATCGAGGCGGTCAGCACCGTGTCGTCGGCCGCGATCACTTATGGCGGCAGCCTGACGGTCAACAATGTCGGCGTGGTCCGCGGCAGCGGCTACGCGATCCTGTTCCCCTTCTTCGACCAGACCTTCACGGCCCTGACCCTGGTCAATAGCGGCCAGGTCTATGGCGACATCAAGCTCAACGGCAGCAATGATTCGATCACCAACAAGGGGCTGATCGACGGCCGGGTGATGCTCCAGGGCGGCGACGATCTGTTCGACGGCCGCGAGGGCAGCCAGACCGGACCGGTGGACGGCGGCGCCGGCAACGACCAGTTGCTCGGCGGCGCCGGGGCCGACGTGCTGATCGGCGGAGCGGGCGCGGATATTCTTCAGGGCTTCGCCGGGGCCGACCGCTTCGTCTATCTGGCGGCGGCCGATTCGGTGTCGGGATCGGCCGACCGGATCAAGCTGTTCGAGACCGGGATCGACAAGATCGACCTCCGTGCCCTTCATGTCAGCACGGTCAGCTGGACCGACCAGACTGATCCGTCCGACGGCAGCTTCTACAGCCTGGTGTCGGTGACCGCGGCCGAAGGCACTCTCTCCATCCGCGTCGACGCCCATGTCGCGATGGGGGACTTCCTGCTGCGCGGACCGCCGATCCTCGGCACCGAGGGGGTCGACTCGCTGGGCGGAACCGCCGGCCAGGACGATATCCTCGGCTTGGGCGGCAACGATATTCTCCAGGGACTGGACGAGGATGACAGCCTAGACGGCGGCGCGGGCGACGATCTGATCGACGGCGGCGCCGGCGCCGACACGATGACGGGCGGAGCCGGCAACGACGTCTTCATCGTCGACAACAGCCGCGACACGATCGTCGAAGCGTTCAACCAGGGTTTCGACGAGGTGCGCACCTCGGTCTCGTTCAGCATCGCCGGAATCGCCAATGTCGAGAATCTGATCGGAACCGGCGCCGGCAACCAGTCGCTGACCGGCAACGGCCTCAACAATTATATCGATGGCGGTCCCGGCGCCGACATCATGATCGGCGGCAATCTCGACGACGTCTACATCGTCGACAATGATGGCGATCAGGTGCTCGAAAGCTCGGGCGGCGGCGGCGGCGACGAGATCCGCACCACGCTCTCGGCTTTCGCTTTGCCCTTTTACGTCGAGAAGCTGACCGGCCTCTCCGGCTCGGGCCAGACCCTGATCGGCAATGACGGTTTCAACCTGATCAGCGGCGGCGCCGGCAACGACTCGCTCTACGGCGGGGACGGCTTCGACGATCTGCGCGGCAACGGCGGCAACGACGTGCTCGACGGCGGGATCGGCGTCGATACCATGGCCGGAGGCGCCGGCGACGACGTCTATTATGTCGACACTGCGTACGATTTCGTCTCGGAGTCCGTCGCGGGGGGCACCGACGAGGTTCGGACCGACCTGGCGAGCTACAGCCTGCAGGGCACCGAGATCGAGAATGTCACCGGCCTGTCGAGCTCCGGCCAGACCCTGACCGGCAGCGACTCCGCCAACCTTATCCTGGCCGGTTCGGGGAACGACGTCATCAGTGGCGGCGGCGGCGCCGACACGATCCGTGGCGGCGGCGGCGACGACGTCGTCACCGGCGGCGGCGGCGGCGACACGATCGACGTTGGCTCGGGCGCCGACCGGATCGTCTATTCCGCCGCCGGCGATTCCACCGGCCCTGCGCCCGATCTGATCCTCGGCTTCGAATCGGGCATCGACAAGATCGATCTCACCTCGCCCTTCCTCCAGATCCGGTCGATCAGCTGGGTCGAGCAGATCGATCCCGGCGACGGCGCGCTCTACTCGCTGGTCAGCGTCGTCACGACCTCCGGAACGATGTCGATCCGGGTCAAGGGCCACGTCGCCGAATCCGATTTCCTCCATGGACCGTTCGTCAATCCGGTCACCGAAGGCGACGATTCGATCGACGGCACGAGCGGTCCCGACACGATCAACGGCCTTGGCGGCAACGACGTGATCAACGGGCTCGGCGCCAATGACGATCTCGACGGCGGACCCGGAAGCGATACGATCAACGGCAATGACGGCGACGACATATTGCGGGTGTCGGGGTCCGGCTCCGACATCGCCCGCGGCGGCGCCGGCGAGGACAGGCTGATCCTCGATTATTCCGACGCGGCCGGCCCGATCCAGACCGGCTATCTCGGAAACCCGACCCTTCCGCCGACCGGAATCAGCTATTTCGGCGGGGGCCGGGCCGCCGACGCCTATGAGATCGAGACTTTCGACGTCACCGGAAGCCAGTTCGCGGACTCTCTCTTCGCCGGCGGCGGCGGCGACAGGCTGAGCGGGCTCGGCGGAGACGACATGCTCGACGGCGGCCTCGGCGCCGACACGATGGCGGGCGGGCTCGGCAACGACATATTCCTCGTCGACGATGCCGGCGACGCCGTCATCGAGCTTGGCGGCGAGGGCAATGACGAGGTCCGGACCGCGCTCGCCAGCTACGTGCTCGCCGCCAATGTCGAGCTTCTGACCGGCACCTCCAATGCGGGCCAGGCGCTGACCGGGAACGACCTTGCCAATGTCATTGTCGCCGGTGCCGGCAATGATCTGATCGACGGCGGAGCGGGTGCCGACGCGATGACCGGCGGCCTCGGTAACGACGTCTATGTCGTCGACAGCGCCGGCGATTCGATCAACGAATCGGCCGGCGGCGGCAGCGACGAGATCCGCACCGCGCTCGCCGCTTACAGCATATCCGGCCTTGCCAATGTCGAGAATCTGACCGGCCTCGGCAGCATCGACCAGACCCTCACCGGCAATGGCGCCGACAATGTCATCGACGGCGGCGGCGGTGCCGACACGATGACCGGCGGCCTCGGCAACGACGTCTACATCGTCGACAATGGCGGCGACGTCGTGGTCGAGCTGGCCGGCGAGGGCAGTGACGAGGTCAGGACGGCGATCGTCTCCTACAGCATCGCCGGCATGGCCAATGTCGAGAAGCTGACCGCGACGTCGGATTTCAACCACGATTTCCGCGGCAATGGCGGCGACAATGTCGTCACCGGCGCCGGCGGCAACGACTTCATCAGGCTCCAGGACGGCGGCGTCGATACTGTGAATGGCGCCGGCGGCAACGACGTTTTCCTGTTCGGAGCGGCTTTGACCTCGGCCGATATCGTCAACGGCGGCGCCGGCAACGACCAAGTCGCGATCCAGGGCGACTATTCGGGCGGGCTGACCCTCGGCGCCAATTTCACATCGGTCGAGAGCTTCGCGATCCTTCCCGGCTCCGACACGAGGTTCGGCGATCCCGGCACCAACTTCTACGATTACAATCTCACCACCGTGAACGCCAACGTGGCGGCCGGCGTGCTGATGATCATCGACGCCAACCGCCTTCGCCCCGGCGAGGACTTCACCTTCAACGGCTCGGCCGAGACCGACGGCAATTTCTTCCTCTACGGCGGCGGCGGCACCGATACCCTGCTCGGCGGATCGAACAACGACACTTTCTATTTCGGCGAGAACGGCCAGTTCGGCGCCACCGACCATGTCGACGGCGGGGTCTCGGGCACCGACCAGCTCGGCCTTCGCGGCAATTACAATATCGTCTTCGGCGCCGATCAGATGGTCAGCATCGAGAGCATCGGCATGGTCTCGGCGCAGGACACCAGGTTCGGGGCCCTGGGCTCGAGCTACAATTACAACCTCACCATGAACGACGGCAATCTTGCCGCCGGGGTGAGGATGACGATCGATGCGGCGCCATTGAGGCCCAATGAAAGCCTCACCTTCAACGGCTCGGCCGAGACTGACGGCTGGTTCCGGATCTTCGGCGGACGCGGCTCCGACACGATCACGGGCAGCCAGACCGCCGACATCATCTCGGGCGGCCTCGGCTCGGACAATCTCCGCGGCGCCGGCGGAGCCGACACCTTCCTCTACCGCTCGGTCGCGGATTCGCTGCTGAGCCAGCGCGATTCGATCCTCGACTTCTCGACCGGGGACCGGATCGATTTCTCGCAGATCGACGCGATCTCCGGCACACCCGCCAACGACGCTTTCACCTTCATCGGCTCGGCCGCGTTCAGCGGCATCGCCGGCGAGCTTCGCGCGACCTTCTATGCCGGCAACGGCCTGTGGACGGTGTCCGGCGACGTCAATGGCGACGGAGTCGCCGACATCGAGTTCTTCGTCACCAGCGACCACCCGATCACCGGCGGAGACTTCACTCTATAATCTCCCCTCCCTGGCAGGGAGGGAAAGATCGGGAAAATCGGCTGCAGAATCGTCGGCTGGATTTTCACTCCGGACCTAAGTCACGAATATCGCTGGTAATTTCGGCATCTGAATGCTAAGGCTCGACACAGCGCGCGCCCCTGTTTGGGCGCGCTCTCCGCATCCGGCACATCGGATCCGGAGCGCGGGAAGGACAGCAGGTTGAGCGATATTCCAACCGTCGCCAATGTCGGCGGCGACACGGTTACGTATGTCGAAGGCGGGGCCCCGGTGCGGATCGATGCCGGCGGCGACGCTTTGGTCGCAAGCCAGGCCGGCTTCGACGGCGCGACCCTGCGCGTCGAGATCCTGGCCAACGCCGCCGCGGGCGAGGACGTGCTTGGGATCGACCCGGCGCAGGGGATCCTGCTTCAGGACGGCTCGATCTTCGTCGACGGCCTGCTCGTCGGAGCGGTGTCGGGCGGGACCGGAGCCCCCGGCGCGGCGCTGTCGATCCTGTTCAATTCGGCCGCCGATTCCGCCTCGGTGTCGCGAATCGTCCAGGCGCTGACCTATGCCGATTCCAACCAGGCCGCGCCCTCGGCCGCGACCCGCACCGTCTCGATCAGCCTGACCGATGCGCAGGGCGCGGTGGCGAGCGCCGATGCTTTCGTAAACGTCCAGCCGGTCAACGATGCGCCGCTCCTGACCGAGAGCAGCACCACCCCGGCCACCATCTATTCGGAGCCGATCAGCGGCACCAAGACCGTTGCCGCCGATCTCGGCGTGACCCTGTCCGATCCGGACAGCGCCGGCTTCAGCACCGCTGTGGTGCGGATCGTCGACAATTACCGGCCCGGCGAGGACAGCCTTCGTTTCCAGGTCATCAGTCCCTCGCAATATGCCGCTTTCTACGGCGACATTCAGGCCGTCGACAATGGCGACGGCAGCGTCTCGCTGAGCTCGGCCGGAGCGGCGACGCGCATTCAATGGCAGAATGCGCTGCGCTCGGTTCATTATTCCAACAGCGCTCAGGATCCGGATCAGTCGGTCCGGACGATCGAGTTCGTCATCAATGACGGCCACGATCAGAGCAATGCGCTGACCCGCTCGCTCCAGGTGGTCGCGAACAACGACGCTCCGGCCGGGGTCGACACCAATACGACGATCCTCGAGGACAGCCGGACGATCCTCTCTTTGGCGCATTTCGGCTTTTCCGATCCCGACGGCGACGCATTCGCCGGAATCTTCGTCGATTTCGTCACCCAGGGGACGATCTGGTACGATGCCGACGGGTCGGGCCCCGGAGCGGCGGTCGCTATGACCGGCTATCCGGCCCATTTCACCGCCGAGGATCTCGCCTTGGGCCGGGTCGCGCTCGTCCCGCTCGCCGATCTCAGCGGCCCGGCATCGGTCAAGATCGGCTTTCGGGTCCAGGACGACGGAGGAACGTCCGGCAGCGGACGCGATACCGACCAGACCTCCAACAGCGCCTGGTTCCACATCAACTGGGTGCCCGACACCGCCGACGATTCGGTCGAACTGGTCCGCAACAGCGGTGCCAATCGTCTCGACTTGCTCGCCAACGACAGCTTCGAGAATGCCGGCCGGGCGATCACCGCGGTCGGCGCGGCGAAGCACGGCACCGTCACGATCAACAATGCCGGGACCACCGCCGACAAGAGCGACGATTACGTCGTCTATACGCCGGCGACCGGCTATTACGGCGCCGACAGCTTCACCTACACCGTGACCTCGGCGGGCACGACCGAGACCGCCACGGTCACCATCAACGTCATCGCGGCCGAGGCGCCGGTCGTGACCGCTCCCGCCGCGCTCTCGCTCGGCGAGGATATGAGCCATGATTTCGGCAGCGCGTTCCGGGTCGCGGACGTCAATTCGCCGTCGCTCACCGTCAGCCTTTCCGCGGCGCGGGGCAGCCTGACCCTTTCCGGCACGTCCGGCCTGACCTTTTCGGCGGGAGACGGAGCCGGCGACTCGGCGATGAGCTTCACCGGCAGCATCGCCGCGATCAACGCCGCTCTTCAGGGCCTCGATTACGCGCCCTTCGCCGATTATTACGGCGCCGACCTCATCTCATTCTCGGCGACGGACGGCACCTATTCCGACAGCGCGGCGGTCGGCGTCGACATCGTCTCGGACGGCCTGATCGACGTCCTTCCGCCGGGCTGGTCGCTGGGCGAGGCCTCTCCCGTCAACGATGCTCCGTCGGGTCCGTACCGGCCCGAAATCGCTCCCCTCGCTTCGGGCGGCTATGTCCTCGTCTATTGGGATTCGCGCTTCAGCAGTGCGGGCAGCGGCGGCTATCCGCTGCGCGGCCAGGTCTATTCCGCGGACGGCGACAAGATCGGCGGCGAATTCGAAGTCGCCACCGTTCAGAACGGCAACATGCGCTCTTACACGGTCGCGGGCCTCGAATCGGGCGGGTTCGTCGTCTTCGTCAACGATTACCGCGACCTCAGCGCCGCCGAGCCGAACACCGAGCTCTACGCCCAGATGTTCGACCCGTCGGGCATCGCGCTCGGCGGCCAATTCCAGGTCAACTCGACCCTGCCGGGCTCGCAGGGCAGCTTGAGCGCGGTCGGTCTCCCGACCGGAGGCTTCGTGGTGGCCTGGGATCTCTGGGGAACCGGACCGGGCACGCCCGCTTACCAGGTCAAGGCCCAGCTGTTCGGCGCGGACGGGCAGCGGCTTGGCGGCGAGATCACCATCCCGTCGATCGGCAGCGGCTATCGCAACCACCCCGAGATCGCCGCTCTCGGGGACGGCGGCTTCGTCCTCACCTGGATGGACGATACCGGAAGCGGGACCGACCCGCAGGGCGGCTATGCCATTTTCGGCCAGCGCTTCGGTTCGAACGGCGCCACCATCGGCGACGCCTTCCAGGTCAACACGACCACCGAGGGGACTCAGCAGGCACAATCGGTAACCGGCCTCGCCTCGGGCGGTTTCGTCGTCACCTGGCTCGATTCGGGCCATGTCGGCCTGCCGGGGCAGCTCAGCTCGATTCGGGGCCAGCTCTACGATTCGTCGGGCGCGAAGATCGGCGGAGAGTTCCTCATCGCCGGCCCGCTGGAAGGCGGCTTTGGCGAGCCCAGGGTGACGGCGCTCGACGATGGCGGCTTCTTCGTCGCCTGGACCGACCGCACCGGCTTTGGCGGCGATTCGAGCGCGACCTCGATCCATGGCCAGTTCTACGATTCGTCGGGCGCGAAGGCCGGCGGCGAGTTCCTCGTCAACCAGAACACCGCCGGCGATCAGTGGATGCCCGTCGTCGCCGGCCTCGCCGGGGGCGGAATCGCGATCGGCTATGGCGATTTCGGCCACGACACGGTTTCGACCTTCTCGACAATCTGGTCCCGAATCCTGTCCGCCCCGAAATCGATCGCCAATGCGGACAGCGCCGCCACGATGGAGAACGTAGCGATCGTCAATGCCGGCCTGTTCGGCAACGACGTCGCGCCGGCCGGTGGCACCCTCAAGGTCGCGACGGTCAACGGCAGCGCCTCCGCGGTCGGGAGCCAGATCCTGCTCGCCTCGGGCGCGCGCCTCACCGTTCGCGCCGACGGAAGCTATGATTACGATCCCGCCGGCAAGTTCAACACTCTGATCGCGGCGGGCGGACCGACCGGCGCCGTCAATACCAGCGCCACCGACATATTCAGTTACGGCCTCGTCGGCGGCGGCACGGCGACGGTGACGATCACGATCAACGGCCTCGCCTCGGCCGGCGACCGTCTCGACGGCGGAACCGGCGCGGATTCGATCACCGGCACCGGCGGTTCCGATCTGTTCAGCCTTCGCGCCGGCGGCGACGACGTCGTCAACGGCGCCGGCGGCAACGACGTCTTCCTGTTCGGAGCGGCGCTCACCTCGGCGGACAGCGTCGATGGCGGCGCCGGCACCGACCAGGTCGCGATCCAGGGCGATTATTCGGGCGGGCTGACTCTCGGCGCCGGCTTCACGTCGATCGAATCCTTCGCCATCCTGCCGGGCTCGGACGCCCGCTTCGGCGACACGGCCGGCAATTATTACGATTATGTTCTCACCACCTTGGACTCCAATGTCGCCGCGGGCGTGATGATGGTGGTCGACGCGAACCGCCTCCGGGCCGGCGAGGACTTCACCTTCAACGGCTCGGCCGAAAGCGACGGGAGCTTCTTCCTCTATGGCGGCCGGGGCAGCGATACCCTTCTCGGCGGCGCGAAGAACGACACTTTCTATTTCGGCGAGGGCGGCCAGTTCGGCGCCACCGACCATGTCGACGGCGGCTCGGGGGGAACCGACCAGCTCGGCCTTCGCGGCAGCTACACGATCGCGTTCGGGGCCGACCAGCTGACCAGCATCGAGAGCATCGGCCTCGTCTCCGCCCAGGACACCAGGTTCGGAGCGCTCGGCTCGAGCTACAATTACAACCTCACCATGAACGACGGCAACCTTGCCGCGGGCGTCAGGATGACGGTCGATGCCGCGCCGCTTCGGCCGGGCGAGACCTTCACCTTCGACGGCAGCGCCGAGCTCGACGGCTGGTTCCGGATCTTCGGCGGCCAGGGCATGGACTCGATCAAGGGCGGCCAGGGCAATGACCTGATCACCGGCGGGACCGGCGGCGACAATCTGTGGGGCGGCGGCGGCAACGACGTCTTCATCTACCGCACCGTCGCGGACTCGCCCGGCACCGCCCGCGACACGATCCACGATTTCGGGAGCGGCGACCTGATCAACCTCTCGCAGATCGACGCCGTTTCGGGCGGCGGCAACGACGCCTTCACCTTCATCGGCTCGAACGCGTTCGGCAACCATGCCGGCGAGCTCCGCGCCACCTTCGCGGACGGCGACTGGACGGTTCAGGGCGACGTCAACGGCGACGGCATCGCCGACATCGAGTTCGTCGTCAGCAGCGACCATCCGATCGTCGGGACGGACTTCATCCTCTGAAAGCAGATCGGCCGGGCGGACTATCTCACTGATTTGCCGACTATATTCGACTGGCCCGATCTGCTAGATGGGCTGTCGTTAGCGGGGATTCGAATTGGCCTTCATCAACGGAAGCGACGGCGGCGATACGCTGACCGGCACTCTCGACGGCGACCATATCGTCGGCGGCGCCGGTAACGACGCTATCAACGGCAGCAACGGCGACGACCTGATCGAGGGCGGCGACGACGACGATCAGCTCACCGGCGGAGTCGGCGACGACACTGTGCTGGGGGGCGACGGAAACGATTTCCTGAGCGGCGGGCCCGGCGACGATGTGATGGACGGAGGCGCCGGCCACGACAATTTCTTCGACGATAACGGCTCCGGCACGATGATCGGCGGGTCTGGCAATGACAGCTTCGAAGTCTGGACGACCGGCAACGCCGCCGAGACCGTCGTCGTCGACGGCGGAGCGGGCGACGACAGGCTCGATCTGCTCGTCTACGGACCGCATCTGATCCAGGCCGACATGGGCGACGGCGACGACGAGGTCGACGTCGCAGGAGTATGGGGCTCGCATGTCGAGCTCACCCTTGGCGCGGGCAGGGACATCGTCTCCATCCCCGCCTTCCATTCGACCTCGATCGGCCAGGCGAATGTCGAGATCATGGATTTCGAGACCGGCGCCAATGGCGACCGCATCGACTGGCTCGATCTCCTCTCCTTCGTTCTGACCGGCTGGGACCAGAGCTCGAGCCCGTTCGCCAGCGGCCATGTCCGCCTGGTCCAGAGCGGAGCGGATGCCCGGCTTCAGATCGATCTCGACGGCGGCGGCGACGAATATGTCACCCTGCTCACCTTCAGGGATCGGCAGGTCTCCGACTTCACCTTCGAGAATCTCGACGGTTACTCGAGCGACGGCACCATCCCCGCCCCTCTCAACCTGCAGGGCGGCGACGGGGCGGACCTGCTGATCGGCGCGGCAGGCAACGACCTGATCGAGGGCCATGGCGAACACGACCGAATCTATGGCGGCGCCGGCGACGACCTGCTCCGCGGCGGCGATGCTCTCGACGAACTGCTCGGGGAGCTCGGCAACGACCGGCTCGAGGGCGGCGCCGGCGGCGACAATCTCGACGGCGGCCTCGGCGACGATCTGGTCTATGGCGAGGCGGACGACGATTATCTGACCAGCATCTTCGGCAACGACATGCTCGACGGCGGGGCCGGCGACGACCGTTTCTACATCCGCCGCTATATCGACCAGGCCGACCATGTCACCGCGCTCGGCGGCGACGGCAGCGACCGGATCGAGATCATCTCCTCGGGCGCGAGCAGCGTCATCATCGACGGGGGTTCGGGCGACGACGTCGTCACCTTCACCGTCCTCGGCGGAGACGCGGACGTCACTCTCGGCGCCGGCTCGGACAGGATCGTCCTGGGCGGCCAGGCCGCCTACCATCTGCTCGACGAAGGATCGATCCTGGTGCGCGATTTCGCGGCCGGGGACGGCGGCGACGTCGTGCATTTCGACGATTTCCTCGTCGGCACGCTTTATGGGTGGCAGTACGACAATCCGTTCGGAAGCGGCTTCGTCCAGCTCGTCCAGTCGGGCGGCGATGCCCTGCTCCAGGTCAGGGGCACGCTCGGCGGCGCGTTCCGGACGATCGTCACCTTCCAGAACGTCCAGGCGTCCACTTTCACCACCGCCAATTTCGACGGCTATCCGCCCGACGGTTCGCCCGTCCCCGGGCTCGAGATCGCCGGCACGCCCGACAGCGACGAGCTTCGTGGCGGCACCGGCGCGGACGCGATCGACGGGCTCGGCGCCGACGACCGGATCTACGGCGGCGCCGGCGCCGACTCGATCCAGGGCGGCGACGGCAATGACGTCATCTACGGCGAGATCGGCGAGGACGAGATCCATGGCGGGGCCGGCAACGACTGGCTGGACGGCGGAGTCGGCGGCGACCAGCTCTATGGCGAGGACGGCAACGATGTGTTCGCCGACTATATGGGGCCGGGGCGGATGTTCGGCGGCGCCGGCGATGACGAATTCAATCTCACCCGGATCGAGGGCCAGGAAGAGACTCTCGAAATCTATGGCGGCGACGATGACGATGTCGCCTTCCTCAACGTCCGCGGAGCGAGCCATTTCACCCTCGACATGGGCAATGGCGACGACCGGGTCCAAATCCTCGCTTTGCTGAACGGCACCGTCTCGCTGACTCTGGGCGCTGGCGCCGACCTCATCACCATTTTCCAGATCCATCCGACCCAGCCGATGGGTATGCTGGTCGTCGAGGATTTCGAGGCCGGCGACTCCGGCGACAGCCTCAGCCTGATCCCGGCTTTGGGCTCGGGCTTGCTCAATTGGGATCCCGACTCCAATCCGTTCGACAGCGGCCATTTGCGGCTCGTCCAGGACGGAAGCTCGGCCGTCCTTCAGATCGACCGCGACGGCGGCGCCGACGATCTCGAGACTCTGATCACCTTCGCCAACAGCGACGCCACTTTTTTCACCGAGATCAATCTCGGTTTCCGGCCGGACGCAATTTACGGCACCGCCGGCGCCGACACGCTGGGCGACGGCCCGGGCGGCGTGAAGCTGGCCGGCGGCGCGGGCGACGACGTCTACGTCGTGGCGCATCCCGGCGACACGATCGTCGAGCTCGCCGGCGAAGGCAGCGACGAGGTCAGGACGGCGCTGGCCGTCTACAGCCTCGCCGGTTCGGCCAATGTCGAGAAGCTGACCGCGACATCGGACTTCAACCACGATTTCCGCGGCAATGGCGGCGACAATGTCGTCACCGGCGCCGGCGGCAACGACTTCATCCGGCTCCAGGACGGCGGCGTCGATACCGCCATCGGCGCCGGCGGCAACGACGTCTTCCTGTTCGGAGCGGCGCTGACCTCGGCCGACATCGTCGACGGCGGCATCGGCAACGACCAGGTCGCGATCCAGGGCGATTATTCGGGCGGGCTGACGCTCGGTGCCGGCTTCACATCGGTCGAATCGTTCGCGATCCTGCCCGGCTCCGACACCCGTTTCGGCGACACGGCCGGCAACTTCTACGATTACGATCTCACCACCGTGAACGCCAACGTCGCTCCGGGCGTGCTGATGATCATCGACGCCAATCGCCTGCGCCCCGGCGAGGATTTCACCTTCAACGGCTCGGCCGAGACCGACGGCAATTTCTTCCTCTACGGCGGCGGCGGCACCGATACCCTGCTCGGCGGCTCGAACAACGACACTTTCTATTTCGGCGAGAACGGCCAGTTCGGCGCCAGCGACCATGTCGACGGCGGGGTCTCCGGAACCGACCAGCTCGGCCTTCGCGGCAATTACACGATCGTCTTCGGCGCCAACCAGCTGGTGAGCATCGAGAGCATCGGCATGGTGTCGGCCCAGGACACCAGGTTCGGCGCCCTGGGCACCAGCTACAACTACAACCTCACCATGAACGACGGCAATTTGGCCGCCGGCGTTCGGATGACGGTCGACGCCGCGCCGCTGAGACCCAGCGAGAGCCTGACCTTCAACGGCAGTGCCGAACTGGACGGCTGGTTCCGCATCTTCGGCGGCCAGGGCAGCGACACGATCACCGGAAGCCAGAGTGCCGACATCATCTCGGGCGGCCTCGGCTCGGACAACCTGCGAGGCGCCGGCGGGGCGGACACCTTCCTTTACCGCAGCGTCGCCGACTCGCTGCTCAGCCAGCGCGATTCCATCCTCGACTTCTCGACCGGCGACCGGATCGACCTGTCGCAGATCGACGCCGTCTCCGGAACGCCCGCCAACGACGCCTTCCACTTCATCGGCTCGGCCGCGTTCAGCGGCGCCGCCGGTGAGCTTCGAGCCACATTCTATGCCGGCAACGGCCTGTGGACCGTGTCGGGCGACGTCAACGGCGACGGTGTCGCCGACATCGAGTTCTTCGTCACCAGCGACCACCCGATCACCGGCGGAGACTTCACTCTCTAATCCCCCTCCCTCTAATCCCCCCTCCCTTGCAGGGAGGGGAAGGATCGCGGAAATCGTCGGAGCGGACTTCGTACTGTAGCCGGAACCAAGGTCCGGACCCTGCGACGGTAGCCGCAACGGGCGATAGCCGGGTCAAATTAGCAATTTCAGTCCCTGCCTGCGCACGTCAAGGGATTGCGCAGACGGGATTTTTCCCTGATGTTTCGCCCGAGAGGAACGGGCATGGCGGACAAGCCCCACATCACCCCGCAAGGCTATGTCGCGGCACTGGTGCGGGTGGGATTTTGGGCCACGCCCCAGAACCCGATCCAATATGCGTTCCTGACTCAGAAGCCCTCCTATCTCCCGAACGAGCCGGGCTGGACGATCCTCTCGACGGCGCAGCGGGCCGCGGTCGAGCGGGCCTTCGCGATGGTCTCCGAGGTCGTGAACCTGACCTTCGTCGAGGTTGCCGACACTCAGCAGCAGCCGGGGCCGAACAACCAGCGCATCAATTTCTACGCCAACAGCGTCGACCTCGCTTTTTCGGGCAGCATGTCGCCCTACCAGCTGGCGGGATCCGATGCCATTTACGGCGCGGATATCAGGTTCAACAACGCGCGCATCGCGCAACGGCAGACCAACGAGGGTTGGGCGGACTTCATGCCGTTCGTGGTGCTCCACGAAGTCCTGCACTCCGTCGGCCTTTCGCACCCGGGCAACTATAACGGCCAGGGACCGACCTATGCGAACGACGCCGAGTTCGTCGAGGACACGATCCAATATTCGGTCATGTCCTATTTCGGGGCGGCGAATACGGGCGCGGACCATACAATCGGCAGCGTCCTCTACGCCGCCCGGACTCCCTTGCTCTACGACATCCTCGCGCTGCAGAGCCTCTACGCCCCCAACATGTCGACCCGGGCGGGGGACACCGTCTACGGCTTCAACTCGAACACCGGCGCCGACTCCCCGTACAACTTCGCGGTCACCACCGGGCCGATCGTCGCGATCTGGGATGGCGGCGGGATCGATACGATCGATCTCTCGGGCTATTCCGACGCTTCGCTGATCAACCTCAATGCAGGCGAGTTCAGCGATGCCGGCGGCCTCACCAGGAATATCGCGATCGCCTTCGGGGTGACGATCGAGAATGCGGTCGGCGGCGCCGGCAATGATGTGATCATCGGCAACGGGGCCGCGAACCAGCTGTTCGGCGGGGCCGGCAACGACCAGCTCGACGGCCGCGAGGGCGCCGACCTTCTCGACGGCGGAATCGGCGCGGACCAGATGAACGGCGGCGCCGGCGACGATGCCTATGTCGTCGATTCGGCGGGCGACCAGATTGTCGACAGCGGCGGCATCGATACTCTGCGCACCGCGATCGATCTCGGGCCGCTCAACGCCGCGCTCGAGAATCTCGAGCTTCTCGGCAACGCCGCGATCAACGGCGTCGGCAATGCTTCATCCAACATCATCACCGGCAACGACGCGGCGAACATGATCGACGGCGGCCTGGGCGACGACCGGATGATCGGCCGCGGCGGCGACGATGTCTTCCTGGTCGACAGCACCGGCGACGTCGTCGTCGAGCAGGCCGGCGGCGGCAATGACGAGGTCCGCACCGGCATCGGCGCTTATGCGCTCGCCGCCAATGTCGAGAGATTGACCGGCCTCTCCGCGGCCGGCCAGTCGCTCGCCGGCAACGATCTCGCCAACCTGATAACCGGAAGCGCGGGCAACGACATTCTCGACGGCGGCGCCGGAATCGACACTCTGCGTGGCGGGATGGGCGACGACATCTATCATCTCGACCAGTCCGGCGACGTCGTCGAGGAGAATGTCGGCGAGGGCGTGGACACGGTGCACGTGTCGTTCGCCGCCTACACGCTCGGCGCCAATCTGGAGAATCTGACCGGCGATGCGCCGGCCGGCGGGCAGGCGCTGACCGGGAACGCGCTCGCCAACCTCCTCATCGGCTCGACCGGCAACGACCTGATCGACGGCGGCGCCGGCGCGGACACGCTGCGCGGCGGCGCCGGCGACGATCGCTACATCGTCGACAATCTCGCCGATTCGGTCGTCGAGCTGGCCGGCGAGGGCAATGACGAAATCGGCACTGCGCTCGCCTCCTGGATCCTGAGCGACAATGTCGAGATCCTGACCGGCATCTCGAACGCCGGCCAGTCGCTGACCGGCAACGGCTTGGCAAATCTGATCGCCGGCGGAAGCGGCAACGACGTCCTGAACGGCGCAGGGGGCGCCGATCTGCTTCGCGGCGGCCTCGGCAACGACGTCTATGTGCTCGACGATGGCGGCGACGCCGTGACCGAGCTTGCCGGCGAGGGGATCGACGAGGTCCGCACCAGCCTCGGCGCGTTCAGCCTCTTTTCTCTGGCCAATATCGAGAATCTCGCCGGCATCGCGTCGAACGGCCAGACCCTGAGCGGCAACAATGGGGCCAATGTCATCGCCGCCGGCGCCGGCGACGACGTCATCGACGGCGGCCTCGGCGCCGACTCGATGTTCGGGGGCAACGGCAACGACATCTATTTCGTCGACGATTCCGGGGACGCGATCACCGAGCTTTCCGGCGAGGGAAGCGACGAGGTTCGCACCGGTCTTGCAAGCTTCGTTCTCGGCGCGAACCTCGAGAAGCTGACCGGATTGTCGGCCGCCGGCCAGAGCCTCACCGGCAATGGAGACGCCAACATCGTCACCGGCGGCGCCGGCAACGACAGTCTCGACGGCGGGCTCGGCGACGACCATCTCGTCGGCGGCGCCGGCAACGACATGCTCAAAGTGTCGGGGCCGGGGCTGGACAATGTCGTCGGCGGCGCCGACGTCGACACCCTGGTCGTCGACTGGAGCGACGCCGTCACAGCGATCAGCGGCGGCTATCCGGCGTCGGGCAGCGGGACGATCGGCGACGGCGCGGGCCGCCGGGTCGATTATGGCGAGATCGAAAAGTTCGTCATCGCCACCGGCTCCGGCAACGACACGATCGGCGGAAGCGCCGCCGCCGACATCGTCAATCTCGGCGCGGGCAACGACATCTATCTAAACCTCGGAGCGACCGGCGACGATCAGGTCGACGGCGGCGCGGGGCTGGACGGAATCCAATATGTCGACGCCTCGATTCCCTCTACGACCTGGAACCTCCAGACCAATTCATTCGCGGGGCCGAGCGGCAGCTTCGTCGATTTCGAATATTTCACCGTTCTCTATCTCGGCTTCGGCAACGATTCGATCGTCACCACCGCCTTCAATCTCGACGACAATATCTATCTCAACGGCGGCGACGATGCGGTCACGGTCCTGAACGGCCACGACACGCTCAACGGCGCCGCGGGCGATGATCTGCTGATCGTCGATTATGGCGCGGCGACCGCGGCGGTGACCATGGCGGCCCCCGCCGCCGGGTCAGTGGACGGTTATTCCGGCTCGATCGGCGACGGCGGAAGCAGGCGGGCCGACTTCGACAATTTCGAGCGGTTCGCGATCACCACCGGCTCGGGCAATGACTCGATCGTCACCGGCGCGGGCAACGACTTCATCGACGGCGGCGGCGGCGCCGACACGATGACCGGCGGCCAGGGCAACGATATCTACATCGTCGACAATGTTGGCGACACGGTGGTCGAGCTGGCCGGCGAAGGCAGTGACGAGGTCAGGACGGCGCTGATCTCCTACAGCATCGCCGGCATGGCCAATGTCGAGAAGCTGACCGCGACGTCGGACTTCAACCACGATTTCCGCGGCAATGGCGGCGACAATGTCGTCACCGGCGCCGGCGGCAACGATTTCATCCGGCTCCAGGACGGCGGCGTGGATACGGTCAACGGCGCCGGCGGCAACGACGTCTTCCTGTTCGGAGCGGCGCTGACCTCCGCCGACATCGTCAACGGCGGCGCCGGCAACGACCAGGTCGCGATCCAGGGCGATTATTCGGGCGGGCTGACCCTCGGCGCCAATTTCACATCGGTCGAGAGCTTCGCGATCCTGCCGGGCTCCGACACGCGATTCGGCGACACGGCCGGCAATTTCTACGACTACAGCCTCACC
>JBKPOT010000011.1:0-98531 GCA_046733235.1 Pseudomonadota bacterium
GCGCCGGGCGGGCTGGGCCTATCCCGCCCCCCCTCCCCTTCCGGGGTGGGGACGCGCCGCGCAGCGGCGAGGGGGTGGGCAAGTGACTCCCCCACCCCCAACCCCTCCCCTGAAGGGGAGGGGAGGATTCGGGTCGATGACGGCGTTGCCGAGGGCGGCGAGGTCTCGATCTACTACGATCCGATGATCGCCAAACTGATCAGTTGGGGGCCGGACCGCGAAGCCGCGATCGACCGGCAGACCGACGCTCTCGACAGCTTCGTGATCGAGGGAATCGGCCACAATGTCGATTTCCTTTCGGCGCTGATGCAGCATCCGCGCTTCCGTGAGGGCAGGCTCACCACCGGCTTCATCGCCGAGGAATATCCGGAAGGGTTTCAGGGCGCGCCGGCCGACGAGTGCCTGCTCGGCGACCTCGCCATCATTGCCGGAATGGCGGCGATGGAGACCGACACGCGGGCCTGCGCGACCAGCGGCCAGCTCGCCGGGTCGGTCCATCCGCCCGAGGACCGGGTCGTCCGGCTTGGCGGCACCGAGCACAGGCTGAGATTCGAGCGGTTCGAAGGCGGCTGCCTGGCCTATGTCGACGGCGCCGACCAGCCGAGCGAGCTGATCGGCCGCTGGCGGCCGGGCCAGCTTCGCTTCCGAGGCGCGATCGACGGCCGCTCGCTTATCGTCCGGGTCGCGCGCCACGGGCGGCAATGGCGGCTGACGACTCGCGGAGCCTCGCACGTCGCCGACGTGCTCCCGGCCCATGTCGCCGAACTGAGCCGGCACATGATCGAGAAGGTGCCGCCCGACCTCTCCAGATATCTGATCTGTCCGATGCCGGGGCTGCTGACCGCCCTCAACGTCGGCGAGGGCGAGCATGTCGAGGCCGGCCAGCCGCTCGCGGTGGTCGAGGCGATGAAGATGGAGAATATCCTCCGCGCCGAGAAAGCGGGAACGGTGAAGACGGTCTCGGCCAGGCCCGGCGACAGCCTCGCCGTCGACGCGGTGATTTTGGAGTTCGAGTGAGCTCCGTCATTCCAGCGAAAGCTGGAATCTCTTTGTTCTTGAAGAAGTGAGATCCCAGCTTTCGCTGGGATGACGATCAGCGTCAGCCCCCCGTCCGCAGCCGCACCAGTTCGTCCGGCGATCTGCGGCCGGCCGCGTTGCTCCGTCGGATGAAGTCGGCGGTGACGCCCATGTCGCGGAGGCGGATGATGTCGTCGACGCGCACATCGCCATAGCCGAGCGAGCGAAGCTCGGCGACGAAGCCGGCCGTTACGCCATGGTCGCGGAGCCGGACGATCTCGTCGGTCGACAGCCGCGACCAGCCCGAGCGGCGGAGTGCGACGATATAATCGGGGGAGACCCCGTGGTCGCGCATCCGCACCAGATCGTCGATCGGGATTCCCCGAATCCCGCCGGCATCGAGCTCGGCGACATAATCGGCGCCGACGCCATGGTCGCGAAGCGCGATCAGCGACATCACCGGCAAGTCGCCATAACCGTGGCGCCGGAGCTCGCCGATATAGGTGGGCGAGACTCCGTGATCGCGCATCTGGACCAGGGTGTCGGCCGGAATGTCGCGAAGTCCGGCACCGACCAGCTCGCGGACATAATCCTCGGTCACGCCATGATCGCGCATCCGGATAAGGGCGGCGAGCGTTCCGACCCGATAGCCGAGGCCGCCCATCGACCGCAGATAATCGATCGAGGCCCCGTGATTGCCGGCGTCGACCAGGTCCTGGACGCTCGGCCGCGCATAATGCTGGCGCTCGAGCTCGTCGGCATAAGCAAGGCCGATATCGCCCATCGCCAGCGAGAAGAGCTGATAGGGCGTAGCCTCGCCCATGCCGCGGCGGGCAAGGCCGGCGGCGAATGCCGAGTCGGGAAGGAATCGGCATTCGCCGACGCCGTTGCGGCGATGCATCACGCCCTCGCAGTCGAAGGTCCCGGCTTCGCGCATCAGCCGGAAATGGACCTGGCCCGCGGCGGACGGGTCGAGACCCTGCAGATCGGCGATCCGGACCGGGCGGCCGGTCGTATAGCTCCGGCCGGGGCTGCGATGGCTGAGCTCGAGCTGGACCATGTCGGGACGGTCGGCTTCCTCGATCTCCCAGCGCAGATTGGTCGGCGCCTCGCTTCGCGCCTCCGAGCCTCCGCCGCCGGCCGCGCAGGCCGAACCGGGAAGCATGGCGATTGCCGCGATCGCGGCGAGGAGGGTCAGGCGCATCGTTTATCCTTCATTGTGGTGGAATCTACGATGCAAAGAGCGGGCCAAGGAAATGCCGGCCGGGAGTCGGGAAAATCGTGCTTTTCAGAGCGTTGGCGTCCCCGAACGCCCATAGTTTGTCCGGAAACGAACTGTCGTGTCCGCGTTCGGACGAATCAGTGCGCCACCATGTCCAGGAATCGACGATAGGCGGCGATCGCCTCGGGCTGCTCCATGACCGTGACGTGATTGGCCCGGGGAATGATCTCCAGAGTCTTGCGTCCGGCCGGCAGCGGCGAAGCGGCATAGAGAGCCTGCGACAAAGGCGGCGGAGTGGTCGGATCCTTCGCTCCGACCATCAGCAGCAAGGGCTCGTCGATCAGCCGGACGTTGGCGAGGTTGCCCCGGCCCCGAAGCTCCTCCGAGATCCGGACCTTGAGGAAGGGCCTGGCGGCGCCGGGCGTCGCCGCTCTCGCCCAGTCCTCGGTGGTCGTCACCGAGCTTTCGAGGACCGCGCCCGCGGTCGGCCGGCGCGCCGCGACATGGCCCGCGATGAAGCTCCCGAGCGACTGGCCGTGGACCAGGAGCGGCCGCCCGCACACGTCGGGAAGCGCCGCGACATGATCGAACACCGCAAGTCCGTCCGCCTCGATCCCGGCAGCGCTCGGGATCCCCTCGCTCTGGCCGTAGCCGCGATGATCGACGAGGACGAGGTCGACCCCGAGCGGCGCGAAGACCTTCGCCGTCCACGGCCCGTAGCGGCCGATCGTATAACCGTTGCCGCCGAAATAGATGATCGTCGCGCGCGCATTGGGCTGACGAAGATGGACCGCATAGAGGAGGGTCCCGTCGGCCGTCCTTATATCGAGCCGCGACGCCGAATAGACCGGCGCCTCCTTCGCGAGGGCCGCCGCGCTCATCTCGCCGCCCTTGACCGGAGCGAGCAGGCCGCGCTCGGTGACCTCGGCCGTGCAGGCGACGAGGATCGCCAAGAGGGTGAAGGCGAGAACGCTTCTGATTGCTCTCATCGGCCCATGCTCGTCTGCAATCGTGGCCGACTTATGGCAGCAAGTGAGCGGGCCCAACTGCGATTTTGGCGGAATTCCTTGACTTTTTGCACTGCAGCATGCATATGGCGCTCAGCGAAGCGTCATTGCAGCGTGAACGTCCGTCTTCGGACCGGCTCCGCTTCGTACTTTTGGAAGTCTTCCCTTTTCACGCGGGTTGGCAAAAACCCGCCGCGTTTCCGCGCGCCATTCCGGCTGCGCGGGCGCCGCACAATACAGTGAGTTATCATTACCATGTCATTTCAGACTCTCGGGCTTTCGCACCCGGTGCTCCAGGCGCTCGCGCTCAAGAATTACCAGGACGCGACCCCGATCCAGACCCAGGCGATCCCGACCCTGCTGAAGGGCCGCGACCTGCTCGGAATCGCCCAGACCGGCACCGGCAAGACCGCCGCCTTCATGCTCCCCTCGATCGACCGGCTGGCCGCGTCCGCCAAGCGTCCGCAGCGCGGCACCTGCCGGATGCTGGTGCTCGCTCCGACCCGCGAGCTGGCAAGCCAGATCGCCGAGAGCGCCCGCGCCTATAGCCGCTTCGCCCAGATGAGCGTCGCCACCGTGTTCGGCGGAACCTCGCTCAACAAGAACCGGCAGGACCTGTCGCGCGGAGTCGACATCCTCGTCGCCACGCCGGGCCGGATGATCGATCTGGTCGAGCAGGGGTCGCTCGACCTCCGCCAGGTCGAGATCTTCGTCTTGGACGAGGCCGACCAGATGCTCGATCTCGGCTTCATTCACGATCTCAAGCGGATCGTCCGGATGCTCCCGGAGAAGAGGCAAAGCCTGTTCTTCTCGGCGACGATGCCGAGGACGATCCGCGATCTCGCCGACAAATTCCTGACCGATCCGGCCGAGGTCGCGGTCACGCCGTCCGCGACGACGGTCGAGAAGATCGACCAGTTCGTCACCTTCGTCACCCAGCCCGAGAAGCCGGCTCTGCTCACCATGCTTCTCCGCCGCGAGCAGATGGAGCGGGTGCTGATCTTCAGCCGCACCAAGCATGGCGCCGACCGGATCGTGAAGCAGCTCGCCCAGAGCGGAATCCCGGCCAACGCCATCCACGGCAACAAGAGCCAGCCGCAGCGCGAGCGAGCGCTCGCCGAGTTCAAGTCGGGCAAGGTGAAGATCCTGATCGCGACCGACATCGCGGCGCGCGGAATCGACGTCACCGGAGTCAGCCACGTCATCAATTTCGACCTGCCCAACGTCTCGGAGCAATATGTCCACCGGATCGGCCGCACCGCGCGCGCCGGAGCGGCGGGAATCGCCATCGCCTTCTGCGCCGAGGACGAACGCTCCTATCTCAAGGGCATCGAGCGTCTGACCCGTCAGAGGCTCGAAGTGGTGCCGCTTCCGGAGAATTTCCTCGCCGAGGCGAACCGGATCAAGGCCGAGCGCGCCGCTTCGCCGATCCAGGATCAGCCGAGGCGCGGCGACCGCCGCGACGGCGGCGAGCGCAACGAGCGCCGCGAGGACCGCAACCGGGTCCGCCGGCCCAAGAGCCGGCGTCCGAACTTCGGCTCGGCCGGCGCGCCGAAGACCAACCGCGCGAAGCGGCGCGCTTCGGGGCGGTAAGCTACCTCCTTTTATCGATCTAGAGAGGGCCTCGGCGTGCGAACGCCGAGGCTCTTATTTCGTCGAGCACCTTTGCGCTTCTGCGCGACAGCGGCACTTCGAGGCCCTCGCCGACGGTGACGACATGATCGCCCGACGCAGTGCGCGCGACATCGCGGACGAAGGCGAGGTTGACCAGCCAGCTCTTATGGGTTCGGCGAAAGCCGAGCGGCTCGAGCGCCTCCTCCGCGGCCGCGAGGGTGGTGCGCAGCAGGCTCTTGCGGCCTCCGGCGAAGATCAGCTCGGTATAGTTTCCGCCGCCGCCTGCCGCGAGCAGATCGGAGACGTCGATTTCGACCTGGCGCCGGCCGTTAGCGAGAATGACGCGGAATCCGCTTCGGCCGTCCGGAGGCTGCGCCTCGGCCTGCGGCGGCCAGCGGCGGGCGATGAAGATGATCGCCAGGATGAGCGCGAAGCTGATCGCGTCCTTGCGATATTCGTAAAGCAGGCCCGGACCGCCGAAGCTGTAGGCCTCGCCATGGCTCCACCAGAGCAGATGGCGAAGCGCGACCATGGCCGCGACGTGGACCGCCGAAAAGATCAGGGAAGCGGGGACGAGCAGTGCAAGCGCGCGAGCCATGTCCCTGCCGGCCGCGTGCCTTTCCGCCAGGACGGCGATCGGCAGGGCAATGACGGAACCGGCCAGGCTGCTATATTCGAGGCTGAACGGCTGCCAGGCAGGGAGCGGGAGATGGTTCGCCGCCGCCTCGTCGAGGATCGAAAGGGCGTTGACCGTGCAGACCGTCGCGAGCAGCAGGATGACGATCAGGCAGGCCCTGATCAGGCGGCTCCGACCGTTCGTCCCAACCGGCAATCCGGACATCACGGGGTCGTGCCGTTCGTCACAAGAGGCGCGCGAATCGGCCCTTTTCGAATGTTCTTTCGCCCGTGACGCGGGATGATCGCCGGGTCAGACGCCGCTTGCGAGGACTCCGCCATGACCTTCCCCCATTCGCTGCTCGCCAGGAGCCTAATCCTCGGCGCACTGGCTGTCACCGCCCTTCCCGCTTTGGCCGCGCCGGCCGGCGAGTGGAGCGCTTATGGCCGGACCGCCTTGGGCGACCGGCACAGCCCGCTGACCCGGATCGACCGGGCCAATGTCGGGCGGCTGACGGTGGCGTGGCGCTACCGGATAGGCGCCATCGGGCCGGCCCCCGCCGGCACCCGGCCCGCGCGCTTCTCGGCGACTCCGATCGTGATCGGCGGCAGATTCTATTTTTCGACTCCACAAGGGCGGGTGATCGCGCTCGATGCGGCGACGGGCCGCGAGATCTGGATCTTCGACGCGCGGGTCGACTCCAAAGCCGGCTATGGCGATTTCGTCAGCCGCGGAGTCTCCTATTGGCAAGATGAGCGCGCCCGGCCCGGCGCTCGCTGCGCCGCTCGGATCTTCGCCGGAATCATCGACGGCAGACTGGCGGCGCTCGATGCGCTCGACGGCAGGCTCTGCCCCGGCTTCGGAGCGACCGGAACCGTCGACGTCCGCGCCGGACTCCGCAATCCGCCCGACTCGCAATCCGAATATGAGCTGACCTCGCCGCCGGCCGTGATCGGCGACGTAGTGGTGATCGGCTCGGGAATCGCCGACAACAACCGCATCGGCGCGGCGAGCGGCGAGGTGCGCGGCTATGACGCGCGCACCGGCCGGCTGCGCTGGCGCTGGGATCCGGTGCCGCAGGATCCCGCCGACCCGGCCTATGGCGACTGGCGAGGCGCCGAAGCGCATCGCAGCGGCGGCGCCAACACATGGTCGGTGATCGCGGCCGATCCCGGTCGCGGCCTTGTCTTCCTTCCAACCTCGTCGCCGAGCGTCGACTATTGGGGCGGCTCGAGGCTCGGCGACAATCGCTACGCCAACTCGATCGTCGCTCTCAACGCCTCGACCGGCGCCCTGGTATGGAGCTTCCAGACCGTCCATCACGATCTGTGGGACTATGACAATGCGGCGCCGCCGGCGCTCGTCGACATCGTCATCGCCGGCCGGCCGGTGCCGGCCCTGATCGAGGCGACCAAGTCGGGCCAGCTCTTCGTGCTCGACCGGACCAGCGGCCGCCCGCTCTTCCCGGTCGAGGAACGGCCGGTGCCGGCGAGCGACGTCCCCGGCGAGATGGCCTCGCCGACCCAGCCGTTCAGCAGCCTGCCCGAGCTCAGCCCGATGCGCGTCACCGCTGCCGACATCGAGACTTTGCCCGAGGACATAAGAGGCCGGTGCCGCGAGCTGCTCGGCAGGCTGCGCAACGACGGCCCGTTCACCCCGCCGAGCGAGAGAGGAAGCCTGATCCTCCCGTCCAATGTCGGCGGCGGCCATTGGGGCGGGGTCGCCTACGATCCCGAGCGCGGGATCGCGATCGTGCCGACCAACCGGGTCGCCGCCATCGTCACCCTGATCCCCCGCGCCGGGATCGCGGCCGAACGTGCGCGCGATACCGGCGGCGAGCGGATCGGGCTGGAATATGCGCGGATGGCCGGATCGCCTTATGTGCTGAAGCGCGAATTCTTCACCGTCGCCGGCCGCTTCTGCACGCCTCCGCCCTGGGGATCGCTTCACGCGATCGACCTAAAGACCGGCCGGACGGTGTGGAACGTACCCCTCGGCACCTATGCCGACGGCGCCGTGCGGGGCATGGTCAATCTCGGCGGGCCGATCACGACCGCGTCCGGAATCCTGTTCATCGGCGCCACTCCGGACGCTTTTCTCCGCGCCTTCGACACGGCGAGCGGCCGCGAATTGTGGAAGGGCAAGCTTCCAGCCGGCGCCCGCTCGACTCCGATGACTTACGAGGCGGGCGGACGGCAGTTCGTCGCAATCTCCGCCGGAGGCGATGGCGAGCTGTGGGGGCGAAGCGATGAGGTGCTCGCCTTCGCCTTGCCCGAGAAAGCGGAGTGACTGGCAAAGCCGCGCGCGGCTGCTAGAGCGGCGGCATGCCGCATCCGGCCCTGACGATCGCCATGCTCGGCCTAGCCGCTCCGGGCGGTGAGCCTCCACCGGCCCCGCCCGAGCCGGGTCCGCCGGCCGAGCAGGTGATCGTGGTCACCGGCTCGGGTCTCGCGCCTGCGGCGGGCGAGGACGTGTTCGACGTCGCCACCCTCGACCGTGACCGGCTGACCGGATCGGCGAGCAACCGGCTCGAGGATATCTTGCGCGACATTCCGGGCTTTCAGCTCTTCCGCCGGTCGGACGCCCGCACCGCCAACCCGACCAGCCAGGGCGCGACCCTTCGAGCGCTCGGCGGCAATGCGTCGAGCCGGGCCCTGCTCCTGCTCGACGGCGTGCCCCAGACCGATCCGTTCGGCGGATGGCTGAGCTGGCCGGCCTACGATCCGCAGCGGCTCGGCCGGGTCCGGGTGACCCGCGGCGGCGGATCCGGAGCCAATGGGCCGGGAGCGCTGGCGGGGACGATCGAGCTGAGCAGCGCGACTCCCGCCCAGGCGCGCGGCTTCACCGGCAGCCTGGACTATGGCAGCCGCGACGGCGTCGACGGCCATGCCGGCCTCGGCCTGCCGCTCGGCGCGGGCTTCCTGTCCGTCTCGGGCGCCTATGGTCGCGGCGACGGCTTCGTTCCGGTTGTTCGCGCCCAGCGCGGGCCGATCGACCGCCCCTCCCCTTACGAACAGGCCAGCCTCGCCGTGCGAGCCGTGGCCCCGCTTCCGGGCGGGACCGAGCTCCAGGCAGGAGGCCTGCTGTTCCGCGACGAGCGCGAGCGCGGCACCGCGTTCAGCGCGATCCGGACCAAGGGCGCCGACGCATCGCTTCGCCTGGTCGGCCGGCGCTGGAGCCTGCTCGGCTACGTCCAGGCCCGCCATTTCTACAACAGCTTCGCAGGTGCCAATGCGGCGCGCACTTCGGTCAGCCGGGTCTCCGAGCAATATTCGGTGCCTTCGACCGGCCTCGGCGCCCGGTTCGAGATCCGGCCCTCGATCGGTCATGGCGTCGAACTGCGCCTCGGCGGCGACTGGCGCGAGACGGTCGGCGAAACCAACGAGCTCTTCTCCTTCGTCGCCGGCGCCGGAACCCGGGGCAGAGCCGCCGGCGGGCGCAGCCGTACTCTCGGCGCCTTCACGGAAGCATCCTGGACTGGAAAGAGCCTCACGGTCACCGCCGGGGGCCGCCTGGACCGCTGGGCGATACGGGACGGATTCCTCCGCGAGCATATCCTGGCGACCGGCGCGGTGCTAACCGATGCGGCTTTCCCCGACCGATCGGGATGGGAGCCGACGGGCCGAGCCGGATTCGCCTGGCGGGCGGGCGGCGGCCTGACCCTGCGCGGCGCGGCCTATCTCGGCTGGCGGCTTCCGACGCTCAACGAGCTCTACCGGCCGTTCCGGGTCGGCGCGGATGCGACCGCGGCCAATGCGGCGCTGAAGAATGAACGGCTCAAGGGTGTCGAGGCGGGGCTCGACTGGCAGCGGGGTAAGGGTCCAAGATTGGGTCTCACCGTCTTCGCCAATCGGCTGGAAGACGCGATCGCCAACCTCACTCTCGGCCAGGGACCGGGCACCTTCCCGGGCGTCGGCTTCGTTGCCGCCGGCGGCCAGTTCCGCCAGCGGCAAAATCTCGACGCGATCGTCGCCAAAGGCGTCGAGCTGGACGCACGGCTGCAGCGAGGGCCCTGGACTCTCTCCGCGGGCTACTCATTCGTCGACGCCGAGGTCGTGGCCGACGGGCCGGCTGCGCCGCTGGACGGTCTCCGCCCGGCCCAGACTCCCCGCCAGACTTTCTCGGCTACCCTTGGGTGGCGGGGCGACACGGGGGCCCGCGCCTCGCTGGCCGGCCGCTACGTCTCGGGCCAGTATGAGGACGACCTCAATGCCCAGCGCCTTCACGGCGCCTTCACCCTCGATGCCGCCGCGTCATGGCCGCTCAAGGGCCGGCTCTCGGTCGAGGCGCGGGCGGAGAATTTGTTCGACCAGAGGGTCGAAGCCGGAATCAGCGGCGACGGCGTGGTCGAGCGCGCGACGCCGAGGACGTTGTGGGTGGGATTGAGGATCGGGGGGCGCCGTTAGCTGCTTCCGTTCGGGCTGAGCTTGTCGAAGCCCTTCCCTTTGCCTTTTGCCTGAAGAAGGAATGGCCTTCGACAGGCTCAGGCCGAACGGATCTGTTTGAACATCAGGCGTCCCACTTCAGCGGGAAATGCTCGGGCACGCCATTTTCGTAGACGATCGGGCCGTCCGCCCTGAGGTTGGGAAGGAGCAGGACCTGGCGGACGATCTCGGGGATCATGATCGTCGCGATCGCCCGGCCGAGGCATTCGTGATGGCCGTAGCCCAGGGTGAAGGTCTGGTACATGGTCCGCCGCGGATCGAAGGTGGCGGGATCCGCATAGGCGCCTTCGTCGAACATCGCGCTGTGGGTGCAGGCGATCACCGTGGTTCCGGGCTGGATCATCTTCGCGTGCGGAGTGCCGCCGGCGAGCTGGGTCGGCGTGTGACAGGTCCGGAAGAAATAAGGGAAGGCCGGGTTGAAGCGCAAAGCCTCGACGACATAGCCGTCGAATTCGGTCGGGTCGGTCTTGGCGGCGGCGGCGCGCGCCTTGGCGAGCATGTCGGGCCGCTTGAGCAGATCGTCGAGCGCGTTGTTGACCGTCACCGAAGTCGTCTCGATCGTCCCGATCAGCAGCCCGCCGGCGTTGAACAGCACTTTCTTGAGCGGGAATTTGACGCCCTTCGATCCCGACAGCCGAAGCAGCCGGGTCACCGAGTCGGTCTTGTCGCGATGGAGCTTGAGCTGGATCCAGCGCTTGATCAGGACCCGGCCGAGATAGAGAGCGAGGTGGATCCCCGCTTTCTTGCGCTCGGCGACGACGTGGTCGGGATCGGCGATCACGTCGCGGTCGAACGGCTGGTTGTGGAAGGCGTCGGTCTGGTTCCAGTAGGACCAGGTGATCAGCTTCCGGGCGTCGCTGCCGGTGAATCCGAACCTCTCCTGGACCAGCTTGCACGGCACCATGCGGGTCAGCTTCTGAGGCGCATCGATCGACCCGTTGGCGTCCTTCAATATCTGCGCCGCCTCGCGTCCGACGAAGGCGCGAAGCTCGAGCAGTTCCTCGAAATCGAGGATCGATTTCATGATCGACTTGTCCCGCCAATGATCGGCGGTGTCGTCCTGCGCCATGAAATAATCGCCCTGCTTGGGCTTGTAGAGATCGACCCCGAAATCGTTCCAGCGCTGGAGCACCATCACGCAATCGGCGTGGCGGGTGACGAAGGCGATATTGTCGGGCAACTCCAGAACCGGCCGCTCGCTCCGCAGCTCGGCGAAGAAGGGCTGGCGCTCCTTCATCATCAGCTGGCGGACCAGGGGCCATTTGTCGGCGGACGCGGCCGAGTCGATCCGGTCGAGATACTGGCCCACGGCCGGTCCTTTCGTCAGAGCGTCTTCAGATATTCGAGCAATGCCGACCGCTCCTGAGCGGTCAGCTTGCCGACATTGTAATCGTGGCCCTCGTTGGAATTGCCGTTGCCGCGTGCGGTGAAGGTGAAGCTGTTGCCCGGAGCGTCGGGAGTGGTGACGTAGCCGAGCTTGGCCGGATCATATTCGCGCGTTCCGACATTGAAGCTCGCCGGCCTTTGGTCGGGCGGCAGAAGCAGATCGTACAGGGTCGGAACCGAGCCGTTGTGAAGGTAGGGCGGAGTCGCCCAGATGCCATCGAGCGGCCGCGCCTTGTAGGCGAAGAGCGGGCTGTTCGACTTGTAGCATTGGTCGAGCCGCAGCGCCCGAAGCTCGGCTTCGGTTCGCTCGTCGGCGTTGGTGATCTTGGGCGGCTTCTCGACTCCGAAGAAGATGCTCACCGCGGTCCCGGCAATGTCCTTCCACTTGGCGAGAAGGGTGCCGATCACCGACGTGCTGAGCAGGCTCGCGACCGGCTCGGTTTTGCCGAGCTCGGTTCCCTTGAGATAATTGGCCGGCCGGCCTTCCAGCTTGCCGCTGGCGCTCGTGTAGGAGATGGCGTTGCAGGCCATCCAGGGATCGGTGTTGTTGCGGTTGGGTGTTCCGCCGCTGTCGCGGGTCAGCGGCATCATATGAACCTGATAGATGGCGTCGCCTTCCTTGGGCTCGATCGTGTGGCAGCCCTTGCAGCCCTTGCTCTCGAACAGGGTGCGGCCGGCATCGACCAGGCTCTGATCGAGGGCGCCGAACCGTTCCGGCCATTTCGGGGATTCGAGACTCCGAAGCACCGTCTCGAGCCGGTTGAGATTGTCCGCCTGA
Organism: Pseudomonadota bacterium; assembly: GCA_046733235.1. Classification (GTDB taxonomy): domain Bacteria; phylum Pseudomonadota; class Alphaproteobacteria; order Sphingomonadales; family Sphingomonadaceae; genus Allosphingosinicella. The sequence continues at coordinate 12,086 of JBKPOT010000011.1, forward strand.
ATGCTCGACGGGAAGCCGTGCATGTCGGGCTCGGGCTTGATGACGACGTCGCCGAACACGCCGATCACCTCGCCGGTATTGCGGCCGAGCGCTCCATAATCGAGGAATCCGGCCCCGAGCTTGATCCGCTTGGTCTCGACGATCCCGTTCCACTGCAATTTGTTCTGCCGGTAAATGTCCCACAGGAACGGATAATTGACCGGGGCGTCGGCCGGGTTGGGAGTCGGGCGCGCCTTGGGCGTGGCCTGATAGACCGCGAGCTGCGACACCTTGTTGAAGATGTGGCCGAACGCGTCGAGCCGGCCATAACCGTAGCGGAGCGGGGTCGCGTTCAGACGCGCATTCTCCGCCTCCCAGGCGATCAGCTTGCCGAACTCGGCCTTCAGCATGTCGCGATTGGCCGGCGTGTCGCGGCCGGTCAGCACCTTGGCGGCGAATCGGTCCCATTTGGCGGGATCGTCGCGGGTGGCTGCGAGAGCCTCGTCGACCGCCTCGATGAAGCTCTGGAAATCGACCAGGCTCGGGCCTCCGTCGATCCGTTCGGCGGCGCCCTTGTAGGTCATTTCGGCGGTATGGCAGGCCGAGCAATTGAGGCCGAGCCAAGCCTCATCATTGCCCTGCCCCTCGAACCAGCGAAGCTTGGTGAAGCTCAGATTCTCGTCATTCTGACGGTCGCGGGCGAAGCCGACCGGAAGATGGTCCGCCGATTCGGGCAAAGCGAGGAACCGGAAGCTCGCCATATGATCCGGGGCGAGGAAGGGCCGGTCATTGTCCTTCTGCTCGAGCGCCTGAGCCCAGCTGAACGGCATCAGCCGCGAACCTTGCGAGCCCTGGTACCAGCCGAGCCTCTGGTCGTTGTTCCAGCCCTGCCGCCAGCCGGCTTTCGGATCGGTCTTCGGCCCTTGGGTGTTGCAGGATGCCGCGCCGAGCAGGCTCGCCGCCGCGACCAGTGAAATCGTGCTGAGAAGATGTCCACGCGTCATTGCAGCCCCCTGACGATGCAAGCGCCCAAAATGCGCGGCCACGAAACGAGTCGCCGCCGCTTGCGAACGGCCCCGCATCCGCAAGCAGAAGCAAAGTCGCGCTCTTGGCCGCCGAAGTCAAACCAAATTCCACGCTGAAAATGCGGACATATTTGCTATCATGACTTTGAACGGGGATGCGGCAAGGGGCGCCGCTTTGATATGGGAGGGGCGAATGGGCGTGGCGATAAAGGGTGCGAATTTCCTCTGGCCGGCGCGGACCATTCCGTACGAGATCGACCCGAAATTCCCCGATTCGAGCATCGTCAAGAAGGCGATCGATCACTGGAACGCGAAGACGAGCATCCGCTTCGTGCCGCGGGCCAGGCAGGCCGATTATGTGCGGATCAACTATGTGCCGGGCGGCGCTTCTTCCGACGTCGGCCGGCGCGGCGGCAAGCAGGTGGTGTCGATCGGCAAGGACTGCCCGATGGGTTCGGTCGCGCACGAACTCGGCCATGCCGTCGGCCTGTGGCACGAGCATTGCCGCAACGACCGCGACACGTTCGTGACGATCGACTTCTCCAATATCAAGGATGGCTGCGAGGGCAATTTCAAGCAGAACTGGATCGACGAGAAAGCGACTCCGACCATCGACGTCGGCGACTACGATTACGGATCGCTGATGCATTATTCGGGCCCGTGCGAATCATTCGCGATCGACAAACGCGACCCGGTCATCACCGCGGAGAAAAAGCTGCCCGACGGCGTGACGATGGGACAGCGCGACGGGCTCAGTAAGGGCGACATCGCCGCCGTCGAAACGCTCTACAAGGGAATCGCCAAGGCTCCGGCCTGACCTGGCCGGCCATGGAAATGGGTCATTGCGAGGAGCGTGGCGACGCTCGCAACGACGTTTGCCCGGAGGCTTGCGGCTGCGTTCAGGGTTTCGCGGTGGGAGCCTTCGGCGCCGGGACCGGTGCCTGAGGCGCAGCCGTCGGAGCAGCGGCTCCCGGCATACCGCCCGGTGGCAGGTCGATCCCGGTCAGCTTCCAGGACAGGCCGCGGCGCTCGAAGACCAGGCCGCTGCCCTTGGTAATATCGCGCGACAGTCGGAACCGGCTCATCCCCTGCCGTTCGATCTGCGGCTTGCCGGGCATCTTCGAGCCCGGCGGAGCGTCGGAATCGTCGAGCCCGGCGAAGGTCGCCCTGAGCCCGTCCGGCGAAGCGAGTCGCTCGACGACCTGATCGAGCATCGAACGGGCGATGGCGATGCTCATCTGCGCCCCGGGGCTGCTGTCCTCGCGCGCCTTGGCCGCGAACAAGGCCGCGAAATCGGCCTTCATGTCGGCCTTCAGAGCGGGGACGTCCACGCCGGCTTCGAGGGTCGCCTTGTCGTCGGATTTGGCCGCGGCGATCAGACGCTTCACCGTCCAGCCGGGCGACCAGGCATACCAGGCGGTGAACGACGCCGCCGCGATCAGCAGGACCGCGGTCGCCACGATTGTCCACTTGCGCATCAGCCCCTCCCGGTTTCCCGGCCGCGCGTGGAGCGCCGGCCGCGCCGCGTCAAGCGACCATTCGGCCGCCGTAGGCGACCAGCAGCCAGACCAACAGAGCGGCGGCGGCGAACAGGACGAAAGCAAGCAAGATCGAGGCGGTTCTCGGCGGCGCGACCGCCGCCGGCAGAGCGGCCCGGCCGCTCAGCATCGGAGCGATCAGGTTCAGCCCCTTGGCCAGCCAATAGAGCAGGATCGCGCCGACATGGACCGCGATCATCGCCAGGAGCAGGGTGAAGGTGAAATCGTGAAGCCAGCCAAGCCAGGCGGCATTCTCCTCGCTTACCCAGGAGTTGAGCGGCGCCCAATAAATCTCCTCGTCGTAGAGGAAGAGGCCGCTGACCGCCTGGACGATGAGCAGGATGAGAAGGATCAGAACCGCATAGCCGCCGAGCGGATTGTGGCCGGCCTCGCCCTCGAGCGCGCCACGCCTCGCGAAGTGGCGGACATGCGCGATCGCGGCCGAGGGGCCGCGAACGAAGGAGGCGAAGCGCGCGGTCTCGCTTCCGACCAGGCCCCAGGCGAGACGGAACAGAAGCAGCGCCAGCACGACGTAGCCGAGCAGTGCGTGGATCTCCATCGGCCCGCGCTCGCCGGTCCACCAGCAGCCGGCCACCGCGGCGACCAGGATCCAGTGGAACAAGCGGGTCGGCAGGTCCCAGACCAGGACCCGGCGGGTTCCGCCGAGACTGTCTTCCGGGCCGCTCAGTGCGGGACCTGGAAGAAGTCGTGGCAGGCCTTGCAGGCCGCTCCGGTCGCCCGGAAGGCGGGGCGGACCTGGGCGCGGTCGCCGGTCGAGGCGGCCTGGACGAGAGTCGCTGAGGCGGCGCGAAGCCCGGCGATCCGGCGCCTGAAGGCGTCGCGCTCGGTCCAGATCAGAGGTTTTGCCCGGCTCGTGCCGGTGCCGACCCCGGTGCCGGCGGGGAACAATCGGTCGAGCCCGGACGCGACGGTCTGGATGGTCTGCGCCGACAGCCGGAGCTGGACCTGATCGTCGCTCGCGCCCTGGGCGAATCCGGCGATCGCCTTCAGGGCGCCGCCCATCTTCTTCATCTCGCCCTGGCGATGGGCGACCGCGGCGAGGCGCGGATCGGGCCGGGCGGCGGGCGGAGCCGCGGCGATCTGGACCGCGATGGAGCCGATCAAAACGGCCAATGCGGCGGCGGCGAACTTCGGCATCATACGCATCTCCCACGAAGACGATCCGTCCTAGCCGAGCGGCCCGCGCCGCGAAAGGGTGCTCAGCTCAAGGTGCCGGCGAGCGTGTCGAGCTGGAGGATCGGAAGCAGGATGGAGAGGACGATCAGGGCGACGATCGCTCCGAGGATGACGATGATCGCGGGCTCGAGGAGAGCGAGGGCGGTGGCGGTGAAGCTGTCGAACTCGCGCTCGAGATAGTCGGCGGCGCGCTCGAGCATGATGTCGAGCCTGCCGCTCGCCTCGCCGCTGGCCGCCAGATAGACGAGCAGAGGCGGGAAGATCCCGGCCCGGCGAAGCGCGCCCGACAGGCTGCCGCCGGTCCGGACCGATTCGGCGATCTGCTCCCCGGCCTCGCGCAAGGCCCGATTGTGGACGGTGCGGGTGGTGAGATTGAGCCCTTCGAGGAGGGGCAGGCGGCTCCCCACCATCGTCGACAGCGTCCGCGCCATCCGGGCGGCGTGAAGATCGCGGATCAGCCTTCCGATCAAGGGCAGCCGAAGCAGGCGGCGATCGAAGCGAAGCCGCAGCCGCTCGTCGCGGAGCGCCCGCGCCGCCAGCAGCACCAGCGCCGCGGCGGCGAGAAGCAGGGCCCACCACCAGTCGGACAGGAAATTGGAGAGGCCGATCACGACCCGGGTCAGCAGAGGAAGGCGCTGGCCGATATCCTCGAACTGCTCGACCACCTTGGGCACGACGAACATCATCAGAGCGATGACGACGAAGCTGGCGACGACCGCGAGAACGATCGGGTAGGCGATCGCGCTCAGGATCTTGGAACGCACCTGGGCCTGCCGCTCGAGCAGTCCGGCGAGGCGATCGAGGATCGCCGGCAATGTTCCCGATCCCTCGCCGGCCGCGACCATCGCCCTATAGAGCGGCGGGAAGCTGGCCGGCTCGCGGCCCATCGCGGCGGAGAGCCGGCGGCCCTCGAGAACGCCGGCATGGACCGACTCGAGGATTCGCCGGACATGCTCCTTCTCGGCCTGGCGGGCGATGGTTCGAAGCGCCTCCTCGAGCGGGCTGACCAAAGCGAGGGTGGCGAGCTGGCGGGTGAACAAGGTTAGCCGGCGAGCGCTCAGCGCCCTTCGCCGAAACAGGTCCGCGGAGAGCAGAGGCGCCGCCGAGGCGCCGGTGCCGGGCTCGACCTTGACGACGTAGAGGCGGCGGGCGCCGAGCTGGCTCCGCGCGTCCTCTTCATTTTCGGCGCGCACCGATCCGCGCCGCTCGCGCCCGGCCGTGTCGAGCGCGAGATAGTCGAAATCAGACATGCTCCGGATCCCGCTCCGTATCACGGCGGGTTATCCGGACGGCTTCCTCGGCGCTCGTCACGCCCTGCTCGACAAGAGCGCGCGCCGCGGCGGCGAGATCGGGCGCGTTGCGGAAGGCATGGGCCGCGATCGCGGCTTCGTCGGCGCCTTCGTTGATCAGCCGGCGGGTCGTGTCGTCGATCCTGACCGCCTCGAACGCGCCGATCCGCCCCTTGTAGCCGGTCTGGCCGCACTCGGCGCAGCCGCGCGCTTCAAAGATCCGGGTCCCTTCGTCCATTCCAAGCAGCGCGCCGGCCGCACCCGCTTCGGCCGGCGCCCGGCAGGCCGGACAGAGCCTGCGCACGAGCCGCTGGGCGATCACGGCGCGCAGCGTCGAGGCGAGCAGGAAGGGCTCGATCTTCATATCGCGCATCCGGGTGATCGCTCCGACCGCGTCGTTGGTGTGGACGGTCGAAAGGACGAGGTGGCCGGTCAGCGAGGCCTGGACGGCGACGTCGGCGGTCTCGCGGTCGCGGATCTCGCCGACCATGACGACGTCGGGATCCTGGCGAAGGATGGCGCGGAGGCCGGTGGCGAAGCTGAAGCCGACCTTGGCATTGACTTGGGTCTGGCCGACTCCGTCGACCGCATATTCGACCGGGTCCTCGACGGTGAGGATGTTGCGGCTGCCGTCGTTGAGCAGTCTGAGGCCGGCATAGAGGCTTGTCGTCTTGCCCGATCCGGTCGGGCCGGTGACCAGGATGATCCCGTTCGGCTCCCTGAGCGCATCGAGATAGAGGGCATGGACGGCCGGCGGCATCCCGAGCCCGTCGAGATCGATGCCGGCATTGTCCTTGTCGAGGATCCGGAGCACGACCCGCTCTCCGGCCCGGCTCGGAAGCGTCGAGACCCGGACGTCGAGCAACTTGCCGCCGAGTGTGAGGCCGATCCGCCCGTCCTGAGGAACCCGCCGCTCGGCGATATCGAGCCTCGCCATCACCTTGATCCGGCTGACCACCACCGGGGCGACGTGTGGCGGCATCCTGAGGGTCTCGCGAAGCACGCCGTCGACGCGCATCCGGACGACCAGGCCGCTTTCGTAAGGCTCGATATGGATGTCCGAGACGCCCTGGCGGGCGGCGTCGGCGATGATCCCGTTGATCAGCCGGATGGCGGGGGCGTCGTCGGCGCTGTCGAGCAGGTCCTCGGCGGTCGGAAGGTCGCTGGCGAGGTGGCGAAGCTCGTCGCCGAAGCCCAATGAATCCGCGGCGTCGGCCGCCGCCTGGCCGTCCATCGCATAATTGTCCGACAGGATCCGGTCGAACCGTTCGGCCGGCACCGCCTCGACCGCGAACGGCCGCCCGAGATGACGGCGGGCCTCGATCAAAGCGCGCGGGTCGGCGCCTTCGCGAAGCGCGAGGACGAGGCCGTTCTGGCCGCCGGCTTGAAGCACCGCAATCCCGAAACGTCTGGCAAAACCGTACGGGATTGCGGACCCGGGCGCCGCGGGAAGGGATATGGAATCGAAGGTCTCGGACATATCCGCTCTATAGGCTGGCGGAGCGGCGGCGTCATCGCCGGCACATCCCGGAACGGCACAGGCCGGCCCGCACCGCGGAGCGCGTGACGGCGATCACGAGTCGGCATCGGCTCCCAAACCTATCCCGGCTGAACGATGAACCGGGAGACTGGAATGAACGTCGCGAGCGCCGTTGTGCGGTCCCCACCGGCAGTCTCCACAATTCGCGCGGCGATTCCTCCCGGAATCGCAGATCGCGGACCGGACTCCGCCGATTCGGTCCATGTTCCGATTTTCACCGAAGAATAATTCGTGTAGGTTTCGAGTCGGGCATTGCGGCGAATCGGCCGTTTTCTTTACCGTGTGCTTACAGATTTCTTCGAGATTATTGTGCCGCCGCTAGTCCAGCAGGACAATGGGAGGCGCGGATGGGGGCTATTACAGCTGGCGTACACGTTCGGGCGTTGTGCCGGGCCTCGATTCCGGCACCGGGCCGATGAGCGAACCCGCGCCTTCCTCCTTCGCGCCGATCGGGCTCCCTGGCAGCGAACGTCCTCCGCCCGAAGGCAAGAGGATGCGGAGGGTCCCGCGCAACCTTCGAATCGAGCTCAGCGTCTATCTCCGTCCGCGCGAGGGCGCGCGCGGCGCCGACGAGGCCCTGATCGGGCAGCCCGGCTATCGCCAGCTCGACGCCGATGAGCTGGCGAACGAACGCGCCGCGCTTCACCAGGCCGACTTCGAGCTGATCGAGCAATGGGCCTCCGCGGCGGGCCTTGCGGTGACTCGACGCGATCCGGCGCGGCGGCTGATCAAGCTGGCCGGCTCGGTCGAACGGATCGAGAATGCGCTCGGCACCCGTCTCTACTCCTGGCGAGACGGCGAAACGCGCTTCCGCGGGCGCGAAGGTCCGCTTCATCTGCCCGCCTCGGTCGCCGAGGTCGTCGAGGGCGTGTTCGGCCTCGATACCCGTCCGGTCGCCGAGATGCAGCTCGGCGCCTTCAATCCAGCGCTTGCGGGCGGCCATTTGCCGACCGAGTTCGCGGGTCTTTACAATTTCCCGGTGACTCCGGGCCTGGGCAGGGGCCAGACCATCGCGCTGATCATGTTCGCCGGCGGCTATGCCGATTCCGACATCGATCTCGCTTTCGCGGCGATGGGGCATGCCAAACCGCTGGTCGTGTCGGAGGCGGTTGCAGGCGGCTTTCCCGACTATGGGGCGAACGCGCGGGCGGACAAGGAAGTCGCACTCGATATCCAGATCGCCGGCGGGCTCGCGCCGGGAGCGAAGATCGTCGTCTATTTCGCCCCGAATACGGCGCAGGGCTGGGTCGATGCGGTGTCCCGGGCGGTTCACGATACACGTCACAATCCGTCGATCATCTCGATCAGCTGGGCGACCTCCGAGGTGACGTGGAAAACGACCTTTCCCGCGCTGATGTCCCAATTGTCGCAGAATTTCCAGGACGCGGCGCGGCTGGGCATCACCGTCCTCGCGGCGTCGGGGGATACGGGCGCAATCCTGCGTATACCGGGCCGCGCCGCGGTGACCTATCCAGCCTCCGATCCGTTCGTATGCGGCTGCGGGGGCACCAGCCTCGTCAACGGCGCGGGCGGCAAGCTGACCGAGACAGTGTGGAACCGGCCCGCGGCAACGGCCGGCAGTCCGGCGAGGATAAGCGGCGGCGGGGTCAGCGAAGTGTTCCGGCCGCCACCGGCTTTCCAGGCAGGGGCCGCTGTCCCCGCCCACGCCAATGGCGGCCCGCCCGGCCGCGGCGTGCCCGACGTCGCGGCGATCGCCGACGACCGGTTCGGATACCGCATCTTCCTGTACGGTACGGCGGTGGTGGGCGAGGGAACGAGCGCCGCCGCACCTTTGTGGGCGGGTCTGATCGCCCGCATCAACGAAGCGAAGGGCCGCCGCTCCGGCTATCTTCTGCCACGCCTCTACGCGGCTGCGGCCGGGACGCTCAACGATGTCGTTACCGGCGACAACAAGGTCGGTGGGGTGGGCTATTCGGCCAGAGCCGGCTGGGACCCGTGCACCGGGCTGGGAAGCCCGAACGGCGGAAAATTATTGGCGATATTGTGAGCGCCGGGAATCCGGGTGGATGGAGGGAAATATGAGAACGCGCACCATCACGCTGTTGGCGATGACGATCCTGGTCGCGGGCTGCGCAATCAAGCGCGAGTCCCTGCCGCTGACGACCTGCCATCTCGACTCGACACCGGTTCTGACCCGCGTGCCCGGCCTCGAGGAAGGAGAGTTTTCCTCGCCCCTGGCGCCCGACGAGCTCTCGCCCTACGAGCAGAAGCTCGCCGGAGAGCTGGACGCGGCTTTCACCCAGCGTGATCTCTCCGAGCCGCAGGGGCCGGGAGAGACTCCCGAGCTTCGCCAACTCATCCTGAGCGGAGGCGGCCAGTGGGGAAGCTTCGGCACGGGTTTCCTCCGGGCCTGGGCGCGGCGAACGGGCGACGTGTTGCCCAAATTCGATTCGGTGACGGGAGTCAGCACGGGCGCGCTTCAAGCCACTCTCGCCTTCCTCGGGCGGCGGCCGGCCCCGGAGGATCGCGATTTTTCGGGCATGGACTTCCCGCCCGACTGGATCAAATCGCCCGAGCGCAGGTTCGACGTCGACGATCTCATGGCCGGCTATTCGATTTCGAGACCGGACTCGCTCTACCGCTACAGTGGCGCGAAGGGCATCATCCGTCGCGGCACCGCCGGCGATCTCGTCCCTCTCGAGGCTCGAATGAAGCGGATCGTGTCCGCCAGCACGCTCGAAGCGGTGAAGAGCGAGGGAGCGAAGCACAGGACTCTTCGAGTCGCCCTGGTCGACTGGGACAGCGGCCAGGCCGTCTCGGTCGACATGGTCAAACTCGCCAGTCAGCTGCGCGCGGACCGATCGAATTTCGCGGCGGTCCAGCAATGCTACGTCAATGTCCTGTTGGCGGCTTCGTCCGAAACCCTCGCCATGCCGCCGGTCCGCATCGGGGAGCCGGGCGCGAGCGACGACACTCTCTATTACGATGCCGGCATCAGGTTCGGCGTGTTCGCCGGGCAGGGGCTGGCCGCCGCGAAGGCCGCGTTGAAGAACCATCCGGGGGTGCGCTCGTCGCTCTACATCATCGCCAATAACGAGTTGCGCGTGGATCGCACCGACGCTTCGGAGCGGGCCAAATGGAATGCGCTCAATCTTGCCGGACGCGGAAGGAAGATCTTGGTCAACCAGGTCTATTTGATGTCGATCGAGCGGATCTTCGCGGCCGCGGCAGCGGAGAATGCGACCGTCCGTTTCGCCTATGTCCGTCCGGACAATGTCGCGACCTGCCGCGGCAAGCAGGAGGTGATCGATGAGCAGGCCAGGCTCGGCAAGGACAAACATTTCTATCCGGCCTTCATGCGGTGCCTGATGGCGGTCGGCTTCGAACGGGGTCTGAACGCGAATTGGGATCATTGACGTCGGGTCTCGAGGTTCAACTTCCCCGGCTGTGAGAGGAGGGTCGAATGTCGGAACTGCCGATCGAAGGCTTCACGGCGGTGCGGATGACCTTCAGGGGCAAGACGAGGACCGTGCTGGTCTCCAGCCAGGCGGGCCGGCCGGTGATCCTGTTGCACGAACTTTACGGCATCACGCCCAGACTGGTGGAGTTTGCGCGTATGATCGTCGGTGCCGGCTTTCGTATCTACATGCCGATATTGTTCGGCACGTCCGAACCGGTCGACAGCCGCCTCGGCAAGGCGAAGCGGGCCGCGGAGTTCGCGTGCGTCGTCAGGCAGTTCAAGCTCCTCTCCGCGAATCAATCGGGGCCCTGGACGGACTGGCTTTGCGATCTGGTCGGAAGAGCATGCGACGACAGCCATGCGCCGGGCGCGGGGGTGATCGGTCTTTGCCTGACCGGCAATTTCGCGCTCTCGACGGCAATGGATCGCCGGGTCTTGGCACCGATCCTCGGGGAGCCGTCCCTCGGCGGGTCGGCGGGCGGTCTGCACGTCACTCCAAAGGAGCTGTCCGAGGTCAAGCGCAGGACCGTGGAGGAGGGGCTGATCGTCCGTGGCTACCGCTATTCAACCGACGTGCTTTGCCCCGCGAGCCGCTTCACCCGGCTCAGGACGGAGCTTGGCGAAGCGTTCGAGGGCGTGACGATCGAAGTCGACGAGAAGCTGCACAGCGTCTTCACCGAACATCTCAGAGATGCGAACGGGCAGCTTCGTCACAACAAGGTGGCAGACGTAATCCAGTTTCTGGATTCGCGCCTCTGATCGCCCCCGGGCGAAACCGGACTCGAAGGGCATCGCGAACCGGTATCGGTGGTGACCCCTACGGGAATCGAACCCGTGTTTCAGCCGTGAAAGGGCCGCGTCCTAACCGCTAGACGAAGGGGCCGAGCGGGGCGGGACTTAGGGAAGCGGGCGGTGCCGGTCAACCCGGCCTCCCGCCTCGACGCGCGATCGGATCGAGCGCTCGGGCGACGGCTCGAATCTGGGCGTCGCTGAGCCGGCCGATCCGGCCGAACGGCCGAGCTCACGCCCATGCGGCGTCATCGAGATGGATCTCGGCGGCCGGGCGGCTGCCCCAATCGTCGCGCTTGAGCCGGCCGGCGAGCCACAATCGGCGGTCGGGCGGGCAAGCCAGCATCGCCTCGCCGAGCGCCGAATCGGCCATCCGGAACGCGATCGCCTTGACCCGTCGCCCGTCGTCGCCGGCGACGATCAAGCGGAGGTGGTTGGTCCCGACCACGTCGGCCTTGACGATCCGAACCGGCCCGGCGGCGACCCGCGGTCCCGGCCAGCCGGCGCCGTAGGGGCCGCCCGCCTCGAGAGCGTCGCACAGGTCCGGGCAGACTCCGCCCGGCGCGAGCACCGCGTCGAGCAGGAGCGCGCGGCCGTCGCGGCCGTCGGCGACGTCGCGGGCGAGCCGGTCGTCGAGGAAATCGGCGAGCGCGTCGATGCGGTCGCCGGCGACGGTGAGTCCCGCCGCCATGGCATGGCCGCCGCCGGCGATGAGTAAGCCGGCATCCTTCGCCGCGAGCACCGCCGCGCCGAGATCGACACCGGCGACCGAGCGGCCGGAGCCCTTGCCGATCCCGTCCTCTCCCAAGGCAATGACGATCGCCGGGCGGCCCAATTTCTCCTTGAGCCGGCCGGCGACGATGCCGATCACGCCCGGATGCCAGCCCGGCGCCGCGACGAGAAGAACGGCGCGATTGTCCTGCGTCGCGCACAAAAGCTCGGCCGCCTCGCAGACCAGGGCCTCGATCGCCCTTCGTTCCTGATTGTGAAGCTCGAGCTCGGCGGCGATCCCGCGCGCTTCCTCCGCATCCTCGGTGGTCAGCAGGCGGACTCCGAGATCGGACTTGCCGACCCGTCCGCCGGCATTGATCCGCGGCCCGAGCGCCCAGCCGAGATCGGCCGCGTTGGGCGCCCGCTCGAGTCTCGACACCTGGATCAGAGCGTCGAGGCCGACGTTGCGGCGGCCGGCCATCACCTTGATGCCCTGGGTGACGAAGGCGCGGTTGAGGCCGCGAAGCTGGGCGACGTCGGCGACCGTGCCCAAAGCGACGAGATCGAGAAGATCGACCAGCCGCGGCTCGTCGCGGCCGGCGAAGAAGCCGCGGCCGCGCAGGGTCCGCACCAAAGCGGCGCCGAACAGGAAGGCGACCCCGACCGCGGCGAGATGGCCGTGGGCGGCCGCCTCCTCCGCTTCGTCGAGCCGGTTCGGATTGACCAGAGCGTAAGCGGCTGGAAGCTCGGACGCGCATTTGTGATGGTCGATGACGATCACGTCGACCCCCGCCTCGCGCGCCATCGCCAGCGCCTCGAACGCCTGGGCGCCGCAATCGACGGTGACGATCAGCTTCGCCCCTTCCCTGGCGAGCCGGACCAAGGCTACGCCCGACGGGCCGTAGCCCTCCATCAGCCGGTCGGGAATGTAGGCGCCGGGATCGGCTCCGAGCTGGCGAAGCAGCCTGATCAGGAGCGCGGCGGAGGTCGCTCCGTCGACATCGTAATCGCCGAAGATGGTGATCGCCTCGCCCGCCTCGACCGCATCGGCGAGCCGCTCAGCGGCTTTGTCCATGTCGCGGAAGATGCTCGGATCGGGCATGAAGCCGCGGATGGTCGGCGCCCGGTGGCGCTCCAATTCCTCGCGCGCCACGCCGCGCGCGAGAAGCAATTGGTCGACCAGATCGTCGGGCTGGAAATTCTCGTCGGCCGGATCGCCCGCCGACCCCCGCCAGCGCCAGGGCTGGCCGAGGATGGACGAGGATATTCCGCAGACATGGGAGGCGTGGTCGGGCACATAAGCAGCCTAGGCGATATGAGTCCCGGGACCAAATGTTTGCGACAAATGGGGAAAGAGACTCCCCCTCCCGCCTGCGGGAGGGTGTTGGGGGGTGGGCTGTGGACTCCCTCCCATGCCCACCCCATGGTTTGGATCCAGAGGACCATGCGGGGCATGGCCCGCCAAACCATCCCCTCCCGCAAGCGGGAGGGCAGATAGATCAAACGCGCATCAGCACGATTCCGGCGAGGATCAGGAGCGCCGCGGCGATCCGCCACGGCCCGATCTTCTCCCTGAGCAGGAAGAAGGCGATCAGCAGCGCGAACAGGACGCTGGTCTCGCGAAGCGCCGCGACCATCGCGAGCGGTGCCCGGGTGAAGGCCCAGATCGCGATCCAGTAGGAGCCGAGCGACATCGCGCCCGCCGCCGCTCCGCTTCGCCATGCCGGGGCGAGGGCCGCGATCGCGGAGGTACCCCGCGTTGCGAGGCCGTAGCCAAGCATGAGCAGCCCGTCCAAAGCGAACAGCCACAGGGCGAAACCGGACGCGGCCCCCGCCAGCCGGGCGCCGACTCCGTCGGCCATCGTGTAGGAGGCGGTGAAGCAGGCGGTGGCGAGAGCGAAGCCGAGCCCGGCCTTGCCGAGCCCACCGCTTTCCCCGCTGCGGGCCGCCATCAAAAGGATTCCCGCCGCGATCGACAGGATCGCGGCGATCCGGACGAGCCCGATCTCCTCGCCGAGGAAGAGCAAACCCGCCACCGCCACGATCATCGGCGCGGTGCCTCGGGCGAGCGGATAGACCTGGCTGAGGTCGCCGTGGCGATAGGCCTGGATCAGCGTCAATTTGTAGCCGCTGTGCAGGAGCGAGCCCGCCAGCACCCAGGGCCAGGCGGCGCGCGCCGGCGGATCGAAGAAGGGCAGCAAGGCGATCGCGATCGCGCCCTGGACCAGAGCGAGGATGAGGATCGAGGAGAAGCCGTCGAGACCGGTCTTGATCAAGGCGTTCCAGCCGGCGTGGAGCAGGGCCGCGGCAAGGACCGCGAGGAAGACCGGGAGCGGGATCATCGGTGCTTCTTAGTGCACCCGCGAGGCCTTCGTCAGGATCTCATTGGTTCCCATCCGCGGTCATTGCGAGGAGCGGAGCGACGAAGCAATCCAGTCATAGCCGGCTCAAGACCCTCAGGACTGGATTGCTTCGCTCCGCTCGCAATGACGGCGGAAGACGACATTTCGAAATTTATCGAAGCGTCTTGACGCGGGCCGACGGATGGGTCATTTCGATGAAAGTCGAAAGGATAGATGATGGAATCGTCCCAGGCCGTCTCGGCCCTCGCCGCTCTGGCCCAGGAGCATCGGCTCGCCCTTTTCCGGCTGCTCGTCCAGGCGGGAAGCCCGGGACTGGCGGCCGGAGCGATCGCCGATGCGCTGGCGGTGCCGAACTCGTCGCTCTCCTTCCACCTTGCGCAGCTCAACCGGGCAGGGCTTATCGTCCAAAAGCGGCGCGGACGTTCGCTCATCTACTCCGCCAACTATCCGGCGATGAGCGGCTTGGTCGCCTACCTGATGGAGAATTGCTGCGGAAGCGCCTGCGCCGCGGAATCCGGCCGGACAAGCGAAGAAAGGAAATCGGCATGAAGCGTCTTCACGTCCATGTCGGGGTCAGCGACCTCGACCGGTCGATCGCCTTCTATTCGACCCTGTTCGCCGCCGGGCCGACAATCCTCAAGGCGGATTACGCCAAGTGGATGCTCGACGATCCGCGAATCAATTTCGCCATATCGGCCGGCCGGCACGAGGGCCGGGGCATCGAGCATCTCGGCATCCAGGTCGAGGATCAAGACGAGTTGGCCGAAGTCTATGGGCGGCTGAAGGCGGCGGACGGGCCGGTGCTCGAGGAGGGCCGGACGACCTGCTGCTACGCCCAGTCGGAGAAAAGCTGGATCGCCGATCCGGACGGTGTGGTGTGGGAGACCTTCCTCACCGACGGCGAGGCGACCGTCTACGGCGACAGCCCCGCCCTCGCCGCCTTATCTCCGGCGGCCGCGAAACCCTGCTGCGCGCCCTAGCTCGCCAAGATCAGTCGGGCTGGTACGGCTCGAGCGGCTTGACCGCAGGCCCGTGCATCACCTCGCCGGAGAGTGTGAATCGCGAGCCGTGGCAGGGGCAGTCCCAGCTTCGGTCGGTCTCGTTCCAGCCGACCAGGCAGCCCATATGGGTGCAGGCGGCGGAGACGGCGTGGATCCGGCCCTGCTCGTCCTTGAACGCGGCGATGGTCTCGCCGTCGACCTTGAGGATCGCCGCGTCGCCGGGCGCGAGCGCGGCGAAGTCCTTGGGCTTGCTCGCCATGTAGCCGCCGACCAGGTGCGAGGCGACGTCGGCATTGCCCCTGGCGAATTCCCTGGCGCCGGCGATCGGCTTGACCCTGGTGGCGTCGTAGAGCTGAAGCCAGGCATTGGTGCGGCCGGCGAGAATGTCGGCGATCAGGATCGCGGCTGCCATGCCGTTGGTGATTCCCCAGGCGTTGAATCCGGTCGCGACCAGATAGGGATTGGGAAGCGACGAGGACCAGCCGATGAACGGCGCACCGTCCATCGGGGTATAATCCTCGTTGGTCCAGCGATAGTCCGGGCGGACCCCGAAATTGTCCATGGCGAAACGTTCGAGGTCAGCGAAATTGGCGCGCTCCTCATCGACATGGCCGGCCTTGAAGGCGGGACCGGCGAAGATCAGCCAGTCCTGCCCGTCCCCGTCGCGATGGCCGCGCACCGAATGGCGCGGAGTCTCGACGCTGATATACATTCCCTCCGGGACCCGCGCGCGCTCGGCTTTGCCCATGATCACCGGATGGATGTGGGGATAGGCCTCGGCGTAGAAGAAGCCGACCTGGCCGAGCGGCATATGGGTCGCCATCACCACATGCTTGGCCTTGACCTCACCCTCGGCGGTGGCGATCCGGTCGGGGTCCCAGTCGATCACCCGGCTGGCCTCGAAGACGTGGCAGCCGTCGCCGGCGACGGTCGCGGCGAGTCCGGCGACATATTTGACCGGATGGAACTGGGCCTGGTTGTCCCAGCGCATCGCGGCCCGAACGTCGAACGGAAGACCGGTCTCGCGGGTCATCGAGGCGGGCAGGCCGAGACGGATTGCGAGCCCGGCTTCCTCCTCGATCTCGCGGACATGGGCGTCTTCGCGCGTGAAGGTGAAAGCCGGCCTGGTCTCGAGATCGCAGTAGAGCCCATGCTCGTCGGCGAGCGAGCGGATCCTGGCCAGCCCGGCCTCATTGGCCTCGCCGTAGAGCCGAGCGCCCTCCTCGCCGAACTTGCCCGCGATCTTGGTGTAGCTGATATTGTGCTGCGAGGTGATCTTGGCGGTCGATTTGCCGGTCACCTCGCCGCCCACCTCGCGCGCCTCGACCACCGCGACCGACATGCCCTGGTCCTTGAGCAGACGTGCGGTATTGATCCCGACCATGCCGCCGCCGACGATCGCGACGTCGACCTCGATCTTGCCCTGCAGCCGCGGGAAGGCACTGCGCGGCGCGGTGTCGAACCAATAGGAGCGATTGCGTTCAGGGTCGGGCATGGAAGGTCTCCGCTCGAAGGCGCGGAGCAAGAGAGGCCGCGCCGGGTCGCCGGCCGGTCAACGATGGAGCACAGAGGCTGTTCCGACGCTAGAAGCGTGAAATCAGATTAGGATTGCGCTGCCGCCTCGCCGCACTTCCTGCGGCGCCCCGGCGAGGATCAGCAGCGGACTCCCGGCTCGTGGCGATGCTCGCCTTTGACCCAGCGGACCGTGCCGGTCGAGGCGCGCATCACCACGCTCTCGGTGGTGATGCAGCTCTTGCGGCGCTTGACGCCCTCGAGCAGCGAGCCGTCGGTCACTCCGGTGGCGGCGAAGATGACGTCGCCCTTGGCGAGATCGTGGAGGTCGTAGATCCGGTTCAGATCCTCGACGCCCCATTTCGCCGCGCGGCCCCGCTCGTCGTCGTTGCGGAAGAGGAGGCGGCCCTTGAACTGGCCGCCGACGCAGCGAAGCGCCGCCGCGGCGAGCACGCCCTCGGGAGCGCCGCCCGAGCCCATATAGATGTCGATCGTGGTATCGGGATCGGTGACGGCGATCACGCCGGCGACGTCGCCGTCGGGAATCAGCATGATCCCGCAGCCGAGGCTTCGAAGCTCGGCGATCAGCTCGGAATGGCGCGGCCGGTCGAGCACGCAGGCGATGATCTCGGACGGGTCGACACCCTTGGCGGCGGCGACCGAGCGGATATTGTCGGACGGCGACTTGTCGAGATCGATGACGCCCTCCGGGTAGCCGGGGCCGACCGCCAATTTGTCCATATAGACGTCGGGCGCGTTCAGAAGGCAGCCGCGCTCGGCAATGGCGAGCACGGCGAGCGCGTTGGGCCCTGCCTTGGCGGTGATCGTCGTCCCTTCGAGCGGATCGAGCGCGATATCGATTCGGGGGGCTGATGGATCGTCGCGGCGGGCGCCGACCCGTTCGCCGATATAGAGCATCGGCGCCTCGTCGCGCTCGCCCTCGCCGATCACCACCGTCCCGTCGAAATCGAGCTGGTTCAGCGCCTCGCGCATCGCCTCGACCGCGGCATGATCGGCCGCTTTCTCGTTGCCGCGACCGATCAGCTTCGACGCCGCGACCGCCGCCGCCTCCGTAACCCGCACCATTTCGAGGACGAGGACGCGGTCGAGGGCATGGCTTGGTGCGGTCACGATTTTCTCCGAATGGGTTTGGCGGCCGGATAAGCGAGCCGCGATGCAAAGTCGAGAATGGCGCAATCTCGCCCGGCGGCGGCTAGGCGAGGGAGCGCGATCCTGTATAAACAGCGGCGTGGACGTCTGAATTTCGTGGCAGGGGGGCGGCCGATGATCATGACCGAGCGCAACATTGCGATGCTTCGGGCGACCGGGCGAGTGATCCTCGCCTTCATCGTCGCCTACCTCTTCATCATCGTTTTGCTGGTCGCGACGGCTCAGCAAAAGGTGGTCGATGCGCTGGCCGCGAACAATGTCGGCTACAATTACTCTGTCGCGGTACGCTATTATTTCGGCCAGGAGACTCTGGCCGCGGTCCGCTCCGAGAACAGCCGGGCGCTTCGGGAATCGACCGCGAGGCTGCGCAAGGCGAGCGATTCGCTGGTCGACGTCGAGCGGAGCCTCGGCGCTCAGGCCGCCGACCTTCGCGACGATCTCCAACGGCTCGGCTCGGCCGGCTGCCCGAGCCCGCAATTCGCCGCTGGTTCGGAGCCCGATCCGGCGGCCCTGCTGTCCGCGGCCGAAGCCACGCGGCATTGCGTCGCCGAGGCGCGGGCTGCCAGTCCGGCGCTTCGAGAGGCCGGCTCGGACGTCGAATCCGGCGCTTCCGCGATCCACAAATCCCTCGACGAGATCGCCGCTCTCAATCGCGACATCGAGGACGAGAAAGATCAGGCCAAGGCGCTCGAGGAGCAGCGCGCGTCAATCGCCAACGAGGTCAACAGCGCCGCCAAGGCCTCGGGGATCCTCGCCATCCTTCGAGTCTTCGAGCACAGCCGCTGGCCGCTCGCGCAGGAGCTGGTCTATGTGTCGCCCAATCTGATGGCGATCATCCTCGCCTTCACCTCCGGCCTTTTCGGGGCGCTACTGATCACTCTGGTGATCTTCGTCTATCCCGACAGCCGCTTCAAATTCACCAAGTCCGCTTCCTATGCCGGACGGATCCTGCTCGGCGGTCTGATCGCTCTCGGAATCTTCGTTCTTCTGTTCAGCGGAGTCGCCGTGCTGGGTGGCAACGACAGCGGCAATTCGCAGAATTTGATGGCCTATGCCGCGATCGGAATCCTCTCGGGTATGTTCTCGGACCAGGCCGCGGGCTGGCTCTCCGAACGCTCGACCCTCGCAATGCCGACGGCACTCGATCCGCCTCCGCCGGTCGTCGCCGTCGGACCCCCGGATCCCGCGCCGGACTCGCCGGACGGAAACGCACCGGCCTGAGCGCCTTGAGCTCGCCATATTTGACCTATTCTCTTCGCTTGGGGGCGGAGTGCCATTGATGGCGAAGTGGAACCTGTTTCTGCTGATCGGCCTCGCCGCGCCCGCGAACGCGGCCGAGCCTTTGACCGCCGAGAGCGCGCTCGGCAATTACCGCCTCTCCGTGAAACCGCTCGAATGCCCGAAGCGGGCGGACGACGAGATCGTCGTCTGCGGCCGCGCCGCCGGCAGGCCGGACCCGAACCGCCTGCCGCTGCCGGTCGAGCGGCCGCCCGGCGAGATCGTCCCCGGCGAGGCGACCGCGTCGGCCGGCGAGCTCGAAAGATGCTCGAATGTCGGTCCGGTCCAGCAATGCGGCGGCGGGCTTCCGATCATGGCGATCGCCATGTTCGCGCTGAAGACGGCGATCAAGCTGATCGACAAGGATGACTGAGCGCAAGCGCGCCACGCGCTGCGCCGCGGCCGCCCTGCCGGCCGCTTTGCTTGCATCGATTCCGGCTCATGCCGCCGCTCCGCTCACCGCCGAGAAGGCGCTCGAAAATTATCAAAAAAGCTTCGACACCGGCAAGCTGGTCGACTGCCGAAGGACCCCTGAGGGCGACGAAATCGTCGTTTGCGGCCGATCCGGTCCGGATCCGAACCGGCTTCCCTTCCCCGACCAGCGCGAACCGGGGGAACGCGTGCGCCTTCTTCCCGGCGAGCCGCCCTCGGCGGCCGCGGCGCTCGGCGCCGGCTCGGGAATGAATTGCGCATCGGTCGGCCGCAATCCGCACTGCAGCGGCGGCCTCGACGTCTTCAAGGTGGTCGGAGTGCTCGGCAAGGCGTTCAAGGCTTTGACCGGACGGGAGTGAGCTAGACCCTTCGCCATTGCGAGCGAAGCGCGGCAATCCAGAGCGGCGCTAGTCGCGGGCTCAGACTGGATTGCTTCGTCACTACGTTCCTCGCAATGACGGCGAGAGGCGAGCCGACTAACCGCCCTTCAGCAATTTCTTCACCCCGCGCGCGGCCTGGCGGATTCGCTGCTCGTTCTCGACCAGGGCGATCCGGACATAGCCCTCCCCTTCCTCGCCGAATCCGACGCCGGGCGCGACGGCCACTCCGGCCTCGGCGAGCAATCTCTTGGCGAAGTGCATCGAGCCGGCGGCGCGGAATGGCTCGGGGACCGGCGCCCAGGCGAACATGCTCGCCTCGGGCGGCGGGATCTCCCAGCCGGCGCGGCCGAAGCAGTCGACCAGGCAGTCGCGGCGCGCTCTGTAGAGCCGGCGATTGGCCTCGACCACGTCCTGCGGCCCGTTGAGCGCGGCGACCGCGGCGGCCTGGACCGGGGTGAACGCGCCGTAATCGAGATAGGATTTCACCCGGGCCAGAGCGGCGATCAGGGTCCGGTTGCCGACCGCGAAGCCGATCCGCCAGCCCGCCATCGAGTAGGTCTTGGACATGCTCGTGAATTCGACGGCGACGTCGCGGCCGCCCGGCACCTGAAGGATGGAGGGCGTCGGAGTCTCGCCGAAATAGATTTCGGCATAAGCGAGATCGCTGATCACCCACAGGCCGTGCTCGAGCGCCAGAGCGACCACCTTCTCGTAGAAAACGAGGTCCGCGGTGTAGGCGGTCGGGTTGCTCGGATAGCCGATCACCAGAACCGACGGCTTGGGCACGGTGTAGCGCATCGCCCGATCGATCATCTCGAAGAAATCGGGCCCCGGCGCGGCCGGGATCGAGCGGATCGCAGCGCCGGCGAGGATGAATCCGAACTGGTGGATCGGGTAGGAAGGATTGGGCGCGAGGACGACGTCGCCGGGCGCGGTGATTGCCTGGGCGAGATTGGCGAGGCCCTCCTTCGAGCCCAGGGTGACGATGACCTCGCTTTCGGGGTCGAGCTCGACCCCGAAGCGTCGCTGATAATAGCCCGCCTGGGCCTTGCGCAGGCCGGCGATGCCGCGCGAGGCCGAATAGCGATGCGCCCTCGGGTCGCGCGCCACTTCGGCCAGTTTCTCGATGACATGGGCGGGCGGAGCGCTGTCGGGATTGCCCATGCCGAGATCGACGATGTCCTCGCCGCGGGCGCGCGCCGCCGCCTTCATCGCATTCACTTCGGCGAAGACGTAGGGCGGCAGGCGGCGGATGCGGTAGAAGGCGTCGGTCATGGCCCGCTGTAGGGGCCGGGCCGCGGGACTTTCAAGCGGAGGTGCGAATCTCTACAGGCCGGGCAGGTAAGGAAGCGCCATGACCGATACGATCGACACTCCGTCCATACCCACCTTGGAGGAGATGCAGCACTGGACCTGGGTGATGGGCCGCGCCCAGCAGATGATGATGGAGCATATCGCCAAATCGGTCGGCGAGATGCCGAAAACCGAGGCTTCCGCGCTCTCCGCCGCCGCCCACTGGCCGATGATGAACATGTTCCCCGATCCGGCCAGGCTCGCCCGCCAGCAGATGGAGATGTGGAGCGAGGGGCTGGCGATCTGGCAGCGCGCGCTCGGAAGCCATAGCGGCGAGCCCGAGCTCGAGGCGAAGGCCGACAAGGACCGGCGGTTCAACGCCCCGCAATGGCGCGACAATCCGCTGTTCGACATGATCCGCCAATCCTATTTGCTGGTCTCGGACCGGCTGCTCGGCGGAGTCGACGCGATCGAGGGGCTGGACGACAAGCAGCGCGAGAAACTGCGGTTCATGACCAGGAGCTTCGTCGACGCGATGGCGCCGTCCAACTTCGCTCTGACCAATCCGCTGGTGATCGAGAAAGCGGTGGAGACCAAGGGCGAGAGCCTCCTGAAGGGCCTCGAGCATATGCTCCGCGACGTCTCCAGGGGGCAGCTCACCCACACCGATCCCGACGCGTTCGAGGTCGGCCGCAACATCGCCGTCACCCCCGGCAAGGTGGTGAAACGCACCCCGCTCTACGAGCTGATTCAGTACAGCCCGACCACCGAGACGGTGCTGGCGACCCCGCTGATCATCTTCCCGCCCTGGATCAACCGCTTCTACATCCTCGATCTCAACCCGAAGAAGAGCTTCATCCGCTGGGCGGTCGAGCAGGGGCTGACCGTGTTCATGGTCTCGTGGAAGTCGGCCGACGAAAGCCTCGCCGGCACCAGGCTCGACGATTATGTCCTTCGGGGCCAGGTCGACGCGATCGACACGGTTCGCGAATTGCTCGGTGTCGAGAGCGTCCACGCGATCGGCTATTGCGTCGCCGGCACGACCCTGGCCGCGACTCTCGCCCTGCTCGAGGCGCGCGGACAGAGCGGCAAGGTGAGGAGCGCGACCTTCTTCACCGCCCAGGTCGATTTCTCCGAAGCCGGCGACCTCAACCTGTTCGTTGCCGACGAGACGCTTCAGCTGATCGACCAGCTCGCCGCCGACAAGGGCTATCTCGACGGCCGCTACATGGCCGCGACCTTCAACATGCTGAGGGGCCGCGACCTCATATGGAACTATGTCGGCAACAATTATCTGATGGGCGAGGACTATCCGCCCTTCGACCTGCTCCACTGGAACGGCGACACCACCAACCTTCCGGCCAAATGGCACCAGGACTATCTTCGCGACTTCTACCGCGACAACAAACTGGTCCAGGCCGGCGCGATCAGCATCGACGGGACGCCGATCAACCTCGCCTCGGTCACCACCCCCACCTACGTCCAGGCCGGACGCGAGGACCATATCGCTCCGGCGCACAGCGTCTGGAAGATCACCCACCATTTCCGCGGACCGCTCCGATTCGTCCTCGCCGGCTCCGGCCATATCGCCGGGGTGGTCAACCCGCCCGAGGCCCAGAAATACCAATATTGGACCAATGAGAGCAAAGCCGCGACGCTCGAGGAGTTCATCGCCGGAGCGACCGAGACCAGGGGCAGCTGGTGGCCCGACTGGATGCGCTGGATCGACCAGCAGGACCCGGCGCGGGTGCCGGCGAAAGGTCCGCGGGTGCCGGGCAAGGGCAAGCTCAAGGCGATCGAGGACGCGCCCGGGAGCTATGTGAAAGCGCGATAGGCAATTCCCCCCCGATTTCGAGGGGAGGACTATTTATGCTGCATCGCACAAAAATAGCTTGAAACGCTTGCGCTGACCCTCTATGTTGCACTGCACAAGATAGAGGTGCAATGCAATGACCGATCAGAAGACTGAGACCCAGACGGCCAAGACCGAAGCTCCGAAGGCCGCCGCTCCGGCCGTCGAGGCCGCCAGGGTTGCCGCTCCCGTCGCCAAGGCCTCGGCCGAGGCTCCGGCCGCCGTCGCCAAGACCGCGACCGTCGCCGCCCGGAAGGCCGCCAAGCCGGCCCGCGCCGCCAAGGCCCGCAAGCCGCGCAAGGCCAAGACTGTTCGTGCCACGGCTGCCCCGACCAGGACTGCTCCGGCCAAAGCCGCCCGGACTTCGGCCCGCGCCGCCGTCCGCACCGTCAAGACCGTTCAGACCCGAATCAACGAAGGAACCAGGACCATGAAGAACGAAGCCAATCAGGTTGCCGACCGCATCCAGGCCGTCTTCGGCGACGTCAATGCGCGCGCCAAGACCACCATCGAGCGTAACACCAAGGTTGCCGAAGAGATGACCGATCTCGCCAAGGGCAATGTCGAGGCGCTCGTCGCTTCCACCAAGATCGCCGCCAAGGGCGTCGAGAAGATCGGCCAGGAAGTCGCCGAATATAGCCGCAAGAGCTTCGAGGACGCTTCGGCGGCCATCAAGGGCTTCGCGGAGATCAAGTCGCCGACCGACCTGTTCCGCCTGCAGGGCGAGTTCGCCCGCACCCAGTTCGACAGCGTCATCGCCGAGAGCTCGAAGCTCAGCGAGACGATGATCAAGCTGGCCGGCGACATGTTCGAGCCGATCACCAGCCGCTACTCGGTTGCCGCCGAGCGCGTGAAGAACGCGGTCGCCCTCTAAGACACCCCCCTGTCTTGAAGCGACAAGCGTCAAGGGAAGGGCGGCTGCTCCACGGAGCGGCCGCCCTTTTCTTTGCCTTGAACCGTGGGTAACCATCTGACGCACTTGCCGGGAAATGGTCGATTGCCATATTCTCGGACTATGGACGCGAGCGATTCAGCAATCAGGGCCGCCGGACCCGGCAAGGACGAGGACGAAGGCACCGGCCTCGGAGTCGCCACCCGCACGCGCACCCGGACCAAGACTCCCTCGCCCTACAAGGTGCTGATGCTCAACGACGATTACACGCCGATGGAGTTCGTCGTACTCGTCCTCCAGCGCTTCTTCTCGATGGGAATCGAGGACGCGACCCGGGTGATGCTCCACGTCCACCAGCGCGGAGTCGGAGTATGCGGCACATTCAGCTACGAGGTCGCCGAGACCAAGGTCAGCCAGGTCATCGACTTCGCCCGGCAGAACCAGCATCCGCTCCAGTGCACGCTGGAGAAGGCGTAGAATCTGACGCTTCCGCGAAGCGACCATCCCTCCCCTCCCTGAGTCCAGGGAGGGGCTGGGGGTGGGTTACTCCTCGAATGGGCACTGCCGGCCGAGACCCACCCACCCCTAGCCCCTCCCTGTATTCAGGGAGGGGGAGCCGTCTGCGCCCTGCTTGAACGGCCCCGCGAAAGCCTTAAGACCGCGAAGATGGACCGGATCATCATCCGCGGCGGCAAGCCGCTCAAGGGGCGGATTCCGATCTCCGGCGCCAAGAATGCGGCGCTTACCTTGCTGCCCTGCGCCCTGCTCACCGACGAGCCGCTGACCCTGCGCAACCTGCCCCGGCTCGCCGATGTCGACAGCTTCGGCCATCTGCTCAACCAGCTCGGAGTCTCGACCACGATCGAGGGCGCCAAGAAGAGCCAGTTCGGCCGGGTGATGACGATGCGCGCGGCGAACGTCGAATCGACCGTCGCGCCCTGGGACATCGTCCGCAAGATGCGCGCCTCGATCCTGGTGCTGGGCCCACTTCTCGCCCGAGCCGGGGAGGCGACGGTGTCGCTGCCGGGCGGCTGCGCGATCGGCAACCGGCCGATCGACCTCCATCTCAAGGCGCTCGAATCGCTGGGAGCGACGATCGAGCTGACCGCCGGCTATGTGAAGGCGACCGCGCCCGAGGGCGGCCTCACCGGCGGGACGATCAACTTTCCGGTCGTCTCGGTCGGAGCGACCGAGAATGCGCTGATGGCGGCGGTGCTCGCCAAGGGCACGACGGTGATCGAGAATGCGGCGCGCGAGCCCGAGATCACCGATCTCGCCGAATGCCTGATCGCGATGGGCGCGAGCATCGACGGGCTTCGAAGCGACACTTTGACGATCGAAGGCCGCGACCGGCTCCACGGAGCGACCTATGCGGTGATGCCGGACCGGATCGAGGCTGGATCCTATGCCTGCGCCGCGGCGATCACCGGCGGCTCGCTCGAGCTGGTCGGAGCCCGCGCCGACACGATGCACGCCATTCTCTCCGGGCTCGGCGATGCAGGCCTGATCGTCGAGGAGGTGAAGAACGGAATCAAGGTCAGCGCCGACGGGGGAATCAAGCCGCTCTCGCTGTCGACCGCGCCCTTCCCGGCCTTCCCGACCGACATGCAGGCCCAGTTCATGGCGATGCTGACTTTGGCCAAGGGCACCAGCCTGCTGACCGAGACGATCTTCGAGAATCGCTACATGCACGTCCCCGAGCTGGCCCGGATGGGCGCCGACATCGAGGTTCGCGGCCGCTCGGCGGTGGTTCGCGGGGTCGACGGCCTGATCGGCGCGCCGGTGATGGCGACCGATCTTCGCGCCTCGATGAGCCTGGTGCTGGCCGGGCTCGCGGCCGAGGGCGAGACCGAGGTCCACCGGGTCTACCATCTCGACCGCGGCTACGAGCGGCTCGAAGACAAGCTCCAGGCGGTCGGCGCCGACATCGAGCGGATGAGCGACGGTTAGTCGCCCTCCCCTCGCAGGGTGAGCATTCGGCTTGTAAACCTGGTTTGTGAGTTCAACCCGTGCAGGGAAACGCCTCGGTAATGGCCGTGGCCACCTCGCTCGCGGCGATCGCGTCCTGTGGAAGCTCGCCATGCGATCGGATGAACGCGACGGTCACCGCCCGGAAGGTGTCCGGACCGGTATTGGGCGGGATACAGATCCGGTTACCGAGGAACACACCCCGGTTGGAGATGATCGAGTCAACGACCCCCGCGATATAGGGATCGCAATGAATGCCGGGGTCCTCCTGAGTACAGGCACTCAAGAGCATCGGGGCAGTCACCATCGGCCCCAGGGCGGAACGCGAGACAGCGATGTCCGCTCGAGCAGCGCCGATGAGAAGGAAGCCCAAGGCAACCGCTTGAACCACTCGTTTCATTTCCGGGTACCTCCCCCCTTCATTTCAGCCGGTCACCGTCCGAAGCGGCCGGGCCCGTTCAGCGTGTCTGCAACTTCTCAGCCCAGCACGTCCACACTGTGGATGATCAGCCCGACAAGCCCGCCGACCAAAGTGCCGTTGATTCGGATATATTGAAGGTCGCGGCCGACGGCATTTTCCAATCGACCCGTCACGGTGCGGGCGTCCCAGCCGCGGACCGTCTCCGAGACCAGGGTGACGATCCCGCTGCCGTAGGAGGCGACCACTCCGACCACGGCGCGGCGGGCGAACTGGTTGATCGCCGTGTTGAGCCGGCCTTCCTGCCGGAGGGTCTCGCCCAATTGGCGGAGCGCCTCGCCGAACCGGCCCGCCATCGCCCGGTCGGGGTCGCGCGCGGACCGGAGCAGGCCGGAGCGGCTATTCTCCCACAGGCCGCCGACCCAGTCGGTCACCGCCTTGTTGGCGATGATCTCGTTCTTCCAGCCCTCGACCTTGGCCCGCATCGCCGGATCGTACTGCATGTCCCAGGCGAGGGTGGCGAGCCCCTCCTCGGCTTTCTCGCGGAGCGGATGGTCGGGATCGAGCGCCATGTCGATGGTGAGCTTGCGCAAGCCGTCGATGATCGCCTCGGCCAGTTTCTCGTCGAGCCCGGCAAGCTTCATGATCCAGCCGGCGCGCTGATAGACCATCGCGCGGATGATCTCCTCATTGGCGTCGAGAGTCCGGCCGGCCCAGGTGACGATCCCGTCCATGATCGGGATATGGCGGTCGTCGGAGATCGCCGTTTCCAGCGCCTTGCCGATCAGGGGCGAGACTTCGAGCGATTTGAGGCGCGCCGCGACGGCGCTCTTCACCATCCCGCCGAGCCTCTCCTGGTCGAGCGATTCGAGCAGATCGGCGACGAGCCGCGAGCCGCCCTCGCGCATCCGTCCCTCGGCCGGCGGCTGGGAGAGGAAGCGGCCGACCGCTCCGGCGACGTCGACGTTGCGCATCCGCCGCGCGACCACCGACGGGGTGAGGAAATTGTCGCGAAGGAAGGAGGCGAGGGTCTCGCCGATCCGGTCCTTGTTGCGCGGGATGATCGCGGTGTGGGGGATCGGAAGGCCGAGCGGGTGGCGGAACAGAGCGGTGACCGCGAACCAGTCGGCGAGGCCGCCGACCATCGCCGCCTCGGCGAACGCCTTGACGAAGCCGAGGACGGGATAAAGCTCGTCGAAGCTGTCGGCGGCGAAGAAGACCGCCGCCATGACGATCAGCATCGCCGTCGCCATCGCCCGCATCGTGCGGAGGCCTTTGGTACCCGGCTGGACTCGGGCGAGGGTGGGGCTGGGCGCCGGGCTCATGGCCGCGTCAATAGCCGGACGCGACGCCTAGTTCACTCCATGATGCGGAGAAGCCGTCACTCCGCGGGCAACGGGGCGCCGCGCACGTCCCGCTCCGAAGGGTAATTGACGATCTTGCCGAACTTGCGGCCGAGCCACTTCTCGATGTCGAGGGCGATGCTGAAGCTCGCCGGGACGATCACCAGGGTGAGCACGGTCGAGACGATCAGGCCGCCGATCACGGTGACTCCCATCGGCGCCCGCCAGGCGCCATCACCGCTCAGCGAGAGAGCCGTCGGCACCATGCCCGCGACCATCGCCACCGTGGTCATCACGATCGGCTGGGCGCGCTTGTGGCCGGCATCGAGGATCGCCTCGGTCTTCTCGACCCCCTTGTCCATCACCTCGATCGCGAAATCGACGAGCAGGATCGAGTTCTTGGCGACGATCCCGAGAAGCATCAGGAGGCCGATGAACACCGGCATCGAGACCGCGTCGCCGCTGATCCACAAGGCTATTCCGGCGCCCAGCGGAGCGAGCAGGAGCGACCCGAGATTGACCAGGGGCGGAAGGATCCTCTTGTAGAGCAGGACCAGGACCGCGAACACGAGCAGGATTCCGGAGACCACCGCGATCAGGAAGTTGACCAGCAATTCGGCCTGCCACTTGGTCTCGCCGAGGCTCAACTGCTTCACGCCTACAGGCAGCTTCTCGTTGAGCTCGGGCAGCTTGTAGACCTTCGGAAGAGCGTCGCCGGTGACCTTGCCCGGAGCGAGGTCGGCGCCGATCGAGATTCGCCTGATCTGGTTGTTGCGCTGGATGATCGACGGGCCGGCGCCGAATCCGACCTCGGCGATCACCTTGAGCGGGACCGAGCCGCCGCTGGTGGTCGGCACCGGCAGATTCTTGATCGTCGCCAGGTCGCGGCGCGACACGGGGTCGAGCGAGACCCGGATCGGGATCTGCCGATCGGACAGCGAGAATTTGGCGCTGTTCTGGTCGATGTCGCCGAGCGTGGCGATCCGGATGGTCTGGCTGAGCGCGGCGGTCGTCACTCCAAGATCGGCGGCCAGGTTCGGGTAGGGCTTGATCGTGATTTCGGGCCGCATCAGATCGCCGTTGATCCGCGGCGCCCGAAGCTCGGGCAGCCTTTCCATGCCGGCGACGACGCCCTGGGCCGCGAGCTTGAGAACCTCGGGATCGCTTCCGCCCAAAGTGATGGTGACGTCGCGCCCGCTGCCGGAGGATTGCGACTGGAAGGTGACCCGGGCGTCGGCGATCGCCGCGAGTTGGGGCGCGAGATCGCGCTCGACCTCGATGCTGGTGCGCTTGCGCTTCTGCTTGAAGGTGATGAACAGCCTGCCGCTGCCGGTATTGATCCGCTGGAACACGTTGAGGACCTCCGGCGCCTGGCGAACGATCGCCGCGGCCTGGTCGCTGATCACCTCGGTCTGCTCGAGCGTCGTTCCCGGCGCCATCTCGATCCGGACCTGGCTGAACGGCTGGTCGGTGGTCGGCTGGAAGGCGAGCGGCAGCTGCGAGAAGATGTAGCCGGTCAGGAGGAAGGACAGGAAGCCCAGCAGAACGGTCTTCCAGCGATTGACCAGCGACCAGCGAAGGACCGCCATATAGACGTCCATCAGCCAGCCCTCGCCGTGGCGGGCCTCGCCATGGGCCTTGAGGAAATAGGCCGCGATCATCGGCGTGATCAGCCGCGCGACGGCGAGGCTGACCAGAACCGCCGCAACGATGGTGAAGCCGAACTGCTTGAAGAACTGGCCGGCGATCCCGGGCATCAGGGCGACGGGCAGGAAGACGGCGACGATCGACATGGTGGTCGCGAGCACGGCGAGGCCGATCTCGTCGGCGGCGTCGATCGCGGCCTGATAGGCGCTCTTTCCCATCCGCATATGCCGGACGATATTCTCGATCTCGACGATCGCGTCGTCGACGAGAACGCCCGCGACCAGGCTCAAGGCGAGCAGGCTGATGAAGTTCAGGCTGAAGCCGAGCAGATCCATGAACCAGAAGGCCGGGATCGCCGAAAGCGGGATCGCGAGCGCCGAGATGAGGGTGGCGCGCCAGTCGCGGAGGAACAGGAAGACGACCAGAACCGCGAGCACCGCGCCCTCGACCATCGCCAGGATGGCCGAATGATATTGCATGTTGGTGTAGTCGGTGCCGGTGAAGATGATGTCGAAATTGACCTTCGGATTCTCCTTGTGGAGATCCTTCAATATCTTCTGGGTCGCTTCGAACACCTCGACGTCGGACGCGCCCTTGGCCCGCTCGATCCCGAAGGTGACGACCTGCTTGCCGGCCAGCTTGGCCATCGAGCGCTGCTCGGAATTGGAATCGCGGACCTCGGCGAGATCGGACAGCTTGACGGTCCGGCCGCCGCCCACCGAGATCTGGGTCTCGCCGAGCGTATAAGCGTCGCGGGCGTTGCCGAGCACGCGGACCGACTGCTCCGATCCGGCGATCTCGGCGCGGCCGCCGGCGGCGTTGACGTTGACCTGGCGAAGCTGGTTGTTGACCTGAGCCGCGGTGATCCCCTGGGACTGCATCTTGGCCGGATCGAGGATGACCCTGATCTCGCGGTCGACTCCGCCGCTTCGGCTGACGCGCGCCATGCCGGTGATCCCGAGCAGGCGCTTCGACACCGTATTGTCGACGTACCAGCTCAATTCCTCGAGCGTCATGTCGGTGGCCTGGGCCGAGAAAGCGGCGATCTCGCCGCCGAAATCGACCCGCTCGACCTGCGGTTCGAGGATCCCGTCGGGAAGCTGGCTTCGGACCTGATCGACCGCGGCGCGGACGTCGTTATAGGCCCGGTCGACCGGCACGTTCATGTCGAACTGGACGAAGGTCGTCGAGAAGCCCTCGCCGACGCTGGAATTGATCTCCTCGATTCCGGCGACACCCCTGACGGCCGATTCGATCCGCTGGGTAACCTGAGTCTCCATCTCGGTCGGCGCTGCGCCGGGCTGGGAGACGGTGACGGTGACCGCCGGGAAGACGATGTCGGGGCTGTCGTTGACGTCGAGCCGCATGAAGCTGATCACCCCGGCCAGAAGCAGGGCCGCGAACAGGACGAGCGGCGGGACCGGGTTCCGGATTGCCCAGGCCGAAATGTAGCGGAAACTCATGGCAGACCTCTGCGACTGACTGTTCCGGCGAAGCCTCGCTCCGCCGTCTTATGTTTAACGCGCCGCGCTTCGCTGCGGCCTGACCTTGTCACCCGGATTGAGGAAGGCGCCGGCCGAGACGACGACCCGCTCGGTTCCGTTCAGCCCCTCGACGATCGAGACTCCGCGGTTCGACACGTCGCCGATCTTGATCGACCGTCGCGACACTTGGTTCTTGTCGTCGACGACATAGACGTAATTGCCCTTGTCGTCGCTCAGCACCGCCGATTCCGGAAGCAAAGGCGCGTCGACCGACCCCGCGTGGATCTCGGCCGAGGCGAAGCCGCCGGGCCGAAGCTCGCGATTGTAGGGGATCGCGATCCGGGCGATGCCCTGGCGGGTACGCGGATCGATGATCGGCGAAAGCTGCCAGATCTGGCCCTGGAAGAAGTTGGTCGAGCCGACCGGCGTGACCTTGGCGGGGACTCCGGTCGCGAGCCGGGCGAGATCGGCTTCGGGCAGCTGGGCGAGCATCTCCATCTCGCCGCCCTTGGCAATCCGGAACAGGGCGCCGGAGCCGGCGCCGACGATCTGGCCGGCCTCGATCGCCCGCGACAATACGAGGCCGCCCGCCGGAGCGCGGATGTCGAGACGGCCGATCCGGGCGCGCGACTGGCCGAGCGCCGCCTGGGCGACCTGGACCCGGGCATTGGCCGCGTCGCGAGCCGCCATCCGCCGCTCGACGTCGGCCTTGGAGACGAAGCCGCGGCTGACCAGGGCCTGCGCCCGGTCGAGCTCCTGCTGGGCGAGGCGGGCGTCGGCGCGGGCGACGTTGATCGAGGCGGCGAGCTGAGCCGCTTCCTGGGACTGGACCGAGCGGTCGATGACGGCGAGGGTCTGGCCGGCGCCGACCCACTGGCCGGGCTCGACGAGGACGCTGACCACGCGTCCGCCTTCGCCGGCGATCCCGACCGGCATGTCGCGGCGGGCGCCGAGCTGGCCGGTGGCGGTGATGATCCGGGCGACCTGCTGGCGGCCCGGAACGACGACGGTCACGGCGGGCGCGGCTTCGCCGCCCTTGCCGCCCTTGGCGACCGGGCCGGCGCCGGCCGGACCTTTCTTCTGGTCGGATCCGCCGGCGAGGAAGAAGAAGGCCAGCGCCAGGACGACGAGGACTCCGAGCACGATCAGGATGATGTTGCGGCGGCGGCGGCGACGGTCGAGCTCGTCGATGTCGATCACCTCGGTTTCAACCGCGTTCCGGCGCCACTTGGCCGCTTCGAAGTTCATCGCTTTCATCTTCCCCACACCGGCAAGGCGGCTTTGACGGCCGCAATGGCTACTGTATTAGCCGAATAAGTCACCTGGCTCAAGCCAAATGTTCGGGCATTTTCCGCGGTGCCCCCCGGCCCGCGGAACCGCGCATGTACCTATTTAATCGGGACGTTTCCACCGTCTATGTGTTAATCGGCAGCGGCCCGTCGCAAAGAATCGCCAAGGGGAGAAAGAGGATGAACCTGCTCGCCGATTACAACTGGCTGTGGTGGATCATCATCGGAGCGGTGGCCGGCGCCATCGCCAAGTTCATCATGCCCGGCCGCGATCCGGGCGGCTGCCTGATCACCATCGCGCTGGGAATCGGCGGGGCCGCGCTTGCCGGCTTCCTCGGCACCAAGCTCGGCTGGTACCGGCACAATGAGGGAGCCGGATTCCTCGGCGCGATCGTCGGGGCGATGCTGATCCTGTTCGTCTACCGGCTGATCGCCTCGCGCCGCTGAGCGGGATCCACCGGAATGGTCGCCGCTTTCATCGTCGCGACGAAGGCTCGCACCGACTCCATCTCGCCGCCGGGATGCTCGGCGATCAGCCGGACGATCGCCGATCCCGAGATCACCCCCGCGGCGCCGGCATGGAGCGCTTCGCGGACATGGTCCGGGGTCGAAATCCCGAAGCCGATCACCGGCGGCGGCGAATCGAACCGCTTCAGAGTGGCGAGCAAGGTCCTGTGGTCGAGCCGAAGCGCCTTGTCGGCGCCGGTGACTCCGGGCCGGGCGACGCAATAGACATAGGCCTCCCCTTCCCGGGCGATCCGCTCCAGGGTCACCGAGGGGGTGTTCGGAGCCGCGATCAGGATCGGCGCCAGCCGATGGTCGCGCGCCGAGGCCAGGAAAGGCGCCGCTTCGAACATCGGAACATCGGCGACCAGCAGCGAATCGACCCCCGCCGCGGCCGAGGCTTGGCAGAAGGCGTCGCGGCCGCGCGCCAGGACGAGATTCGCGTAGGTGAGAAGACCGACCGGGACGTCGGCGTGGCGCGCCCGGAAATCGCCGAGCAGGCCGAAGCAATCGGCGGGCGTGACCCCCCGTGCCAGCGCCTGGCGCGCCGCCGCCTGGATGACCGGCCCGTCGGCGATCGGGTCGGAGTAGGGAATGCCGAGTTCGATCATGTCGGCACCGCCCTCGACCAGCGCGTCGAGGATGAGACTGCTGGTTTCGAGATCGGGATCGCCGAGCATGACGAAGGCGCCGAATGCCCCCTCCCCGCGCTTCCGAAGCCGCTCGAACATCGCCGAATAGCGGCTCATGACGAAGGATCTTTGTCTGGCGCATCTTCTTGCCGGAAAACCGGTTGCCACTTTTCCGGAAGGTGCGCTCCGAGCAGCCGGCGGGCCTGCTCCATGTCCTTGTCGCCGCGCCCGGACAGATTGACGACCAGGACCGTGTCGTCGGCCGCTTCGGCAGCCAGCGCCAGTGCGTGAGCAAGCGCGTGCGCCGATTCGAACGCGCAGACGATTCCTTCCGATCGGGCCAGCAAAGCGAAAGCGGCGAGCGCGTCCTTGTCGCTGACTCCGGCATAATCGGCCCGGCCGCTGTCCTTGAGGAAGGCATGCTCGGGTCCGACGGCGGGATAATCGAGCCCGGCCGAGACCGACCAGGTGTCGTCGATCTGGCCGTCCTCGTCCTGGAGGACATAGGTCTCGGCGCCGTGGAGCACGCCGGGCCGGCCGCGAAGCAGAGTGGCGCCATGCTCGCCGCCGTCCAGCCCCTTGCCGGCCGCCTCGACTCCGATCAACCGGACGCCTTTGTCGGCGATGAAATCGGCGAACAGGCCCATCGCGTTCGAGCCGCCGCCGACGCAGGCGATCGCGGCGTCGGGCAGCCGGCCCTCTTCGGCGAGGATCTGGGCGCGCGCCTCCCGGCCGATCACCCGCTGAAATTCGCGGACCATCGTCGGGAACGGGTGCGGACCGGCGACGGTGCCAAGCAGATAATGGGTGTCTGCGAAGCTCGCGGTCCAGTCGCGCAGGGCCTCGTTGACCGCGTCCTTGAGGGTGCGGCCGCCGCTGGTCACCGGGACCACTTCGGCACCCATCAGCTCCATTCGGAAGACGTTGAGCCGCTGCCGTTCGACATCGTCGGCGCCCATGTAGATCCGGGTCTTGAGGCCGAACAGGGCGCCGACCATCGCGGTCGCGACCCCGTGCTGGCCGGCGCCGGTCTCGGCGATGATCCGGCTCTTCCCCATCCGTCTGGCTAGCAGGGCCTGGCCGAGCACCTGATTGGTCTTGTGCGCCCCGCCGTGGAGCAGGTCCTCGCGCTTCAGATAGATTCGCGCGCGCTCGCCGCCGAGGTTGCGGCAGCGGGTGAGCGGGGTCGGCCGGCCGGCATAGGTGGAGAGCAAGCGGGTAAGCTCGGCCTGGAAGTCCTCATCCTCCTGAGCGGCGACGAAGGCGGCCTCGAGCTGCTCGAGCGCGGGCATCAATATCTCCGGCACGAACGCGCCGCCGAAAGCGCCGAAGCGGCCGTCGCTCAGCATGTCGCGAGACTATCGCGCGCCGCCGGCCGAAGCGCCTCGAAAAAGGCGGCGAGCTTTCTCTTGTCCTTGCGGCCGGGCGACGCCTCCACCCCCGACCCGACGTCGAGAGCGAAGGCGCCGACCCGCCCGGCGGCGGCGGCATTGGGGGGACAAAGGCCGCCTGCGAGGATGCCGCCGGGCAGATCGCTCCGACCGCGCACCCGGCGCCAGTCGAAGGGAATTCCGGTGCCGCCGGAGCGGTTGCCGATCCTGGTGTCGAACAAAGTGCGGTCGGCGCCGAGGCGCGGCTGCGGAAGATCGCGCCCGACGGCGGCCGCGGCCCAGATCTCGGTCTCGGGCGGGAGCATCGAGCGGAGCGCGCGGATGTAAGCGCCGTCTTCCTCGCCATGGAGCTGGACGGCGTGGAGGCCGAGCGAGCGCGCCGCGGCGGCCACCTCCATCGCTTTCTCGTTGCGGAACACCCCGACGACCGGAATCGGCGAAGCTTCGGCAATCGCCTCGGCCTCGCTCCGGCCGACCGCGCGCGGAGTGCCGGGCACCATCACCAGGCCGGCATAAGAGGCGCCCGAAGCCGCGGCGGCCTCGACGTCGGCGGCATTGGTGAGGCCGCATATCTTGACCCGGCCATAGGCCAGAGCGCGCGCGGCCAGCGCCGGATCGCCGGCGCGCATCAGCGTCGATCCCACCAGGAAAGCGTCGGCATGCCTGCTCAGCCGCTCGACGTCGGCGCGACAGCCGATCCCCGACTCGGCAACGAGCAGGCGGTCGGCAGGCACCAGGCGCGAGAGACGTTCGGTCGTCGAGAGATCGGTCTCCATCGTCTTGAGGTCGCGGTTGTTGATTCCGACGATGCCGGCGCCGAGCCGGACCGCGCGCCGCACCTCGGTCTCGTCATGCGCTTCGACAAGGACATGCATCCCGAGCCCGCGCGCTTCCGCCATCACCGATTCGGCTTCGCGATCGTCGAGCACCGACAGGATCGCCAGCACCGCGTCGGCGCCGTGAAGCCGGGCCTCGGCGACCTGGCGCGGATCGACGATGAAATCCTTGGCGAGGATCGGTCCGTCATAGGCGCGGCGCACCGCCGCGAGATCGTCGAGCGATCCGCCGAAATAAGGCGCGTCGGTGAGGACGCTGACCGCATCGGCCGCGCCGGCATAAGAGCGCGCGATCGCGGCCGGATCGGCGTCCGTCCGCAAGGCGCCCTGCGATGGCGATACGCGTTTGACCTCGAAGATGAAGCGCGCGCCGGGCCGGCCAAGCGCGGCGCGGAAGTCGCGCCGGCTGGGCTCGGCCCAGGCCCGCAAGGCATGGATTCCGACCCCGTCAAGGCGGGCGGCGACGTCGGCGCGCTTGCGGGCGACGATCTCGGCGAGAATCCCGGATTCAGCCATTGCTCGCCTCGACGAACAATCTGAGCCGGCGATAAGCCTCGCCCGAGGCGGTGACGTCCATCGCCATCGCCACGCCTTCGCGGAGATCCGAGGCGAGCCCGGCGGTCATCAGCAAAGCGCCCGCGTTGAGAGCGACCACCTCATTCTCGGCGGGCAGCGCATAGCCCATCAGCAGGCTCTTCAGCCGTTCGCCATTCTCCTCCGGGCCGCCGCCTTTCAGAGTCTCGGCCGGCCGGCGCTGGAGCCCGGCCTGCTCGGGTGCGATGGTCAGCCGCTCGAACCTGCCGCCGCTCAGCCGAACCGCCTCGGTCTCGGAGTGGAGCGCGATCTCGTCCATTCCGCCGCCATGGACGACGAGCGCCTCGGCGACTCCGAGCGCTGCCAAAGTCGCCGCCACCGGCTCGAGCATCAGCGGATCGGCGACTCCGAGCAACTGCACGTCCGGCTCGGCCGGGTTCACGCACGGGCCGAGCACGTTCATGATCGTCCGCACCCGAAGCGCCCGGCGGACCGGTCCGGCATGTTTGAGGCCGGGATGATAAAGCGGCGCGAACAGGAAACAGAAGCCGGTCTCGTCGAGCGCCCGCCGCGATTGCTCGGGCGAGATGTCGAGCCTGGCGCCGAGATGCTCGAGCACGTCGGCCGAACCGCAGCGCGAGGTGACCGACCTGTTGCCGTGCTTGGCGACCGGCAGACCCGCCGCCGCGGCGACGAAGGCCGCCGCGGTCGAGACGTTGATCGAGCCCGATCCGTCGCCGCCGGTCCCGCAGGAATCGGCGAACAGATAATCGGGCCTCGGGAAATTCAGGTCGGCGGAGCGGAGCGCGCGGGCAGCGCCGATCAGCTCCTCTTTGGTCTCCCCCTTGAGCCTCAGAGCGATCAGCATCGCCGCGATCATCGGCTCGGCGAGCCTGCCCTCGACCAGCTCGCCGAACAGGCGCTCGGCCTGGAGGCTGTTGAGCGAAGTGCCCGCGTAAAGGTCGGCAAGAGCATCCTCCGCGACGGTGGGCGGGACAGTTTCGACGGACGTTGCCGGGGCCAGGCTGGCGTTCATGTACATGATGGGATCCTTCGGGTGCGGAGCGAAAAAAAAGCCCGCCGGAATGGCGGGCCTGCTTGGGTGGAGTGCGGATCTAGGGAATCCGGATCACCATCGATGCATGCGCGCCGCCGCGGGGGACATGGTCCGCCACCAATGCCAGGCCATAAGGGAGCCGGACGCCGTCGAAGCGGCGCCGGGGATTCCGAAGGAGGCCAGGCGAAGGGTCATCCCGTACAAAATCACAGCTTCGATCCTTTCGGTCAACCCGGAATTTAGGGTCCGGACCCTGAGCCTCGTTCAGGAAGGATGCAGGGCGATGTGCGTTTGATCGGAAGCGGGCCGCGCCCGGCCCCGGTAGATTGAGAGGATGAGATGAAGATCCGAACCCTGACGCTTGCCGCTTTGCTGGCCTGTGCGGCGCTTCCGTTGAGCCCCGCGCCTGCCCAGTCCACCGCAACCGCGACGATGAGCGGCACCCGCCTCGACGTGGTCGCGACCGGCGAGGTCAGCCGAGTCCCGGACATCGCCGTGATCAGCGCCGGAGTCGTCACGACCGCTCCGACCGCGAGCGGGGCGCTCGAGCAGAACGCCCGGCAGATGGCCGCGGTCCGCCAGGCCCTGAAGCGGGCCGGGATCGCCGACCGCGACATCCAGACCAGCTCGATCAACCTCTATCCGGACTATCGGCAGGAGCCGAACGGCGGCAATCCGCAGATCGTCGGCTATCGCGCCAACAACAACGTCTCGGTGCGCTTCCGCGACATCGCTTCGGCAGGATCGATCCTCGACGCTCTGGTCGCCCAGGGCGCCAATCAGATCAACGGACCGATGCTCGGAATCGACAAGCCCGAGCGGGCGATGGATGAAGCGCGGGTGGCGGCGGTCGCCGCGGCGCGGGCGCGGGCCGAGATCTACGCCCGAGCGATCGGCAAGCGGGTCGGGCGGATCATCTCGATCAGCGAGGCCGGAGCGATGATGCCGGTTCCGATGGAGCGGATGCGGATGATG
Organism: Pseudomonadota bacterium; assembly: GCA_046733235.1. Taxonomy (GTDB): domain Bacteria; phylum Pseudomonadota; class Alphaproteobacteria; order Sphingomonadales; family Sphingomonadaceae; genus Allosphingosinicella. The sequence goes on from JBKPOT010000011.1 coordinate 49,826, forward strand.
ACCGCCTCCGCGGCTTCAACCGCGATCGAGCCCGGCGAGCAGAGCGTTTCGGTGAGCGTCTCGGTCAGCTTCGAGCTGGACTGACCGGGACGGCGGTGACGCGCGGCGCCGCCTTCACCAGCTGCCTTCCTTCATCCTGGCGCGGCGATCGCGCTCGGCGGGACTCGGCTCGATCGCCGAAAAGTCGCCCGGCTCGACTTCTCCGTCCGGCTCGTAGGTCGCGATGATATTGCCGCCCGGCGAGACCTCAGGCTCGACCATCCGCAGCGATTTCGGCGGAGTCCCATCGCCGAACAATCTCTTCCCCGAACCGAGGAGCAAGGGGAAGGTCATCACCACCAATTGGTCGATCAGGCCGGCGGCGAGCAATTGCGGGTAGAGCGTGCTGCTGCCCTGGATGATCAGATCGGGGCCGTCGCCATTCCTGATCTCGGCAAGCCGGTCCAGGTCGGGAACGCGGTGGCTGTTCTGCCACGGAAGCGGCTGGTCGCCATGGGTGACGACATATTTGGCGGCTTTGTCGAAGCGTTGGCCGATCGCGCTCTGATGGCCTTCGACGAACGGCCAATAGGCCGCGAAGATATCGTAGGTCCGCCGCCCCAGAAGCAGGTCGAACGGTTGGGAGAACCAGGCGTCGATTCTCCTGTCGACCGCCTCGTCGAAATATTTCGCGAGCCATCCGCCCAGCTCGAAACTGCAGGTCGGGTCCTCCTCGGGGCCTCCGGGCGCCTGCATCACTCCGTCGAGCGAAACGAAAGCGGCGCCGACGATCTTTCGCATCTTTCCTTACTCCCCTCTCGGTCCTTTCGCTCCTGATCGATTCGAGCGCCAAAGAAAAGGCCGCCCGGACTCGCGTCCGGGCGGCCAATTGATCCGCGGAAACTGCGTCTAGCGCACCGAGCCGCGGCGGAAGAGGTTGATGATCGCGAGCAGGACGACCGCTCCGAGGAACGAGACGAGCAGCGACCTTATGTCGAACGAGCCCGACGTGATTGGAGCACCGCCGATCAGGGGCGAAAGAAGCAGGCCGCCGATGATCGCGCCGACGATGCCGACGACGACGTTGAGGAGCATGCCCTGCTGGGCGTCAGTGCGCATGACGATGCTGGCGAGCCAGCCGAGAATGCCACCGACGATGATAATCAGAATCCAACCCATTTTTCTTCCCTCCTGTGACGACGCCGGCCAGCCAACAGGTCCGAGCGGCGATACGCATGTAAAGACGCGCGGTAGGCGCGCTTGTTCCTGTCCGGCGGGCGAGCAGTAATGGATCGAACATGTCCCGCCGGACCGGCGCGGCCTTACATCGTTGCGGGTCGGTATCGAAATGAAAAATCGCCCGCCCGAATCCTGTATACTTTGGCGGTCCGCGCTCTAAGGTCCGCGCCTGTCCGGAACGGAGCCCGCATGCGAAGCAGACCTTTCGCCCTGATCGTCCTGGCCGCCACCCTCGGCGCAACCGCGGCGTCCGCCCAGCCCAGACCGGGCGACCGGACGACCTCGCCCGAGCAGATGCTGAACGAGCTCGGCGAGGTCGATTCGGATTACGAGCAGGTCGTCGCCGAGGCCTCGAAGCATCCGCTCGGCAGCGTCGCCAATCCGGTGCGGGTCGGCGGTCCGGAAGGCGAACGCGCCTATCTCGCCCGGCTGCGCTGCGCCGGCGGGGCTCGCCCAAGCATCGGCCAGCGCCGAAGCGGCGGAATCGGCGCCTACGGGACGATCGTCGACCTGTTCCCGCTGGACTGCGGCGCCGCGGCGCCGGGGCGCTACGACCTCGTCATGGATATGTATCATGAGGAGCATCGCGAGCCCGGGGCCCCTCCCGGTTTCGCCATCGATCCGCTCTGACGCTCTTTCAGCCGGACGCGTCCGACACCATGTCGCGATTGATGAAGAAGCTGCTTCGCGGAATTGGAACCGTGCTGCTGTTCGCGGTCGTCGCGATCTGCTTCACTCCGACGCTGCTGCCGATCTTCCTCGATCGGATCTATTATCGCGGACCGGCAAGCGACCATTTTGACGGCAAACGCTTCGTCAATCCGGGCGCCGGCCGCGAGGCCGGGCCGCGGGGACCGCCGACCCGCTACATGAACCGTTTTCTCACCGGCGACGGGCGGGCGCCCTGGCCCGATCATGTGCCGGTGCGGCAGACCCGGCCGCCGGCACGGGTGATCGGGGACGGGATGCTGGTGACCTGGATCGGCCACGCCACCGTGCTCGTCCAGACCCATGGGCTCAACATCCTCACCGACCCGATCTGGAGCGACATCGCCTCGCCCTTCCCGCCGCTCGGGCCGAAAAGGGTAAGGGCCCCCGGAGTCCGGTTCGACGATCTGCCGAAGATCGATCTCGTCCTCGTCAGCCACAATCATTACGACCATCTCGATTTGCCGACGCTGAAGCGGCTGTGGGCGCGCGACCGGCCGGCGATCGTCACCGGGCTGGGCAACGACACGATCCTCAAATGGTCCGGAATAAAGTCGCGCCGCGGCGACTGGGGCGAGAAGATCAGCATCTTCGCCGGCTGCCCGCCGACCGCGCGCTGTGCGCCGACAGCGCAGGTGCGGATCGAGCGGGTCCATCACTGGTCGAGCCGCTGGGGCACCGACCGCAACCGGGCGCTGTGGTCGGGGTTCACCGTGCTGCTGCCCGGCGGCAACATCTTCTTCGCCGGCGATACCGGCTGGGGCGACGGCAGCTGGGCGAGCGATGCGGCGCCTCACGGCCCGTTCCGCCTCGCAATCCTGCCGATCGGCGCCTACCAGCCGCGCGAGATCATGCAGTCCAACCATATGGATCCCGACGAATCGGTCGCGGCGTTCGAGCGGCTTGGGCCGGCAATGGCGCTCGGGGTGCATTGGGGCACGTTCCAGCTCACCTTCGAGCCGATCGGCGATCCGCCGCGCCGGCTCGCCGCCGCTCTCCGCGCCCGCGGGATCGATCCGGCTCGCTTCGTCGCGACCGAAGCCGGCCGGAGCTTCAGCGTTCCGGCGCTGGCGGCTCGGGGACGAGCAGGCCCAGTGCGCCCGGCCGGATCCGGTAGCGAAGCGGAGTCTCGAGGCTCCAGGTCTCGCCGTCGGTAGAAACGGCGAGAAGCTTGCGGCTGGAATCGACCTCGACCGATTCGATCCCGTCCAGATTGACGAAGTCCCGAACCTGGTCGAGCCGGCCGAACAGACTTCGAAGCGACAAGGCGACGAAATGGAACCGGCCGCGCGCAAGCGGGGCGTAGAGGCAGAGCTCGCCCCGGTCGACCGCCTCGCGGCGGCCGAGCGCGAACAGGCTGGTGTCGTAATGATTGTTGCCGACGAACAGCAAGGGCGTCTCGATCGGGGCCTGGCCGCCGGAAAGCCGGATGGTGAGGCGCCGCCGCGAGAAGCGATAGAGGGCCCTGATGCTGGCGACCAGCATGGCGAATCTCTTGCTTCGGCCGAGGTTGCGCTGCTGAGCCTCGCGCTCGCGCACCATCAGGGGATAGAGGCCGACCGCGCTGTTGTTGATGAAGACCCGGCCGTTGACCTCGGCGACGTCGACCGCGCGGGTTCGGCCTCCTGCGATCGCCGCGACCGCTTCCTTGATGTCGGCCGGAAGGCCGGCGTCGCGGGCGAAATGGTTGAGGGTTCCGAACGACAGGACCCCGAGCGGCCTGTCGCTGCCGGCGAGGGCTCCGGCGGCGCAGCTGATCGTGCCGTCGCCGCCCGCCGCGACGACTGCGTGAAGATCGGGAGCGTCCGCGGCCTCGGCGAATTCGTCGTGGAGGCAGCCGGGCTCGACGAGCCGGACGTCCGCTTCGACCCCGGCCTCGCCGAACAGGCCCTCAAGCTCGGCGGCGGCGCGTTCGTTGAACGAGCCGCCGCCGCGATTGACGATCACCCTGACTTTCAAGCCTGAATCCGTCCGGTCATCCCGGCCCGACGCAAGAGCGCGAAGCTTGTTCCAGCGGCGGCGGCTTTAACCGGCCTTGCCGGCCTCGCCGGCCGGGCATTCGCCGATCCTCCGGCCGCTGATCCGCATCTCCATGCTCGCCGGCATATGGTTGACCTCGTTCTCGCTCTTGACGGTGATGTCCATGCTGGTCGGCGTGTAGGTGCCGTCCATCGTCATCGACATCTTGCCCGCGCCGTTGGAGCCCTCGCAGCTGGTCTTGCCGTGGATCCGGCCGTTGCCCCAGACGAAATCGTCCTGCTTGCAATTCTGACCTTCCGAGGGCGGAGCGAACGAATCCGCCTTCGGCCCCTTCGCTTCTTCCTCGGTCATGCAATCGCGCTTGGTCGTCGCCGGCGCCGCCTTCATCCGTTCGGTGACCGAGGCCGGCATGTTGGGCGCCTTGAAATCGACCAGGCGGGAGGTGACTTCCCATTCGCCGGGCTGGAGCTGGACCGGGCCGCCGAGAAGTCCGCCGCCGCCGCTGCCGCCGGACGAATTGCCGTCGCTCTTGCTTCCGCAGGCGGCAAGCGCGAGCAGGCTCGCGGCGATCAGGAACCGTGTCGTCATTCTTTCTCTCCCCTTGTTTCCCCCCGTGTAACCCGGCCCGGTCGATTATGCGAGATGGCGCGTCTGCGTGCTGGCGGACGGGCGCTCGAGACACCATATAGGCTTCATGCCGATAGCGATCAGGACCGGCCTCGAAGAGCCGGATACCGACAAGGAATTCGTCCCCCACCGGCCGAGCCGCCCCGAGAAAGCCGAGGGCGGGCGCAGGTTCAAGCTCGTCTCCGATTACGAGGCGGCGGGCGACCAGCCGGCGGCGATCGCCGAGCTGGTCGAGCAGATGCGCGGCGGCGAGCAGACCCAGGTGCTTCTGGGCGTGACCGGATCGGGCAAGACCTTCACCATGGCGCGGGTGATCGAGGAATTGCAGCGGCCCGCGCTCGTCCTCGCGCCCAACAAGATCCTCGCCGCCCAGCTCTATGGCGAGTTCAAGAGCTTCTTTCCCGACAATGCGGTCGAATATTTCGTCTCTTATTACGATTATTACCAGCCCGAGGCCTATGTGCCGCGCTCCGACACCTATATCGAGAAGGAAAGCTCGGTGAACGAGGCGATCGACCGGATGCGCCATTCGGCGACCCGGGCGCTTCTCGAGCGCGACGACGTGATCATCGTCGCCTCGGTCTCCTGCCTCTACGGAATCGGCTCGGTCGAGACCTATTCGGCGATGACCTTCAGCCTCAAGAAAGGCGAGGTGCAGGACCAGCGCGAGATCATCCGCAAGCTGGTCGCGCTCCAGTACAAGCGTAACGACCAGGCCTTCGCCCGCGGCAATTTCCGAGTGCGCGGCGACAATCTGGAGATCTTCCCGTCCCACTATGAGGATATGGCCTGGCGGATCAATTTCTTCGGCGACGAGATCGAGGAGATCGTCGAGTTCGACCCGCTGACCGGCAAGAAGATCGCCAGCCTCGATTACGTCAAGGTCTATGCCAACTCGCACTATGTCACTCCCGGCCCGACGCTCAAGCAGGCGATGGAGGCGATCAAGCACGAGCTCGCCGAGCGGCTGAAGGAGCTGATCGCCGAGGGCAAATTGCTCGAGGCCCAGAGGCTCGAGCAGCGCACCAATTTCGACCTGGAGATGATCGCCGCCACCGGAAGCTGCGCGGGTATCGAGAATTACAGCCGATTCCTGACCGGCCGCCTCCCCGGTGAGCCGCCGCCCACCCTGTTCGAATATTTGCCGGAAAACGCTCTGCTGTTCGTCGACGAGAGCCACCAGACCGTTCCGCAGATCGGGGCGATGGCGCGAGGCGACCACCGGCGGAAGATCACCCTCGCCGAATATGGCTTCCGGCTGCCGAGCTGCATCGACAATCGGCCGCTTCGGTTCAACGAATGGGACGCGATGCGCCCGCAATCGGTCGCTGTGTCGGCGACTCCCGGCCCGTGGGAGCTGGAACAGACCGGGGGGGTCTTCTCGGAGCAGGTCATCCGGCCGACCGGCCTGATCGATCCGCCGGTGACGATCAAGCCGGTCGAGGACCAGGTCGACGACCTGATCCATGAGGCTCGCGAGACAGCGAAGAAAGGCTATCGGACCCTCGTCACCACCTTGACCAAGCGTATGGCGGAGGATCTGACCGAGTTCCTCCACGAGGCGGGGCTCAAGGTCCGCTACATGCATTCGGACGTCGAAACCCTGGAGCGGATCGAGCTGATCCGCGACCTCAGGCTCGGAGTCTATGACGTTCTGGTCGGGATCAACCTGCTTCGCGAGGGTCTCGACATCCCCGAATGCGGCCTGGTCGCGATCCTCGACGCCGACAAGGAAGGCTTCCTCCGCTCGGAGACCAGCCTGATCCAGACGATCGGCCGAGCCGCGCGCAACGTCGAGGGCCGGGTCATCCTCTATGCCGACCGGATCACCGGATCGATGGAGCGCGCGCTTCGCGAGACCGACCGGCGGCGCCAGAAGCAGAAAGAGTATAACGAAGCGCACGGGATCACGCCGACCACGATCAAGCGCGACATCCAGAACATTATGAGCCACGTCACCAACCGCGACAGCGTCATGGTCGACACCGGCGACGACGATCGCCCGCACCTCGTCGGCCACAATCTGCGCGCCTATATCGAGGATCTCGAGCAGCGCATGCGCAAGGCCGCAGCCGATCTCGAGTTCGAGGAAGCCGGCCGCCTCCGCGACGAGATCCGCCGGCTCGAAGCGGACGAGCTCGGAATCCCGGAGCATGAAAGGGTCGTCCAGGCCCAGGGCCGGGCGACCGAGGGCCGGCCGGGCACGCGCAAGACCCGCTATGGCAAGCAGCAGGCGATAAGAATGGGGAAGCGGCTGAGCGGCGGGCGGCGCTAGGAACCCGTCGGCACCTGCCCGTGTTCAGGCGCCATGATCCGCAAGCTCAAGTCCGGCGAATTTCGGCTCTACTCGCGCAAGAAGGATGCGAAAACCGGCAAGCGTCGTAATCTCGGCACCTTCGGCTCGCGCGAGGCGGCGGAGAAGCACGAGCGCGAAGTGCAATATTTCAAGCGGCATTGAGGGACGAACGCCGCAGTCTCGACCAGGATCGTCATGCTGAACATGGTTCAGCATCCATGAACATGGTCATTGCGAATTCGCGTCCGGCCGCGTTCATGGATCCCGGGTCAAGCCCGGGATGACGGGGAGGTGCCGGGAAGTTCACGCCTTCGCCGGCGGCTCCCACAATTCGATAGGATTGCCTTCGGGATCGTGGATCCGGGCGAAGCTGCCCGCTTCGGTGTCCCACATCTCGTTGATCACCTCGATTCCCGCGCCGCGGAGCTGTTCGACCATGCCTCTGAGGTCGCGAACGCGCAGGTTGATCATCGCGCTCCGATCGCTGGGGAAGTAATCGGTGTCGGCCTGGAACGGCTCGAACACCATCGGGCCGCCTTCATGATACCAGCAATATTCGTTGGACTGGCCGTCCGGCCCTGTGCCGATTCCACCACCGACTCCGAGATGCTCTCGATACCAGGCCTTGAGCGCCTTGGTGTCTTTTGCCCGGAAGAAGAAGCCACCCATTCCAATTACCGACATATCCGCGCCTCCTGTTCTTGATCGCGGAGACCTAAAGCGAAGCAAGGCCGCCGACCATCGCCCAAAAGGGTGATTGGGCCCATTACCCGAAACTGCGGGACCAGATATTGACGGTGTCTTCCCCCGGTTCGCACTTGCTGCGGCGGATACCGAGAGGCCCGCAAAACGCGCGCTTTCATAGTCGGCGCCGGCATTTCCACCGTGGACTGGTCGATCCATTCGAGCCAAAGTGCTTCACCGCAGGCCGCCACCGAAGCCGACAGCTGCTTTAGCTCAAGCCACCGAAATGGGTCGGCGGAAAGCACTGGGGCAAGAAGTGCGCTTGCGGCACCTCACCGGGCTGCACACTCGCTAGCCTCCTGAAGGCGTGCGCCAGCCCTTGCTATTAGGTCACGCGCAAGGGCGATCGGAATAACATATGAAACCGCCTGAGAATTTCTGTTCAAAGCCACTGCAATCCCTACAACGGTACCATCGCTGCTAAATATGGGACCGCCACTATTCCCCGGAGTTACATTAAGGCTTGTTTGCCACCACGGCACAGGCTTATCGTCGATATAAGCTTCGTCCGTAGTCTTCGTGCCAGGCGGTATCAAAGCGGCATCTCCAGGGGAAAACGCCAGACCTGCTATGGTTGAGCCGACGTCAAGCGTCGTCTTGTTGCTCACAGGCATCGTAAGCCACGAAGTCCCGTCTTTCGGCGGTGACAGTTTTAGCAGCGCGAGGTCGTGGACGTAATCGCGAGCGATGAGCTCAGCAATAACAGGTTGTGCATGAAGATATTTGACCCTCACGTTGAAAATCTCTGAAGTAATGTTTGTCGTTTCGTCCGGTGTCACTACATGAGCATTCGTGAGCATGTACCCATCCGGCGATACGATGAACCCACTACCTTTTTCAGCGCCATCATCAACAACGCCATCACTACTCGCCTTGTATTGGTATTCCACCAAGACGGTCGCACCACGATAATTATTATAAATACAATTCAGATTTTGGGCTCGCACCCCCCAAGGCGCTATTGCCATTACGATGGCAATCAGGAAATACAATTTACGAGCCACTGAGCCCACCGTACTAGTTAGCCAATGCCAGGCGACGGCGCGGAACATAACCCTGGTGCTGCAATTCCGCCTGCGAGTAGGTTCGCCTGCAAACGCCTCCGCATGATTTGTTCGTCGCCGATTCAATCACCGTGACCCGCGGTCCGGTTGGCGAGGATTGAACGGATTCGACGAGGCGCACATGCCGGCCTACGCGATTGACGATATCTCCGGGTTGCAGTTGCGCCCAATTGATTTGGAAGCTGACGTTGCTGCTGGGCAGACTCGCCGTCGTGTAATAGTTCCCGGTCCTCCAGGCGTAGGAGACGAATCCGGAGCAGTCCAATCCCGCCGCTCGAGCATAGACGCAATTCCCGTTTCGACACGTGCAGACGCTGCCGGCGAGATCTCCGCTTTGAAGCCGTTGGGCGAAGGCGTCCAACGACTGGAAATAGCCTCCCCATTTATATGGAATGCCCTTCACGTCCTGGCCGACCGCCGCATCCAGGCGGTGCGGCCGTCTCCAGATATTGGTGGGCGGGCTGCACAGATTGGGCACGTTGGCCCGGGCGAAATTCGCCTGATCCAAATGCCATTGCAGCTCCAGCGCGGCACGCGCGCGGGCCAGAATCTGATCCCGACTGATCGGGTTCAGGCCGACAAGGATCGTCCCGGTATTTCCATTGGCTCGCTCCATTCTTTCAAGCGCGCCGGTTTCGTTGGAAATCAGCATCGTGCTTGGGCCCGCAGCCAATCCGAGCTCGATTGCTGGCGATGCTCCGATCGGCTGGAAGACGACATTCTCCAGCTCCAGCCGAGTGCCGTTCTTCACTGCAAGGGCGACAATCCGGCCATCTGAAAGTCGGGCAACCGGACGCCGGGTTCCGCATGCAAAATTTTCCGGTCGAAGATAGGCTTCCGAAATGGGATTGCCCGCCGGATCGATCTTCACCAATCGCACGAATGCCGCTTCGGTCGGCAATCGGCGGTATTCCTGCAACGCCACCAGCGCTCCGGCGCCGGGTTCGACCCAAATCACCGAAGCATCCGCGATTCGCCGGGTAGAGCTAAGGGTGATCGACGAAAGTGGGCCCGTGACCCGATCGTTCGCCATGCTGATTCTTCCGGTGTTTCGTCCGTTGACGCGATACGATCCGGCTGCCGATGGTCGTCCGTCCGACCCGGTTGGGACACCCGCTTTTTCAGGGTCCACGCCGGCCGAAACACGCTCTCCGCTCAAATTCTCGACATAGAGGCGGCCGTCATTCCCCGTCGCGAAGCGCGGAGTGCCGGCCTCGGGGTTGATTCCGGCCGACGCCCGGTCGAGCAGCGAGCCCTGTCCATCAACTGCGGCGACCTTCCCCATCGCGTCGAGGACGACGAAACCCCGCGTAGTGACGACAATGTCGGTAAGATCGGCCAAATCACCAGGCAATGGGACGTCACGCGCGGCGGTCGGGCCCAGCAGAACGATCTTCGAATTGATCTCGTCGAGAATCCCCACGGTCCCTTCGCCGGCTGCGACCATCGTGACCGGTCCCTGGCAGTCTTCATTGGGCGCGGCGACCATACCTACTTCCGCCCGGCTGGAACCCACCGCGATCCGACCGACCTGGAAGGCCGAAGCCGATTGAATGCCTCCAATGATGCCGGCCGCAAACAGCAAAAATATCGAAAGTCGCATCGACAGTCCCCCTCTGCCCAATCCTCCCGGTCGGTCTAATTCCCTGTTTCGTTTCGATTCGTCACCACAAACATTCTCACATCGTCGCAGGCTCGCCTAGCGCAATTCGAGCTGATTCCAGGTGGATCGTGCACTGCAATCGGCGGCGATCGAGGGCGGTTGAATCATTGCCGCCCCCCGAGCCGAGGGATTGCGGGCGCCGCAACATCGAGATCGGCGAGGTCCGTTCGAGGATCATGCGTCTGTGCATTTCTCTCGATCCGGCGCCAATCTCGGCACTGTCGGCACAGTCGCCGACGAGCGTGACGTCGTCGCTCGCCAACCCTATGTGACCGCAATGGCAGCTCCTGTTCTCGCATTTGAAGATCTCGGACTCGTCCAGGGCGGGCGCTGGCTGTTCCGCGGCCTCGACCTGTTCATCGGCCAGCGCGACCGGCTGGCACTGATCGGGCGCAACGGCGCGGGCAAGACGACCTTGTTCAAATGCCTGGCCGACCTGATCGAGACCGACGAAGGACGGCGAACGATCCAGCCCGGAATCAAGGTGGTCCTGCTCGAACAGGATCCCCCGGTCGCCAATTTCGCAACTCTGCGCGACTTCGCGCTGAGCGGGCCCGATGCGCCGCCCGCGCACGAGGTCGATTCAATCGCCGGCCAGCTGGGGGTCGATCTCGACCGGCCGGCGGCGACCGCGTCGGGCGGAGAGCGGCGGCGAGCCGCCATTGCACGCGCTCTAGCGCGCGATCCGCAAGTGCTGCTGATGGACGAGCCGACCAACCATCTCGATCTCGCCGCGATCGAATGGCTCGAGGATTGGCTGGGCCGTTACACCGGCGCCTTCATCGCGATCAGCCACGACCGGACGTTCCTCAGGCGGCTGACCCGCTCGTCTTTGTGGCTCGACCGCGGAAGCCTTCGACGAGCCGAGATCGGCTTCGGCGGCTTCGACGCCTGGACCGAGGCGGTCTATGCCGAGGAAGCACGGGCCGCGGAGAAGCTCGACGCCAAATTGAAGCTCGAGCTGCACTGGCTCCAGCGCGGAGTGACGGCGCGTCGCAAGCGCAACCAGGGGCGGCTGGCCAAACTGCACGAGATGCGCGCCCAGCGCGCGGCAATGCTCGGACCGGCCGGAACCGCGAAGCTCGGCCTCGGCAATGACGAGGTGAAGACCAAGATGGTGATCGATGCCGATCGGGTCGCCAAGCGCTTCGGCGACCGGACGATCGTTCGCGATTTCACGCTGCGCATCCAGCGCGGCGACCGGATCGGCGTGGTCGGCGCCAACGGCACGGGCAAGACCACCCTGCTCAGATTGTTGACCGGAGAGCTCGAGCCCGACGAAGGCGCGGTCACGCGGGCCAAGACACTCACCGGGATCGTCATCGACCAGCAGCGCAAATTGCTCGATCCCGACAAGAGGGTCCGCGATATACTCGCCGACGGCGGCGATTGGGTCGACGTCCGCGGCCACCGCAAGCACGTCCAGGGCTATCTCAAGGAATTCCTGTTCTCGCCCGAATTGGTTGACGCCAGGATCGGCAGCCTCTCGGGCGGCGAGCGCTCGCGCCTGCTGCTGGCCCGGGAGTTCGCACGCCGCTCGAACCTGCTGGTGCTCGACGAGCCGACCAACGATCTCGACCTCGAAACGCTCGACCTGCTCCAGGAAGTGATCGCCGACTATGACGGCACCGTCCTCATCGTCAGCCACGACCGCGACTTCCTCGACCGAACGGTGACGATCACCTTGGGTCTCGACGGCTCAGGCAAGGTCGACGTGGTGGCGGGCGGATATGAGGATTGGATCGCCAAGCGAAGAGCCCCCCTCCCGCTCGCGGAACGGTCTCGGGGTGGGCAACGACCAACCTCGAGCAGGCCCACCCCTGACCCCTCCCGCAAGCGGGAGGGGAACAGGAAGCTCAGCTACAAGGACCAGCGCGATTTCGATTTGCTGCCCGTCCGGATCGAAGAGCTGGAGCAAGCGATCGCGCGCGACGAATCGGCGCTGAGCGACCCCGATCTCTACGCGCGGGATCCCAAGCTGTTCGAGGCTCTCACCGCCGCGATAGCCGATGCGCGCCGTGAGAAGGATGAGGCCGAGCACCGCTGGCTCGAGCTCGCCGAGCAGGTTGAGGCGTTGGCCGGCTAGCTCTTCAGGGGCGACAGGTGTCGTTCGGACCTTCGTCGAGATCGAGGCAACGGCCGTCGATCGTTCCGGGCTGGATGGTGACACCGATAAGGGCGGCAAGGGTCGGCAAGATGTCCACCGTCTCGACCGGCAACGCCTGCTCGAACGGTGTCATTCCCTTGCGCCAGAACAGGATCGGCACTCGCCGGTCATAGTCCCAGGGGCTGCCATGGGTCGCGACATAGCCGCCGCCGGTATTGAAGATCGGGGTAATGCGCGGCTGAAGCAGGACGACGAAATCGCCCGACCGCTCGGGATCGAAACTCGCCTTGGCCCGATCCAGCAGGCTCCAGCGATCGGGTGGGCCGGACGGGCGGGGAGCGGCTAGTAGCTCGGTGCGAGTGAAGACCGCGGCGACCTGCGGGTGCGCGCGATAGGCGGCGACTGCTTCGCGAAGGACCCGCGCGCGCTGAGCAACGGTGAGCTTGCGATCGACGTACATGTCCCCGAAGGCACCGTCCCCGAACAGGACTGGGTCAGCCAGTCGAAGCTTTGTCGCCAAGGCCTTGCCCATCGTCGCCGCGTTGAGGGCGGGATCGACCCGGCTTGCGTCCGGGGCGGCGTGCTGGTTGTGACGTTCGGGAATGTCTAACCCGCCGTGATCGGCGGTCAGAACCACCAGATAGTCGATGCCGGTCGAATCGAGGTCCGAGAAGAACCTGCCCAGCGACTTGTCGAGCGCCATCAGCTGGAGACACATTTCGCTGCCTTGGGTGCCGTAGGTATGACCCACATAGTCGGTCGCGGACAGGCCGAGGATGAGAAGATCGGTCGACCCGCCCTCGCCCAGGCGCATCTCGCGGCGAAGCGATGCACCGAGATCGAGCGTCGCTCTGTCGAAATCGGGCGAGGCTCGAAAGCCGCTGCGGTCTCCGGCCGAGCGGGCGAATCGTCCGTCACCGACCGGACGCCCGCCTCCATTGACCGTCACCGCGCGGCTGTGCATTTCGCAGACGGGTGACAAGTCGCGGCCCCGCTGTGGTTGCGAGATTGTGTCCGCAATCTCGCGATTGGCGGCGGTGACGGCGGCGGGCTCCGGGCCACCATGTCCCGCGAAACTTCTTCCGTTCCACCACCATCTCTGATCGGGTCCAAACCCACCCATCATGATTGCGGCCCGGTCCTTTCCAGCGACGACGGCGACGCGGCTCGCAGGGTTGGCGCGCTTCATATAGTCGCCAAGCGCCGGCACCTTCAGGTGCCAGGTCGAGACGGTATAGCCGCCGCCCGTGGCGCTGCTGCCCGGCACCCTTTCGTCCTCCGCGCAATAGATATTCTTGTCCTCGCGCGCGGTGCTGAGGTTGAACCAATTGTTGGCGATGATCCCGGTGCGCGCCGGGCGCGAGCCGGTGAGGATGGTCGAATGGCCGGGGCAGGTCTCGGTAGCATTGTGCGACTGGTAGCCCATCGGGAAGACCACCCCTTCCGAAAGACGCTGAAGGCCGGCGTCGAAATGCTGGCGATACTGGTTGAACAGATCGGCCGAGAATTGGTCGACCGAGATGACCACGATCAGCTTGGGCGGCGGCGGAGCGGCGGCGGGAGCGGCGACGGCCGCGAACGGGAGTGCGAGGAAAGCGGCGAGTCGCGTCAGCTTCATGATCATTCCCTTGTTCGTCGCCTTTCGCATCTACAGCCGCCGAAGCATTCGGCAAGGCTCGACTTGACCCGAAAACTTTGGCAGCGAACCGCCGGAAACCGGGAGGGCAACAATGGATTCGAACGACGCCGCCGAGCTGATCGCCGAGCTTCACGAGGAGAAAGCCGAGCATGCGGCGGACGACCGCTTCCGCAACCGCGCTGCACTGCTGATCGCAATCCTCGCCGCGGTCCTGGCGATCGGCGGACTGGGCGGCGGCAACGCGACCGACGACATGGTCGCCAACAATATCAAGGCGAGCGACAGCTGGGCTTTCTACCAGGCCAAGAACGTCCGCCAGACCATGTACGAGATCGCGGCGGACGAGCTCAAAGCCTCGCTCGAGGCCGGCACCGTCGCTTCGGCCGCCCGTCCGGCGGCCGAGGCCAGGCTCAAGGACTATCAGTCGACCATCGCCCGTTACGACAGCGAGCCCGATCCCAAGGCGCCCAACGATCTCCTGAAGGGCGAGGGCAAGAAGGAAATCAAGGCTCGCGCACAATCCTATGAGCAGGCGTTCGACCATGCCTCCGAGCGCGACAACAATTTCGACCTGGCCGAGGTGCTGCTCCAGCTCGCGCTCGTGCTCGGATCGGTCGCGATCCTGGCGCTCAACCGCTGGATCCTCGGCCTCTCGGCCCTGCTCGGTCTCGCCGGGTCTTTGCTCACCCTCAACGGCTTCCTTTTGCTGTTCTGAGGGCCTAATCCTCCCGACCGGCGACGCATCAAGCGCGCCGGTCCGGGACTTCTCATCATGATCTCTTGCTCGTCGCGTGCCGCTTTGCTGCTGCTCGCTTTCGCTCTTTCCGCCTGCGCCTCGATGAAGCAGGCGATCGTCCCCGCCGCGCCCGCTTCCGCTCCGGCCCCAGCTCCCGTCGCGACCGAAGCTCCGGCGCCGGCACCGCATTCGTCGGGGATCGCCCCGCTCGATTATGTCAGCCGGACGCTGCCGAACGGGCTTCGGGTCTATTCGATCCGCGACACCTCGACCTCCAACGTCTCGGTCCAGGTCTGGTACGATGTCGGATCGAAGGACGATCCGCGCGGACGCTCGGGCTTCGCCCACATGTTCGAGCATCTGATGTTCAAGTCGACCCGGAACCTGGTCCCGGAGCAGATGGACCGGCTGACCGAGGATGTCGGCGGCTACAACAATGCGTCGACCAACGACGATTACACCAATTATTACGAGGTCGTCCCCGCCAACCACCTTCGGCGGCTGCTCTGGGCCGAGGCCGAGCGGATGAGCTCCCTGGTGATCGAGCCGGGCTTCTTCTCGTCCGAGCGCGACGTCGTGAAGGAGGAATTGCGCTCCTCCTACTTCGCCCGGCCCTACGGCAAGATGTTCCTTTATTATCCGCAAATCTCCTACGACGTTCATCCCTATGCCCGGCCCGGGATCGGCAATATCGAGGAATTGGACGCGGCGACGATCGACGACGTCCGCGCCTTCCACGCCACTTATTATCGGCCCGACAATGCGGTGCTGGTCGTCGCGGGCAATTTCGACCAGGCCGAGCTCGACGGCTGGATCGACTCCTATTTCGCGCCGATCGCCCGGCCCGCCGCGGCGATCCCGCGGGTCCGGGTCGCCGAGCCGCCGCGAACCGCGGCGCGCCACTACAAGGTCTATGAGGCGAACACGCCGCTGCCCGCCGCGATGATCTCCTATCCGCTTCCCCCGATCACCGATCCCGACGCCGCGACCTTCGAGGTGATCGACGCGATCCTCTCGGCGGGCCAGAGCTCGCGACTCTACGAATCCCTGGTCTATCGGAGCCAGATCGCCAGCGAGGCGTCGAGCTTCGACGAGATGAAGCAGGGTCCCGGCACCTTCGTCGCCTTCGCGATCATGTCCGCCGGCAAGAGCGCCGAAGCCGGCGAGGCGGCACTCCGCGCCGAAATCGCGCGGATCCGCAATGAGCCGGTCACCGACGCCGAGCTGGCCGAGGCCAAGAACGAGCTTCTGACCGCCTCGCTGACCGGGCGCGAGACGGTGGACGGCAAGGCTTCGGCGCTCGCCGAGGCGGTGATCCTGTCCGGCGACCCCGCCGCCGCCGACAAGCGTCTGGCCGCGATCCAGGCGGTCACCGCCGCGGACGTCCAGCGCGCCGCGCAGGCCTGGCTTCGCGACGAGCGAAGCGCATCGCTTCTTTATCTTCCCGAGGAAATGAAGCCGGCCGGAGCAAGCGGCGACACGATCCGCCTCGCCTCCACCGTGCGAACCGATCCGCTGACCGTCCCCGCCGACATCCCGGTCGTCCGGCCGGCCCCGGCGGCCGAGCGGGTCGCTCCGCCGCCGGCCGGTCGCGAGCTGGAGGCCGCGATCCCGCGCCCCTCGCTCCAGCGCCTCGCCAACGGCCTGACGATCGTCACCGTCGAACGGCATGAGCTTCCTCTGGTCAGCGCCGCCATGGTCGTGCGCGGCGGCTCGTCGGCCGATCCGGCGGGCAAGGACGGGCTCGGCGAGCTGACCGCGTCTTTGCTCACCCAGGGAACGGCGACCCGCTCGGCAACCGAGATCGCCCAGGCCGTCGAAGCGCTCGGAGCCTCGCTCAACAGCGGCGCCGACTGGGACGAGATGAGCGTCTCGGTCACGGTCAAGAGCGACCAGGCCGATCCGGCGCTGGCGATCATCGCCGACGTCGCCCGCAACCCGGCTTTCGCGGCCGAGGAGCTCGAGCGCCAGCGCGCGCTCGCGATCGACAATGTCACCGTATCGATGAAGGATCCCGGGTCGGTCGCCGCTCTGGTCGCCGAGCGCGCGATCTACGGCCAGGCGCCTTACGGCCATCCGTCGGCCGGAACGCCGCAATCGCTGAAGGCGATCGGCCGCGACGACGTCACCGCCGCCTATCGCGCCTTGTGGACGCCGGGCAATGCGACCCTGATCCTGACCGGGGACGTCACCCCGGCGCAGGCGCGGGCTCTGGCCGAGAGGCATTTCGGCTCCTGGTCCGCGAGCGGGACGGCCCGTCCGCTTCCGGCGGCGGCGCCCTCCGCCGGCGGCCCGAAAGTGATCGTAATCGACATGCCCGGCGCCGGCCAGGCCGCGGTCGCGGTCGCCCGGCTCGGAATCGCGCGCAGCGACCCGCGTTTCTACCGCGCGCTGGTCGCCAATGCGGTGCTCGGCACCGGCTTCTCGTCGCGGCTCAACCAGGAGATCAGGATCAAGCGCGGCCTGGCCTACGGCGCGCGGAGCAGCCTCGACACGAGGCTCGGAGTGGGTCCTTTCTACGCCTCGACCCAGACCAAGAACCCGACCGCGCCCGAAGTGCTCGGGTTGATCGTCGCTGAGATGCGCAGGCTTGGCGCGGAGCCGATTCCGGCCGCCGAGCTGGCGACCCGCCAGGCGGTTCTGAACGGCAGCTTCGGCCGCAACATCGAGACCACGTCGGGCCTCGCCGACACGATCGCCACCTATGTCTCCAAGGGCGTCAGCCCGGACGAGATCTTGCGCTACCAGAAGGCGATCTCCGCCGTGTCTCCCGACGAGGCCCGAAGCGCCGCCGCCGAGCTGATCGATCCGGACGGGGCAGTGATGGTGATCGTCGGCGAAGCGTCGCAATTCCTCCCCGCTTTGCGCCGCCAGCATCCGGACGTGGTGGTGATCCCGCTGTCGAGCCTGGATCTGGGATCGGCGACTTTGCGTTAAGCTTGTCCTCCCTGCGTGCGAAGCACGTGGGGAGGACAAAGTGGATCAGCTCCCGCGCCCTGCTCTCGCGACGCCCCGGCGTATCTCCCGGTCCGACGGCGCGCCTCGGCCGGCCTGCTCGATCAAGGCGAGACCCCGAGCCTTGTCGCGGCCGCTCTTGTAGAGCAGCCAGCCCAATGTGTCGGCGGTGGTCGGGTTGTTCGGATCGAGCTCCCAGGCGCGGCGTGCGTAGGGGATTGCCCGGCCATAATCGCCTTTCTGCGACCAGGCCCAGGCGAGGTTGTTGAGCACGGTCGAATCGCGATTGCCGAGCCGCGCGCGCAGATTCTCGTAAATAAGGATCGCGTCGTCCCAATGGCCGGTTTGAAGCAATGTGTTGGCGGCGAGCATCTGGGCCGGGACGTTCTGCGGATTCTGCTGGAGGAAGAGCTCGAGAACGCGCGCGGCTCCGGCGCTGTCGCCGGACCTGCGCATCGCCTCGACGAGGCGCATCGCGACCGGCTCGGTGAAGGCGATATTGGCGGCCCGCCGATAGGCCGCGGCGGCGGACTGATAGTCGGCCATCATTCCGGCCGCGTCGCCGGCGAGGACGTGGGCGTCGGGAGCGCCCGGATTGGCGGCCTCGAGCGCTTGCGCGCGATCGAGCGCTTCGCCGCTCAGACCTCTGGCGAGCAAGGCCCGGATCAGCCGCACCTGAGTGCCGGCCTCGCTCCGGCCGGTGTCGGCCTGGGCCCGGAGCGCGGCGAGCTGGGCGTCGTCAACCGGCTCGCTCAGCAGGGCCGATGAGCTTCGCTGGCGCGGATCGGCCGCCCGCGCCAGATAGACGGAGGCTGCCTGTTCATTGCCCTGCCTGCGCCAGGCCTGGCCGATCAGGGTCAAGGCATAGGAATCGGCATCGGGCCGGTCGGCGATCGGCCTCAGCGTCGCGATCGTCGCCGCCGAATCGCCGAGCCGCCATTGCGCCGCCGCAAGCAATCGGCGCGCCTTGATATTGTCCGGCTGGAGCCCGACCAGCCGCGACAGACGCTGGATCGCCCGCTCCGGCCGTCCGGTCTGATATTCGATCGCCCCGGCCAGAAGCATCGCCGCCGGAAGATCGTCGAGAGCGCCTCCGGTCCGGCGGTAGAGCGAATCGGCAAGCTCATATTTGCCGGCGCGGGCGGCGAGCATGGCCTGGAGATAATAAGCGTTCGGATTCTTGGGCACGATTTCGAGGATTGCGCGCGTGTCGGCGAGCATCTCCTTCATCGCTCCGAGATCGGCCAGGGTCGCGGCGCGTTCGGCCAGCGCTGAAACGTTCCTGGGATCGAGCTGCAGCGCACGATCGAACCAGCTCAGCGAGGCGGCGAGGCCATATTGGCTTCGGGTGAGCTCGCCGCGAAGGACGATCGCCTCGACGCTTTGCGGATTGGCGCCGACCGCCCGGTCGGCCGCCGCGATCGCGCCGGCAAGCTCGCCGCTGCCGCGCTTGAATCGCGCGACGTCGGCCCAGACCCGGGCATCGTTCGGAGCCGCCGCTGCCGCCTCGTTGAAAGCCGCTTCGGCCTGCGCTTCGTCGCCGAGCTGCATCGCGGCCAGGCCGCGGATCCGCGCGGCGTCGGCGCGATGCGATTGCGGCGCCCTGGCCGCTTCGTCGATCGCCTGCTCGGCCTGGCCCTGCTGCAAATAGGCCTCGGCCATCAGATGCCGGGTTTCCACCGCCGGGTAACCGAGCCGGCGGGCCCGGCTCAGCTCGGCCTCGGCGGCGTCGCCGTCGCCGAGCAGCAGAGAGGCGCGCGCCAAAGCGATCCGTATCCTGGCATCGTTCGGGCTGGCCTGGATCGCGTTCATCAATTCGATCCGGGCGGCGCGCGCGTCGCCCTTCGCCAGTTCGGCAATGCCGCGCCGGTAAGCGGAATCGGCATCGCCCCCGCCCGACGAGCAGGCGGCGGCGAGCAAAGTGCAGGCAAGGAGGGCGGCTCGAAGCCTCAATGCTGAAGCCCGTATTGCTTGAGCAGATCGTAGAGGGTCGGACGGCTGATCCCGAGCAATTTGGCGGTGTTCGAGATATTGTTCTCGCTTCGGGCAAGCGCCTGGCGGATCGCTCGCCGATCGGCCTGCTCGCGGGCCGATTTGAGGTTGACCGGAAGCCCTTCCTCCTCGTTCGCCTCGAGGTCGAGATCCTCGGCGCCGATCAATTTGCCGTCGGCCATGATCACCGCGCGCTTCATCCGGTTCTCGAGCTCGCGGACATTGCCGGGCCAGGGCCATCGGTCGATCGCGGCAAGCGCTCCGGGCGACAGGCCCTTCACATGCGGGTTCATCTCGCGCGAGAAGAGATGGAGGAAATGCTTGGCGAGCAGGATCGCGTCGCCGGGGCGCTCGGCGAGGCTCGGGATCCGGACGACGATTTCGGCGAGCCGGTAATAAAGGTCCTCGCGGAAGCTGCCGGCCTTGATCATCGCCGGCAGGTCCTGATGGGTGGCGCAGACGATCCTGGTGTCGACCGGGATCGGCTTGCGGCCGCCGATCCGCTCGATCGTCCGTTCCTGGATGAATCGAAGCAATTTGACCTGGAGGGGGAGCGGGATGTCGCCGACCTCATCGAGGAACAGGGTTCCGCCCTGGGCGAGCTCGATCTTGCCCTCGGTGGTCTTGATCGCCCCGGTGAAGGCTCCCTTCTCGTAGCCGAACAATTCGGCCTCGAGCAGATTCTCCGGGATCGCCGCGCAATTGATCGCGACGAATCCGCCGGCCGAGCGGCGGCTTGCCGAATGGAGGCCGCGGGCGAGCAATTCCTTGCCGGTGCCGCTGGCGCCGAGAAGCATCACCGAGACGTCGGCATTGGCGACCCGCTCGATCGTCCGGGCGACCTTGAGCATCTCGGGAGCGGCGGTGATCATCGTCCCGAGCACCCGGACTTCCTCGCCGGCGCGCTCGCCGAGCCGGCGATTTTCTGTCTCGATGCCGTGGAGCTGGAAGGCGCGGCGGACGATCAGCCCCAATTGGTCGATGTCGACCGGCTTCTGGTAGAAATCATAGGCGCCCGAAGCGATCGCCCGGAGCGCGCTCTCGCGGGCGCCGTGTCCGGAGGCGACGATCACCTTGGTCTCGGGCTTCAGCGACAGGATCTTCTCGAGGGTCGCGAAACCCTCGCTCACTCCGTTCGGATCGGGCGGAAGGCCGAGGTCGAGGGTGACGACCGGCGGCTCCTCGGAGCGCAGCAGGTCGATCGCCGCCGACCGGTCGGAGGCGGTGATCACCTCATAATCGTCATAGGCCCAGCGCAGCTGGCGCTGCAGCCCCTCATCGTCCTCGACGATCAGCAATTTCGCTTTCGCCTCTGCGCTCATGCATATTTCCGATCGGTTCGGCCGAGCTCTTCTGTCTCAGCCAGCGGTAAAAAGACGGTGAAACGGCTGCCCTCGCCCTCGCGGCTGGCGACCTCGATGCGGCCGCCCATCGCAGCAACCAAAGCGCGGGCCTCGAACGCCCCGATCCCGAAGCCGCCATCCTTGGTCGAGGCGAAGGGCTTGAACAAAAGCGCGCGGATGAAATCGGCCGACATGCCGGCGCCCTTGTCCTCGATGACGATCGCCGCCTCGCCGGCGGCCTCGGCGCAGGTCACCCGCACCGGCACTCTAGGCGGGCTCGCGTCGATCGCGTTCTGAACGAGATGGCCGAGCGCCTGCTCGAGCCGGATCGGATCGGCGAAGGCGGCGAGGCCCTGCTCGCCGTCAAACTCGACGGGATGAACCCTTTTCTTCATCTCGACGATCGAGGCAGCGACCCGGGCGACCGCGATGGCGCGCGCCGGCTCGCCTTCGCGTCCGTTTCCGCGCCCGAGCCGGGCGAGCAGATCGTTCATCTTGCGAACCGAGGATTGCAGGGTCGCGATCATATCCTCGCGGAACTCGGGATTGTGGGCGTGGCGCTCGGCGTTGCGCGCGACCAGGGAGAGTTGGCTGACCAAATTCTTGATGTCGTGCATGATGAAGGCGAAGCGGCGGTTGAACTCGTCGAAGCGGCGGGCGTCGGCGAGCGCCTCCTGGCTCTGGGCCTCGGCGAGATAGGATGCCGCCTGGATTCCTGCGGTCCGGAACAGGTCGAAATCCTCCCAATCGAGCGGCCGCCGGACCGGAGGGGAGGCAAGGATGACGAAGCCGACCAGCCGGTCGTTGTGGAGCAAGGGCACGCCGGCCCAGGCGTCGGCGATCGCGCCAAGCCAGGCCGGGACCGCGACGTTCTCGCCGCGCGCCCGAAGCTCGCCGCCGCGGATCGATCCGAAATCGACGATGTGCGACGTCGTTTCGAGGAATCGCGCGAAATCAGAATCGTCGGAAGTTTGATCGGGCAAATCGGTGTCGCACTGCCAGCGCGCAGCGAAAGCGAAGCGGCCGTTCTCGCCGGGAACGAAGAGCAGGCCGCCCGGCGCCTCGGCGACGTCGGCCAGCGCCTTGACGATCCGCTCGCCGAGCGGCGCCCGGTCGGCGTCGGCACCGGCCGCGCCCGCTTCGGGCCCGGAATGGCCGACATTGCCGACGGTTCGAGTGAATCGAAGCCATTCCTCGCGATAATCGTAGCGATGCTCGAAGAAATGCTTGGCCAGCATCACCCGAAGCCAGGCGCGCATACGGCCGGACGGAAGCAGGACGACCGTCACCACGGTGATCGCGAAAACGAGGCCGATCTGGCCGATCCGGACCCATTCGCCGCCGATGATCTCGAGCGCCCGGGTCGCCGACATCATCACGATCAGATAGCCGAGGATCGCCATCACCGAGAGCGACTGGAAGGTTGCCGCTCGGGAGAGCTGCATCCGCCACTGCGAATTGCGTCGGCTGGCGAGCGCGAACAAAGGCACAAGCATCGACAGGATGGCGCCGCGCATCGCGAACAGATCGTCGACCGGTCCGCGGGTCAGATAAGCGACCGTGTAGAGGTGGAGGTCGTAGATCCACATGCCGGCAAGGGCGAGCATCGGCAGCCGGATGCCCCAGCGGCTGTCGTGCGACGCCTGCCCGTAGAGATTGTGGACCAGCACCAAAGCGCCGGCCGCGATGGTGAGGCCGATGATATTGGCGGTCGAGACCAAAGCGTCGTGGACGACGGGCGTATCGGCGAAACGGGGAATGACCCCGGCGATGGTGAGCTGGAGCCCGATCACCCCGGCGACGACGACATAGACGAGCTTGACCGCGCGCTGGCGCTGATCCTCCTCGGCGGTGCGCAGGATTCCGTACATGAAGGCGAGGAAGGCGAAGTTGCGGGCGCTCTCGGCCACTCCGGCGAAGAAATCGTGCGGGCCGAGCAAAGCGACGAAGGCGCACCAAGCGGCGGTCACCGCGAAGGCCGCGGCGAGAGTCCGGCTTCGCGACGCGATCGTCCAGTGCCGCGACTGCCAGACCGCCAGCGCCCCGAACAGCAAGGCGGCGAGCGCATGGCTCCACAGGCCGATCAGCCCGACCATCAGCGCGCTCCCTCCGGCCAGAGCACGACCCGGACCGTCTGGAGGAGGATCAGGAGATCGAGGAAGGGCGTGTAATTCTTGGCGTAATAAAGGTCATATTCGAGCTTCTGGCGGGCATCGTCGATCGACGCGCCATAGGGATAATTGATCTGCGCCCAGCCGGTGATCCCCGGCTTCACGACGTGCCGCTCGGCATAATAAGGCAGGCGCGCCTCGAGATCGGCGACGAATTGCGGCCGCTCGGGGCGCGGCCCGACCAGGCTCATCTGGCCCCTCAACACGGTCCAGGCCTGGGGCAGCTCGTCGATGCGGAGCTTGCGGATGATCGATCCGACCCGGGTCACGCGCGGATCGTCCTTCTGCGCCCAGACCGCGACTCCGCCGACCTCGGCGTCCTCGCGCATCGAGCGGATCTTCAAGATCTCGAACGGCTGGCCGTAGAGGCCGACCCGGCGCTGGCGGAAGAAGGCCGGCCCCTTGCTCTCGAGCTTCACCGCCAAAGCGGTCAGCAGGATGACCGGCAAGGTGAAAGCGAGGATGGTGAAGCTGACGGCGATGTCGAACAGCCTCTTGCCGGCGCTCGAGATCCGCCGGCCCGAGGAGAAGCCATCCGAGAAGATCAGCCAGGACGGATTGACGCTGTCGAGATCGACCCGGCCGGTCTCGCGCTCGAGGAAGGAGGAGAGCTCGTTGACATGGACTCCGGTGGTCTTGATCCGGAGCAGGTCCTGGAGCGGCAGTGCGTTGCGCCGCTCCTCGAGCGCGAGCACGACCTCGCTCGCTCCGAGGCGGACGACATGGTCGCTGAGGTTGGCAAGATCGGCGCGGTTGACCGCGCGCGCCACCGCGACCGGCCCGTCGTTCATCGCGACATAGCCGGCGATGATGAAGCCGCTATGCTCGCGCCGGGCGAGCGCCTCGATCCGGGCGGCGCGCTGGCCGGCGCCGAGCACCAATACCCGGCGCTTGAACGCCTCTCCCCCCAGAGTCCGGCCGAGCATGACCCGGACGGCGAACAGGCCGAAAAGGGCGAAGGCGGTCGCGTAGAAGAGGTTGGAGCGCCAGAAGGTCACCGCCGGCAGAAGGAAGAAGACCAGAGAGAGCAGGATCACTCCGAGCGCGAGCGCGACGACGAGCCGCGCGGTGGCGATCCGCATCGACTGGAGCGAGTCGACGCCATAGACCCCGACCCCGACCATCGCGAGCTGGAGGACGATCGCGAAAGTCAGCAGATGCGGCAGCCGCGACACCGACGGATCGGCCTCGCCGGCGAGCTGCCACAGTCGAAGCAGCCAGCCACCCTCGCCCGCCGCGAGCAGAAGGACGAAGTCGATCAGCCCGAGCAGAAGCACGGTGTGCGGCACATAATGTTTGAACAGACGGATCAAGGCCGCTCCGCCTCTCTGAGTGTAAGCTTCTCCGACACGGGGCGCAGTGTCGCTCAAATTGACAAACATTTGCTGAAGGCGGTGCTCGAAGAACTCCCCTCGACGTGCCGGGCACGAGGCGTCAGAAGGCGCGCGACCCCGAATCCCGAAAGGATCGTCCGTGCCTCAAACTCGCCCAATCGGTCGAAGCGGCCTCGAAACTCCGCGGCTTGTGCTCGGCGGCAACGTGTTCGGCTGGACCGCCTCTGGCGAGGAGGCGTTCCGGATTCTCGACCGCTTCGCCGAAGCCGGCGGCCGGATGATCGACACCGCCGACGTCTATTCGGTCTGGGTGCCGGGCCATAAAGGCGGCGAATCCGAGAGCCTGATCGGCGAATGGCTGAAGCGAAGCGGCCGCCGCGGCGAGATGCTGATCGCGACCAAGGTCGGGATGCTGCCCGGCGAGGGCGGGGCGAAGCTCGAGCCGGCGCGGATCGCGGCCGCCGCCGAGGCATCGCTCAAGCGGCTCGGGGTCGAGACGATCGACCTTTATTATGCCCACCAGGACGACGAGGCGACTCCGCTCGAGGACAGCCTCGCCGCCTTCGACCGGCTGGTCCGCGACGGCAAGGTGAAAGCCCTCGGCGCTTCCAATTATGGCGCCGAGCGACTTCGCGCGGCGCTCGACATCTCGGCGCGTGAAGGACTTGCCCGCTACGAAGTGCTCCAGCCCGAATATCATCTGATGAACCGCGACCGCTACGAAGGTCCGCTTCAGGATCTCTGCGTCGAGGAGGAGATCGGAGTCCTGCCTTATTACGGCCTCGCCTCGGGTTTCCTCACCGGCAAATATCGCTCGACTGCGGATTTCGGCCAGAGCGTTCGCGGCGACCGGATGGGCAAATATCTGAACGCGCGCGGGCTCGGAGTGCTCGGCACCCTCGACGAGATCTCGGCGGAGACCAAAGCCACCCAGGCGCAGATCGCGCTCGCCTGGCTCGCCGCCCAGCCCGGAGTCGTTGCGCCGATCGCGAGCGCCCGGACCCTGGAGCAAATGGATGAGCTGATCGGCGCGATGGAGCTCGAGCTGAACCATGACCAGCTCGCGCGTCTCGACGCGGCTTCAAAGGCTTAGCCTGATGCCCGCCATTGCGGGATGGCGGCTTTTTGGCTAGACTGGCGACACTTCGGAGGAACCGGCCATGGTCCGCAAAGTCATTCTTTTCGTCGCCGCAATCGCGATCGTCGGATCGGCCGCAATCGCGGCGGAGAACGGCAACAAATCCGGCAAGGCCGACCCCAACCGGGTCATTTGCCGAACCATCAACGACACCGGCGACAAGCTCAGGAAGATGCGCGCCTGCCACACCGCCGCCGAGTGGCAGGAGTTGCGGCGTCAGGCCCGCGAGTCGATCGAGCACATCCAGAACAGCCGCGCCACCAACGGCTGACGGCGCCCGGATCTAATCGAAGCCGGCAGCGAGGAAATTTTCCGCGATCGCGGCGTGAACGGCCGCGCCGCGGGCGAGCACGCTCTCGTCGAGCACCATCCGGTTCGAATGAAGGCCGCAGCAGCTCCGCCAGTCCGAGCCCCTGGCCGAGGCTCCGAGGAAGAACATCGCCCCCGGCACCTTTTCGAGCACGTAGGAGAAATCCTCGGCGCCCATGATCGGCGCGGGCAGGTCCAGCCACGATTCCGCGCCGAACAGGTCGCTTACCGCCCGGCGCCCGCACTCGACCGCGCGCGGATCGCAGATCGTCACCGGGAAGCCGGGCGTGATCTCGATCTCGGCCTCGGCGCCGTGCGCGGCCGCGATCCCCTCGGCGAGCCTGCGAAGCCCGTCATGGACGAGAGTCCGAGTCGCCGGCGACAAAGTGCGGATCGTTCCGAGCAGGAGAGCGGATTCGGGAATGACATTGTGGGTCGATCCGGCCTCGATCTTCGCGATCGTTATCACCGCCGGATCGAGAGCGGGGACCCGGCGGGTGACGAAGGACTGGATTGCCCCGACGATCTCGCAGGCGACCGGGATCGGATCGAGAGCGTCGTGAGGCATCGAGGCATGGCCGCCCCGACCCTTCACCCGGATGCCGAGCTGGTCGGCCGAAGCGAGCAACGGCCCGGCACGGCCGGTGAAGATGCCGTGCGGCCCGTTCGGCATGACATGGAGCGCGAAAGCGGCGTCGGGAAGCGGATCGAGAAGCCCGTCGTCGAGCATGAAGCGGGCGCCGTGCCAGCCTTCCTCGCCGGGCTGGAACATGAACATGATCTCGCCCTTGAGAGAGTCGCGCCTGGCGCAAAGCAGGCGCGCCGCTCCGACCAGCATCGCGACATGGCTGTCATGGCCGCAGGCATGCATCGCACCCTGGACGGTGGAAGAGAATTCGACCCCGCTCTCCTCGTCCATCGGCAAGGCGTCCATGTCGCCGCGCAGAAGCACTCGGCGCCCCTCCCCGGCGCCCCGGAGCACGGCGATCACTCCGGTGGTCGACGGTCCCTCGTTATATTCGAGCGGGAGGCCGGCCAAAGCCTCGCGGACCTTGGCCATCGTCCTCGGAGTCCTCAGGCCGAGCTCGGGCTCGGCGTGGATCGCCCGGCGAAGAGCGATCATGTCCGGAAGCAGGACCTCGGCATCTTTCTCGAGGCTGGAAATCGCGACGTTCATGGCGGGCACCTTTGCGGTTCGGCTGAAGCGAGCCTAACCGATTGTTCCGCTTGAATCACGCGTTGCGCGCCGGTTCGCACTGACGCATGAAACCGGCCATGAAGATCGCGGTCTGCATTCCACGCCATGGCGACACCAAGGGCGATTTCACGGTCAGCCTCGGGCGGATGCTGGTCCACAGCGCGGCCGCGGCGATCCAGACCCCATCGGGCCCAGTCCGGCCCGAGATCGAGCTCTTCTCGACCTCGTCCTCGGATCTGCCGCAGAACCGCACCCGGCTGCTTCAGCGCGCGATCGGCTGGCAGGCCCGCTATCTGCTCTGGCTCGACAGCGACCATGTCTTCCCACGGGATTCGCTGCTTCGGCTGCTGGCCCATGGCCTGCCGGTGGTCGGCTGCAACCAGCCGAGGCGCTCGGACCCGACCGGTCCGGTCGCGGTCCGGATCAACGCGGCGGGAGAGAAGGAGCATGTCTGGACCACCGCCGAGCTCGCCCGCGAGGGCAAGGTCGAGGAGGTCTATCATGTCGGCCTGGCCTTCTGCCTGATCGACATGAACATCCTCCATCAGGTCAAGGAGCATGTCGACAAGGGTGTCGGCTGGGGCCAGTGGAACCCGTTCGACCGCCGGCTGGTGCCCGGCACCACCGCGCGGATGGGCGAGGACGCATCCTTCTTCGCCGAGCTTCGCGAGGCCGGGATCAAGATCTATGTCGATCACGGCCTGTCCTGGCAGGTCGGCCATATCGACGAGCGGGTTCTGACCAATGCCGACGCCGAGGCTCAGAAGGAGGCCTGGCTGAGCCGCAATGCCTGAGCTCAAGGCTTTTCTCGCGGGCGGCGGCGAAATGGGCGACCGCATCCGCGCCAGGGATTGGGACTCGACTCCGCTCGGGCCGATCCGCTCCTGGCCGCAATCGCTTCGCTCGGCGCTGTCGATCTGCCTGCGCTCCGATACCGCCTCGGCGATCTTCTGGGGCGAGGAATTGCGCTTCCTTTACAACGACAGCTGGGCGGCCTTGCTCGGCGAGCGAAGCCCGGCCGCGCTCGGCGGCCGCGCCGAGGACGTTCTCGCCGACATCTGGCCGGTGGTCGGCGAGCAATTCCATACCGTCCTGGACAGGGCCCAGCCCGTGACCCGGCGGGATACCTTGCTGGTCCGCAACCTCGGCGGGGAGACCTTCGATTCCTACTGGAGCTATTCGCTTCTGCCGGTGGCGAGCGAGGACGGCACGATCGGCGGAGTCCTCGCCCAGGCTCGCGAAACGACCGACTTCGTGCTCCGCGCCCGCGGCGACGCGCTGATTCTGAAGCTGGCGGAACGGCTGCGCCTGATCGGCGACCCGCGCGAGCTGCTCGATGTCGCGGTTGGCCTGGTCGGCGCCGAGCTCGACGCCGGCCGGGTCGGCTATGCCGAGGCGGACGAGGATAATGATTCGATCGCGATCCTGGTCTGCGCGACCAAGGGCGGCATGGCCGACATCAGCGGGCTGTTCCCGATCCCGAAATTCGGCGGCTCGATCAACGACGATCTCCAGGCCGGCCGGGTGATCCGAATCGACGATGTGGCGAGCGATCCGAGGGTGAACCAGCCCGAGGTCCGGCGCCGCTACGACGCGCTCGGAGTCGCCGCCGCCTTGGTCGTGCCGGTCATCGCCGGAGAGAAGTTCCAGGCGATGCTGTTCGCCCATCACGACAGGCCGAAGAAATGGACCGCTCACGACGAGGCGCTTCTCCGTCGGGCGACCGAGCATGTCTGGCGCGAAGTCTCGCGGGCTCGGGCCGAGGCGGCGGTTCGGCGGAGCGAGGAGCGCTACCGCCGGATCTTCGAGCAGGCGAGCGACCTCATCCACACCGCCGACCTCAACCAGATCGTCACCGACTGCAATCCGGCGACCGCCGCTGCGCTCGAGATGAGCCGGGAAGAGATTATCGGCAGATCGATCCGCGATTTCGTCTCCGAGGCCGGATTCGAGCAGACCACGCGCATGCTTCGCCAGAAGGTCGAGCATGGCGGGACCACCCGTCACGAGCTCGACGTGCGCGCCAAATCGGGCCGTTTGCTGCACTGGGAGATCATCTCGACCCTGACCCTGGACGACGAGGGCCGGCCGGTCGGCCTTCACGCCATCGCCCGCGACGTGACCGAGCGGCGCCGGGCCGAGGAACGGCAGAGATTGCTGGTCAACGAGCTCAACCACCGGGTCAAGAATACGCTCGCCCTGGTCCAGGGTCTGGCCCTGCAAAGCTTCCGCGAGGGCCGCGACCCGGCGGAGGCGCGCTCCGCCTTCCAGGAAAGGCTGACCGCGCTCGCCGCAGCCCACGATCTGCTCACCCGCGAAAGCTGGGAAGGCGCGACCCTCGCCCAGCTCACCGAGGAGGCGATCGGCCATCACAACGCGCAGGAAGAACGGATCGCCTTCGGAGGCCCGGACATCGTGCTCAGCCCCAAGGCCGCCGTTTCCCTGGTCATGGCGCTCCACGAGCTCGGCACCAACGCGGCCAAATATGGCGCTTTGTCGATTCCGGAAGGGCGCGTGCGGATCTCCTGGGAGGTGACCGAAGGCGAGCGGCTCCGGCTCGAATGGCGCGAGCTCGGCGGCCCTCCGGTCGAGCCGCCCGGCCAGAAGGGCTTCGGCTTCCGGATGATCGAGCGCGCGCTCGCCGCCGATCTTGCCGGCCAGGCGGGAATCGACTTCGATCCCGGGGGCCTGGTCTGCCGGATCGAGGCGCCGCTGGCCGAAGCGGCGGCGGTCCGGCCATGAGCGCCGACCTCAAGGGCGCTCGCGCGCTGATCGTCGAGGACGAGGCGATCATCGCGATGACCGCGGAAGACATGCTCGACGAGCTCGGCTGCGTCACAGTGGCAAGCGTGTCGACCCTGGCCGAGGCGCTTGCCGCGGCCGCGCGCGGCGGCTTCGATTTCGCGCTTCTCGACGTCAACCTCAACGGCTCGGAGAGCCTTCCGGTCGCGGCCTTGCTCAAGAGCGCCGGCCTGCCTTTCGTGTTCACCACCGGCTACGGTTCGGTCGTCCGCGGCGAGGACCATGCCGATGCGCCTTTGGTTACCAAGCCATACCGGACCAAGGATCTCGCCGCGGCAATCGCCACCGCGCTTGGACGGTCGGCTGGCCAGGAATAATCCTAATCGTCATTGCGAGGAGCCCTTCGACGCCGCCTGCGGCGTCGCTCAGGATGAACTGCCGCTTCGCGTCAGCGACGCGGCAATCCAGTGGGCCTCGGAGCTCGTACTGGATTGCCGCGCTACGCTCGCAATGACGAAATTGGCGCGCTTCAACCCTTCCGCAGCACACCCATCGCGGCGGTGACCATCGCCTCGGTCGCGGTCTCGATCACGGCTTCGGCGTCCGGCGCCCAGAACGGGCTGTGAAGCGAGGGCAGCTTGGCCGGGTCGCCGCCGGTCGCATCCCATTTGTCCTTCGGAACGCCGCCGACCCAGAAGATCAGGCTCTCGATGCTCTTGTCGGCGATCCAGTAGCGGCTGAAATCCTCGCCGCCCATGACCGCCGGCGCGCGCCTGACCCGGTCCGTGCCGAAGCGGCTGGTGAACAGGGCCGCGGTGCTCGTCGTCAGTTGCTCGGTGTTGAAGGTGGCGGGCGTGTGCTCGGCCTCGCGGATCGTCACCTGCGGCATCTTGTCCTCGGGGATCCCCGCTGCGATCGCTTCGCCGCGGACGATCCGCCTGATCCCGTCGAGGAGGATACGGCGGGTCTCGTCCGTATAGGAGCGGACGGTGAGCAGCATGACTGCTTCGTCCGAGATGATGTTGTGCTTGGCGCCGGCGTGGAAGCTGCCGACCGTCACCACCGCAGGCTGTTGCGGATCGACCTCGCGGCTGACCAGGGTCTGGAGCGCAACCACGATCCGGCTTGCGAGAACGATCGGGTCCCTGGTCGTGTGCGGATAGGCGCCGTGGCCGCCGATCCCGTGAACCTGGATGTCGACGCTGTCGACATTGGCGAGCGCGTAGCCCGGCGTGTAGCCGATCACTCCGGCCGGGAGCGACGCAGAATCGTGGAAGGCGATGGCGTGGGTCGGCTTGGGAAAGCGGGTGTAGAGACCGTCCTTCAGCATCGCATCGGCGCCGGCTCCGATCTCCTCGCCGGGTTGGGCGATCATCACCAGGGTGCCGGACCATTGGCTCTTCATCGTCGCCATCCGCCGGGCTGTGCCGATCCAGGTGGTCATATGGGTGTCGTGGCCGCAGGCGTGCATCACCCCGCTCTCGACTCCGGCGACGCTGGTCGCCCTGACATGGCTGGCGAAGGGAAGCCCGGTCTGCTCGACGACCGGCAAGGCGTCCATGTCGGCGCGGAGAAGGACGACCGGGCCGGGCCCGTTGCGCATCACCGCGACCACGCCGGTCTTGCCGACCCCGGTGGTGACCTCGAAGCCCAGCCGCCGCGCCTCGGCGGCGAGCTTCGCGGCGGAGCGGGTCTCCTGCATGCTGAGCTCGGGATTGGTGTGGAGATCGCGGTAGATGCTCATCAGCGACGGCATGTCGGCGCGGACCTGGTCGGCGAGCGGATCGGCCATTGCCGGGGCCGCGGCGAGAAGGAGCGGAAGGACGGCGAGTGCGAGCCTTGGGGTCATTGCTTTATCCTTCAGGATGCCGGGACGATCTCGATCACGTCGAGCAGGGATTCGAAACGGGGAAAGGGCAGGATCAGGCGCCAGCGGCGGGGCCCGATCCGTTCCACCGTCCCGGCCAGGTCGCGCTCCCCGTCATGGCCGTAGCGAAGCACTCCGCGCTCGTCGGCGAGCTGGAGCGTGCCGAGGAAGACCATTCGTCGGGCGGTGTCGGGAAACAGCCGTCCGACCGGGCGCTGCGAACCGCCGGTCTTGGTGAAGTCCATCGAATTGCCGGCCCCGGCGGGTCCGATACGGCACGCGAATGCCGGATAGTCGACGTAAGTGAGCATGCCCGGGCTTCGAGCGCCGAGCTTGATCGTCCGGCAGCGGTAGAGACCGGGCGGCGGGACGGCGCCGGCGAGAGCGGCGTCGGGATCGAGAAGAGCGCCTTCTTTGTCGATTTCCGCCTTATGATCGGTCCGCGCTTCGGTGAGAGCGCGGGTCCAGGCCTCGCGCCAGTCGTGGATCCTCTTGCGGTCGGCCGAGGTCGCGACATTGCGCCAGCTCGCCGCCGCCGGAACTGAGGATTTCTGCCGCCCCTCGGCGGCAGCCGGGATGAGAAACAGCAAGGCGGCGGCCGCGGCGATGAAGGGCTTCATACCGACCTCATAAGAGGTGCCGGAAGGGCGGACAAGGAAGGGCGGACGTACGCCGCGCGCCGCCCGGAATCGCCGCTTCGCCTCATAATCCTTGCGCCGGGCGCCCGGGCGGGAGCATGAACGCGCCTTTCCGGGGGCGGAGGAACGGAGCACGGCGGCTCCGGAGACAATGATGATCGTTCTGCTCGCTTCGCTGTTGCTCGCCGGCGCTTCCGCCGACTCTTTCCAGGCGCCTTCCACATCCTCGCTGCCGGACCGCGCCGCCTTCGAGGACGAGCTGAGATTCTCGCCCGAAGGCGAGATGTTCCGAGCGATCGAGCGCTCCTATCCGGACGAATATCGCGGCCTGATCGACGCCATTTACGGCGATGCCGCTTCCCACCCGCAGGACCGGGCGGCCCGCGCCGCGACCAAGCGGCGCCTGCTCGACGCCTTCTACAGGCGCCACGCTCCGCAGCTGGCCAATGCCCCGGCGCCTCTGCTCAACGACATCAATAGCCGCCAGCTCGCGCTGATCAGGCGGCTCGCCCGCGACGATTCGAAATTGTGCGCCCAGTTCGCGACCACTCTCTTCATCGGCGGAACCGATCTGCCGTCATCCTATGAAAGCGAGGCTTCGGCTTTGCTCGCGGCGATCGTGGAAGCCGCCAAGGCGGGCGAAGGGTCGCCGCCCGACCCGCGGCGGACGAGCCTGGCGGACGAGGATACCGGGCCTTTTTATGCTCTTCTGCTTCAGATCGAACCGTCGGGGCAGATCCAGGAAGCGCTCGCGGCCGAGGGGGGCGAGGCGGGCGGAACGCCCGAAATGCAATGCCGGGTCGGCGCGGCCGTCTACGCGTCGATCGACAGGATGCTGCCCGAGCAGGGAGCGAACGTCGCCGCTTATTTCCTCACCCAGACCCTGACCGGCGCGGATTAGGAGTTTGCGCTGAGGCTGATCGGGGGCAGCGCGACCAGCGCCGAATCGGCGATCGCGGTCCGCACCTGGAACAGCTTCCTGCCGATCAGCTCGCGCCGAAGCGCGAGCCCGATGTCCCGGCTGCCGCCCTTGACCACCGCTCCGGTGACGGTGCCGGACTTGGAGACTCGCAGGAAGATCAAGGCGGTTCCGCGCGCGTCGGGGAAAGCCCGCATCGCCGCGAGCCGCACCGCCTCCAGCATATCCTTGTCGAGAAGCATCTCGCCGCCGATGCCGTCGCCGAAGCCGACGAACTGGCTGAGCCTCGCCTCGCCGGCGCTGCCGCCCCCTTCGCCGGCGGCGGCGCCCGCTTTTGCCGAGGCCGAGGCCGGGCCTGCGAGCGGACGTTGAACCGCCATGCGCGCCATGCTCCATTCGGGCGCCGGCAGGTCCATGGGCGCAGTCAGATCGGCGACCGCCGGGGAGGCGGCGACCGGCGCCGGTCTCTCCGCCTTGACCTGCGCGGCCGGATCGCTCTCGGTCTCGCCCGGAACGGCGACATTGAACACCGCCAGGACGTCCTCCTTGACGCGCGGATCGGGGCCGGCGTCGGCGAGCCGGGCGATCAGGAACCAGACCAGGCAGCAATGGACGATGAAGGAGAAGAGCAAAGAGACGGCGCGGCGGCTGGTCAGGCTCGATGCGGCGCCGCTCCAACCGGGCGCGAACCCGTGGCCGGCGGGCGCGGAAGTCCACGATTCGAGCTGAACGAACGCCATTGCGGCTCCCCCCGGAGACTCGGACTCACACCCGGCTCCTGCCGCTAACTATGTCAGGGTGCGAGCAAATAATCAAAAAACACGACTAAATGACTCGCGGCGGCGGGACGATGGTTCTAGCTTCCCCTCTGGGGAACGACTGGAAACCTATGGCTGGGCTCGAGGAATTGCTCGTCGAGAGAGGATTGGTGACGGCGGGGGATTTGGCGCGCGCCAACGAAGTGCGCCGCCATGGCTCCGCCCGCCTGCCCGCGACCCTCGTCCGGCTCGGGCTGGTGCCGGAGGCCGACCTGCTCGAGGCGCAGGCTGCCGCGACGGGCCTGAAGGTTGTCGGCCGGGGAGACTTTCCCGAGACCGTGCCGGCGATCGAGGAGCTCAACACCCGTTTCCTGGCGAGGCACGCGATCGCTCCGATCTCCCGCGAGAATGGCCGGCTCACTCTGGCGATGGCCGATCCCGACGATTCGGAAGCGCTCGCCGGAATCGCCTTCGCCACCGGCGCGGCCGAGATCGACCGGGTGCTGGCGACCTTCACCGACATCGAGGAAGCGCTCGGCGCCGAGCGGTTCGACGACGACGATATCGGCGCGATGGACGGGCTCGCCGGCGGCGGCGCGATCGACGACATCGAGCGGCTCGCCGAGGGCGACAGCGACGCCCCGGTCATCCGGCTGGTGCAGCGGCTGCTCGCCAATGCGGTCAACCGGCGGGCGTCCGACGTCCATATCGAGCCGATGGCCCGTTCGGTCTCGGTCCGCTACCGGATCGACGGCCGGCTGGTCGAGGTCGAGCGCCATCCGGACAGCTTCGCCGCTCCGATCGCGTCGCGGATCAAGGTCATGGCCGGCCTCGACATCGCCGAATCCAGGCTCCCACAGGACGGCAGGCTTCGACTGACGGTGCGAGGCCGCGACGTCGACGTGCGGGTCTCGACCTCGCCCATCGCCCATGGCGAAAGCATCGTTCTCCGCCTGCTCGGCCGATCCGAAGTCCCGCTCGATCTCGAGCGGCTCGGCCTCCCCGAGGCCGCGCTCGACAAATTGAAGCGCGCGCTCGATCGGCCCCACGGGATCATCCTGCTGACCGGCCCGACCGGAAGCGGCAAGACCACCACCCTCTATGCCGCGATCAACCGGCTGCGCCGTCCCGACGTCAAGATCCTGACCGTCGAGGATCCGGTCGAGGTGCTTCTCGAGGGCGTCAACCAGGTCCAGGTCCGGCCCGAGATCGACCTCAGCTACGCCGCCACCTTGCGCGCCTTTCTTCGCCAGGACCCGGACATATTGATGATCGGCGAGATTCGCGACGAGGAGACCGCCGAGATCGCCCTCCGCGCCGCCCTGACCGGCCATCTCGTCCTCTCGACCCTCCACACCAACAGTGCGATCGGCGCCTTCACCCGGCTCGCCGACATCGGCATCGAGCCCTATCTCACGGCCTCGACCGTGATCGCCGCGATCGCCCAGCGGCTGATCCGGGCCCTGTGCGAGACCTGCCGGACGGCTCGCCCGCCCGACGACAGCGAGCGCGCTCTGTTCGCGCAGGTCGGAATGGCGGCGCCCGCCATGATCCACGAGCCCGCCGGCTGCGCGAACTGCGCCCAGAGCGGCTATAAAGGGCGGCTGCCGCTGATCGAGATACTCGAGGTGGACGAGAAGATGCGCGCCCATATCCGTGCCGGCGACGTCGAATCATTCGAGGACGAACGCCCCCCGGCCGAGACCCTGCTCGGCCACGGTTTGGCTCTGGCCGCGGCGGGGCGGACCTCGCTTGCCGAGGTCGAACGGGCGGTGCAGCTGGCATGACCGAATATCGCTGCCTGGTCGTCTCGCCGGAGGGACGCTCGGTCTGGCGGACCGTGGACGCGGCCAGCGAGAAGGGCGCGATCGCGCGGCTGGTGGGCGACGGCCTGACCCCGATCGAGGTGAAGAGCGGCGCGATAGGCCTGATCGAGCGGCTCAACCGTCCACTCGGCCGCTCGCTCGGAATCGCCGAGCAGTCGCTGATCCTGACCCAGCTCGCCACCCTGATCCGCGCCGGCCTGCCGATCGACCGCTGCCTCGATCTGCTGCGCGAGCAGTCCCCGCGCGCGTCGCAGAGGGACATGCTCGCACAGGTGCTCGGCGGCATTCGCGCCGGCCAGAGCCTCGCCTTCGCGCTCGAGCAGCAATCGGCCTTTCCCGGCTATGTGATCGGAGTGATCCGATCGGCCGAGAAATCGGGCCGGCTCGGCGAGGCGCTGACCGCGCTGGCCGAGCGTCTGACCGTCTCAGCCGCCACCCGCCGTGCCCTGGTCACGGCCCTGACCTATCCGGCGGCGGTTCTGGTCGCGACCCTGCTCGCTCTGACCCTCGTCCTTGTCCTGGTCGTGCCCCAGTTCGAGCCGATCTTCGCCGGGCAGGAGGAGAAGCTGCCGTCGCTGACCCGCGCCGTCCTCGCCCTCTCGGCAATGGTCACCGGCCATGGCCTGCTCCTGCTCGCGATCCTGGTCCTCGTGCCGGCGGGCCTCTATCTTCTGATTCGCTCGGAAGCGGGCGCAGCTTTGATCCAGCGCGGGCGCCGCCATATTCCCGGGCTCGGTCTTCGCGACCAGTATCTCGCCGCCCAGTTCACCGGGATCTTCGCGACCCTGGTCGGCAACGGCGTCACCGTGATCAAGGCGCTGCCGCTGGCCCGGACCGCGATCGGCAGCGAACGCTGGCGGCGGCATATCGCCGAGGTCGAGCAGCGCGTGCGCGAAGGCGCGACGCTGTCCCGCGCTCTGGCTTCGGGCGAGTTCGTGCCGGCGACCGCGGTCCGGCTGATCGAGGTCGGCGAGAAATCGGGCCAGCTCGCCGATACGTGCGGGAAAGCGAGCCAGATCATGGGCGACGCCGCACGGGCGCGGATCGACCGGATCGTCGCGCTCGCCAACCCGATCGCAATCGTCACGCTCGGCGGGATCGTCGCGATGCTGGTCGCAGGCGTGATGCTCGGTATTTTCGCCCTTGGGGATTTCGCGGGATGAATCGGATCATGAGAAAGCAGAGCAGCCGCCACGAGCGCGGCCTCACGCCTTTGCGGCGTTCCGCCGAACACGGCTTCACGCCTTTGCGGCGTTCCGCCGAACACGGCTTCACGCTAATGGAAATGCTGGTGGTGCTGGTCGTGATCGGCCTGATCGCCGCGGTCGCGATTCCGCAGGTGATGCGGCTGCTCGAAAGCGCCAAGCACAAGGCCGCACGGATCCAGCTCGAGACTCTGAGCCAGAGCCTCAATTATTATCAGCTCGACACCGGCGGCTTCCCGACCACGCAGCAGGGACTGAAGGCGCTCTGGCAGGCGCCCGGACAGAATGACGCCTGGAACGGACCCTATGTCCGCCAGGAAAGGCAGTTGCTCGATCCCTGGGGCCACGAATTCGTCTATCGCGCGCCCGGCCAGAATGGGGACTACGATCTGGTCAGCCTGGGCAGCGACGGCAAAGAGGGGGGCACAGGCGACGATGCCGATCTCAAAGCCGTCAAATAGCGGCTTTACGCTCATAGAAATGCTGGTCGTCCTGACCGTGCTGGCGCTGGTCGCGATGGTCGCCGGGCAGCGGGTCGGGCGGCGGCCGGACTCGGTGATCCGCAACGAGGCACAGGCGCGGCTCGACGCCGCGGTCCAGGCGGCCAGGCGCGAGGCAGGGCGAACCGGATCGGTACGGGCGGTGAAGCCGGCCGAATTGATCGAGGGCGCGGCGCTGACCGGCGCCCTGCCTTCATCCGGCGCCGCCCCGGGTTCGATCCTGCTCTATCCGGACGGCTCTTCGAACGGTGGCCTGATCTCGGTCGCCGGCAAGCCGCTTGCAAGCGTCGACTGGCTGACCGCGCAGGTGCGCGATGCGCAATAGCGGCAGCCAAGGCTTCAAGCCTTCGTGGCGTTCCGCCCAACAGGGCTTCACGCTTGTCGAAGTGCTGGTGGCGCTTGTGGTCACTTCGCTGATCCTTGCGATCGTCATGAACGGCGCTCTCCAGGCCAAGACGAGGGCGGTCGGCGCTCGCGAGAAGGAACGCGCGGTGATGCTTGCGCGCGGCCTGATCGCCGGCCGCGCCGCCGCTCCCTACGACAATGCGGCCAGGACCGGGCAGGAATCGGGGCTCCGCTGGAGCGTCGCCGAGAGGCGGCTGGCGACCGATCCGCGCGGGCTGCTTCTTCTTGCCGAGATCGACGTCAAGGTCCGCAACGCGAACGGCGCCACATTGTCCGAGCTTCAGCTCCGCAAGATCAAAGCGGCGCCGCAATCATGAGGGATGAGCAGGGCTTCATTCCTTCTCGGCGTTCCGCCCAACAGGGCTTCACGCTTGTAGAATTGTTGGTGGCTTTGGTCGCGGGATCGATGCTGCTCGCCAGCCTGACCTGGACCCTGACCAGCCTCGGCCGCGAGTTGAGAGCATCGCGGCTGGCGGAGACGGCGGCGCGTGCCGACGCCGCGGCGCCGGTGCTGGCCGGGCTGATCGAGCAGATGTTCCCCGCCGCCAAGGACGATCCCGAGATCGTCGCCGAGCCCCGCCGCTTCGCTTTCGCGACCCTGCCGCCGGCGGCGCTCGGAGCGGTCGGTCCGGTCCGGGCCACATTGGAGGTGCGCGACCGTCCGGAGGGGCAGGCGCTCTATGCGCGGTTCGAGCCAGCCGATCCGTCCGCCTCGTTCCCGGCCACCGCGCGCGAGGCCCGGCCGCTCATCGAGGGTTACAGGCAGATCCGCTTCGATTACCGCCTTGCCGACGCCAAGGACGAGGGCATGCCGCCGCACCTGGTGACTCTCAGCCTGGTCGACCGCCGCGGACGCATCACCCGAATCGCCGCCGCGCCCAGAATCACATCCGGCGGCGATTGCCGCTTCGATCCGATCTCGATGACATGCCGGCGCTGAGCGAGCTTCGCGAAAGCCCCGCCGGGGCGGCGGTCGCCGACTTCTGGCGCTGGTGGACGGGCGAGCTGAAGGCGATGCTGCCCGAGCGGTTCCGGCCTGACGCCGCCGCGGCGCCTCGCGCCGATATCAGGCCGAAGCCCGACTCGATCGAAATCGACGTGGTTCGCGAGGGGGTCGGCCAGCGTTTCGCCGATTCCAAGCCGCTCGACGATCTCGACCCGGACGGCTGGGCGGAGCTGGCTTCGCTGATCGAAGGCAGCCGCGCCCGGATCCTGCTCGAAAGCCCCGACATGTTCGCGACCCGGCTGACCCTGCCCAAAGCGGCTCGGCGGCGGCTCAAATCCGCGGTCGCGCTGCAGCTGTCGCAGGTCGCGCCGGTTGAGCCTTCGCTTCTGCGCTGGGCGACCCGATCGGCGGAGGCCGGGCCCGACCGGATCGAGGTCGAGGTGGCGATGGCGCGGGCGGACCGGGTCGCGCGGCTGCAGGAATTGTTCGAGATAAACGGCCTCGCTCCTCCGCCGGTCGTCGCCGCCGCCGGCGACGAGCCGATCGAGCTCGCCGCCGGGCGCCGGGTCGCGGTCGCTTCGCCGGACCGGGCCGGAGCCCGCACCTGGATCGTCGCCGCCCTGCTGATCGCATCGATCCCGCTGACGACGGCGCTCGGCGCGACCATTCTCCGCTCCTCGGCGGAAGGCCGGATCAACCTGCTCGAGAAGAGCGCCGGACCGCGGCTTCGCGACGAAGCGCAGGCGCGCCGCTCGGAGGCATTGCGCCGCGGCCTTCGTCCCCTGGTCGGGCGCCCGAGCGTCTCGGCGACCCTGGAGGATCTCGCCACCCGCCTGCCGTTGACCGATCATGTCGTTTCGCTCCGCCAGAGCGGCGACCGGATCCTCGATCTGACGGTCGAGGCGGCCGACGCGGAGGCGGTCGAGACCGCTCTGAAAGGCTCGCCATTGCTTCCGCACCTCAATGTCGCGGACATCGCCCCTGCGAGCGGCGGACGGTTCAACGTCACTTTGAGGACATCGCCGCGATGATGGCGGGCTTCTCTCCCTTCACCCGCAAAGTGGTGGCGCTGGGCATTTTGATCCTGCTCCTGCTCGGAGCGATCCAGTTGCTCATCGTCCCGATCTACGCGCTGACCGCGGACAGCCTTTCCGGCCTGGAAGATGCCCGCTTCCGCCGCGCCCGGCTGGAATCGATCGCGGCTCGGCCGCCTTTGCCGGCCGCGGCCCCGGTCCCCGCCTCGCTCTATCTGGCCGCGCCGGACCGGCAGCGCGCGACCGACCAGCTGCTCGCGGCGATCGGCGGCGCGGCCGCACGCTATCAGGTGCAGATCGACTCGGTCGCCGCCTTGCCCGAGGAATCGAGCCGGGGCGCGGCGATCGCGGTGACGATCGCGGCCCGCGGCGAGCATGACAAGGTGCTGGCCTGGGTCAACGAGCTCGAAGCCGGCAGTCCCAGCGTCCATTTCGCCGACTGGGCGCTCGCTCCGGACAGCTCGGCGCCCGGGCCGATGGCGGCACCGCCCGTCCCCTCCGGCGCGCCGATGACGACGGAGAGCGCGCTCGCCGGCGCGGCCCCCGCCGCTCCGGGCGGGGCGCTCCGGCTCGCCTTCAGCGGCACCGCGGTGGCGGTGTGGGAAAAGACGCAATGAGCCTGGCTCAGAACGTCCTCCAGCCGCGCTGGATCGTTCCGGGCGCCGCGGCCCTGCTCGCGGTCGCGGTGCCGATCTGGCTGCTCCAGCCGGGCACGAGCAAGGTCGAGGACCCTCCACCCCTCGTCGTCACCGACCTCGCCGTCGCGCCGGTCGTCGGCCTCGACCGCGCCCGCACCGCTCCGATCTTCTCGCCGACCCGCACCCCCGCGGAGCAGGCGCCGCCGCCCGGAAGCCCCGAAGCCGCGCCGGCGGCGGCACCGTCGCCGATGCCGGTCCTTGTCGGGCTCGTCTCGAGGACGCGCGGCCGCGGAATCGCTCTCGTCAAGGCGGGCAACGGCCAGACCGTCACGATCGCGCCTGGCGAAAGCGTCGACGGCTGGCAGCTCGTCGGCATCGGCCGGGATCGCGCCACCTTCGCCTCGAACGGCGAGCGCCGGGTCGCCTCGCTCGATTTCAGCAACAAGGGTCCGGGGGACTCCGCCTCCGCGCCCCGCCCCTCCTCAACCGCTCCAATCCCACTGCCGCCGCCGGGAGTCCCGGCAAGCTCGCTACGCCAGCCGCCGCTTCCGGCCTGGCCCGAGCCATGGCTGGCCAATCAGTCAGGAACGCCACAATGAACATGCGTATCGCCCGGTCGCTCGGAGGGGCTCTGCTGTGCGGCTCAATGCTTCTGGCCGCACCTTTGATCGCCCAATCGGGACCGCGTACCGCGGCGCCGGCCAAAGGCTCGAACATCCGCTACGACACCCGCAACGGCTACAATCTCGCTTTCGTCGACGCCGACGTGAAGCGGGTGGTCGACGCGGTGCTCGGCTCGATGCTCGGTCTCGACTACAGCGTCGATCCGGCCGTCCAGGGCAATATCACGCTCCGGACCAGCCAGCCGGTCGCCCGCGAATCGCTTCTGCCTCTGCTCGAGAATGCGCTTCGCTCGGTCGACGCGGTGATCGTCGTCCAGGGCTCATCCTATCGGGTGCTTCCGCGCGAGGCGGCCCGGGGCAGCGCGCCGCTCATCCCGAACGGCGGCGGCGCGCCTTCGTCGGCTTCGGGTCCCACGGTCCAGGGCTTCGCCACCGAGGTCGTGACCCTTCGCCACGGCAGCGCGCGCGAGATCGGCAGGCTGCTCGAGCAGTTCCTGGGCAAGGACGTGGTCGCCGGCACCGACAGCGCGCTCAACCAGGTCATCATCCGCGGCAACAGCGAGGAACGGGCCGCGGCCCGGCAGCTGATCGAGCGGTTCGACGTCGACACTCTCGCCGACATGAACTTCCAGCTGTTCAGGCTCGAAAATGTCGACGCGGACACATTGCTCGCCGAACTCGAACGGATCTTCGCGCCGCCCTACGACATTATCGGCTCGAGGGTCCGGATCGTCCCGCTCGGGCGGCTCCGCTCGGTCCTCGCGATCGCCAGCGACCGAGCCGACATCGGCCGGATCGAACCCTGGATCCGGCGCCTCGACGCCGGCGGATCGGGCAAGCGCAAGCTCTATTCCTACGTCGTCCAGAACGGCCGGGCGCGCGATCTCGCCGCTTCGCTTCAGCTCGTGCTCGGCTCGGGCGTTGGCGGCGAGGAAAGCAGCGAGGGGCCGGCGCAGGCCGCCGCACCCGCCCCTTCTTCCGACATCAGGCGCGAGCCGAGCCAGGCGATCGCTCCGCAATCGCCGCTGCCGGGTTCGTCGACTCCTTTGGTGGCGGGAGGAAGCGGCCCGCGCGTGGTCCCGAACGAGCCCAACAATTCGCTTCTGATCTATGCGAACGGCGAGGAATATGAGTTCATTCGGGAAGCGCTCGACAAGCTCGACCAGCCCGTCCCGCAAGTGTTGATCGAGGCGACGCTCGCGGAAGTGACTCTGGGCAACGACCTTCGCTACGGAGTCAATTTCCGGGCGTTCGACGGCAACGATTCGATCACCAACAGCAATAATTCCGGAGGCGTTCCGGCCTCGGTCTTCCCGGGCCTGGCGGTTTCGGTGATCGGCTCTACCGCATCGGCCGTTCTCAACACCCTGCAGTCCAAGACCACGGTAAGGGTCCTTTCGGCGCCCAAGCTGATCGTGCTCAACAACCAGACCGCCACCCTCCAGGTCGGCGACCAGGTGCCGATCGTGATCCAGCAGGCGCAGAGCGTCGCAGCGCCCGGAGCGCCGATCGTCAACACGATCGAGCTTCGCGACACCGGCGTGATCCTCAAGGTTACGCCCCGGGTCAACGACAGCGGAACGATCACGCTCGACATCACTCAGGAGGTCAGCGACGTCGCCGAGACGACCAGCTCGGGGATCAATTCGCCGACCATCCAGCAGCGCCGCCTGGCGACGACGGTGGCGACCCGAACCGGCCAGATGGTCGCCTTGGGCGGCCTGATCCGCGACCGGGTTACCCGGACCAAGTCCGGAATCCCGGTGCTCAGCCAGATCCCGGTGGTCGGCGGCCTGTTCGGCCAGCACGTCAATACCGGCGGGCGGACCGAGCTGATCATCCTGCTGACTCCGACCATCATCCGATCGCCGGGCGACGTCCACGATATCGTCGAAGCGCTGATCGACGGGCTCGATTCGACCAAGCCCCTGCTCGAGCGCGCCAAGCGGGGACAGGTCGGAGCGCGGCTCCCGCCGCCGCCCGCCCCGCCGCCGGCGCAGCCGCGGCCCTGACGTGGCCACAAATCCTCCAAAGGGCGAAGAGCAGGGCTTCGTCCTGATCGCCGCCATCTGGCTGCTCGTCCTCGCCGGTTCGATCACCGCGATCCTGATGCTTCGAAGCCTTGCCGCGGCGACCGCGGCGGCCGAGCATCAGGACTCGATCGAGCGGCGGCTGGCGCTCGACAGCGCGATCGAGACGATGCTCGCCGACCGCCTGTTCAACTCCAGTCTCAGCCCCTGGTGGGCTGCTCCCGCGGAGGGCACGATCGCGATCGGCAAGCACAATATCTCGCTTC
This sequence comes from Pseudomonadota bacterium, assembly GCA_046733235.1. Lineage (GTDB taxonomy): Bacteria > Pseudomonadota > Alphaproteobacteria > Sphingomonadales > Sphingomonadaceae > Allosphingosinicella. The sequence continues at coordinate 93,445 of JBKPOT010000011.1, forward strand.
GAATGACCAGCGAAAGCGGCCGGATCGACGTCAACGGCGCGGATCCGGCCCTGATCGACACGGCCCTTCAGGGATTCGGGGTCGCCGCCGCCGATCGCAGCCGGATCGTCGAGCGGGTCACGGCGCTCCGGGCGACGAAGGGAAAGATCGCCTCTTTGCCCGAGCTCAATGCCCTGATCGGGACTGCGCGCGCTCGCGACAATGGCTGCCTCGCCGACGCTCTGACCTGGGTCTCTGGACTCGCCGAGGCGCGTCCGGACCAGATGCCGCCCGATCTGGCGCACGCGCTCGGCGGCCGCGGCGGTGCGACCGGCCAGGCCGGGCCGTCGCCGCCGGAAGCCGGGGCGGCGCTCCGGATCATCGCCTCCGAAGCCGGAGGTGCGCCGATCATGGCGATCGTCCGAGCGTCGGGCCTTCCCGATCAGCCGACAAATGTGACCGTATGGGGGGCGCCGGCGCCCTGCGGGCCGACAGCCGCGCCGAGGTCGTGATCAGGGCCGGGTAAGGACGTGGTTCTCGAGCAGCGACGCCTCGCGCTCGAACACGTCATAGCCCCAGGTCCGGACTGCCGCGTAGATATCGGCATGAGCGAGGATCGAGGCGCATTGCCGGAAATGCCGCTCCAGGAGTCCGAGCGGCGCGAGATAGGCGCCGCGATAGGTCTGGGCCATCAAGGCCGCCATCGCGTCCCGGCCGCGAAGCCGCTCGATCCTGCCGGGATCTCCGTCCTCGGTCCGCCCGAGCACATAGAGCCGGCGGAACGGGATCGGCCGGACGGCGCCGGGCGCGCTCATCGGCACATGATATTTGTCCCTCCCCTCGACCGCCTGGTCGAGCGATCCGGGATCGTGACCGAAGGCCGTGGCGGCGTCCCCCCACAATTTGAGCCGGGGAAGGCCCGGCCATGCCGAGGGGGCTCCCGACTCGTCGAAGCTCAGGACGCAGACGTCGTCGCACAGCAATTCATGGCCCGAACGCTGGAAATATGCGGCGAGAGTCGACTTGCCCGCTCCGGAATGACCGGCGAAGGCGACCGCTTCACCGTCGACGACGATCGCGTTGGCGTGAAGCGGCAGGAGCCCGCGCTGGTGGCAGACGATTCCGAGCGCCGATCCGAGCAGGAACAGCCGCAGGTCGCGTTCGGACCCGCCCGGGACCGGATCGACGATGATTTCGCGGCCGGCATTGATCAGGTAGCGCGCGACCTTGGGGACGGTGAAGGCCGCCAGATCGCCCGCGACCTGAAGGCCGTGATGCGGCGCCGATGCGCCCGCAAGCTCGGCGGGAACCGCGCCCAGCCTGACCTCGACGATCGGGCGTGGATCCTCCTCCCCGTCTGCGGCGATCAGCTCGCCAAGCGGAATGACGCTGCGCAGGCGGAAGTTGAAGCAGGAATAGAATCGGGCCTCGCCGCCCGAGGCCGCATTCCCAGCCTCAGTCACTCCCACTCGATCGTCCCGGGCGGCTTGGAGGTATAATCGTAGACCACCCGGTTGATCCCGCGCACCTCGTTGATGATCCGGGTCGCGGCCCGGCTGAGGAAGGCGGAGTCGAACGGATAGACGTCGGCGGTCATTCCATCGGTCGACGTGACTGCGCGGAGCGCGCAGACGTTGTCGTAGGTCCGCCCGTCGCCCATCACTCCGACCGTCCGGACCGGCAGAAGCACGGCGAAGGCCTGCCAGATCGCGTCATAGAGACCGGCATTGCGGATCTCCTCGAGATAGATGGAGTCGGCGCGGCGGAGGATGTCGCAGCCCTCCTTCGTCACCTCGCCGGGAATCCGGATGGCGAGGCCCGGGCCCGGAAAGGGATGGCGGCCGACGAACGCCTCGGGCAGGCCGAGCTCGCGGCCAAGGGCGCGGACCTCGTCCTTGAACAGCTCCCTCAGCGGCTCGACCAGCTTCATGTTCATCCGCTCGGGCAGGCCGCCGACATTGTGGTGGCTCTTGATCGTCACCGAAGGGCCGCCGGTGAAGCTGACGCTCTCGATCACGTCGGGATAGAGCGTGCCCTGGGCGAGGAAATCGGCGCCGCCGATCCGCTGCGCCTCCTCCTCGAATATGTCGATGAAGGTCTTGCCGATGAATTTGCGCTTGTCCTCGGGGTCGGTCAGCCCGGCGAGGCCGCCGAGGAACAGCTCCTCCGCCTGAACGTGGACGAGCGGGATATTGTAATGGTTGCGGAACAGGCTGACGACCTCGGCCGCCTCGTTGGCGCGCATCAGGCCGTGGTCGACGAAGACGCAGGTCAACTGGTCGCGGATCGCCTCATGGATCAGGACGGCCGCGACGGCGCTGTCGACTCCGCCGGAGAGCCCGCAAATCACCCGGCCGCTTCCGACCTGCTCGCGTATCTCGGCGACCTTGGTCGCCCGGAACTCGGCCATCGTCCAGCCGCCGGCGAGGCCGCAGACGTGGCGGACGAAATTGGCGAGAAGCCGTCCGCCGTCGGGCGTGTGGACCACCTCGGGATGGAACATCAGGCTGTAGAATCGCCGGGCCTCGTCGACCGCCACCGCAAAAGGCGCGCCTTCGGAGCGGGCGACGACCTCGAAGCCCACGGGCAGCTGCTCGACCCGGTCGCCATGGCTCATCCAGACCTGGTGGGTCTCGCCCGGCGACCACAGCCCGTCGAACAAGGAGCAATCGCCGATGATGTCGATGAAGGCGCGGCCGAACTCGCGATTGTCGGACGGCGCCACCCGGCCGCCGAGCTGGTGCGCCATGGTCTGCTGGCCGTAGCAGATTGCGAGGATCGGGATTCCGGCCTCGAACAGATGCTGGGGGGCGCGCGGGCTGTCGTCCCACATCACCGAGGACGGGCCTCCGGACAGGATGATTCCCTTCGGCCGGAGCCGCTCAAAGGCTTCGCCGGCGCTGCCGAACGGGGCGATCTCGCTGTAGACCCCAGCCTCGCGCACCCGCCGGGCGATGAGCTGGGTGACCTGGCTCCCGAAGTCGACGATCAGGATGGACTCGGCGGGCTGGACGGCCATGGTTGGAGCAGGGGCTTTCGGCAAAAAGAATGCGCCCGGACCGTTAAAGTCCGGGCGCATCCCTGTCCAGCAAGGGCCGCGCCGATCGACGGCGCAGCCCTCGTCTTCATTTACCAGGCCTGGGCGATCCGGAAATCGCGGACCTGGCCGTTGCCCCGGGCGGTGCAGGTGAAGGCGACCCGGTCATAGCCTCGGGTGGCGTAGCCGCCGTTGAAACCGCGGTCGTAACGCTCATAGCCGCGGCCATTGCCGTAGCCGGCGCCTTCGACCGTTCCGCGCACCCGGAAGCTGTCATTGCCCCGGCGATCGACGTCGGTGACGTTGACCCGGCCTCCGCCGGCGCGCTGGGCCTGGTAGCCGCAGGCGTTGACGGCGTTGGAATAGCCGTTGCGATAGCGGTAGCGCTGGCCATAGCCGTAGCGGTTGCCGTCATTACCGATGGCGGCGGCGATCGCGGCGATTCCGCCGAGGATCGCGACCCCGGTGATGACGTCGCCGGTGTCGACCCGGTCGCGGCGCCCATAATAGGATTGGGCCTCGGCCGGAGCGGCGGCGGTGATGGTGAGCATCGCCGCTGCGGCGGCGCCCGTGATGAACTTCGAAACAGCCTTCATGGCGAGTCTCCTCAAATCTGCCCGACATACGGGCCATGAGGCCGTTCTAGACCGGTGCCAGTGTCCTGCCGCTGAACTGGACCGTAGGGTTCTGTTCAGGTTCGGACGCAGCTAGATGAACGAAACTGCTCGACGGTCAGAAGCGCCTGAGCAGGCCCAGCCGCATGCGGTGCCGGTCCGACCGGTAGAAGGCGATGTTCGAATCGCTGCGATTATAGGTGTAGGTCATCGATGGCGAGAAGCCCCAGGCCAGCGGCCGGCGTGCGGCGAGGTACAGGCTTGCATAATAATGCCAATCGCTCCGCGTCTCGGGCGACAGGAACAGGATCGGCCCGTCGAAGCGATAGCGGCTGACGCCCGCCGTGAGGCCGCCGGTCAAATCGTCGCTCAGATTGTGGGTCAGCCCGCCATAGGCGCCGACCTCGAGGCTCGAAAAGGGATCGGCCCGAAGCCATTCGCGCCGGGCGAAGACTCCAAGCGAGCCCCTCAAAGACGTCGCGAGCGGCTGCTGGTAGACCAGATAGAGGCTCGCCTGCCGGCCGCCATAATCCTCGCCATAATCGGAATCGAAGATCCGGGCGTCGACGTCGAGGGTGAGTTGGGCGCCATCGCCAAGGGGCTGGCGGACCCGGCCGCGGACGCCGACTCCTTCACTGGCGGTAATTCCGCCGTACCAGCGCTCGAACGCGATTACCTGGAGCGAGACCTGGCGCCCGGATTTCGAGCCGATCTCGACTCCGGCGGCGGCGAGCAAAGAGGCATCGTCGGTATCGCTTCCATTCTGTTCGAGCAGATAGGCTTCGGCTTCCGCGGTCAGAGTCACCTCGTCGGCGATCGGCAGCTTGACCCCGCCCACGGCCGAGACTCCGAAACCGATTCCGCTGCGCTCGCGAAGCCGCGGATCGAGCGGGACCGGCAAGGTCTGGCCGCCGACATCGACGGGGATCTCGTCGAGATCGCTGCCGTTGGTGACGTTGCTGTCGGCGGTGACGCTGGCGTCGACGGTCAGGTGCCAGATCTTGCGCGGGGTGGCTGCCGGAGCCTGTTCGGAAGGGAGCTGCCGGGCGGGTGGGCGGACCGTCCTGTCCCGGTCGGAAGGCGGATATTGCTCGCCGGGCTCGACCGGCTGAACGTCCGCCAGCGCCAAAGCCGGAATCTCATCGCCAAGATCGCCGAGGGCATAATCGAGCGACGGCTGCGGCGCGGGCGGCGGCGCGAAGGCCGTCAGCGCGGCCCAGGAAGCGCAGAGCGCGGCGAGTGTCGAGTGCCGTCGCATCTATCCGTCGTCAAATCCCCCAGCGGCCGCGCGCCGGGCCGACCGCTTGCCGCTTTAGCAAGCGGATATTGAGGAACTCTTAGAGGGGCTCACAGGCAGATCAGACCGAGCAGACAGATCCCATCGGGCGGCGGAGGAGGCGGCGGCGGAGGCGGGGGCGGCGGCGGAGGCGGAGGCACGGGCGCGGGCGGCGGCGGAG
>JBKPOT010000012.1:0-51948 GCA_046733235.1 Pseudomonadota bacterium
CCGCCGGCCCGGCGAGGAAGGCTATCAGGAGGGACAGGCCGGGGAAGGCGGTCCCGACGACACTGCTCCGGGCGATGAGGCCGGGCAGGCCGAGCCTGTCGCCGCCGAGCCGGTAGCCGCCGAAGCGCCGCCGGCCGAAGCCGGGCAGGACGACAAGCCCAAGTCGCGCCGCCGTCCGCGCGCCCGCCGCAAGGATGAGGCCGAATCGCCCGAGGCTCCCGCGGCCGAGGCGCCCGTCGAGGAGGCTGCCTCAGAGCCGGCCGAGCCCGTTGCCGAAGAGGCTCCGGCCAAGCCGAAGCGCGGCCGCCGCAAGTCGGCCGCAGCCGAGCCGGCGCCCGCCGAGGCGCCGACACCCGAAGCTTCGGCTCCCGAGGCTCCGCTCCCTGAAGCGCCGGCTCCCAAGGCCGCGAACGACGAGGATGCGGCGCCGAAGAAGCCACGCCGCTCGAGCCGCGCCAAGGCCGCTCCGGCGGATCCGGAAAGCGCCGGGGCGTCGGGCGCGCCGGCCGATTCCGAAGCGGGCGAGGAAGGCGAGGACGGCCCTCCGCGCCGCGGCTGGTGGCAGCGCACGTTTGGGGCGTGAGTTCGGGGCGGCGCGTGAGCCGGGCGGCCGGAAGCATGAGCATTGCCCGGAGCCCGCGCCCTGGTGCATGCTCATCTCCGGTTCAGGCACGATGGGGATAGCGAGGACCATGTCACTTCCAGTCCAGGCGCGCCGCCGGCCGGCTCTGTTCCTCGCGCGTCTTCTGCTGATGCTCGTCCTCAGCTTCGCGATGACGGCTCGGCCCGCTTTGGCACAGTCGGTTCTTCGCGACGCCGAGACCGAGAGCCTGTTCCGCGAGATGTCGCGGCCGATCATCGAGGCGGCGGGGCTGAGCCCACGCAATGTCGACATCGTCCTTCTTCAGGACAAGGAGATCAACGCCTTCGTCGCCGGCGGGCAGATCGTCTACATCCATTCCGGGCTGATCACCGCGGCCGACAACGTCAACGAGGTCCAGGGCGTCGTCGCCCACGAGCTCGGCCATATCACCGGCGGCCACGTCATCCGCGCCGAGGAAGGCCAGAGGACCGCGATGGGAATCATGCTGCTCTCGCTGGTGCTCGGAGCGGCGGCGATGGCGGCCGGATCGAGCGAGGCCGGAGCCGCGGCGATGGCCGCCGGCCAGCAGGCGGCGCTCGGCAAATATCTCGCCTTCAGCCGGGTCCAGGAATCGTCCGCCGACCAGGCCGGAGCGAGCTTCCTGACCAAGTCCGGAGTCAGCGGCAAGGGGATGATCGCCTTCTTCAAGAAGCTGCAGAATCTCGAGTTCCGGCTCGCCATCCCGCAGGAGGACAGCTTCGCCCGGACCCACCCGCTGAGCGGCGAGCGGATCCAGGAGCTGGAGAACGTCCTCGCTTCCTCGCCGTCCTGGAACGCTCCCATAGATCCGAAGCTCGAGGAGAAGTTCGAGCGGGTTAAGGCCAAATTGATCGGCTATGTCGAGGAGCCGCGGCGCACCCTGATCGCCTATCCCGAGAGTAACCGCACCATCCCCGCCCGCTACGCCCGCGCTTATGCCTGGCACAAGCAGGGCAATCACGAGCGAGCCCAGGCCGAGATTGACAATCTTCTTCGCGACCGGCCGCACGATCCCTTCTTTCTCGAGCTGAAGGGCCAGATGCTGCTCGAATCGGGACGGGCGGGCGAGGCGCTGGACTCGCTTCGCGAGGCGGTGTCGGTCGCTCCCGACCAGCCGTTGATTGCCTCTTTGTTCGGCCACGCTTTGATCTCGACCGAGGATCCGGCCAATTTCGAGGAGGCCAAGAGGGTTCTCAAGGCCGCGATCGGCCGCGACAACAGCAACCCGTTCGCCTGGTATCAGCTCGGCATCGTCTACGACCGCGAGGGCGATCCGGGCCGGGCGGCGCTGGCCACCGCCGAGCGCTACAATCTCGAGGCTCAGCCGAGGCTGGCGCTCGCCAATGCCGAACATGCCATGCTCAGCCTGCCCAACGGAACGCCCGATTATCTGCGGGCGCAGGACATAGCGATGGTGTCGCGGACCGCGGTCGAACGCGACCGTCGCCATAATCGCAATGACCGAAACTGAGCCGGCTCCGGCGCGCCGCGCCGGGCCGCGCCTGCTGTCGGGCTGGACCGGGCTCGCCATCGCGGCGCTGGCCGGAGCGCTCGCCGGAGCGGCCTTGATGACCTTCTGGTCGGGGCATTTCGTCCGCTCCTACCTGCTCGACAATCCGGAGGTCATCCCCGAGGCGATGCAGCGGCTCCAGGCGCGCGAGTCCGCTCGGGCGGTCGGCGATCACCGGGCCGCGCTCGAGACCCCGTTCGCGGGCGCCTGGGCCGGCGCCAGGGACGGCGACGTCGTCCTGGTCGAATTCTTCGATTATGCCTGCGCTTATTGCCGGAAGAGCAATCCGGACGTCGAGCGGCTGCTCCGCGAGGACCCCAGGCTCAAGGTGGTGTGGCGCGAATGGCCGGTGCTCGGGCCGAACAGCGAGAGCGCCGCTTTGGTCAGCCTCGCCGCCGCGAAGCAGGGCCGGTTCAAGCCGTTCCACGACCGCATGTTCGCGCTCGGACGGCCGACCCCCGAGACGATCGCCTCGGCCCGGCAGGCGCTCGGGATCAGCGCCGATCATGTCGCCTCGGTGACCGGATCAGGCGCCGCGAGGGCCGAACTCGGCCGCAATTACGAGCTCGCCCGAGCGGTCAATGCCAGCGGCACGCCGACCTTCGTGATCGGCGACCAGGTGCTCCAGGGCGCGGTCGGCTACGACGCTCTCAAGGCCGCGATCGCGGAGGCGCGGGCCCAGCCGTAACCGTCCGCCCGCCGTCGTGCGGGACATGTGCGAAATGCCACAGACTCGGCCTGCCGTCGAAGCTTATGCCCTCGAGGTCACTGACTTTGGAGGTCGTCATGGGAGCGGATATCTATTTCAGCAGCGGTATGATCAAGGGCATGGGACGCGTGTTTTTTCTCCGAGTCCCGCAGGAGGCTCCGGAAGGAAGCGCTTCGCGCCGGCTGCTCGGGTCCTACGTCGTCGAAATCGATTACGGGCTGTTCAAGCTAAAAGAGGCGCCCGGGCTGGAGCACGCCTGGCAGCCCGAATATTTCTTCACCAAGGCTGCGGCGGTCGCCGATCTTTCCGGGGTGGAACTTAGGCAGGAGGCTTCGCTGGCCGGCTTCAAGCAGGATTATAACATCGAAACGAAGGCCGGGCTGAATGCCAAGGCCTCGTTCCCCGGTGCGCCGATCGGGGCCGGTATCGAGCTTGACTACAGCAAGCTCAAGAAAGCCAGCATCACCCTCGGGCCGGGATCGAAGAAGTTCTATATTCCACGTGATTGTATAGAGACGGCCTACAAATACTTCGCGGCGCATTCCGATCAGTATAACAAGGTCGTCTTCGATCCGCATCGTATGTTGGTCGATCAGATCGTGATAGCGACCAACCCCCAGATCACGGTGGAATCGCATTCTTCGTTCGGCGCCGATTTCGAAGCGAAAGCAACCAAGATCAACGATCTGGGCGGCGGAGTGACTTTCAGCCGCAAGAGCGATCGTTCCTACGCCATCGCCGTCGAGGACGGGAAACAATATCTGTTCGCCATCGGCGCGATTCAGGCCGACAGGTTCGCCGGCTGAGTGGGGGGCCAGGGGTTCAGGGGCTGGAGCCCTTGAACCCCTGAGCCACGACATACCATTCCGACGAACCTTTGCGGCTGGCGGGGGGCTTGGCATGCTTGACGGTCGTGAACAGCCGCTTGAGCTCCGCCACCAGCGCCGAGTCCGCGCCCCCGGCGAGGACCTTGGCGACGAAAACGCCGCCCGGCTTCAATATCTCCGACGCGAAATCGAGCGCCGCCTCGACCAGGCCCATGGTCCGCAAATGATCGGTCCGGGGATGGCCGACCGTGTTGGCGGCCATGTCCGAGAGGACGAGATCGGCCGGCCCGCCGAGAGCGGCGCGGAGCGCGGCCGGCGCCGCATCGTCCATGAAATCCATCAGCAATATCTCGGCGCCGTCGATCGGGTCGGCGGGCAGAAGGTCGATCCCGACCACGGCGGCGCGGGGCGCCTTGCTGCGCACCACCTGGGTCCAGCCGCCGGGCGCGATGCCGAGATCCACCACCCGTTCGACGCCCTTCAGGAACCCGAACCTTTCGTCGAGCTCGAGCAGTTTATAGGCCGCGCGCGAGCGATAGCCCTCGGCCTTGGCGCGCTTGACATAGGGGTCGTTGAGCTGCCGCTCGAGCCAGCGCGTCGAGCCGATCTTGCGGCCCCGCGCGGTCTTCACCCGGGTCCTGAGGCCCCCGCTCTTGCCGGCGCTCACAGCACATGGCCGTCGCGGGCCATCAGCGAGCGCAATATGCCCTCCCTGATGCCGCGGTCGGCGACTCCGAGAGTCTCGGCCGGCCAGATGTCCATGATTGCCTCGAGGATCGCGCAGCCGGCGACGACGAGGTCGGCGCGCTCGCTGCCGATGCAGGGGAGGGTCGAGCGCTCCTCGAGGCTCATCCCCGACAGCATCCGGCTGACCTCGCGCATCGCGGCCGAGGGCATCATCAGCCCGTCGACGGCGCGCCGGTCGTAGCTCGGAAGGGCGAGATGGACGCTTGCGAGGGTGGTCACCGTGCCGCTGGTGCCCATCAATCGGATATTCCTGCGCCGCGCCGGAAGCGATTCCGAAAAGCGGCTGAAGGCGTGGCGGACCCGTTCCTTCATCCGGCCGTAGGCGGCGAGCCTCTCGTCCGGATCGTTGAAGTGGCGGCCCTCGCTCTCGGTCAAAGAGACGACGCCCCAGGGCGCGCTCCACCAGCTCATGATCTTGGGCTCGCCGCCGACCGTGTCGATCAGGATCAATTCGGTCGATCCGCCGCCGATATCGAAGATCAAGGCCGGGCCGTCGCCGGGCTCGAGCAGGCGGTGGCAGCCGAGCATGGCAAGCCGCGCTTCCTCCTGCGGAGCGATGATCTCGAGCGCGATCCCGGTCTCCTGATAGACCCGCTCGACGAAATAGCGGCCGTTGACCGCGCGCCGGCACGCCTCGGTCGCGACCGATCGCGACAGCGAGACCCGGCGGCGGCGCAATTTGTCGGCGCAGATGGCGAGCGCGCCGAGAGCGCGGTCGATCGCTCCGTCGGTCAGCCGGCCGCTGGTCGCCAGCCCCTCGCCGAGGCGGACGACGCGCGAGAAGGCGTCGATTACGACGAAGCCGTTCTCGGCCGGGCGGGCGATCAGAAGGCGGCAATTGTTGGTGCCGAGGTCGAGCGCGCCATAGCTTCGTTTGAGGATCGGGCGGCGGCCCGGACTCCTGTCCGTCTCGGCTTGTGCCGGCCCCCCTGCCGGCGGAAGCGGGGCCGTCGCGGCCTGCTGCGCCATCGCAAAACACTCGATTCTCTTCGGGCGGCGGAAAGCCGTCCTGACCTGAGACCTTGCTACAGCGGCCCGTTCGTTACGGCAAGGCGGAGCGGCGGAAGGCCGGCGGCGCTCGGGGCGCGGCGGTAGGGTGGCGCTTGGGCCGCGCGCCCTGCGCCGTTGCCGGAAACAGTCGCCGGTCAGCCGCCGGGCGGCGCCGGACGGAAGTCGCGGACCACGAAGGCCCGGCCCGAGCAGCCGCGTGGCGCCGGCCCAGCGAGCGCCAGGCCGGACACGTCGTCCTTCATTCCGCCGATCAGCTCGACCCGCTCGCCGACCCGGACCGGCGTGTTGAAGCTCTCGGCGACGGGCCAGATAACCACCCCATTGATTCCGGCCTCGCCGCCGCCGCGCTCGCGGTGCCGCCCGATCCCTGTCCTGTAAGGCCAGATGACGATCACGGTGCCGCCCCCGGGCGGGCTCACGGCATTGCCGGTGCGCGGCCAGATCACGACGGTGTTGCCGTTGCCGTCGATCGCTAGGCAGTCGCCCTGCCGGATCAAGGTGCCGGTCAATTGCGTATCGGCGGCAGACGGCGCGGCTCCGGCCCTTTGCCTGAGCAGAGTCGGCAATCCGCCGTCGCCGGACATGGTTCGGCACGATGGGAGCAAGAAAGCGGCAAGGAGAATGGCCAGGACTCCGGCGCCATGATCGAATCGCATCGCCACCCCCACTCCGGTTTTCGATCCGGATTGTTCATAGCGACATCGCGATCGAATGGCACGCGGCAATATTATTTCAGCCGGTCATGATCGGGTCTTCAGCCAGGCGAAGGTGAAGACGGTTCCTGCTCGCCCGACCGCCCGCCGCCGCCGGGCACGCGCGGGCCGCCGGGCCGGTCCGGCGCGGCGTTGACAGTGCAGGCCCCGCTGCCTATCTCGCGCCCCTCTCTGCCCCGTCGTCTAACGGCAAGACTACGGACTCTGACTCCGTCAATCGTGGTTCGAATCCACGCGGGGCATCCACCGCTACCTCCGATATGGCGCTTTCCCCTCCTGTACAGGCGGCCGCGCCGGTGCCACCATCGTCCCGCCGGAATTGCCTGGGGAGGGGAAGATGGCGGATTGTCTGAAGCCGAAGCGCGGGCTGGTCACCTTCGACAGCGAGGGGCTCGAATTGCCCGGAAACAAGAACCACAGCCGGGTGCTCCACTGGCCCGGCGGCGCGTCCGGAGTGACGATCGGCCGCGGCTACGACATGAAGATGAAGAGCAAGGAGAAGATCGAGAGCGATCTGACCAGCGCCGGCGTACCGGCCGCGGACGCAAAGGAGATCGCCAAGGCGGCCGGCCTGTCCGGGGACTCGGCGCGCGCCTTCCGCGACTCCCACAAGAGCTTCCAGATCAGCCAGGAAACCCAGGTCAAGCTGTTCGAAATCTCCTATCGCGAAGAGGAGAATGAGGTTCGGCGGATCAGCGACAAAGCGGACTGCCGAGCCAAATTCGGCGCCGTCGACTTCGACAAGGTCAACCCGGCGATCGTCGATATCTTCGTCGACCTCAAGTTCCGCGGCGACTACACGCCGGCTACGCGGAATCTCTGCCAGAAGCTTTTGGTCAGGAACGATCTTCCGGGCCTCGCCGCCGTCATGAAGGCCAGGGCGAACTGGGCCGGGGTTCCCGAGGACCGCTTCAAGCGCCGCAACGAATTCCTCACCAGGGCGCAGTCGGGCGGTTAGGCCTCCGCACGTCCCCGATGGCTGGCCGTGCAACCGCGTGTCCCTCCGCGGGTTGTCAATCCGCGCCCGTTCCAAACCGCGCCCCGCACGGCTAGGGAACTGCACTCATCCTCGGGAGACTGTGATGCGCCGATCGATCCTGGCCGCTTTCCTGATCGGCACGGCCGCCTGCACGGCGAAGCCCGCCGAGCCTCCGGCGGCGATTCCGGCCGCGGCCGAGAGCTACGATCTCGCCGCGCAGCGCGCGAAGATCGCGCGGATCACGATGACTCCCAACACCGCCTTCCTCAACGCCGAGGAGCGCGACGTGGTCAATCTGCTGATCCAGGCCGCCGACCTGATGAGCGACATCTACCTTCGCCAGCGCTTCGCCGGCAATCCGCGGATCCGGGCCGAGATCGCTCGAAGCCGGCATCCGCGGAAAGCGGCTTTGCTCGACATGTTCGATCTCCATTTCGGGCCGTGGGACACGCTCGCCGAGAACCACCCCTTCTACGGCGGCGAAGCGATGCCGGCCGGGGCGGGCTTCTATCCGACCGACCTCGGCAAGGCGGAATTCGACGCCTGGCTCGCCGCCCATCCGGCCGACAAGGAGGCGCTGACCAGCGGCTACACCGTGGTGAAGAGACAAGGTGGTCGCCTCGTGGCGGTGCCCTACAGCGTCGAATATCGGCAATGGCTCGAGCCCGCCGCGCGACTGCTCGAGCGGGCCGCCGCGCGCACCTCCAATGCGAGCCTCAGGAAGTTCCTGACGCTTCGGGCGAAAGCGTTCCGGACCAACGATTATTACGAATCCGAGCTGGCCTGGATGGACGTCTCGGGGACTCCGATCGAGGTCGTGATCGGCCCCTACGAAGTCTATACCGACACGCTCTACGGCACCAAGACGGCCTTCGAGGCCTATGTCACCGTCCAGGATCCGCGCGAGAGCGCTGCTTTGACCCATTACAAGGCCTTGCTCCCCGAGATGGAGCGCAACCTTCCGGTCGAGGAAAGGTACAAGAATTTCAACCGGCCTTTCTCCTCGCCGATCCTGGTCGCCGACCAGATCCATGGCGGCGGCGACAATGTGCCGGGAGTCCAGTCGATCGCGTTCAACCTGCCGAACGACGAGCGGGTCCGCGAGGCCAAGGGCGCGAAGAAGATCATCCTCGCCAACGTTCTCGGCGCCAAATATGAGCGGATCCTGGCGCCGATGGCGGGGCTCGTGCTCGTCCCCGACCAGGCGCGGCTGGTCAGCAGGAAATATATGACGTCCGAGACCCTGTTCCACGAGCTGTCGCACAGCCTCGGGCCGGGAACGATCACGATCGGCGGCCGCCAGACGACGGTCAATGCCGAGCTCAAGGACCAATATTCGGCGATCGAGGAAGCCAAGGCCGACGTGATGGGGGTCTACAACATCCTGTTCCTGATGCGCCGCGGCGAGCTTCCGGTCGCCGAGCGCGACCAATTGCTGGCAACCTATTTCGCGGGCATCTTCCGGGCGGTCCGGTTCGGCACGGACGAGGCGCATGGGCGGGGCGCGGCGATGCAATATTCCTATCTGAAGGACAAAGGCGCGTTCGAATTTGACGGCCGGGCAAGGCGCTACCGGATCGACTATGACCGGATGGAGGCTGGGATCCGCGACCTGGTCGCCGATCTGGTCCGGCTCGAAGGCAATGGCGATTATGCCGGGACCAAGGCCTTCTTCGACCGGCTGGCGAGGCTCGACGACAATGCCCGTTCGGTGCTCGCCACGGCGAGCCATATCCCGACCGACATCCAGCCGATCTATCCGGGCAGGATCTGAGGCGGGGATCCGGCATGGCGCGACGGTCGACCGCCAGGGCGACGGAGCAGCCCGGGGAGCCGCGCGCGCGCCGGATCGATCTTCGCCGACTGCTGCTCGAATTCCTGTCGGTGGCGGCCGGAGTCCTGCTCGCTTTGATCGTCGATCAGGCCGCCGAGAATTGGCGCGAGCACAGGCGGGTGGTCGATCAGCGCCAGGCGATGGACAGGGAGATCGCCGAGCAGAGCGAGATATTCCAGCTGCGGGTGCGGGTCGGGACCTGCATCGCCGCCAAGCTCGACTCGCTCGAGGCCATGGTGCGCGGCGACGGCCCGGCGCCGCCACTCGCCAATGTCGGAAGACCGCCTTTCTTCTTTTCGGGGCGGGGCGCCTGGAACGGCGACAATAGCGACCAGGTGTCGCGCTATCTCGGAGCGGAGAATCTGGCGCGCTACAGCGAGCTCTATCAAGGCATGGAGCAATATGCGGCGCTGAACGCCGCCGAGCAGGACACATGGGTGCCGTTCATGGCGCTCGAGGGCGACAGCACGCCGCTGACGCCCGAGCGACGCACAAGGATCCGCGAGGCGATCGCCCAGGCGCGCAACCAGCAACTGCTCCTCAACGCGATCGCGGTTCAGATGCTCGCCCAGGCGAAAATGCTCGGCGTTCAGCCCAGCGGGGCCCTGGCGGCGATGGCCCGGGACGCCGGCGTCTGCAAGCCGCTGGCGACGATGCGTCCGGCGGGCCCGGCTCGGGCGCAACGGCCGCCAAGCGGGGAGAGATGAGGTGAGCCAGATCCTGCTCGCGGCCGCGGCGATGGCGGGCGCGGCGCCGCTCGGCGTTCCGGCCTGCCCGATCGACCGGGCCGTCTACCGGCTTCACGGCGCCCCCGAATATACCGCCGGCTTCCTTCGCCAGGACCGGCGCAAGGTCATGGCGTCCGACCTGGTCTTCTGGCTGAAGACTCCGAAGCACGTCTATTTCTTCTCCTTCGCTTCGCCCAACGGCTACGGCGGCACCTATATCATGCCCGATATCGACCCGCGCCTCGCCGGCCGGATGAGCGACGACGACGAGGTGGATTCGACGCGGCGCGCGCGGTCCGACGAACCCCCGAGCATCATGTTCGACGCGTTCGGGCCCGACCTCGCCGCTCTCGAATCGCCTCCCGGCTCGACCAGCCCGCCGCCGGCCTTGCTGTTCGCGCGCGGGCTCGGCCCAGCTCTCTGGTACGACTGGACTGCTCTGGCCGGCGGCGACGAGAGCGCGAAACAGGAATCGATGCCGATCGGCCAGTTCGAGCCGGCCGGCTGCGAGGGACCCCCGGCCGTCCGCTGATCCGGCCATGTCGCGCGCAGCGCGATCGTGCTAGGCATCCACCGTGGGTGAGGGCGAGACCGCATTGCTTCTGGCGCGACTCCAGTTCGCCTTCACCGTCTCGTTCCATTTCATTTTCCCCTCTTTCTCGATCGGGCTCGCTTCCTATCTGGCGGTGCTCGAGGGGCTGTGGCTTCGGACGGGCCGAGACGTCTATCTGACCCTGTTCCGCTACTGCCTGAAGATCTTCGCGATCACCTTCGCGATGGGCGTCGTCTCGGGGATCACTATGTCCTACCAGTTCGGCACCAACTGGTCGGTCTTCTCCGATAAAGCCGGGCCGATCGTCGGGCCGCTCATGGCCTATGAGGTGCTGACCGCTTTCTTCCTCGAGGCCGGATTCCTCGGAGTGATGCTGTTCGGCCTCGAGCGGGTCGGCAAAAGGCTCCACTTCCTTGCCACTTTGATGGTCGCGGCCGGGACCGCGATCTCGGCTTTCTGGATCCTGTCGGTGAACAGCTGGATGCAGACCCCGACCGGCTGGGCGATGAACGGCCAGGGCCAGTTCGTACCGGCCGGGAGCTGGCTCGATATCATCTTCAATCCGAGCTTCCCCTACCGGCTCGTCCACACCGTGATCGCCGCTTATCTGACGACGGCGCTCGCGGTCGGCGGAGCCGCGGCCTGGCATTTGCTCAAGGGCCGCGATCTGCCGGCCGTCCGCACCTCTTTCTCGATGGCGATGTGGATGGCCGCCCTTGTCGCGCCGCTTCAGATCGTCGTCGGCGACATGCACGCACTCAACACGTTCGAGCATCAGCCCGCCAAGATATTGGCGATCGAAGGCTATTATCATCCCTATCCGGACGGCGCGCCCTGGCACATCGTCGGAATGCCCGACGACGAGGCCGAAAAGGTGCGATGGGCGGTGAGCCTGCCCAAGATGGGTTCGCTCGGCATCCGCCACGACATGAACGCGCCGATGCCGGGCCTCGACGCTCTGCCCAGGGCGGATCGCCCGTCCTCGCTCATTCTGTTCTGGTCGTTCCGGCTGATGGTCGGCCTCGGTTTCCTGATGGCCGCGCTCGGACTGTGGAGCCTGATCGCCCGGCTTCGCAAGCGGCTCTACGACTGGCGCTGGCTACACCGTTTCGCACTGGTCATGGGGCCGGCCGGCTTCGTCGCGGTGATCTGCGGCTGGGTCACCACCGAGGTCGGCCGCCAGCCCTGGGTGATTTACGGCCTGCTTCGCACCCGCGACGCCGTCTCCCCGATCGCGGCGCCCGCGGTCGGAGCGTCGCTGGTCGCCTTCGTCATCGTCTATTTCACCGTCTTCGCCGCCGGCATCCTCTACATATTGAAGCTGATGGCGAACGTTCCCGGCGGCGGCGGCCCGGACGAGCCCGAGGCGCCGATCCGGACCGCCGGGATCACGCCGTCGAGCGGCCTGATCCCGGCCGCCGCTCGGCCCGAGGAGCGGGACAGGGAGGCGGCGGAGTGAGGGGAGCCCATCAGTTCCTCCCCTGCATTTGCAGGGGAGGGGGGATGACAGGTGCGAACTGCTCCCAGCAGTTCGCAGCCATGCCGGGGGCATGGCGACCTATCATCCGTGAAACGCGGTGGAGGGGCCTTCTGAGGCTGCGGCATGCCCCTCCACCATCCGCCTTCGGCGGCTGGTCCCCTTCCCCTCGAAATCGAGGGGAGGAATTCAGGTGATCGATCTCACCGTCGTCTGGGCCTTCCTGATCGCCTTCGCGGTCGCCGCTTATGTGGTGATGGACGGGTTCGATCTCGGCATCGGCATGCTCTTCCCGGCCTTCCCGGTCGGCAGCGAGCGCGACCAGGCGATGAACGCGATCGCTCCGGTGTGGGACGGCAACGAGACCTGGCTGGTGCTCGGCGGCGGCGGGCTCCTCGCCGCTTTCCCGCTCGCTTATGCGATCATCCTTCCGGCGCTTTACGCCCCCCTGATAGCGATGCTGCTCGGGCTGGTCTTCCGTGGAGTCGCCTTCGAATATCGCTGGCGCGACCCCGGCCATCGCCGCTTCTGGGACTTAGGCTTCTGCGCCGGCTCGATGGTCGCGACCCTGGCTCAGGGCATCACCCTGGGCGCGCTGATCCAGGGCATCTCGGTCGACGGCCGGAGCTATGGCGGCGGCTGGTGGGAATGGCTGAGCGGCTTCAGCCTTCTGACCGGCGCGAGCCTGGTGGTCGGCTATTGCCTGCTCGGCGCCTGCTGGCTGGTCTGGAAAACCGAGGGTCCATTGCAGCAGCGAGCGCGCCTCCTCGCCCGCTTCCTGCTCCCCGGACTGCTCGCGGCGATCGGCGCGGTCAGCCTCGCGACTCCGTTCGTCGAGCCGCAATATTGGCAGCGCTGGTTCGACTGGCCGGGCCTGATCGTCGCTCTGCCGATGCCCTTGCTTGTCGCCGTTGCCGCCGCCTTGGCCTGGCTCAGCCTGTCGGGCCGGCGCGACTGGGCGCCCTTCCTCTGGTCGTTGTCCCTGTTCGGCCTCACCCTCGCCGGCCTGGCGATCTCGATCTGGCCCGACGTCATTCCGGGCCGCGTGACAATCTGGCAGGCGGCGGCACCGCATTCGAGCCAGGCCTTCATGCTGGTCGGCGCCGCGATCCTGATCCCGCTCATCCTCGCTTATACCGCTTGGTCCTATTGGGTGTTCAGGGGCAAGGTCGGCGACCAGGGCTATCATTGATGGGCAAAGCGCCCGGCTCGCTCGGCTCGAGGCTCGCCTGGTTCGTCCTCCTGTGGGCGGCGGGCGTCGCCGCGGTTGGGGCGGTCGCGCTGGTGCTTCGATTCTGGCTTCGGCACGGCCAGGGATGAAGATGCCTTTCCGAGGAGTGGCGGGAATCGCTCGAAGGCACGCGACATTCCTGCTTGCGCTGCTCTTTCTCGCCTCCTCGCCGGCCGCTGCCCAGGATGTCGTTGGACCGGAGCGTTATCCCACCCGCGCGGTCTTCGTTTCGGATCGGCTCTGGATCGCGACCGATTCCGGCGCGCTGTTCAGTCTCGGCGTCCGGGGTCGCGAGAGCCGCCCGGAGCTGCTCGAGGGAGCGGTCCGGGATATATGCGTCCAGGACGCTCGACTGGTGGCTCTGACGGGCCGCAAATGGGGCGGGCGGAACTGGACCTTGCGCGGCCGCGGCGGCGGGGGCTGGAGCGTGCTGGCGAGGGTGCCGCCGCAGGCCGAAGAAGGGCTGATCGGACTGGGCTGCGGATCGGACGAGGTCCTGATTTTGACGTCCAGGCGCCTGATCGAGATCGCTCGGGGGGCGGTTCGAAGCACTCCTCTTTCGAAAGAATTGCCGGTTCCGCGCGTCTCCGCGGTGGTGCACGTCGCCTCCGATTCTCTCTATGCCGGGTTCAACGACGGCGAGTGGGGCGGCGGTCTCAGGCGGATCTCCCGCCGCGACGGTCGGGTCGACGCGGTCGAAGAGGGCGATTGCGAAGGCCTGCTGAACGCGCAGTGCGATCCCGTCCAGGCGATCGAGACGGCGCCGTGGAGGCCGGATTGCGTCGTCATTGCCATCGGGCTCGTCCATTTCTACTCGAACGGCCGGCTCCTGGAAGTCTGCGGGAAGAAGGTGAAGCTGGCTTATTCCAAGGCGATCGAAACCGGCTTCGAGCGCGACGGGCAGGCTCCGAACGGAAGCGTCGCATTTTTCGGCCTCGTCAGGCGAGGCGACTCGATCCTAGCCGCTGGCGTCGACGGCCTCTATCGCGTTCGGTCGGGCGGACTGGCCGACAAGATCGCGATGCCGCGGTTCAAGCCCGTGGGCAATTTCCATGTGAGCTTCGAGGTGCCGGGCGTCGTGCTTCTGGTCACCGAGGTGAACCGGCGGGCGTCGGTGAGCTGGGGCGCGCCGATATTGATCGCGCGCTGAGCCGGCCGATTATCCCAAGCAAGCCGGGAGCGAACCATGCCGGGCGGCACGCCGCCGGCGACATGCGGGGGACGTCCGCCGCCGCTCAGAGTCCGGGAATGACGGCGATCGGAGCCCGCCATAGCTCCCGAGTCCCGGCGACCACCCGGCCGCCGTGGACGACCAGTTCGACCTGCTCGACAGCGCCGATGTCGCGGCGCGGATCGGCGCCGAGCAAGACGAGGTCGGCCGTCTTGCCGGGCTCGACCGTTCCGAGCTCATTGCCGGCGCCCAGCATCCGCGCCGCGACGATGGTCGCGCTCGCGAGGACGGCGCGCGGCGGCATTCCGGCGGCGGCCATCGCTCTCATCTCGGCCGGAACCGACGCGGCGTGGAGGGTGCCGATATTGCCGGCGTCGGTGCCCATCACGATCGGCACCCCGGCCAGATACATGCGCATCAGGTTGCGCTGCATCAGCGGGAGCATGGCGGCGAGCCGGGCGCTGGCGGCGGGCGCGTAATCGGGAAGGGGCGCGTCGGCGAGCCGGTCGAAGCTCCTCACCACTTCCGGATTGCCCGCCTCGCGCTCGTAGGGGGTCAGCGGATTCCTCCGGCCGAACGCCTCGCCGTAGCGGCCGGTCACGATCAGGGTCGGGATGTAATAGACATGCTTCGAGCGCACCGCCTCGACGAAGGCGCGGTCGACCGGTCTGTCGTCGACGCTGTGGACGAGCACCGACGCGCCTTCCTCGACCGCCGCTCGGGCAGTCTCGAGCTGGGTGGCGTGGACCGCGCTCCGCACCCCCGCGGCGCGCCCCTCGGCGACCATCGCGGCCAGGAGCGGCCGCCCCGCCGCCGGCCCGTCCGGTCCGACGATGTACCAGAATTTGAGGAAATCGGGCTTGCGCGCGAGCTCGGCCCGGGCCTGGCTCCGCGCATCCTCGACGGTCGCGGTCTTGAGGATCGGCGGGTCGGCGGTGACCAGGGCCGGCGGCTGATAGGGGGAGAGGAGGGGCCCGGCGACCCAGATGCGCGGCGCGTTGGGGCTGGCCCTCGCTTCGTCGCGAAGCTCGAAATTCGACATCGGACCGCCCATGTCGACCGCTCCGGTCACGCCCGCCAGAGTGTAGCGCATCCAGGTGTCGCCCATCCGCCGGCGGATTCCCTCGACCTCGACGGCATAAGGGACCTGCGACCTCAGATCGATCGAGTCCGGCCGCGTATAGAGTCCGCCCGACTGGAAGAAATGGACGTGGCCGTCGATCAGGCCCGGGATCAGATATTTGCCTTTGGCCTCGATCACCCGGGCGCCGCGTGGGACTCGAAGGTTCCGCCCGATCGCCTGGATCCGCCCCCGTTCGACGATCACCGTCGATCCCTCGAGGTCGCGCTCGCCGGCGGTGTCGATCAGGGTCGCGCCGCGGATGACGAGAATCTGGCGCTGCGGCGGCGGAGCCGGCTGCGCCGCGGCAACCGCTGCCAGCGCGAAAAGCAGGAAGCTCATCTTGTCCCCCGTCTGGTGTAATCGGCGATTAGTGCATCAACGTCTCAGGTTGATCGTCATTGCGAGGACCCCGGACCTGGTCCGGGGGACGCGGCAATCCAGCGGGCCTCGGAGGCTGCTCTGGATTGCTTCGCTTTGCTCGCAATGACGACATAAATCCGTCTATTCGACCAGCTCTAGCATGGGCCAGCAGCGACCGCCACGCGCCCGTAAATGCACCTTATCGCGAGAAATGAGCGAGCAACATCAAACCCCCGATCCCGAGCGAAAACATGCTCGCGACCAGCACCGCGCCGGCGGCTGCGTCCTTGGCGAATCCGATCTCGTCGGCGATCTCCGGGTGGACATGGTCGATCAGATATTCGAGCGCCGCATTGGCCAGCTCGAGCGCCAGCACCAGAGCGATGGCGAGCAGGATCAGCGCCGACCAGAGCAAGCCGGCGCGAAGCACGATGGCAGCGGCGAGGGCCGCCGAGCCGAGCGCGCACTGGGTGCGGAAGCTCTTCTCGCGGCGCCACACGATCCGGATCCCGGCCAGCGCGAAGCCCAGGCGCGTGCGGAAAGGCGCATTCTTCACGCCGCCCTTGTGGCGCGCGGCGTTGCGGAAGCCGTCGCGAAGCCTCGCGGATTCGGTGCGCGCTGATGCTTCTGCCGTGCCCGCTCAGCCGCTGATCAATCCGAGCAAATTGCCTTCGCCGTCGCCGCACACCGCCAGCCAGACGTCGCGCCCGTCGACCTTGGCGATGCAGCGCGGCGCTTCGGCGAATGCGACTCCGGCCTCGGTCATCGTCCGGTGCGCGGCCTCGACATCCTCGACTCCGTAATAGAGGATCGAGCTGCCCGCGCTTTCCGGGCTTTCGGGCCGGCTCAGCATCAGCCGGGTCTCGCCGCAGCGGAAGAAAACCAGGCCGGGCGGCGCGTCGAACAAATGTTCGAGGCCAAGCACATCGCGGTAGAAGCTCTTTGCCCGTTCGAGGTCCTGGACCGCGACGGCGACCTGGGCGACGCGGGTCGGGGCGACTCCTGCCATGGCTTCTCCTCCTGTCATAGCCGTGCTAAAGGTTGTAACAACATAATAGTTAGCACGACTAACAATAGGCGTAAAGCGGCGTGAACGAACGGCAGATCGAGGAGATGGCGACCGGCCTCCACGCCGGAGCGATCCGGCTGCTCCGGATGCTTCGCAAGGAAGACCAGGCGAGCGGGATCAGCGGTCCGCGGCTGTCGGCCCTGTCGGTCCTGGTGTTCGGCGGATCGACCTCGCTTGCCGAGCTCGCCGCCGCCGAGCAGGTCAAGCCGCCGACCATGTCGCGGATCGTCGAGGGACTGGTCCGGAGCGGCCTCGCCACCCGCGAGCCCGACCCGGCCAACCGCCGGATGGTCAGGATCGCCGCGACTCCGGAAGGCGTGAAATTGCTCCATGCCGGCCGCGAGCGGCGGGTGCGCGCGCTCGCCCGCCGGCTCGAGCGCCTCGCCGACAGCGAGCAGCGCGCCTTGGCGCGAGCTGCCGAATTGCTCGAGCGGGTGACGCGCTGAAGCTTGGGACCGTCATTGCGAGCGGAGCGAAGCAATCCAGAGCGGTGTAGGTGGAAAGCGCAGAGCCTGGATTGCTTCGTCGCTGCGCTCCTCGCAATGACGAGAAGCCTCCTGTGCCCCGGGAACCGGAACCTGCCCTAGTCACGCCGCATTGTCGTGGCTATGGGCCGCTTCACACCTCCTCTCAGGACACTTTGAAAATGAGCCTCCGCAACGTGGCGATCATTGCCCATGTCGATCATGGCAAGACCACGCTCGTCGATCAGTTGTTCCGCCAGTCCGGCACCTTCCGAGACAACCAGCGGGTCGAGGAACGGGCGATGGATTCGAACGATCTCGAGAAGGAGCGCGGGATCACCATCCTCGCCAAATGCACCTCGGTCGAGTGGCGGGGCACCCATATCAATATCGTCGACACGCCCGGCCACGCCGATTTCGGCGCCGAGGTCGAGCGCATATTGTCGATGGTCGACGGAGTCATCCTTCTGGTCGACGCCGCCGAGGGGCCGATGCCGCAGACCAAGTTCGTCACCGGCAAGGCGCTCGCCCTCGGCCTGAGGCCGATCGTCGTCGTCAACAAGATCGACCGCCCCGACGCCCGGCCGGCCGAAGTGCTCGACGAGGTGTTCGAACTGTTCCTGACGCTCGAGGCGAGCGACGAGCAGCTCGATTTCCCGACTCTGTATGCGAGCGGCCGCGCCGGCTACGCCGGGCTGAGCGACGACGTCCGCTCGGGCGACCTCACCCCCTTGTTCGAGGCGATCGTCGATCATGTTCCCGCGCCGGAGGCCAATCCCGACGGCCCGTTCCGGATGATCGGCACCCTGCTCGACCGCGACGCCTTCCTCGGCCGGATCCTCACCGGGCGGATCGAGAGCGGCCGGCTCGAGGTCAACATGCCGATCAAGGCTTTGGACGTCGACGGCAACCTGGTCGAGGAGGGCCGGGCGACCAAGGTCTTTGCCTTCCGCGGCCTCGAACGGGTGCCGGTCGAGAGCGCCCAGGCGGGCGATATCGTCGCCATCGCCGGCCTGACCAAAGCGACGGTCTCCAACACCATCGCCGAGCCCGCCGTGACCCGGCCGATCGCGGCCCGGCCGATCGATCCGCCGACCCTGGCGATGAGCTTCTCGGTCAATGACAGCCCCTATGCCGGCCGCGACGGCGACAAGGTGCAGAGCCGGGTGATTCGCGACCGGCTGGCGCGCGAGGCGGAAGGAAACGTCGCCATCCGGGTCACCGAGAGCGCCGACAAGGATGCGTTCGAGGTCGCCGGCCGCGGCGAGCTCCAGCTCGGCGTTTTGATCGAGACGATGCGGCGCGAGGGCTTCGAGCTGTCGATCAGCCGCCCCCGCGTGCTCTACCGCGACGGCCCCAACGGCCGCGAAGAGCCTTATGAGACGGTCGTCGTCGACGTCGACGACGAGCATGCCGGGACGGTCGTAGAGAAGCTGGCCCAGCGCAAGGGCGAGATGACCGACATGCGCCCCTCGGGCGGCGGCAAGACCCGTCTGACCTTCCTGGCGCCATCGCGCGGACTGATCGGCTATCATGGCGAGTTCCTGTCCGACACGCGCGGCACCGGAATCATGAACCGGCTGTTCGACCGCTACGGCCCGTACAAGGGCCCGATCCAGGGCCGGCAGAACGGGGTCCTGATCTCGATGGAGAAAGGCGAGGCGGTCGCCTATGCGCTGAACGCGCTCGAGGAGCGCGGAATCCTGTTCATCTCGCCGGGCGACAAGCTCTATGAGGGGATGGTGATCGGCGAGAATGCCAAGCCGCAGGATCTCGAGGTCAATCCGCTCAAATCGAAGCAGCTCACCAACTTCCGGGCCTCGGGCCCCAAGGACGAGAGCATCCGCCTGACCCCGCCCAAGCGGATGACCCTCGAGCAGGCGATCGCCTACATCCAGGACGACGAGCTGGTCGAGGTCACCCCCAGGGTGATCCGGATCCGCAAGCGCTGGCTCGACCCGCACGAGCGGAAGCGGCAATCGAGGAAGGCCGAAGCCGCCTAGCGCAGCTTAGCTTGTCCTGAGCTTGTCGAAGGGCCGGCGCGAAGCGCCGCCGGAGCAGCGCGAGAGACGGCGCAGGCCGGCCGGCGGGTCGCTTAGCGAACCCGACCGACGTCACGGGATTCACTCCCGTGACGGCCTCTGCAACGCGCAACTCGTCATTGCGAGCGAAGCGCGGCAATCCAGTGCGGCTTGAGAGGCCCGCTGGATTGCCACGTCGCTCCGCTCCTCGCAATGACAGGGCGACTGTCCAGCTCCGCCACCACCCACCACGCGAACCGCCTGATCCTACTAGCCTTTCCCAGCGCGCTTGATATCCTCCCCTCTCTTTTGGGGGGATTCGCGAATGAACTGGCTGATTCGGCCCTGGCGCCACGCATTCGATTATCAGGGCCGCTCGCCGCGCCGCGAATATTGGCTGTTCTGGGGCCAGTTCATCCTCGGCATGGTCCTGATCGGCGCTCTCACCGGCCTGATCACCGAGGCCACCGGCGGCGCCGGCAAGGAGCCCGGCCTCGAGATGATCCCGTTCTGGATCTTCGTCGCCGCCTCCCTGGTCGTCGGACTGTCGACGACGATCCGCCGCTTCCACGACCAGGACAAGAGCGGCCTCTACATCTTCGTCTATTTCATCCCGTTCGTCGGCGGCATCATCTTCCTGGTGCTGATGCTGATGCCCGGGACCGACGACCTCAACAGCTGGGGCGAGGATCCCCGCCTCGGCGAGGACGAGGCGCATCAGAACGTGGCGGAAATCTTCTCCTGATTTGACCGGGCCACTCGTGTACGGCCCACGTCGGTCCACTCCGCATCGCTGCGGACATGCCGACGTAACTCAGCTAAGTTAGACCAATGATCATCGTCAACATTAGCGAGGCCAAGACACAGCTCTCGCGCCTGATCCGGGAGGTCCTGGCCGGTGAGGAAGTGGTGATCGCGCACAATCGGGAGCCCGTTGCAAAGCTCGTTCCCGCCGCGGCCCGGCCCAAGCACGCCGCCGGGCGGCTCGCGGGCAAGATCAGCATCGACGCTCGATTCTTCGAGCCGCTGCCCGATGACGAACTAGCCGCATGGGAGGGCCGTTGAAGGTCATCCACCAGGCTGGATCAAATTCCAGTCCTCCCTGTCGCCGCAGGCGATGGGGGTGAGCAGGTGCGGCTCGCCCCGCGAGCCGCAACCCTGCCGGGGGGGCAGGGTGACCTGCACACGGACCGCGGAACGCGGTGGAGGGGCCAGCCGCAGTAATGCCCCTCCACCATCCTTCGGATGGTCCCCCTCCCCACGTGTTCCGCACGCAGGGAAGATGAGAGCAGTCGGATGAGCGCGGTAGAGAATCTCGATACTGGTTAGGCTTTCTGTGTCATCCCCACGACCATCACCCATTCCTCGTCCCGCACCGGCGACACCGACAGCCGCGACTGGCGGATCAGCTCCATCTTCGCCAGCTTCGGCTCGGCCTTGATCGCCTTGAGCGTGACCGGGCCGAGCGCTTTCACCGGCTCGACCGCGACCGAGACCCAATCCTTGTCCCCGGGGTCGGGCGCGCCTTCGCGGGCGATGCGCATGATCCCGACCACGGCGCGCTCGTCGCCGCTATGGTAGAAGAAGGCTTCGTCGCCGGCTTTCATCGCGCGCAGGTGGAGCCGCGCGGCATTGTTGCGGACTCCGTCCCATTCGGTGCCGCCGTCGCGGACGAGATCGTCCCACGAATAGACATGGGGTTCGGACTTCATCAGCCAGCGCGCCATCGCACCCTCCTTGTCAGGGCGGCATAGATTTTTCGCGCCGACCGCGCCACTATGGCAAGCGATGCCCCGCCTTTTCCTTCCCGCCCTCGCCGCCGCCCTCCTGCTCTCCGCCTGCGGCGAGTCGGTGACGGTCGACCGCAACTCCGCCTCCGGCGATCCCGAGCAGAACGTCGCCGACGCCGTCACCGGTGGGACGATGGCGGTCCGGGTCGGCGAGTTCGGCCCCAGCTTCAAGGCCTGCGCCGCCGACGGCACCACCCGCAATATCGGCCCCGGCGAAAGCCTTCCGGTGCGCTCCGCACCGTTCGACAATGGCGCCCAGGCGGGCGCGATCGCGGCCGGCGGGCGGTTCTTCATCTGCTCGCGCTCGCTCGATCAGAAATGGTTCGGGATCGTCTATGACGAACAGGGCGCCGGCCTCGCGCCGCGCTGCCGGGTGTCCGATCCGCTCGACTCGGCGCGCGTCTATGAGGGCCCCTGCCGGTCGGGCTGGGTGTCGAGCGCCTTCGTCAAGCTGATCGCCGGAGTGGAGCCGCAGGCGCGGCTGAATCAGGGGGAGGCCGCGCCGGCGAACTAGCTCGGCCGCGGCGGTTCCTCGCTTCATCGTTGATTTTGCACGGGTTCCTCGCCGTGCCCCCGACTCCGCACGGTTCGCCGTGTAATTCGGCGCGGCGACTTGCAACCTTTGCTGCAATGCATCATCTGCCTCTCAGCTAGACGCGAGCAGCGGTCCAAGACGACCCTGCGAGACGGGGGGCGACCAGAGATGCGGTGCATCCGGGGGGTCGGCCGACCGCATGTTCAGAGACGATATTGCAGCGCTTTTTTCGTGCCGCGGGCATTGCCGCGGCTGCCGTCGCGTTGATCGCGTCGGCCTCCTCGCCGTCGATCGCCGGAAGCCTTGAGGGTGCGCCCGGGGCCGGTTTCACCGCGCATGAGGAGGCGACGGTCGCCGACGATGATCTCGCCGTCAACGGCGTCGATCCGCAGGTCGAGCCCAAGCCCGAGGCGGCGAACCCGTTCGCCGGCCTGTTCACCCATGCTTTGGCCTGGATCGCTCCCAATCGCGACTCCGCTCCGGCGCCGGCGCCGGCCGCCGGGACTCGGACCCTCAGCGAGCTGGTCGAGGCCTATTCGGCCGACGCCGACCCCGAGGGCGACCAGGATTGTCTAGCCAATGCGGTTTATTTCGAGGCGCGCAGCGAACCAATCGAGGGACAGCTCGCGGTCGCCCAGGTGGTTTTGAACCGGGCCGCGTCCGGCGTCTATCCGGCCGGCCTCTGCGACGTGATCAAGCAGCACGCCCAATTCTCGTTCGTTCGCAAGGGTGAGATACCGGCCGCCAACAAGAATTCGGCCGCCTGGCGCCGGGCCGTCGCGATCGCCCACATCGCCAGCGAGAAGCTGGCGAGCGAGGTCGCTCCCAACATCCTCTGGTACCACGCCTCCTACGTCGCCCCGAAATGGCGGCGCCATTTGACCCGCGAAGCGAAGATCGGGCTTCATATCTTCTACAGCTGAATCCATTCCTCCCCGGGACGGGGAGGGGGACCAGCCGCAGGCTGGTGGAGGGGGCGGCGAGACCCCTACCGAGTTGTTTGGCAGACTAACTGTTCGCTCCCTCCGCAGGATGGGATAACCTGACCCGCGCTCACCTCCGGGCCCCCTCCACCGCGCTACGCGCGGTCCCCCTCCCCGTCCCGGGGAGGAACTAGCGATCGAAAAGTAATCGAGTAGCGCAGCTCGTCCATCGGCGGGATGCTGTGCTCCCATTCGCCCCGCGCGCGGCCGCGCAGAAGATAGGCGGAACGCGGCTCGGCGGCGAGATTGAAGCGCTGCCATGTGCCGTCGCGCTCGCGGCGGAATCGAAGACGCGCCGGGGCGAGCAGCGAGATCCCGATCACGTCGCCGAACACCGGCCGGTCGCGGTGCCAGCCGATGCCGGCGCCGGGCCCATATTCGATCAGCAATGCATGGGCCAAAGCGTCCGGGTCCAGCCCCGCCATCGCCGCGGCGCGGGCGCGGACCTCGCTCAGCCAGTCCGGAATCGGCTCGCTCGGCCTGAGGCCACTGCCGTCGAAGGCATAATGCCAGCCATAGGAGATCGTCCGGCGATTGCCCTTGAAGCCGTGGAACTCGAACGGCGTCAGCTGTTCTTCGGCCAGCCGGCGGGCGAGCTCGGCCTCCTCGGCGGCGCTCAGGAAGTCCGCCTCGTAAAGCAGTCCTTCGGGCAATCCGGGCTCCGGCGCGAGCAGGTCAAGCTGGGCGGGCTTCATCATCGCTCTTCCGAAGTGGGGACACGGCTAGCAATTCGGTAATCATTTCTGTGGCATGGTGGCTGAATGTCGATCCATTGAGGGCGAAATGCACGAAATCCGCTCATCGATCCTTGCCGGGGACTCAAAGCCGACCACGATCGCCCGCAAGGGCAAGTCGAAGCGCGAAGGAGGCGGGCTCGGCGGCCTGACCGCAATCGCCATCCGCCGCGAGGAAGCGCGGGTGACCGATCAGCGCACCGAGGACCGGCTTCGCGACCGGGTGGTGACTTCGACCATCCACTTCCGACGCCGCAACTATGAGGTTCGCGTCGTCAACGTCTCCTCGCGCGGGGCGATGATCGAGAGCGACATCGAGGCCTATATCGGCGAGAAACTCGACATCCAGTTCAGCGAGGACAACCGCACCCGCTGCATCGTCCGCTGGATCCGCGAGAACCGGATCGGTCTCGAATTCGCCGACGAGGTGATCGTCTGGGATTGCAGCGCGCCCGCCGCGGCCATCTATCAGCCGGCCCCTCAGCCGCGCCACGAAGCGCCGGAGCCGAGCGCTCCGCGCGAGGTCATCGACCGCCGCCCGCGCCAGACCCTGCTCCGCAAGGGCACGCTCTATTGGGGCGGAGTGACGGTCGACGTCCGGTTGAGGAACATTTCGTCGGGCGGCGCCAAGGTCGAGAGCGACCATGAATTGCGGCCGGGCTCCGAGGTCGAGCTCGATCTCGGCGAGGCCGGCTTCCATCCGGCCGAAGTGCGCTGGTCGCAGGACGGCCAGATCGGCCTTCGATTCGCCGACGATTTCGACATCGGCTCGCTCGCGCCTTCGTCGACTCCGGCCAGCGAGCCGGCTCCCGACATGCTCAAGCCGGCCTATCTCGAGACCGAGCTTCGGGCGGATTCGCCCTGGGCGTCGCGCTTCGAGCGCCTTTCGATGACCGAATTGCGCTCGCGCGGCTCGGATTAGGGCTCCATCACAAAGCTGAGCTTCTTCGTCATTGCGAGCGAAGCGCGGCAATCCAGTCTTCAGCCTCCGGGACTCTCTCGATCGCCGCGTCACCCGGACGAAGTCCGGGCTCCTCGCGATGACGAATCAGAGCATTCGCGATGACGCTTAGCTCATCGATCCCCAGAGCAAGCCGAAGACGACGAACAGCAGCCCGAACGCCGCCATCACCAGATAGAGCGGGCCCGGCCTCTCGGTCTCGAGCACGGCCTCGGAGGGCTTCTCCGGATTGTAGCGGACCACCGGGGTCGAGCCGACCGGATAGCGGGCGATGATCTCTTCGGCTTTCTTTCGGCTCCCCTTGCGCATGTTGGCGAAGCGGATCCGGCTGGCCTGCAGAGTGCCGGTGCCGGCATTGTAGGAATAAGTGACGGCCGGATTGTACCAGGTGGTCGAGCTGCCGTCGCGGTCGTTGCTCTCCTCCTCGACGACGGCCGAGGTCAGCACCTGTCCGGATGTGGTCGGCCAGGTCTCCGATGCCTTGGCCTTGGCGACGGCGCGGAAATGGATGAAGGCGAACAGGCCCATCCAGGCCAGACCGAGAAGCAGGATTCCGACACCGACCAATTCCATTCATTCCTCCCCTGCCGCGTCTGGGCGAGCGGCGCGCCGGGAGGTAAAGCGGCTTAGACAGGGAGATTCAAGATGCGTCTGCCGGCTTTTTTCTCTTTTGCTTTCAGCCTCCTCGCCGCAGCGCCCGCGGCCGCCCAGGTGCCCGCGCCGGCCCAAGCGCAGGTGGATTATGCCGCCCGGCTGAAGGAGGGAGACGTGCTTCTGAGCGACTTCCGTTTCGCCTCGGGCGAGCGGCTGCCCGAGCTTCGGATCCATTATGCGACGCTGGGCACGCCGCGCCGCGACTCCTCGGGGCGGATCGTCAATGCGGTAATGGTCCTCCACGGCACCGGCGGAAGCGGCCGGCAGTTCCTCCAGCCGCAATTCGCCCAGGAGCTGTACGGTCCCGGCCAGCCGCTCGACATCGGACGCTACTTCGTCATCCTCCCCGACGGCATCGGCCACGGCAAATCGTCAAAGCCGAGCGACGGCCTGAGGATGCATTTCCCGCATTACGATTATGCCGACATGGTCGAGGCGCAGCGGCGGATGCTGACCGAAGGCCTCGGAGTGACCCAACTTCGGCTGCTGATGGGCACGTCGATGGGCTGCATGCACGGCTTCGTCTGGGCCGAGACCCATCCCGATTTCGTCCGGGCGATGATGCCGATGGCCTGCCTCCCCACCGAGATTGCCGGCCACAACCGGATGTGGCGCAAGGCGGCGATCGAGGGCATCCGCTCCGATCCGGCCTGGATGAACGGCGATTATGCGAGCGAGCCGCTCCAGGGGCTTCGGACCGCCGTCTCGCTCCTCCAGGTCGCCGGCTTCGCTCCGCTCTACCTTCAGAAAGCCTATCCGTCCCGGGCGAGCGCCGAGGCCTATATCGTCGACCGGATCGACCGCGACATCCCGACCCGCGACGCCAACGACCTCATCTACCAGCTCGAGGCGTCGCGGACCTACAATCCCTGGCCCGGCCTCGAGCGGATCCGGACCCCGATCGTCTGGGTCAACAGCGGCGACGATTTCATCAACCCGCCGGACTACGGAATCGCCGAGGACGCCGCGCGGCGGATGAAGACCGCCCGCTACATCCTGATCCGCGCGACCAGCGACACGCGCGGTCACGGCACCCACACCTGGGCGAAATTCTGGCGCCAGGAGCTGATCGATTTGCTGACAAGGACCGAGGAATAGATCCTCCCCGGGACGGGGAGGGGGACCGACCGCCGAAGGCGGTTGGTGGAGGGGCTGCTCCGGGGTCAGTGCCAACCCCTCCACCGTCCTTCGGACGGTCCCCCTCCCCGTTCCGGGGAGGATCTAGGGCGCCTCCCTCGAACTCACATGATTGAGCGCGATGACCCAGCGGCCGTCGACCTTGCGCATCAGCCTTGTGTTGATCCCGTCCTGCGGCTGGCCGCCGCCTTCGAGCCGGTAGCGGCTGATCAATTGCGCGGCGTCGGGGGAGAGGATCTCGATGCGTATGTCGGAGAACTGGAGCCGGCCGCGGCGCTTGGGGTCGCCACCATAGTCGCGGACATAATGGTCGAGCGTGCCCTGCCAGTCGCGCTGGAACCGGCCTTTCGAGACGAACACCACGTCGGGCTTCTTGAAGCCGGCCATATAGCCGCGGAAATCGCCGCGGTTCCACGCCGACTCCATGTCGGCGATGACTTGTCGGATCGCCGCTTTCTCGGCTTCGGGGTCGCCCGCTTTGGGCTGGGGGCAGCAGGCGGCGAGGCTCGCCAGCAGCAAGGCGGCGGGATAGAATGAGCGGATCATAAGCCCTCCAATCGAGGAGACCGACGCGTGCCTGAGAAGGACAGGCCGGAGCTCATACGGGCCGCCGACATCGCGGCCAAGGCCGCAACCCATTCGCACCCGTGGAACCCGAAGTCCGAGATGAAGGGCGTCCAGCTCGCCCGCGCGGCCGGGCTGAAGCGGATCGGTGTCAGCATCGCGACGATCCCTCCGGGCAAGGAGAGCTTCGTCTATCACAGCCACGAGCGCGAGGAGGAATGGCTCTACATCCTCTCGGGCAGCGGAACCGCCGAGATCGACGGCGAGGATTATGAGGTCGGGCCGGGCGATTTCATGGGCTTCCCGACACCCTCGGTCGCCCATCATCTGCGCAACAGCGGCCCGGAGCATCTGGTCTACCTGATGGGCGGCGAAAGCCTCGACGCCGAGATCGCCACTTTTCCGCGACTCGGCAGGAAGATGGTGCGGGTCGGCGACAGGGTCGAGATTTACGATGCCGGGGCGGCGAGGCCGTTCGGTCCGCTCGACGACTAAGTCGAGCTATTTCAGTCGCTTGGCGGAACAAAGCGCGCCACGCGCACCTGCCTTTGCGACGGACGGATGAACGCTTCCCACCCTGCTTCGTTTACCATCCACACGAGACGGCGACCCAGTGCCGGGCTGTACATCTCCGGTTCAGCCGAACGGCGTCTTTCTGGGGTCCGCAGGACAGGAGTATTTGTCATGACCAAATTGCTTACCAAGACCGTCGGCGGGCTGGTTGCTGCCGCCGCTCTGGTCGCCGCGGCGTCGCCCGCGGACGCCCAGTACCGCTACCGTCATCATCGCAGCCATAGCGGCACCGCGATCACTGCCGGAATCATCGGTCTCGGAATCGGCGCGGCGATCGCGTCGAGCAACCGCGGCTATTATGGCGGCTATTACGACCCCTATTACCGGGGCAGCTATTACGATCCTTATTATGGCGGCGGTTATTATGACGGTTATTATGGCGGCGGCTATTACGGCTACCGCCCGCACCGCCGTCACTGCGTGACCCGCAGGACCTGGGATCCTTATTATCGGCGTTACGTGCGAGTCCGCTATTGCTGACGCGCGTTCGCGCCTGAACTGAACGGCCGGCCCGCCGACGCGGGCCGGCCTTTTCTTGGCCGGTGATCGGCCTCGGATTGATTCACCTCGTCATTGCGAGCGTAGCGAAGCAATCCAGTGCAGCCATTGAGGCCCGCTGGATTGCCGCGTCCCCCGGCTCGAGCCGGGGTCCTCGCAATGACGATCAACTGAGTCGGCCTAGCGGGTGAACTTCTCGCCCGCTTCGGCTTTGCCGGTCAGCATCTTCGAGAGGGTGAAGCCGCTGCCGAGCTTGTCCTGCTGGCGCTTCAGCCCGTCGACGATCTTGGCCAGCCCCTCGGTGTCGGCCCAGAACATCGGCCCGCCGCGATAGACCGGCCAGCCGTAGCCGTAGACCCAGACCACGTCGATGTCGGAGGCGCGCTGGGCCATGCCCTCTTCGAGGATCTTCGAGCCCTCATTGACCATCGTGTAGAGCGTCCGCTCGATGATCTCCTGGTCGGAGATTTCGCGCCTTTCGACTTCCTCCTTCTTCGAGAAATCCTCGATGATCTGCTGGACGACCGGGGAGGGGGAGGGGCGTCTCTTCTCGTCATAATCGTAGAAGCCCGCGCCCTTCTTCTGACCCCACCTGTCGACCGCGCACAAAGCGTCGCGGACATTCTCGATCCGGCTCGGGTCGCGGTGCCAGCCGATGTCGACCCCGGCGAGGTCGGCCATCTGGAACGGCCCCATCGGCATCCCGAAGTCGACATGGACCTTGTCGATCTGCTGCGGCGTGGCGCCCTCGAGAAGCAATTTGGTCGCCTCGATTTGGCGCGGCATCAGCATCCGGTTGCCGATGAAGCCGTGGCAGACGCCGGCAACGACAGCGATCTTTTTGATCTTCTTGGCGATCTGCATCGCGGTGACGAGGACGTCGGGCGCCGTCTTCGCGCCGCGCACCACCTCGAGCAATTTCATCACATTGGCCGGCGAGAAGAAATGGAGCCCGAGCACGTCCTGCGGCCGCGAGGTCGAAGCGGCGATCTCGTCGATATTGAGATAGGAGGTGTTCGAGGCGAGGATCGCGCCCGGCCTGGCGATTGTGTCGAGCTTTCCGAATATGTCCTTCTTGACGTCCATATTCTCGAACACGGCCTCGATGATCAGGTCGCAATCGGCGAGGTCGTCGAGGCTGAGGGTCGGCTTCAATAGCCCCATCGCGCCCTCGACCTGATCGGCGCTCATCCGGCCCTTGGCCGCGCTCGCCTCGTAATTCTTGCGCATCACCCCGGTGCCGCGGTCGAGCGCATCCTGCGCCATCTCGACGATCGTCACCGGGATCCCGGCGGAGAGGAAGTTCATCGAGATCCCGCCGCCCATCGTGCCGGCGCCGATCACGCCGACCCGCTTGATCTCGCGGGGCCTGGTGTCCTCGGGCAGGCCCTCGATCTTCGAGGCCTTGCGCTCGGCGAAGAAGAAATATTGCTGGGCGCGGGCCTGGGTGCCGGTCATCAGCTCCATGAACAGGCGGCGCTCGTCCTGGACGCCCTCGGCATAGGGCTTGGCGACCGCGGCCTCGATCGCCTTGACGTTCGATTCCGGAGCGTCGAAGCCGCGGAACTTGCGGGCATTGGCCTTTCGGAACTCGTCGAAAATGCCGGGATTGGAGCGCGCCTCGGCGAGCTTGTCGTCGCGCTCGCTGCTCTTCGGAAGCGGCCTGGCGTCCCTGACCTCCTCGGCGAAGGCGACCGCATGCTGTTCGAGATCTCCCTCGATCAGCCGGTCGACGAGGCCGATCTCATAGGCCTCTTTGGCGCCGATCGGATTGCCGGTCGCGGCCATCTCCAGCGCCTTCGCCACGCCTGCGACGCGCGGCAGCCTTTGGGTCCCGCCGGCGCCGGGCAGAAGGCCCAATTTCACTTCGGGCACGCCGAGCTTCGCCGACGGCACCGCCACCCGGTAATGGCTGGCCAGAGCGACCTCGAGGCCGCCGCCGAACGCGGTGCCGTGGATCGCGGCGACGACCGGCTTGGTGCAATTCTCGATGATGTCGACGACCTGGGGGAGCATCGGCATCTGCATCGGCTTGCCGAACTCGGTGATGTCGGCGCCGGCGAAGAAGGTCTGTCCCTGGCAGATGATCACCACCGCCTTCACTGCCTCGTCGCCGTCGGCCTCCTCGATCGCCTTCACAAGCCCCTCGCGCACCGCGTGGCCGAGCGCGTTCACCGGCGGATTGTTGGAAGTGACGATCAGCACGTCGCCATGACGCTTGGTCGAGATCGGGCTCATGCGGGGTCTCCGGCGAGGGGATTGTTACGGCCGCGATAGACTTGAGTTTACGTAAACGTCAATCGATCCTCCCCCAGTTTTACTGGGGGAGGGGGACCATGCGAAGCATGGTGGAGGGGCATGCTGAGGCCTCAGCAAGGCCCCTCCACCGCGCTACGCGCGGTCCCCCTCCCCGGAGCTTTTGCTCAGGGGAGGATCAACTCAACCCTTTCTCAAGCCGGCTCCGCTATGGGGTGGCATGCGCTTGCTCGACCGCCTCAGGCCCTGGTGGCCGCTCGCCTGCGTCTTCGCCGCGACGCTGGCGATCGAGTTGGCTCTGGTCGAGCGCAAATATGCGATCTTCGGCGGCGGCTTCGGAGCGTCGGAAGTGATCGACCGGCCGGCCGAGATCGGGCTGTTTGCGGCCGGTCTTTTCCTCTCGCACGCGCTCCTGATCGGCCTCCTTTTCCTGCTTCTGCGCGCGGCGCACGGACGGCGGCGCGACACCTCGCTGTTCCAGCTCAACTTCGCCTTCCTGACCCTCTTCGCCTGGACGGCCCTGCTGACCGCCAAATATGAGGTTCTGAGCTATTTCAGCGACGCGATCGGCTTCCAGCTGATCCGCAATCTCGGCGGCGGCAGCCTGTTCGACGCTTTGCTGTTCGTCCTCGACGAGGCCGGTCTGCTCGCCATGGCCGCGATCGGGGCTGCCCTGGTCTATTGGCTGCTTCGCCGGTTGGTGAAGAAACATGCGCCGGAGCGCACGGAGCCGGCGCCTTTGCGCTGGAAGCATCTTTTCTTCCTCGCAACGGCTCTGATCCCCGCTTTGTTCGTCGCAAGCCGCGAGACCGACGTGCGCTACGCTCTGTCCCGCTTCACCGCGCCCTATCTCGCCGAGACCGCGCTGGAGGCAGCGACCGACTTCGACCGCGACGGCTACGGCTGGTTCGGGGCCCGGATCGACCGCCAGCCGTTCGATTCGGCGCGCCATCCGCTCGCGCTCGACGTTCCGGGCAACGGCGTCGACGAGGACGGCTATGGCGGCGATTTCCGCTTCGCTCCGGGTCCGGCCGAGCCGGCCCGGATCACCCTTCCGGCGCAGCGCAAGCACCTCGTCCTGATCGTCCTCGAAAGCACCCGAGCCGACGCGATCGGCCGGCGGGTCGGCGGCCGCGAGGTCACGCCGGTACTGAACGCGCTCGCCCGGTCCGGGTCCTCGGTGCCGGAAGCTTACAGCCATGTCGGCTTCACCACCGCGTCGCTGAAGAGCCTGTTCTCGGGGCGGCTCGATCCCGCCGCCGGCGGTCCGTCGCTCTATCGCGACCTCAAGGGCCAGGGCTATCGGATCGGAGTCTATTCGGGCCAGCCGGAGAGCTTCGGCGACATTTCGGAGACGGTCGGGATGCGCCGCAACGCGGACATCTTCGTCGATGCCGAGACTCTGAAGGCCGAACGCGCCTTTGGGTTCGCCGCCAAGGGCTCGCTTCTGATCGACGGCCGGATCCTGCTTCGCGAGTTCGACCGGAGCTTCGCCAAGCCGTCGGACTGGTCGCGGCCGGCCTTCCTCTATTTCAATTTCCAGGAAGCCCATTTCCCTTATTCGCACCCGGGCATGCCGCGCTTCCTGCCCGGCGAGCCGATCGCGCGCGGCGACATCAATGCCGGCAATCGGGCGGCGCTCGAGCGGACCTACTGGAACGCGGTCGCCTATGACGACTGGCTGATCGGCCAGGTCGTCGCCCGGCTGAAGAGACAGGGGGTCTGGGACGTTAC
Organism: Pseudomonadota bacterium; assembly: GCA_046733235.1. Lineage (GTDB taxonomy): Bacteria > Pseudomonadota > Alphaproteobacteria > Sphingomonadales > Sphingomonadaceae > Allosphingosinicella. The sequence continues at coordinate 31,569 of JBKPOT010000012.1, forward strand.
GATCCTCGCCGTCACCGCCGACCATGGCGAGAGCCTGTTCGACGACGATTTCCTCGGCCACGGCCACATCATCAACCGCCAGCAGACCCACATCCCGTTGATCCTCAGCGTCCCGGGCGTCGCGGTGAGGGGACCGGTCGGCCTCTACGATTACCGCTCGATCCTGCTCCGCGCGCTGGGAGCGGAGCTGCCCGAGCCCGGCGGCCGGCCGGTCTTCCTCCATATCGGCCCGCTCGACGCCCCGACCGCGATCGGCATGGTCGAGGCCGGCGGCAAGTTCACGGTGATGAAGCTCGAGACCGACGAAGTCAGCTTCAGCGAGAACGGGTTCAGGGAACGTTATTCGGAGCTCAAGAGCGGCTCAGCGGAGCGCGGGCGGGCTGATAGCCTCGTCAACGAATGGGCAAGGCAGCGCTGGATCGCCCATCTGGGGCGTTCCTGAGCTCCCCTCCCTGACTACAGGGAGGGGAAGATCTAGACCGCCGTCCGTCCATATTCCTGGTGATTGAACGGGTGCGAGACCGAGAGGCCGCCGTCGACGACCAAAGCGTGGCCGTTGACGTAGCTCGCTTCGTCGGAGGCGAGGAACAGGGCCGCATTGGCGATCTCGTCCGGTACGCCGCCGCGCTTGAGCGGGTTGAGGTGACCGATCCGGTCCTGCTTGCCCGCGGCTTCGGCCCAATCGAACACCGGCTGGGTCATTCCGGTCCGGATCAGGCCCGGGCAGATCGCATTGACCCTGATATTGGCGCCACAAAGCTGGGTCGCCGACACCGTGACCAGGTTGATCACGCCGGCTTTCGACGCCGAATAAGCCGGGCCGCCGGCGCCGGCGCGAAGGCCGGCGACGCTCGCGGTGCAGATGATCGAGCCGCCGCCATTGCTCCGCATCGCCGGCGCCGAATGCTTGATCGCGAGGAAGGGGCCGATCAGGTTGACCCGGAGGATCTCCTGCCAGTCCTCGACTTTCTGCTCGAAGATCGAGGCGAGGCCGCCCGAGATTCCGGCATTGGCGAAGAACACGTCGAGCCCGCCATATTTCTCGACCGCTGCCAGGACCAGGTCCTGGACGTCGCTGTCATTGCCGGCGTCGGCCCTGACCGCGATCGCCGCCGATCCGATCTCTTCGGCGGTCTCGTCCTGGCCCTTGAGGTCGGCGCAGACGATCTTGGCGCCTTCCGCGGCGAAGCGGATCGCGCTCGCCCTGCCGATCCCGGAGCCGGCGCCGGTGATTATCGCGACCTTGTTTTCGAGTCTTCCGCTCATCCGTTCCTCCTGCTCCCCGGCGCAGGCCGAGGCCCAGCTCTTCTATCCCACTGGGTCCCGGCCTCCGCCGGGACACAAACCCTACAGCCCCACCCCCGTCGTGCTTCCGCCGTCGACGACGATCGCCTGGCCGGTGACATAGGTCGAAGCGTCGCTCGCCAGGAAGATCGCCGCGCCCGCAAGCTCGTGGGGCTCGCCGATCCGCTGAAGCGGCGTATGCATCGTAATCGCCTTCAGCGTCTGCGGATTCTCCCACAAGGCCTTGGCGAAATCGGTCCGGATCAGGCCGGGCGCGATACAGTTGACCCGGACCTGGCTCGGCCCGAACTCGGCGGCGAGGTTGCGGGCGAGCTGGAAATCGGCCGCTTTCGAGACGTTGTAGGCGCCGATCACGGTCGAGGCCTTGAGGCCGCCGATCGAGCTGACGATGATGATCGAGCCGGCCTTGCGCTCCACCATTTCGGGCGCGACCATCGCGATCAGCCAGTGATTGGCGATGACATTATTCTCGAGGATCTTGCGGAACTGCTCGTCGCTGATCCCCGCCATCGGCCCGTAATAGGGATTGGACGCGGCGTTGCAGACCAGGATGTCGATCCTTCCGAGCTGGCGGCGGGTCTCGTCGACCAGGCCCTGGAGCGCCTCTTTGGAAGAGATGTTGGCCGGGACGACGATCGCCCGCCCGTCGCCATGTTTTCGGTTGATCCCGTCCGCCACCTCCGCGCAGGCCTCGGCCTTGCGGCTCGAGACGACCACCTGCGCGCCCTGGTCGGCCATGCCTTCGGCGATCGCCCGGCCGATTCCGCGCGACGAGCCGGTGATGATCGCGACTTTTCCGGTGAGGTCGAACAGCGACATGGCCTTCCTTTCTAATCGAAGATGATCACCGAGCGCGCCGACTCGCCGCCGCGCAAAGTCTCCACCGCTTTGTTGACGTCGGCGAGTCCGATCCTTTCGGCGAGCAGGCTGTCGAGGTCGAGCCGTCCGGCGAGATAGAAGCCGGCGAGACGAGGAATGTCGACAGGGAAGCGGTTCGATCCCATCAGGCAGCCCTGGAGCCGTCGCTCGGCGAGCAGGTCGAGAGCGCCCATCGACAGGCGCTCGCCGAGCGGCATCATTCCGACGATGGTCGCGGTGCCGCCGCGGCGGAGCAACGACAGTGCGAGCTCGCCCGCAGCAATTCTTCCAACCGCCTCGATCGCGTGATGGACTCCGCCCCCGGTCAGCTCGGCGATCTGCTCGCGGAGCCTCTCCTCGCCCGGATCGAAGCCGTGGGTCGCCCCCATTTTCTGCGCCAGGGCGCGCTTGGCCGGAACCGGATCAACCGCGATTATCCGCGCCGCTCCGGCGATCCGGGCGGCGTTGATCGCCGCGAGGCCGATGCCGCCGCAGCCGATCACGGCGACGTCCTCGCCCGGCCGTACTCCAGCGGTGTTGAACACCGCTCCGGCGCCGGTCACCACCGCGCAGCCCATCAGGGCCGCCCGGTCGAGCGGCATGGCGGGGTCGATCGCCACCGCGCCATTCTCGTGGACGAGAAGCTGCTCGGCGAATCCGGCGACGTTGAGCAATTGGTGGACGGGCGCGCCGTCGAGCGAGACCCGGGGGGTGTTGGTCCGGGCGCGCTTGGTCGATGCGTCGGTGCACAGAGCAAGGCGGCCGGTCGCGCAGAATTCGCAGCGGCCGCAGAATGCCGAGAAGCAGGTGACGACATGGTCGCCCGGCTTCAGAGCGGTGACGTCCTCGCCGACCGCCTCGACCACTCCGGCCGCTTCGTGGCCGGGGATCGCCGGGAGCGGAGTCGGGTAAGCGCCGTCGATGAAGTGAAGGTCGGAATGGCAGACTCCGCAGGCGGCGGTGCGGATCAGCACCTCGCGCGGGCCGGGCCTGGAGACGGTCACGTCCTCGATGGCGAGCGGCTGGCCCGGTTGGCGGAGGATCGCGGCTTTCACAGCCACCCGTCATCCCAGCGCAGGCTGGGATCCAAGCTGAGTCTGAACGAGGCGCGCGGGCCGTATGGACCCCAGCCTGCGCTGGGGTGACGGCTAATTGGCATGTTTCGCGAATTCCAACCGGGCGATGGCGCGGTTGTGGACCTCGTCGGGCCCGTCGGCGAGCCGCAGCGTCCTGATCCCGGCCCAGCTCTGCGCCAGTCCGAAGTCCTGCGACACCCCCGCCCCGCCATGGGCCTGGACCGCGTCGTCGATGATCCGAAGCGCCATGTTGGGGGCGTAGACCTTGATCATCGCGATCTCGGCCTGGGCGGCCTTGTTGCCGGCCTTGTCCATCAGATCGGCGGCCTTGAGGCAGAGCAGGCGCGACATGTCGATGTCGATCCTGGCGGCGGCGACCCTTTGCTCCCAGATGCTGTGCTCCATCAGCCTCTTGCCGAACGCGACCCGGCTCTGAAGCCGCCGGACCATCGCCGCGAGCGCCTCCTCGGCGACCCCGATCGTGCGCATGCAATGGTGGATCCGGCCCGGCCCGAGCCGGCCCTGGGCGATCTCGAAGCCGCGCCCCTCGCCGAGAAGCATGGCCGAGGCGGGGATCCGGACATTGTCGAGGACGATCTCCATATGGCCGTGCGGGGCGTCGTCATAACCGTAGACGGTGAGATGCCGAAGAACGCTGACGCCGGGTGCGTCGAGCGGCATCAGGACCATCGACTGCTGCTGGTGCTTGGGATTGTCGGGGTCGGTCTTGCCCATCACGATGCAGACCTTGCAGCGCGGATCGCCGGCGCCCGACGACCACCATTTGCGGCCGTTGAGGACATAGTCGTCGCCGTCGCGGGTGATCGCGCACTGGATGTTGGTCGCGTCGGAGGAAGCAACCGCGGGCTCGGTCATCAGGAAAGCCGAGCGGATCTCGCCGTTCATCAGCGGCTTGAGCCACTGCTCCTTCTGCTCGCTTGTGCCGTAGCGGTGGAGCACCTCCATATTGCCGGTGTCGGGCGCGGAGCAGTTGAACACCTCGGCCGACCACATGATCCGCCCCATCTCCTCGGCGCAGAGGGCATATTCGAGATTGGTCAGCTGGGTGCCCTCGAATTCGAAACTCTCGTCGACATGTTTGAGCGCCGATCCGGGCGGCATGAACAGGTTCCACAGTCCCGCTTCCCTGGCCTTCGGCTTAAGCTCCTCGATCACCGCCACCGGCTGCCAGCGGTCGCCCTCGGCGATCTGCGATTTATAGTCGGCGTGGCGAGGGCGAACGTGAGTCTCGATGAACTCGCGAACCCGGTCGCGGTAAAAAGCCTGCCGTTCCGTAAGGTCGAAGTCCATGTGCGGGGCCGCCTCTGTTTCGGTGTCGGATCACCGTGTCAGAAACGGCCGTTTCGCGCCAGTAGGGGCGGGTGTTGTCCCCCCGTCGTCATTGCGACCCCAGCGCAGGCCGGGGGAAGCAATCCAGTTCCGAGTTCGCCGTGGACGCCTGACTGGATTGCCGCCCTTCGACGCCGCCTGCGGCGTCGCTCAGGACAGGCTAAGCTCCGCTCCTCGCAATGACAGCTGTTGCGAGCGTCAGCCGAAGCGCTCAGTCCCCGTCCGCCGGGCGAAGCATCCTTACGGCGGAGAAGGTCCCCTGGGCGCTTCTGCTGAGCGTACCGATCTTCGCCGCGAGCTCGTCCTGGCGGAACGGCTTGGTCAGGCGGGGCAGGTCCGGAGCGATGCCGTCGGCGTCGGCGTAGCCGGAGATGATCAGCACCGGCAGGCCCGGCCGCCGAAGGACGATTGCCCGGGCGAGGTCGGCGCCGTTGGTTCCCGGCATCAGATAGTCGGTGACAAGCAGGTCCAGAGTCGGCTCGGCCTCGGCCAGCTCGAGCGCCTCGTCGGCGGTGCGCGCCTCGACCACCCGATAGCCCAACTCGGTCAGCATATGGGCGGTGCTTGCCCGGACCAGCTCCTCGTCGTCGACGAGAAGGGCGACGCCCTTGTGGCCGGTCTCGACGATCGGCGCGGCCCTTCTTTCCTCGGTCACCGCCGCGTCGGCGCTGACCGGCAGCCACAGGTCGACATTGGTGCCGATCCCCGGCTTGCTCGAGATGGTGAGTGCGCCGCCCAGCTGCGAGGCGAGGCCGTGAACCATCGACAGGCCGAGCCCGGTGCCCTTGCCTATCCCCTTGGTCGAGAAGAAGGGCTCGACCGCGCGCGCGATCACGGCTTCGTCCATTCCGATCCCGGTGTCGGCGACCGACAGGCGGATATAGTCGCCGGCCGGAAGCTGCACCTTGTGCATTGCTCCGAGCGTCTCGCAGGAAACGGTGATCCTGAGAGTGCCGCCGTCGGGCATGGCGTCGCGAGCGTTGACGCTGAGATTGAGCAGCGCCATTTCGAGCTGGTTGGGATCGGCCTTGGCCGAGGGCAGATCCTCGGCCGTCTCGGTGATCACCTTGATCTGCGGGCCGGTGGTGCTGGCGATCAGGTTTCCCATCCCGTCGACCAGAGCGGCGACGTCGACCGCGCGCGGCTGCAGCGGCTGGCGGCGGGCGAAGGCGAGCAGGCGCTGGACCAGGGTCTTGGCGCGCTCGGCCGACTTGAGCGCTCCGTCGATCAGCCTTTGCTCGCGCTCGGTCCCGACCGCGTTGCGCTGGAGCATGTCGAGGCTGCCGATGATCGGCGTCAGCAGATTGTTGAAATCGTGGGCGACTCCGCCGGTCAGCTGGCCCATCGCCTCGAGCTTCTGCGATTCCCTGAGAGCCTCCTCGGCCTGTCGCCGGTCGGTGATGTCGACCGCCTCGGGCACGATCGCGCTGACCTTGCCGTCGCGGCCGAGTATCGGCCGCATTCCGAAATCGAACACCCGCCGGCCGATCGGCAGGTCGACGACCAGTTCCTCGCGGATCGTCGCGCCCGCCGCCACCGCCTTCACCGCTTCGCGCACCCGCTCCGCCATTCCCGGAGTCGCGCTGAACCAGAGCGTCTCCCAGAACGGCCGGCCGATCACGTCCTGAAGGCTCGCCTCGATCCCTTCGAGCGAGGTCTGGTTGGCGTCGAGCAGGGTGCCGTCGGGCGCGAGCAGCCCCTGATATTGGTAATTGGTCTCGAAGATCGCCCTCAGCCGCGCCTCGCCGGCGCTCAATGCGGCGGTGCGCTCGGCGACCTGGCGCTCGAGCGATTCGGCCAGCTCGCGGAGCGCGGCGAGCCGGGCGCGCGCCTCATATTGGCGCCGGCGGCCGCGAAGCGCCGACCGGGCGAGGCTGACCAGGGTGGTCGGGTGGAAGGGCCTCTCGAGGAAGGTGACGTTGCCGAGAGTCCCGAGATAGCGGCCCGCGGACGGATTGCGCTCGAGGCCGCCGCCGCGGCGGGTGAGCAGGACGAACGGAAAATCGGACCATTCGGGCTGGGCCTCGATCCAGCCGCTCAAGGCGCGGAGGTCGACCGATTCGAGCGCTTCCTCGGTGACCAGGGCGAAGCCGGCGCCCGCGGCAAGGCCTTCGACCAGATGGTCGAGCGCGGTACAGGCCACGGCCCTTATCCCCGCTTCCGACAGTATCGCGGCGGCGATCGGCGCGTCGCGGCCGCTCGGGGCGAGGATCAGGGCCCGTTCGGAGAGTTCGGGGATCAATCCGGCCGGTCTTCCATCATCGGGCCATTGCCGCCGACCATCGTCGGAACGCCCCTCAGCACGCCCTGGAACTCGATCAGCGGCTTCCCGAGCGAGATTCCTGCCGATCCGATCCGATATTCGCGGATCGTGTCCTCGTGAGCGCCGGTGCGCTTCTTGACGACCGAGATCGCCCGGCGGACCCGGCCGACCGCCTCGAAATAGCGGAGCAGGATGACGGTGTCGGCGAGATAGGTGACGTCGACCGGCGATTTCATGTCGCCGACCAGCCCGTGCTGGGCGACGGTCAGGAAGGTCGTCGCGCCCTGCCGGTTCAGATATTGGAGTAGCTCGTGCATGTGGAGGATCAGCGCATTCTCCTCCGGCATGGCCGCTTGGTAGCCGTTGAGGCTGTCGATCACGACGGTGCGGGCGCCATGATCCTCGACGCAGCGGCGGACCCGGCCCGAAAGCTCGCCCGGCGTGAGCTCGGCCGCGTCGACCTGCTCGATGGTCAGATGGCCGCTGTCGACCAGCGCCTGGAGGTCGACCCCAAGCCCCTTCGCCCTCGAGAAGAGCAATCCCATCTCCTCGTCGAAGACGAACATGGCGCTATGCTCGCCGCGGGCGGCGGCGCCGACGATGAAGGTCAAAGCGAGAAGCGACTTGCCGGTGCCGGCCGGGCCGATGATCAGCACGCTCGAGCCGCGCTCGACCCCGCCGCCGAGCAAGGCGTTGAGCTCGGCGCTCTCGGTCGGCATGACGTCGCGCTCGAAGCTCTTGCGGTGCTCCGAGGCGACCAGGCGCGGGAAGACCCGGATTCCGCCGGTCTCGATCGCGAAATCGTGGAATCCGCCGCGGTAGCGCCGGCCGCGATATTTGACGATCCGGAGCCTGCGCCGCTCCGGCCCATAGTCGCGCGCCAGCTCCTCCAGACCGATGACGCCGTGGGCGACGCTGTGGACGGTCTTGTCGTTGAGCTCGGTAGTGAGGTCGTCGAGCAGGAGCACGGTCGCCTTCTGCCGGGCGAAATAATGCTTCAAGGCGAGGATCTGGCGGCGGTAACGAAGCGAGCTCTGCGCAAGCAGCCGGATCTCCGAGAGGCTGTCGACCACCACCCGGTCCGGGCGAAGCCGCTCGAACGCCTCGAAAATCTTCTTCGTCGTCTCGCCGAGCTCGAGATCGGACGAGTAAAGCAGGCTCTGCTGCTGATCCTCGTCGAGCAGGCTTTCGGGCGGGACAAGCTCGAATATGTCGATCCCGTCCAGGGTCCAGCCGTGCGACTCGGCGCTTGCGCGAAGCTCATCCTCGGTCTCGGACAGGGTGACGTAGAGGCCGCGCTCGCCCTTGGCGGCGCCGGCGATCAGGAACTGGGTCGCGACAGTGGTCTTGCCGGTTCCCGGCGATCCCTCGAGCAGGAAAACCCGCCCGCGGGCGAGCCCGCCGCCCAATATGTCGTCGAGCCCGGCGATCCCGGTCGCGGCGCTCTCGGCCTTCACAGTCAAGCCTTTCCCTTTCCTTCCCGTGGCTTAAGCCCGTCTATCGGGCGACATTGCGCCTGACCATCTCCGAACGTTCCGGAGCCGTATGGGTTGCGCCACATTTTCGCGGCGCTGCTCGGACGGCGCGATTCTAGGTGGTTTCCACCGCCGTATCGGGTCCGAATCGGTTGGCGCCCTTCGGCCCCTCGGTCGCCAGCAAATAGCCGAGATAGAACAGGGTCGCGAGGTAGATGATGTTGTTGAGGAACAGGGCGAAGAAGAGCCGCATGTCGGGCGGCTGCCCGGCCCCGGCGTTCCCCATCACCCGGGGCATCATGACAAGGCCCACGGTCAGGAAAAAAGCCGGCGGGAGCGCCCACAATCCCGATTTGCCGCGGTCGTGGAGACGGCGGACGATCGCGGCCGCCAGAAGCAGGACGGCGATCCCGACGACGATCCCGGCTTGCTCGAACATGGTCACGAATCCGGACGTCAGCTCCGGGGCGTCGCCGTGGATGGTCACCGAAACACGGCCGGGGCCCGAGTCGATGCTGGATTGCTCGGGATGCTCCGCGGCGTAGCGCGCCATCTGCCCCATCAGCCTGTACATCGCCGCGAACATGGTGGCGAACAGGAGAGCGAGGATCGTGAACGCATAAGGCCAGAACTGGGCGCGGCTGTCCCGGCCGGAGAATGTGAGCAGGCGCGCGGCGCAATGGCGGATCGATTCAACGAGCATGGCGGCCTCCCTTGCCGAGCCGAGCTTCTCTCGACACTCGGTACCGACGTTCATTCGACGACCCTCGTCCTCCCTGCGTGCGAAGCACGTGGGGAGGGGGACCATCCGTAGGATGGTGGAGGGGCTTCACTGTGATTTGCCCCTCCACCGCGTTCCGCGGTCCCCCTCCCCATCGCCTGCGGCGACAGGGAGGACTGAAGGTCGAGCCAGCCTAATCGTGAAGGGCGGGTCCAGTCCAGAATGCTGTTCCGATTGACGCGGGGCCGCGGGCGCGGCAATTGACGTTAACGTAAAGGAGAGCAGGGATGGACGAGCTCGAAACCTTCCGTGCCGAGACCAGGGCCTGGCTCGAGGCCAATTGCCCGGCCGAGATGCGCGAGCCGATGCGCGAGGAAAGCGACGCCTGCTGGGGCGGCCGCAATGCCAAGTTCAAGAACGAGGCCCAGAAGCAATGGATGGACCGGATGGCCGAGCGCGGCTGGACCGTGCCCGACTGGCCGACCGAATATGGCGGCGGCGGCCTGTCGGCGGCCGAGACCAAGATCCTGAAGCAGGAGATGGCGGCGATCGGCGCGCGCAATCCGCTGATGAGCTTCGGAATCTCGATGCTCGGGCCGGCCCTTCTCAAATATGGCACCGAGGAGCAGAAGAAGCGCTTCCTCCCCGAGATCGCGCGCGGCGAGATCCGCTGGTGCCAGGGCTATTCCGAGCCGGGCGCCGGCTCCGACCTCGCCTCCTTGCAGACCAAATGCGAGGACAAGGGAGATCATTGGCTGGTCAACGGCCAAAAGGTCTGGACCAGCTATGCCGACAAGGCCGACTGGATTTTCTGCCTGGTCCGCACCGATCCGCAGGCTCCCAAGCATAAGGGGATCAGCTTCATCCTGTTCGACATGGCGAGCCCGGGAGTGTCGACCAAGCCGATCCTTCTGATCTCCGGCAACTCGCCTTTCTGCGAGACCTTCTTCGACGACGTCCAGGTGCCCAAGGACCAGGTCGTCGGCGAGGTCAACAAGGGCTGGGACGTCGCCAAATATCTGCTCGGCCACGAGCGCGAGATGATCAGCGGCATGGGGCTCGGCGGCCAGACCGGATCGCTCGGCGAGGCGCTGGTCGAGACGGTCGGCCGCGACTCGGAGGGACGGCTCGCCGATCCGCTGCTGCGCGCCGACCTCGCCCGCTTCGACGTGGACGCAATGGCCTATCGCGCCATGTCCGAGCGGTTCATCGACGAACTGAAGGCCGGCCGCGCCCACCCGGCCCAGCCCTCGATGATGAAATATGCCGGCACCGAGCTGAACAAGGCCAGGCACGAATTGGTCATGGCCGCCGGCGGCTCGGACGCTCTCGAATGGGACAGCGACCGCTCGAAGAAGGGCAAGGCCGCGCGCGAGTGGCTGCGGACCAAGGCCAATTCGATCGAGGGCGGCACAAGCGAGGTCCAGCTGGGGATCATCGCCAAGCATATCTTGCAGCTGCCCGGGACGTGATCTGAATCCCTCTCCCCTTCAGGGGAGAGGTTAGGAGAGGGGGAGTCTGCTCCTCTCCAGTATCAGGACAGAGGGCAGAGCGGGCGCGAAACTCCCCCTCTCCCCGACCCTCTCCCCGCAAGCGGAGAGAGGGAGAAGGAGGAAAAATGCCGCTCTACCTCAATGAAGACCAGATCATGCTCCGCGACACGGCGCGCGAGCTCATGGCGGCCGAGGGTTCGATCGCCAACCAGCTTCGCAAATATCGCGACATGGAGTGCAGGGACGGCTTCGGCCACGCTCTGTGGAAACAGGTCGCCGAGCTCGGCCTGACCGGGATCCTGGTCGACGAGGCCGATGGCGGGCTCGGCCTCGGCCATGTCGAGGCGGGCATCGTGCTCGAGGAGATCGGCCGCAACCTCACCACGTCGCCCTTTCTGATCAGCGCGGTCGCGGTCGTCGAGGCGCTTCGCGGGACCGCCTCGCGCGAGCGCTGGCTGCCGGGGATCCTGAGCGGCGACATTGTCGGAGCGCTGGCGATCGACGAGGGCCCCAAGCACCGGCCCGAGGCGATCGCGATGAAGGCGGAGCGGTCGGGCAACGGCTTCCGGCTGTCGGGCCGCAAGCAGTTCGTCGTCCAGGGCGCTTCGGCCGATATGATCGTCGTCGCGGCACGGACCGAGGAAGGCGTGACGCTGTTCGCGGTGGAGAAAGAGGCGGCCGGCCTCGACGTCGACGGCGTCCGGCTCGCCGATTCGAGCATCGGCGCGCGTCTGACCTTCGACGATGTCGAGGTCGACGCCGACGCCGTGATCGGCGAGGTCGGCCAGGGCGAAGAGGTCCTGAAGCGGGTGCTGAACGCCGGCCGGGCCGGGGCTGCTTCGGAGATGGTCGGGCTCGGCAGCCAGGCGATGGCGATGACGGTCGATTATCTCAAGCAGCGCAAGCAGTTCGGAAAGCTGATCGGCGAGTTCCAGGCGCTTCAGCACCGCGCCTCGCATCTTTACTCCGAGCTGGAGATAGCCCGCTCCGCCGCGTTGAAGGCGCAGCAATTGCTCGACGAGGGCAGCGGCGAGGCCGAGGCGATGGTCTCGGTCGCCAAGGCCAAGGCCGGCCGCGCTTCCACGCTTGCGGTCCAGGAAGGCGTGCAGATGCATGGCGGCATCGGCATGACCGACGAATATGATATCGGCCTCTACATGAAGCGCGACCGGGTGCTGAACGAGCTGTTCGGCGACGCGAACTACCACGCCGACAAATTGGCGCGGATGAAGGGATATTAGACGCCGCGAAGCGACCGCCGGCTCCCTCCCTGAATACAGGGAGGGGCAGGGGAGTGGGTGGGTCTCCACCGGCAATGCGTTTCCGGGTAGTAACCCACCCCCGACCCCTCCCTGGACTCAGGGAGGGGAGGAGTCGCAGAAATGGCATTGGACCCCGAAACCTTCTCCGCCCTCCTCGACACCGTCCGCCGCTTCGTCGCCGAACGGCTCCGTCCGCTCGAGGAGCAGGTCGACCGCGACGACGAGGTCCCCGCCGGGATCGTCCGCGAGATGCGCGAGATGGGGCTGTTCGGACTCTCGATTCCTGAGGAATTTGGCGGCCTCGGCCTGTCGATGGGCGAGGAGGTTCGGGTCGCGCTCGAGCTCGGCCGGACCACGCCCGCTTTCCGCTCGACCTTCGGGACCAATGTCGGGATCGGCAGCCAGGGCCTGGTGATGGCCGGAAGCGACGCCCAGAAGGCGGAATGGCTGCCCCGGATCGCGTCGGGCGAGATAATCACCAGCTTCGCTCTGACCGAGCCGGGCGCGGGTTCCGACAGCGCCTCGGTCCAGACCAAGGCGGTTCTCGACGGCGACACTTACAGGCTCAGCGGCACCAAGCGCTTCATCACCAATGCCGACAAGGCCAGCCTGTTCACCGTCATGGCGCGCACCGGCGAGCCCGGCGCGAGGGGCGTCTCGGCCTTCCTCGTCCCCGCCGATCTGCCGGGGGTCTCGATCGGGAAGCCGGAGAAGAAGATGGGCCAGCAGGGCGCCCATGTCTGCGACGTCCATTTCGACGGAGCGCCGGTGCCCGCCGCCAACCGGCTCGGCGAGGAAGGCGAGGGGTTCCGGATCGCGATGCGGGTGCTCGACCGCGGCCGGCTCCACATCGCCGCGGTCTGCGTCGGGATCGCCGAGCGGCTGATCGCCGACAGCGTCGCCTACGCCGCCGAGCGCAAACAGTTCGGCAAGCCGATCGCCGAGTTCCAGCTGATCCAGGCGATGATCGCCGATTCCAAGACCGAGACGATGGCGGCGAAGGCCTTGGTGCTTGAAGCGGCGGCTCTGAAGGATGAAGGGCAGCCGATCACGTTGGAGGCCGCGGCCGCCAAATATTTCGCCAGCGAGACGGTGGGCAGGGTCGCCGATCGGGCCGTCCAGATCTTCGGCGGCGCCGGCTATATCGCCGATTACGGCATCGAACGCCTCTACCGCGACGTCCGCCTGTTCCGGATCTACGAGGGCACCAGCCAGGTCCAGCAGATCGTCATCGCCCGCGAGACGATGAAACGGGGCGGTTGAAACCTCTCCCCTTCAGGGGAGAGGAAAAGCCGCGCAGCGGCGAAGGAGAGGGGGAGTCGACGTGGCCCAGCCTTATCCGGACTCCCCCTCTCCCTGCCCTCTCCCCTGAAGGGGAGAGGAGCCCTCCCGCCGAAGCAGCAAATTCATATGCGCGGCGGCGATCGGCCTCGCCCGGTCGCTCTGCCAGGCATGGGCCTCGACATTGGCGATGCGGTTGCCGAGCCGGGTGATCGAGGCGCCGGCGAATGTGTCGTGATCGATCCCGCCCCGCATGAAATCGACGGTGACGTTGATCGGCTTGACCGTCACCCCCTCGCGCCCGCCGAGCGCCTCGTAGAGGGCTCCGAACGCCGCGAATTCGAGCAGGCCGGCGATCGCTCCGCCGTGGAGGAAGCCGGGGCGTCCGACCACCTCCTCGCGGAACGGCATCACCCACAATGTCTCGCCGTCGGCGCTGCGCTCGGTACGGAGGCCGAGCAATTCGCCATAAGGGGGGAGGGAGGCCATGGGCCCGCTTTGCAGCCGCCAGCCCCCCGCGGCAAGGGCTCAGCCCGGCCGCAAGGTCCTCCGCGCGGCGAGCCCCATCGCCCCGATCACGATCGCGACCGCGGCCAGATGCACGCCCAGGTCGAGGAAGGTGACCGTGAACGGGTGAAAGAATTGCAGGAGGAAGGCCGAGAGAGCGGCGATCCCGAGCCCGCCGAGCAAGGCGACCCGGACCGGCTCGATCGGGCTCGCCCGCGACAGCCGCCACACGAGCGGAACGCCGAGCAACAGGCTGACCGCCAGGATGAAGCTGAGGCAATCCATTCCGGCTTCCCCGGCGGCCGCCCGCCTTTTGCCGACCGCGGCCAGGCAGCCCGCGCCGCTCAGCGAGATCCAGGCGGCGAGAGTCGGAAGCGGCGCCCACAGCCAGAGCCGCGACCGGCCCGGAACCGACAGGAAGAAAGCGCCGGTGACGGCGATCAGGCCGGTGGCGAGCATCGCCGCCATCTCCAGCACCATCATCGATTCTCGGCCCGAATAGCGGCGGACCAGTCCGCCAAGGTCGGCGAACAGCCAGATCGCGAGCCCGCCGATCAGCGCCAGCGGCACCAGCAAAGCCAGCGCCCGCGCCAGCGGCGGGGCGAGCGGGCTCACCGGCCGGGCGTCGGCGGCGATCGCCTCGATCAGCGCGTCGGTGCGTCCCTCGTTCATTCGCGTCCGCCCGCCCCGAGGCCGAGCCTCAGCTTGCGGATCGCCCGATGGATGTTGACCTTGAGCGACGGGATCGACTGGCCCGATTCGGCCGAGGCTTCGGCGAGCGACATTTCGCGCAGCTTGACCAATTCCAGCGCTTCCTTCTGCTTCGGTGTCAGCTCCGCCATCATCCGCGCGAGCGTCTCTGCGGACTCGCCCGCTTCGGAGCTGTTCGCTTCGGGGTCGGCAAAGGTTTCATAAGCGGCCGGGTCGTGAAGCTCGCGGCTCTGCTGGCGGCCGCGCCGGCGCATCGCGTCGACCGCCCGGCGGGCGACGATGGCGGCGAGCCAGGGCTCGACCGGCCGGCCGGGCTCGTAGGTGTGCCGCACCCGGTGGACGGTCAGAAGCGCATCCTGGACGACGTCCTCGGCCATGTCGGGCGACCAGCTCCGGCTCCGCGCAACCGAGCGGATGAAGGGCAGGCAGGCGGCGAGGAAGTCCCGATAGGCGGCCGAATCGCCGGCCTGGGCCGCTTCGAGCAGCCTGCCCCACTGCACGTTGCTGTCGCCGGTCCTGCCCAGGAGCGCCTCCCGGGGGCGGGTGTAGCGTGAAAAGTGCGAGGCCGGAAACTTGCTCTCGTCATTGCGAGCGCAGCGCGGCAATCCAGACCAGACTCGGAGGCCCGCTGGATTGCTTCGTCCCCCGGATCAGGTCCGGGGTCCTCGCAATGACGTCCTGGGGCCGGTTCCGGCACGGCGGCTTCTGGGCTATCGCCTCGGCCGTGACCGAGGCCGACACTTTCTTCCAACAAGCCGTGGCAGCGTTGGCCGGGACCGGACGGCCGCGCGACCTGGCGGAGGCGCGCGACCTGTTCCGCCGCGCCGGCCAAACGGGCCGCCACGACGCCGCCGTCATCCACGCCAATTTCACCGCCAGCGGAGTCGGAGCGCCGGCCGACTGGCAGGCCGGTATCGCCTTGCTGCGCCGGCTGGCCGAGCGCGACCAGCGCTGCCGTACCGAATATGAGCGGATCGCCGCAATGGCGCTGACCGAGGAGGGCGATCCGCTGTCGCCGCCGGTCGGCGAGACGATCTGCGAGGCACCCCACATCATTCGGTTCGATGCCTTCTTCACCCCGCAGGAATGCCACTATCTCGCCAATGCGGCCCGGCCGATGCTCGAGCCCTCGGTGGTCGTCGATCCGGCCAGCGGCCGCCAGGTCCGCGATCCGGTCCGGACATCGGACGGGATCGGCTTCACCTGGCCGCTCGAAAATCCCGCCGTCCACGCGCTCAACCGGCGGATCGCCGCTGCGAGCGGAACCGAGGTCGGCCGCGGCGAGCCGCTCCAGGTGCTTCGCTACCGGCCGGGCGATCAATACCGGATGCATTTCGACGCCATCCCGGGGTTCGCCAACCAGCGGGTGCTGACCATGATCGTCTGGCTCAACGAGGATTATCAGGGCGGGGAAACCTGGTTCGCGACTCCCGGCCTGGCGCTTCGAGGCGCGAAGGGCGACGCTATCCTGTTCCGCAACACCGGCGCTGATGGGGGGCGCGACCCCAACTCTGCCCATGCCGGGCGGCCGGTCACGGTGGGTGAGAAACTGATCGCGAGCAGGTGGATCAGGGAGCGCAGGTTTGAGCTTCCGGTGGGGAGGGAAAAAGCGGGTTAGATCCTCCCCGGGACGGGGAGGGGGACCATGCGAAGCATGGTGGAGGGGCTGCTCGGACCTCGGCGAAGCCCCTCCACCGTCCTACGGACGGTCCCCCTCCCCGTCCCGGGGAGGACCAAGAACCCTTCGGCACACCGCGTCGAGCTTCGCCAGCATCGCCGGATCGCGCGCCTCGGGGGCGGTGATCAAAGCGTGGTCGAGGGCGCGGTCGATCGGCGAGGGCGGCCTTCTCTCCGGCAGGGCTTTGGCCAGCGCCTCGACCATGCGCCGCGCCGTCTCGGCATTGCCGCGCAACCGCTCGAGCATGGTCGAGACCTGGACCGCTTCCTCGCCTTCGCGCCAGCAATCATAATCGGTGACCATCCCGACCAGGGCGTAAGGCAGCTCCGCCTCGCGGGCGAGCTTCGCTTCGGGCATCGCCGTCATCCCGATCACGTCGCAGCCCCAGCTTCGATAGAGATGGCTTTCGGCGCGGGTCGAGAAGCTCGGCCCCTCGATCGCGACATAGCAGCCGCCTCTCGCGACCTCGGCGCCGGCTTTCTCGGCGGCGTCCGCGAGCAGGCCGGAAAGCCGCGGGCAGACCGGATCGGCCATCGAGACATGGGCGGCCATGCCGGTCCCGAAGAAGCTGCTCTCCCGCGCGAAGGTGCGGTCGATGAACTGGTCGACGACGACGAACCGGCCCGGCGGCAATTCCTCGCGGAGCGAACCGATCGCCGAGATTGCGATGAGGTCGGTGCAGCCGGCGCGCTTCAGCGCGTCGACATTGGCGCGGGCGTTGAGCAGCCCCGGCGGGATCGGATGGCCGCGGCCGTGGCGGGGCAGGAAGACGAAGCGGTGGCCGTGGAGCCGGCCGATCAGAAGGGCGTCCGAGGGCCGGCCCCAGGGCGTCCCCACCTCGATCCACTGCTTCTCCTCGAGCGCATCAAGCTCGTAGAGGCCGGACCCGCCGATGATCCCGATCGTCCATTCGCTCATGCACGGGTCTTAGAGCCATTTCAGGGCGTGTGGGAACCTGCCGGCGCAATCTGGCACAGCCATCGCAAACGGCTTAGGGTGCCGGCATGACCGGGCGGGACAGCGACGAATATGACGAGGCGCGGCGCTTGGCGCGGCTGCTCGTCTCCGAAATCAAGCTCTACAACGAGGCCGAGCTCGCGCTCGGCCTCCGGGACAAGAATATTTACGAGCGTTTGAGGGACGACATCGACCGCTCCCGCCAGCTCTACGAGGAGCGGATCAGCGAAAGGGTGCGCAGGACCAGCGATTATTTCTATGACGAGCTGGTGCGCATCCTTGCCGAAGGGCGGGCCGAGGCGCTGGGCCTGTAACCGGGCGGGCGCGTTGGCCGGCGGATGCCGTTGTCTGGAACGAGCGCGGCCGTCGCCCTATAGGTCGGGCGATGCTGGCCGAGACGCAGTCCAACCTCGAGAGCCCCGGTAACGGCGGGGGAAGCGAGCCAGCGCCCGCCGTGTCGGTGCTGATCCCGGTCCGCAATTGCGCGCTCTATCTGGACGCCGCGCTGGAAAGCCTCGCCGCCCAGACCTTCGGCGATTTCGAGATCATCATCGTCGATAACGGCAGCTCGGACGGGACCGGCGCGGTGATCGCGGCCTGGACGAGGCGCGAGCCGAGGCTTCGAGCCTTCCGGCTCGAGCGCCCCGGCCTGTCGGCGAGCCTCAACTTCGCCGCCTCGAAGGCGCGCGCACCCTTGCTTGCCCGGCTCGACGGCGACGATGTCGCGCTTCCGGAACGGCTCGCCCTGCAGGTCGAGGCGATGGCGAAGCGGCCCGCGCTCGGCCTGCTCGGCTCGAGCGCCGAGCTGATCGATTCCGCCGGCCGCCATGTCGGCACGCTCGACCGGCCGCTCACCGATCCCGACTTGCGCAAGTTCCTCGAGACCGGCTGCGGCTTCGTCCATTCGAGCGTGATGATGCGCCGCAGCGCCTTCGACTCGGCCGGCGGCTATCGCTCCGGGCTCAACACGGCGGAGGATTACGACCTCTGGCTTCGAATGGCCGAGCGCTGCGAGATCGCCAACCTGCCCGACCGGCTGGTCCGCTACAGGGTCCACCGGCAGAGCTCGACGGCGCGCAGGCCGGTCCGCCAGGCGGTGGCGATCGCCTGCGTCGCGGCGGCCGCCGAGGCGCGGCGGCGCGGCCTCCCCGAACCGTTCGCCGGCGGAATCCCCGAGCTTCGCAAGGCGCTTCCGCTGCTCGGAATGAGCCCCGCCGGCTTCCGCCGCCACCTGCGGCTGAGCGCCGTCCGCCTGATCGTCTCCCAATCCTATCTGGCCCTGCCGCTTCCGACCGCGTTCAAGGCGGCGTTGCGGAGCGGAGCGATCCGCCTTGGCCTGAGGCCGCTTTACCTGCTCGCCTTGCGCTCGGGGCTCGCTCTGTCCCGGGCCCGGAGCTGACATGTCCGGCCTCGACGTCTCGATAACGGTGTGCACCTATGATCGGCCGGAGCGGCTGCGCGCTTTGCTCGAATCGGTCTGCGCTCTCGACGTCCCGGCCGGCCTCGCCTGGGAGATTCTGGTCGTCGACAATGGAGGAAGCCCGGAGAATGGCGCGGTCGCCGCCGCCTTCGCCGGGCGGCTGCCGCTCCGGCTGGCGCGCGAGCCGATCCGGGGCCTCTGCCCGGCCCGCAATCGCGGAGTCGCCGAGGCGCGGGGCCGCTACCTGTGCTGGACCGACGACGATTGCCTGCTCGATCCGGACTGGCTCGCCGCTTACATGGACGCCTTCGCGCGCCATCCCGAGGCGGCCCTGTTCGGCGGCGGGATCCTGCCGAGGCTCGAGCCGCCGGCGCCGGCCTGGCTCGAGAAAAGGCTGCACGAGTGGCCGGTCAATTATGTCGTCGCCCATCGCGACATGGGCGACGAGGAGATCCCGATCGCCGCGGAGGGCGGCCGGCTGCCCTGGGGCGCCAATTTCGCCGCCCGGGCCGAGGACTTGCGGCAACACGGCTTCAATCTCGAGCTCGGTTTCTCGCTCAACCACAAGCGGACCGGCGAGGAGACCGACCTCGCCTGGCGGATCCTCAAGACGGGCGGATCGGGCTGGTGGGTGCCGGGCGCGAAGGTCGCGCACATCATCCCCGCCGCCCGCCAGACCCGCGCCTACATCGCCGATTATTACGACCAGGCGGGCCGGACCGCGGCCTTCCTCCACGACCGCTTTCCGGGCGATCACAGCCTGACGCCGTTCGGGCGCCTGCCCTTCGTCCGCTTCGGCGCCGCCGGACTGGAGACGGCGGCGGCCGCGGCGGGACTGATCTCGGCCGCTTCGGACCTTGTCGGGCTGACCGGGCCGAGCCTGCGCTTCCTCGCCCGCCGCTCTTATTATCGCGGAATCGCGGCGCATCTTCGCGAGCGCGGCACGGCCGGACCGCTCCGGTCGCCCGGTGCGCCGCAAGCCGAGGGCGCGCTCTGATGGCGAAGCCGCGGCTGATGATGATCGGCCTCGATGGGTTCGAGCCGGGCATCGCCGAGCGGATGATCGGCGAGGGCCGGCTTCCCGCGATGAAGCGGCTTCGCGACGGCGGCGCCAGGGTCGCGCTCGATCATGGCGCGGCCAAGCGCACCGGCCTCGCCTGGGAGCATGTCGCCACCGGCCTCTCGCCCGAGGGCGCCGGCCGCTGGTCGGCGGTCGATTTCGATCCCGCGACCTACCGGGTGGCGCAGCGGCCGACCCAGATGGCGCCGTTCACCGCCGGGCTCGGGCGCGACACCGTCGTCTTCGACCCGCCTTATTTCAACCTCGCCGAGGCGCCGGACGCCCGCGGGCTGGTCAGCTGGGGCGCCCACGATCCCGGCGTGTCGCAGGCCTCCCGTCCGGCCGGACTGGCGGAGGAGATCGCTGCCCGCTTCGGCCCCTATCCGGCCGAGCCGTGGATCTACGGCTTCGTCTGGCCCTCGGCCGAGCGGACCCGGACGATGGGGGCGGACCTGATCGAGGCGGTCGACCTTCGCGCCGAGGTGGCGGAGTGGCTGTTCGCCGAGCGGCTTCCGGACTGGGAGCTCGGCTTCATGGTGGTCAGCGAATATCATTCGGCGATCGAGGCCCTGTGGCACGGGGTCGATCCCGGCCATCCGCTGCATGAGATGCCGTCGGCCGCCCCGGCGCGCGCCGGGCTGGAAGGCGTCTACGAAGCCGGCGACCGGCTGATCGGCCGGATGATGGAGTGTTTTCCCGACGCCCGCATCGCGGTCTTCAACCTCCACGGCATGGGCGCCAACAATGCCGACGTCGCCGACATGATCCTTCTTCCCGAACTGCTCTACCGCCACGCCTTCGGCAGCGCCTGCGCGGCCGGCGGCGGCTGGGCGACCAATGCGCGCGGAGCGCCGGTCATCGCCGGCGGCCGCGGCTGGGAGGACGAGATCGACCGCGCTCTGCCCCGGGCGCTGAAGCGGCCGGGCCGCGCCCGCCGTGCCTTGTCCGCGCTCAAGGCCCGGC
>JBKPOT010000013.1:0-255771 GCA_046733235.1 Pseudomonadota bacterium
CGCGCTCCCTCGCCGGCGCCGCCGACGGCTCGGCGCCGTCGAAGCGGCGCAGCGCCGCCTCGATCGCAGCCTCGCGCCGGGCCGGGGCCGGGAGCGGCGGCCTGGGCAGCATGGCGCCGATATCGTCGTCGCCGGCCATTCAGCCCTGCCCTCGCGGAAGAGAGTTCATCGCCCCACAATTACAGGCAAAGGGCCGGCCGGTCGAACGCGGGGTCGCGAGCTCCCCGATCATGCGTCCGTCCCGGCCGGCCCTCATCATATCAGCCCCCCATCGCTGGAGCGGCCTGGGCCGCCCGGATCATCTGGATGAGCTCGGAGCGATAGCCGTACGGATCCTCGCCGCGCGCCGCCGAGACGATCCGGAGGACGTCGTCATAGCCCAGCGACCCGCCATATTTGCCGCCCTTGAGCAGTTCGGCGAAGGCCGCCACGCCCGCCGCGAAGCGCGCGTCGCGCGGCGCCTGCTCGAACCGCGCGACCTCGGACGATCGGTCGATCGGGGTCGAGATCAGCCGGCTCGTGTCGGACTTGGGCAATTTGTAGCGGATCTTGACGAAGCCATATTCCGACGCGGACGCGGCCGGGCGGCGGACGAGCGGAGCGGCCGTCTGGTAGCGCAGGTCGCCGAGCGCGCGCGGACCGCCGACGGGGACGATCTCGTAGAGCGCGGTGACGGTCTGGCCCGATCCGACGTCGCCCGCATCGACCAGGTCGTTGTCGAAATCCTCGCGGGCGAGCATCCGGGTCTCGTAGCCGACCAGCCGATATTCGGCGACCGTGGCCGGGTTGAACTCGACCTGGATCTTCACGTCCTTGGCGATCGGGAACAGGGTCGAGCCTGCTTCCTCGACCAGGGTCTTCCGGGCCTCGGCGATCGTGTCGATGTAGGCGGCATTGCCGTTGCCGTTCTGGGCGAGCGTCTGCATCAGGGCGTCGTTATAATTGCCCATCCCGAAGCCGAGCACGGAGAGGAAGACGCCCTTGCCGCGCTCGCGCTCGACGAAGCCCTTCAATTCGTTCGGATCGGTGATCCCGACATTGAAGTCGCCGTCGGTCGCGAGGATGACCCGGTTGACGCCGGCGGGATCCATGTTGCGCTCGGCGAGCGCATAGGCCTGGCGGATTCCCTCGGCGCCGGCCGTGCTTCCGCCCGCTCCGAGCGAGTTGATCACCGCCTTGATCCGCCCTCGCTCGCTTCCCCGGGTCGGCTCGAGCGCGGTCCCGGCGCTTCCGGCATAGGTGACGATCGAGATCGTGTCCTCCGGGTCGAGCTGGTCGACCAGCATGCTCAGCGACTGCTGGACCAGAGGCAGCTTGTTCGGCTCCTGCATCGATCCGGACGTGTCGATCAGGAAGACGAGATTGGCGCGCGGGCGGTTCTCCCGGCGGATCGAATAGCCCTTGATCCCGATTCGGACGAGCTTGCGCCCTTCGGTCCAGGGACTCGGGAAAACGGCGACATTGCTCGCGAACGGCTCGGACGCGCTCGTCGGCCCCGCATAATCGTAGGAGAAATAGTTGATCATCTCCTCGGTCCGGACCGCCGCCGGCTGCGGCAGCACGTTCTGGTTCAGCGAGGCGCGGACGAACGAATAGGATGCGGTGTCGACGTCGATCGAGAAGGTCGAGACCGGCTCCTGGGCCACGGCCTTGAACGGATTCTCCGAGACGCTGGTGAAGCGGTCGCGGCCGACGTCATGATAATAAGGCGGCTGGGGCCGGATCGGCGCGTATCCGCCGGGCTGGGCGACCCTGCCCACCGACATCATCGGAGCAGGCAGCGGAGCGACCTCCATGGGCGGAGGCGGGGGCGGCGCCGGCACGACCGCCATCGCATAATCCTCGGTCGCGCGAGCGCGGCGCTCGTCGCCGCGGGCGATGCGGCTGCCGGTGACGGCGATATTGCCGTCGGCGGACTTATCGCCGGCCTCGGCCTCGGCGGGCGCGGAAATGGGATCGACGCCGGTCTTCGCGCAGGATGCCAATGCGAGCGCAACGACGCTTAGGGCGATGACTGGATGGAAACGGATCATGATAGATTCTCCCTGGTGACAGCGGCGCACATTCGTCCGCCTGTCACTGGGACGCGCCGGGGGAGGATTTCCTTGGCGCGGATGGGAAATATTGTTGGTGGCGTGGTCGCGCCGACACCGCCACATCTTCCATCGTCACCCCAGCGCAGGCTGGGGTCCATGCGGCCCTCCTGCCGGCGCCGGCCTTCGAAATCAGCATGGATCCCAGCCTGCGCCCGGATGACGAGAGAGCGAGTGAACGTCACGCCCCGCCCTCCCCCGCCTGGCCGAGCAGCCGCCTTACCTCGTGCATCCGCCACGAGATGGTCGATTCCGCCACCCCGAGCAGATCGGCCGCCTCCTTGTGGCTGAGCTGCTGCCCGCCGACCAGTACCGCCGCGTCGCGCAAGGGCGGCTTCAGCCGGGCGATCGCGCTCTCGATCCAGATCGCGTCGTACAGGTCGCGCCCGTCGGGCGGCGAGGCAAGGCCCGTCCACACCGCGAGCCGCTCGGTGAACCCTCCGAACGACCTCCGCCGGCGGTGGAAATCCCGGCAGGCATTGACGGTGATCCCGCACAGCCAGGTCGAGAACTTGGCCTCGCCGCGGAAGCCTGAGATCTTCTCGACCAAAGCGCAGCACACATCCTGGGCGATGTCGTCGGCGTCCGAACGCGATCCCGTCATCTGCCAGGCGAGGCCGTGGATCCGGTCGTAATGGCGGCGGAGCAAAGCCTCGAACGCGTCGCGGTCGCCTTGGACAGCGGCGGCGGCCAGCTCGGCATCGGGATCGTCGGCGCGGTCAGCCATTCAGGCCGCCGATCGCAAGGCAAGGCGCGGGACCCCGGCAAGGCCGGCCCGGCTCCACTCACCCGAACATGAACCCCTTCCGACCAGCGTCCGCCCCTCACCCCTTTGAGAAGATTGATGCATCATTCGGCGGCCCGACGCCATGGGGTGCCGTCGCATCGCAACGTCCGGTTTACCCTTGTCTGCCAGACTTCCCGGAATGGCTTTCCGAAGACCGCACCGCCCTCGCAGGCCCGGCCGCTCACATCCGCGGCGGGAGAGCCATGACTTCACCAACTTCGCCGCGAGAGTGCTGGGAGGGGCGGCCGCGTTCGGATTGGCGGTCGGGGTGATCAGCACCGAGAGCGGAAGGGCGCGGGTCGCGACGATCGCCGGCATGGTCGGCGCGCCCGCGACGCTCACCCGCGCGCACAACCCGCCGCCGGGCGCTTATTATCCCGGCTGCAACGCCGCGCGCGCGGCCGGAGTCGCGCCTTTGCTCGCCGGCGAGCCCGGCTACCGCCCGGAGATGGACGGCGACGGCGACGGCATCGCCTGCGAGCCCTATCACGGGGTCTGACGGATCGCAGGGGAGCCGTCACCGCTCCTCGAGGCACCTCCACGCGGCTTGCCGGGTGCCATGAATTCCCTCTCTTCCCCTCCGCGGCTGGCGCCGCGCCGCCGCAGGCGATAGGGAGCCCCGGCGTACCGGCCCCACCGGCGCCGGCCATCCACCTTTTCCGGAGTCGTTTGATGGGTTTTCGTTGCGGGATCGTCGGCTTGCCCAATGTCGGCAAATCGACCCTGTTCAATGCGCTGACCGAGACCGCGGCGGCGCAGGCGGCCAATTATCCCTTCTGCACGATCGAGCCCAATGTCGGCCGGGTCGCGGTTCCCGATCCGCGTCTCGACCGGATCGCCGAGGTTGCGAAGTCGGCGCAGGAGATCGAGACCCAGCTCGAGTTCGTCGACATTGCAGGCCTGGTCCGCGGCGCCTCGAAGGGCGAAGGTCTCGGCAACCAGTTCCTCGGCAATATCCGCGAGGTCGACGCGATCGTCCACGTCCTTCGCTGCTTCGAGAGCGGCGACGTCACCCATGTCGAGGGCCGGGTGGATCCGGTCGCCGACGCCGACACGGTCGAGACCGAATTGATGCTGGCCGACCTCGAGAGCCTCGAGAAGCGGGTCCCCAACCTCGTCAAGAAAGCGCAGCAGGGCGACAAGGAGTCGAAGATCCAGGCCTCGGTGCTCGGCCAGGCGCTCGACCTGCTGCGCGGCGGCAAGCCGGCGCGGCTGACCCAGCCGAAGGACGCCGAGGAGAAGATCGCGCTCGACCGCGCCCAGCTGCTGACCGCCAAGCCGGTCCTCTACGTCTGCAACGTCGATGAAGCCGAGGCGGCCTCGGGCAACACCCACAGCGCGCGGGTGTTCGAGAAGGCGGCGGCCGAGGATGCCGGGGCGGTGATCATCTCGGCCGCGATCGAGGCCGAGATCGCAACCATGGATCCCGACGATCGCGGCGCATTCCTCGCCGACCTCGGCCTCACCGAGACCGGCCTCGCCCGGATCATCCGAGCCGGCTACGACCTCCTCCACTTGGTCACCTTCTTCACCGCCGGCCCCAAGGAAGCGCGCGCCTGGACGGTCGAGCGCGGATCGAAGGCGCCCCAGGCGGCCGGCGTCATCCACACCGATTTCGAGCGCGGCTTCATCCGCGCCGAGACCATCGCCTATGAGGATTTCGTCCAGTACGGCGGCGAGGCGGGGGCCAAGGAAGCCGGCAAGATGCGCTCGGAAGGCAAGGATTATGTCGTCCAGGACGGCGACGTCATGTTGTTCCGGTTCAACGTCTGAGCGGCGCGCAGCCGGCCTTCCCTTCTTCGTCATCCCGGACTTGCCTGTCCTGGACTTGATCCAAGAATCCGGGATCCATGAACACGGCTCGCGTCGATCTGGCCAAGGCGGCGTTAAAGGATCCTGGTTTTCGCCAGCATACGGAAACTCAGTGGCAATCGGATGGCGCGCTCTGTTCAATGTGGTGCGCGTCGAGCCAGGCGAGCGTGCCGGGCATGCGGTCATTCCGAGCCTTCTGCCTGAGCGTGAGTCCGCCGGAGCTGCAGCCGCGCGGATCCGCGCCAGCTTCGAGCAGGGTGAGAACGATGCTGTCGTCCGCGTTCCCGAACGCCGGCGAAAGGCCTTTGGCATTGCGGATGTCGACCCGCGCTCCGGCAGCCAGCAGGAGCTTCACGATTTCGAGCCTCGCGGCCTTGTAGAGCGCGGTCTCGCCATTCTTGTCGGCCGCGTTCACCGGCACGCCAAGCCCGATCAGGAGGGACGCCATCGGGCCGGCATCCCTGCCTTCCGCGAGGTTGCACGAATAGGATTCGAGGGCGGCGATCAGTGCCGTCTCTCCCGCCGGACCACGGGCCGCCGGGTCGGCGCCGGCGCCGACCAGGCCCTTCGCGATGACCGGGTTGCAGCCGCCTCCGCCCCGAGCGAACGCTTGGGACAGGTCCGCCGCCGGCACACGTCGCAGCCAGCCTCGCCGCGCCAGCTCCTCGAACAATGCGGGTCGGCTGAACGTAATGGATTGCTCGAGCGCCATTCGGCCGACCGGTTTGCCCTCGCCGGCCAGCTCGGACTCGAGCGGCACGCCGCGAGCGATCAGATCGAGCAGCATTTCCTCCGGCGCCTCCGGAATCGCCAGCAGCAAGAGACTCGCGGCCGCGGGCGAGGAGAAGTCGAATCCCTCGGAGGCCAGGTCGGCGTTGCTGTTCTTGTCGCCCGTCACCCAGCGCGCGGTGCCCGCCACCCTGTCGACCTCGTCCTCGAGCGCGGTCACCGCTTCGGGCATTGCGACCATGTTGCCGACATAATCGACGACCTGCTTGCGATGTCCGCCGGTCTGGAAGGTCAGCACGAACGTCGGGCTGTCGGTGACCTCGGCCACGTAACGGTCCTTGAGACCGAAGAAATGAGCGTCGCGGAACCGGCTTATGAGGCCGTCGAGCGCCAACCGATCGATCCGCGAGACGTGGAGTCCGGGCACCAGGACGCCGGGGGCGTTCCACGCGCGATGAATCGCGGCCACGTCGTTGACCGGTTCGGCCCGGGTCGTGAACCGGACCTCGCCGTCGCCTTTGATCTCGACCCGGTAATCCGGGCAGGGTCCATAGCAGGCGCTCCGCTCGAGAATGATCGAGAGATTGTCATAGTCGATCGGAGGCATCGGCGCGCCGGGCCGCCGCCACTCGCCCGGCCCTTCATAGTCTATATGGACGGTGCCGACCGCGATGACCGGCGCGCCGTCATATTCGAACGGGCGAAAGCGCCATCGCCGAACGGCGGCCAGCGCCGGCGCGGGGTCCGCTTTGCTGTCGTTCGTGCGGGGATCGACATGGGCGCGCAGGATCTCGCCCGAGGTGTCGATCTCCACCTCCACATCCACGCCGTCGAAGGCCGCCTCGGCTGCCTTGCGGGAATCGACGCGCACGCGGTTGCTGCCGCTGATCCGGTGGGAGGCGATGACGTCGTTCCAGTATCCGATTCGGCGGACCGGCGCGCCTGTGGCCGTATTGGACGAGAACAGGATGGCGAGCGATCCGCAAAGGATCGGCGGAAGCGCGGCGAACCGTCTCGACAATGCTTCTTCTCCTTTTTCAGGACGGCGGCGTATCGATCCTCCGGATCCGGTCGGTCGCCGGCGGCGCGAGCGGGCTGTGGGCGGCGAAATAGGCTTCGAGCGCGTCGATGTCCTGCGGCCCGCCGACCGGATTGGTGCCTTCGCGGAAGATCGAGAAATTGTCGCCGCCGGTGGCGAGGAAGCCGTTCATCGCAACCCGATAGACCTGGTCGTCGCGGATCGGCGCGCCGTCGAGGCTGGCCTCGACGATCCGCTGGCCCGCCGGTTTGGAGAGATCGTAGGCGAACCGGAAACCCGCCGAGGGCAGCAGCATGTTCGGCGAGGTGACCGTGTTGGAGCCGCTGTCGAATTGCTGCTCGAGCAGCGCCTTGATCTGGCGGCCGGTGAAGCTCTTGACGACCAGATTGTTGCCGAACGGCTGGGCGGCGAAGATGTGGCCGAAGGTGACCACTCCGCCCTCGTTCGGGACGATGTCGGTGCGCACCCCGCTGCCGTTGGTGAAGGCGATCTGGGCTCCGCCGGCCTGGGGCGCTTTCGTCGCCGCGAGATGCGCGTCGGCGACGAGGTCGCCGAGCACCTGCTCGCCGGAAGCAGTCTTCTCGCGAACCGCCGGGCCGGTCATCGTCCCGATCCTGCGGTTGGCGAGCGGAGCCGCGGCGGCGACGTAGCGCTCAACCAGAGCAGCCACCGCCGGATCGCGCTCGTAGCGCGGATAAAGCGGGGTGATCGCGACCGGGCCGGACGCGCTGGTATAGGCCTCGCCCTGGACGATGAGATTGTCGGCGCGCTTGGCGGTCACCCGGCCGGCGACCGGATCGATGCTGAGATTGATGTCGGTGAGCAAGGTGCCGAACTTGCCGGCGCTGGTGACGAGGAAGGGCCGGGTCGGATCGATCCGGCCATAGTCGCAAATATAGGCATTGTGGGTGTGGCCCGAGACGACGAGGTCGATCGCCGGATCGAGCCTGGCGAGGATCGGCAGAAGGTCGCCGTCGACACCGCCGCAGCTCTTGTCGTTATAGCCGACCTTGGTCGACAGGCCCTCGTGGATGAGCACGACGATCGCGTCGGCGCCCTCCGCCTTGAGCCGCGGCACCAGCGCGTTGATCGACTCGGCCTCGTCGCGGAAGGTCAGGCCCTCGACTCCGGCCGGCGTGACCAAAGTCGCGGTCCCCCGGAGCGTGAGGCCGATGAAGCCGATCTTCACCTGGCCGCGGCCGTTTCCGACCGTCCTGATCGCGGATCCGGGAAAGATCGTCTTTCCATTCTCGGCGAAGACGTTGGCGGCGAGATAGGTGAATTTTGCGCCGGGGAAGCGGTCGAGCTGGCACGGCTCGCGAAGCGTATATTTCTCGCAGCCACCTCTCTGCATCCGAAGCAATTCCTGGCGGCCGCGGTCGAACTCGTGATTGCCGACCGCGTTGAGATCGACACCGATCATGTTCATCGCCAGGATCGTCGGCTCGTCGAGGAAGACGGCCGAGGCGAGCGGCGAGGCGCTGATCATGTCGCCGGCCGAGACGACCAGGTGATTGGGGTTGGCGGCCCGAAGCCGGGCGACGGCCGAGGCGAGATAAGCGGCGCCGCCGGCCGGCACGCGGACCGTCTCGGCGCCATCGGCCGGAGCGGTGATGGCGAGCTTCGGAGGCTCGATATTGCCGTGGAAATCGTTGAAGGCGATGATCTTGACGTCGACCGAAGCGGCGGCGCCGCCGCGCGCCTGCGGACCCGCGCAGCCGGCCAGCGCCATCAGAGCCGCGACGATCCAATACCTTCCTGCCATTGCCGATTTCCCCTGATTTGGACCCGGGTTTCGCTGCCATGCGGGCCGCCGCCTGTCACCAGCAATTGCGATGGCGCTCAAAATCGCCGAAGGCGGAGTGGGAAGAGCGGAGGCGCGGGTGCGGTATCTCGAGGATCTCAAGGTCGGCGACAAAGCGAGCTTCGGCTCCTACGCGGTCACGCGCGAGGAGGTGCTCGACTTCGCGCGCAAATATGATCCCCAGCCCTTCCATTTGTCCGACGAGGCGGCCGCCGCCACCCATTTCGGCCGGCTCGCGGCGAGCGGCTGGCATACCTGCGCGATGACGATGGCGATGCTCGTCGAGAATCTCGAGGCGTACCCGCAGGCCGGCCTCGGATCGCCGGGCGTCGACGAGCTGCGCTGGCTCAAGCCGGTCTATCCCGGCGACACTCTGCGGGTCGAAAGCGAAGTGGTCGACGTCACCCCGTCGCGAAGCAAGCCCGATCTGGGCTCCTACCGCTCGCAGGTAACGGTGCTCAACCAGGACGACGTCCCGGTCATGCGCTTCACCTCGATCGTGCTGATCCGCAGGCGGCCTGAGACCTGATCGTCATTGCGAGCCCGGCCAGGGTCCGGGCGCGGCGGTCCAGCAGCGCTTCCAAGGTCCGCTGGATTGCTTCGCTGCAGCGAAGCGGCAGTTTATCCTGAGCGACGCCGCAGGCGGCGTCGAAGAGCTAGCAACGACGAGCAGCGCCTAATGGCCGCGCCGCGGGCGGCCGCCGCCGCTATCGCCTCCGCTTCCGCCGCCGCCATGCCCCCAATGCCCGCCGGAAGAACCGCCGCCGCCATTGCCGCGCCCGGAATGTCCGCCGCTCGAGCCGCCGCTCGAACTGCTGCTGCCTTGTCCCTGCCGTCCGCCGCCCCAGTGATGGCCGCCGCCGCCGTGACTCCCCCGGCCGCCACTCCAGTTGCCGCCCCCGCTTCCACTGGAGCTCCCGCCCTGACCGCCGCGCCAGTGTTGGCCCGAGCCGGTCCCGCCGCTATTGCCGCCGTCATTCCCGGCGGCCTGGTTGCTCCGGCCGCCGCGCCAGCCGCCGCGCCAACCCTGGTGCGATCCGCCGCTGCTGCCGCCTCCACTGGCCTGGCCGCTCCGCCCGCCATGCCTCGCACGACCGCTTCCGCCGGACTGGCCGCCTCGTTTCCAGATGTCGGCGGAGCCGCCGCCGCCGCTGCTTGGGCTGGCCTGGGCGCGACGCCCCCAATCGCCGTGCCGGTTGCGATCGCCGCGGAAGCCGCTCCAATTCTCCCATCGGCGGTCGTTCCAGTCGCGGCCGCTCCAATGATGGCGGCGCCCTTCCCAATGGCGGCGATGATCGTCGTTCCAGCGATGCCGGCGGCCCGACCGGTCGTAAATATAGACTCCGATGCCGGGATAATAATAATCGGCGTACCAGCCGTACCAGGGCTCGTAATAGCCGCCATAGCAATCGTCGTAATCGGGATCGCAATAGCCATAGCCGTAAGGCGCGGGATAGGTGGCGCATCCGGCGAGCCCGGCTGCGGCGGCGGCGACGATCAAGGCTGTACGAAGACGGGGAAAGAGCATGGCGGCCTCCCGATTTCCGGCGCCAGACTGTCCAAGCGGCATGGTGAACCGCCGGTTAACCCCCGCATCCAGTTAGAAGGCCGCAGCCCCCGGCGGACGAAGCCGTCCCGAATCGTGACCGAGCGGCGATCCCAGCTTCGACGTCATTGCGAGGAGCGTCAGCGACGCGGCAATCCAGTGGGTCTTAGAGGCCGGTCTGGATTGCTTCGCTCCGCTCGCAATGACGAGGAAACTCGAGCCCGATCAATAAGGCTAATTCCCGCGCCGGCGCCGCCAATCGCCGCCGTCGTTCCGGCTCCGATAGCCGCTCCAATTCTCCCAGCGGCGGTCGTTCCAGTCGCGGCCCTGCCAGTTCTGGCGGCGGCCTTCCCAATGGCGGCGATGGTCGTCGTTCCAGCGGTGGCGGCGGCCGCCATGGTCGTAAACGTAGATGCCGATCCCGGGATAATAATAATCGCCGTACCAGCCGTACCAGGGGTCGTAATAGCCGGTGCCGTAGCCGCCATAGCCGTAAGGGCCGTAGCCGCCCCGGAAGGCGCAGTCGTAATAATAGGAATCGCAATAGCCGGCCGTGCCGTAGCCGACCGAGACGCCGCCATAACCGTAGCCGTCATTGTAGGAACAGGCGCCGAGGCCGGCGCCGGCGGCGATGAGGATCAGGGCTGTGCGAAGGCGGGGAAACTGCATGGCGACTCTCCCGAAACCGTTCCGAAAATCTCGGCCGATCGCGGTGAACGGCCGATTAATTTCCGACCGGCCCTAAACGTGGATCGCGGCGGCGCGGTTCCTGCGGCGGGATCAGCTGCGCTGGAGCGCCTCCAGCCGCCTCGAACATTCCCTCGCGCCGGCTTCCACGCCTTTGGAAGCGTAGATCGCGCCGGCCTCCGCCCAATAGCCGGCCGCCTCCTCCATCCGCCCCTGGCGTTCGCGCAGCGCCGCGATCGGCCGGACGATATTGGCGAGGTCGAGCGAAGGCGGGCCGCTCTGGGCGCGATAGATTGCGAGCGCCTCGTCGTAGCAGGGCTCGGCGAGGTCGAGCCGGCCGCGATCCTGCTCGATGTCGGCGACGTGGCGGAGACGATGCGCCATTCTGAGCTCATCGCCAAGTTCGCGGGCGATCGAAGCGGCTTCGCGATAATGGGCCAGAGCGCTTTCCAGGTCGCCGCCGTCGCGGTCGATCTGCCCCATCCAGGCCAGCGATTTTCCGAGCATCAGCCGGTCGCCGGCCGCGCGGGCCAGCTCCGCCGCCTCGACGATCAGTGCCCGCGCATCGTCCGGGCGATCGTCGAGCCTCGCCTCGCGGGCGCGATCGAGCAGTGAAGCGATATCCGCCATCAGGCGCATTCTAGCACGAGACTGAGGGGCGCCGAAATGCGCGGCCCGCTTTTGCCAGAGGTCACCACGACCGGATAGATGTTCGTCGTCATTGCGAGGACCCCGGACTTGCCTGTCCTGGACTTGATCCATGGATCCGGGAGACGCGGGAATCCGGACACGGCGCCTGAGACGGATGCCGTAACTGGATTGCTTCGCTCCGCTCGCAATGACGGCCGGGTTGTTTCCCCCGCGGGAACGTGCGCCCCTAATTGCCCTCGATGCCCGCTTCGCGGCTGGCGGCGTCGCGCTTGGCCATATTCTCCGGATCGAGAACGCCGGTCTCGCGAACCTTGCGGCTGGTCGGGCCGTGCCAGATGTTCTGATAGGCCATGTAGGCGAGGATGGTGGCGAAGATCAGGAAGGCCAGAACCGCCATTCCGGTGGCGCGCCGATTCTCGAGCTTGGGCTCGGCCGTCCAGGCCAGGAAGGCGGACACGTCCTTGGCCATCTGGTCGACCGTCGAGGGCGGGTTGCCGGGCGCGTAGGAGACCTGGCCGTCGGTGGTCAGCGGCGGCGGCATGGCGATGTTGAGGTTGGCGAAATAGGGATTGAAGTGGAGGTTCTTGGCCGGCCGGGCGTCGGCGGGGAGAGGCTTGCCCTCCTCGTTCCGGTATTTCGCCGCGTCGGTGTAGCCGGTCAGGATCGAATAGACATAGGCCGGCCCGCCCTCGCGCGCCTTCGTCATCAGCGAGAGATCGGGCGGAAGCGCATTGTTGTTGGCGCCGCGCGCCGCCGTCTCGTTGGCGTAGGGGCTCGGGAAATGATCGGCCGGGAGCGCCTTGCGGGTCGTCGCCTCGCCGGTTTTCGGGTCGATGTCGGGTACCTGGGTCGACCAGCCCGAGGCGATCGCCTTGATCTCGGCCTCGCCGTAACCGATCCCCTCGAGGTCGCGGAACGAGACATAGCCGAGCGAGTGGCAGGAGGAGCAGACCTCTTTGTAGATCTGGAATCCGCGCTGGAGCTGGGCCCGGTCATATTTGCCGAACGGCCCGTCGAACGAATAAGCGACCGATTTGGCCTCGCGCTGGAATTCGTGCTCGATCGACGGCTTGGGCGGATCCTGGATGTAGGCGACGACGCCCCAGCCGAGAGCCCAGGCGGCGACGGTGACGAATCCGAGCCCGATCAGGAAGCCGAAGAACCGGATCATAAAGCTTCCTTCTCCTTACTCGGCGGGGGCGGCTTCTTGCCGCTCGCCGTGAAGCACCGATTCCGTGATCGAGTTGGGCAGCGGCAGGGTCCGCTCGACCGCCGACAGGATCGGCAGGATCAACAGGAAGTGGGCGAAATAATAGATCGTCGCGACCTGGCTGATCATCACATAGGGCTCGTCCGGCGGCCGGCCGCCGCAGAAGCCGAGGACGAGGATGTCGAGGACCAGGATCCAGAAGAACATCCGGAACATCGGCCGGTAGCTGCCCGATCGGACCGGCGAGCGATCGAGCCAGGGCAGGAAGAAGAGGAGGATGATCGAGAAGAACATGGCCAGCACGCCCCACAATTTGGCGGGCAGGATGAAGTTCGCCGTGAAGGCCCGGAGGATCGCGTAGAAGGGCCAGAAATACCATTCCGGAACGATGTGCGCCGGGGTCGAGAGCGGGTTGGCCTGGATGTAATTGTCGGCGTGGCCGAGATAATTGGGCGCGAAGAAGACCACGAAAGCCAGCAGGATCAGGAAGATCCCGAGACCGAACCCGTCCTTGGCGGTGTAATAAGGATGGAAGGGCACTGTGTCCTGCTCGCTCTTCACCTCGACCCCGGTCGGGTTGCTCGAGCCGGGGATGTGAAGCGCCCAGATGTGGAGGATGATCACTCCGGCGATCACGAACGGCAGCAGATAATGAAGCGAGAAGAAGCGGTTCAGGGTCGCCTGGTCGGGCGCATAGCCGCCGAGCAGCCATTGCTGGATCGGCTCGCCGATCAACGGGATCGCCCCGAACAGGCCGGTGATCACCTTGGCGCCCCAGAAGCTCATCTGCCCCCAGGGCAGGACGTAGCCCATGAAGGCGGTCGCCATCATCAGCAGCAGGATGACGAGGCCGAGCATCCAGACCAGCTCGCGCGGCGGCTTGTAGGAGCCGTAATAGATGCCGCGGAAGATGTGGATGTAGGTGACGATGAAGAAGAAGCTCGCGCCGTTGGCGTGGGCGTAGCGCAGCAGCCACCCCTGGTTGACGTCGCGCATGATATGCTCGACCGACTGGAACGCATGGTCGCCCGACGGTACATAGTGCATCGCCAGGACGATCCCGGTGACGATCTGGATGGTCAAAGCGACCCCGGCGAGGACTCCGAAATTCCAGAAATAATTGAGGTTGCGCGGCACCGGATAGCCGCCGCCGACCGCGCCGTAGGCCAGGCGCGGAAGCGGCAGCCGGTCGTCGAGCCAGCGCATGAACCGGCTTTTCGGCCGATAATCCTGGGCCCAGGGAAAGCTCATCTCATTTCACCTCGCCGACTTGGACCACGGTGTCGGATTTGAATGTGTAATCCGGGACTTCGAGATTCTTCGGTGCCGGCCCTTTGCGGATCCGCGCCGCCGTGTCGTAGGCGGAGCCGTGGCACGGGCAGAAATAGCCTCCGAACGGCCCGCGATTCTCGCCCTCGCCGGCGCCCAGCGGCACGCAGCCGAGATGGGTGCAGACGCCCATCGTGATCAGCCACTGCTCCTTGCCGGGCTTGGTCCGCTCGGCGAGGGTCTGCGGATCCCTCAGCTCGCCGACCGGAACGGCATTGGCCGCCGCGATCTCCTGCGGGGTGAGATGGCGGATGAAGAGCGGCTGCTTGCGGAACATGGTCTTGATCGCCTGGCCGACCTGGATCGCCGAAATGTCGACCTCGATCGAGGCGAGAGCGAGAACGTCGGCGGACGGGTTCATCTGGTTGATCAGCGGGTAGAGCGTGGCCGCGGCGCCCACGCCCGCGAAGCTCACCGCCGCTATGTTGATGAAGTCCCGGCGGCGGACGCCTTCGTCCCCGGTGCCGGCCAATCCTGTCTCTAAGGTCGTCGCCATCTCTACCCTTCAGCGAGTCAAACCGGATTCGCGAAGCCGACGGAAGAACTGGCCCGCGCTTCACACGACCGCGCGGAGGACAATGACGGCGGCTCGCGCGGTGACGCGGGCCGCCCTCCCCTGTAGCGGTTGGCGCGCCTGATAGCCGCGCGAGCGCCGCTTTGCCAACAGCGATTTTCGATCCTCCCCGGGACGGGGAGGGGGACCGCCTGAAAAGGCGGTGGAGGGGGCGGCGACGCTCCGGCCCGGCTCTTTGGATGGCCCCTCCCCTGCGACTACCGGGGAGGATAAAGAAGCCGTATGCGGCTCGCACTCTACCAGCCGGACCAGGCCGGCAATGTCGGCGCGATCCTGCGCCTGGCCGCCTGCCTCGACGTCGCCGTCGACATCATCGAGCCGTGCGGCTTCGCTTTCTCGGACAGGGCGCTCAAGCGCGCGGGCATGGACTATGCCGCGATGGCCGAAGTGACGCGCCATTCCGCCTGGGAAGCGTTCACGAGCGCGGCGAGAGGCCGGATCGTGCTGCTGACCACGAGCGGGGGCGTCCGGCTGCCGGAGGCTCGTTTCGAGCCTGACGACCTGCTCGTGCTCGGCTCGGAGAGCAAAGGCGCCCCGCCCGAAGTGCATGAGAGGGCCGCCCTTCGCGTTCGAATCCCGCAGTCGGCGGGCACCCGGTCCTTGAATATCGTCGCGGCCGCGAGCATCTGCCTCGCCGAGGCGCTGAGGCAGACTGAGCAATGGCCGACTTGATCGAACTGGACGAGGAGCAGCAGGCGGCGCGCGACTGGTTCGAATCGCTCCGCGACCGGATTTGCGCCGCGTTCGAGGAGATCGAGCGCGAGGCCGGGAGCGACGCCGCTTTCGACTTCACCCCGTGGGACCGGCTCGATCCCGACGGCAGCCCGGGCGGCGGCGGGGTCCGCGGCCTGATGAAGGGCAAGGTGTTCGAGAAGGTCGGAGTCAACGTCTCGACCGTCGCCGGCCGCTTCAGCCCCGAATTCGCCGCGACCATCCACGGCGCCGGCGAGGATCCGAGCTTCTTCGCCACCGGGATCAGCCTGGTCGCGCACATGGCCAAT
Organism: Pseudomonadota bacterium; assembly: GCA_046733235.1. Lineage (GTDB taxonomy): Bacteria > Pseudomonadota > Alphaproteobacteria > Sphingomonadales > Sphingomonadaceae > Allosphingosinicella. The sequence goes on from JBKPOT010000013.1 coordinate 15,263, forward strand.
CCGCACGTCCCCGCGGTCCATATGAACACGCGGTTCCTGGCGACCACCCGGCGCTGGTTCGGCGGCGCCGCCGACCTCAATCCCCCGATCCCCTATGAGGAGGATACGGCCGAGTTCCACGCCCGCCTCAGAGCCGCCTGCGCCGCCCACGACCAGACCTTCTACGACCGCTTCAGCAAATGGGCCGACGATTATTTCTTCATCCCCCATCGCGGGGTTCATCGCGGAGTCGGCGGCATCTTCTACGACCATCTCGAGGCGCCGTTCGAGGCCAGCTTCGCCTTCACCCGCGAGGTCGGCGAGGCCTTCCTCGACGTCTTCCCGAAGCTGGTGCGGCGGCGGATGAACATGAAGTATGACGAAGCCGACAAGGCCCGGCAGCTCGAGTGGCGCGGCCGCTACGCCGAGTTCAACCTGATCTACGACCGCGGCACCGCGTTCGGATTGCGGACCGGCGGCAATGTCGACGCGATCCTGATGAGCCTCCCGCCGGAGGCGCGATGGGGCTGATCGCCATTCCGGCCGGCCATGTCGGGGCGGTCGTGACCTATCTCGAGATGCTCGAGCCGCCGCCGGCGCGGCCGCCGATCGAATCGCCGCTTCGGCTGGAGCGCTGGGCCGAGCCCGACCCGGCCCGCTATCGCCGCCTGTTCGAGCGGGTCGGAGCGCGCTGGCTGTGGTATTCGCGCCTCGCCATGAGCGAGGAGGCGCTTCGGGCCGCGATCGCCGAGGTTCATGGGGTGATCGGCCCCGGCGGGGACGAAGTCGGCCTGGTCGAGCTCGATTTCCCCGGCGGCGGCGACTGCCTGATCAAGTTCCTCGGCCTCGTCCCCGAGCTTGCCGGCCGCGGCCATGGCGGCTGGCTGTTCGCCGAGACCCTCGCTCTGGCCTGGCGGCCGGGGGTGAGGCGGGTTCGGGTCAATACCTGCACGCTCGACCATCCGGCCGCTCTCCCGGCCTATCTGAAGGCCGGATTCGCGGCGTACAAGCGCGCCTTCGAAAGCTTCCCCGACCCGCGCCTCGCCGGCCTTCTGCCGCGAGACTCGGCTCCCCAGGTGCCGCTAAGCCGCGGCTGACGTCCTTCCGCTCATCTGGCGATAGATCGCCGCGGTCAGCGCAAGCATCAGGGCCTGGACCGCCGCTCCGCCGAGGGTCTGGACGATCCTGGTCAGAAGCAGGCCGACGTCCTGGCCGAGCACGCCCAGGAAGATCAGTCCGAGCATGGTCGAGACGACGCCCGAAATGATCGAGGCGGTGATCGCGATCAGGATGATCAGCCCGAGCAAGGCCCAGCCATTCCCCCTCGTGAGCTCGAAGCTGCGCGATACCGCGCTGATCGGATTGCGCTGGCCCTCGGCGACGACCACCGGGGTGGCGAGGCAGAGACGTCCGAGCAGATAGAGGCCGGGGACGATCAGAAGCACGAATCCGCACCCGACGATCAGTCCGCCGAGCAACGAGGTCAGGAAGTAGAAGGGCAGGATCATCAAGGCGGTGGCGATCGTTCCGCCGACCGTCCCGCGCTTCGGATCGAGGAACAGCAGCAGGATGGCGATCGCGCCGATCATCCCGACGATCGAGCTGAGCAGGAACCAGGGCCAATTGGCCTGGAAATATTCGGCCCACATGTCGATCAGCAGCTTCGGATCGGCGGCTTCGGGATAAGGCAGGAAATGCGCGATCAGGAGCGCCGGAAGGAACAGGAACACGCCCGCGAGCGCGGCGACGACCGCGCCATTGGCCTGGAGCAAGGCGACCGTATCTTTCCAGACCGCGGAATAGGATAATTTCATGATCTTCCCCTCTTCTCTCGATCCCAGCATAGGCCCGGCGCAAGCGCAGTTTCAAGGAAGGCTTGAACAGCGAGGGCGCATCATCGAGACGGCAGTAATGGCCGACGACATCGAATGGCGGCAAACGCCGGGGCTCAGCCCCTATGCCGAGACTCTCGCCGAGATGGAGAAGCGCGCCGACGCGATTCGCTCCGGCGAGGCGCGCGAGCTGATCTGGCTGCTCGAGCACCCGCCGCTTTACACCGCCGGGACCAGCGCCGATCCGGCCGAATTGTTCAACCCGTTCGGCTTCCCGGTGTTCGAGGCCGGGCGCGGCGGGCGCTACACCTATCACGGCCCCGGACAGCGGGTCGGCTACGTCCTTCTCGATCTCGACAAAAGGGGGCGCGACGTCCGCCGTTTCGTCCATTCGCTCGAAAGCTGGCTGATCGACTCGCTCGGGAGGATCGGAGTGGAGGCAATGCGGGCGCCAGGCCGGATCGGCATCTGGACCGCGCACGGCGGAAACGAGGCCAAGGTGGGGGCGATCGGGGTCAGGATCCGCCGCTGGGTGACGCTTCACGGCTTCGCGATCAACATAAGTCCAGAACTTTCCCACTTCTCAGGGATTGTGCCGTGCGGTATTGCCGAATTTCCAGTGACCAGCCTCGACGAGATGGGGGTGTCCGAAGGGCAACAACGTTTCGATCTGGCGCTGAAACAGGGGCTCGACCATTTTCTGGTCTCTCTCGAGGGGAGGCCGGACAAGGCTTGAGGGCCATCCTCTTTCCGTTTATTGTGCAAACCGATTTGGCGAAAAAGGGGCCAATCCCGGACCAAATCTCAAAATCTAGGGAGTTTCTAAATGCGTGACCTTCTTTCCAAAATCGTGACCGGTTCGATGGTTGCCGGTGCGGCCCTTCTCGTCGTTGCCTGCGGCAGCAACGAAGACGCCACCGCCAACAACACCGCGCTGAACGTCGAGGAGACGATGCCGGCCAACGACATGACCAATGTCGACGCGATGAACGGTGCCGGCGCCGACCTCGGCGCGATGGACTCGACCAACGGTACGACCACCGACACGACGGTGAACACCACCACCACCGAGACCACCACCAACACCAGCTCGGCGTCGACCAACGGAATGTAATTCCGTCGATTTTCGTCATCGAAGAGGCCGTCCGGGCGACCGGGCGGCCTTTTCTTTTGGATATGATGCCGAAGCGTGCCGGGGACGCGACGGGAAACCGGCGCCTTACTGGATTGCGGAGGAAGCGCGGTTAAGCATGGAGCATCGTGCGGAAGAGTGGGGTACCGGTTTTCCGCAAGAACGATGCGGCAACAAAGCTCTGGAGCGAAAAACGCGATTACACGATCGCGTTTTTCGCTCTAGAGCGCCGAGCGGAGGGTAGAGTTGATCATGCGTGGAATCGGAATCGCGGCCGCCTGGGCCCTCGCCTTGATGGCCTTGCCGCAGCCGGCGGCGGCCCAGATCTACCTCACCCAGCCCGATTTCCGGCCCGGCCCGATCGAGGGCAGCGATCCATTGGTCGGAATCCCGATCCCGGGCGCGACGCCCGCCGAATATCGGGCCCATCTGCTCTGGAACCTTCGCGCCGGCCTCAACGTCGCGGCTCTCCAGTGCCAGTTCTCGACCTATTTGCGCGCGGTCCCCAATTATAACGGCCTTCTCGCGCACCACAGCGTCGAGCTCGCCAACGCCTACACGACACTCAACAATTATTTCAAACGGGTCCACGGCGCCGCCAAGGGGCAAAAGCTCTTCGACGATTATTCGACCGCGACCTACAACAATTTCTCGACCCTTCAGGCGCAGATGGGTTTCTGCCAGACCGCCTCGCACATCGCCAAGAGCGCTCTCGCGGCCCCCAAGGGCGAGCTCTATCTGGTCGCCCAGCGGCGGATGCGCGAGCTTCGCAACAGCCTGATCGCGGTCCAGGAGAATTGGCAGCCGACCTACAATCCGTCGGCGATCCGCCTCGCGCCGATCGCCCCGCTCCAGGCCGATTGCTGGGACAAGAAGAACCGTCTGCTCGAGCGCTGCGCTTCGCTCGCCCGCTGATCTAGCGACCTGCCCCGCAAAGAAACGGGCCGCCCGGTGAAGAGCGGCCCAGTTGAGGCTGTATAGCCTGCTAGGGAGGAAAGCGTGCCCGCAAAAATCGGCACGCCCCCTCTATAGCAGGGCCAGGGTAAACAGCGGGTTAACGGCTCGCCCCAAACAGGTCCTCAGCAATCCCCCGTCCTCCGCGCCTGGGCGCGGAAGGAGAAAGGCCGGTTGGCGCTGATCCCCTGGGTGACGATGTTCACGGCCCGCGGGGTTTCCACCTTGAGGGTCGAATGGCCGAAACCCCGACCCGCGCAGGTGTAGCGGACAGTGCCGCCGGTCGGCCCGCTTTCGATCACCTCGGTCGCGCAAAGCGGACCGTCATGCTCGATCTGGGCGAGTTGCATCGGATCGCCGATGCAAATGCTCCGCCGTTCGGTCCCCGAATCCAGGTCGCGGACCTGCCAGCGGCCGGTCTCGAGCTTCGCGAGGGAGGGCAGCCCGCCGGTCGCGACGGCATAGGCCGGGACCGCGGCCAGGAAGGCCGCGGCAAGGATCGAAGCGCGCCGGCGCGAGGGTGGAAGCGGATTCGTCACGAGGCGAGATTGCCGACGAAATGCGGCAAAAATGGAATCGGTCCGCGACGCCTTTGCCCTAATTCTCGAAATCCTTGATCGAGATCGGAAAAACCCGCGAGCAGAATTCGCAGTCGACGCTGATGAAGCCCTCGGCGTCGACCATCGCGGCCCGTTCCTCGGCGCCGAATCGGGCGATCACTCCCCGTATATGGTCGAGGTTGCAGCGGCAGCCCTTGGCGAGCTTTACCGTCTGCAGAAGCAGCACTTCCTCCTCTTCGTGGAAAAGCCGCCAGAGCAATGTGTCGAGCGGCAGCGCCTGGTCGGTCAGCTCGCCCGCCTTCACCGTTTCGGCGAGGATGCGGACATGGTCCCATTCGGGATGGTCGAGCCTTGTATGGAGCCGGTCGCGTCCCTCCTCGCCCTCCGGCAGATGCTGGATGAGCAGCCCTCCGGCGATATGGCCGGTATCGTTGACCGCGAGCCGGACCAGGCTCGGTATCTGCTCGGACTGGGTGAAGAAGCTCTGCGCCGCCTCGGCGAGCGAATTGCCCTCCAGCGGAACGATCCCCTGATAACGCTCGCCGGTCGCCGACTGGTCGAAGGTGATGGCGAGATAGCCCTTGCCGAACAAGGCCTCGAGGTCGCGGTGGCTTGGCAGCTCGGCGAGCCGGTCGCGGTCGAAGCGGACATAGCCGCGAAGCTCGCCGCCGCGATAGTCGCAGACCAGAAGGTCGACGATTCCGCTCTCGGTCTGGGCCTGGACGGTGAGCTGGCCGCCGACGTCCTTCAGCATCGCTCCGAGCAAAGCGGTGAGGACCAAAGCCTCGGACAGGATCCGGGCGATCGGCGCGGGATAATCATGGGCGGAGAGGATCTGGTCGAGCAGAGGCCCGAGCCGGACGATCCGGCCGCGGGCGTTGCGGCCGGGAATGGCGAATCCGATCGCCGTGTCGAGATGGGCCGCCGCGGCCTTGGCCTGGTCGATCGGGCTGGTCATACCGGCCATGTGGCCAGCATCGGAACGGCCTTCAAGCCGGCTCAGGCCGCTTCGGATGGAAGCTCATACTCGCGGGCGGCCTTCGACAGGCGCTCGACGAACTCGCCGATCTGGGCTTCGTCGACGATCAAAGGCGGAAGCACGCGCATGACATTGTCGCCGGCTGCGACGGTGAGCAGGCCGTGTTCGCGCAGATAGTTGACGAAAGCGCGGCTGTCGGTCTTGAGCCGAACGCCGAGCATCAGCCCCAGCCCTCTCACGCTGTCGAACAGATGGTCGTGATTGGGGATCATTTGCTCGAGCGCGCCGCGAAGCCGGTCGCCCATGACGGTCACCTGCTCGAGGAAGCCCGGCTCGGTGACGACGTCGAGCACCGCCTGGCCGGCGGCCATGGCGAGCGGATTGCCGCCGAAGGTCGAGCCGTGGGTGCCGACCACCATCCCGGCCGCCGCTTTCTCGGTGGCGAGGCAGGCGCCCATCGGGAAGCCGCCGCCGATCCCCTTGGCGGTGGCGAGGATGTCGGGCTCGATCCCGTAATGCTCATAGGCATAGAGCTTCCCGGTCCGGGCGACTCCGCACTGGACCTCGTCGAGCACCAGCAGCAGGTCCTTCTCGTCGCAGATCCGGCGGAGCCCGGTCATGAATGAATGGCTGGCCCGCCTGATCCCGCCCTCGCCCTGGACCGGCTCGACCAGGAAGCCGGCGGTCGTCTCGTCGACCGCGCCCTCGGCCGCCTCGAGATCGTCGAACGCGACGACTTTGAAGCCTTCGAGCAGGGGAGCGAAGCCGTCGCGCAATTTGGGCTGATCGGTGGCGCTGATCGTCGCCATCGTGCGGCCGTGAAAGGCGTTGCCGAAGGTGATCAGCACATTCTTCTCGGGGCGGCCGTGATGATGGTGATAGCGCCGCGCGGTCTTGATCGCGCATTCGACCGCCTCGGCGCCCGAATTGGTGAAAAAGACGGTGTCGGCGAAGGTCAGGTCGACCAGCCGCTGAGCCAGCGCCTCGCCCTGCGGCGAGCCGTAGAGGTTGGAGACGTGGATCAAGGCCGCCGCCTGCTCCTGGATGGCGCGGGTCAGATGCGGGTGGCCGTGGCCGAGCAGATTGACCGCGATGCCGCTGGCGAAATCGAGATATTTCTCGCCCTTGTCGCCGTAGAGCCAGACCCCCTCCCCGCGCACCGGCCTCACCGGCGAACGCGGGTAGACGGGCATGAGCGGGGTGATCGTCATCGTTCGGATTCCGGGGCTGAGATGCGAGAAAGGCGGCACTCACGTGCCGCCTTCCCGTCTCTACTGAGGTGGTGGGCGCCGCGTCAACGGCGCCCGCCCCCGTCCGCCTTAGAAGCGGCGGCCGTCGCGGTCGTTACGCTCGAGCCGCAGACGCTGCTCGAGGCGGTTGACCTGGACCCGAAGCGAAGCGAACTCGCGGCCGCTGATACCGTTGCGGCTGGCGCGGTTGAGCTGCACCTCGATCCGGTTCGCCTCGCGGCGAAGGCCGAAAGCCTCGCGCTGCGAGATGATTCCGCGGCGCACGGAGCGGTCGATGCCGCTTTCGGCGCGCTGCAGGTCGCGAAGCAGCTCGTTGATCGCCTGACGCGAAGGTCCGCCGCGATTCCACTCGGAGTGGTGCCGCCCGTAATCGCCCCGATACTGGGCCATCGCCGGGGCGGCGCCCATAACGGTGGACGCGAGAGCGATCGAGATAAGAAACTTACGCATGTCATTACTCCTTCACTGCGCATTGGCAGACACCCTTCTAGACTCGGCCCAATGAGACGGCGCTGAACGGAGTCGAAAGGATCCGTTCAGCTTCAGGCCCAGTTTCCTGAACGGATCTCAGCCCCAGGTCCGATCAAGCCTTCAGTTTCCAGCCGCTGCGCAGAAGGAAATAGCAAAGCGTGCCGAGCGCCACGTTGATCGCGAGCAGGAGCCCGGCGCCGAACCCCACCGGCGAATCGGCCACTCCGAGGAAGCCGTAGCGAAAGCCGGAGATGACGTAGAAAAAGGGGTTGGCGAGGCTCACCGCCTGGAAGGCCGGCGCCAGGCTGTGGATCGAATAGAAGGTGCCGGACAGCAAGGAGAGCGGGGCGACGACGAAATTGGTGACCGCCGCGGCATGATCGAACTTTTCCGCCCAGATAGAGGTCAGAAGGCCGAGGAAGGCGAGCATCGCGCTGCCCATCAGCCCGAACCAGAGGATCGCCAGCGGATGGCTCGGAACGACATGGACTCCCGGCCAGGCCAGCATCGCCAGCCAGACCGCCAGCCCGACCAGCACCGCCCTCGTCACCGAGGCTCCGACAAGCCCGGCGATCAGCTCGCCGGTCGACAGCGGCGGCATCAGATAGTCGACGATCGTCCCCTGGATCTTGCCGACCAGCAGCGAGAAGGAGGAATTGGCGAAGGCGTTCTGGAGCATCCCCATCACGATCAGGCCGGGCGCCAGGAAGTCGGCGAAGCTGATGCCCATCACCGTCCGGCCGGTGCGGCCGAGCGCGACGGTGAAGATGATCAGGAAAAGCAATGTGGTCATGGCCGGAGCCCAGATCGTCTGAAGCTGGACCTTGAAGAAACGCCTGACCTCCTTCACATAGAGGGTCTTGAGGCCGCCCCAATTGACGTTCCGGATCGTCGGCACGCCAGGTTCGGCCTGAACCCAATTCGAAGGCAGCTCGTTCACGCGCCGTCGCTAGATGCGAACGCAGTGGGCCGCAAGCCGTGAAGGAAAGCATATGTCCTGGACCGACGAACGGATCGAGCAGCTGAAGCAGCTCTGGACCAACGGCATGACCGCCAGCCAGATCGCCGACGAGCTCGGCGGAGTCTCGCGCAACGCCGTGATCGGCAAGGCGCACCGCCTCGGCCTTCAGTCGCGCCCGTCGCCGGTCAAGCCGAACGACCCGATTCCGGCGGCGCCGTCCGGAAGGGCCGCTTCGCCGGCGCCTGCGGCCGCGCCCGCCGCCGCCGCGCCGCCGCCCGAGGCCGAAAGCACCGAGGAGGGCTCGACCTCGGCGACTCAGCCGGCGGCCGCTGCGGCCGCTGTCCAGCAGACGCCGCCTTTGCCTCAGATCCGCTCGATCGGACCGGGCGGATTCCTTCGCCAGGGTCCGGGCGACCAGCAGTCGCCGATCCCGCCTGCTCCGCCGCGGCGGCTGGTCCCGGCCAAGCCGAGCGCCGAGGTCGCCGACAAGACCAGCCTGCTCGATCTCAACGAGAAGATCTGCAAATGGCCGCTCGGCCATCCCGGCGAGCCCGATTTCCACTTCTGCGGCAAGCAGGCCAATCCCGGCTTTCCCTATTGCGTCGAACATTGCGGGGTTGCCTACCAGGCCCAGCTTCCGCGCCGCGACCGCCGCCCGCCGCCGCCCCTCCCATTCGGCGGCCCGCGCATTCGCTGAGGCTCGATCGGTCTGGAATCTGCCTCAACCGCTCATCCTGAGTAGGGACTGAGCATGGCGAAGGCCCGTATCGAAGGCCACCCGGAGGCAGTGCGTCCTTCGATAGCCGGTTCGACAGGCTCACCGGCTACTCAGGATGAGCGGATCCAGGTCAGGCTGACAGGGCCCTGGCCCTATGCGTCGAGCGGGCTGAGCTCGGCGTCGATCGCGATCCGGACCGCCTCCGAGAGGCTTGCGACCCCGAGATCGTCCATCATGCTCGCCCGGTGCATCTCGACCGTCCGCGGGCTGAGCCCGAGGTGGCGGGCGATCTCCTTGTTGGTCAGGCCGCCGAGCAGGCCCTGCAGGATCTGCACCTCGCGGGCCGAGAGCTGGCGAAGCGCCGCCGCCGCCGCGCTCTTCATCCGCCGCTGCTCGTCGTCCTTCTGCGACTGGTCGATACACCGCCCCACCGCCGCGAGCAGATCGTCGTCGCTGACCGGTTTCTGGAGGAAATCGACGGCGCCGAGCTTCATCGCCTTGACCGCGGAATCGAGATCGCCATGCCCGCTGATCACGATCACCGGAAGGCCCGCGCCGCGCCGGTCGAGCTCCTCCTGGACCTGGTGGCCGCTGAGCCCGGGCATGACCAGGTCGAGAAGCACGCAGCCGCGGCCGAGCTTGGCGTCGGCGAGAAACTCGGCGCCGCTCGAATAAATTTCGGTCGCGTAACCGTGACTCGACAGCAGATAGGAGGTCGAGGCGCGGATCAGCGCGTCGTCATCGACAATGTGAACCACGGACGGCACAAGAAAAACCACGAACGAATTAAGCCCCGCCCCCTATATATATACAAATTGGACCGATTTCGAGGCCTCTCTTACCGTAATCATCCGGTATTTCTAAGTTACTGCAAAGTAGGCATGATTCTGTAGCCGATATGGCGCTGGCGGCCTCTGGTCCCTGCCGGCGAGGCGGCGGCCCCTATCCCCCACGAGCAGGGCCGCCGCCTTTTTCCCCTTCCGCCTTGGCATCGGGACTCGCCCCCGCCTATAGATTCGCGCATGTCCGATTTGTTCGCGTCCACCGCCGCTTCCGCCGCCGATTACGACGCCCATTCGATCGAGGTGCTGGAAGGGCTGGAGCCGGTCCGCCGGCGCCCGGGAATGTATATCGGCGGCACCGACGAGCGGGCGCTCCATCACCTCGCCGCCGAGGTCCTCGACAATTCGATGGACGAAGCCGTGGCGGGATTCGCCACCCGGATCGAGATCGCCCTCGAGGCCGGCAACCGGCTGACCATCGCCGACAATGGCCGTGGAATGCCGATCGATCCGCACCCGCGCTATCCGGGCAAGTCGGCGCTCGAAGTCATCCTCACCATGCTCCATTCGGGCGGCAAATTCTCGAGCAAGGCCTATGCGACCTCGGGCGGCCTTCACGGCGTCGGAGTGAGCGTGGTCAACGCTCTGTCGAGCGAGACGATCGTCGAGGTCGCGCGCAATCGCGAGCTCTACCGCCAGACCTTCTCGCGCGGCGAGCCGGTCTCGAAGCTCGAAGCGCTCGGCGCCGTTCCCAACCGCCGCGGAACCACCGTATCGTTCGTTCCCGACGTCGAGATTTTCGGCCCGGAGGCTTTGTTCAAGCCGGCCAGGCTCTACCGGCTCGCCCGGTCCAAGGCCTATCTGTTCGCGGGCGTCGAGATTCGCTGGCGCTGCGATCCCGCACTCATCGGCGATTCGACTCCGTCGGAGGCGGTGTTCCAGTTCCCCGGCGGTCTCGCCGACCATCTTCGCGAGCAGATCGGCGAACGCAATTGCGCGACCGCCGACTTCTTCACCGGCCGGCAGGACTTCCCCAACAGCCAGGGCATGGTCGAATGGGCGGTCGCCTGGCCGTTATGGACCGAGGGCGGCTCCTCTTATTATTGCAACACCATTCCGACCCCGGACGGCGGAACCCACGAGCAGGGCATCAGGGCCGCTCTGACCAGGGGCGTCCGCGCCTTCGCCGAGCTTGCCGGCCAGGCCAGGAAGGCCAAGGACATCCAGGCCGAGGACGTGGTCGGCGGCGCCGAGATATTGCTGTCCCTGTTCATCCGCGACCCGCATTTCCAGAGCCAGACCAAAGACCGGCTGACCAGCCCGGACGCGGCCCGCCTGGTCGAAGCGGCGGTTCGCGACCATTTCGACCATTATCTCGCCGACAATATGGAGCGCGGCCGGGCCCTTCTCGCCTTCGTTCTCGACCGGATGGACGATCGCCTCCGCCGCAAGGCCGAACGCGAGGTCAAGCGCAAGACCGCCACCTCTCCGCGCAAGCTTCGACTCCCCGGCAAGCTCACCGACTGCGCCAACGACGATCCGGCCGGAACCGAATTGTTCATCGTCGAGGGCGACAGCGCGGGCGGCTCGGCCAAGCAGGCGCGCGACCGCAAGACCCAGGCGATCCTTCCGATCCGGGGCAAGATCCTGAACGTCGCCTCGGCGAGCGCCGACAAGATCAGGGCCAATCAGGAAATCGCCGACCTGACCCTGGCGCTGGGCTGCGGCACGCGCGAGCGCTGCGACCCCGCCCAGCTCCGCTACGATCGGATCGTGATCATGACCGACGCCGACGTCGACGGCGCCCATATCGCCACCCTGCTGATGACCTTCTTCTTTCAAGAGATGGCGAAAATCGTCGAGCATGGCGCGCTCTATCTCGCCCAGCCGCCGCTCTATCGCCTGTCGGCGGGAGCGATCGTCGCCTATGCCCGCGACGACGTCCATCGCGGCGAGCTCGAGGCAAGCCTGTTCCAGGGCAAGAAGGTCGAGGTCAGCCGGTTCAAGGGCCTCGGCGAGATGAACCCGCAGCAGCTTCGCGAGACGACGATGGACCCGAAGAGCCGGTCGATGATCCGGATCATTCTCCCGCAGGAATATCAGGACCAGCACAAGGTGCGCGACCTCGTCGACCGGCTGATGGGCCGCAACCCCGAGCATCGCTTCGCCTTCATCCAGCGCCACGCCGCCGACGTCGACGAGGAAGCGATCGACGCATGAGCTGTCCTGTGATGAATTTGAAGCTCGCCGCATGATCACTCCCGAGCGAGCTTCACTTTCGAGAAAGCATACTGGAATCACGGGTTTGCCCGTGTGAGTGAGAATTCGGAAATACGCGTCGAGCCGGACATCCGGGCAGGCGAATCTCCGAAACGCCATATCAGGACCGCGCTCCCCCTCCTCCTTGCCCTGGCGGCGTCCTGCGCTCCGGCCGTTTCCCGGGACGAGCGCTCCGAACCGGCCAGGATCCCATTGCCGAGCGTCGTTTGGGACCCGCCTGCGGTCCCGAACGATCCGCCTTCGCCGCCGGGATGGATCGCGAGCAGCCGCGTTCCCGAGTTCGCAAGGTGCGCCCCCTGCCACAATGCCGAGCGAGGCTCGCACCATGGGGTCGGCCCGAACCTGTACGGGACGTTCGGAACGCGGTCGGGATCGAAGCCCGATTTTTACTATTCGCAGGCGCTTCGCGATTCGGGCCTGGTCTGGGACGCGGAGACGCTCGACCGGTTCCTCCAGGAGCCGCGCGCTCTCGTCCCGGGCACCAAGATGACCTTCGCGGGGCTGAAGAAGCCCGAGGATCGAAAGGCGGTGATCGCCTTCCTGCGGTTGCGTTCGGCCTCCCGGCCCTGAGGGACCGGCGGCTCGGGCCGTGGCGGCGCCTCGGAAGATTTCCTGATCTCATGATTCCCCATATCTCCCCTCTGGACCGAGCTTCTGGGTTGCCGCGCTGCGCTCGCAATCACGACAGTGCAGGCTGCACCTCGAGCGCATGCCGCAGTGACAATGTCGGGCCGCTGCTATAGGGTCGGCTCCTGCCAAATGTGGGGTAATGACATGAAGACGCTCTATTTTCTGCCGTTGCTTGCCTTGGCATCGCCGGCCGCCGCCCAAAGCCAGCCGGAGGGAAGCGGCCAGACGATCGTCGTCACCGGCAAGTCGCTTTCGCAGACCGAGCGGGCGCTTCGCGAGTGCATCGCCCGCCATTGTCCGCCCGACCAGGATGTGGCGGCGACCCTCGCCCATGCCGAGAATCAGTTCGTCGCGGGCGACTATGAAGGCGCTCGGCGGACGACCAAGGCCTCGCTCGGCCGCAACAACCGCCATGCCGACCGATATCCGGTGCCGGTCTCGAATCTGTGGCGGGCCGGTTCGCGGATCGCGATCCACCTCGGCGAAGGCCATGATTATGAGCAGAGCACCTGGGGCATCAAGCGAGCGCTCAAGGCCGGCCTGCCGCGCGACGACATCAGGCTGGTCGGCGCCGATCTCGAGGTCGCCGGGATGCACGCCTCGCTCGGCCGGACCGAGAGCGCCCGCAAGGTCTATCAGGAGGTGGTCGACGATTCTCTCAGGCTGAATCGTCCGGACCTCGCCGCGATCGCCCGGCTTCGCCTCGCCTGGCTTCACCAGATCGAAGGCGACCAGCAGACCGCCCGGCGCAAGCTCGAAGCGATCGCCGCCGACCGCAGCCCGGAGACCCGCGCGGCCCGGCTCACCGCTCTGGTGCTTCTCGCCCGGCTCGACCGCCAGGCGGGCAAGCTCTCTTCGTCGGACGCGTTGATTGCCGAGCTGCGCGACGCCCGCTTTCCAAGGCCGGTCCTGCTCTTCGCCCCCGAGATCAAGATGCCCCAGAGGGTGACCGAGGAAGGGGAGATGGTCTCGACCACCCGGCTGATGGCGACCCAGAATTATGACGACCGCTGGGTCGATATCGGCTTCTGGGTCACCCCGGACGGCCATGTCACCGACGCCGAAATCCTGCGCAGCCACGGCCCGACCTACTGGGCCAAGCCGCTGATGACGTCGATCGCCGGCCGGCTCTATTCCCCGACCGGCGGAAGCGAGGCCGACGGCAATTACCGGGTCGAGCGCTACTCGTTCACCGCGCTCTGGGAGGACCGGACCGGAACCCGGCTTCGCCAGCGCGGCGCCAATGCCCGGATCGAATATCTCGATTTGACCGCCGAGCCGGAGACCCGCCGCAACTGACCAAAGCTGGAGAACGTGCGATGAAATGGACCTTGCTGCTGCCGCTCGCGACCCTGGCTTCTCCCGCTCTGGCGCAGAATGACGAAGGACGCGGCCAGACGATCATCGTCACCGCCGTCCCGCTCGCGCAGAGCGAGCGCAACCTGCGCGACTGCATCGCCCGCCATTGCCCTCCCGACGAGGATATCGCCGCGACTCTCGCCCATGCCGAGAACCAGTTCGTCGCCGGCGACTATGTCGGGGCGCGGCGGACGATCAGGGCCTCGACAGGCCGCAACGACCGCTTCGCCGCCCGCTTTCCGGTGCAGGTCTCCTATCTCTACCGCGCCGGCTCGAGGATCGCGGTCCATCTCGGCGAAGGCCATGATTACGAACAGTCGACCTGGGGCATCAAGCGCGCCCTGAAGGCGGGCCTCCAGCCCGAGGACGGAAGGCTGGTCGCGGCCGACATGGAGGTGGCCGGTATGCACGCCTCGCTCGGCCGGCCGGAAAGCGCCCGCGCCGTCTATGAGAATGCGATGCACAAGGCGGCGAAGATCGGCCGTCCCGACCTCGAGGCGATCGCCAGGCTTCGAATCGCCTGGCTTTCCCAGCTCGACGGCGACCGGCCGCTGGCCCGGCGGCGCCTCGAGGAACTCGCCGCCGATCACAGACCCGAAGCCCGCGCCGCGCGCCTGTCGGCCCTGGTCCTGCTCGCCCGGTTCGACCGCGAGGAAGGCAAGCAGGCTTCCTCCGATGCTTTGATCCGGGAGCTCCGCACCGCCGGGTTCAGCAAGCCGACCTTGATCTACGCCCCGGAAATCCAGGTCCCGAAGCGCTCGATCGAAGTGGATTTGGAGTCCGATCTCACCTTCCTTCAGAGGAACGAGACTCTGCGGCTGATGCCGGTCGAGAATTTCGACAAACGCTGGATCGACGTCGGCTTCTGGATCACTCCCGACGGCCGGGTCACCGACCTCGACATATTGCGCCATAACGGCCCGACCTATTGGGCGGACCCGCTGATCAAATCGATCGCCGGCCGGATCTACTCGCCGTCCGGGGACGCCGGCGGCGCGGGCAATTACCGGGTGGAGCGTTACAGCTACACTTCGCTGTGGATGGACCGGACCGGGACCCACCTTCGTCAGCGTGGGCCCAATGCGCGAGTCGAATATCTCGATCTGACCGCCGAGGACGAACCGCGCGCTTCGAACTGAATCGGATTGGGGGCTAAGGGTCCGGACCCACTGCCGACAACGGCCATGACGTGGGGGAGAGGTGGTCATGGACAGGAGCGAGGAAGGAGCGATGAAGATTCATCGTGACCGACCGAGCGACGGCGGTGAGCCGGTGCGAACATCCCCCGGATGTTCGCGGCCATTCCGGGGCATGGCGGCCGGCTCACGGCCGCCTATCCGCCGCGCCGCTTCGCGGTCGCCCGGCCATTGCCGGTAGTGGGCCCGGATCCTCTGATGCGGTTGCTGGCGTTACTGCTCGCCTTGTTCGCGGTCGCGGCTCCGGCGACCGCCGCCGAGCCGTCTCCGGCCTTCAGCGCGCGCGCCGCCGAACTGGTCGGCCTGTTCAACGGCACGGTCGAGCCGGAGCGGATCTTCTCGAGCGCCTTCCTCGGCCAGGTGCCGGCGGCGCAGGTGAAGTCGATCTCCGCCCAGCTCAAGTCGAGCTACGGCGCAGCGGAGAAGGTCGCCCGGATCGAAGCAAAAACCGGGACGAGCGGGATCGTCTATGTCGATTTCGAGCGCGCCACCGCCCGGCTCGAAATGGCGATCGGGCCGGCGCCGCCCGCTCTGATCGAGCAATTGCTGGTCGCCGCGGTCGAGCCGAAAGGCGGCGACAGCGTCCGGGCGGTGTTCGGCGACCTCACCGCTCTTCCGGGCGAGGTGTCGCTCGAGGCGGCGCGGCTGGAGCAAAGCGGCCCCACCGCGATCCTGACCCAGAAAGCCGACCGGCCGCTGGCGATCGGCTCGGCGTTCAAATTGTTCATCCTCGCCGAGCTGTCGCGGCAGGTGAAAGCGGGCGCCCGCAAGTGGAGCGACGTCGTCCCGCTCGACCGCCGCTCGCTTCCGTCCGGCCTTCTCCAGGACTGGCCGGCGGGATCGCCGATCACCCTTCACAGCCTCGCCGCGCTGATGATCTCGCGAAGCGACAACAGCGCCGCCGACACGCTTCTCGCAATCGTCGGCCGGGACAAGGTCGAGCAATTGCTCCCCGCGCTCGGAGTGGCGGCGCCCGAACGCAATCGTCCCTTCCTCTCGACCCGCGAGCTGTTCGGACTGAAGCTCGGCGATCCGGCCTTGCTCGCCCGCTGGTCCGCCGCCGACGAAGCCGGCCGCCGCGCCCTTCTCGCCGGGCCCCTGGCCCCGGTCGACCCGCGCTCGCTGGATTCGTCGCGAATGCTCGGCCGCCCGGTCGCGATCGACAAGGCCGAATGGTTCGCCTCGCCCGCCGACCTGGTCCGGACGATGGACTGGCTGCGCCGCAACGGCGACCCGGCCACGCTCGACATCCTGGCGATCAATCCCGGCCCCGGCCGCACCTCCGCGGAGGGCTTCTCCTACATGGGCTTCAAGGGCGGATCCGAGACCGGAGTGCTCAACGCCACCTTCCTTCTGCGGAACAAGGAGGGACGGTGGACGGCGCTGTCGGTGACATGGAACAATGACAGCGCGGCACTCGACGAGCCGCGCTTCATCGCCCTGGTGGGCCGGCTGGTGGCACTGATGCGATAGGGACCGGCTCGGGATAGATTTTCCCGCTCATCCTGAGTAGCCGGTGAGCTTGTCGAACCGGCGTATCGAAGGACGCACGGCCACGGTCCTTCGATACGGGTCTTCGACAAGCTCAGCCCTACTCAGGATGAGCGGAATTGCTTCAATCCAATTTGAGACGCCCTTACCGCCCGCTCGTATCGCGGTTGGTGCGCAAGGCTTCCATCTCGCGCGCCACCCGAGCCCGATTCTCCCTGACCGATGCGAGCACCGTCGCCTGGCTCTCGCAGAAGGTCTTCGAGAAGCCGGTCAGGCTCGCTTCCTCGTCGATGCATTTGTCGAGCGCCACCGCCCGGGGGATCAGGTCGAACGGTTCGAGCGATGAATCCTTGCGCTCGATCACCGTCTTCAGATTCTTGAGGAAGGCGAGCCATGTCCGCCGCTTGCGCGCGTCCTGGACCGCCGGATCGCTTGCGGCTCCGGTCGGAATCCGGACGTCGAGCGGCTGAAGAGCCACCATGTCGATGCGCGAGCGCGCCTCGTCGAACCGGCCGAGCTCGCGCAGAGCGTTGATCGCATGCGCTTCCATCCCGACCCAGTTCAGATCGCCGGGATTCGGCGCGACCTTGGCCGAAGCCTCGATCAGCTCGCCGAGATAGCGCGCGCGCTGGTCGGGCTTGCCGTCGGCCTGCCAGCTGGCCTGCAGCAGCACCCACAGCGAATCCTCGGGGCCAACCCCCATTTCCTTCATCAGCCAGTAAGCGCGATAATATTGCGTCTCCGACGCGCGAAGCGCCTGGTAAGCGGGCGAGGCGATCAAAGGCTCGAGCTTGGCCACCTCTTCCGGCGTATATTCCTTGTAGAGGACGAGGCCGTTGTCCGGACATTCCGGCAATGGCGGCGGCGCCGAGGCGCCATAGGGCTTGCCGTCGGGCCGCGTTCCGGGAACCGATTGCGGCGCCGGACGGGTGTAGGTGAAGCTTGCGCCACCGATCGGACAGGTCATCGCCCGGGCCGCCGGGGCCGCGCGGGCCGTCGGAGTGAGAGTCGCCGCGGTCGAGGTCAAAGGGGGCGCCGCCAGCAGAACGGCAAGAAACACTGGCTGAAGCATCAAACCTACTCCGATCAATTCCCCCGAATTTCCGCCCCCGGATCCGGATTACCCGTCCGCGGTCAGCTTGTCACGGCGGTGGCGACCAAAGTGAAGCGGGGAATGGCCGCGGCGAAGGCCGAGCCGTCGGCCGCGATCATATGGTAGCGGCCCTCCATCCAGCCGGTCGGGGTGGTGAGCGGGCAGCCGGAGACGTAATCGAAGGACGAGCCGGGCTCGATCACCGGCTGCTCGCCGACCACGCCCTCGCCCTGGACCTCGTGGCGGCCGCCGCGGGAATCGCAGATCACCCATTCGCGGCTGATCAGCTGGACCGCGCTCTGACCCCCATTCTCGATCCGGATATGATAGGCCCAGAACCAGCGGCCCTTCCCCGGCTCGGACTGCTCGGGCAGGAAGCTGACCGACACCCGGACGGTGACGTCCCCGGTCGTCTCGCTGTGCGGAAAAAAGCTTTTCACAACGGGGCTTCTCGCCCGCCCGGCACCGGGCGTCAACCTGCTCCGGATGCCGGGCCTCTTGCCTGAAACGGCCCGATCCGCGACAGAGCGGCGGTCATGGCGCAGGAATGGACCCCATCGAGCTGGCGGCGGCACGAAGTGCGGCAGCAGCCGGCATGGCCGGACAAGGACGCGCTCGACGCCGCGCTTCGCGAGCTTGCAGCTTATCCGCCTCTCGTCCCGGCCGCCGAGGCCCATGCGCTCAAGGCCGAGCTCGCCGAGGTCCAGGCCGGCCGCGCCTTCCTCCTCCAGGGCGGCGATTGCGCCGAGAGCTTCGCCGAATTCTCGGCCGAGAACATCAGGGGCAACCATGCTCTGATCGAGGCGATGGCGGCCCGAATCGCCGCCCCGGGACGGGCAGTGGTCAGGATCGGGCGGATGGCCGGCCAGTTCGCCAAGCCGCGATCGAGCGACCTCGAGGAGAAAAGAGGCCGGTCCCTGCCGATGTACCGCGGCGACATCGTCAACAACATCGTCTTCGACGATGCCGCCCGGCGGCCCAATCCGGACCGGATGTTCCGGGCTTACTCGCAATCGGCGGCGACTCTCGCCCATCTGCGCGCATTGGCCGGCGGCGAGCACTTCCACACCAGCCACGAGGCCTTGCTTCTTCCCTACGAGCAGGCCCTGGTCCGGCGCGACGGCGCCGGCTGGTACGCAAGCTCGGCCCATTTCCTCTGGGTCGGAGACCGCACCCGATTTCCCGGCTCGGCCCATGTCGAGTTCCTCCGCGGCCTCTCCAACCCGCTCGGAATCAAGTGCGGTCCGTCGCTCGAGCCGGCCGTCCTGCTCGCTCTGCTCGACGCTCTGAACCCGAACCGGGAGCCGGGGCGGATCACCCTGATTGCACGGATGGGCGCGGACCGAGTCGAACAGGCCTTGCCGCCTCTGGTCCGCGCCGTCGCCGCCGAGGGCCATCCGGTGCTCTGGTCCTGCGATCCGATGCACGGCAATACGATCCGGGCCGCCAACGGCTACAAGACGCGGCCGATGGCCCACATTCTCGACGAGGTCGCGGCCTTCTTCGCCGTCACCGCGGCGGAGGGCGTTCCGGCCGGCGGGATCCACGTCGAGATGACCGGGCAGAACGTGACCGAATGCACCGGCGGCGCCGATCCGGTCACCGAGCAGGACCTCGCGTCGCGCTATCACACGCATTGCGACCCGCGCCTCAACCCCGCCCAGGCGATGGAGCTCGCCGATCTGGTCGCCGAAACCCTCGCCGCCCGCGGCGACACCGGAGCCGAAGCCGCCTGACCGTAAAGAGCGGCATCGCCCTACCGTAATTACCGTATTTCCCCCGGCGGGTTTCCCCCAATATCGGCCGCCCGGCTCTTCTTATATCGTCGACAGTCGGCTCGGGCTTGCGTGCCCGGGACATGTCGTGGAGCGTCCCATGTATCTTTCCGTCGCCGGCAGCTCGAGCGCCACCTTGCTCGCCCGAGCGGGCCTCTCCGAGCCGTCCGCCCGCCAGCGCGAATGGGACGACGACCAGGCGGCCTGGGAAGCGAGGCTGAGGGCGCTTGCCGGGCGGGCGGCCGCCGAGCAGATAGCGCCGCCCGAGCTCCCGCCCGCTCCCACCATGCTCGAGCCCGCCGGGCGGGTCAGGCGGACCGATGCCCTTATCCTTCCCCGCTCCCTGCCGGCCTTCGTCGGCACCGAGCGCGGCGACCTGGCATGCGCCCGCTGCTCCGCGATCATCGGCCGCTCGATCACGCCCCGAACCGCGCGGCGAAAGCATCCCGAGGGCGACAGGCTGGTGGTGCGCTGCACCTGCGGAGACTTCAATCTCGTCCACTCGAACCGCGCCGAACGCCGGCGATGACACGGGCCTGGCCGCTGCCGGCGCTCGGCAGTGCATCGATCGGCGCTCCCGCCGAAGAAGCGAATCCGAGCCTGCTCTGGAGCCCGACCGCCTTTCACGCTCTCGTCCCGATGATCCGGCCCGCTTTGGCCCTGCTCATCACCGGCAGCTTCCTCGGCAATGTCATCTTCGGCTCGAATGGGATCTTGAGGGTCGGCGACTATCGCCGCCTCAAGACCGAGCGGACCGCCGAGCTCGTCCTTCTCGAGGCCGAGCGCGACAGGCTCGCCCGCCGTTCCGCTTTGCTCGATCCGCGGGGGGTGGATGTCGACATGGCCGACGAGTTGATTCGAAGCGAGCTCGGCCTGGTCCGGCCCGACGAGGTGATCATCGAGCTTCCGGACTGATCGCCAACGCCCCTGATCGCGGACGCCCCTTGCCGTCCGCTCCGCTTGACAGCCAAGCCCCCTCCCCCATATGCGCCACGGCTGCCGCGCGCGGCCCCTTCGTCTAGCGGTCCAGGACGTCGCCCTCTCACGGCGAAAACACGGGTTCGAGTCCCGTAGGGGTCACCAGCTAAATCGGTGCTTGGCAGCGTAGTTCGCGCAGATCGTCGTCCATCGGGACGATTGGGGTAGCCCTGTCGTTTGCGGCGCGCCCCTTCCGGGTGCATAGACGTTTTTCACCGAGGCCGAGCCTCGGCCGGAAGAGGGAGCAACGTCAAAGTGGCTGCCGGCAGGGAACGGTCACCCGACGGGGCAATACATCCATTGCATGCCGTGCTGCTCGCCGGCGCTTTGCCGCTGTTCCTCGGCGGGCTTCTCAGCGACTGGGCGTACGCTTCGAGCTACGAGATTCAGTGGAGCAACTTCGCCGCCTGGCTGATCGCGGGCGCGATGGTCTTCACCGGACTGACCCTCTTATGGGCTCTCATCGATCTCGCCCGCGCCGCTCGCCGTCGGGGCCGGCCGCTGGTCTATTGCCTGCTTCTGCTCGTCATCTTCATCCTCGGGCTCATCAATTCTCTCGTCCACGCGCGCGATGCCTTCGCGGTCATGCCCGACGGCCTCATTCTTTCGGCGATTTTGTCGGTTCTTATCATCATCGCCGTCTGGGTCGGCTTCTCCCGACTTCGTGCGGGAGGAGCGAGATGAGCCGCTCGGGCCTCGCGGCTGCAACCGCGGTCGCGGCTCTGCTGAGCGCTTGCGGCAGTGATCCGGCTGCTCCCGAATATGGGCCCAACCCCCCACTTCCCGATCCGCAACGCGGGCTGATGCCCAGCATGGTGATCGCCGATCCCTCTCCCTGGGGCGACCGACGGCCAATCGTGCCGGAGAATTATGTCATCACCGCGATCGCCACCGGCCTCGGCATTCCTCGCCAGACGCTCATCCTGCCCAACGGCGACATCCTCGTCGCCGAAGGGAGAGGCGGCGGCGCGCCGGCGCTGCGGCCCAAGGATCTTTTCGCCGGTGTCATCAAGGCCAAGGGCACCACGTCGATCGCGAGCGGCAACCGCCTGACCCTGCTTCGCGACGCCGATGGCGACGGTGTCTACGAAGGACGGACGGTCTTCGCCGCAAATCTCAACGCGCCTTATGGACTCGCGCTGGTCAACGGCCAGCTCTACGTCGCCAACCAGGACGCGCTGGTGCGCTTTGCCTATCGCGACGGCCAGACCCGCGCCGACGGGCCGCCGGTCACGGTCGCGGCCTTGCCTTCGGTCATCAACCATCACTGGACCAAGTCCCTGGCGGCGAGCACCGACGGCCGCTTCCTTTACGTAGGCATTGGGTCGAACAGCAACATTACCGAGCGCGGCATGACCGCCGAAGTCGACCGCGCGATGGTCTGGCAGGTGGATGCAGCGACCGGCGCTCACCGCCCCTTTGCCACGGGCTTGCGCAACCCCACCGCGCTCGCCGTCCAGCCGGGCTCGGGGCAGCTTTGGGCCGTCGTCAACGAACGCGACGAGATCGGCCCCAACCTGGTTCCCGACTATCTGACGACGGTGCGGGAGGGAGGCTTCTACGGCTGGCCCTGGAGCTACTGGGGCCGGCACGTTGATCGGCGGGCCCAGCCGCAAAATCCCCGGAAGGTCGCCTCGGCGATAAGGCCGGATTATTCCCTGGGCTCGCATGTCGCGGCGCTGGGGGTGGCATTCTCGACGCCCGCGATGGGGGTCCGCTTCGCCGATGGAGTCTTCGTCGGCGAGCATGGCAGCTGGAACCGAAGCGTCCCTATCGGTTACCGGGTGGTCTTCGTTCCGTTTCGCGGCGGCCGACCGGCCGGTCCGCCGATCGACTTCGTGACCGGATTCCGCGACGATGACGGAACGACCCGTGGCAGGCCCGTCGGAGTTACGGTCGATCCGCGCGGGGCGCTGATCGTCGCCGACGATTTGTCGAACACGATCTGGCGCGTGACCCCGGCGCGTCGATCGCCCGCGGCCGAAGCGCCCGCGCGCCCGAGCACACCGCCGGCTGAAGGACATCGTCCGGCCAGCGCGACCCCCTATTGATAATGATGTTGTTCCGGATCAGGCGGCGAAGGTAAGGCGGCGGCGACCCGCTCCATCGCGCTCGACCCGATCGGCTCCATCCATCTGCCCGTCGGCCTCACCGAACCCGACCCCGGCGAGCAGGACGGCGGCTTCGGCCATGTTCCGGACGCCCAATTTGGCCATCACATTGCTTCGGTGCATTTCGATGGTTCGAACGCTGATCCCGAGCTGGTGCGCGGCGCGTTTGTTGCTGAGCCCGCTCAGAAGCGCGGTCGCGACCTCCTTTTCCCGGGGTGTCAGGCGGGCGAGCCGGGCGAGCGCCTGCTGCCGTTCGCCGGCCGATTCGAGCATCTGGTGAAGCGACCCGCAGGCGGTGCGGACGGCGCGTTCGAGAGCGGCATAATCGCCGGCCAATTCGAGATAGTCCGCGGCGCCCGCGCGCATCGCGGCGACGGCCCTGGCGACGTCGGCCTCGTGGTCGATGGCGATGATCGGCCATCCACCGCTGCGCTCGCTCAGGCGCGCGATCAGATCGATGCCGCCCTCTCCGTCGATCGCGAGCAGGATGCAGGAGGGCGGCAGCATGTCGAGCACCGCGAGGAACCTGACTTCCGAATCGAATGGCCAGGTTTCGAAGCCTCGCCTGCCGAGCTCGGCGGCGAGCAGGCGGCGCGAGCTCGGGTCGCCGTCGACGAGATAGATTGAGGCACTTTGCGGCAACAGCCGTACTCCTTACGCATACCCACCGCTCGATTGTGGGGCGGTACCAGCCTCGCGCGGCTGGATCCGGTCCGCCTACGTTACTTGTTGCGGCAGCGGGCGCAGACCAGGCCGCGCCCGTAAATGCCGTCCGGTCCCGGCGGCCCGAGATCGGCCGCCTCTTTATCCAGCGCCGCGATCGGCTGAGCGCTTCCGCGGCCGACGACCGACAGGCGTCCGGCTACGAGAGGCACCGCGAACGATGTGCCGCGGACCGGGACCTGACCCCCCGCGACGCTGGCGGCGACCATGTCGGCGGCGGGAGCGACATAGTCGATGCGCGGGCCTCGGCCGGCCTCGATCAGGATCCGGTTGCGGCGATCGACTCCGGTGACCGCGATCACCGTCGGATAAGCGGCGGGATAGGAAGCCGGCGAGGCCGGACCACCATTGCCGACCGGAGCGATGACGTAGAGGCCGCGCTGGCGGGCCCGGGCTATCGCGCTCGCGACGAGCGGGTTGGGCGGCCCGGCCAGCGGCATGGCGACCACCGGCACTCGGCGGGCCAGCATCCAGCCGAGCGCCCGGACCAGCGCCATCGCGTTTCCGCCGGCGGGGTCGCGGCCGTAGACGTCGGCGACCAGCAAGGATGCGCCCGGCGAGGCGCCCTTGAGACGCCCCGCCCCGACCGCCAGCGAAGCGACCGCGGTGGCGTGGCTGTTGACCGCCGGGGCGCCCTGGACGAAGCCCCTTTGCTCGACCGGCCCCCTCAGCGAGGGATGGCGAGCGACTCCGCCGTCGATGATTCCGAGATAGGCCGGGCCGGCGATCCGCCCCTGCGCGAGCGCCGCGCCGGCCGCCGATGGGGCCGCTGCCACCTGTCCGCTCTGGATGAAGATGTGGTTGGCGACGAACTGGGAGCGCGGCGCGATCCGCGCCAGCCGCGCCAAAGCGGCGTCGACCGACATTCCGCGCGGGGTCCGAAGGGTGACGAAGCGGAGCTCGAGCCCCTCGACCACCTCCTGCGAGACGATGACGAAGCCCGCCTTCCGGACGGCGGCGAGCGCCGCGGGCGTGAGCTCGGTTCCGACCACTTCGCCGCGCACGGCGACTCCGAGGCGGGTCATTTCCAGGACCCGCGGCCAGGCGCTCAGCAGCTGGGTGAACCGGCGCAGCTGGGCATCGGCGAGCGACTGGTTGCGGGCGGCTTCGGCCTGCTCGTCCTTCGGGCCGCGGGCGCGCTCCTCGCCGCGCGCCGACCGCCGCGACGAATTGTTCGAGTGTCGATCCTTGTCCTTCTTTTGCTTCGCTTCGCCGGACCTGCCGGGATCGTCCGGCTGCCCCGTATCGGCCGGCCTGCGCGCCTGCGGCGGCGGATCGCCGCCGGCGCGGCCGTTCGATGCAAGCTCGGCGCGCTGGTTGGCGCGCCCCGCCTGGTCCTGGGCCGCCGCCGCGCGTTCGGCGCCGCTCTGCGCCCCGGACAGCCGCTGCCCTGCCGCCTCGGCGCGTTCTTGAACGGCGGCGGCGCGAGTCGCGGCCTCCGCCGTTCGTTCGGCGCGTTCGGAGACTTGCCCGGCGACCTGCTCCACTCGCTGCTGGGCCGAGTCGACCCGCGACTGGGCCTTCTCGGCCTGCTCCTGCGCGCGGGTGGCCGCGGTAACGGCGGTGACGGCGCGATCGACCTTGTCGAGGGGGACAATCGGAGGCTTCGCCCAAGCGGCGCAGGCGAGAGTCGCCAGCAGCGCCGCCGCCGCATATCGATCCCTAGGCCGGAGCGGCTTCATGCACGGCTCCCTTCGCCTCCCCATGATGTGATTGCGGATCGGACCGGGTGCTTCCGCTACGGGCATTCGGCGCCTGTCTCACCGCCGGGGTCTCCAACCTTTATCCCGGGCCTCGCGTTCCGCCCGGGCGTCGAAGGGCTCGCCCTTCATCAGCTCCTGCGAGATCCGCATGATCAACGCGGTGCCGCTCGACGCCTGGCGATATTCGCCGCCGGGCCGCGGCCGCGCCGCATCATGGGCGAGCACCTGCCAGCCGTCACCGTCGCGGCAGGCCAGTCCGGCCATCGCCCGGGTCTCGAAGGTGCGGCACATCCGCCCGTCCTTCGCGGCGAAGCTCACTCCGATTCGCGTGGTCTCGGCAGCCGATTGCTCGGAGGCGAGCCGGGTGTCGAGCGCCGAAGCGAGCGCTCCGCTGGCGACCAGCCCGTCGCCGGTCATTCCCGCCGGCCCCGCTCGCTGCGGGATCATCTGCGCCGCGACCAAGCCGACGACGAAGCTCGCCGCGATCGCTCCCCAGGCGCGCCAGGCGACTCTGGGGCGGCGCTCGACCCGCGGTGCCGGCAGTGGGACCACATTCGTCTCGAGCAGGGTCCGCAGGCGCGGAGGAATCTCCTCGTCCACGATCGGATTGAAATGGCCTGCCAGCAGGTCCCTGAGCTTGGCTTGCTCGTCGGCAAGGGCCCGAAGCTTCGGATTCTCCGCCACCGCTTTAGCAACCCGGTCCGCGGTCAGCAGATCCACCTCGCCGTCGAGATGCGCCATCAGCAGCTCTTCGTCGACCATCATGCCGCCTCCAGGGTTCGTGCAAGCGCCTTCCGCCCCCGGTTGAGCCGGGACGTGAGAGTCCCGATCGGAATGTCGAGCAGGTCGGAGGCCTCGCGATAGCTGAGACCCTCGACCAGGACGAGCGCCACCGCTTCGCGCTGCTCCGCTGGGAGCAGGTTCATCGCCCGGCCGACTCCGTCCATCTCGGCGGCGCGCTCGGTCTCGCTCGGCATGACCGGCGCTGCGCCGAGGCCCGCTTCTTCCGGCGCGAACGTCTTCGAACGCCGCGCCCGGCTGCGCACTTCGTCGATCCAGCAATTGCGCATGATCTTCATCATCCACGAATCCATTCTCGTTCCCCTCTGCCACCGGGAGCGCGACCTCAGCGCCCGCTCCAGCGCCGTCTGGGTCAGATCGTCGGCGTCGGCGGCATCCCTGGCCAAAGCACGAGCGAAGCGGCGCAGCCTCGGCAGAAGCTCCAGCAGCTCGCGCTCGAAGGCCGTCAACGGGCCTTCTCCAACTCTTTGTTCGGGAAACGAATCTCGGCCTCCGTCTAATCCACCGCCCGAAAAAATGTCTTCCGCCGGGGTGGAGTCAGACGATGCCGACGCGCGAGCGGGCCGGGGCGCCTTCACGGCGCACCGGCCCAACCCTCGTTACGCGACTCGAGGGACATGCCCGCGGAAACGCGCGCCGACGACGCCCCTTTCCCGCGGACTGTTGTGAAACGAATGCCGGCCACGATTTAATCCCGCTCGCGCGATTTTTTGTTCATCGCGGTCCTGAACGTGACCAGAAGGCCGACGCCGTAATCGGGCGCGCCGCGGCTGAGGCCGGCGGTGCCGTAGCCGGTCAGGACGACCTGCTTCGACAGCGGCGCCGCGATCGCTCCGAACAGGCTGTGCGAGTCGAAGCTCGAGCGGCTGGTGGCGCCCGCATAATCGTAGGAACCGATCGCGACGAGCTTGCCGAGAACGACGCTGGTTCCGGCGGAGACGGTCGCGCTGTTGCGGAGATCGAAGCCCGCCGGGTCGCCCGGCATCCGATAGCCCAGGGTCAGGAAGGGCGAGAATTTGCCGATCGGGCGCGAAATGTCGGCGACCAGGCCGAGGTCGGTCTTGCCGGTGCTGAGCCCGCGGCTCATCGCCGAAGTGGGAAGCTTGAGGCGTAGTCCGAGCGCGAGCTCGAGCCCGCCGAGATCCCTGGCCGGGATCACGTAATCGAAACCGAGACTGACGTCGCCGAGGCCCTTGCGGACCCGGCGCGGCGACGGCGCATTGGGGTCGATCACGATCGGCCCGTCCTCGCCGCCGCCGACGATGTTGGCGGGCCCGTCGATTCGCAGCCATGGGACAGTTGCGGAGGCGCGGATCCGTCCCTTCTTCGCGCGCAGGCTGAGCGGAACGACCAATATGTCGGTCCGGGCCGCGGCGCCGTAATCGCCGGACGAGAAGTCGACGCCGCTGGTCAGCGACAGTCCGAGCGACGTGTCGCGCCGAAGTATGCCGCTTTGCTGGGCGACCGCGGGCGACGCGATGAGGACCGCTCCGGCCATCGCAACGAGGATCGAGGTTCGATTCAAGGCCGCCTCCGCCCGCTTGGGTTCACAGTTGCGCCGGTGCAAGAACGCTGGCGCGCCCGAATGTTCCGCTTCCGAACTGAAAACGAACGCATGTTGGGAAGATGAAGGGTCGATCGAATGAACGCTTGGCGCACTGCTCCGCCCCGGGGAATCGCAATCACCTCTGCCACCGTCTCTCGATGCGAACCCGCTAAATCCCTGCGAAAACACGTTTAATTCGTTCCCGAAAAGGCGTAGAGGCTCGCCAGCCACCGAAGATTCGGTTCTTTCGGCAGCGGGGCCGGGAGTCGTTTACGCGAATCCCGGCCTTTCGCATGGCTGGCCGGCCCCTCATCCGGATGAATCGAACACGCTCGGATCGCCCGGTCTTCGCCGGCGTTATGCAGTTCATGGCGGCAAAATCGGAACGGCAAAGCAGGCGCTGGCAGATCTGGGTTGGGCTGTTCGTCGCGTTCGGCTCGATCGGCACGATCGCTCTTGCGGTGATCGAGACCTTCTGGGGCTGAGCTTAATCGTCGTCGTCGGATGCCGGCCTCGGCGTCGAGGCGACGAGTGGAACGGCGTAGGAGGCGAGCAGCCTCTCTATCTCCGCGCGCCGGCGCTCGAGGCTCTGTTCGAGCCGCGCCTTCAATTCCGGCTCGCCGCGCCGCATTCCCATCGCCACCGCATAGGCCATCGGCTGCCCGGTCGAGCGATCGACCGGCTCCAGGCGCGTCAGCCGAAGCTTGACCGGCTGCGAGCGCGCGAACCAGGCGGCCGTCGGGCCCCAGACGAAGGCGACGTCCAACGCGCCCGACGCGACCGCTTTTACGATATCGGCCTGCGGCGCCGGCCGCGAATAATCGCCATAGACCATGAAACCGCGCACGTTGGCGACGATCCCACGGCTCGACAGAGCGTGCGCCGGCGGTGTGTTGCTGAAATCGTCGCCGATCATCTGCACTCCGATCCGCAGGCGGCGGAGGCGCGGATCGTCGAACGAGGAGATCGCCAAGTCGCGGTCGGCCCGCGTGACCGAGACGTAGGTGGACGAATAATAAGGCCGGGTCGTCGCCAGCATCTCGAGCCCTCCGCCGACTCCGGGAACCACGTCGCAGCGGCCCGCCTTCAGCGTCTCGCGGACATTTCCTCGGCGCTGCGCCCACCAGACATAGTCAAGCTTCCTGCCCTGATCGGCCGCGACCAGCTCGGCGAGCTTGTTTTCGAAACCCTGCCCGGCACGATTCGAGAAAGGCAGGTTGTTGGGATCGGCGCAGACCCGAAGCGGAGCGCGGGCGCCGCAGCCGGCGAGGAAGAGGAGCAAAGCGCCGCTAATCCAGCGCATGGCGCTCCTCCATCCGTCTGAGGCCCAGGCACAGGAACCAGATCGCTGCGGCGAGGTGCCAGGCGCCGCCCGGGACCCACATGATCAGGCCGGCCAGTTGCTGGTCCTGCTCGGGGGTGAGGCCGGCCGGGGTCAGGCCGATGGCCGCATAGCCGGAATACCAGGGACTGCTCGAAAGCGACATCAGAGCGCCGAGGCCGCCGCCGATCATCGAGGTGACGAACAGGCAGGCCGCCGAGACGAATGGGCCGGTCCGGCCGTGGAGCATCGCCCACCAGAACAGCAAGGCGCTGCCGACGAAGCTCAGATGCTGGGCGGCGTGCCAGACGTCGCTGTCGAGCGTCCGGTCGAACAAAGCCGGCACGTGCCAGGCGATGATCGCCGCCGCCTGGATAGCCGTCGCGACGATCGGATCGGCGAGCATCCGCCACAGCGGCCAGCGCCCGGCCGTGCCGAACGCCCGCCGCGCCGGCGCCGGAAAGGCCCAGAGCAAGGCCGCGCCGGGCCGCGCCGCGGCCAGCAGGAGCGCCGAGACGAGCATGATGATCTCATGCTCGATCATGTGCATCGAGAAACTGGTCTCGCCGGCCTCGTGAAGCGGCGACATCAGGGCGCCGGCCAGCGACAGCCAGCCGAGCAGGAACAGGATCAGGTCGCGGCGAAGCGCCGGGCGGCCGCGCTCCGAGCGTTGCCACAGCCTCCAGGCGCCGAGTCCGTAGAGCAGGAGGAGGATGAAAAGCGGTGCGCTGACCAGCGGCCCGAGCGTCCAGCCCGCGCCGTGGTCATGGCCCGAATGGGCGGAAGCGGGCGCCGCGACGAGCAGCATGGCGAGAGCCGGCCATCTCATGCCGCGCAGGCGGGCAGGACCAGCCCGGCGGCGATCTGAAGCAGGATCGCGAAGCTCGCCAGCGCGGCGAGCAGGACGCCGACGATCGCGACGAAGCGCCGGGCCTCGCCTCCGCCGGCCCGGGCCCCCAATGAGATCGCGCCTCCGATCGCCGTCACGACCAGAGCGAGGACGCAGACGACCAGAACGAAAAGGCCGCCCCGGCTGCAATCGTCGAAGATGACGTCGGATCCGACCTGATGCGAGGCGCCCCAGCCCAGCGAGCCGCCGATCAGGCCGGCCCAGGGAGCGAAGGACGCCAGCAGGCCCCGGCGCCCGCTCATGACGCGATCCTCGGCACCCAGTAGATCAGGATGTAGATCGGGATCCAGCACAGCCAGACGAAGCGCCAGTACATGGCGTTCTCGCTGCAATCGACGAATCGACGCCCTTCGGCTCCGTGCGGACCGTGCATCAGGGCGAGAAGCACCAATGTGTCGACCCAGTCGGTGATGAAATGGGTGGCATGGAGCACCAGCAGCGCCCAGATGATCGAGCCATAGGCATTGTCGGTCCACATCACGTTCGCCCCGGCGAATTCCCAGGCGCGGATGGCGATCAGGATCGGCCCGACCGCGGCCATGACCAGCATCAGTTTCTGGAGCTTGCGGAGCTGGCCATGCTCGGCGGCATGCTTGGCCATCGTGCTCGGTATCTCGCTGAGCAGGAGGACGACGGTGAACAGCGTGCCGGGCAGCAGATCGGGCGGTGCGAATGGCGGCGGCGGCCAGATTTGCTCCTGGTTCATCAGGAAGAAGTAGGCGGCGATCGCCATGACGAAGGCGGTGCCCTCGATCAGGAAGAAGGCGATCTCGCCCCACCAGGTCAGGGCGCGGTTGCCGAACGCGTGGGTCGGCAGGGGCGAGACGTCGGCGGTGAAGCGCGGCTCGGGCATCAGTCAATCACCGGCTCGGGGGTTACGTTGGGATCCTTCGGCCAGAACCAGGCGATCAAGGCGGCCGCGATCGGTACGGTGCCGATCGCCACCGCCCAGGGCGTGAAGATCGACGACACGAACATCGACGTCGTGGCGAGCGCCGCGATGAACGGCCAGATGGTCGGCCTCGGCGAGGGCTCGCGAAGGTCGGGCTCGGCGTCGATGACGGTGGTGAGGAGGAGCTCGCGATCCTCGACCCGCAGGCCATGGACGACGGGAAGGCCGCCGGGATGGTCCCAGAGCGGGGTTCGGCTCGTCACGAGCGGGATGTGGGCGTGGTTGTAGGCCGCCGGCGGCGAATCGGCGGCCCATTCGAGGCCGGCCGCATCCCACGGATTGGCTCCCGCTTTCTCGCCGGCTCTCATCGAGACCAGAGCGTTGACGACGAAGAGGAGGAGGCTCAGCGCGAAGGCGAACGAGCCGATCGTCGCGACCATGTTGAGGCTCTCCCAGCCGAGGCCCGACGGGTAAGTGTAGACCCGGCGCGGCATTCCCAGGATCCCGAGGATGTGCATCGGGAAGAAAGCGACCTGGAAGCCGACGAAGCCGAGCCAGAAGCTGGTCTTGCCGAGGCCGTCATTCATCATCCGGCCGGTGAATTTCGGGAACCAGTAGGTGATCGCCCCGAGCAGCGGGAAGACCGCTCCGCCGATCAGCACATAATGGAAATGGGCGACGACGAAGAAGGTGTCGTGGAGCTGGAGGTCGAGCGGAACGCTCGCCAGCATCACTCCGGTCAGGCCGCCGATCACGAAGGTGAATATGAAGGCGACCACCCACAGCAACGGCACCTGGAATCGCGGCCGGCCGTCCCACATCGTCGCGATCCAGCAGAAGATCTGGATTCCGGCGGGAATCGAGACCGCCATGCTCGCGGCGGTATAGAAAGCGTAGCCGAGCCTCGGCAGCCCGGTCGCGAACATGTGGTGGACCCACAGGCCGAAGGCGAGAAGGCCGGTCCCGACCAGGGCGAGCACGATCGCGGTGTAGCCGATCACCGTCCGCCGGCAGAAGGTCGCGACGATCTCGCTGACGAATCCGGTCGCGGGCAGGAAGATGATGTAGACCTCGGGATGGCCGAAGAACCAGAACATGTGCTGCCACAGCAGCGAATCGCCATTCTCGTAGCTGTTGAAGAAATGGGTCCCGACCAGCCGGTCCGACAGCAGGAAGGAGGAGGCCAGGGCGACGGCCGGCATCGAGAAGATCACCATCAGCGAGACGACCAGCATCGCCCAGACGAACAAAGGCATTCGCGACAGGGTCATCCCCGGGGCGCGCTGCTTCAATATCGTCGCGGTCATCTCCACCGCAACAGCGAGGGCGGCGACCTCGGTGAAGGTGACCATCTGGGCCCAGATGTCGACCCTCTTGCCCGGCGAGAATTCGGGTCCGGAAAGCGGCACGTAGGAGAACCAGCCCGCGTCGGGCCCGACGTTGAGGATGAAGCCCACCCAGAGCAATGTGCCTCCGGCGAGATAGACCCAGTAGGAGAAGGCGTTGAGCCGCGGGAACGAGATGTTCCGGGTGCCGAGCATCAGCGGCACCAGATAGACCGCCATCGCCTCCATCACCGGAACCGCGAACAGGAACATCATCGTCGTGCCGTGGACGGTGAAGATCTGGTTGTAGCGGTCCGGGCTGATCAGGCCGCTTTCCGGGCGCGCCAGCTGGAGCCGGATCAACAGAGCGAGGATCCCGCCCAGCGCCAGGAAGATGAAGGCGGTGACGATGTAGCGCTTGCCGATCTCCTTGTGATCGACGGTGGTGAGCCAGCCCCACAGGCCGGGCTTTCGGCCCCAGGTGCGATCGAGGATTTCGTGGAGCGCCTCGCCGGTCAGGTCCGGGCCGTCGCGCAGATAGTCCGCCGGAGAGAGTTTGGCGGTCATTTCAGCCCCTCCAGATAGGCGACGACGGCGCGCAGCTCGTCCGGCTTCAGCGGCACCTTGGGCATGTTGTTGCCCGGCTTCACCGCCTGCGGATCGGCGATCCATCTGGTCAGGCTGTCATGGTCCATCGGCAGCCGCCCCGCCGCGATCGATCGGCGGCTGGCGAAATGAGTCAGATCGGGCGCGACCTGGCCCGAGGCGGGTGTTCCGGCGATCATATGGCACGAGGCGCATTGCCGGCCGGTCGCGATCGCGAGCCCGGCCGAAGCGAGAGCGCTGGAGGGCGGCGGCGCGGGCTTCAGCCCAGCCTCCCACCAGTCCCGGAACGCGGCGGGCGATTCCACCGTCACGTCGAGCGCCATATAAGCATGCTGCATCCCGCAAAATTCGGCGCACTGGCCCCGGAAACGGCCGTCGCGAAGAGCGCTCAGGCTGATGTCGTTGACCCGTCCCGGAATCAGGTCCTGCTTGCCGGCAAGATTGGGGACCCAGAAGCTGTGGATCACGTCGCCCGAGCGGAGGGTGATGTGGACCGGAACACCCCTCGGCAGATGGAGCTCGTTCGAGGTCCGAAGCTCCTTGCTCGGGTCGGGATGTTTGTAATGTACGTCCCACCACCATTGATGGGCATTGATCTCGATCTCGATCGCCGGCGCTTCGGCCGCCTGCGCCAGCCGGCGATCGTAGAGCCAGGTCGCGATGGTGAGCCCGGCCAGGGTGATCGCGATCACTCCGACCCACCCGACGAGTGCCGTGCGCAGCCCTTTCTCCCGGCTGGCCCCCTCCCCGCGCCGGCGGACCATCGCCCAGATCAGGAAGGCGATGACGAACAGGAAGAACAGGATCGAGACGATCAGGAAGATCGAGAACAGGCCCGAGACCAGTTCGGCCTGCCGCCCGTCATTGCCCGCGGCCGACTGGATCGTGTCGAGGAGCGCCTGGTTGGTCATTCTTCGCTCGAATCGTCCTTCTTGGGAGTCGTCCGGTGGATCGGTTTGCGCTCGTCCAGCGTCATCGGCTCGGTGTTGCTGGGCTCGTCGGCGCGCGACGGGAGCGCGTCCTGGCGCGGCTGGGCCGACATCGCCCGGACGAAGGCGGCGAGCTGCCAGGCCTGGTCCTCGGTGATCCGGCCGCGGAAGGCCGGCATTCCGTTCGGCCGCCCGTCGAGGATGGTCGTGGCGATCTCGCCCATCGAGCCGCCGTAGCGCCACTCGTCGTCCATCAGCGGCGGACCCATTCCGCCGCCGCCGTGCGAATGGCAGCCCGAGCAGTTCATCCAGCCGTAGAGCCTCTGGCCCTGGGCGATGTGGAAGGCATTGCCCTCGAAGGCCGAGCCGCGAGCCGACGCCTTCATCGCGTCGGAGCGATAATCGCGGGTCTCGCGCCCGCATCCTGCCAGGGCCAGGACGATCATCGCCGGCAGCGCCAGCTCAGCGCGGAAGCGCGAAGACATAGAGCCTCCCTCCCGCGTCGGTCCGCGCCGGCAAATCCTTGACCGCGTTGACGAAGCCCAGGGCCGTGCTCGGATCGCCCTTGTCGAGCGCCCCGGAGACGATCGCTCCGGCCCAGCCGCCGACTCCGGCCAGGATCGCGACATATTGGCGTCCGTCCGGCCCTCTGTAGGTGACCGGCTGGCCGATCGTCCCCGAATTGAGCTGATATTTCCAGACCAGCCTGCCGGTGCGCGCGTCGACGGCTTTGAACAGGCCGTCCATCGTCCCGTAGAAGACCAGGTCGCCGCCGGTCGCGAGCGCGCCGCTCCACAGCGGCAGATCCTCGCGGATCCGCCACACCGCCCGCCGGCCGACCGGATCCCAGGCGGTCAGCATTCCGCGATTGCCGCCCGGACCGGCGTGCATCTTCGAATCGGCGCCGAGATAGGGCGTGCCGGCGATATAATTGGCTTCCGCGACGCCATGATCCATGCACAGGTTGAGGTGCGGCACGTAGATGAGGCCCGTCCGCGGCGAAAAGGCCGAGGGGTTCCAGTCCTTGCCGCCGGGCGAGGCCGGGCAGATGTGGCGGACGATCCGGCCGGTGCGCGGCTTCTTCTCCTCGACCGGGATCAGCCGGCCGGTCCCGAGATCGACCCCGCGCGCGCTGTTGACGAAGGCGAACGGATCGGCGGACAATATCTGCCCGGTCCGCCGGTCGATGACGTACATGAAGCCGGTCCTTCCCGGCCGGACCAGCACCTGCCGCCGCGCGCCGCCCATCGGCATGTCGAGCAACAGGCTCTCGTTGATATCGTCATGATCGAACAGATCGTGCGGGCTCGACTGGTAGAACCAGCGCGCCTTGCCGGTCGCCGAGTCGCGGGCGAAGATCCCCGCGGTCCATTTATTGTCGCCGGGCCGCTGCTCGGGGTTCCAGGGCCCCGGATTGCCGGTGCCGTGAAAGATCAAATGAAGCTCGGGATCGAAGCTGATCCAGCCCCAGACGGTGCCGCCGCCGAGCTTCCAGCCTTTGGGCTGCCAGGTCGAGACCCCGAGATCGCGGCCCCGGTCGCTCGGATAAAAAGGATGGAAATCGGGCCCGATCAGAACGTCGGAATCGGGGCCGGTGCTATAGGCTTTCCAGGCCAGCGCACCGCTTGCCGTATCGAGCGCCGCGATCCAGCCGCGAACCCCGAACTCGCCGCCCGAATTGCCGACCAGCACTTTGCCGTCGGCGACCAGGGGCGCCATCGTGATCGTCTCGCCGATGTCGATATTGCCGAGCCTGGTCCGCCAGATCTCGCGACCGCTCCCGGCGTCGAGGGCGATGGTCTGCCCGTCGAGCGTGTTGAAGAAGAGGCGCCCGTTCGAGAAGACGGCGCCGCGATTGACGACGTCGCAGCAGGCGACGCCCTGGGCGCGCTGAAGCGGCCGCGGCCTGTAGGTCCATTTGAGCGGCTTGTCGGGCCTGGCCAAATCGAGCGCGTAGACGATGTTCGGGAACGGCGTGACGACATACATGGTCGACCCGACCACCAGCGGCGCCGCCTCCTGGCCCTTGGCGATCCCGGTCTCGAAGGTGAAGACCGGCCGAAGCCCGGCGGCGTTGCCCGGATTGATCTGGTCGAGCGGGCTGTAGCGGCTCGCCCCATAATCGCCGAGCGGCATCGTCCACTGGCCGTCATCCTTCGGTGCCGTCGAAGCCGGAAGACTCGCCCGTGCTTCGGGCGGCGGCAGGGCGGCAAGCTGCTCGAGGATCGCCGCTCGCGGAGCATAGGGCGCCGGCGCGGGCGCGACGAGCGCGAGATAGAGTGCGATCAGGGTAACGGCCAATGTCAGGAAGATGGCCAGCAACGGCCATGGTCCAAGACGCTTGAGCATCAATCCGCCTGTCAGTCCCGGTGCAACATTCCGAGCGTGAAAATAGGGGCGCGGCGCGAAGGTTCCGCTCCCGAAACCGAAACCAAACTCAGGTTAGTCACTTAATGCGGCAACCCCCCACGGGCGCTCGCCGGCGGGGAATCGCGCGACGAGCTTGAGGCTGCTCGCATCGACCATCGCGACGTCGTTCGACGGCCCGTTGGCGGTGAAGGCGAAGCGCCCGTCCCTGCTCAGCGCGAGCCCCCAGGGCCGCTCGCCCACCTCGATCCGCCCGTTCACTTCGAGGGTGCGCGGATCGAGGCGAAGCAAATGCCGGCCGCGGCCGGTGGTGACGAACAGATATTGGCCGTCCGCCGTCACCGCGACGCCCATCGGCCGCATCGATGCGCCGAGGCTCGCCTGCCCGACGACCCTGCCCGCCGCCACGTCGATCGCGGTGACGCTGCCGTCATTCTCGCCGGTCACGAAGGCGCGCCGTCCGTCCGGCGAGAATGCGATTCCGCGCGGGCGGGCTCCGACCTTGATTCGCGCCCGTATGCGGTTGGTCGCCGCCTCGATCACCGCGATCGTGCCATCCTCCTCCGAGCTCGCATAGACCAGCGTGCCGTCGGGCGAGACCGCGCTCCCTTCCGGCTCCCCACCGACCGCGATCCGGGCCCGGACTCCGCCGCCATTGGCGTCGATGACGATCAGCCGGCCGCTGTCCTCGCTCGCCACGTAGAGGCTGTTGCCGTCCGGGCCGACCGCGATCGTCTCCGGATCGGAGACTCCGCGGATCATTCGAAGCACCCGGCCCGAGGCGACGTCGAACACCGCGATCCCGTCGGCCGCCTTGTCGGGCGGCGGCAGAGCGGATTCGTCGACTCCCGGTCCCGCCGCCGGCGAGCCGCTCAGCGCGATGTAGAGCAGCCGCCCGTCCGGGCTCGGCGTGATCCCGCGCGGCCTTTTGCCGAGCTTCACCCGGCCCACCACCTGCCTTTTGTCGATGTCGACGATGGTGAGATCGCCCGACCCTTCATTGGTGACGT
Organism: Pseudomonadota bacterium; assembly: GCA_046733235.1. Classification (GTDB taxonomy): domain Bacteria; phylum Pseudomonadota; class Alphaproteobacteria; order Sphingomonadales; family Sphingomonadaceae; genus Allosphingosinicella. The sequence goes on from JBKPOT010000013.1 coordinate 51,927, forward strand.
AGAGACGGTTCGAGGCTTGTCTCGCCCCGGGCTGGCAGGCCGCCACGAGGACGAGCAGCAACGAGGCTGCGAGCCGGACGAGCAGGCTCGAAAACTGGCCATGGTGGATTTGCCGCTGCTTCAATCTGCCCCCTGACCCGCCGGCCCGCGGCGAACGCCGCTGCAACGAGACAGGGCCATGACGGTTCCTTCGGCGCTTGTGGCGGCATCGCGGCGGCGCGTAGAGGCCGCGCTACGGCTCTGAACGGAAACAGCATGCGATTCCTCGGCGTTACCGAAACCTGCGATCTCGGCTCGCTCTACATGCGGCTGCTCGCCGATCGGCATGAGGTCAAGGTGTTCGTCGAGGAGAAAGCCGCCGAAGGCACGCTCGCCGGGATCGTCCCGCGCACCGCCGACTGGCGCTCCGAGCTCGACTGGATCCGCGCCGCCGGAGCCGACGGGATCATCCTCTTCGAGGCCGTCTCGGAAGGCTATGGCGCGCTCCAGGACGAATTGCGGCGCGACGGCTTCCGGGTGATCGGCGGAAGCGCCTATGGCGACCGGCTCGAGAATGACCGGGCCTTTGCCCAGCAATTGCTTGCCGGGCTCGGCCTGAAGACGACCGCGGTCCATTCGTTCAGTACGGCCGAGGCCGGCGACTCTTTCCTGGCCGCAAATCCCGGCCGCTACGTGCTCAAATATAGCGGCCCCGATTTCGCTTCGAGCGACAATTATGTCGGGCAGCTCGGCGACGGCCGCGACGTCCGCGCCGCGCTCGCCGCCCGCTTTCGCGCCCGCGGCGGAGCCCCCGCCGACTATATATTGATGGAGCATGTCGCCGGGGTGGAAATGGGGGTCGGCGCCTATTTCGACGGCGACCGGTTCCTCCTCCCCGCCTGCCTCGACTGGGAGCATAAGAGATTCTTCGCCGGCGACATGGGCGAGCTGACCGGCGAGATGGGCACGATCGCCACATTCGACCGGAGCGGCAGCTTCTTCGATCTGACCCTGAAGCGGATCGAGCCACTGCTTCGCCGGCACGGCCATGTCGGCTACGTCAATCTCAACACGATCGTGAACCGGGCCGGCATCTGGCCGCTCGAATTCACCTGCCGCTTCGGTTATCCCGGTTTCTCGATTCTCGAGCCGCTCCAGGAAACGGCCTGGGCCGACCTGTTTCGGGCCATGACGACCCGCGCTGGCACCTTCTCCGCGAAGCCCGGTTTCTCGTGCGGGATCGTCCTCACCACCCCGCCTTTCCCTTATTCGCGGAAGCAGGTCGACGAGCCGGTCGGCCTGCCCGTTTTCCTGCCCGACGATCTCGACGAGGAGGACCGCCGCAACCTCCATTATGGCGAGGTCGGATTGGATGAGGACGGCCGGCTGGTGACCAGCGGCCTCTATGGCTGGACGATGGTCGCGACCGGCACCGGCCCGACGATCGAAACGGCGCGGTCCGCCGCTTATGTGCGCGCCGCCCGGGTCACGATCCCCAACCTTCGCTATCGCCTCGACATCGGCGAGAAACTGATCGCCGGCGATTATGCCGCGGTCGCGACCCTCGGCCTGCTCTCGGACGAACGGGCGTCGGCGACGTCGGCCGACAAATAGCTGGCGCCGTTGATCCGGACATTGTCGCAAATCAGGTTGTAATTGGTGGTGAGCTCGGTCCCCGCCGGAAGATCCTCGGCGGCGACGTCGTCGCCGACTCCCACCCCGAGCGACAAGGTGTTGGGCGTGTCGCTGTGATTGAAGTGGCGGCCATTGTCGCCGCACAATATCCACAGCCGGGTCGCCTCGTGCCAGGTCGAGTAGGTGCGCAGGAATTCCTGGACATGGCCGGGCAGCGTGGCCAACTCCTCCTCGCTGTAGACGCGGTCGATCCGCGAATCGAACCGCCAGATCGGATCGCCCTTGCGCACCGCCTGCTTCAGAAAGACTCCGATGCCGTGGATCTCGCTCGCGCCCAATTCGGTTTCGACCAGCAGCATATGTTCTTCGCTTTCCAGGCCACTTCAGAGGTTCATGCGGCAACGCGCCCGAGGCTCGCCTGTTCCCGTAAGTATTTGCTTAATCTAGGTTAATTGGTATCGGGATCAGGAACATTGTTTGCCCGGAACGGTTCATTTGCCGAACGCGACATCGAGCGAGAACATCTTGGCCACCATGCTGCTTGCCCCCGAAGCGGGCGAGAATATTTCGCAATTCCTCACCGACGACTTCCAGCGCGGCCTCGCCCGCTGGAATCGAGTGCGGCTTGCGCCGGGATTTCCCGATGAGGATTGGCACGCCGTCCATGGTCGCGATTCGCGGATGCTTCGGCTCGAGGGCGACTTTCTCGAGCAGCTTCGGATCGAGGCGGTCGAGGAGGCTGCGGCTGCGCCGACCGACCCGGACGGCTTCATCGCCTGGTTCGAAGGCCTGAAGGAAAGTGGCCCCGGCCAGAACGACCCGCTCTTCCCCTGGCTCGCTTGCCACGCGCGAATCGAGCAGATGCGCTGGTTCCTCGCCCAGGAGGCGGCGGGCGAGGCCGGCTTCGACGATCTCGTCGCTTACACCCAGGTCAAGTTGCCGGTCCGCGCCAAGCTCGAGCTCGCCCGCAATTATTGGGACGAAATGGGCCGCGGCAATCCGCGCGGAATGCACGGGCCGATGCTCGATGCTTTGGTCGAGCGGCTCAGGATCGAGCCCGAAATCGACTCGACCTGCTGGGAAAGCCTCGCGCTCGCCAATGCGATGACGGCGATGGCGACCAGCCGCCGCCATGCCTGGCACTCGGTCGGCGCATTGGGCGTGATCGAGCTGACCGCGCCCGGCCGCTCGGCAGCGACCGCCGCCGGGCTTCGCCGCCTCGGCTTTTCGGGGCGCGAGCGCCGCTATTTCGACCTCCACGCGGTCCTCGACGTCCGCCACAGCGCCGCCTGGAACGAGGAAGCGATCCGGCCTCTGGTCGAAGAGGATCCGCGCCGGGCGACCGCGATGGCCGAGGGCGCCCTGATCCGGCTGCGCTGCGGGGCGCGCTGCTTCGAGCGCTACCGGGCCGAGCTGTGGTGAATTGAAGCCCTCCCTCCCGGACGAGGATCAGGCGCTTCTGGCGCTGCTGCGCGCGGTCGAAGCGCTCGGCTATGAATTCGTCACCGTCTCTCCCGAGACCCACAAGAAGGTGCTTCGGCGGCGCGGCGCGGTCGCCGGCGACCTGCGCGACATATTCGGCTGGAGCCTGCCTTTCGAGAAACCGCTCCTGCCCGCCGATGCATGGGACGCGCTCGAGCGAACCCGAATGGTCGAGGCGGACGGCGCCCTGTGGCGGAGCAAGGTTCGCATCTCGACGCTGGCCGGACGTCTCTTCCTCCACTCGGCCTTCCCCACCGACTCGGTGGATTCGGTGTTCCTCGGTCCCGACAGCTATCGTTTCGCCGCCTTCCTCGCCCGCGAGCTTCCCCGGCTGAACGGGGCGGGTCGGCTCGTCGACATAGGCGCGGGCGCGGGCGTCGGAGCGATCGTCGCCGCGCCTTTGGTGCCGGACGCTCGGATCGCGATGACCGACATCAATCCCGAGGCCCTGAGGCTGGCGCGGATCAACGCGCTCCATGCCGGCGTCGAGGCCGAGATCGTCGAGGGGAAGGGGCTCGCCGCGATCGCCGGCCCGATCGATCTGGTCATCGCCAATCCGCCCTTCATCGCCGATCCGGCCGGCCGCGCCTATCGCGACGGCGGCGCGATGCGCGGCGCCGGCCTGTCGCTCGACTGGGCGATCGAGGCCGCGCGCCGGCTCGAGCCCGGGGGAACCATGTTGCTCTACACCGGCACCGCTATCGCCGGCGGTCGCGACGCTCTGCGCGAGGCACTCGAGCATCATCTGCCGGCCCTCGGCTGCTCGCTTCGCTACGAGGAGATCGATCCCGACATCTTCGGCGAGCTGCTCGACGAACCGGCTTATGCCGGGGTCGAGCGGCTCGCCGCGGTCGGCGCGGTCATCGGCAAGACGGCGGCCGGGAGCGTTTCGCCCTGAGCGAAGTTTGCATCACTCAAAGCCAAGTTTCGGAGGACGTTCGTGAAAGGTGCAGGCTATCTGGTTTCCACCGTCAGCGTGCTGCTTCTGGCGGTGTTTCCGCTGAAGGACGCGATGAAGGATCCTTTGCTCTTCGCCTGCCTGGCGGGCGGGGTGACCCTGTCGATCGTCGGAATGTTTCTTCGCTACCTCTCGCACCGCCGCGACCAGCACGAAAAGCACAGGCTCGGCCGCAAGATCGAACATACCAGGCGCCAGGTCGAGGAACCCGTGGCGTCCAAATAAAGCAAAGTCATTTCCGGTTGGTCGTCATTGCGAGGAGCGAAGCTTAGCCTGTCCTGAGCGACGCCGCAGGCGGCGTCGAAGGGCGGCAATCCAGCGGGCCTCGGAGTTCGCACTGGATTGCTTCGCTTCGCTCGCAATGACGGAACAACCCTGGATGATCAGGCTCAGAACTTCCCCCGCAGCCCAGCCACGAAGCGCCCTTGGAACGGATCCCCGAGATCGCTTTGCGCCGTGTCATAATAGCGCAATTCGGCCGTAACCCCCTTGAACAGGGTCCGGGTCACGCCGGCGTTGAACGCCGTGTAATCGCTGCCCCTGTCCCGCTCGCGCCGGCCGATCGCCGCTACCAGAACGGTCTTGCCGTCGAGCTTCCACGCCGCGCTCGCCTCCATCCAGGCGGATTCGCCGGTCTTCCCCAAATCGTTGGGGCTGTAGGTCAGGCTGAGCTTCGCGGTCAGCGGCCCGAACTTGCGCGACACGCTGGGAATGAACTCCCAGCAATCCGGATCCACCTGGCCGCGAATCTCGATCAGCCTTTTCCAGTTGACCGCGGCACCGAGATCGAAGCCGGCCGCCTTGCCCTTCCAGCCGATCCCGAACGCCGCCTCGCCGTCCGCGGTCGGCGAGGTGATGTTCTTGTACTGGGCGGAGACCGTGACCGCTTTGAACCCGAGCTCGAAGCGGCCGACACCCTGAACGCCGTCGGTCTGGGCCAGGCCCTTCGAATAGCCGCGGGTGGCGAAGACGATCTCTACCCCCGGATCGGGCGGCGGCAGATGAAGGGCCGGCATCAGAAGAAGGTCGTCAGCCAGTAGAACAAAGCCCCGACCGCCGCCGAGGCGGGGATGGTGATAACCCAGGCGGTGACCACGTTCTGCGCCACCCCCCAGCGCACCGCCGAGGGCCGCCGCGCCACTCCGGCGCCGATGATGCAGCCGGTGATGGTATGGGTGGTCGAGACCGGGATCCCGAGCCAGGAGGCGGCGAACAGCATGATCGAGCCTCCGGTCGAGGCGGCGAACCCCTGGTGGTGAGAGAGCTTGGTGATCCGCGAGCCCATCGTCTGGATGATCCGCCAGCCGCCGCTCAATGTCCCGAGCCCGATCGCGATGTAGCAGCTGATCGCCACCCAGTGCGGAACGTGGAATTCGCCGGTCAGATGGCCGGTCGAGTAGAGCAGGACGGTGATGATGCCCATCGTCTTCTGGGCGTCGTTGAGGCCATGGCCGATCGAATAAAAAGCCGACGAGACCAAATGGAGCGCCTTGAAGCTCCTTTCGGCTCCGCGCGCGGTCGCCCGCACCGCCATCCAGCTCGTCACCAGCATGATCAGGAGAGCGAGCAGCATCCCGAGCGTCGGCGAGAGGACGATCGCGATCAGGGTCTTGTTGAGCCCGGTCCACTGGACTCCGGTCAGGCCGGCATGGGCGACCCCGGCGCCGACCAGCCCGCCGACCAGAGCGTGGCTCGACGAGGAAGGAATGCCTTTCAGCCAGGTGACGACGTTCCAGAACATCGCTCCGATCAAAGCCCCGAACACCACCGCCGGAGTGACCAGGTCCTTGTCGATCAGCCCCTTGCCGATCGTGTCGGCGACCTTGTGCAGGCTCGGCACCGCGAGCGAGAGGAAATAAGCGGCGAAGTTGAAGAAAGCGGCGAAGGCGACCGCCTGGACCGGAGTCAGGAGCCGGGTCGCGACCACCGTCGCGATCGAGTTGGCGGCGTCGTGGAGCCCGTTCAGGAAATCGAACGCCAGAGCGATGACGATCAGGCCGATGAGCAGCGGAAGGGCCAGCTCGTGCATCTGCCGGCTCCTCAGGCGTGGTCGATGACGATGCCGGAAATCTCGTTCGCCACGTCCTCGAATCGGTCGAGGACCTTCTCCAGGTGGCTGTAGATCTCCCGGCCGACGATATAGCCCATCGCATTGCCGTCGCGGTGGCGCTGGTAGAGCGCCTTCAGGCCCGAATCGTGGAGATGGTCCGCTTCCTCCTCGAGCCGGATGATCTGCTCGGTGATCTTGTCGAGCGCGGCACCGTTGCTCCCGACCTTGCGAAGCAAAGGCAGAGCCTCGCGGACCAGCCTGGCGCCCTGCTCGGCCTGCGCCGCCATGTCGCGCATCTGCGGCTCGAAATGCTCGACGTCGAACTGGGTGATCGCCTTGGCGGTCTTCTGCATCTCGTCGATCGCATCGTCCATCGACGAGATGAGGTCGGTGATCGCGCTGCGGTCGAACGGGGTCAGAAAGGTGCGGCGGACGTGGTGGAGCACCTCGCGCGTCACCCCGTCGGCCTTCTCTTCGAACTCGGCGATCTGGCGGCAGGCCTCCTGGATCCCCTCCTCCTTGGCGAACATGCGGCTCATCACCTCAGCGCCGCCGACCAGGGTCTCGGCGTGGCGCTCGAACATGTCGAAGAATCGCGCTTCCTGGGGCATGATCGCCTTGAAGAATTTCATGCCGTCTTTCTCCCTGGGACAGTCGCGTCCGGCTGCGTCGATACGCCGACTAGAGCAGTCAGGAGACGCCTCTGTGACCCTTTGGTTTCACTTTTGTGACGCGGCGCGCTTATGCCCGCTCTTTGGCGTCAAGAGAATAGCCGCTCGAGCGGACGGTCCGGATCACGTCCGGAAGATCGCCGGCGTTGAGCGCCATTCGAAGCCGGCGGACGTGGACGTCGACGGTGCGCGGCTCGATGTCCGAATCGTGAGTCCAGACCGAGTCGAGCAGCCGCTCGCGCGAAAAGACCCGCTCGGGATGCGACAGGAAATGGCGGAGCAGCCTGAACTCCGTCGGGCCGAGATCGACCGCCTTGCCGGAGCGGCGGACCCGGTGGCTGGTCACGTCCATCTCGATGTCGCCATAGCTCAATGTCTCGCCGGCCAGCGCCGGCCGCACCCTGCGCAGCACCGCGCCGACCCGCGCGACCAGTTCGCGCGGGCTGAACGGCTTGGTGACATAATCGTCGGCGCCGGTCTCGAGCCCGCGGATCCGATCGTCCTCCTCGCCGCGCGCGGTCAGCATGATGATCGGGACGTTGGCGGTCGCGCTCTTTCGCCTGAGCCGTCGACAGACCTCCAGCCCGGACACGCCCTCGATCATCCAGTCCAATATGACGATGTCGGGCGGGCTCTCCTCGGCGATCAGCAAAGCCTCCTCCCCGTCGGCGGTCCGGGCGACCTGGAAATCCTCCCGCTCGAAATGCCAGATCAGAAGCTCGGCGAGCGCCTTGTCGTCCTCGACCAGCAGAAGCCGCCCCTTGCTCATCATTCCCGCCTTCCCAGCGCGCCGATGCCACGGCTCGATGACAATCTGATGACGGCGGCCACGGCGGCTCAGCTCGCCGGAAGGAGGATGTGGACGTCGGTGCCTTTGCCGACCTCGCTTTCGATGGTCAGGCTGCCGCGATGGCGCTCGACGATATGCTTGACGATGGCGAGGCCGAGCCCGGTCCCGCCGAGCGCCCGGCTTCGGCTCGGGTCAGCGCGATAGAAGCGCTCGGTCAGGCGCGGGATATGTTCGGGGGCGATCCCCTCCCCTTCGTCGGAGACGGTGAGCCGGACCATCTCGCCGTCGCGGCGCGCGGCGATTCTAACCGGCGCCCCGCGCCGGCCGTAGCGTAGCGCGTTGCCGATCAGATTGTCGATCATCTGGAGGATCTGGGCTCGGTCTCCGGCGATCGCCGGCAGTTCGGGTTCGGCCTCGATCTGGATTCCGCTTTCGCGCTCGGCGGCGAAACCCCGGCAGGCGTCGCGCGCCATCTCGATGATCGGCGGGAGCGCCATCTCCTCCTGGGGAACCGAATAACGCTCGGCCTCGATCCGCGACAGCGAGATCAGATCCTCGACCAGCCGCTGCATCCGCCGGGCCTCGTCATGGACGATCGCGGTGAATCGGTCGCGGGTCTCCCCGTCGAGGATCTCGCCCTGCTCCCGCAGAGTCTCGGCATAGCCGACCAGAGTGGCGAGCGGAGTCCTGAGCTCGTGGCTCGCATTGGCGACGAAATCGACCCGCATCCGCTCCGCCGCATGCGCCTCGCTCCGATCGGTCAGGCGGACGAACTGGCTTCCGTCGTCGAGCGGCGCGGTCGCCATCGTCCAGCGCCGGGCCGGATCGCCGATCCCGACCAGCTCGACTTCGCCCGCGGGCGCGAGCGGCTGAGCGGTCAGCCGCTCGATCGCGGCCGGATGGCGAATCACCTGGCGGATATCCTCCCCCTTGATCCGGGCCCCGAGCAGGGTCCGGGCGGCGCGATTGGCGATTTGGACCGTCCCGTCGCGAACGACCAGCACCGGCTCGGCAAAGGATTCGATCAGGCTTCGGATCATCGCCGCCGGCTCTACGCCAGCGAGCGTCCGTGCGTCACGCCCGATCGCGCGCCCAGCCCTCGATCAGCGCCTTCAGCTCGGGCTCATCGACCGATTCGGCCGCCTCGCCGGGTGAGAACCAGCGGCGCTCGCGCTGGCTTTTTTCCGGCCATTCCTCCTCGAGACTCGTCACCCGCATGACGAAGACCTGGACCTCCGCGGGAGTCAGCGTGCCGTCCGCCCTGCGCTTGTCGTAGCGATAGGATCCGATCGCGGCGGGACCGACCTCGCCCTTTATCCCCGCTTCCTCCCACGCCTCGCGCGCCGCGGCCTCGGCGGGCGAGAGCCCGGAAATCGGGTTGCCGCGCGGGATCACCCAGCGCTTGGTCTCGCGCGAGGTGATCAGCAGAAGCATCTGCTCGCCGTCCCCGCTGTCGCTCCGGGCCAATACGCCATATTGGGTGATCATAAGGTGACAACTCGGCTGGATGCTCGGTCGTTGCAACCCTCCGCCCGGCTTCGCCGATGCAACTTTATCCTTCCCTGGCCTTTCTCTAGAGTCCGCGCCGCAATCGCCGCCAGGGGAGGCCCCAATCGCCAATTTCATGTTCGCGACCGGGATCGAGAACAGCATCCCGACGATCAACGGCGGCCGCACCCGGATCGACCAGATGGACGTGTGCGGCCATTACCGGCGCTGGCGCGAGGATTTCGACCTGGTCGAGGAGATGGGCCTCCGCTTCCTGCGCTACGGCCCGCCGCTCCACCGCACCTTCCAGGGGCCCGGCCGCTACGACTGGGAATTCGCCGACCTCACCCTGAACGAGCTGCTCCGGCGCGACATCACCCCGATCGTGGACCTCTGCCATTTCGGGGTGCCCGACTGGCTCGGCGATTTCCAGAATCCGGACTTCCCGGTCCAGTTCGCCCGCTATGCCGGAGACTTCGCCGACCGCTATCCCTGGGTCCAGCTCTACACCCCGGTCAACGAGATGTTCATCTGCGCGATCTTCTCGGCCAAATATGGCTGGTGGAACGAGCAGGGCACCACCGACCTGACCTTCGTCACCGCCCTGAAGCACATCGTCAAAGCCAATGTGCTGGCGATGGTCGAGATATTGAAGCGGCGATCGGACGCCATCTTCATCCAGAGCGAGAGCTCGGAATATTTCCACGCCGACAGCCCGGCCGCGATCGGCCCGGCCGAGATCATGAACAGCCGCCGATTCCTCACCCTCGATCTCAATTACGGCCGCCGGGTCGACAGCGAGATGTACGAATATCTGATGGATAACGGCATGACCCGGGAGGAATATCATTTCTTCCTCCACAACCGGCTCAAGCAGCACTGCATCCTCGGCAACGATTATTACCTGACCAACGAGCACAGGGTCCATGCCGACGGGCGGACCGAAGCGTCGGGCGAGGTGTTCGGCTATTCGGAGATCACCCGCCAATATTATAACCGCTACCGGCTTCCGGTGATGCACACCGAGACCAATATGCGCGAGGGGCCGCGCGGCGACGAGGCGGTGCAATGGCTGTGGAAGGAATGGGCCAACGTCCTCCGCCTGCGCAACGTCGGCATCCCGACCGTCGGCTTCACCTGGTATTCGCTGACCGACCAGGTCGACTGGGACAGCGCCCTTCGCGAGCAGAACGGCAATATCAACGCGCTCGGCCTCTACGATCTCGACCGCAATATCCGCGCGGTCGGCAAGGCCTACAAGCAGTTGATCCGCGACTGGCGCGACGTTCTCCCGGCGCAGAGCGTCTGCCTCGTCGTCCCGATCGTCCCGCCCTCCAAGGCCGGCGGCGAGCAGGCGCAGGACCAGGCCCAAGCCGGCAAGGACCTCCTTCGCGGCGAGGAAAAGCAGGCAGCCAGCGATCCGGAGCTTGGGCCGTGATTTTTCTTTTCGCGTCATTCCAGCGAAAGCTGGAATCCATACGACGTCGGTGACAGTCTCTGAGTCCGAATGGTCCCCAGCTTTCGCTGGGGGGACGGAGTGAATGAATGAAAATCGCCCGAATCGAACTCTTCCACGTCCCGCCGCGCTGGCTGTTCGTGCGGGTCGAGAGCGACGAAGGCGCGGTCGGCTGGGGCGAGGCGAGCCTCGAGGGCCATTCGGAAGCGGTCGACGGCGCCTTCGCCGCGCTCCGCGACCGCTTTCTCGGCCACGACCCCTTCCGGATCGAGGACATCTGGCAGGTCGCCTATCGCGGCGGCTTCTACCGCGGCGGTCCGGTCCTGATGTCGGCTCTGGCCGGGCTCGAGCAGGCGCTTTGGGACCTGAAGGGCCGGGCGCTGGACCTCCCCGCCTGGCAGATGCTCGGCGGCGCGGTCCGCGACCGGATCAGGGCCTATGCCTGGATCGGCGGCGACCGGCCGCACGAGATCGCCGACGCAGCCAAGGCCCGCCGGGCCCAGGGCTTCACCGCGGTCAAGATGAACGCCACCGCCGAGCTCGACTGGCTCGGCACTCCAAAATTGTTCGACGAGGTGGTCGCCCGGGTCGAGGCCGCCCAGGCCGCCGGCATGGAGGTCGGGCTCGACTTCCACGGCCGGGTCCACAAGGCGATGGCCCGCCAGCTGATCAAGGTGCTCGAGCCGCTCGGGCTGTTGTTCATCGAGGAGCCTTTGCTCTCCGAGAATGCCGATTCGCTCGCCGCGATCACCGCGAACTGCTCGACCCCGATCGCGCTCGGCGAGCGGCTCTACTCGCGCTGGGACTTCAAGCCGATCTTCGAATCGCGCGCGGTCGACATCATCCAGCCCGATCTCAGCCACGCCGGCGGCCTGCTCGAATGCCGCAAGATTGCCGCAATGGCGGAGGCCTATGACGTCGCCGTCGCCCCGCATTGCCCGCTCGGCCCGCTGGCGCTCGCCGCCTGCCTCCAGCTCGCCGCCTGCACGCCCAATGTCGCGATCCAGGAAATGTCGCTCGGCATCCACTACAACACGGGCGGCCACGATCTGCTCAATTTCGTCACCAACGCCGAAGCGCTGACCCCGGTCGACGGCAACCTGCCGATCCCGGCCGGGCCGGGCCTCGGCGTGTCGATCGACGAAGCCGCGGTCCGCGAAGCCGACAAGGACCGCCACGGCTGGCGCAACCCGGTCTGGCGCCACAAGGACGGAAGCTTCGCGGAATGGTGACGGGTTGGAAGCGCGAGCGACCGATGCGTCATCCCGGACTTGATCCGGGATCCATGAACACAGGAAATGTCATTGAGTCTCGATCGTCCGAGACTAGTGGATCACGCCAATGATCATGACACGGAAGCGGTCAGGCGACGATCCTGAGCTTGCCGGTCTTGCGCTCCGGCACCCGGCAGAAGCCGAGCTCGTCGTGAAGCTTGGCCAGAGCCTGCTCGCGCGATCTTTCATAGGCTTCGGCGCACCGCGCGTCGCTCTCCGCTTCCTCGGCGGTTTGCGGGCGGTAATAGGAAATGCTGAGCTTGCGGCCGAAAACGTCGTCGCCGCGCATCTTCACTTCCGCTTCGACGAGCTCGGGAAGGCTCGCTCGAATCTCGGTGAGCCGCTCGATCAGCGAGTCGAGCGACTCCCATTGGTTCACTTCGATAAAATCCTTGACCATTCTACTCATTACAGACCCTCCCGCGGCTCCCCCCGGAGCCTCATTGGGATTGCTAACTTGCGTTGGAATCGCCGCGCAAGCTTAATCTGCATCTATCCACAGGAGAGTTTCCCGAGACTGAATGCGATCGTAGCCCCATGTTAAGCATGACCGACTCCGATCCCCGCCTCATTCTGGCCGCCGGCCCGCTCGAACTGGTCCTCGCTCCGTCGATCGGCGGGAGCATCAGAAGCTTCGACTGGCTCGAGGATGGCAGCAAAATCAATATCTTGCGCTCGGTGCCCAAAGAGGCCGCCGCCGTCCTCGACATGGCGAGCTTCCCGCTCGTCCCATTCTCCAACCGCATCCGCAACGGCAGCTTCGACTTCCGTGGCCGAAGAGTCACACTCGCTCCAAATATGGCGGGAGACCCGAGCCCGCTCCACGGCCAGGGCTGGCTTGCCCCCTGGAAAATGCTGCGCAGCAATTCGTGCAGCATAGAGCTTCAATATGCGCACGAACCGGACGAGTGGCCGTGGCGCTATCAAGCGCGCCAGCTCTTCGATCTCGAACCGGGCGGCCTGACCCTTCAGATCTCGTGCCGCAACCTGTCCGAGGAGCCGATGCCGTGCGGTCTCGGCTTGCATCCTTATTTCCCCTGCACTGCGGACACGCGGCTCGACACGAAGGTCAGCCATGCCTGGACGATCGACGACAAGGTGCTCCCGGTCGAAAAGGTGCCGGCGACGGGCCGCTTCGATCTCGCCGATCGCCTGGTCTGCGGCCAGGGCCTCGATCACGGCTTCGGCGGCTGGGGCGGAAGCACCACGATCTCGGATCCCGCCCTCCCCTTCACGATCGCCATGTCCGCGCCGGACGCGCATTTCTTCCAGCTTTACTCTCCGGCCGCGGGCGGCCTGTTCGTCGCCGAGCCGGTCAGCCACGCCAATGCGGCGCTGAACGAGCCCGAGGAGGCATGGGCCGGGCTAGGACTGCGTGTGTTGGAACCGGGCGAAGAAATGTCGCTGACCATGCGGCTGGAGATTTCTGCCGCCTAGAGTCAGGATTCCACAGCATAATCCTGCTATGTGATCGTCATTGCGAGGAGCGTAGCCTAGCTTGCCCTGAGCGACGCCGCAGGCGGCGTCGAAGGGCGGCAATCCAGCGTGACTCTTAGGCTGCACTGGATTGCTTCGCTTTGCTCGCAATGACGGTGGAGCAATTGGGGCCACCGCTTCAATATTCCGGCTCGAGCAGCCCCTCGATGACGTGATGCTGGACCACCGTCTCGAGCGAGTCGACGATCCGGCAGTCGAGACGGTCCCTCACCCGCGCCGGCTGAGCGTCGAACCAGGCCCGCGTCGCCTGCATATCGTGATGCTGCGCGTTGATCCCGTCCGGAGCGTCGACCCCGACGACGAGCACCGGCCGCGCCTGGTTGGAGCGGTTGGCGGTGCCGCGGTGGATGGTGAGCGCCGAGCGCGCCGAAATATCGCCCATTTTCGGCATCTTGCGCACCATCCGCGCCTCGTAGCGAGGCCAGAGCTCGCGCGGCGGGAACATCCGGTTCGGGCAGCCGGTGAGATCGTCCCACTGAGTCCCCGGAGCGATTTCGAGCGGGCCCATTTCCGGCACCGTGTCGACCGCGGTGAGGTTGAAGGCGAGCGAGTTCAATCGCCTGCCCTTCATCGTCGCCTCGGGCGCGGGGAAATCGCGGTGCCAGGGCTGGTCGGCCGCGCCCGGGAACGGAATGTCGAAGCCGACCTCGACGATCCGATATTCGGGTCCGAGCACCGTCTCGCAGACCGCGACGAACCACTCATGGGTGGCGATGTCGACGAAGCCGCTCACCCGCTCCGGATGGACCTCGACATAATAACGCTCGGGGCCCCGCGGCAGAGCGCCGCCCGGCACTTTCCGCGCCTCCTCGAACAGGGCAAGGACCTCCTCGCCCATTCGCCGCGCCCAGTCGCGGCTGAACGCCCCTTCGAGCGCGATGATTCCGTCACCGTAGAGCCCGCTTTTGATCGCGGCGCTGTCCCATTCGCTGATGCCCATCGCCTGCCATGGTTAGAGGCAATGTCGGCTTTTTCCAGCCCTTTGCGGGAGGCCGAAGCGACTGAGCGCTGGAGCAGGCGCGCGCCCTTTCCTATGGACCGGGGGATGAGCATCTTCTCCTTCGACCGCGCCATCGTCCGGGCGCCCGGCGACAGCGCGGTCGACGGCCTGCGCGCCGGCGGCGGCCCCGCGCCGATAGTGTCCGCGCTCTGTGCCGAGCACGAGGCCTATGTCGAGGCGCTCGACGAGGCCGGAGTGACGGTGGAGACCCTCCCACCGCTGGAGGACTTCCCCGATTCGATGTTCGTCGAGGATCCGGCTCTGGTCTTTCCGGAGGGCGCGATCCTGCTCCGCCCGGGCGCTCCGAGCCGGGCCGGCGAGGCTGCGACCCTCGACCCCATCCTGCGCAGCCGCTTCGAGCAAGTCGCGGTTCTCGGCGAAGGCCATGCCGACGGCGGCGACGTGCTGGTCACTCCGGACATTGTCTATATCGGCTTGTCCGGCCGAACCGACACCGCTGGCGCCCGGGCGCTCGCGCGCCTGCTTCGCGATATTGGGCGCGAGACCAAAGTGGTCGAGACGCCGCTAGGCACCCTACACCTCAAATCCGGCGCGGCGATGCTCGACGAGGAGACGATGATCGTGACCCGGGCAGTCGCCGCCTCGGACATGTTCGCCGGATTTCGGCAGATCGTGGTGCCGGAAGGAGAGGAAGGCGCCGCCAATCTGATCCGCGTCAACGACCATGTCCTTGCCGGAGCCGACTATCCCCGAACGCTCGACCTGCTTGCCGCCGAGGGTCTGCGGGTCGTCGCTTTGCCGGTTGCGCAGATCGCAAGGCTCGATGCCGGCCTGTCCTGCATGTCGCTTCGCTGGAACGGTCGCGCGAAGGGATCCTGACCAGCCCCGTCAGACCGTCATTGCGAGCCCGGCGAAGCCGGGAGAAGCAATCCAGTGCAGCCTCTGAGCCCCACTGGATTGCTTTGCTGCCGCGAAGCGGTAGTTTATCCTGAGCGACGCCGCAGGCGGCGTCGAAGGGCTCGCAATGACGAGGCGAGAAACCCCGATTTGCACTCCGAAATGGAACAGCGAATCGTGCAGGCATGGCCCTCTCTCCAAAACAGCGATTCTTCGCTCAGGAATATCTGCTCGACTTCAACGCGACCCGGGCGGCGATCCGGGCCGGGTTCAGCCCGGCGACCGCACGCTCGCAAGGCCACAGGCTGTTGACAAAACTTGACATCAGGAAATTTTTGCAGGCCGAAATGGCCGCCCGGGCGGAGCGACTGAAGGTCAGCGCCGACTCGATCTACCGGGAAATCTCCTCGATCGCCTTCGCCAATATCGCCGACTATCTGGCGGTCGAAAATGGCGAGATCCGGGTCGAGCTCGGCAACATGACTCGCGAGCAGGCCGCGGGGATCGGCAACATAAGGATCCGCGACCGTGGGGACGTGCAGCAGATCGATTTCAAGCTCAGCGACAAATTGAAGGCCCTGGTGACGCTCGCGAAATGCCTCGGCATGTTCGAGCCGGCGCTCGTCTGCTCAACCTGCGAAGGGCATCTCGCTCAGCCCGCGCACTCCCGGCCGCGCCAGAAATAGCCCGCCCGCCATCGGCTGGCTTTCGAGCGCCGGTTCGTCGAGCCCGACCCGGGCCGAGGTGATGAAGAGGTGATCGAGAGCGGGACCCGCGAAGGCGCAGCTGGTCGGCCTCTGCACCGGCACGTCGAGCGTGGAAACGATCTTCCCGTCCGGCGAAAGCCGGCGAAGGCACCAGCCGTCCCAGAAGGCGACCCAGAGGCAGCCCTCCTCATCGACGGTCATCCCGTCGGGAAAGCCGTCGCCGGGGCCGAAGCGGGCGAAATCGCGGCGGTTGCCGGCCCGCCCGGCCTCGTCGAGATCGAAGGCGTAGATGACCTGCCGCCCGCTGTCGCTGTGGTAGAGGGTGCGTCCGTCGGGGCTGAAGGCGGGCCCGTTGCAGACCCGATAGCCTTGGTCGATCCGGGTCCAGCCGAGGTCGGGATCGATCCGGTAGAGAGCGCCCAAAGCGGCCTTCTCGCTGTCGTCCATCGTCCCCGCCCAGAAGCGGCCCTGCCGGTCGGTCTTGCCGTCGTTGAACCGGTTGGTCGGAAGATCGGCTTCGGGATCGGCGAACAGATCGTAGCGCCCGGCCGCGGGATCGATCAGCGCGAGGCCATGGTCGGTACCGGAGATGAATCCACCCGATGCTCGGGGAATGAGGGAACCGATCCGATACGGCGTTTCCCACCGGGTCAGAGCGCCGTCCGCGAAGGCGCGGCGGTGAATCAGGCGGCCATGGATGTCGGTCCAGTACAAAGCCTGCTCGGCCTCGACCCAGACGGGGCCTTCGCCCAGCTGCGCCCGGACGTCGGCTACGCATTCGATTGCTTCGTTCATGCGCCCCCTTCCCTCGCTGCAGCGTCTGGCGCAAGTGCCAGGGGACCTCCCCGGCGTTCGGGCGTTGGAGGGACGAGAGGATCGGAATGGGCTGGAGCGAGGGTTTCATCGCAGTCGATTGGGGAACGACGAACCGCCGTGCCTATCTGATCGGGCCGGGCGGCGAGCGCCTGGGCGAGATGGAGGACGAGCTCGGCATATTGTCGGTCTCCAAAAGCGGGTTCGGCGAAGCGGTCTCCGCGCTCACCGGGCGGTTCGGCGACCGGCCGATGCTGATGGCGGGAATGATCGGATCGAACCGCGGCTGGGTGGAGACCCCTTACGTGCGCTGCCCCGCCGGCGCGTCCGAGCTCGCCGCGGGAATCCACTGGGTCGAGCCGAAGCGGATCGGGATCGTTCCGGGAGTCTGCTGGTCGGACGAGGAGAGCGCCGACGTGATGCGCGGCGAGGAGGCGCAGATCGTCGGAGCGGTCGCCGCCGGCCTGATCCCGCCCGACTCGATCGTCTGCCATCCGGGCACGCACAATAAATGGGTCCGGCTCGAAGCGGGCAACATCGCCGCTTTCCGGACGGTGATGACCGGCGAGATTTTCAACCTGCTCAAGTCCCATTCGATCCTGGCCGATCTGCTGGCCGCATCGGTTGAGCCCGATCCGGCGTTCGAAGCCGGAGTCCGGCACGGGCTCGGCAATGACGACCTCACCGCCGAGCTCTTCTCGGTCCGGGCGCGCGCACTGCTCGGCAAGGCGCCGCGCGAGGAAGCCGCCTCTTATGCCAGCGGCCTTCTGATCGGCGCCGACCTGCGCTTCGGCCTCCGCTTCGCGGGCGATGCGGAGATCTTCGTCATGGGGCGGCCGGAGCTGACGCGCCTCTTCGCGTCCGCCCTCGCCGTCGCGGGCCGGCCCGCGCGCGAGAGCGATGGCGAGCAGGCTTTCGTGGCGGGCGCGATCCATCTGGCGGAGCTGGTGCAATGAATCCGGGCGAGGAACTGAGGAAAAGGCTGAGCGAATGCGCGCTCGTCGCGATCATCCGCGGAGTGACCCCCGCGGAGGCTGAGGCGATCGGCGCCGCGATCGTCGAGGCCGGAATCCGGATCATCGAGGTGCCGCTCAACTCGCCCGAGCCGCTGTACAGCATCGCGCGGCTTGCCCGCCGCTTCGGCGACGAAGCGCTGATCGGTGCCGGGACCGTGCTCGATCCGGCCGACGTCGCCCGGGTGCGCGATGCCGGCGGCCGGCTGATCGTCTCGCCCAACACGTTCGCGCCGGTGATCGAAGCCGCGGTCGACGCGGACATGGTCTCGATGCCCGGCTTCTTCACGCCGTCCGAAGCCTTCGAGGCGCTTCGGGCCGGCGCTCACGGCCTCAAGCTCTTCCCCGCGGAAGCCGCCAGTCCGGCCATGGTCAAGGCGCAGCGGGCCGTGCTTCCGAAGCACGTCCCGTTGCTCGTGGTCGGCGGAGTGCGCGCCGACTCGATGCGCCCCTGGCTCGAGGCGAGCGCCGACGGGTTCGGCCTCGGCTCGGGCCTCTACAGACCAAGCCAGTCCGCGGCCGAGACCGCCGAGAAAGCGCGCGCCTATGTCGAGGGGCTTCGCGGCTGATGGCGAGGATCCGGATCGCGATCATCGGCTACGGCAAGATCGCCCGCGACCAGCACGTCCCGGCGATCGAGAACGACCCGCGCTTCGAGCTCGCCGCGACGGTGAGCCGCCAGCGCCAGGGCCATCCCGGCGTGCCCTGCTTCACGAGCCACCAGGACATGTTCGAGGCGATCCATGACCTCGACGCGGTCGCGATCACCACCCCGCCCGCGCCCCGTTACGAGATCGCGCGCGATTGCATCCACTCCGGGCTCCACGCCCTTCTCGAAAAGCCCCCCGGAATGTCGCTCGGCGAGGTCGAGGAACTGTCCCGTCTCGCCGGCGACGCCAAGGTCAGCCTGTTCACCACCTGGCACGCCCAGCACGCGCCTGCGGTGGCCGCCGCCGAGGCGAGGCTCGCCGGCCGAAGGATCGCGTCGATGCGCATCCTCTGGCGCGAGGACGTGCGCAAATGGCATCCGGGCCAGGCCTGGATCTGGGAGCCGGGCGGCTTCGGCATATTCGATCCGGGGATCAACGCTCTGTCGATCGCCAGCCGGATCGTTCCGGGCGCCCTGTTCGTCCGATCGGCCGAGCTGTTCGTCCCCTCGAACCGGCAAATGCCGATCGCCGCCTCGCTCAAGCTCGCCGGTCCGGCGGTCGAGGGCGAGATCCCCGCCGAGTTCGACTGGCGCCAGCAAAGCGGCGAGACCTGGACGATCGAGCTGGTCACCGACAGCGGCGAGAAGATGGTGCTGAGCGAGGGCGGCGCCCGGCTCAGCGTCGACGGCAAGGAGATCGGGACGGAAGGACCGGCCGAATATCCGTCGCTCTACGCTTGCTTCGCCGAGCTGATCCAGAGCGGGACCAGCCATGTCGATCTCGCACCGCTGCGCCTCACCGCCGAGGCCTTCCTGCTCGGCCGCCGGACCGCGGCCGAACCTTTCGAGGAATGAGTTTGAAGCGGTCCTTCCCGCCGGTGGTGGACGAGCGAACGCGCCTGCTCCTGCTCGGCAGCCTTCCCGGCGAGCAGTCGCTCGCCCGCGGCCAATATTATGCCAATCCGCGCAACCAGTTCTGGCGATTGCTGGGCCGAGTGATCGGGTCCGACCTGGAGAGCCTGTCCTATCAGGCAAGGCTGGAGAACCTGCTCGCCGCCGGAATCGGCCTGTGGGACACGGTTGAATCCGCGACCCGGCGGGGAAGCCTCGACGGCGCCATCCGCGACCACAGCGCCAACGATCTGGCCCGGCTCGTCGCGACCCTGCCGAACCTGCGCGCGATCGGCTTCAACGGCGGCAAGTCGGCGTCGCTCGGGATGAGCCAGCTTGCCGGCCGCCCCGATCTCGCCCTCGTCCCACTTCCCTCGAGCAGCCCGGCTTTCACCCTCGCCTTCGAGGAGAAAGCGCGTTCCTGGGCGGCGCTGAAGCAATTCGTGGAGAAGATCGACGGACCGCCGCATTTTCGCGCCGGACGCGCTTGATATAGGATCACACCAGGCTAAATCCCGGCTGGGGCAATGCATCCTTATTATCGAGAAAGCGAATAGACCGACACCGATGGCGCGTTTCCTGGCCTTGCTGATGATCTTCGCCATCGTAATCGGCCAGGGATCGTCCGTGGCCGCGGCCATCTGCCACCACCAGAGCCTCGCCGAGCATATCGCCGCGCGGCACAGTAGCGACCGTCACGTCGCGGCGGTTTCCCTCCGCGAGGAGGCCGCGGCTTCGGTCGCCTCGAAGAAGGGCTCGCAATCGGCGAGCGCCTCCATCCAATGGCCCGCGGAGATGCTCCCGGCGAGCGTCGACACCGAGCCGTTTCGTCCGCTCGAGCCGATCCGCTTTCCGCCTTCGGTCGAGCCTCGGCTGAAATCCGCCTCGGCGCCACCTTTGCTCGAGCCGCCATCCGCCTGACCAATCGCCGTCCTGCCTCGGGCGGGACCTACTCGAGCGTCCCGGACGCTCAGCTGCAAATCCCTTTGGAAGAGCGCACGCCGAGCGTCGCGGATTCCAGAAAGACGATTGGTCCCCGATATGTTGATTCGCCACCTCCTCCTGGCCTGCAGTGCGCTGGCCGTTTCGATTCCCGCCACCGCTTCCGCCCAGGATGCGCCGCCTCCCGCTGACCAGCCCGCTGCGCCCGACGAGCCGCCGGCCGAAGCCGCGCTGCCCCCGGCCGCACAGAACGACACCGGCGAGATCGTCGTCACCGGCTTCCGGCGCAACAAGGAGGACGTGCTCTCCGGCACGTCGGTGCTGAGCGGCGTCGCGCTCGAGCGCGACATGCGTCCGACCATCGGCGAGACTCTGGCGCGCCAGCCGGGCGTCTCGGCCACGTCGTTCGGCCCCAACGCCTCGCGGCCGATCCTGCGAGGATTCCAGGGCGAGCGAATCCGCATCCTCACCGACGGCATCGGCAGCCTCGACGTCTCCAACACCAGCGTCGACCATGCCGTCGCGATCAACCCGCTCACCGCCGACCGAATTGAGGTGCTTCGCGGTCCGAGCGCTCTCCTGTTCGGATCGGCCGCGGTCGGCGGGGTGGTCAATGTGATCGACGCCCGGATCCCGCGCCGGGTGCCGCCCGACGACGTCCATCCCGAGGGGATCCTCACCTACGGCTCGGCCGCGGACGAGCGCTCGGGAAACGCCGCGCTCGACGTGGCGGTCGGCAACGACTTCGTGATCCACGCCGACGCCAATTACAGCAAGACCGGCGATCTCAGGGTCGGCGGCTTCCTGCTGTCGCCGACTGTCCGCGCGCAGGCGCTTGCCAGTCCCGATCCCGACATAAGGGCGCTCGCCGCCCTGCGCGGCGAGCTGCCGAACAGCGGCGGCCGGACCAGCGACCTCGCCCTCGGAGCGGCGTGGATCCATGGCGACAACAATGTCGGCTTCTCGATCAACCGGCTCGACAGCCTCTACGGGATACCGCTCCGCTTCTCGCTCGATCCGGCGATCGAGGCCGAAGCGTCGCGGATCGATCTCAAGCAGACCAGGCTGGACGGCCGCGCCGAGATCGATACCGGAAGCGGCTTCGTCGACAGCCTGAGGCTGCGCGGCGGCTGGTCCGACTACACGCACAGCGAGCTCGACGAGGCCGGGGTGGCCGGCACTACCTTCTTCAACAAGGGCTATGAAGCGCGCCTGGAAGCGGTCCAGTCGACCCGGAACGGCTGGGGCGGGGGCTTCGGCGCCCAATATTTCCACCGCGACCTGCGAACGGTCGGAGCCGAGAAATCGCTTCCGCGCAATCGCACCGCCCAGTTCGGCCTGTTCGCCCTCGAATCCTTCTCGAAGGGCATTTTGCGCGCCGAAGCCGGCGCACGATACGAGCGGCAGACGGTCCGCGCCGACGCCGACGCGCAAATCGGCAATCCCGACCTCAGCCGCACCTTCAACGCTTATTCGGGCTCGGTCGGCGCAAGCCTCGGAAGCAAGGCGGTCCGGGTCGGGCTCAACCTCTCGCACAGCGAGCGGGCGCCGAGCGCCGAGGAGCTCTACGTCAACGGGCCTCACCCCGGCACCCAGGCCTTCGAGATCGGCGATCCCGGCCTCGCCAAGGAGAAAAGCAATGGCGTCGAGCTCACCCTGAAAGGCTCGGGCGACGGCTACAGCTACGGCGCGTCCGCTTACCGCATGTGGTTCAGCGACTATATTTACGAGGCCGCCACCGGCGCGATCCGGGACGATCTCCCCGTCTTCGAGACCCGCCAGGCCGACGCCCGCTATCTCGGCTTCGAGGTGGAAGGCTCGGTCCGCCTCGCCCGCATCGGCCATTTGGCGCTCAATCTGGACGGGCTCGCCGACTATGTGCGGGCGACGATCCGGACCGTCGGCCCGGCGCCGCGGATCCCGCCGCTTCGCCTGCTCGGCGGGATCGAGGCGCAATCCAAACTGGTCAATGGCCGCCTCGAGGTCGAAAGGGTCACGGGCCAGGACCGGGTCGCCGCCTTCGAGACCCCGACCGACGGCTACACGATGGTCAACGCCTCGGTGTCGCTGACTCC
Source organism: Pseudomonadota bacterium (assembly GCA_046733235.1). Taxonomy (GTDB): domain Bacteria; phylum Pseudomonadota; class Alphaproteobacteria; order Sphingomonadales; family Sphingomonadaceae; genus Allosphingosinicella. Next base: position 74,155 of record JBKPOT010000013.1, read on the forward strand.
GTTCCGCGCCCATCGCGAGCTCAGCCTGACACTGTCGGCCAACAACATCTTCGACGTCGACGCACGGCGCCATGCCAGCTTCCTCAAGGATTTCGCGCCGCTCGCCGGCCGCGACATCCGGCTCACCGCCCGCGCTTCGTTCTGAGTGTCTGAGATCGTTCCACTAATCCGTCGCAGGAAGAGAACGTCTCGCCGAGACGGGCCGGAGTTTAAGCTGACAGAAACCAGTAGAGTCCTATGCAGGGTGCAAGTCGTGGAAAGGTCTGGGAGAGTTTGATGTTGCGTGAGCGTTCCGGTCGAAATGTATCCATGAGTCGAAACATCGCCTTCCTGACCGCCGTAGCGCTCACGGCCGTTTCGCCGCAGCAGGGCGTGGCGCAGTCGAAGGCTCGGCCGCACGGCTACGCCCAGAATCTGGTTCCGCAGCGTTTCTACAATGCCGAGGAGACTTCGGCCCATCGGGCGCTCGAGGCCGAGATCCGTTCGATCGCCGAGGCCTTTAACGGCGACATCGGGATTGCGGTCGAGGAGATCGACAGCGGCTGGTCGACCGCGTTCGACGGCGACACCTATTTCCCGCAGCAGAGCGTCAGCAAATTCTGGGTTGCCCTGACCGCGCTCGACAAGGCCGACCGCGGCGAGTTGAGCCTCGACGCGCCGGTCACCCTCCACCGCGAGGACCTCACCCTCTTCCACCAGCCGATCGCCGCCCAGATCGGCGCCAACGGCTACACCAGCACGGTCGGGAGCCTGATGTTCCGGGCGCTGACCCAGAGCGACAATACCTGCAACGACGCCGTCCTCCGCCGCGCCGGCGGGCCGGAGGCGGTCCGCGCCTTCCTCCGCGACAAGGGCATCGAAGGAGTCCGCTTCGGCCCGGGCGAGCGGCTCCTGCAAAGCTCGATCGCCGGGATCGAATGGAAGCAGAGCTATTCGGTGGGAGGCGGCTTCTACGCGGCGCGCAACGCGGTTCCGGCCTCGGCCCGGCACCAGGCGTTCGAACGCTATATCGCCAATCCGATGGACGGAGCGACGCCGCTCGGGATCGTCGACGCTTTGTCGCGCCTCAAGCGCGGCGAATTGCTGTCGCCCTCCTCGACCCGGCGGCTGCTCTCGATCATGTCGAACACCAAGACCGGCCCGCAGCGCCTCAAGGGCGGGCTCGAGCCCGGCTGGCAATTGTCGCACAAGACCGGGACCGGCCAGGTGCTCAGCGGAGTCCAGGCCGGCTACAACGATATCGGCATCATCACCGCGCCCGACGGCCGCTCCTACGCGATGGCGGTGATGATCCGCCGCACCTCGGCCCCGCTCGGCCAGCGCATGGCGGCGATGCAGAAGACGGTCCGCGCGGTCATCTCCTACCACGACACGGCGCGCGGCAATTCCAGCATCGGCTACAGCTCCGCCGGCGGGCGGGGAAAGAAGTAAGGTCCCTCACCGCTCATCCTGAGTAGCCGGTGAGCTTGTGCTTCGATACGGCATTTCGACTTCGCTCAATGCCTACTCAGCATGAGCGGATCTCTCTCTTTCCGCTCATCCTGAGTAGCGGCTGAGCTTGGCGAAGACGCGTATCGAAGGACGCAAAGACTCCGGACAAGTCTAAGCGTCGTAATCCAGCTCGATGCCCTCGCCCTTCGGCACCGATTGGCAGGTCAGCACGTAACCCGCAGCCACCTCGTCGTCGCTGAGCCCGTAGCGCGCAGCCATTTCGACATCGCCTGAGACCACCCGCGCCCGGCACGTCGCACAAACCCCGGCCTTGCAGGCATAAGGCGCGGGCAGGCCCGCCTTGCGGGCGCTGTCGAGGATGTTGCCGGCCTCGGCGTCGAACGCCACGCGCCGCTTGCGGCCGTCGAGCGTGACCATCATCGTCAGGCCCTGCGCCTTGCTCTGCAAAGCCTGCATCTGCGCCTCGAGCGCGGCCGAGGGACGGCCGGCGGTGAAGCGCTCGATATGGATCCGGTCGCGGGGCACGTCGCGGGCGACCAGCGCTTCCTCGGCAGCGTCCATCATCGGGCCGGGACCGCAGATGAAGAAGCTCGTCACCTCGGCCGGGTCGACCAGATGGGTCAGGATCTCGTCGCATTTGGAGCGGTCGAGCATTCCGTTGAACAGCTCGATATCCTCCGATTCCTCGGCGAGGAAATGGTGGATCTCGAGCCGCCCCATGAAGCGGTTCTTGAGCCGCGCCAGCTCCTCGAGGAAGATCACCGACTGGCTGTCGCGATTGCCGTAGAAGAGGGTGAAGCGGCTCTCAGGCTCGACCGTCAGAGCGGTCTTGAGCAAGGAGATGACAGGAGTGATCCCCGAGCCGCCGGCGAAGCCGACATAATGGCCGCGGGCGCCGGGATCGAAATCCCAGGTGAAGCTTCCGTGCGGCGGCATCGCCTCGATCAGGTCGCCCGGCTTCAAATGCTCGTTCGCCCAGTTCGAGAAGATGCCGCCGGCGATGCGCTTCACCGTCACCTTCACCTGATCGTCCTGAGGCGCGACGCAGAGCGAGTAATTGCGCCTGACCTCCTCGCCGCCGAGCTCGGCGCGCAGAGTCAGATGCTGGCCGGGCTTGAACCGGAACGTCTCGCGCAACTCCTCCGGTATGTCGAAGCGGATCGACATCGCTTCGGCCGTCTCGGGAACCGTTTCGGCGACTCTAAGCGGATGGAAGCCGACCGACATGGCTCAATGGCATTTGAACAGGTCGAACGGCTCGGCGCAGGCGCGGCAGCGCCACAATGCCTTGCACGGCGTCGAGCCGAAGCGGCTGATCTCCTCGGTGTCGGCCGAGCCGCATTGCGGGCATTCCACGCGGCGAACGCCGGGCGGATTGGGCGGAGCGATGCCATAGGCCCGAAGTTTCTCCCGGCCCGCTTCGCTGATCCAGTCGGTGGTCCAGGGCGGCGCGAGGATCGTTTCCACGGCGATGCCGCCGAAGCCGGCCCGATCAAGCGCCGATCTTATGTCCCGCTCGATCACCAATGTGGCCGGGCATCCGGTGTAGGTAGGCGTGATCGCGACTCGGCCGGCCCAGGCGTCGACCTCGCGGACGACCCCGAGATCGACGACCGACAGGACCGGAATCTCCGGGTCGGGCACGGTTTCCAGCACGGCCCAGATTCGCGCCGTGTCATCCTGCCGCCGCGCCGCCGCTACCATGTCGAGTCCGGATAGGTTCGGGGCAGGAACTGCATCGTGCAGAGCAGATGGCCGAGATGCTCGCTATGATGGCCCCTTCGGCCGCCGAGAATCGGGCGCTGGTCGGGCGGCGGAGCGAGAGTCGCCTCGGCGAGCACCTCGCACACCCGGCGGTCGTAATCGGCCCGGAAAACGCCCGGGTCGACGCCGATCCCGCGGCCGGCCATCGCGGTCGCGATCTCGTCCGCCTCGAACAGCTCCGGGATGAAGCGCCACATCCAGGCGAGGCCGCTTTCCATCCGGCCGCGGCTCTCCTCGGTGCCGTCGCCGAGGCGGATCACCCATTCCGACGCAAGCTCCTGATGATAGGCGACTTCCTTGACCGCCTTGGCGGCGACCGCCGCGATCTTATCGTCGATCGAGCCGGCAAGATGATCGAACAGCATCTTCTGCCAGGTCGAGTAGAGGAATTGCCGAGCCATGGTCTGGGCGAAATCGCCGTTCGGCTGCTCGACCAGCAGGCAGTTGCGGAAATCGAGAACGTCGCGGTGGAAAGCGAGCCGATCGCCGTCGCGGCCCTCGCCTTCGACCTCGCCGGCATAGTTGAGGAAATGGGTCGCCTGGCCGACCAGATCGAGCGCCATGTTGGCGAGGCTGAGATCGACCTCGACGCTCGGCGCGTGGCCGCACCATTCGCTCAGCCGCTGGCCGAGGATCAACGCGTCGTCTCCGAGGCGAAGGACGTAATCGAACAAAGCGGAGCGGTGCGTGTCGTCGGCCGCCGGCGCGTCGAACGCGCCTTCGCCGGTGGCTCCGGCCGGGAGATCGATCGGAGGCAAGGATGCCATCAATTCCTCCCCGGTACGGGGAGGGGGACCATGCGCAGCATGGTGGAGGGGTTGGCGCGTACTCTGAGCATCAAATATGCTTTATGTCGTCCGGGATCGAATAGAAGGTCGGGTGGCGATAGATCTTGTTCTCGGCCGGCTCGAACATCGGTCCGTCCTCGGCCGGATCCGACGCGGCGATCGATGCCGACGGCACCACCCAGAGGCTGACCCCCTCCATCCGCCGCGTATAGGTGTCGCGGGCGTGTCGGAGAGCGATCTCGGCGTCGGGGGCGTGGACGGATCCGACATGGCGGTGCGAAAGCCCGCCGCGCGAGCGGACGAACACTTCCCAGAGCGGCCAGTCGTTGCTCATCAATCTCTACCCGTCATCCTGATCCGTCATTCCAGCGAAAGCTGGAATCTCTCTTGTTCTTCTCCCACTCCGCAAGGAAGTGAGATCCCAGCTTCCGCTGGGATGACGGCCTAGGCCGCCTCCCTCTTGCCCGCCTTCTTCTCCGCATAAGCGGCGGCGGCTTCGCGGATCCAGGCGCCTTTCTCCCAGGCTTCGCGGCGGGCGGTGATCCGCTCGCGGGCGACCGGGCCCTCGCCCTTCACCACCGCGTAGAATTCGTCCCAGTCGATCGCGCCGAAATCGTAAGCGCCGCGCTCCTCGTTCCACGTGAGATCGGGATCGGGGAAGGTCAGGCCGAGCGCCTCGCCCTGCGGCACGGTGATGTCGACGAATTTCTGGCGGAGCTCGTCATTGGTCTCGCGCTTGATCCGCCAGCGCATCGACTGGGCGGTGTTGGGGCTGTTGTCGTCGGGCGGGCCGAACATCATCAGGCTCGGCCACCACCAGCGGTTGAGCGCGTCCTGCGCCATCCGCATCTGTTCGGGCGTGCCCGAGGTCATCGCCATCATGATCTCATAGCCCTGGCGCTGGTGGAAGCTCTCCTCCTTGCAGACCCGGACCATCGCCCGGGCATAGGGGCCGTAGGAGGTGCGCTGGAGAGGCACCTGGTTCATGATAGCGGCGCCGTCGACCAGCCAGCCGATCGCGCCCATGTCAGCCCAGGTCAGGGTCGGGTAATTGAAGATCGTGCTGTACTTGGCCTTGCCCGAATGGAGAGCCTCGATCATCTCCTCGCGCGACGTGCCGAGCGTCTCGGCCGCGGAATAGAGATAGAGGCCGTGGCCGGCTTCGTCCTGGACCTTGGCGAGGAGGATCGCCTTTCGGCGCAACGAGGGCGCGCGTCCGATCCAGTTGCCCTCGGGGAGCATCCCGACGATCTCGCTATGGGCGTGCTGGGAGATCTGGCGGACGAGGGTGCGGCGATAGGCTTCCGGCATCCAGTCCTTGGGCTCGATGAACTCGTCGGCGGCGACCCGCGCCTCGAATGCGGCCGAGCGCTCGGGATCCTCGGTCGAGGCGATGCTGGCGCTCTTCTGAAGCTCGGTCGTGTACATGCATTTCTCCCGGCGCGGGCCCTAGCAGGCTGCGCCTTTTGCGGCAATCAACGCGCGAGCGTGCGCCGAGTGGCAGACTCGATACAGTCCCGGAACATGTTAGGGTTCGGGATGGGAGGGACGACCATGTTCAACAAGGTGGTGTTCACGATGTACCCGGTCTCCGACATGGCCCGGGCTCGCGCCTTTTACGAGGAGACTCTCGGGCTCGGGCCGAGCCGAAGCGGAGCGGCCAGTCCGTGGGTCGAGTTCGACCTGCCCGGCGGCGGCTGCCTCGCGATCACGACCGTCACCCAGCAGGAGCCCAGCGCCAATGCGGGCGGGACGATCGCGTTCGAGGTCGAAGACCTTGCCGGCCTGATCGCGGACCTCAAGACCAAAGGCGTCGCCTTCCCGGCGGACAATATCGAGAGTCCGGTCTGCCGAATGGCAGTCTGCCTCGATCCCGACGGCAATTCGATCATCCTGCACAAATTGAAGGGCGCGGAAGAGCGGTGAGGCTGGCCGAGGCGATTGCGGCGCTCGAGGAGAAAGCCGAGACCCGAATCAGCGACGGCCTGTCGCGCTACGGCATCGTCACCGCCGGCCGGGTGATCGGAGTGCCGATGGCCGGGATCCAGATGGTCGGCAAGCAGATGGGCCGCGACCACGATCTCGCCGCGGCCTTGTGGAAGATCGGAATCTACGAAGCGCGGCTGCTTGCCGCCTATGTCGACGATCCGAAACTGGTCACTCCCGAGCAGATGGACCGCCAGGCGCGCGACTTCGACAATTGGGCGACCTGCGACACTTTGTGCTTCGCTCTGTTCGACCGGACCGAGCATGCGTTCGCGATGGTCGACCGCTGGGCGGACGATCCCGAAGAATATGTGAAGCGAAGCGCCTTCGCATTGCTCGCCGGCCTCGCTTTGCACCGGAAAAAGGAGGCGGACGAACCGTTCCTGTCCCGCCTGCCGCTGATCGAAGCCGCCGCCACCGATGGGCGCAACTTCGTCAGGAAGGGCGTCAGCTGGGCGCTTCGAACGATCGGCGGACGCAAGAGCGAGACGCTTCGCGCGGCGGCGCGGGAGGTTGCCGAGAGACTGGCCGCGTCGCCGGACAAGAGCGCGAAGTGGGTGGGCAAGGATGCTTCGCGGGCGTTCGCGAAGGCCGACAAGAAGTCTTCCCCTCCCTTCAAGGGAGGGGATTGAGGGGTGGGTGGTGACTGAGCCCGCTCGATGCGGGCGAAGGCACAGGTGGCGAACTTGCAGGCATCGAGCCCGCTCGCTCGCGCCCACCCCTGCCCCTCCGCTGTAGGGAGGGGAATTCAAATCCGCTCGATCACCGTCGCGATGCCCTGACCGACGCCAATGCACATGGTGCACAGCGCGTATCGGCCCCCCTTACGCTGCAATTCCTCCGTAGCGGTCAGCAGCAGCCGCGCGCCGGACATTCCGAGCGGGTGGCCGAGCGCGATCGCGCCGCCGTTCGGATTCACATGCTCGGCATCGTCCGCGATCCCGAGCTGGCGCATCACCGCGAGGCCCTGTGCGGCGAAGGCTTCGTTCAGTTCGATCACGTCCATGTCGGCGATCTTGAGGCCGAGCCGATTGAGCAATTTCTCGGACGCCGGGGCCGGGCCGATGCCCATGATCCTCGGGGGCACTCCGGCCACCGCCGCGCCGACGACTCGGGCCCGGGGCGTGAGACCGTTACGCTTCGCCGCGTCCTCGGTGGCTACGATCAGTGCGGCGGAGCCGTCATTGACCCCCGACGCATTGCCGGCGGTGACCGTGCCGTCGGGCCGCACGATCGGCTTCAGCTTGGCGAGCGCCTCGACACTGGTCTTGCGCGGATGCTCGTCCCGGTCGACGGCGATCGGATCGCCCTTGCGCTGCGGGATGGTGACCGGCGCGATCTCGGCGGCGAGCCGGCCAGTCGCCTGCGCGTTGGCGGCTTTCTCCTGGCTCCGGACCGCGAAGGCGTCCTGGTCGTCGCGGCTGATCTGAAACTCCTGAGCGACATTCTCGGCCGTGCTCGGCATCGTGTCGTCGCCATAAGCATGCTTCATCTTCGGATTGACGAAGCGCCAGCCGATCGTGGTGTCGTATATCTCGGCATTGCGGTCGAAGGCGCTCGTCGCCTTGGCCATGACGAACGGCGCCCGGCTCATGCTCTCCGAGCCCCCGGCGATAATCATGTCCGCCTCGCTTCCGCGGATCACCCGCGCCGCCATCGCCACCGCGTCCATGCCGGAGCCGCAGAGGCGGTTGAGGGTAACACCCCCCGATCGGTCGGGAAGCCCGGCGAGAAGACCGGCCATCCGCGCGAGGTTGCGATTGTCCTCGCCGGCCTGGTTGGCGCAGCCGAAAATGACGTCGTCCACCTCGTCCCAGTCCACATCCGGGTTGCGCTCGATCAAAGCGCGGATCGGAATCGCGGCGAGATCGTCGGCGCGGACATGGGCGAGCGATCCGCCGTAACGGCCGATCGGCGTGCGCACCGCGTCGCAGATGAAAGCTTCGGTCATGGTCACTCCTTCATTCGTCATTGCGAGGAGCGGAGCGACGAAGCAATCCAGAAGAGTTCCGAGAGGCTGGATTGCTTCGCTGCGCTCGCAATGGCGGTCAATCCTCGATCACCGCGCCGCCCATGCTGCGCGAAAAGCCCTGGAATTCGGCGATTGCACGGCCGCCTTCGCCGGTCACTTTCACATCGTAAACCCCCGAGCGTCCGACAAGCGCCCGCTCCTCGCATTCCGCCACCAGGGTCTCGCCTTCACGAGCCGAGTCGAGAAAGACGATCGAAGCCTGGGCGGCGACGCTTCGCAGGTTGCGGCTGTTGCAGGCGTAAGCGAAGGCGGTGTCGGCGAGCGCGAAGATCATTCCGCCATGGCCGATGCCGTGGCCGTTGAGCATGTCGGCCCGAAGAATCATGCGGATCCGCGCATAGCCTTCGCGGGCTTCCTCGATCTCCACGCCCCAGGCCGGCCCGGTGCCCTCCATAGAGAGCATCTGCCGGGCGATCCGATCGGCCAATGCGTTTGCGCTCACGCCCGCTCCTTAGCTATCAGTGCGCCATGGCTTACGGCACCATCGACTTCAAGGCCGAGGGCGGCGTCGCCCGCCTCACTCTCAATCGGCCCGACCGGCTCAACAGCTTCACCGTCGAGATGCACGAGGAGGTCGCCGACGCACTCTCCGACCTCGGCGATGCGCGTACCCTGATCGTCACCGGCGCCGGCCGCGGCTTCTGCGCGGGGCAGGATCTCAACGACCGCGCGGTCGCCCCGGGCGAGGCGGTCGATCTCGGCGAGTCGGTCGAGAAGAGGTACAATCCGCTGATCCGGCGGCTGACCTCGTTGCCGATGCCGGTCATCGCCCGGGTGAACGGGGTCGCGGCCGGCGCGGGCGCCAATATCGCTTTGGCCTGCGACATCGTCATCGCCGCCAAATCCGCCAGGTTCATCCAGTCCTTCGCCAATATCGGCCTGATCCCCGACAGCGGCGGCACCTGGATCCTGCCCCGGCTGGTCGGGCAGGCGCGTGCCCTGGGCCTGGCGCTGACCGCCGAGCCGCTGCCTGCGGAAAAGGCGGCCGAATGGGGGCTGATCTGGAAGGCGGTCGAGGACGACCAGCTCGACGCCGAGGTCGACGCGCTGGCCGCCCGTTTCGCTCAGGCGCCGACCCGCGGTCTCGCCCGGATCAAGACGATGATCCGCGAGAGCTGGGGCCACAGCCTCGACGAGGAGCTCGATCTTCAGCGCGATTCGATGCGCGAGCTCGGCTACAGCAGTGATTATCGCGAAGGCGTCGCGGCCTTCATGGAGAAGCGGCCGCCGAAATTCACGGGCAAATGAAATCCGTCATTCCAGCGAAAGCTGGAATCTCCCTTTTCCTTTCTCGGACTCGGCAAAGGCACTGAGATTCCAGCTTTCGCTGGAATGACGAGAAGTGTTTAGGCCGGCGCCTGGCGAATATGCCGCTCAAACGTGTCGAAATCGATGTTCGAGCCGCATACCAGAACACCGACTTTCTTCCCCGCCAGCCGGTCTCGAAGCGGTCCGACCAGAGCCGCGGTGGCCGCCGCCGCCGCCGGTTCGACCGCGAGCTTCATCTCGCGGAACAGCAAGGCCATGGCCGCACGGATCGCATCGTCGTCGACCAGGACGATGTCGTCGACATTGGCCCGGCACAGGCCGAACGAATAAGGCAGAGCGAAAGGCGGGGCGAGGCTGTCGGCGATGGTCAGCACCTCGGCATGGTCGATCGGTTTCCCCTCCGCGAAGCTTCGGGTCATCGTGTCGGAGCCGGTCGGCTCGACTCCGAAGACCAGGCAGTCGGGCTTGAGCAATTTGATCGCGGCCGAAGCCCCGCCGCACAGGCCGCCGCCGCCGATCGCGATGATCACGGCGTCGAGATCGGGGACCTGCTCGAGCCATTCGGCGCCCAGAGTCGCGGTTCCGAGCGCCGTATAGGGCCCTTCGAACGGATGGATGAAGGATCGGCCCTCATCGCGGGCGATCGCCTCGACCATCTCGAAGGCGGTCTTTCCGTCGGGCGCGGTCACCACCTCGGCGCCGAGCGCCTTGCAGGCCGCGACCCGGGCCGGATTGGCCGAGCCCATCATCACCACCTTGGCGGAGGTGCCCAGGGTGGCGGCGGCATAAGCGGCGGCGATGGCATGGTTGCCGGCGCTGACCGCGGTGACTCCGCGGGCCAGTTCGTCCGGGGACAGCCGCATCGCCTTGGAGATCGCCCCGCGCGCCTTGAACGTCCCGCTGCGCTGGAACAGTTCGAGCTTGAGGTTCACCCGAGTCCCGGGCGCCAGCAGAGCCTCGATCTCCCGCCCCTGCCAGTCGTGGACCGGGGTGCGCACGACGTGCGGCGCGATCATGGCCCGCGTTGCTTCGATGTCGGGGAGAGTGAGGGAAGGCTGGTCCATATCGAGCCCTTAGCCCCTCCCGATCAGGTGTTGGAACGCAAATCGCGCACACGGCTGGCTTTACCGGCCGAGCGCTCGATCGCTCCGGACGCCTCGATTTGGATCTCGGCGCTGATTCCGACCATGTCTTTCAGATAGGAGGCAAGAAGGCGCCCCTGCTCGTCCCACAGATCGGCCGGCAGATCGGGCCGCGCTTCGACCCGGACCAGCAGCCGATCGAGCCGGTCGGGCCGGCTCAGCTCGAGCAGGAAATGGGGGGCGAGGCCGGGGCAGTTGAGCACCGATTCCTCGACCTGCGACGGGAACAGATTGACTCCCCGGATGATCAGCATGTCGTCCGAGCGGCCGGTGATCTTCGCCATCCGGCGCATCGGAGTCGCATCGCCCGGGAGCAGGCGGGTGAGATCGCGGGTGCGGTAGCGGATCACCGGCAGCGCCTGCTTGGTCAGCGAGGTGAAGACGAGCTCGCCTTCCTCGCCGTCGGCAAGCGGCTCGCCGGTCGCGGGATCGACGATCTCGGGCAGGAAATGATCCTCCCAGATGGTCGGCCCACCGCCGCGGCCGACAAATTCCTGGGCGACTCCGGGGCCCATCACCTCGGACAGGCCGTAAATGTCGGTCGCCTGAAGGCCGAAGGCGCTCTCGATCTCGGAGCGCATCGCCTCGGTCCAGGGCTCGGCGCCGAAGAGTCCGTACCGAAGCGAGCAGGCGGCCGGGTCGAGCCCCTGGCGCCGGAACTCGTCGATCAAGGCGAGGGCGTAGCTCGGCGTGACCATGATCACCTCCGGCTCGAAGTCGATGATCAGCTGGACCTGCTTCTCGCTCTGCCCGCCCGACATCGGGATGACGGTGCAGCCAAGCGCCTCGGCGCCGTAATGCGCGCCCAGCCCGCCGGTGAACAGGCCGTAGCCGTAGGCGACATGGACCTTCATTCCGGCCCTTCCGCCGGCGGCGTGGATGCTCCGCGCCACCAGCCCGGCCCACGTCTCGATATCCTCCTTCGTGTAGCCGACCACGGTCGGCTTGCCGGTCGTTCCGGACGAGGCGTGGATTCGGGCAACCTGGTCCATCGGCACCGCGAACATTCCGAACGGATAGGTCTCGCGAAGATCGGTCTTGGTCGTGAAGGGGAAGCGGGGGAGATCGTCGAGCGAGCGAAGATCGGAGGGCGACAGGCCGGCTTCGTCGAACGCCTTCCGGTAATGCGGCGAGCCGGCATAGGCATGAGCGAGGGTCGAGCGCAGCCGCTCGAGCTGAAGCGCTCTCAGATCGCCACGCGTCGAAGGTCCGTAATCCAAATCGCTTCCCGATTTTCGCCGAGCGGAGCGACCTGATACGCGCTATTGGCCCCGGCGAGGAGATTAGAATGAAGCCGCTCACCCTGCTCAATTACGCCCGCGACGGCTGGTTCCAGGCCTCGGGCGGCCTCGCCGAGGTGCACAGCGCCGTCACCGGCGAGCTGGTCGCGACCACCGGCAGCCAAGGCCTGGATTTCCGCGCCATGCTCGATCACGCCCGCAGCGTCGGCGGGCCGGCGCTTCGCGCAATGACCTTCCACGAACGCGCCTGGATGCTGAAGGATCTCGCCAACGCGATCATGGCGCGCAAGGAGGAATTGTACGAGCTGAGCTACGACACCGGCGCGACCCGGACCGACGGCTGGATCGATATCGAAGGCGGCGCCGGAACCCTTTTCTCCTTCTCGTCGAAAGGGCGGCGGGAGCTTCCCAATCAGCGCATCCTGATCGACGGCGCGATGGAGCCTTTGTCCAAGACCGGAAGCTTTGTCGGCCAGCATGTCTGGACCTCGCTCCAGGGCGTCGCGGTCCACATCAACGCGTTCAACTTCCCGGTCTGGGGGATGCTCGAGAAACTGGGCCCGACTTTGCTCGCCGGCGTGCCCGCCATCGTCAAGCCCGCTTCCTCGACCGGCTATCTCGCCGAGCATGCGGTCAGGATCATGATCGACGCAGGCGTGCTCCCGCCCGGGGCGCTGCAGCTGATCATGGGCGGGACCGGCGACCTGCTCGATCATCTGACGTTGCAGGACGTCGTCTCCTTCACCGGATCGGCGGCGACCGCGATGAAGCTTCAGAGCCATCCGGTGATCGCTCGCGAGAGCGTAAGATTCATCGCCGAGCGCGACAGCCTCAACGCCTCGATCCTCGGCCCCGACGCCGGGCCAGGGACCCCCGAATTCGACCTGTTCGTCAAGGAAGTCGCCCGCGAGATGACCGTCAAGGCCGGGCAGAAATGCACCGCCATCCGCCGCGCAATGGCGCCGGCCGAGCATATCGACGCCGTCCAGGAAGCTTTGATCGACCGGCTCGGCAAGGCCAGGATCGGCGATCCGCGCGACGAAGGCGTGACGATGGGCGCGCTCGCCAGCCGGGCGCAGCTCCAATCGGTGCGCGAGGCGGTCGCCGAGCTTGCGAAAGCCGCGCGGATCGTCTCGGGCGACCCGATGCGCTCGCCGGTCGAGGGCAATGGCGCCTTCATCGCGCCGATCCTGCTTCGCTCGGACGATCCCTGGGGTTCGGATTCGGTCCACGACGTCGAGGCGTTCGGCCCGGTCTCGACGATCATGCCCTACCGGGATCTGGCCGACGCGATCGCTCTCGCCAATCGCGGCATGGGCTCGCTCGCTCTGTCGCTCTTCACCTTCGATCCGGCGGTCGCCGAGGAGTTCGTGCTCGGCGCCGGCGCCTTTCACGGCCGGATGGTCATCCTCGACCGGACCAGCGCGAAGGAATCGACCGGCCACGGCTCGCCGCTCCCGGTCCTCGTCCATGGCGGTCCCGGCCGGGCCGGCGGCGGCGAGGAGATGGGCGGGATCCGCGGGGTTACCCATTATATGCAGCGCACCGCGCTCCAAGGGTCGCCGACCGTCCTGTCGAGCATCGTCCACCAATGGCTTCCGGGCGCCCCCAAGACCGAGGCCGGCGCCCATCCGTTCCGCAAGCGGATCTCGGAGCTGGACATCGGCTACACCCTGAAGACCGCGAGCCGCGAAGTGACGCTCGCCGATATCGAGCATTTCGCCGAGTTCACCGGCGACACTTTCTACGCCCACATGGACGAGGAGGCGGCGAAGGCGAACCCGATCTTCAACGGCCGGGTCGCCCACGGCTATCTGATCCTGAGCTTCGCCGCCGGCCTGTTCGTCGATCCGGCGCCGGGCCCGGTACTCGCCAATTACGGCCTGGAGACTCTGCGCTTCCTGACCCCCCTCTATCCGGGCGACAGCATGCGCGTGGAGCTGACCGTGAAATCGAAGAGCGTCCGCAACGAGGAGATGGGCGAGGTGCGCTGGGCGGTCTACGTCTTCAACCACAAGGACGAGGTGGTCGCATCCTACGACCTTCTGACCATGAACACGCCCTAGAGAATGCTTGCGCCAATGAAGTTCGCGTCCTTCCTCCTCTGGCTCGCTGCCCTGCCTGGCTGCGCGGCCGCCGCCCCCGGGGTGCCGCCGGTCTACGGCTACACGATCGTCAACACCTTTCCGCACGATCCGCGGGCCTTCACCGAGGGTCTCTTCTATCTCGACGGCAAGCTCTACGAGAGCACCGGTCTCAACGGCCGCTCGTTCATTCGCGAGGAACGGCTCGAGGACGGGCGGGTGCTCCGTTCGGTGACGATCGCGCCGCAATATTTCGGCGAGGGGATCGTCGACTGGGGATCGGAGATCGTCAGCCTGACCTGGCAAGGCGGAACCGGCTTCCGCTGGCGGCGCTCCGATTTCACCCGGACCGGCCAGTTCAACTATCCGGGCGAAGGCTGGGCGCTGACCCGGAACGGCGCCGACATCATCATGAGCGACGGCACCGCCCAGCTGCGATTCCTCGATCCGGCGACGATGGCCGAGCGGCGCCGGATCACCGTCACCGACCAGGGGCGGCCGGTAGCTTTGCTCAACGAGCTCGAATGGGTGAAGGGCGAGATTTTCGCCAACGTCTGGATGACCAGCCGGATCGCGCGGATCGATCCGAAGACCGGCCGGGTCACCGGTTGGATCGATCTTACGCAATTGGTCGCCGAGCACGCGCCCCCCGACCGGGACAGCGTCCTCAACGGCATCGCCTGGGATGCCCGCAAGAAGCGGCTGTTCGTCACCGGCAAGAATTGGCCCAAGCTGTTCGAGATACGGCTCGTCGGACCGCGCGGGTACTGATGGCCTCGGTCTCGATCACGCGGCTGAGGATCAGGCGGCTGCGCTTCCTGCCCGGCTTCTTGTTCCACACGCTTCGGAGCACGGGCCAGCTCAAGCGAAGTCCCGGCTTCCTGGGCGGCTACACCGCTTCCGGACCGCGGCGAACTTTCTGGACGGTCACCGTCTGGACCGACGAAGCCGCGATGCGCGCGTTCCGCAGGACCGGCGCGCATCTGAAGGCTATGCCGAAACTGCTCGACTGGTGCGACGAAGCTTCGGTCGCGACGCTCGCCGACATGGACACAGCGCCTCTGTCGCCGGCCGAGGCGGCAGGGAGGCTGGAGTCGGGAGGCAGGATCTCGAAGGTGCGCAACCCGTCCTTCGATCAGACGGCGGGCCGGCTCTGGCCCGACAATGCGGTGCCCAGGATCGGAATGAGAATCCGTCCTCAGCGGAGAGCCGAATAGATCAGGGTCTTGAGCTGGCGGCGGATCGGGTAGGTCGAGGAAGGCATGAGCTGGGCCATGAAGACCATGTGGACCCGCTCGACCGGGTCGATGAAGAAGGCGGTCGAGAACATCCCGCCCCAATAATATTCGCCCTTGCTGCCCGGGATCATCGTCTTCGCCGGATCGAGGTTGACCGCGAAGCCGAGCCCGAAGCCCTGGCCGGCATTGACCGCCTCGCTGAACAAAGAGCGGCTCATCTGGGTGAGGTCGGCATTGCCGGGCAGATGGTTGGCGGTCATCAGGTCGATCGTCTTGCGGCCGAGGATCCGGGCCCCGTCCAGCTCGCCGCCGTTCAGAAGCATCGTGCAGAAGCGGTGATAATCGGCGCTGGTCGAGATCAGGCCGGCGCCGCCGGCGACCAGTCGCGGCGGTCTCGACCAGGCGCTCTTCGTCGCCTCGTCGTAAAGCACCCGCCCCTTCTTCGGATCCATCGCCCAGGCATCGCCGAGGCGGTGAACCTGATCGGCCGGGCAGGCGAAACCTGTGTCGGTCATTCCGAGCGGAGCGAAGATCCGCTCGGCAAGGAATTCATCGAACGGCCGGCCCGAGACGCGTTGGACGACGAGCCCGACGACGTCGGTCGACACGGAATAATTCCAGGCCTCGCCCGGCGAGAATTCGAGCGGAACCTTGCCCAAGGCGGCGACGAACGAATCGAGGTCGTGCCCGCCATGCCAGCGCTCGAGTTTGGCGGCGCGATAGGCGGCGTCGATCTCGGTTCGGTGCTGGAAGGAGTAGGTCAGGCCCGACGTGTGGCGGAGAAGATCGATCATCATCATCTTCCGCTCGGGCGAGCGGGTTCGGAAGGAGGTATTGGCGGTCCCATGCTCGTAGACCCCGATCGCCTTCCACTCGGGGATGATTGTCTCGACCGGCTGGTCGAGCGTGACTCTGCCTTCCTCGAGAAGCATCATGAAGGCGACCGAGGTGACCGGCTTGGTCATCGAGGCGATCCGGAACAAAGCGTCGCCGCGAAGCGGCTCGCCGTCGGCGCGGGCGGCGCCGTGGGTCGAAAAATGCACGACCTTGCCTTCGCGGGCGACCAGCAGCTGGGCTCCGGCCAGCAGGCCCGGTCCGATATAACGGTCCTTCAGGAACGCGGGAACGCGCTCGAGCCTGTCGGGGTCAAAGCCCATCTCCTTCGGGTCTGCCTGTTCCATTGTCCCTCGCTATGCGTGCCGGAGCGCCCTATCGCTTGGCAGGCGGACGAATCAATCGCGCAGGGGGTAAAGTGATCCCAGGCTTCGAGCTGGACCCGGACTGGCCGCGACGAAGCCTCGCCGAGGTCGATGCCTTGCTCACCGCTCCGGGCGCGCGCTTCGAGATGGACGAGGCCGTGATACGCGGCATCCCGACCCGAGTATGGAAGAACAATCCGCCCTCCCTTCCCTTCCTCGCTCGCGTCTCCCGAATGCACGGCGACAGGCTGATCGCCATCTTCGAGGATGAGAGAATCGGCTTCGACTCCTCGTTCCGCGCCACGGCGGCGCTGGCGGCCGAGCTCGAGCGGCTCGGAATCGGCAAGGGCGACCGGGTCGCGCTCGCCATGGTCAACCTTCCGGAATGGCCGGCGATCTTCTTCGCGGTCACCGCCTTGGGAGCGATCATCGTCCCGCTCAACGCCTGGTGGACGGGCGCCGAGCTCGAATATGGCCTTCGCGATTCGGGCGCGAGGCTGCTGATCTGCGATTCAGCGCGCTGGGAGCGGATCAGGCCGCACCGGGCAGCGCTGCCCGACCTCGAACATGTCATCGTCAGCCGGTCCGCTGGAGGAGCGGTCGATGCCACTCGCCTCGAGGATCTGATCGGCGCCCCGCCCTCCTGGAAGGATCTGCCCGAGGCGGACTTGCCCGAGGTGGACATCCACCCCGACGACGAAGCGACGATCTTCTACACGAGCGGGACGACCGGCAACCCCAAGGGCGCGCTCGGCACCCACCGCAATATCCTGACCAACATATTGTCGGCAGGCTACGCCTCCGCCCGAGCCGCTCTTCGCCGGGGCGACTCGGTCCCGGAAGCCCAGCCGCGGACCGGGCTGATGGTGATCCCGCTCTTCCACGTCAGCGCGTGCAGCGCGAGCCTGATGGGGTCGATGGCGATCGGCCACACCACCATCTTCATGCGCAAATGGGACCCCCTCGAGGCGCTCGAGATCATCGAGCGCGAGCGGGTCAACGTCACCGGCGGAGTCCCGACAATCGCCTGGCAATTGCTCGAGCATCCCGAGCGCGGCCGCTTCGATCTCTCCAGCCTCGAGATGATCAGCTATGGCGGCGCACCCTCGGCGCCCGAGTTGGTCAGGCTGATCTGGCAGGAGTTCGGGGCGTTGCCCGGCAACGGCTGGGGAATGACCGAGACCACCGCGACCGTCACCGCCCATATCGGCGAGGATTATCTGAACCGGCCCGAGAGCTGCGGCCCGCCCGTCCCGGTCGCCGAGCTGAAGGTGACCGGCCCCGACGGCGCGATCCTGCCCGCCGGCGCGGTCGGCGAATTGTGGTGCAAGGGCCCGCAAATGGTGAAGGGCTATTGGAACAAGCCCGAAGCCACCGCCGAGACCTTCGTCGACGGGTGGGTCCGCACCGGCGACCTCGCTTATGTGGACGAGGAGGGTTTCTGCTTCATCGTCGACCGGGCCAAGGACATCATCATCCGCGGCGGCGAGAACATCTATTCGTCGGAGGTCGAGAACGTCCTCTACGACCATCCCGCCGTCACCGACGCAGCCCTGATCGGCTTGCCCCACCGGACCCTCGGCGAGGAGCCGGCCGCGGTCGTCCATCTCGCGCCCGGGACCGAGGCGAGCGAGGCGGAGCTGAAAGCCTGGGTCAGCGCCCGGCTCGCCATGTTCAAGACCCCGGTGCGTATCCTGTTCCTGCCCGAACCCCTCCCCCGCAACGCCAACGGCAAGATCATGAAGAAGGAATTGAAGGCGTTGTTCGAGGCCTGAGATCTCTTTCGTCAAACGGCCGGACCCATCTTGACTCTTTGGTAAGCTTAGACTAACGGTTAGTTGTGACTAACGCTCTTGCCTTCGCCGCCCTCGCCGAGCCGATGCGGCAGGCGATCGTCGAACGGCTTTCGCAGCGGCCGATGGCGGTCGGCGAGCTCGCCGCGCAGTTGCCGGTGAGCCGGCCCGCCGTGTCGCAGCATCTCAAGATATTGAAGGAAGCGCGGCTCGTCCGCGACGAAGCCGTCGGGACTCGGCGGATCTACCGCATCGATCCGGCCGGGCTCGGAGCGATCCGCGCCTGGCTCGACAGTTTCTGGGACAAGGCGCTCGCGGCTTATGCCGAGGCCGCCGAACGGGAGGAAGACAATGAACGCCGAAGCACTGCAGATCACCCCCGCCCCGATCCGCAAGACTCTGCGGGTGAAAGCCGGCCCGCAACGGGCGTTCGACACGTTCGTCCGGGGAATGGGTGGATGGTGGCTTAAGGGCCACAGCCTGCTCGCCTCGCCCCAGAAGGACGTATTGATCGAGCCGCGTGCCGGCGGCCGCTGGTTCGAAGTAGGCGAGGACGGCTCTGAAATGAATTGGGGCAGAGTGCTGGCCTGGGACGAGCCCGAGCGGGTCGTGCTCGCCTGGCAGCTCAACGCCGAATGGACCTACGATCCGGACTTCGAAACGACGGTCGAGGTCAGCTTCACGCCCGACGACGATCACACGATCGTCGAATTCGAGCATCGCGACCTCGAGCGCTTCGGCGCGAAGGCCGCGGAAGTGCGCGGCGATTACGAGACCGGCATGGACGGCGGCTGGGGCCAGCTGCTCGCCAATTACCGGTCGACGGCGGAGGCTGATTGAATTATCTCGACCTGCTTTCCTGACCGTCACCCCAGCCTTTCGACGCCGCCTGCGGCGTATTACTCCCGCGGTCCCCGCTTGAGGCTGCCGTAGAGCGCCAGCAATGCGAGGAGCAGAGCGACGGCAAGTGCCCCGGTGACCAGCCGGTGATCCACTCCGCTGACGTCGGGCTGGTCGAGATCGAGCCAGTGCCCGACCAGGCTCATATAGCCGATCCCGCAGGCAAAGCCCCAGGCCGCAGCAAGCCAGAGGCGGCCGCGGGCGACTCCGCGGCGAGCCTGCGAGAAGGCGAACAGCAAGGCCGCGCCGATCAGATAGTCGTCGACCCAGGCGATATAATTGCCGGTGCCCCAGCGCCGCGCGGTCTCGATCGCCGGCAGGAGCAACCCTCCGGCGAGCGCGGCGTAACGGCTGTAGCGATAGAGGATCGGCTCGCTCATCCCGGCCGCCTCATTCCTCCGGCCAGCTCTCCAGCACCTCGACGAAGCGGCTGAGCCAGGCGTTGGTCTGGTGGCCGTCGACGACCCGGTGGTCGATGGTCAGCGAGACGTAGGACATCGGCCGGATCTGGATCGTGTCGACACCGTCGACCTCGCGAACCACCACCCTCTTCTCGAGCTTGCCGACCCCGAGGATCGCCGATTGCGGCTGGTTGATGATGATCGGCGCGGCGAACAGCGAGCCCGAGACTCCGTGGTTGGAGATGGTGAAGGTGCCCCCCGACACGTCGGCCGCGCTCAGGCTCTCGGTGCGCGCTTTCTCGATCAGGGCTTCGAGTCCGGCGGCGACGCCTTTCAGCGACAGGGTCTGGACCTTGCGCAGAACCGGGACGATCAGCCCCTTCTCGCCGAGAGCGGTGCCGACTCCGATATTGATGTCGTCGAACAGCTCGAGCCGGTCGTCGTGCCAGCGGCTGTTGATCGCGGGCGCGACCTTCATCGCCTCGGCCGCGGCGGCGGCGAGATAGGCGGTGTAGGTCAGCTTCACGCCCTTCTTCGCCCAGGCATCCTTGTGGCGGGCGCGGTGGCGCATGATCGCGCTGAAATCGGCCTCGAACATCGCGGTGACGTGCGGCGCCCGGGTGACCGAATTGAGCATATTCTCGGCGATCCGAAGCCGCATCCGGTCGTGCGGCACCGAGTGCGAGCGGATCGAACTGCCGCCGGGCTCGGCGGCGCGCGGCTGGGCCGTGGCGGGAGGGCCGGCCTTGACGATGGTCGCCTGCTCGACCGCCCGGTCGACGTCGGCGCGGGTGATCCGGCCGTCGCGGCCGGTGCCGGCGATCGCCTCGGGGTCGATGCCGTGCTGGATCAAGGCGCGCTTGACCGCCGGGGAAAGGCGAAGCTCGGGATCGAGGCGGGACTTGGGAGCCGGAGCGTCGGCGACCGGAGAAGGCGCCGACTCCGGCTCATGGCCGGCCACTTCGGCGACCGGCGCGATCCGGGCGAGCACGGCGCCGGGCAGCGCCTCGGCGTCGGTGTCGAGCAGGATCTCGCGAAGCACTCCGGCGGCCGGCGCCGGCACCTCGACCGCGACCTTGTCGGTCTCGAGCTCGACGAGCGGGTCGTTGAGCTCGACCCGGTCGCCGACCTTGCGGAGCCAGGCGCGGACCACCGCCTGCGTGCCCTCCTGCTCGATCGGGACGAGGACGTCGATCACCGTCCCGCCGTCATTCCAGCGAAGGCTGGAATCCATGCTGAGTCCGTATGGACCCCAGCGTTGACCTGCGGTCGACTTCGTCTCGCTGGGGTGACGGGAAGGGGAATAGCCATCAAAACCGCACCAGCTCTGCAATCTTGGCCCGGATCTTCTCCACGCTCGGCACCGCCCAGTTGAGAAGCACCGGATTATGCGGGCTCGGTATGTCGGGCATGGTCAGGCGCGAGACCGGAGCGTCGAGATCGAGGAAGGTCTCGTCGGCGACCACCGCGGCGATCTCGGCGCCGAAACCGCCGGTGCGCAGATCCTCATGGACGATCAGGCAGCGCCTCGTGCGCCGGATCGACTCCAGGACCATCTCCTTGTCCCAGGGCATCAGGGTGCGCAGGTCGATCACGTCGGCCGAGACGTCCCTTGCGGCTTCCTCGCAGCGCGGAACCATCGCGCCCCAGGTGACGATGGTGATCTGATCGCCCTGCCGAATTTTCTTCGCCCGGCCGAACGGAAGGACATAATCGTCGCCGGGATAGGGCCGCCGCGCCCAGCTGTCGTCGAGCATGGCGCGGTGCTCGAAGAAGACCACCGGATCGTTGCCGCGCAAGGCCGAGCGCAGAAGCCCGACCGCATCCTCGGCGTTGGACGGCACCGCGACCAGCCAGCCCGGATTGTGGACGAACTGAACCTCGTTGGTCTGGCTGTGCCAGGGATCGCCGCATTTGAAGAAGCCGCCCGGAATTCGAAGCACCATCGGCGCGGCGAATCGGTTGTTGGTCCGCCAGCGCATCGTCCCGCAATCGTTGATCTGCTCGAGCGCCGGCTCGGCATATTTGCGGAACTGGACCTCGGGTACCGGCATCAGCCCCGCCATCGCCATTCCGACCGCCCGCCCGACGATCCCTTCCTCCGACAGGCTGGTGTCGAACACCCGCTCGATCCCATATTTTTCCTGAAGGCCGAGAGTGACGGCATGGACCCCGCCCTTGGGGCCTATATCTTCGCCGAACAGAAGGACGCGCGGATTGATTTCCAGCTCATGGTCGAGGGTCCGCCGGATCGCGGTCACCATGTTGATCCGCTGGCCCTCGGGCTTGGGCTCCTCGTGCGAGCGCGGCGCGGTGTAGCCGTGGGTCCACTGGCCGCCGACCAGCTGCATCTCGCCTTCATAATAGACGTTGTTGAGGACCGTCTCCGGATCGGCGACTCCCCGCGCCTCGGCGATCGCCCGGGCCGCCTCGACCGCGGCCTCGGCCTCGGCCTCGCTCGCCTCCCACTCGGCCTCGGTCATGATCGACCCGACCAGCCAGGATCGGAGCTTGGGAAGCGGATCGCGGGCCCATTCGGACCGGACGAACTCGTCGCTCTTGTAGGTCTGGGTGTCTTGATAACTATGGCCCTGAAGGCGCGGCACGGTGAGCCGTACCAGCGCGGGACCTTCGCGGCCGCGCACATGCGCCGCCGCCTGCTTGAGCAATCGCGCCGCCTCGGCCGGCTCGGTGCCGTCGCCGGCGAAGATCGCGAGATTGGCGAAGCCGGAGAGGTTCTTCGCGATGTCGCCGCCGGGGGT
This sequence comes from Pseudomonadota bacterium, assembly GCA_046733235.1. Lineage (GTDB taxonomy): Bacteria > Pseudomonadota > Alphaproteobacteria > Sphingomonadales > Sphingomonadaceae > Allosphingosinicella. Next base: position 96,206 of record JBKPOT010000013.1, read on the forward strand.
CTGATAGGTCGACGGGACCGAGATGCCGTATTGGTTGTCCTCGATATAGAAGAGCATCGGCAATTTCTGGGTCGTCGCGATCGTCAAAGCCGACCAGAAGCCGTTGGTCGCCGCGGAGGCGTCGCCGCCGAGAACCACCGCCATTGCGTCGGCATGTGCATCGCTGCCGAGCACCGTCCGATAATAGTGGATCGCCTGGGCCCAGCCGGCGGTCGGCGTATATTGGGCCCCGACGCCGCCCGACATCGGGAGAGCCGGGGCGCCGCGCGGATTGGGATAATTGAACACGACCCCGATATCGCGTCCGTCCGAATAGCCGCCGGCCCGGCCCATCCCCGAGCCGAGCGCGTCCTCGAGCGGAACGCCGAGCGAGAGCAAAAGCGGGCGCGACCGATAATAGCCGCAGGCGGCGTCCTTGGCGCCGGTGAGGAGCGATCCGAGGATCACCTGCGCCATGTCGTGGCCGCGCGCCGAGAATTGATAAAGAACCTTCTTCTCGGGGACGAGCCTTTCCTCCTCGAGCTTGTCCATCGCCCTGCTGACCTGGACAAGATAGGCGATCCGCTTCCAGTCGAAGTCGGGATCGGGCGCGTTGGTCCGCGTTTCGCGCTCCATCGCCTTCGCCTCACCCATCCATCTTCTCCACGACGGCGGCGGCGAAGGTGTCGACATTGTCGTCCGAAAGGCCGACCACGTTGATCCGCCCCGACGACGCCATGTAGATGGCCCTCTCCTCGCGAAGCTCGAGCACCTGTGCGGGGGTCAGCGGAAGCATCGAGAACATGCCGTTCTGCTCGTCGATGTAAGCGAGCCGCGGATCGAAGCCGGCGAGACGCGCCCGAAGCGACCGGATCCGGGCGCACATCTCCTTCAGCTCGGCATTCCAGTCGGCGCGCAATTCGGCGGCGTCGAGAACGATCCGGGCGATCGCGGCGCCATGGTCGGGCGGCATCGACCACATGGTCCGCGCCAGGGTCATCAGATTGCCCTGGATCACCTCCGCCGCACGAGCGCTCGCGCCCTTGACGAAGAGATTGCCGACCCGCTCGCGATAGACCCCGAAATTCTTGTCGCAGCTCTGCGCGACCAGGGCCTGCTCGGCCGCCGCGACCACCAGCCGCGCTCCGGCCGCGTCCGGCTCGAGCCCGTTGCCGAGGCCCTGATAAGCGAGATCGATGAAGGGGATCAGGCCGCGCGCCGAGACGAGATCGGCGATCGTGCGCCACTGATCGAGATCGAGATCGGCGCCGGTCGGATTGTGGCAGCAGCCGTGGAGCAGGACGAGATCGCCGGCGCGGGCGGCGCCGAGCGAGTCCATCATCGCGTCGAAGCGGATCTCGTGGCTGTCGCGGTCGTAATAAGGATGGCCGACCATCTCGATTCCGGCCGAGGCGATCAAAGGTCCGTGGTTGGGCCAGGTCGGCTGGCCGACGAAGATCCGCGCCTCGCGATTGGCCGACCGGATCAGCTCGGCCCCGAGCCGAAGCGCGCCGCAGCCGCCCGGAGTCTGGACCCCGACGATCCGCTCGTCCGCCGCGATCGCCTTGCCGAACACGATCGGCCGGATCAAAGCGGTGAATCGCGCATCGCCCTGCGAGCCGAGATAGGCCTTGGTCTCCTGTGTCTCCCACAGGATGCGCTCGGCTTTCTTGACCGCCCGGAGGATCGGCGTTCCGCCGGCCGAGTCTCGATAGACCCCGACTCCGACGTCGATCTTGTCGGGCCTCGGATCGGCGTCGCAGAGCGCGATCAAGGCGAGAAGCGAATCGGAGACCTGCTCCTCGAGCCTGTCGAAGAGCATCACGTCCTCCGCCAATATGAAACCGGCTGCCATAGCCCCTCCTGTTCGCGTTCCACGAAAGGCCAACGCACGAAAGCCCATAACGCGGCATGCGCGGAAATGCGTATCAGACTTGGCGCGCTTGAGGCTGGATTTATGCCGTTCGTTTCGCTATTAGGCGAAATGTGAAAGAAAACGATCAACTCGACGTGGTCGACCGCCGAATCGTCCGCGAATTGCAGCGCGACGCGAGTCTCAGCCATGCCGCGCTCGCCGAGCGAGTCGGTGCCTCGAGCGCCTCGGTCTGGCGCCGGGTCCGCGGCCTCGAGAAAGCGGGCGTGCTCGGCAAGACCGTCCGGCTCGCCAACCCCGAATCGCTCGACCGCTCGGTCAACGTCTTGTGCCAGGTGCGGATGACCCGCCAGACGGTCGAGGCGCGGGCCGAGTTCGAGGAGTTCATCCAGTCGCGCGCCGAGATCGTCGAATGCTACGCAATGTCGGGCGAATGGGACTATCTGCTCCGCATCGCCGTGCGCGACGTCGCCGATTACGACCGCTTCATCATGCGCGGGGTGCTCGCCCACCCCAGCGTCGCCAATGCGGCGAGCAATTTCGCGCTCCGCCAGGTCAAATATACGACCGAGATTCCGGTATGACGGGCTTGCTTTCGGCCGCTAGGATGATGGCGCGATGCCGCTGAAAGCTTTCACTTCATTGGCCCTCCTTGCCTTGCCGGCATCAGCCCTGGCAAGCGCCACGCCCCGGGCTCCGGCGAGAGGCTGGAACGTCGACTTCTCCGCCGCCCAGTGCGTCGCCACGCGCGATTACGGAACCAGCCGGGAGCCCGTTCAGCTGATCCTCAAGGCGCCCGCGTTCGGCGACGTCGTCCAGGTCGCGATCGCCCGCAAGAGCAATCTGACGGGCCCCAATCAAACCGAGGCCAATGTTTCGGTTGATGGCGGATCGCCGTTCAGGGTCAGCATGCTGGCCTTCACTCCGCGCGGCACCGGCTACCGGATCTACTCGATGAATTTCCCCTCATCGCAATTCGCGCTGGTCCGGCAGGCGCACGAGCTGTCGGTTCGAAGCGATGGCGTCGACGAGAGGTTCGCGCTTTCCGACATGGCGCCGCTGTGGAAGATCGTCGAGGATTGCGTCGCCGACCTTCGCCGGGTGTTCAACGTGACCGATTTCGCGAATGCCGAATCGTCGCCGTTGAAGGCCCGCGCTCGGGCCAATCTGGCCAGCCTGTTCAGCGACGACGACTATCCCGCCGTAGCGCAGGAGCGCTCTCAAGGCGGGAAGGTGAAATTCGCGCTCCTGGTCGGCGAGGACGGCCGGGTCGCCGATTGCACGGTCATCGGGACGAGCGGAGTCGCGACCCTCGACGCGCAGGCCTGTGCGCTCCTCAGAGTGAGAGCGCGGTTCCAGCCCGCGGTCGGGGCCGACGGGCGGCCGGCAAAGGACGCCGTCATGGGCGTCATCACCTGGAGGATCCCCTAGCTCGCTGTCGGCAGCGGAAGCATGCGCGGATCCCGGACCGGCCAAGTCCCTTGCTCAGCCGCCCGGCGTAGAGAATGTGGATTCGGCCACGGGGCCCGTCTCCACAGTCTCGACGTGGAGAACCAGATCGTGCGCAGGATCTTCATCGCCCTGACGGCCGGTCGTCGCCGAGCAGATTCCGCCCGCGAAGATCTTGTAATCGCCGAGCTCGGCATGTTCGCCTTCGGCCACGAATCGCGCGACTCGGCGCGTTGCCGGATCCACCCAAATCTCGACGCTTTCGGAGTCCGTCGGGGTCACCCGGAGGACATCATAGCTTCGGCCCTCGTGCATCCGCCGGCCGAGCAGCTCGAACCCGGCCCGGAAGCGGTCGGGGAAGAAGAAAGCGAAGCTGCTGATATAGGCATCGCGGCGTTGCCGACGCAGCCGTTCGGGATCGCGGCCAACCTCCGCAGGGCCGACGCCCCTCGCCTGCCAATAGGAGGCCCCGTCGAATCCGACCCGGCGGACGACCTGCCCACTGACCCGGTTGGTCGTCCGCTCCTGAGCGTGACCATGTCGTGCCAGGTCTCGTAGGCGATGCCCCTCATTCCGGGCAGGTCGGCCGTGCCGGTCTCGTGCCACCCCCTGACCCGGTCCCAGGCATCGCCGCCGCAAGCCGCCCGCATTTGAGCAAGCATCGCCAGGGCCGGATCGTGCGGAGGAGCGGTCGCGCATCCGGCAGCGAGCAGGGCCCAGGTGAAGGCCAGAAGTCTCATCCGGCCAGAATGCACGTGACTCCAAGCGTGCGCAATCACGCTCCGGCATCCACGAAGGGGAACCCTCCCTCCCCCCGTTGATTGAATCGCCCGCGATACGAATCTCGGGAGTCGGACGATGGCCGCGCGCGCTTATTGGAAGGGACAGATCAGGCTGGCCTTGGTCTCGATTCCGGTCGAGGTCTATTCCGCGACGAAGAGCGGGGCGACCGTCGCCTTCAACCAGATCCACGAGCCGACCGGCAAAAGGATCAAATATGAGAAGGTGGTGCCCGGCGTCGGCCCGGTCGACGCCGACGAGATCGTCAAGGGCTTCCAATATGAGAAAGGCAGCTACGTGCTGCTCGACGACGAGGAATTGGAGGCGGTCAAGCTCGAGAGCAAGAAGACCCTCGAGCTCACCCAGTTCGTCGACCTGAACGAGATCGACCCGCTTTACTACGAGAAACCCTATTACGTCGTCCCCGCCGACGACCTCGCCGAGGAAGCCTATATCGTGCTCCGCGAGGCGCTCCGCGACACGAAGAAGGTCGGGCTCGGCCAGCTCACCATGCGCGGCCGCGAATATGTCGTCGCACTGAAGCCGTGCGGACGCGGAATCCTGCTCGAGACGATGCGCTACGCCGACGAGGTCAACAAGGCGCAGGGATATTTCCGCGAGATCGGCGATTCCAAGCCCGACGACGAACTGCTCGACCTCGCCGAGGCGCTGATCGAGAAGAAGGCGGCGCCGTTCGATCCCAACAAGTTCAAGGACCATTATGTCGACGCGCTCCACGAACTGATCGAGCGCAAGCGCAAACTGAAGGGCGGCAAGATCAAGGCCGACGATGACGAGCTGCCCAAGCGCGGCTCCAACGTCATCGACCTGATGGCGGCGCTCAAGAAATCGATCGAGCGGCCGGGCGAGAGTGGGGGCGGACGCGGCGGCAAGTCGGCCGCACGGAAGCCTGCGGCGAAGAAAGCCGCACCGAAAAAGGCGCCCGCGAAGGCGGCTCCGGCCCGTAAGCGCGCATGAGCAATGGATCCTCCCCGGGACGGGGAGGGGGACCAGCCGAAGGCTGGTGGAGGGGGCCCAGCGTAAACCTCCCCGCCCCCTCCACCTCGCAGCTTCGCCGCGCGGTCCCCCTCCCCGTCCCGGGGAGGATCATTTAGGCAATGGCGCGCAAGGGCGACCCGCTCGCGACCTACAATCGCAAGCGCGATTTCGCGAAGACCGCCGAGCCGGCCGGCAAGCTCGGGCAATCGAAGGGCACCGGCCCTGCCCTCTTCATGGTCCAGAAGCACGACGCCACCCGGCTCCATTACGATTTCCGGATCGAGATGGAGGGAGTGATGAAGAGCTGGGCGGTGACCCGCGGCCCGAGCCTCGATCCCGCCGACAAGCGCCTCGCCGTCCGGACCGAAGACCATCCGATGAGCTACGCGACGTTCGAGGGAACCATCCCCAAGGGCCAATATGGCGGCGGCACGGTGATGCTGTGGGACTGGGGCACATGGACCCCCGATCCGCGCAAGGACCCGCGCAAGACGATCGAGGAGGGCCATCTCCATTTCACCCTCGAGGGACACAGGATGAAGGGGGAGTGGGTGATGTTCCGGCTGAAGCCGAGGCCCGGCGAGCGCGGCGAGAACTGGATCATGAAGAAGGTCGACGACGAGCATGCCGGAAGCTCGACCGGCCTCACCGAGAAATATCTGACCAGCATCAAGACCGGCCGGACGATGCAGGAGATCGAGGCCGGCAAGAAGGCGAAGCAACTCAAGGGATGGAAGACGTCCGTGTCCCGGCGAAGGCCGGGACCCAGGAAAATGACAAATCTGGCTGCCAAGCTGGGCCCCGGCCTTCGCCGGGGCACAAGAGAGGCCAAGCCTCCGAAATTCCGCGAACCTCAGAAGGCCACGCTCGTCGATCACGTCCCGCCCAGCTCGGCCTGGCTGCACGAGATCAAATATGATGGCTATCGCTGCCTTCTGGCGATCGGCGGCGGCAAAGCGATCGTCTACACCCGCTCCGGGCTCGACTGGTCGGACAAATTCCCCGAGATCGTCGCGGCGGCGAGCAGCCTGGAGGTCGGCTCAGCGCTTCTCGACGGCGAGATCGTCGCTCTCGACGACAAGGGCAATAGCGGCTTCTCGGCACTCCAGCAGGCGATCAGCGAGGGCGGGCGGGGGCTGACCCTGTTCCTGTTCGACGCGCTCGAGATCGATGGCGAGGACCTCACCGCTCTGCCCAATATCGAGCGCAAGGCCCGGCTCGCCTCTTTAGTCGGCGAAGGCAGGCCGCCAGTCATCCTCTATGCCGAGCACGTCGTCGGCCAGGGCGAGAGATTGTTCCAGGCGGTGTGCGACGCCAAGCAGGAAGGGATCATCTCGAAAAAGGCCGACGCGCCCTACCGTTCGGCGCGGACCAAGGCCTGGCTCAAGGTCAAATGCACCTACCGCCAGGAGTTCGTGATCATCGGCTGGACTCCGAGCAGCACCGCCACTCGCTCGCTTCGCTCCCTCCTGCTCGGCGTCCACGAGGAGGGCGGCGCTCTGCGCTACGCCGGCAAGGTCGGAACGGGCTTTTCGATGAAGGTCGAGCAGGATCTGCTCGCCAGGCTGCGCAAGCTCGAGACCGACAAGCCTTCTACCCAGGTCCCCAGGCCCGAAGCGCGCGGCGCGCATTGGGTCCGGCCCAGGCTGGTCGCCGAGATCGCCTTCGCCGAATTCACCGCCGACGGGGTCGTCCGCCACGCCAGCTTCCTCGGCCTCCGCGGCGACAAGGCGGCCTCGGCCGTGGTCGAGGAGAAGGCGCAGGCAACGCCGGACTCCGGCGCCGCCGACGGCGTCAAGATCAGCAATCCCGACCGGGTGATCTTCCCGGACGGCGACGTCACCAAGGGCGAGCTCGCCGCTTATTATCGGGCGGTCGGGCCGCTAATGACCGAATGGACGGCCAACCGGCCGATCAGCCTGGTCCGCTGTCCCCAGGGGAGGGCCAAGAAATGCTTCTTCCAGAAGCATGACAGCGGCAGCTTCGGACCGCACGTCCACCACGTCCCGATCCTGGAGAAGAACGGCAGGAAGGAGGATTATCTCTACGTCGCCGACGTCGCCGGGATCCTGACCTGCGTCCAGATGGGGACGATCGAGCTCCACGGCTGGGGGTCGAAGATCGACGACGTCGAACGGCCCGACCGCCTGGTCTTCGACCTGGATCCCGACGTCGGCCTGGGCTTCGAGGACGTGAAGCGCGCCGCCCGCGACCTCCACCGCCATCTCGCCGACATGGGGCTCCAGACCTTCCCGCTGCTGACCGGCGGCAAGGGTCTTCACGTCGTCGTCCCGCTGACGCCGCAGGCGAAATGGCCCGCGGTCAAGGATTTCGCCCAGCGTTTCTCGATCGCCCTCGCCCAGGCCGAGCCTGAGCGCTTCACCGCCAATCTCGCCAAGGCCAGCCGCACCGGGCGGATATTCCTCGATTATCTGCGCAACCAGCGCGGAGCGACCGCGATCATGCCCTACAGCGCCCGCGCCCGCGAGGGGGCGCCGGTGTCGGCGCCGATCAGCTGGGACGAGCTCGACGAGACCGAGAGCGGCGCCCGCTTCAGCGTCCGCGACGCGGAACTGCTGCTCGAGCGCGCCTCGGGAAGGAGCCTTCAGGGCTGGGGCGAAGCGTCGCAGGTGCTTCCGGATCTTTAGGAAACATCATCTTCGCACGCCGTCATTGCGAGGAGCGGAGCGACGCGGCAATCCAGCGGGCCTCGGAGGCCGCTCTGGATTGCTTCGCTCCGCTCGCAATGACGGAAAACTCACTTGGCCGCCCGTCAGCCCGCCACAACCCTCCGCCGCGGGTCGGGCTCGTCGTGATGATGCGGGATCGGCCGGGCGGCGGGATGGCCGCAGCGGGCGCGCCAGAAGTCGAGCGATTCGAGCATCCAGGGCACCAGCTCGCTCGGCTTGAGCGGCTCGGCGACCAGGAATCCCTGTGCCCGGTCGCACCCCAGAGCGATCAGCAGGTCGAGGCAATCCTCCTCCTCGACGCCCTCGGCGGTGGCGGTCAGGCCGAGGCCGTGGGCGAGATCGATCACCGATTTGACGATGATCCGCGATTCCGGATCGGCCGCGCAATCGGCGATGAAGCATTGGTCGATCTTGAGCTCGGTGTAGGGCAGCTGGCGAAGCTGGAGCAGCGACGAGTAGCCGGTCCCGAAATCGTCGAGCGCGAGCCCCATCCCTTTCAGCCGGAACCGGGTCAGAGTGTCGAGCAGGCGAACCGCATGCTGGGTCGCCCCCTCGGTCACTTCGAGGACGAGCGCATCGCAGGGCACGCCCTCGAGCTGGCACAGGCGCTGCAGATGATCGGGGAAATGCACGTCGCGAAGAGTGAGGGCCGAGATGTTGAAGGCGATCTCGACCTTGACGCCCTGCTCGCGCCAATCGAGCCATTGCCGAAGCGCGGCGGCAAGCCCCCACTCGGTCAGCCCGTCGATCGCTCCGGTCCGCTCGGCGAGCGGAATGAAGTTATCGGGCGCGACCAGCCCGAATTCGGGGCTTTGCCAGCGCATCAGCGCCTCGACTCCGGACAGCTCGCCGGTCCCGAGATCGATCTTGGGCTGATAGTGGAGGAAGGTCTCGTGCCGTTCGGCGGCGAGCTGGAGGGCGGTCGCCATGTCCGAATCGTGGGCGCCGTGGCTCCTCATCGCGTCGCCGCCTCGCGAAGCGGCCCAAGCACCGATCGAAGAGCGTCGAACCGAACCGGCTTGGCCAAGGGCCCAACCATCTCCAGCCCGAGCGCCTCGCCGAGCCGGAAGGCGGATTCGAGCACGCGCCGGTCGAAGCCGCTGACGATCAGCACCGGCGCCCGGCATTCCTCGCCGGCGAGGAACCGGAGAAGCTCAATCCCGTCGCTTCCCGGCATCGCCAGGTCGACCGCGACCGCATCGGGGCAGAGGAGGCGATATTCGCGGCGGAAGCTCTCGGCGGTCGCCGTCGCATGGGCCCGCCAGCCGCATTCCTCGGCGGCGTGGCCGAGGAACCGCCCGACCAGCGGATCGTCGTCGATCAGAAGCAATACCGGCCTCGAATCGTCCGCGCCGCACTCCGCCTCGGGCGGGCGTAGCCCCTCCAATGCGTCAGGCATGGCTGCCTCTCCAGCGTTCCGCTTTGCCGCCGCCGCGCCGGCCGCCCTTCCGCCGGTCGGCGAGCTTGCAGAGCTGGAGATGGGTGATCTGAAGGCCTCGGAGCCCGTGCCGATAGAGGCCGCGCTGCCAGCTCGCAAACTCCTCGAGCGACAGGCGATAGCGAAGCAGAGCCTCGTCGAGCGTCAGCAGCCCCGCCTGGACCGCCGCGACGACCTGCGCCTTGCGCCTCGCGACCCACCGCTCGGTGTCCGGCGGCGGAAGCGCGGCGAGCGAAATCGGCGCTTGGAAGGCTTCGGCTGCGGGGGACTTCTTATGGGGCACGGACATGGCGAAAGGGCCTTTAGACAAAGCCCCACCCGGCCAGTCCGGGCTAATCTGAATTCATTACGCCGGGATGAAAAAGCGCGGTTAACGCGCCCACCGCATTAGCCCGGTGTCACCCGCCAGACGACATTGCCGACATCGTCCGCGACCAGCAGGCCGCCGAGCCGGTCGACCGCGACTCCGACCGGCCGGCCGCGCGCTTTCCCTCGCGAGTCGAGGAAGTCGGTCAATATGTCCTCGGCCGGCCCGGACGGGCGGCCGTTGGCGAACGGCACGAACACGACCTTGTAGCCGCTGACCGGCTTGCGGTTCCACGAACCGTGCTGGCCGATGAAGGCGCCGCCGCGATAATGGGCCGGCAGCAAGGCGGCCTGGTAGAAGACCAGGCCGAGCGAGGCGGTGTGGGGGCCGAGCGCATAGTCCGGGGCGATCGCCGTGGCGACGAGATCGGGCCTCGGCGGCTTCGGCCGCGTGTCGACATGCTGGCCGTAATAGGAATAGGGCCAGCCGTAGAAGGCGCCGTCGCGGACCGAAGTCATGTAATCGGGGACGAGATCGCTGCCCAATTCGTCGCGCTCGTTGACCGCGGCCCACAGGGCGCCGGTGACCGGCTCCCAGTCGAGCCCGTTCGCATTGCGGATCCCGGACGCGAAGATCCTGTGGGCGCCGGTGGCGCGGTCGATCTCCCAGATCGTCGCCCGCCCTTCCTCCTCGTCCATGCCGTGCTCGCCGACGTTCGAGTTCGAACCGACCGTCGCATAGAGCTTCGATCCGTCCGCGCTGGCGATGATATTCTTGGTCCAGTGATGGTTGCGCTCGCCCGCCGGCAGGTCGAGCAGCTTGACGCCCTGGGCCGGGATGCTGGTCTCGCCCGGCGAATAAGGGAAGCGCAGGATGGCGTCGCTGTCGGCGACGTAGAAGTCGTTGCCGACCAGCGCCATTCCGAACGGCGAGTTGAGGTTCTGGAGAAAGGTCGAGCGGGTCTCGGCCACGCCGTCTCCGTCGGCGTCGCGAAGCAGGGTGATGCGGTTCGCGCTGGGCACCGCCGCGCCGGTTTTCTTCATGAACATCTTCATGATCTTGCCGCGAAGGCTCTTGCCTTCCCTGGGCCGGACCGGCGCGTTGGTCTCGGCGACCAGAACGTCGCCATTAGGCAGGACGTAGAGCCAGCGCGGATGCTGGAAGCCGGTCGCGAAGGGCGCCACCCGAAGCCCCGCCGCGGGAGTCGGCTGAGCGCCCTGCCAGCCGACCGCGTTCGCGACCTTGATGGTCGGGATCAGGGTCTTGACCGGTTCGGGAAGAGTCGGCGCCGGTCCGATTCCGGCGCTGATCGGCAGGCGGGCGCGGTCGCCGCAGCCGGCGAGCGCCAGCGCGGCGATCAGGTACAGTGATTTGCGCATGGGGCGGCTCCAAACAGATGGGCGCTGCTCCCATAACGGGGGTGGAACTTTCCTGTTCCCGCCTTCGCTCGTCGTGCGAGCTTCGGCGGGCGAGCCCGCTTTGGCTAACGGATCGGAAACCGCGATGCTCAAGGCGCCCGAAACCCTCGGCGCTGCATGGCGGAGCCATGGCGATGGGCGGATCCGGAAAGCGGCTGGCGGCGGCGGGGCTGCTGGCGCTGGCGTCGGCTTTGCTCGTCGGCGGCACCGGACTGGAGTCCAATCGCGACTCGCGCCTGCTCGCCGCCCATAATCGCGAGCGAAGCGCCGCCGGGATCGCGCCGCTCAGCTGGAGTCCGAAGCTGGCGGCGGACGCCGCCGCCTGGGCGGATCATCTCAGCGAGCTCAACGATCTCGAACATTCGCCTTCGGACGAATATGATTCGGACGCTCAGGGCGAGAATCTCTGGCTCGGAACGCATGCTGCTTATTCGCCCGAGCAGATGGTCGGCGGCTGGATCGAGGAGAAACGCTATTTCCGGCAAGGCGTCTTCCCGAACAACAGCAGCACCGGCGACCTGGAGGATATCGGCCACTACACCCAGCTGATGTGGCGCGACACAGACGAGGTCGGTTGCGCGGTCGCCAGCAATGCGGAGAATGACGTCCTGGTCTGCCGCTATGCGGCCGCCGGCAATGTGATCGGCGAGCGCCCCTTCTAGCGCGCCTGTGGACCGGCTGGTCCCGAAAATGGCACCTTCGGACGGACTCGCGCGTTCCCCCGGCATGTTGAACTATCCCGTACGCCTGATCCCCGATGGCGAGGGTGGCGTGATCGCCGCGTTCCCGGACGTGCCCGAGGCCAAGAGCCAGGGCTCGACCGAGGATGAAGCGATCGCCGGCGCCCGCGAGGCGCTCGAGACGGTGCTGGCCTCCTATGTGGCCGACGGCCGTCCGATCCCCGCTCCGTCGGAAACATGCTGCGCGCCGATGGTCGCGACCGACAGGTTCGACCTGGTCGGCATGGAGATCAGGAAAGCAGCCTAGGCGGCCGCCGCCTGGGCGACATCGATGAAGGGCCAGGACCCGGTCCGCTGATTCCGGCGCCCCTGCATCCTGACGCCGCGTGGACGATTTCAATCGGTCCGCGATAGGCTAAAAGCACGCCCACCACAGGCAGGCGGAGGCAGGATGACTGGAACGATGAAAGCCGGTGCGGCGATGCTCATGGCTTTGCTCGCCGCGTCGGCGGCGACCGCGCAGGAAATTCCGTCCCCCGCTCCGGCGGCCCACGACACCGCCTGGCACAATGAGCAGTCGGCCTATCTCGCCGGGCTGAAGGCCGCCGACGGATGGCAATGGGCTCCGGGGGGCCTTCGCTACCGCCGAATCAAGGCCGGCGCCGCCGGCGCTCCGCATCCGGCGCCGACCGACATGGTCACCATCCACTATAGCGGCCGGTTCATCGACGGCAGCGAGTTGGACAGCTCGATCGCCCGCGGCGAGCCGGTCAGCTTCCCGCTTCCGCGGCTTATCAAGGGCTGGCAGCAGGGCGTCCCCTTGATGGCGGTCGGCGACACGTTCGAGTTCGCGATCCCGGCTTCTCTCGCTTACGGACCGAAGGGCAAGGGCCCGATCCCGGGCGGGGCGACCTTGTTGTTCACGATCGAATTGTTCGGGATCGTGCCCCCGGGGGGCTCGGCCGGCTGAACGGGCAGGGTCATAGATAAGAGGCCACGGCAGGCCCCTCCACCACCCTTCGGGTGGTCACCCTCCCCTGCAAATGCAGGGGAGGAACAAGGTGTATTATTAATTTAATACACTTTTCCCCTTGCGCAGCCCCGCCCCGCTGCCCCATTTACGCAGCTGGCGAAATGAGGGGTGCGTGATGGCTGCCGAAACCAAGCTGAAGCTCGAGGCTCCGGAGGCGCTGACCACGGTCGCGCCGGCCGAGGCGGCGGGGCTCGTACCGGTCGAGGAGAATGTCCGGAGCAAGCTCGACGTCGTCGTCGACAAGTTCGTCGACGAGCTGGTCGCGGCCGACTCGAACAGCCCTGAATTCGGGCGCAAGGTCGACGAGCTGACCAATATGGGCCGGAAGCAGATCGCCGAGGCTGCGGGTCATTCGAACCGGTTCCTCGACCGGCCGATCCGGGCGATCGACAAGGATAGCGGGATCGGCGCCGACCTGACCGAGCTTCGCCGGACCGTCGAGGATCTCGATCCCGGCAGGAGCGGCGCCGGAAAGCCGCGCAAGTTCCTCGGGATCATCCCGATGGGCGGCGGCCTGAGCAATTATTTCCGCTCCTACCAGTCGGCCCAGACCCACATTTCGGCGATCCTCGCCCGTTTGGCCTCGGGCAAGGACGAGCTGCTGATGGACAATGCCGCGATCGACACCGAGCGGGCGGCTCTGTGGAAGACGATGGGTCAGCTCGAGCAGATGATCCACATCTCCAAGACGATGGATGCAAAGCTCGAAGCCAAGGCCGCTGATCTCGACGCGACCGAGCCGGCCAAGGCCAAGGCGATCCGCGAGACCGCCTTGTTCTACACGCGCCAGCGCACCACCGATCTGCTCACCCAGATGGCGGTCACGGTCCAGGGCTATCTCGCGCTCGACCTGGTCAAGAAGAACAATGTCGAGCTGGTGAAGGGCGTCGACCGCGCCTCGACCACCACTGTCTCGGCGCTTCGAACCGCGGTCACCGTCGCCCAGGCGATGACCAACCAGAAACTGGTGCTCGACCAGATCACCGCGCTCAACACCACGACCGCGAATGTGATCGATTCGACTGGGGCGATGCTCAAGAACCAGACCGGCGAGATCCACAAGCAGGCGGCCTCGTCGACCATCCCGCTCGAGACCCTGCAGCGGGCGTTCCAGAACATCTACGACACGATGGATACGATCGACCAGTTCAAGGCCGAGGCGCTCGGCAACATGAAGAAGACCGTCGACACGCTTTCGGGCGAGGTCGAGAAAAGCCGCGGCTATATCGCGAGGGCGGAAGGCGTCGAGCAGGCCAAGCTCGCCGGATCGGGCTCGACCTCGCCGCTGCTGGCGCCGCTCGAGGGCTGAAGGCGGCCCATGCCCGGAACGCCCCGAAGCGTCGACGACGCGATCGCCCGTTTCGACGAGGTGGTCGCCCGTTACGAAGGCGGGACCGCCGAGGCGGCTGGCGCGCGGCGGCGCTATTACGGACGAATGGCCAAATCGGTCGGCCGCCGGGTCGGCAACATGGGGATCGCTCTGGCTTTGCTGGTCGGCGCGACCATCGGCTACGGAATCTTCGTCGGCCCGATCGGCTGGACCGGCCTGTTCGTGGCGGTGCTGATCGCGATCGCGATCCTGGTCTTCTTCTCGGTCTGGCCGGGCGAGCCGAAGCGGGTCGCCTATAACGAGCAGCTGCCGACCCGAACGGTGATCTCGCAGCTCGAAGGCCTGCTGGTCCGGGAGCGCGATTCGCTTCCTCCGCCCGCGACCAAGCGGGTCGACGCGATCAGCGCCAAGCTTCCCCTGCTCGAGGCACGGCTTGCCAAGGTCGGAGCGCTCGATCCGCTCGCCCAGGATGCGCGGCGGCTGATGGGCAAGCATCTGCCCGAGCTGATCGAGCGCTACGAGCGGGTCCCGGTCGAATATCGCCGGGTCCGCGACGGCGACGGGATGACGGTCGACGAGAGGCTCACTTCGGGCCTCGATACGGCGTCGGCGGCGCTCGACGACCTCTCCCGAAAGCTCGCCCGCGAGGATCTCGACGCCTTCGAGACCCAGGGCCGGTTCATCGAGAGCCGCTATAAGGACGGCGGCGCCTCGCAGGGATGAGCATCTTCGCCGAGCTCGGCAAGACTCTCCGCCAGGCCGAGGCCTATGTCCGCCGCCATTCCAAGTCGAAAGCGGTCAAGCAGGCCGAGAAGAGGCTGGAGGAGCGCAGGCTGCGCGATTTCGGCCGCCGGATGCGCCGCGGAGCGGCGTTCGGCGGAGTCTCGGGCGCCGGCGTCGCCTGCTACGCGGTCCTGGCGGCGAACGGGCCCGGACTGCTCGTCGCAGGCGCCGGCGCCGTGGCGGTTGCGATCGCGGCAATGGCTTGGCCTCTGCGACGCGCGACCGACGGACCTTTCTCGGCCGACGAGCTGGAGGCTCTGCCGGGCGAGGCCGAGACCTGGCTTCTGGCGCGTCGGCTCGATCTGCCCTTGGCCGCTTATCCCTCGTTCGACACGATCCTTGTCCATCTCGGCGACCTCCAGGCTTGCCTTGGGTCGACCGATCCCGGTTCGACCTTGGCCTGGGAGGCGCGGCGCCTGATCGGCTCGCATCTGCCGAACCTGGTCGACTCCTGGTGCGAGCTGCCTTCGGCCGCCAAGGCCGAGGATCCGGAGCATGAAAAAAGGCTGGTCGAAGGCCTCGCCACTCTGGCGAAGGAGCTTCGCGACCTGTCGATGGAAGCGAACCGGAATAGGCTGATGCGCTTCGAGACCCAGGGCCGGTTCATCGAAAGCCGCTACAAGGACCCGGAGACCCGTCTCTAGAAGCGTCCCTCGGCTCGAAGCACGGCGTTGGTTCCCGACGCGGTGAAGCCGGCGGCGGCGAGACGCTGACGGGAGGGCTCGTCGCCCGGTCGGACCAGCAATTCGATCCGATAACGGCCATCGCCGAACAGCCTGATGTCGAGCTTTTCCATGCCGGACTGGCTGGCGAGCGGCAGAAGCATGGCGCCGCCGTCGCAACGCGCCTCACCGCTGAAGCTGGACGGCACGGCCGGGCCCAGCGATTCGCCCGCGACAGTCGCCTTCACCAGGCCGTTGGCGCTCGCGCACAAGCCGTCGGCAAAGCGGACGCTGACGTCGTCGACCGACAGGCTGGCGCGCGGGATCGGCGCCAGGGCCCCGCCCATGGCAAGCCGGCTGGTCACGTCGTCGATCCCGAAAGCGTGGCGCGATACGGTGATTCCGCCCTCGAGGCCGTCGCCTTGCGCGCTGCTGAGGTCGAGCCGGGCGCGGCCGAGGAGGAGCGGCAGGCCGCGAAGCCTGGTCCGGACGTCGCCGAGCGGAACCTGGCCGAACCGGGCTTCGCGCAGGGCGCCGAACCAGATGCTGCCGTTCGCCTCCCGGGCGGCCAATCCGCTTCGGTCGAGCGACAGCCAGCGCAGCGCGAGCGCCGACGGGATCAGGGCGATCAGGGCGAACAGGAAGGCGGCGAGGAAGAACAGGCTTCGCCGAAGCGGCAATCGGATGCGCATCAGCCGCCCCGGATCCGGAGGACGAGCTGGACCGAAAGCGTTCGGTCGCTGTTGCTGGTCGCACTCAGCCGGTCGACGATCACGCCGCGCTGGGTCTCGAGGCCGCTCACCCAGGCGAACAGGGCCTGCGGCTTCGCCGCCTCGATCGCCAGCGACACCCGGCCCGGCCCGTCCGGGTGGATCCGCGACAGCTGGAAGCCGGCGGCCGAGGCGGATTGGGCGACGGCCTGCTCGACCGGCGCCCCGAGCGCGGCCGGCCGCCGCCGCTCGAGCCGGCCGATATCCGCGGCGCCGGCCTTCGCCTCGGCGAGCGCGATCAGTGCGGCGCCATGGCGCTCGCGCGCATCGGCGAGCCGGTCGCCGAGCGGGCGAACGACGAGCAGCCAGGCCAGGGTCAGCGCCAACAGCACGAACAGGACGAGCAGCAGAATCTGTTCGCGGCGGGTCCGCGCGAGCCACCAGGACGAGAAGCCGGTCATTTAGGCCTCATTTCGAGCTCGGCGACTTGGCGCCCGCCGCCGCTGCGGAGCGGGCCGCTCGCGACGGCGAACCCATCGGCCTCGATCCGCTCGGCGAGCGCCGAGATCGTCGCCGGGCTGTCCGCCTGGATCGTTGCCTGGAGGGTGCCGTCGGGATTGAAGGTCAAAGCGGAGATCTCGGCATTGGCGGTGGCGCGCACCGCTCCGAACAGAGGCGCGGCGATCGCGCTGAAGCCGATCCCGCCGCCGCGCAGCTCGGAAAGCCGGCGGCCAAGCTCGGCCGAGGCATCGCCGATCCCGGCATTGCGGGGCAAAGCGGCGGAGGCGACGCGGCGGGTCTCCGCCTCGAGCGCGTCGGCAGCGAACGAATAGCGGATGATCGATGCGATCTGGATGGCGAGCGTGACGAGGATGAAGGCCGCGGCCAGCAAGGCCAGCCGCCGGATCAGGGCTCGATCCGGCTGCCACGCGCGCCGCCGGGCGAACGGACCCTGGCGAAGATTGACCAGCGGATCGGCGACGGCTGCGGCGAGGCCGCTTTCGAAGATCCTGGTGTCGAGCTCGACCGGAGTGCGCCCTGCCAGCACGACGGCGGCAAGCTCGCGCTCGATCGCGAATGCTTCCTCGCGCCCGCGATGAAGGGCGACTCCGCCGCGATCGTAAAGGGCGATCCCGTCCGCCGGCGGCGCCAGCAGGAGAGTCTCGGGCAGGATCAGATCGGGGTCGAACCCGGCCGATTCCAGCCTGGCCAGCCATTCGGCGGCGTCCGCCGCGCTTGCCAGAGCGACGCAGCGAAGGCCGCCGTCGCGCTCGGCAACGCCCACCGCGACATGAATGCTCGCGGAAGGTTGGGCGCTATACTCGGCCGCGGCGAGCCGCGCCGCCGCGGCGGCCTGGGCCGGAGCGAGCGCCGAGGGCAGTTCGAGCCAATGGATCGCCACTTCCTCACCGGGCACGATTCCCGCGACGATCGTCTTGCTGTCGGCGGACGGCAATCCGTCGAGGCCGGCGCCGCGCTCCGACACCGCCCCATCTTCCAGGCGGAGCCAGCCGTCGAAGCCCCCGGAGCGGCCGAGGAAGAGCAGGAGCATGTCCTTCACTCGTCCTTCCCCCAGCGCCTGAGCGCGACCCGCGACGGCGCGAAGCGCGCGTCGACCAAAGCGGTCTCATGGAGCTCGGCGCCGCCGAATTCCACCTTGAGGTCGATCGCGAACCAGCGCGTGTCGATCAGGATCTGCCCCATCGCCTCCGGCATCGGGGCAATTCCGGCCATTGCCCGGGTCGACCAGAATTCGGCCTGGCTCTTCCATCCGGTGGCCGGGCGCTGGGCGATTGCCGCGCGCGCCGAGCCGAGCGAGATTCCGCCGGGCGAGAGCATCGCCAGTACCGGCGCCTGGTCCGGCATCAAGGTGTTGACGTTGATCGGGGAGAGATCGGTGGCGGGGAGCGCGCACAGGAACGGCCGGAGCCGGGCATAGATTTCGGGCGTGACTCCGGCCACCGCGCGCAGCTCGCTGACCTCGGCGAACAAAGTGTTTCCCGGACGATAGGGCGTTTCGAGGCCCGCATAGGCCGAATCCTCGGCTCCGAGCGGCCCGGGCTCATGGTCCGAATCCACCCAGTCCGCCGCGGCTTCCGCGATCCGGCGCGCCTGGACTCCGGGCACTCCGACCACGTTCATCAGTGCGGCGAACTGGGCGATCCCGGCCGCTCGCGGCTTCAGCGCGGCCGGATCGTCGCCCTGAGCGAGGCTGTTGAGGTTGAAGCAATTGCCGCCGTCGCTGACCGAGCCTTCCGCTTGCCCTCCGCCGGGCAGCTCGATCGGGCGGACGACCCGGTTCCAGTCACCCTCGAGCGTGGTCAGTCCTGGCGTCTCGGCGCCGATATCGTCGATCCTCAGGCTCAGCAGCGACTCGATCCCGACGGCATAGGCGCGCGCCTGGTCGAGCGAGGCGGTGTTGCCGGCCAGCGCGGTCGAAAGGCGCAATTTCTCGAACACCGAGACGGCGATCGCGCCCATCACCGCGACCAGCAGCAGGACGGCGAGCAGGGCCGCCCCGCGCTCGCGCGATTTTACGCGGATGCTCACAGATTTGCTCCGGCCAGGAAGAGCTGGCGGATCGAGCCTTCGCCCTCGACGTCGATCACCAGCTCGACCGCGCGGGGAAGCTCGGTCGGGTCGGTCGGGGTCCAGCGGTCGCGCCATTCGCCTTTCTCGTCCCGGTAGCGAAGCCGCATCCGGCGAACGCCGTCGAGCAAAAGCGTTTCCGCGGCCGGCGCCGAGCCGTCGACAAAGACCCAGGAGCGGCGCTGAAGGCTGCCCTCGACCAGCCGATATTCGATCTTGCGAAGCGAGGGGCGTGGGGGCGCATCGACATTCTCGACCCCGAGCCGGACGAAGGCGAGCGCTGCTCCTTCGCCCTCCCCCGTGCCGCCGACGAACGCCGGCCGTTGAGCGCCCGCCTCGTCGCGCGCCAGACGCGGCGCCGCCTGGGCCAGGTCGCCGGCGAGCAAAGCTCCCGCCCGCCGAAGCTGGGCGAGCCGGCCGAGCCGAGCCTCGGCGACGTCCTGGGCGCCGATGCTGAAACGGAGCAGAGTGACGCCTGCGGCCGAGAGCATTGCGAAAATGAGGAGGGAGACGAGCAATTCGACGAGGGTAAAGCCATTCGTCCCCTCGTTTTCGAGGATGGGCGGGTGCGTAGCGCCCCGCGCTACGCAGCCATGTCCGGGGGACATGGCGACCTGCCCATGGGGACCGCGTCGCAAAGCGACGTGGTGGAGGGGCCGGACGAGGCCCGCGCAGAGGCCCCTCCACCGCGCTTCGCGCGGTCCATGGACCGGGCGCCATGGCCCCCGGACATGGCTGCACAACGCGGGGCGTTGTGCACCGGTCCATCCCCTGCGAATGCAGGGGAGGAACTGAAACGCCGCCCTCACATCGGCCCCCGCCTGAACAGGGTCAGAGTCGCCCCGTCCAGCCCGCGATCGCTGGCGACCTTGATCTCGATCTGCTGGATCCGGGACTCGGGCGAACGTGCGGTCCGCCGGGCCCAGCGCCAGCTGCGGCCGCCGTTCATCACCTCGCCGCCGGCCGTCCCGAAGGCGGGCGGGACCGGATCGGTCAGAGTCTCGACGGCAATGTTGCGCGCGACGATCTGGGCAAGCGCCTGGTCCTGGAGCCGGGCCGTCGTGGAAACCGTTGCGCCTTCGAGCCGGAGCAAAGCGAGCGCCGCCAAGCTGAAAATAGCGAGCGCGACCAGCATTTCGATGAGCGTGAAGCCGTGTTCGGCGGAACGCCACAAAGGCGTGAAGCCGTGTTCGGCGGAACGCCACAAAGGCGTAAAGCCCCGCTCGGCCGAGTGTCGGTCAGGACCCGACATGGACGTCTCCACCGCTCGAAATCTCGACCATGACGCGGTCGCGGCCGCGCGCGAGCATGATCCGCTGGGCCTCCGCGAATCCGGTCGAATCGAACTGGATCCTGTCTTGGTTCGCCTCAAGCCGGGTGCCTTGATTCCAGCCCTGGGAATCGAACGGGCGCCGGCCGATCGGCCGCCATTCGCCCCCTTCCCGCCATTCGAAGGCGTAGCCGGCCTGGTCCATCCGGATCGAGACCGGCCGATTGTCCATCACCGCCCGCTCCTGGGCGGCGCGGATCCGGGCGGCGAAACGCTCGGCCTCGACGGTCAATGCTCCGCCCGGATCGGGCAGAGCCACGAGCACGGCGGCCGACATCAGGGCGATGATGAACAGCACGACGAGCAGCTCCACCAGAGTGAAGCCGCTTCGTGCGCGCCTATGACGATCAGGAATCGTCCCAATTGCCGATATCGGCATCCTTGCCCTCGCCCCCTTCGCGGCCGTCGGCGCCGTAGCTGTAAATATCGAACGGGCGTCCATCGCGGCCCGGCGCCGCATAATGATAGGGATTGCCCCACGGATCCTTGGGCAGCCGTTTGACATAGCCCTCCCGCGCCAGCGCCTGCAGCCCGTCTGCCGCGCTCGGATAAGCGAGCTTGCTGACCCGGTACAGTTCGGTTGCGCTCTCGAGCGTCGCGACGTCGGCTTTGGCCTTGGTCTCGGCGGCCTTGTCGGTGGCCGGAAGGACGTTGATGATCACCACCGTCGCAAGCAGGCCGAGGATGAGCAGCACCACCATCAGCTCGACGAGGGTGAAACCATGTTCGGCGGAACGCCTCGAAGACTCGAAGCCATTGCGTTTCCCGCCATCCCGCTTGGGCTTGCTCATCTCGGACTCCCTGAGGGTGGAGCGATGACTTGGTCGCCGGGCCGCGCGGCCGGAGCGTAGACCGAGGGATCGACCGGCGGCGGCGGGGGCGGCGGCTGGTTGGGGGGCGAGATGCCCATATATTCGCGGACCAATTCGTCGATGCTCGGCTCGCGGTTCGGATTGAGCTGATATTGCTGCTGGCGGATGTAACCGTAGCGGCGCTCGGTCATCGCCCGCGCTTCCTCGGCGGAACGGAGGATGGTCGGCCGGATGAAGACCATCAGATTGGTCTTGGCCCGCGCCCTCGCCTTGGAGCGGAACAGGTTTCCGATCAAAGGCAGGTCGCCGAGCAAAGGGATCGCCTCGATCGTCCGCCTTTCATTGTCGTCGAGAAGCCCGCCGATCCCGACGATCTGGCCGTCGTCGACGGTGATCGTCGTTTCGATCTCGCGCTTGTTGAGGATGAGGTCGCTCGAATTGCGGGTCACCGGTCCGGCGATCGAGCTTACCTCCTGACGGAGGATCAATTTGATCGTCCCGCCGGCGTTGATCTGCGGCCGGACCTCGAGCGTGATCCCGACATTCTGGCGCTGCACCGTGCGGAACTGATTGTCGAAATTCTGCGACAGCGCCTCGCCGGTGGTGACCGGAATCTCCTGGCCGACCAGGATTCGCGCCTGCTGGTTGTCGAGGGTCATGATCGACGGGGTCGAGAGGATGTTCGACTTGCTGTCGGACTTCACCGCGTTGACGATCGCTCCGAAAATCTCGTTGCCGGTCTTGATCGCGAGCCCGGCGAGGCCGCCGGTCGCTCCGAGGATCGAATCGGCCGCTGCCGACTGGAGCGCGTCGGCGACCGGCGAGCTCTGGTTGGTGGTGACGACCTGGCCGTTGACGGTGGTCGTCGTCGTTCGAAGCCGCTCGGCGGCGGCCGCAGCGGCCAGCGTCAATATGTTTGGGCTGGCGTTCGAATAATTGGTCACCGCGAACGGGATGTTCGAGCCGTTGAGGCCGGAGAGGAGGAGCTGGACCCCGAGCTGCTTGGCGGCATTGTCCGAGATCTCGACGATGATCGCCTCGACCAGCACCTGCTCGCGGCGGGTGTCGAGCTGGCGGATCACCTCGCCCAGCTGGCGCTGGATGTCGGTCGGAGCGGCGATGACGAGGGCGTTGGCGCCCTCGAACCGGGTCACGACCGCGCCGCGCGAGCCGAAAATGCCGGGGCCGGACGGCGCCGCGGCCGAGGATGAGTTCGTGCTGGTCGTCGTCGGAAGCGTGGAGGAACGGCCGCCCACCTGGCGGCTCGACATGGTCGTTCCGGTGGCGCTGGTGCCGGAGAGGCCGGCCGCGGCCGGAGGCGCGGTGACCGGCTGGCCGAGCAGTTGCTGGAGCACCGGAAGCAATTGGGCGGCGTCGGCATGTTCGAGGAAGACGACCCTGATCTCGGTGCCGCTCGCCGCCCTGGAATCGAGCTCGGCGGCGAGCGCGGCCAGGCGGGCGACGGCGGTCGCGTCGCCGCGGAAGGCGAGCGAGTTGGAGCTGTCGACGGGCACGATCGTCACCGCCTTGCCCTCGCCCTCGCCGGCCTCGATCAGCGTATTGAGGGCGCTTGCGATCTCGCGCGCGCCGGCATTGCGAAGCGAGACGATCCGGCTGGTCGTCGTGTCGCGGTCGATCGAGGCGAGCAGCCGCCGGATCCGGGCGACATTGTCGGCGAAGTCGGCGACAACGACCGAACGCTGGCTGCCGGTGATCGACCCTTCGCGGCTGACCAGCGGCTTCAGAGCGTCGATCGCCGAATCCGAATCGATGTGGCGGAGCCGGAAGATCTCGGTGACGAAGGCGTTGGCGCTCCCTCTTATTCCGACCCGCCCACCGGTCGAGGCGGCGCCGGCCGCCGGCTGGATCCTGAACGCGCCTCCGGAGAGCGGAACCGCGACCAGGCCGTTGGCTCGAAGGGTCGACAGGAACAATTCGAAATATTCGGAGCGGGTCAGCGGCCGCTGGGTGACCACTGAGACCTTACCCTGGACCGCCGGATCGACGATGAAGGTCCGCCCGGTGACCCGCGCCGCATCCTCGATGAAGGCTCGGACGTCGGCGTCGCGCAGATTGACGACATGCTGCGACAGCAAAGGCGAAAGCGGGGCCGCGGCGAGCGCGAGGGCGAGAGCGATCCGCAGGCCGATCACCGGCCGCTCCTCGGCCGGAGCGTGATCACCCGCCCGTCCCGTTCGACCTGGACGCTGGCGCCCCGCGCTCCGGCGAGGTCCGCGGCGACCGACCGCGCCGCCTCCGCCGAATCGATCCGCCGCCCGTTGACCCGGACGATGACGTCGCCGGGCGCGAAGCCCGCCGCGCGGAACGCATCGCCGCTGCCCTGGGGCGATACAATGACTCCGGTCACTTCATTGCCGTTGGTCCGCGGCGTGAAGCTGGCATGATCGGCCAAGCTTGGGGCGGGCGCGGCAGGCGCGGCCGAGGGCGCGGCCGGAACCGGGACAATCGGCGGTGCGCCTGGCTGCCCGGCCGCCGGCGGGCCGGGCGGACCGACCACCTGCGCCGGCGGCGACTGGTCCATGAACAATTGCTCGGCGACTCCGCCCCTGCTGATCGTGACGCTGTCGAACGCGACCGCGGTCAACGTGACTCCGGGAACGATCTCCTCGCCGACCGCGAAGCTGCGCTGAAGCCCGTCGGGAGTCGCGATGATCGCCGAGCCGCGGCCCGAAGCCTCGTCCTGGCGGATGCCGTGAAGAGTGAGGTTGAGCGATGTGACCACCACCGGGCCGGCCTGGTTGTTGAGCCGGAAGAAGGGATCGAAGCTTCCGAGCAGGCCGAACTGGCCGGCCGGGCGCGACGCGCTTTCGGGCCGCCAGTCGCCGATCGGCCCGACCGGCGTCGCGATCGTCCAGACCAAGCGGGCGCATTGCACGGCCAGAAGCGAAAGCAGGACGAGCTCGAGCAGAGTGTAGGCGCTGGTCCGCGGAAGCCGGGCGAGCAGGCGGCGCGCGCGCGGATCCAGAGCTATGCGCATGTAAGGATCCCCACTCAATCACCCCTCGCGGCGTCGCCGCCGTGAATTCCACCGCCCGAACGAATAAGCGCATTTCCCCCGCCCCGAGAGTCGCGCGGCTCGAAACTCCCAGTTTTCAGCCTTTTGCGCAAGCCCCGCCTCGGTGTGACGGACCCCTAGCGAACCAAAATGAGCCAGATCGGCCAGGCGGCGAGCGCCAGCAATGCGCCGAGCGGCAGCCGGTCCGTCGCCGCGATCGTCTCGCCCCGGCTTCTGCGGAGCAGGATCGCCGCCAGCCCGAGCAGCCCGGCGCCGAGCGTCACGAACGGCAATTGCTGCCAGCCGAGCCAGGCGCCGATCGCGGCGAGCAGCTTCGGATCGCCGCCGCCGAGCCCCTCGCGCCCGCGCAGCCGCCGATAGGCGAAGGCGATCAGGGCGAGAGCGAGGAAGCCGGCAACCGCCCCGATCAGCCGCTCCTCGAGGGATGGGCCGATCCCGTGCCAGGCGACGGCCAGCCCCGCGGGAATCAGCGGCAGCGTCAAGCGGTCGGGCAGCCATTGATATTCCACGTCGAGCGCGGCGAGCAGGAACAGCCACCAGCCGAAGATCGCGGTGAAGACGGCGGCTGGAAGCGGGTGGGCGAAGATCGCGGTGAGCCCGATCAGGGCGGCGCCGGCCTCGATCGCGAGATGGCGGCGGTCGATCGCGGCGCCGCAATGGCGGCAGCGGCCGCGCACCAGGAACCAGGACAGGATCGGGACGAGGTCGCGCGGGCTGAGGGTGCGCCCGCAGGAATCGCATTGCGAGCGCCCCTTCATCACCGAGCGGCCCTCGGGCCAGCGGATCAGGATCGCCGCGAGGAAGCTGCCGACGATGGCGCCGAGGACGAAGCCGGCGGCGGTCCAGGCGCTGTCCGGCAGGCTGCCGGCGGCTGACATGGGTTTATCGGCCGGCCGCGGCGGCGAGCGTCCGCTGCGCCTGGAGAAGATGCGGCCGGTCGATCATCCGGCCGTCGAGCGACAGCGCTCCGGCGCCGGGGCTGGCCTCGAACGCGGCGACCACCGCCCGGGCGTGCGCCAGCTCCGCCTCGGTCGGCGTGAAGGCGGTGTTGATGATCGCGACCTGGTCGGGGTGGATCGCCATCATTCCCGTAAAGCCGTCGCGGCGGGCGCGGGCGGCATAAGCGGCGAGGCCGTCGAGGTCGCGGAAGGCGGGATAGACGGTCTCGATCGGAGCGACTCCGGCCGCCGCGGCGCCGAACAGGCAGAGCGAGCGGGCGAGCTCGTAAGGCGGCGTGTAGCGCCCGTCCGGCTCGCGCGACGTTGCAGCGCCGATCGCGGCGGGAAGATCCTCGGCGCCCCAGGTCAGCCCGGCGAGGCGCTTCGACCCGCCATAGCTGCCGAGCTGGAAGATCGCGGCAGGGGTCTCGGTGGCGATTGCGAGGATCTGGCTTGCGACGTTGCCGCGCTCGGTCAGTCGGCGCGCCAATTCCTCGACCGAGGCGCCGCCTTCGGCCTTGGGCAGGACGATTCCGTTGGGATGGCTCGGCAGGATCGCGGCGAGGTCCCGATCCGCCTCGGGCCCGTCGAGCGGGTTGATCCGAACCCAGAGCGGAGCGGCGGCGTTGGCATCGAGGAAGGCGGCGACCGCCCGCCGCGCCTCGGGCTTAGCCCCCGCGGCGACCGAATCCTCGAGGTCGAGGATCAAAGCGTCGGCGCCGGAGGCGAGCGCTTTCTCCATCCGGTCCGGCCGGTCGCCGGGCACGAACAGGAGCGAGCGCAGCTTCATACTCCCCTCCCCTTCAGGGGAGGGGCAGGGGTGGGGCAGTCACTGTCCCTCAACCGGTCGGAAATCGACGCAAGCATCGGCCCCACCCCTTTCCCCTCCCCTGAAGGGGAGGGGTTGGACAGGAGCAAGCGAAGCTTCACTATTGCCGCCGCTGCATCAGAGCGGTCCGCTCGCAGACGCAGACCAGCTCGCCGTCCTGGTTGAGCATCCGGTGCTCGAAGGTGACGATTCCGGCGTCGGGCCGCGATTTCGAATCCTTGAGCCCGATCACTTCGGTCTCGGCGCGCAGAGTGTCGCCGATGAAGACGGGCTTGGGCATCCGTACCTTGTCGTAGCCGAGATTGGCGACGAGCGTGCCCAATGTGGTGTCGCCGACCGAAAGGCCGACCATCAGAGAGAAAGTGAAGGTGCCGTTGACGACGATCCGGCCGAACTCGGTCCCGGCGGCATATTCGGCGTCGATGTGGAGCGGCTGCGGATTGTGTGTCAGCGCCGAGATGAGCAGATTGTCGGTCTCGGTGACGGTGCGCGCCGGCTGGTGGCGAATCCGGTCGCCGATCGTCCACTGCTCGAAATAGCGGCCGGGCATCATTCCTCCCCTGCAAGGGGAGGGGGACCATGCGCAGCATGGTGGAGGGGCTGGCACATAGCGGGAGCGGCCTCGACAGCCCCTCCACCAGCCTTCGGCCGGTCCCCCTCCCCGTCCCGGGGAGGATTAATCAGGAACAACATCACGCCCCCTCCCTTTTCTCGATCCGGGCCAGCAAAGTCCCCTCGGTCACCTGCGCACCCTCCGCTGCGTTCAGCTCGGCGACAATGCCATCGAACGGGGCGGCGAGGCTATGCTCCATCTTCATCGCCTCGAGAGTCATGAGCTTCTGGCCCTTCGCTACGGTCTCGCCCTGCCGAACCTCGACCGAGATGATCCGCCCCGGCATCGGCGAGGAGAGCGAGCCGTCCGACGCCGCCGACCCGCCGGCGGCGCCGCCCGCGCCGGGCAAAGTGAAAGCGAAGGCCTGGCCGTCGGAGAAGACCAGGATCGAATCGCCCGCGGCCGTGGCCACGCCTTCGAGCGGGTCGTCGGCATTGAGCGCGATCGCTCGCGTCTCGCCGGCGTGACTCAGAGCCAATTCGAGCGATGGAGGCGCGTTGGCGCGGAATCCCTGAAGTCCTGCCCACGGATCGCCGGAATCGGACGGCCTGCCGAAGTCCGAAGCGAGCATCGCCTCGGCCGCCATCGTCCATACGCCTTCGGGAGGAAGCGAAAGCGGGACCAGGCTGTCGATCCGGGACGGGATGAAGCCGGTATCGACGTTGCCGGCGCGGAAATCGGGGTGCGATGCGCAGCGCACCAGGAAGGCGGCATTGGTCTTGACCGGCCAGATCTCGACCTGCTCGAGCGCGTCGACCAGCTCGTCCACGACATCGTCCCGGGTCGCGCCCGACGCGATCAATTTGGCGATCATCGGATCGTAATAGGGGCTGATCCGGTCGCCCTCCTCGACCCCGGTGTCGATCCGGATCGAGCGGCCGAGCTCGAAATGATCGAGCCGACCGGTCGAGGGCAGGAATTCGTGGCTGGGATCCTCGGCGTAGAGTCTCGCCTCCATCGCCCAGCCGTTGATCGCCAATTCCTCCTGCCGCTTGGGCAGAGGCTCGCCGCTCGCCACGCGAAGCTGCCATTCGACCAGATCCTGGCCGCTAATCTCCTCGGTCACCGGATGCTCGACCTGGAGCCTGGTGTTCATCTCCATGAACCAGATGCGGTCGGCGCGAAGGCCGTCGCTGGCGTCGGCGATGAACTCGATCGTGCCCGCGCCGACATAGTCGACCGCTTTGGCCGCCTTGACCGCCGCGTCGCAAACCGCGGCCCGGGTCGCCTCGTCCATTCCGGGCGCGGGCGCTTCCTCGATCACCTTCTGGTGGCGGCGCTGGAGCGAGCAGTCGCGCTCGAACAGGTGGACGACATTGCCATGGCTGTCGCCGAATATCTGGACCTCGATGTGGCGCGGCCGCTCGACATATTTCTCGATCAGGACCCGGTCGTCGCCGAACGAGGAGGCCGCCTCGCGCTTGCAGCTCTGAAGCATGTCGGCGAAATCGGCGGCCTGATTGACCTTGCGCATCCCCTTGCCGCCGCCGCCCGCGACCGCCTTGATCAGCACCGGATAGCCGATCGCGTCGGCCTCGCGCCGGAGCCGTTCGGGCGACTGGTCCTCGCCGAGATAGCCGGGGGTGACCGGCACGCCGGCCTCCGACATCAGCTTCTTGGCCGCGTCCTTGAGGCCCATGGCGCGGATCGAATCCGGCTTCGGCCCGACCCAGACCAGACCGGCATCGATCACCGCCTGGGCGAAATCGGCATTCTCCGAGAGGAATCCGTAGCCCGGATGAATCGCTTCGGCGCCAGTCTCCCTGGCGGCGGCGATGATTTTCTCACCAACGAGGTACGATTCACGGGCAGGACTTGGACCGATATGGACGGCTTCATCGGCCTCGCGGACGTGCAGCGCCTTGGCATCGGCATCCGAATAGACCGCGACCGTCCGAACGCCGAGTTTGCGCGCGGTGCGGATGATCCGGCAGGCGATCTCGCCGCGATTGGCGATCAGGAGGGTCTCAATCACGGCTTCACTCCGTCCCAGTCCATCAGTCATCATCCTCTTCGCTGGGATTGAGCATCAGGAGGAATTCCTGAAAGGAGGTTGCGACCAGCCTGTAGGTTTCCTCGTCGTCGAAATGATCCCCGACCATCTCATGGTCAACGATCGCCACGTTGCCGAAGGTCTGATCGCGCAAGTCGACGGTGACGACGTTGCCGCACAAATCGTCCCCGAAGCAGAAAATTCCATTGGGAACGCCTTCGCAGCTGACCTCCATCTCTTTGATGTGAACCGACAAGGGCCGAACCGTTCGCCACGGTTGCAGACGAAATCCATAGATTTGAGCGATGTGGAGGCGCGCCAAGCCTCCAACGGTGCGCTGCTCCGGCCATATCGCAACCACGTCGCGCTCGAGGTTTCCGCCCCCCGTCCTCGCCAGCAGGCTCTTCAGGGCGGTCGGAAGCCGGAATCCGCTTTCGGCTTCGAAGGCTTCAACGTCGCCCGCGCCCGGTTTCACCCCCGCTTCCGGCTCCACGAGGGCGATGAGCTCGTCGAGCCTCATCGCGAATCGGTCCGGTGGGAATCGAAGAAATCCATGATCACCCTGGTCGCGCTGAACTCGCTGGCCGTAGCGCCGACCAATCGCACCCGGAAGCCCGCGGCCGGGGGACGCCCCGGCCAGGTATGGCCGCCGCCAACGATCGTCCAGCGCCGGACTTTCGCGCCGCCGTCGCAAGCATCGAAGCGGGTGATCGTCACCGACGTGGAGTCCCGGACCGGATCGTACTGCTCGACCTTGGGCGGCCCGGAGCAATCCATGGCGCCGTGCCAATACTCCAGCGTCGTGTCGGAGGAGACGGTCCGGCCGCGATCCTGACGGCCGATGGCGGCGACCGGGCCACCCTCGTAGCGGATCAAAGGGTCGGCGGTGCCGGGCATCATCAGCAGCGACACCGGGGCGACCGGGCTGCAATGGCCGATCAGCCATTCGCCCATATTGGCGATGACCGGAGCGACGGCGCGGAACAGGCCGCCGCTTTCGCAGGCGAGCCGGTAGGACATCAGGCCGCCGTTCGACGCTCCGGTCGCGAAGATCCGCGCCGGATCGACGCCCGAGCGGGCGCGGACATTGGCGATCATTGCCTTGATGAAGCCGACATCGTCGATCCCGGCCGCGATCTCGGGCCGGCCGTCGTTCCAATTGTCGCCGAGCGCGTCCGGCGCGAGCAGAACGTAGCCGCGCGCGGCGGCTTCCGCGGCGAGCCCGGTACCGGTTGCGAATTGGGCGCCGCTCGTCCGTCCGCCGCCGCCGTGGAGAACGACCATCAGCGGACAGCGCGCGCTCGCGGCCGCGCAGGCCGGCGGGATGCTCTCGCTCCAGGTCCGGGTTTCGCCGCCGTGCGACATGCTCCGGGACTGGAGCGCCGGCCCGGCCGAAGCGGGCGCGCTCGCGGCAAGCAGAGCGAGAAGCGCGAACGGGGCGGAGCGGATCAATCCGGAAGGCATCGGCCCTCATCTACTTCCGAAGTCACGCCCACGACGGCGCAGAAGATCGCCTCTTCCAATTCGGCGGTACCGGGGACGTGGACCCGGCGGTCGGCGGTGACGAAATGATATTCGAGCACCATCCTGCCCGGCCGTTCGTCGCCGTCATTGTAAATCGAAGCGATGTTCGAGTCCGGGGCGTTGAGAAGGAACAATTTGCCGGGCGGGACGGAGCCCGGCCTGATCAGGCGCCGGCCGCGAAGCACGCCCTTGCTGCAGGCTTGGCGGTAGGCGGTGGCGAAGTTCTTTCGAACCAGGTCAGCGGCCTGCCTGCGGTTGCCGAGCGCGCCGGCATCGAGCGCCGGTGCCGGCGCACAGGACGGCTTGACCGGCGCCTTCGGAGCGGCAGCCGCCTGTGCCGCGCCAAGGGCCGCCGCGATCAGGATCAGCGACTTCACAAATCCTCCCCGGTACGGGGAGGGGAACCATGCGAAGCATGGTGGAGGGGCTGCGCCGAATCACGCGGAAGGGTGACAATCTTCATCACGCCGTCCAGATTCTCGAGAACGTCCCGAGCCGAAATCCTCAACGTCCGAAATCCCTGATTGGCTAGCCATTCGTCCCGAGCTTCATCGTGAATTGGCGCCTCGCCTCGACCGTGCGCCTCACCGTCTATTTCGATAGCCAGTCTCGATTGCAGACAAGCGAAATCGAGGATGTACGGGCCTGCGGGATGTTGACGCCTGAACTTGAGGCCGGCTGGCCTCTTGCGAAGCTCCCGCCAGAGGAGGACCTCGGGCAGCGACATGTCTTTTCGCAGCCTACGCGCTTTGCCGATCGTCGCGCCTGGGCCGGTCAGCATGAATGTCGCTCAGGACGATGCAGCCCCTCCACCAGCCTTCGGCTGGTCCCCCTCCCCGTACCGGGGAGGATTTTTGGGACTCGCTCCCTCTTCACATCCTGAACACCCCGAACTGCGCCCGCTCGGGTATCGGTGCGTTGAGGCAGGCGCTGAAGGCCAGGCCGAGGACGTCGCGGGTCTGGACGGGGTCGATGATGCCGTCGTCCCACAGCCGCGCGGTGGCGTGGTAGGGATTGCCTTCGTCCTCGTAGCGCTGGCGGATCGGCGCCTTGAACGCTTCGGCCTCCTCGGCGGTCCAGGTCTCGGCGTCCTTGTGGACGGTGGCCAGCACGCTTGCCGCCTGCTCGCCGCCCATCACGCTGATCCGGCTGTTGGGCCAGGTGAACAGGAAGCGGGGGCCGTAGGCTCGGCCGGCCATGCCGTAATTGCCGGCCCCGAAGCTTCCGCCGATCAGGATGGTGATTTTGGGGACCTGCGCGGTCGCGACCGCGGTGACGAGCTTGGCGCCGTCCTTGGCGATCCCGCCCGCTTCGTATTTGCCGCCGACCATGAAGCCGGAGATGTTCTGGAGGAACAAAAGAGGCGTCCGCCGCTGGCAGGCGAGCTCGATGAAATGCGCGCCCTTCAAGGCGCTTTCGGAGAAGAGGATGCCGTTATTGGCCAGGATCGCGACCGGCATGCCCCAGATCCGGGCGAAGCCGCAGACCAAAGTCGAACCGTAGAGCGGCTTGAACTCGTGGAACTCGGACCCGTCGACGATCCGCCCGATCACTTCATGGACGTCGTAGGGAGTTCGCACGTCGTCGGGGATGATCGCATACAATTCGTCGGGATCGAGCTTCGGCGGCACCGGCTCCGCCAGATCGAGATCGACGGCCTTCACCGTGTTGAGCCTGGCGACGATGTCGCGAACGATGGCGAGGGCGTGCTCGTCATTCTCGGCGAGATGGTCGACCACTCCGGATTTTCGCGCGTGGAGGTCGCCGCCGCCGAGATCCTCGGCCGAGATCAGTTCGCCGGTCGCGGCTTTGACGAGCGGCGGCCCGCCGAGGAAGATCGTGCCCTGGTTGCGGACGATCACGCTTTCGTCGGCCATCGCCGGGACATAGGCGCCGCCGGCGGTGCAGCTTCCCATCACGCAGGCGATCTGGGCGATGCCCATGCTGCTCATCTGCGCCTGGTTGTAGAAGATCCGGCCGAAATGCTCGCGGTCGGGGAAGACCTCGGCCTGGTGCGGCAGGTTGGCGCCGCCGCTGTCGACCAGATAGACGCAGGGCAGCCTATTCTCGCGGGCGATCTCCTGGGCCCGGAGATGCTTCTTCACCGTGATCGGGAAATAAGCGCCGCCCTTCACCGTCGGGTCGTTGGCGACGATCATCGTCTCGCGGCCCGAGACCCGGCCGATCCCGGCGATCAGACCGGCGCCGGGCGCCTCGCCTTTGTACATGTCGCAGGCGGCGAGCTGGCCGATCTCGAGGAAAGGCGATCCGGGGTCGAGAAGCCGCCCCACCCGGTCGCGCGGAAGCAATTTGCCGCGCGCGACGTGGCGGTCGCGATGCTTTTCGGGCCCGCCGCGCGCGGCGGTCGCGACCCGCTCGCGAAGCTCGTCCGCGAGCTTGCGGTTGCGGGCGGCGAAAGCGGCGTTCGCTTCCGATCCGGCGTCGATTTTCGACCCGAGCAATGTCATGCGTTCACCGGCTTCTTGCGGATCAGATAGCGATAGACTCCGATCACGTTGATCACGAACAAGGCCATGTTCTGCCACGCCACCGCCTTGCCCTCGTCGTTGAGAAAGCCCCAGGCGATATAGGCGACCGAAGCGGTCACGAAGAGCACGAAGGCCCAGCCGGTCGCGCGCCGGCCGAGATCGAGCGAAACCACCAGAGCCGCGATCGCCCCGGCTATCGCGCCATACCATTGGAAGGTGTTGAGCAGCGACTCGCTCATGCCGCGCCGATCAGCTCGCGGCCGATCAGCATTCGGCGGATCTCGTTGGTGCCGGCGCCGATGTCGAGCAGTTTGGCGTCGCGCATATAGCGTTCGACCGGCCAGTCCTTGGTGTAGCCGGCGCCGCCCAAGGCCTGGATCGCCTCCAATGAGGTCTTCACCGCATTCTCGCTGGCGAGCAGGATCGCTCCGGCCGCGTCGAAGCGGGTCGTCTTGCCGGCATCGCAGGCGCGGGCGACCGCATAGACGTAGGCCCGCGCCGAATTGAGAGCGACATACATGTCGGCGACCTTGGCCTGGATCAGCTGGAAGGCGCCGATCGGCTTGCCGAACTGCTTGCGCTCGCGGACATAGGGGATGACGGTGTCGAGGCAGGCCTGCATGATCCCGAGCTGGATCCCGGCAAGCACGGTCCGCTCATAATCGAGCCCCGACATCAGGACTCCCACTCCGCCGTTGACCGGGCCCATCACATTCTCTTCCGGAACCTCGCAATCGTTGAATACCAGCTCCGCGGTCGGCGATCCGCGCATGCCCATCTTGTCGAGCTTCTGGCCGATCGAGAAACCGGGCATGTCTTTCTCGATCAGGAAGGTGGTGATCCCTCGCGAGCCCTCGCCGGTCTTGGCGTAGACGACCAATGTGTCGGCATAAGCGGCGTTGGTGATCCAGAATTTGGTGCCGTTGAGGACGTAGCCGCCCTGCACCTTGTCGGCGCGCATCTTCATCCCGACCACGTCCGAGCCCGCGCCCGCTTCCGACATTGCGAGCGAGCCGACATGCTCGCCGGAGATCAATTTGGGGAGATATTTCGCCTTCTGCTCGTCGCTCGCCCAGCGCCTGATCTGGTTGACGCAGAGGTTGGAATGGGCGCCGTAGGAAAGGCCGATCGAGGCCGAGGCGCGGGCCACCTCCTCCTGGGCGACGACGTGCTCGAGATAGCCGAGGCCGAGACCGCCATATTCCTCCTCGACCGTGATTCCGTGAAGCCCGAGCTCGCCCATTTGCGGCCACAGCTCGCGCGGGAACCAGTCCTTCTCGTCGATCTCGGCGGCGAGCGGCGCGATCTTGTCCGCGGCGAAGCGGCGGGTCGTGTCGCGGATCGTGTCGGCCATCTCGCCGAGCGCGAAGTCGAGCCCGAAATCGGACATGCGGAGCCTCCTGTCGAGGCGGCCCTAGCAGAGGGCGCGCGATTTGAACAAGGCGGGGGCCGCGCCTATGTGCCGGGCACGCAAAACCCTCCGTCATTGCGAGGAGCGGAGCGACGAAGAAGCGAAGGGTCGCCTTCCCCCCCAGGGAAGGCTACGGATTGCCGGGGGCACCCTGCGCTTTCCAGCCTGCGCACAACTGGATTGCTTCGCTTCGCTCGCAATGACGGTCACAGAACCGGAACCGCCGAATGACCGACACCACCGACCCGATCGTCATCCTGTCCTACGCCCGGACCCCGATGGGCAGCTTCCAGGGTGCCCTGGCCGGCGCAAGCGCGACCGATCTCGGCGCCGCCGCGGTCGAGGCCGCGGTCGAGCGGGCCGGAGTCGCCAAGGATCGGATCGAGAAGATCTATATGGGCTGCGTGCTTCCGGCCGGCTTGGGTCAGGCGCCGGCGCGCCAGGCGGCGCTGAAGGCGGGGCTTCCCCAGTCGGTCGAGGCGACGACGGTCAACAAGATGTGCGGATCGGGCATGCAGGCGGCGATCATGGCCGCCGATACGATTCAAGCGGGCTCGGCCGACATCGTCCTCGCCGGCGGCATGGAGAGCATGACCAACGCGCCCTATCTGATGACCAAGCATCGCGGCGGCGCCCGGATCGGCCACGACAAGATCATCGATCACATGTTCTTCGACGGCCTCGAGGACGCCTATGAGCAGGGCCGGCTCATGGGCAGCTTCGCCGAGGATTCGGCACGCGACTATCAGTTCACCCGCGCCGCCCAGGACGATTATGCGATCGCCTCGCTCGAACGTGCGCAGAAGGCCCAGAAGGAAGGCTGGTTCGCCCGCGAGATCATTCCGGTCGAGGTCCAGGGCCGCAAGGGCTCGACGACGGTGAGCGAGGACGAGCAGCCGGCCAAGGGCGACGCTTCCAAGATCCCGTCATTGAAGCCCGCTTTCGCCAAGGACGGCACGATCACCGCCGCCAATGCCTCGTCCATCTCCGACGGCGCCGCGGCGATGGTGATCACCCGCCAGAGCGTCGCCGACGAGCTTGGGCTCAAGCCGGTCGCCCGGATCGTCAGCCATGCCGCCCATGCCCACGCCCCGGCGAAATTCACCACCGCGCCGGTCGGAGCGATGACCAAGGCCCTGGAGAAAGCCGGCTGGGATGCGAAGGACGTCGACCTTTACGAGGTCAACGAGGCCTTCGCCTGCGTCGCGATGATCGCGATGCACGATCTCGGAATCCCGCACGACAAGATCAACGTCCATGGCGGCGCGACCGCTCTCGGTCACCCGATCGGCGCCAGCGGGGCGCGAGTCCTCGCCACCCTGCTCTCGGCGCTGGAAACGCACGGCGGCAAAAAGGGCGTCGCTTCGCTCTGCATCGGCGGCGGCGAGGCGACGGCTATGGCGGTGGAGCTGGTCGACTAAGCCTGGCTTGACCCGCCCCGCAGGCCGCTTAGGCTCCGGGCTGTGGCCACGATGCTCGAACAATATCTGATCTTCCTCGGTTCGCTGCTGCTTCTGGCGCTCATTTTCCGAGTGCTGGAATGGCTGGCGCCCGCCGAGAAAGGGCAGCCGCTGGGGCGGTGGCTGTTCAACCTCGGCTACACGCCTTTCTTCCTCGCCTTCGTGTTGCTGGCGGGATTGGCGTTCGGACCGGCTTTCTCGCTGATCCACGCCCAGACCGGCGGCGGGCTTCTGCCGGCGTTTGCCGGGGAAGATAGCGGGCCGGCGGCGCTTCTGCTCTTCGCGATCGTCTACGCTTTGCTGTGGGACCTTTGCCAATATGGACTTCACCGGATGCAGCACGCCTTCCCGATCCTGTGGGAGACCCACAGATTCCATCATGACGAGACGGCGCTGAATGCGGTCACCCAGACCCGGGTTCACCCGACCTCCTATGTGCTCGCGACGATCGCGCACGTGCCGGTCGTCGTCCTGCTCGGGCCGCAGCTTCCGCATTTCGTCGCGGCCTTCCTGCTGTTCCGGCTGTGGGGCTTCGTCAATCACGCCAATGTCCGGGTCGGATTGGGGCCGCTGACGCCGTTCGTCGCGGGCCCGCAATGGCACCGGATCCACCATTCGATCCGGCCCGAGCATCGCGACCGCAATTTCGCGATCCTGTTCCCGTTCATCGATCTGGCATTCGGAACCTATTACCGGCCGCGGCCCGGAGACTATCCGCCGACCGGCCTCGAAGGCGAGCGCGTGCCGTCGCTGCGGGGGGCGACGATCGAGCCGTTCCGGGCCTGGCTGGCCATGGTCCGCCCGCGGCGGGAAGCGAATATCGGGCTCGTCGACAAGGACTTGGCCACCGCGGCGCCGAACCGTCGAAATGCCCCAGCATCGTCCATAACCCAGGCCGCAAGCGCACTCAACTCGTCGTAAAAATATCTCGCTTCACCGCTAGACAGCAGGCTCGCGCTCATGCATGATTCACGCATCATAGGAGGCGTGGATGCGTGGCTGGCTTGTTCGAGTCGCAATTCTTCTGATTCTACCGATCACGGCATCGGCCAATACTCCCCCCTCCGTTCTCACCGCCACGATCGGCACGGACGGCAGCGCGATCAGCCGATTCACCCTCAGATTCTCCGAACCGATGGTCCCGCTCGGCAAGGGCGACGCGCCAATGTCGATGGAGTGCGTCGTTCCCGGCGAGGGGCGCTGGACCGACACCGAGACCTTCGTCTGGGAGTTCGAAAAGCCGCTCCCCGGCAACACCACCTGCACCGCTGAGCTGAAGCCCGGCCTCAAGACCTCCGCCGGACGGGCGCTGACCGGCACCCGAAGCTTCCCGATCGACAGCGGCGGGCCATTCGCCCGGGCGGTGCTTCCGCGCGAGGGCAATAGCGGGATCGAGGAGGACCAGACCTTCTTCGTCGCCACCAACGGACCGGTCAGCCGAGCCTCGATCGCGTCGGGCGCTTATTGCTCGGTCGACGGGATCGGCGAGCGGATTCCGGTCGATCTCCTCCCCGCCGACACGGCCGGCCGGATCCTCTCGCAGCTGACCGAGACCTGGCAGGTCGAGGGCTTTCTCGAGGAAGCCGGCCAGCCCGGCGAGCTTCCCGACACCCCCGAGCTCCGCCGGGCCGCGCTCGCCAACGTCGTCGCTCTGAAATGCCGCCGGCCGCTTCCGCCCGGACGCGACATGGCCCTGGTCTGGGGCGGCACGATCAAATCGCCGACCGGCCGGGCCGCCGGCGAGGACCATCGCTTCGATTATACCGTCCGCGACGCGTTCAGCGCGCGGCTGACCTGCGGCCGGGTCAATGCCGATGCCGGCTGCGACCCGATCGAGCGGATCAAGGTCAATTTCACCGCTTCGGTGCCGCGGGCCCAGGCGCTCGCCGCGCGGCTCGACGTCGGCGGCGGCAAGATGCTCGCGCCGGTCGACGAAGGCAATGAATCGACCCTCGACAGCATCACCTTCGAGCCGCCGATGCCGCCGGCGATCAAGGCCAAACTGATCCTTCCGGCCGACCTCAGGGACGAGAGCGGACGGCCACTCTCCAACGCCCGCCGGTTCCCGCTCGAGTTCGAGATCGCCTCGACCCCGCCTTTGGTCAAATTCGCCGCGCCGTTCGGGATCCTCGAAGCGAAGCAGGGCGGAGTGCTTCCGGTGACGGTGCGCGGAGTCGAGCCGAGCCTCGTCCATTCGGTCAACGAGATATCGGGCGGAGCCCAGCGCATCGCCGCGGACGACGGCAAGATCGCCGACTGGATCCGCCGGGTCGCCAAGCACCAGCAGGACGATATCCGCAACGAGGAGCCGGACAGCGAGAAGGAGCCGCGCTTCGTCAACCATACCGGCGACACGCCTCTGCTCGGCGACGAGAGCTCGGTGAAGCATATGAACCTCGCTCTGCCCGGCAAGGGCAAGGAGTTCGAGGTGGTCGGCCTGCCGCTCTCAAAGCCCGGATTCTACGTCGTCGAGCTCGCCAGCCCGGGCCTGGGCGCCGCTTTGATGGGGCGTCAGGCGACCCGCTACGTCAGCGCCGCCGCTCTGGTCACCGACATGGCGGTCCATTTCAAATGGGGCCGCGCCGCCTCTTTGGCGTGGGTGACGTCGCTTGACGGCGGCAAGCCGGTAGAAGGCGCCGAGATCCGGGTGACCGACAGCTGCACCGGCCGCCAGCTCGCCACCGGCACGACCGACAAATATGGCCGGCTGCTGATCCGCGACGGCCTGCCGACCCCGACGAGCAGCTCGGACTGCGAGAATATCGGCGAATCCTCGCCGCCGCTGATGGTCTCGGCGACCAAGGGTGACGATTTCTCCTTCACTCTGACCAGCTGGGGCGACGGCATCCAGCCCTACAATTTCGAATTGAATTACGGCTGGTCCGAAGCCTCCCCCATCTTCCACTCGATCTTCGACCGGACCCTGCTTCGCGCCGGCGAGACCGTCCACATGAAGCATGTCTATCGCAAGCCAATCCCGATGGGCTTCGCCACGGGCGGAGCGATCAGCGGAACCCTGGTGCTCCAGCATCGCGGCTCGGAGACCAGCTTCGAGCTTCCGCTCAAGCTCGACGCCGGCGGAATCGGCGAGAATGAATGGACTCCGCCCAAGGGCGCCCCGATGGGGGACTACGACATCACCATCCGGCTCGACGACGGGCCCGGCTCGGGCGGCCCCGACCGCGCCGCTACCGAGGACGCGGCCGGTCCCACCGCCGACACCATCTACACCGGCCAGTCGATCCGGGTGGACGAATATCGGCTCCCGACCATGCGGGCGACGGTCGCCGGGCCGCGCACGCGCCAGGTCAAACCAAGCAAGATCCCGGTCGACCTCTATGTCGGCTATCTCTCCGGCGGAGGCTCGGCGGGAGCGCCGGTCCGGCTCCGGACCGCATGGAACGATTATTACGACCGGCCCGACGGCTGGGACAAATGGACCTTCGGCGGCGAGGCGGTTCGCGAAGGCACCGAGCAGGCCGATTATGACGAGAGCGCCGCGACCGGCGACGAGCCGCCCGAGGCCGCGACCATCCCGCTCACCCTCGATTCCGGCGGCGCGCTTCGGACCGACCTCGACGTCCCGGCGCTGACCCGCAACGCCAGCCTGACCGTCGAGATGGATTATCAGGACGCCAACGGCGAGACCCTGACCGCCTCGACCGCGATCCCGGTCTTCGCCTCGGCGGTGCAGCTCGGGATCCGCCCGGTCGGCTGGACCCAGCGCGACACCAATTTGCGGCTGCAGCTCGCCGCTCTCGACCTCGACGACAAGGTCATCGCCGGCCAGCATGTCGACGTCGAGCTCTTCACCCGCGAGACATTGTCGTCGCGGCGGCGGCTGATCGGCGGCTTCTACGCCTACGACAATGTCGTGAAGACGAAGAAGATCGCCGGCACCTGCTCGGTCGCGACCGACTCGCACGGCCTCGCCGACTGCCAGCTCTCGCCCAACGTCTCGGGCGAGGTGATCGCGGTCGCCAAAACGCGGGACAAGGACGGCAACGAGACCCTCGCCGTCACCTCGGTCTATCTCGCCGGAAGCGACGAATGGTGGTTCGGCGGCGACAATGGCGACCGGATGGACATCGTCCCCGACGCCACCGCCTACCATGCCGGCGACACCGCCCGGATCCAGGTGCGGATGCCGTTCCGAAAGGCGACCGCTCTGGTCACGGTCGAGCGCGAGGGCGTGCTCTCCTCCTTCGTCACCCAGCTTTCCGGCAAGGATCCGACGGTCGCGGTCAAATTGGACGGCGCCTATGCGCCCGACGTGTTCATCTCGGTGATGGCGGTCCGCGGCCGGGTGTCGAACTGGCGGGTCTGGCTCGCCGAACTGGCCGAGACCCTGCACATGCCGATGCTTGCCCAGAAGATCGAGAATCCGACCGCTTTGGTCGACCTCGCCAAGCCCGCTTACCGGATCGGAATGACCAAGGTTAAGGTCGGCTGGGAGGGCCATCAGCTGCGGGTGGCGATGAAGGCCGACCGCGATGCCTATCATGTCCGCGAGCAGGCCCATGTCGCGGTCCAGGTCCGCGGGCCCGACGGCCGCGCGCCGCAATCGGCGGAGATCGCCTTCGCCGCGGTCGACGAGGCGCTCCTCAACCTGTCTCCGAACGACAGCTGGAACCTGCTCGACGCGATGATGGGCGAGCGGCCGATCTCGGTCCTGACCTCGACCGCGGCGATGCAGGTGGTCGGCAAGCGCCATTACGGGCGAAAGGCGGTTCCGGCCGGCGGCGGCGGCGGCGGCGACCTTTCGGCCCTGACCCGCACCGATTTCCGGCCGGTCCTGCTCTGGCGCGGCCGGGTCCAGCTCGACGGCGACGGACGAGCGGTGATCGACGTGCCGATGGCCGATTCGCTCTCGTCCTACAAACTCGTCGCGGTGGCGACGGCGGGCGAGAATCTGTTCGGCACCGGCCAGATCGCGGTCCGCACCGTCCAGGACCTCACCATCTATGCCGGCCTTCCGCCGCTCGTCCGCTCCGGCGACGAATATGGCGCCACCTTCACCCTCAAGAACGGCACCCAGAAGCCGATGAACGTGACGGCGAGCGTCGCCGTCCAGCCCGGCGCCGCTTTCTCCGGAGCGCCGCAGACGCTGACCGTCCCGGCCGGCGGAGCGGTGCCGGTGACCTGGCGGATCACCGCGCCCGAAAATATCGACAAATTGACCTGGACCGTCTCGGCGCAGACCGCCGACGGCAAGGCCGTCGACCGGCTCTCGGTCGACGAGCAGGTCGCTCCGGCGATCCCGGTCGAGACCTGGGCGGCCACCTTCCTCCGGGTCGGCGGAGCGCCGTTCCAGGTCGCTCCGCCGGCCGGAGCGCTGCCCGGACGCGGAAGCGTCGACGTCGCCTTCACCGCCTCCCCGGCGCCGGCGATGACCGGGGTGCGCGCCTACATGCTGGCTTATCCCTACGGCTGCTTCGAGCAGCGTCTCTCCAAGGCGGTGGCGCTCGAGGACGAGGCCCTGTGGGCGAAGCAGATGAACGATCTGCCCACCTACATGGCCTCGGACGGACTGCTCCGTTACTGGCCAGACCAGGGCTCGCGCGGCTCGATCGCCCTCACCGCTTACGCTCTGTCGATCACCGCCGAGGCCGGGATGAAATGGCCCGACGGACCCAAGGCCAAACTGCTCGACGCGATGCGCGCGGTCGTCGACGGCCGGCTGGTCGAGGAATATGAGGGCCCGGCCGACATGCGGATGCTCCGGATCGCCGCTCTCGGCGCTCTCGCCCGCAACGGCGCGGCGACCCCGGCGATGATCGGCCAGACCGCGATCCCGGTCGGCGACATGCCGACGGCGATGCTCGCCGACTGGATGGTGACCCTCGACAAGATTCGCGGCGTCGACGCGAAGCGCAAGGCGGCCGTCGAAGCCGCCCTTCGCGGCCGGATCGTCTACGAGGGAACCCGGCTCGACCTGGTCGACAAGGGCCGTGCCCCCTGGTGGATGATGGTCAGCAACGACGAGATGGCGATCAAGGCGCTGATCGCGGTCACCGGCCGGCCCGGCTGGCGGTCCGACGCTCCGCGGATGATGATCGGAATCGCGCTTCGCCAGTATCACGGCCATTGGGACACGACCCCCTCCAACGCCTGGGGCACGTTGGCGGTCAAACGCTTCGCCACCGCCTATCCGGGCGCCGCGACCGGAATCTCCTACGCCCAGCTCGGCAGCCAGCGGATCGCGCGCAACTGGCCCAACCCGCCGCTCGCGAGCCTGCCGCTTCCGGCGGCCCCGATGAACCTGCTCCTGACCCACAGCGCCAGCCCCGGTCCCTGGGCGACCGTCTCGGTCCGAGCCGCGGTTCCGCTGACCGCGCCCGCCTTCGCCGGCTACAGGGTCAGCCGCCAGGTGACCTTCCTCCAGCGCAAGGCGCCGGACCGGATCAGCGCCGGCGACGTGCTCAAGGTGCGGCTCACCGTCGACGCGCCGGTCGACCGGACCTGGGTGGTGGTCGACGATCCGATCCCTGCCGGAGCCTCGATCGTCTCGGGCGGCGGCGGCCAGTCGATGCTTCTCGCCGGACGCGCCTCGAGCTCGGGCTGGTGGCCGTCCTACATCGAGCGCGGGCTGGACAGCTGGCGGGCTTATTATG
Source organism: Pseudomonadota bacterium (assembly GCA_046733235.1). GTDB lineage: Bacteria > Pseudomonadota > Alphaproteobacteria > Sphingomonadales > Sphingomonadaceae > Allosphingosinicella. The sequence goes on from JBKPOT010000013.1 coordinate 137,976, forward strand.
GCTGGCTGCCCAAGGGCCGGACGAGCGTCGAATATGTGCTGAGGATCAACGGCTCCGGACGCTTCCTGCTTCCGCCGACCCGGGTCGAAGCGATGTATTCGCCCGAGATCCACGCCGCTCTTCCCAACCAGCCGATGGTGGTGACTCAGTGAGATGGCGCATGGCGTGATCCGGGGCGCGATCCGCAAAGCGGCAGGCTGGGTCCGGCGGAGGCCGTTCGGCTGCGCGGCGGCGGCCCTGCTGGTCCTGATCTCGCTCGGCGCCTGGACCCGCCCGCCGGCGATGCCGTCCTATGCCGAAGCGCGGGCGGCGTGGCGGCCGAGCGAGGCCTGGCTCCGCGACCGCGACGGGCGGCTGCTCCAGACGGTGCGGATCGATCACAAGGTCAGACGGCTCGGCTGGGTGCCGCTCGACAAGATCGCTCCGGCGGTGCGCCAGGCTGTCGTGACGTCCGAGGATCGGCAATTCTTCAGCCATGGAGGGGTCGACTGGCGCGGGCTCGGCGGCTCGGCCTGGGCCGCGCTTCACGGCCGGCCGCCGCGCGGGGCGAGCACGATCACCATGCAGCTCGCCGGCTTCCTCGCCCCCGATCTCGGAGGTCCCGGCTCGCGCACCCTTCGCGCCAAGCTGCGACAGGCCCGCGCCGCGCGGGCGATTGAGGCGGAATGGACCAAGGACCAGATCCTCGAAGCCTATCTCAACCTGGCGAGCTTCCGCGGCGAGACCCAGGGGATCGGGACCGCGTCCCGCGCCTTGTTCGGCAAGGCTCCCGACGCTCTCGGCGAGGACGATGCGCTTCTGCTCGCCGCTCTCCTCCCCGCCCCCCAGGCCGATCCGTCGACGGTCGCCCGGCGCGCGTGCCGGCTCGGCCATGTCGCCGACTGCAACATCATGATCGGCGAGGCCGAGGCGATGACCGGCCCCGGCCGCCGCCTCGCCGACGATCCCGGCCTCGCGCCCCACCTCGCCTATCGCGTTCTGAAGCAGCCGGGCGAGACGGTGGTCTCGACCCTCGACGCGCGGATCCAGGCCATGGCTTCGGCGGCGCTGAGACGGCAATTGCTCGGCCTCGGCGGCGACCGCGCACGCGACGGCGCGGTCGTGGTGGTCGACAATGCGACGGGCGACGTGCTTGCTTATGTCGGCGGAGTCGGCGGCTCCTCGACCGCGGCCTCGGTCGACAATGCCGCCTCGCTGCGCCAGGCCGGATCGACTTTGAAGCCCTTCCTCTACGGCCAGGCGATCGAGCGCGGCTTCCTCACCGCCGCCTCGATCCTCGACGACAGCCCGGTCCAGCTCGACACCGCCTCCGGCCTCTACGTTCCCAAGGATTATGACCGCCATTTCAAGGGCGCTGTCAGCGTCCGCACCGCCCTCGCCGGCTCGCTCAACGTCCCGGCGGTCCGAGCCCTGTTGCTCGACGGAGTCGAGGATTTCCGCGACCGGCTCTGGGACATGGGCTATCGCGGGCTGACCCAGGACGGCGACTATTACGGCTACAGCCTCGCTCTGGGATCGGCCGAGGTCACATTGATGCAGCAGGCTGCCGCCTACCGCGCTCTGGCCGAGGGCGGCGCCTATCGGCCGCTCCGCCTCCGCCTTTCCGATCCGGAAGGAGAGTCGCGCGCCGTCGCCGATCCCGCTTCGTCCTGGATCGTCGCCGACATGATGGCCGACGCCGACGCAAGGGCGGTCACGTTCGGCCTCGATTCGGCGCTTCGATTGCCTTTCTGGGCGGCGGCCAAGACCGGCACCTCGAAGGCGATGCGCGACAATTGGTGCATCGGCTTCACCGACCGCTTCACCGTCGCGGTGTGGATCGGCAATGCCGAGGGCGATTCGATGACCCGCGTCTCCGGCACCAGCGGCGCCGCTCCGGTCTGGCGCGAGGTGATGCTCGCTCTCCACCAGGGGCGCCCCGGGCGCCGGCCGCCGCAGCCGTCGGGAATCGAGACCCGCCAGATCGCCTTCGCCGACAATATCGAGCCGCCGCGGATCGAGCATTTCCGCTCCGGAACCGCCCAGGCCAGCATCCTTGCCGCCCCGCCCGCCGCCCGCCGCCCACGAATCTCCAACCCGGTCTCGGGCACCGTTTACGCGCTCGATCCCGACATCCCGCTTCCCCAGCAGCGCATCCGCCTCACCGCCGCCGGCGCGGTCGCCGGCGAGCGACTCCACCTCGACGGCAAGGATCTCGGCCCCGCCGAAGCCGGACCGCTCGTCCTCCCCGCCCCGGGCTATCACCGCCTCGCTCTGGTCGACGCCGAAGGCAAGGTGGTGGACAAGAGCGTGTTCACGGTGCGGTAGGAGAGCTTCTCGCCGTCATTGCGAGAATCCCGGACTTGGTCCGGGGGACGCGGCAATCCAGTCCCGCGTGTGCGACGGGCGCCGCACTGGATTGCTTCGCTACGCTCGCAATGACGAGGACGCCTAATCCCCTCGCCGCACCGCCTCGAGATTGCGGAACCGCTCTATGTCGCACTGGCCGCCGATGCGGGTACGGATCGTGTCGCGGTCCTGGCAGATCTGGCCGTCGGGATTGGGGGTGATGTAGAAGCCGTAGCGGCGGTCGAGCTCGGGGCATCTCTTGTCGAGCCTGGCCCGCACCCGGCGGCGGTCGCGGAGGATGAAATCGACGCTCTGCGGCTCGACATGGGCGGCGGCGGCGATGAAGCGCAGCGGCAGGCAGCGCGGGCCCTTATGCTCCTTCCAGCGGAACATGGCGGCGGACGGGGTCATTTGCGGAGTCCGCACCGGCACCCGGATGATCAACTGCTCGCGGATCGTCACCTGGGCGTTGCGCTGCTGGACCTGCGCGAACGCCCCGGGCGCGAGGGCCGGGACGACCAGCGCGAGGCTGAGCAGCGCCGCGGCGCTCCATCCGATCCGGCGATGCTCCATGGCCTCAGCCATTCGGTCCCGGCGCTTGAACATGGGATTAATTTGCCCCTCCGAACCGCCCCGCTTACTAGTCGGATCAGTCGCCATGGCAAATCCTCCCTCTCCCGATCTTCTGCACGCGCTCGAGCAGTTGCTCGGTCCGAAGGGCTTCAGCCGCGATCCGGCCGATCTGGAACCCTGGCTGACCGACTGGCGCGGCCGCTACCATGGCAAAGCGCCCGCCTTGCTCTCGCCGGCAAGCACCGGGGAGACGGCCGCGATCGTTCGGCTCTGCGCGGAGGCCGGCACCGCATTGGTCCCGCAGGGCGGAAACACGTCGATGGTCGCGGGCGCGACGCCCTCGCCGGACGGCGATTCGCTGCTGCTGTCGACCCGGCGGATGAACCGGATCCGCTCGCTCTCCTTCGAGACCGACCAGGCGGTGTGCGAGGCCGGCGTGATCCTCGCCAATCTGCACGAGGCCGCGGCGAAGGTCGGGCGGCGATTCCCGCTCTCGCTGGGGGCAAAGGGCTCGGCGACGATCGGCGGCCTGATCTCGACCAATGCCGGCGGCACCCAGGTTCTGCGCTTCGGGACGATGCGCGGCCTCGTCCTCGGGATCGAGGCGGTGCTTCCCGACGGCTCGGTCCATGACGGCCTCGCCGCGCTTCGCAAGGACAATCGCGGCTACGATCTGAGGCAATTGCTGATCGGCGCCGAGGGCACATTGGGCGTGGTCACCGCGGCGACTCTGAAGCTGGTCCCGGCGGTCGGCTCGCGCACCGTCGCCTGGATCGGCCTCGCTTCGCCGCAGAAGGCGCTCGAGCTTCTGCGGCTGCTCGAAGCGAGCATCGGCTCGGCGGTCGAGAGCTTCGAGCTCGTGCCCGAATCCGCCCTCGGCCTCGTCCTCGCCCATGTCCCCGGAACGCGCGCTCCGCTCGCCGGCACCCATGCCTGGAACGTGCTGGTCGAGGCGGTCGCGCCGATGGTCGCGCCGAGCCCCGAGAAGGCGCTGTCGGCCGCGCTTCGCGCCGCGCTCGAAACCGGAGTGATCGACGATGCCATGATCGCCGCCAGCGAGATCCAGGCCGAAGCCCTTTGGCGGCTCCGCGACTCGATCTCGGAGGGCGAGCAGAAGGACGGGCCGGCGGCCAAGCACGATCTGTCGGTCCAGGTCGCCGACATGCCGGCCTTCATGACGAAGGCGTCGCGCGAGGTGGAGTCGCGCTTCCCGGGAACGCGGGTGATCGCCTTCGGCCATCTCGGCGACGGCAACGTCCATTTCAACGTCCGAGCGCCGGAAGGTTCGGGCCGGGGCTGGCTGGAAACCGAAGCGCCGCGGGTCACCGCTTTCGTCCACGATCTCACCGTCGCCGCCGGCGGCTCGATCTCGGCCGAGCACGGCATCGGCCAGATGCGCCTCGCCGAACTCGCCCGGCTGAGCAATCCGGCCCGCCTCAACGCGATGCGCGCGATCAAGGCGGCGCTCGATCCCGCCGGAATAATGAACCCGGGCAAGCTCGTACCGCCCTTCGACCATGGTCAAGAGCCTTGCGTAACCGGCCAATGAGCCATAGAGACGGCGCGCATATTTTCCGGTGGCCCAGGCGGCCGCATCCACATCCTGGAGACTGATCATGGCGAGCGAAGCGCCCGCGAATCCCTTACCGCTTTTCTACGGCAATCTGGAGCCGCTCTCGAGCACCCAGCACCCCAATCACAAGGCGCGGCAGGCCAATCAGGCCAAGTTCCTCACCACGGCTCACGCCATCCCGATCACGGTCGACGAGTTCGTCTCGACCCAGCGCCACTGCCCGATCGTCTTCTCGGTCGGCGACAGCCCGGTCCCGCTGGCGCTTATGGGCCTCAACGAAGGCGTCAACGTCTTCGTCGACGAAGACGGCAAGCTGATCAACAACGAGGTCTACATCCCGGCCTATGTCCGCCGCTATCCGTTCATGCTCGCCCGGCTCGCTCCGGACGCGGAGGAATTGTCGCTCTGCTTCGATCCGACCAGCGAGCTGGTCGGCGAGTTCGACGACGGCAACCCGCTGTTCACCGACGGCAAGCCGAGCGAGACGACCAACCAGATCCTCAAATTCTGCGAGGAGTTCGAGCTTTCGGCCCAGCGCACCAATGCCTTCATGCAGGATCTCAAGGAAGCCGGGCTGCTGATGGACGGCGAGGTCTCGATCCAGCCGAGCGGCTCCGAGCAGCCGTTCATCTATCGCGGCTTCCAGATGGTCAACGAGGAGAAGCTCCGCGAGCTTCGCGGCGACGAGCTCCGCAAGATGAACCAGAACGGCATGCTCGCACTGGTCATGGCCCATCTCTTCTCGATGTCGATGGTCCGCGACATTTTCGGCAAGCAGGTCGTCCAGGGCAAGGGCCCGGCCGTCCCCGGCTTCAGCGCCGGCACCCCGGTCGAAGGCAACGCATAAGGCGAAGGGCGCGGCTCAGGCCGCGTCCTGCTATCGTCATTGCGAGGAGCGCAGCGACGAAGCAATCCAGCAGGGCCCCTGCGATGTCGGCAGCACTGGATTGCTTCGCTCCGCTCCCAATGAGCGGAGCAACCTTGCCCGCCGCACCCCACCCCGCTAACCGCCTGCGATGGCCAGCATTTCCACAGCGCCGCTGCCGGCGGTCACCCGCTATTCCACCGTCGCGATCTGGCTTCACTGGATCATCGCGGCCCTGATCATAGTGAACCTTGTCCTCGGCCTGTACCACGAGGATTTCGACAAGCCGGTCCGGGCCTGGATGATGTTCTTCCACCGCTCGATCGGGATTTCGGTGCTGGTCCTGTCGCTGGCGCGTCTCGCCTGGCGGCTCGGCCACCGCCCGCCGGCCTTCGATCCGGTGCTGAAGAAATGGGAGATCGGCCTCGCCACCTTCATCCACTGGCTCTTCTACGCCCTGCTGATCGCCATCCCGCTGACCGGCTGGGCGCTCAGCACCGTCAAGGGCAAGCCGTTCAGCTATTTCGGGCTGTTCGAGGTGCCGCCCCTGCCGTTTCGCGGCGAGGGTCCGCACGATTTGTTCGAGGAAGCCCATGAGATATTGGGCAAGGCGATGATCGGGGTGATCCTGCTCCACGTTGCGGGCGCCCTGAAGCACCATTTCGAGGGCCATCGCCACCTGATCGGCCGGATGGCGCCCTGGGCCTATCGCGAGCGCTGAGGCGGATGGATCGACCGCCTAAGTATCTGGCGGACTTCTTGAAACCTTTTGCCTGCTTCCTACATTATGACTGACGCGGCCGTCGTCTCCCCCCTTGGCGGCGCCGTGTTACGCTCCCCCTCATCGGGGAGCGTCCTCCCTGAACCTGGGCCACCTCGTGCATCGCGCGAGGTGGTCTTTTTCGTTGCGGGAGATCAGTCCTTCGGGCTTGCGGCAATGACGTGGAATCCAAGCGTCCCGCCCTCGATTTCACTGTGCGGAAGGGCGCTTTCGGAGGCCTGGCGCTCCTCCGGATTGTGGACCAGATCGAGATAATGACCGGCCATCTCGTAATGCGACCGGACCACCGCCGCATGGTTCGCCGCCTGCGCCGCTTCGATCTCGGCCTCGGCTCTTCGCTGGAAATAATCCTTGTCGGACAAAGGCTGGGTCATGGTTCGTCAACCATGGCCCGGGGAGCCGGTTCCCCATGCAAGCCGTTGAATTAATCCAGATTACTCACTTCTTTGCAGCCAATTGCACGCGCGTTCGTTGGCCGGGCGAAAGGAGATATGAGCCATGTCTGGAAAGCGTGAGCTGATCGATACCGGTACCGACAAGAGATATGTACGGCGCGACGAAGAAGGCAAATTCAGCGAATCGGACGATGTCGGCCGATCCCTCTCGCAGGATCGCAAGCGCGACGCCGAGACCGAGAGCAAGCCCGGCTATGGCGACCAAGGCGACCGCAAGGACTGAGCTCAATGCGCGATGAAGGGGAGCAAGGCGGCGTCGACCGGGACGCCGCCGTCGAGAGAGCGCGCGAAATCGTCGACCGCTACGGCAGCCATGCCGCCGACTATGTCGAAAGCCGGATCGAGGCCTCGCACACCTCCGGCGAGAGCAAGGATGTCAGGCTGTGGCAGCGCGTGTCGGAGCTGGTTGCCGAGCCGGATGAGGACTGAGCCGAGACGTCGGTCAGCGCGTCGGCGCCGGGCACATCGACCCGAGCCACGCTGAGGCCGCCGCTTCGGCATCTTCGGCTTCGACGTCGGGCCTGATCTCGTCGCGATAGTCGCGGCCGCCACGATCGCGGACGAAGGCGCCCGTGATCACCAGGGTTGCGCCGTCGGACAGGCGGAGCGGCCGGTTCGCGGTCGTATAGCCGGCGGTCGGCTTGCCGAAGCTTCGAACGTCCTTCCTCCCGATCAAGGCGATCGCGGTCATTTCGCCCGAGCTCGCCGTGCGCGGCCCGAGCAGCAAGGCGAGCGGCGCGCCGGCATGGCGGAGGCCGAAGGCCGGCGGCGCGTCCGGAGCCACGGCCGGCGCCGGCAGGATCGTTCCGTCAGAGCGCTGCCAGACCTTGGTATCGCCCTTCGGTCGAACGAACCAGCCGAACGGCGCCGGTCCGAGCAGGGGGTCAAGACCCTGGAGCATCGGCCACATATTGCCGCCGCCATTGTCCCTCAGATCGACGATCCAGCCGCACACGCCTTGCCCGTCCAGCGCGGTCAGCATTTCGCGCAACCGTGCCGAATAAGCCTGACCGAGCGCCTGGCCCTGCGGTCCGATCGTGTTCAACTGGGGCAATCGCACCCGTCCGAAACGGCCGCCGACGAGAAGCGAGCTCGGCATGGGCGGCGCGGGCGGGGCCGGACCGGCGGCAAAGGCCGCGCCGGGCGGCGGCTGGGAAGAGGCAGGCAGGAAGATGCTGTGCTTCTCGCCCAGCGCTCCGAGCACGCCGCGAATCGCCATATAAGCATCTCTCGGACCCTCGGCGCCGCCGATATCGGCCCGGGCGTCGGCGAGAATCCGGCCCCAGTCGGCTGTCGCGGCGTCGATATGGTTGGCGCGGATGAGAGCGACCGCCTCGCCCAGATACGCGGAAGCGGCCGCGCCTGGCGGTCGCGGATCGGGCGGCACGGCTTCGATCGACACGTCGTCGATCGTGACGTCGGCGTCGCCGCTGACGTTGAGCGAGAGCGTGATTGTCTCCGCATCGCGGGCGACCCGCCCGGTCAGCGCAAATTCGGTCCAGCCGCCGGCGCCGATCGGCCGGTCGCGCATGAAATCGCGATAGCCGGCGATCTTGGGCGCGGGGCGCAGCACCTTCAGGCCGAGCCCGACGAACAATCCGGGGCGGTCCACCTTGAGCCGTGCGCGAAACCGGACCAGCCCGCCGCGCCACGGCGCCGCATCGATCGTCTGCGAAATCGAGCCACCGGCTGCCGGATCGGGCGCCGCTCCGGGGATGGCGTGAAGCCGCCCGCCCCGGCCGGTGCTGCCGGGCGCGCTTTCGAACCGATAGCCGAGATCGCTTGCTTCGGCCGGAAAGAGCCAGGCCGCCGGGGCCCCGGATCGATCGAGAGTCTCGAAGCCCGGATTGGCCGGACTCGAGGGTGTAGGAGCGCCGGCGCCGGGGAGCAGAAAGAGTGCCGCCAGAGCGAGGGCCTCGCCCGTCCCTCTCAGCATGGCCCGGCCGCCGCGCGCTGCAATGCGTTCATTTCCCTGAGCAAGGGCCCGGTCAGCACGATGACGCCGCCCGTGATCGGCTCCTGGACATAGGGAGCAGTGAGGATCTTGCCGCCAAGAGTGAGGAACAAAGGCCTCGTGACGCGCATCGCGGTCTCTCGCTGCAAGGTCGAATGAAGCGCCGGAGCCAGCTTCACCGCCAAGGTCAGCGACCCGATCCTGTCGACTCCCGGGACGATGCTCTCGACCGTGTCGCGGCAGAGATGGATCGGCCCCATCCACAATCCCCGCGCCCGGTCACGGTCCGCGATCGCGGCCGAGTCCCGTTCGTCGACGAACCACTCCGCGCCGTCGCGCGCGACGATGTCCTCGACCTCCCGGTCCGGCGGATCGCCGCCGGATTGGCGCCCGGTCGTGAGCCGGTACCGGCATCGAAGCCGCACATTGGATCGGCCGAAGCCGCGGCAGGAAATGTCCCGGACTTGCGGAGCGACGAGCCGGGGAACGCCCGCTTCGTCATGCCCGAGGGTGAACCAGCGGTCCGCCGGCTGAAGCGCCTCGAGCTGCGCCTCGGCCGGCCAGGCGCCGGGATAGTGCCGGGGCCGCGCCGCGCCCGCGGGCACGGACAATAAGAAGACTGAAAGGCGAGAGCGCCCTGCCGGAAGCGGCCGCTCATTCGGCGGCGATCGCCTGCGGCGGCTCCTGTGCCTTCCCCGCCAGGGCCCGGGCCACCGAAGCGATCAGGCGGGCGACCCGGTCGAAATCGGGGCCGGGATCGCGCAGGGCCGGTTCGAGATAGAGGCCTCGGTCGATCTCGATCTGAAGCGCATGCACTCCGTCCGCCGGACAGCCGTGGCGGGCGGTGATGTGGCCGCCGGCATAAGGCGCATTACGGGCGACGCTGAAGCCCGCCTTGCGCACCGCCGCCTCTGCCGCCTCGGTGAATTCGGGGGCAATGCTGGTTCCGTGGCGGTCGCCGAGGACGATTCGCGGCTCGCCGCAACCCTCCACCCGCGGCGGCATCGAATGGCAATCGAGCAGGATGGCGATCCCGAACCGGTCGCGCGCCCGGCTCAGAGCTTCGGCCAGAGCCTCGTGATAGGGACGGTGGATCCGGGCGATCCGCCGTTCGAGCTCGGTCGCGGCGATGCGCTGGCGCCAGATCGCTCCGGATCCGGCGATCCGGGTCGGGACCAGGCCGAGCCCGCCCCGCGACCGCGGCGAGGCGATGACGTCCGCTGCGAGCGGCGCCGGGAAGATCGTCGCCGGATCGACCTCGCGCTCGTCGCGGTTGAGATCGATCTCGGCGCGCGGCGAGTCGGCGACGATCGCGACCGCACCGTCGGCCACCGCCCGCCAGACCAGGCGGTCGACCAGCCGGTCCTCCAATATTTCGAGCCGCGTCCGCGACAGCCGCGACGCCCTGAGCAGAGCCGGCGAATAGGATCGGCCGGCATGGGGTACGGAGAGGACGATCGGAGTCGCGGGATGCTCGGGGCCGATGCGCCGGAAGACTGGCTCTGGCTGGGATTCGGGCATTCGCCTTGGGTCCATCCGATCGCGCCGGAAGCCCCGGTCCGCATTGTCGAATCCGCTCTAGATAGTCCGCTTTTGGCACGCAATCGCCGATTAAGGACGATTCGGGCCCCGGCCGCCGCCGCCGCTCTGGCAAAGGCCCCCGCCTTGCGGCATAAGTTCGCGATTGGACGCGGCGGCGCAATTGCCGCCCGCGGGAGGCCGGGGAGCGGCAATGGTCAGGATCCTGCTGGCGGAAGACGACGGCTCGATGCGCGCCTATCTGGCGCGGGCGCTCGAGCGGTCGGGCTATCAGGTCGTCGCGGTCGACCGGGGCACCGCCGCTCTGCCGCTGATCGAGGCGGAGGCCTTCGACCTTCTCCTCACCGACATCGTCATGCCCGAGATGGACGGGATCGAGCTCGCCCAGAAAGCGAGCGCGATCGCTCCCGACATGCGGGTGATGTTCATCACCGGTTTCGCCGCGGTCGCATTGAAGGCGGGCAAGGCGGCGCCGAGCGCCAAGGTCCTCTCCAAGCCCTTCCACCTGCGCGACCTGGTCGCCGAGGTCGACCGCCTGTTCCAGACCGAGGACCAGCACGGGCGATTGTAGTGAGTGGAAGCGACTAACATAGCGGGCGGCCAGACCAGTTGAGAAACGGAACCTTGAATCCGACGTTGGACTGGGCCACGTTTGGCGAAAGGTAAGATAGGTCTCAGAGCATGGCGGTATTCGCGATTGTGGGTAGCTCAAAGCCTGAGCTCATCAAGAATGCTGTTGTTAGGCAATATGGCGCCAATCACTACGAATTTACCTCAAATGTATGGCTGGTACAGGATGCCGGCACCACCAAAGACGTGGCTGACAAGCTTGGCATAACGAACGGTACGCTCGGTGCTCTGGGCGCGGTCCTGCTCCTCACAGGCTATTCTGGCTATGCCAATGGGGCTGCATGGACGTGGCTGCAGCAATTCCCCGAGGCGCGTCCCAATGGGTGAGCAAGACCAGCAGGTTAATACAGGCGAGCAGGTTAGCAATACGCCCGCAGGGATTGGCCTTCCGCCTGAAGCGGAATTTCGAAATATCAATGCTCGATTGGATCAACTTGCTGATCAAGTAAGCAGACTCTCTGATCCACCGACATTTCGCTTGGCCGATATGATTCAGCTTGGCGTTATCATCATTGGGCTGGCCATTGCTTTAATTACCGCCTTCGGATTAAACGAGCGAATTAGCGATCTCAGCAAGGGCCAGCAGGCTGCTGAAACCCGAATTACCACTGGCGTTGGGGCGACTGAGGGGCGCCTAAGTGCGCGGCTCGAAAAGCTCAGCGATCAAGTGACGAATGTATCGCAGCGCACCGCAAATCTAGAAGGCCAGCGATCCGAAGCCAATCGACACGCCAATTGACGCATCTCGATGAGCGGGTTGCGCCCCGCGCGGCCCGTCGCTAGATACGCGCCGGGCACCAGCCGAAGCAAAGCTTTGAACAGGGTCCATGTGGGCGTGTAGCTCAGTGGTAGAGCACTGTGTTGACATCGCAGGGGTCGCAAGTTCAATCCTTGCCACGCCCACCATTTTCCCCAGGAGATGCGGAGCGGCACCAAGCCCCGCCCGCGCCGGTTGAACCCGCTTTCGGCCCGAAGCGGACATTTGCGGCCGGTCGCGAAGCCGCCGACTGCCCCGGGACTTGCCAACGTCGCCGGGGCGCGATTGAGTGATCCGGAGCGGCGGACTTTTGCGCATTCTGTTTCGGAGCGGGTGCTTTGGCGGTTGAATCTCGAGCCTTGGAGGAACAAGCCGATCGGGCAGCGGCGTCGGGCCGGTTCGCCGACGCTCTGGCCCTGTTGGAACGGGCCGTCGACAGCCGCGGCGATTCGACCGGACTGTGGATGAAGCTGTCGGCCATGCGCAAGGCCATGGGCGACCAGGAAGGCGCCCTGGAAGCCCTCGACCGCCTGCTCTCTGTCTCTCCGGGCGACGTCCCGGCGATGCTGTCGCGTGCGGTCATTCTCGACGGCATGGCCGATCCGAATGCCGGCGAGGCCTATGAACGGGCGCTCGCGCAGGTTCCGGCCGATGCCGACATCCCCGCCGAGTTCAGCGCGATAGTCTCCCACGCGCGCAAACGGAGGGACGAATATCGCGTCACGCTCGAACGATTCCTGGGAGAAGATCTTCCGTCCGACCTGACTGCGGCGGAGCGGTCCCGCGCCGAGCGGATGATCACCAATCGTTCCCGGAACACCCAGCCCTATCAGCAGCATCCCTGCGACTTCCACTATCCCGGTATGCCCCCCATCGAATTCCATGATCGGCAGCTGTTTGCGGGACTCGATTCACTCGAGCAGGCGACCGACGCGATCCGCGCCGAGTTCGACTCGCTGATCGCCGCCGAAGCCGCCGAGATGGTGCCCTATGTTCAGTTTCCCGAGCGCATCCCGCTGCGGCAATGGAAGGAGCTCAACAACAATCCCAAATGGACCGCGATCCATCTGCTGCAGAACGGCCTGAGGGTCGAGGCCAATGCACGCCATTGTCCCCGAACCCTCGAGGCGATCTCGCAGATGGACCAGCCGCAGGTGCCGGGCGCATCGCCGGTCGCGATGTTCTCGTTGCTCGCGCCGCGCACGCGCATTCCGCCGCACAAGGGCGTGGTCAACACGCGCCTCGTTTGCCACTTGCCGCTGATCGTCCCGCCGAAGTGCGGATTCCGTTGCGGCGCGACGACCCGGGAATGGCGTGTCGGCGAGGCGTTCGTGTTCGACGATACGATCGAGCACGAAGCGTGGAACGACAGCGACGAGCTTCGGGTCGTGCTGATCCTCGACCTTTGGGCGCCGACTCTCGGGCCGGGCGACCGGCGCGCGGTCGCCGCCGTGATCGGCGCGAGCAACAGGAATTTCCTGCAGGCGCGGGGCGAGGGCTAGCGCATCGGCTGGGGCCGCTCCTCGGCCGCGATCGCCGTGATCGGGGGCGGCTTGCGCCCGGCCCGTCCGAGAGTCATCCTCCGGAGCGGAGGGAATCGGGATGCGGCAATCTATCCGGGCACTGGCTGCGGCGGGACTGGCCTGGCTCGCCTCGACCGCAGGTCCGGCAGCGGCACAGGCTCAAACGGTCGAGCAGCAATGGACCAACTGCAAGAGCGTCGACGGCCCGAACGGCGCCGAGGGAGCGATCGCCGCCTGCACCGCGGTGATCCAGTCCGGCCGGGTCACTGGGCGCAATCTCAGCATCGCCTATCAGGCGCGCGCCAACATCTATGACGACAATGCCCGCTACCCGCAGGCGATGGCCGATTACGATCAGGCGGTCCGGCTCGATCCGCAAAGCGCGATGGCGCATTACAATCGCGGGCTCTCGCTTCGCCGCCAGGGCAAGCTCGCTTTGGCCCTCGCCGATTATGACGAGGCGATCCGGCTCAATCCGCAATTCGCCGAAGCCTTCAACAATCGCGGCAACGTCCACGCCGCCCAAGGGCGTTATAGCCAGGCGATTGCCGACAGCCGCGAGGCACTGCGGCTGAAGCCGCGCTATCCCAGCGCCCAGTCGAACCTCTGTTTGTTCATGGTGGTCAGCGGATCGCCGCTGCCGGCGGCGCGCGTCGAGTGCGACCTGGCGGTCGAGATATTGCCCAACGATCCCAAGGCGCTGGCCGCGCACGCGACCCTCGGCCTCAAGCAGGGCCGCTACCAGGAGGCATGGAATGGATATGACAAGGCCCTTGGCCTCGATCCGAAAGCCTCGACCAACGCCACCGCCATCTATGGAAGAGGGATCGCGGCGTCGCGGCTCGGCCGGGCCGCGGACGCCCGTGCCGACCTCACGCGGGCGACTGCCGTGGATGGCGGGATCGCGCTCTATTTTTCGAGGATGGGCCTCACTCCGAAGCCGTAAAGCGAGGTTGCCCGCCATTGGCCCGCGCGCCAATAGGCTGGGATGCCCGTCTTTGTTCACCTGACTTCACAGCGCAACCTCGCCTCGATCCGTCGCGGCGGAATCGGCGCGATCAAGAAGAGGCTGAGACCGCGCGGAGTCTATGCGCTCCCGGTCACCCGCAACTTCCAGATCTCGCACCAATGGCTACGCGAGCTTCGGCGGCTCGGCGGCGGGACGATCCTGGGAATTTATTTCCGCATTCCCGACGACGAGCCGGTCGAGGTCGGCCATTATGACAGCATTCATGTGCCGATGACCGCGGCCGAGGCGGTCGCTTTGATGATGGCGGCGGAACAGCAGGATCCGGCGGCCGCTCGCGCCGCCGACAAGGATTCGAAGGCGGTCGCGAACCGCGGCAAATTGCCAAGCTCGCCGGAAGGGTTCGAAGTGGTGATACCGCGAGTCATCGCGCCGTCGGAGATCGTCCGGGTGAAAGCGCTGCCCCAGATCGTCGGCTGGCGCTACCGGCCGGGAGCGCACGGCTCGAAGCCCTGCATCTGCATGTGCTGCGAACGCGGGACTTACGGCGTCAACAAATTGCTCCGGCGGGTCGAGGAAGCCGAAGCGGCCGGTCGAACGCCCGACTTCACAATCTTCGGCCGCGACGACAAGTCCTGGAACCGGGTCGAGCGGATGAAGGCGAGGCGGGGGTAATGATAGTCCTGACCCGACCGGATCATCCAACCGGCGGCGCCACCGCCTGATCGGCTTCGGTGTAACTGGCCGAAGCGATCCGCCCCTTGCGGACCTGGAAATAGACCGTCTGAAAGGCGGGGTCGATGCTGGCCGGGCATGTCCAGCTCGCCGCGACCGCTGCACCACGACGAGTCAGCTTCGAACGTTCGCAACCGGCAAATCGATCGGGACCCAGACCGCGTAGATTGTCACGGGTCAAAGCGACTCCATAATCGCTCATCACCAATTGTGCGCCCGGCTCGGTCAGGACGGCGGCGCGGCTCTCCGGCAAGTCCGGCGCGAGCCATTGGCGGACGATCTCGGATTCCGGCGTGCCGTCGCTCTGGAAGAGACGGGTGCAGCCGCTCGACAGAAGTAGAGCGGCGGCGGGCACGACCCGGGAAACGAGCCCGCGTCGCCGGATCGCAAGTCGCCGCGGGCCGCTCACGAAATCCATAGTCCGGAATCTCCGATCACCTTCCATGCGCCGCCCAGCTGGCGTTCGAGCATCACCAATCGCCCGCCACCTGCCTCCCCACCCGCCTGGGATCCGGCGATCAACATGGCGAAGTCGCCGTCGTCGCTGACCATCGGCAAAGTGAGGCTTTCGATGGTCGCGGCGAACAAGCCGTTGCTTTGTCCGCGGACTGCCGTTTCGACTGCTTCGGAGCTGAATGCGACGTGACCGCTCTCAAGGAAGCGGCGCAATCGCGGGCAATGCGCGATCGCGTCAAGGTTGCGCGGCCGCGACCAGCGTCGAACCAGTTGGCGAAGTGCCCTCTCCGCACCGGCGGCCGGCGGCCCCGGCCCCGTCCAATGGATGGCGATCGATCGAAGTCGGAAATACGGATGGATAGCGGTGGAGAAAATGACGGGACGCTTGCGGCTTCTGGCCAAAACATCGGTGACATAATCCGTCGCAGCCTGGCATGCAGCGCCGTCGGAGCCGGGCCGAGCAGCGGAAGACGCGAGGCCGGATGGCGCCGCCAGTACGCCGAGCGCGGCAAGGATGGTGATCATCTGCGGCACGGCGCCAGCCTATGCTCGATCGCGGGCAGCGCGCGATGAAGCGCGGCAGGATGCTCGGTGACTATCCGCCGAACGGCTTGCCGAGGAAGCTCGGGACCGGGCCGTTCCAGCCATCGTCGCCTTCGTCGGCCGGCTCCTCGCGGCGCTGCCGCTTTGGCTCGGGGCGCGGCCTGGCGCGGGCCTCGGGCTCGGCCTTCGGCTCGGGCCGCTTCGTCGGCGCGCGCTCCGGACGCGTTTCGGCCTTGGCTTCGGTCCTCGTCTCGGGCTCGCGCTCGGGACGCGCTTCCGGCCGCGATCGGCCGCGGCCGCCACGCTCCCTCGGCTCGCGCGCTTTGGGCTCGCGTTTCGCCGGGCGCTCGCGAGGCGCCTCTTCCTCGCCCGAATCCCGCGCCGCGGGCGCCGGCGCCTTATCCCCGAGCCCTTCGACCGGCCGGATCTGAGTCCCGCTCAATTTCTCGATCGCCTCGATCGCCTCGGCGTCTGCGCTGGTCGCGAGGGTGATCGCGACTCCGGTCTTGCCGGCGCGGCCGGTGCGGCCGATGCGGTGGATATAATCGTCCGGGTGCCAGGGAACGTCGTAATTGAAGACGTGGCTGACGCCCTTGATGTCGAGACCGCGCGCTGCGACGTCGGAGGCGACGAGGATGTTGATGTCGCCGGCCTTGAACCGGTCGAGCTCCTTGATCCGGTCGGCCTGCTCCATGTCGCCATGGATCTCGCCGGCATGGAGGCCCGAGCGCTTGAGGCTCAAAGCGAGCTCGCGGACGGTGGTCTTGCGGTTGCAGAAGACGATCGCGGTGCGGACGTCGTTGCCGCGCAGCCGGTCGCGAAGCACGTCCTTCTTCTTCCTGGCGTCGACCCGCATCAGCCGCTGGTCGATCAAGGCGTTGGACGAGGCCGGGCGCGACACTTCGATCGTCTTCGGGTTCGAGAGGAAGCGGTCGGCGAGCTTCTTGATCGGCGGCGGCATCGTCGCCGAGAAGAGCAGAGTCTGGCGTGTGGCCGGGAGCTTGGTGCAGATCTCCTCGATGTCGGGGATGAAGCCCATGTCGAGCATCCGGTCGGCCTCGTCGATGACGAGCAAAGAGCAGCCGGTCAGCAATATCTTGCCGCGGCCGAACAGGTCCATCAGCCGCCCGGGGGTCGCGATCAGCACGTCGACGCCTTTCTCGAGCGCCGCCATCTGGTCGCCCATGCTGACCCCGCCGATCAGAAGCGCCATCGAGAGCTTGTGATATTTGCCGTATTTCTCGAAATTCTCGGCGACCTGGGCCGCGAGCTCGCGGGTCGGCTCCAGAATCAGCGAGCGCGGCATCCGCGCCCGGCTCCGGCCCTGCGCCAAAATGTCGATCATCGGCAGGACGAATCCGGCGGTCTTGCCGGTGCCGGTCTGGGCGATCCCGATGAGGTCGCGGTTCATCAGCACCGAGGGGATGGCCTGGCGCTGGATCGGGGTTGGCTCGCTATAGCCGGATTCCTCCACGGCGCGGAGCAATTCGTCGGAAAGGCCGAGATCGGCAAAGGTCATAAGGGGTCCGGAAAGGGGCGCTTCATGAGGAAGGCGCTTCGCCGAGCGCTTGTGCGAAGCGGCGCCGGAATGTCAAGGGAAGCGGAGCCGGTCATGTGTGCGGAGGCGACGAATTGCTGAGCGGGCGGGACCTCGACCGGATCGTCTTCGGCTGCGGCAATTTCGGCGGAATCGGCTCGTCGCCCGGCTTGCGCAGCGCCGGCGACGGCGAAGACCAGGCTCTGCGCCTGCTCGATCATGCGCGGCTTGTCGGGCTTCGGCGCTTCGACACCGCGAACAGCTATGGCGGCGGATCGAGCGAAAAGATCCTCGGCAAGTGGCTCCGGGCCCAGGGCGCTTCCTTCCGTCAGACGATTCAGGTCGCGACCAAGGTCGGCAATCCCCATGCCTGCCCGCCCGGCGCGACGCCGCTCAGCCGGACCCAGATCGCCTTTCACCTCGATGAATCGCTGCGCCGTCTGGGGGTCGAGCGGATCGATCTTTATTACATTCACGAGTTCGACCGCTTCACGCCGCTCGATGAGACTCTCGATGCGATCGAACGCGCCGTCGAAGCAGGCAAGATCGCAAGCTTCGGCGTCTCCAACGCTTCATTGTCCGATCTGAAGGCGGTCCGGGCACTGGCCGGCGCCAGCCTCGCCCGCTGCTTTCGCTACGTCCAGAACGAATTCAACCTGCTCGCCACCGCGGATCGAGTGGAACTGATCCCCTACTGCGCCGGGCACGGCCTGCTCTACACCGCTTTCAGCCCGCTCGCCGGGGGGTTGCTCACCGGCAAATATCGGCTCGGCGCCGAGCCCCCGGCCGGAAGCCGCCTGGCTCAGGCGCCCGAGGCCTGCGCGGCCTATCTGAATGACCAGTCTCTCAACGCGATCGAACGGCTGAGACGATCGGCCGAGGCGCAGGGCGAGACCATGGCAGGCGCCGCCCTTCGCTTCGTGCTCGACACGCCGGGAGTAGACGGCCTGATCATCGCGCCGCGTCGGATCGAGCATTTTGCGAGCTACGGTCTAATACCGCGATGAGGGGCCGCAGCCCTTTAAATAGGGACAGTATATATTTTTCTCGGGGTCGGCATTGCTCGGGATGAGGATTCAAAAAATATATACTGTCCCTATTTATTGCCCGCGATAAGCAAGCAGGCGTAGCCTCAACGCCACCTTTTGGCGTTGACCGCCTGCAAGACGGTGTCGATGTATGACGGCCCGACCGCGACCTGCCCGCCCGAATGGAGAATCAGGAACAGGCCGCGCCGGCCGCGGCGGCGGAGGCTTCGCACCCGATTGAGGTTCACGATCGACGAGCGGTGGACCCTCAAGAGCATCGCCGGATCGAGCCGGCCCTGGAGGGCGCTGATCGAATCGCTGAGCAAATGGGTCGTCTCGCCGACATGGGCGACGACATAATCGCCGGCCGCCTCGAGCAGGTCGATCGTCTCGACCGAGATCCGGGTCATGCCCTCCCGGTCGCGGACCCAGAGGTCGCGCTCATAATGGGGCTTGCTGCCCGCGCCGGGGGATTCGCTCAGGGCCGCGATGATCCCCTGCAATTCGGCGAATCGGCTGTCGGCGGCGCGCGCCTGGAGCCGCTCGCCGGCCCGGCGCACGGCATCGCGGAGCCGCTCGAACGGCACCGGCTTGAGCAGATAATCGACCGCCTTGATCTCGAACGCCTTGACCGCATGACTCTCATAAGCGGTGACGAAGATCACTTCGGGTACCTTGTCGCTCGGCTTCAATCCGGCAAGCACTCCGAAGCCGTTCTGGCCCGGCATCTGGATGTCGAGGATGGCGACGTCGGGCTGGAGCTCGCGGATCAGGGTCAGCGCTTCCTTGCCGGTCCGGGCCGCTCCGACCAGCTCGACCTCGGGGATGCAGGCGAGGGCAAGCTCGAGCCGTTCGACCGCGACCGGCTCGTCGTCAGCGATCAGGACGCGCATCGCTCGGCCTTTCGAGCCAGGGCAAGGTGACGAGATTGACCCAGCCGCGCCGGGCGGTCGGCTGGGCCTCGAGGCTCGCCTTGCTTCCGAACAAAGCCTCGAGCCGCTTGCGGACATTGGCCATGCCGATCCCGAAGCCCGGCGAACCGCCGCCCGGCGGATCGGTCGAGGCGCTGTTCTCGATCCGGATGCAGAGATTGTCGTCCTGCCGTTCGGCCGCGACGACCAGGGTCACCGGCTTCTCCGACGGCGCCACCGCATGCTTGACGACATTCTCGACCAGAGGCTGGAGCAGGAAGGCAGGGACATAGGCATTCTCGCAGCCCGGCCCGATCTCGAAGCGCACCTTCAGCCGGTCGGCGAAGCGGACCCGCTCGATATCGAGATACATGCGCTGAGCCTCGAGCTCGCGGGCAAGGGTCACCATCTGCTCGGGCTCGCCGGCGAGCGAGTAGCGAAGGAAATCGGAGAGGTTGAGAACCACCTCCTCGGCCTGCTGCTTGCGGTCGAGAGCGATCAGGCCGGAGAGCATGTTCAATGTGTTGAACAGGAAATGCGGGTTGAGCTGGAATCGGAGCGCCATCAGCTGGGCCTGGTGGGCGGCGCCCTCCGCGACGGCGAGGCGATTGTCGCGGTCGCGAAGCTCGGCGGCGAACACCGCGACGACGAACAGGGCGCACCAGCTGATATAGACCCAGATGAACACGCTCGCGGTCGCAAGCCCTTCGTCGAACAGGATCCCTGTCGCCTTCCGGTCGAGCGAGCCCAGGCCGAAACGATAATGATCCCGGTAGAAGCTCGTCAGGACCAGCCAGAGAAGTTCGTTGAGGGCGGAAACGAGCGCGCAGAGGGGCAGACACAGAAGCACCGCCCAGCCGAAGCGCCTCCAGATGCTCATCCGCCGCCGGCGCAGGAGCAGATAGACCAGGGCGGTCGACGCGGCGCCGAGCAAAGCGACGAGGAGCCGCACCAGCACCCCCGACGAGGTCGACTGGAGGCCGAGCGCCGCCGAGCGCGACGCCAGGATCCCGAAATGGGCGATCCACAGCACCGCCATCATCGTCCAGACGTCGCGGTCGAGACGGCGCTGGGCCTTCAGATCGTCCGGCAATGAAGCTCCTTCCCCCGGCATTGGCCACGGCATAGCAGCCGACAGGCGGAGCCGTGAACCGGAGAGCTTCATAGCCGCGCGCGCGCCGGGTCCAACCGCATCGCCGCCGAAACCGGCACGGGCGCCGCCGAAAGCGCCACCGCGTCGGTCAATCCGCCCGTCGCCGCATCCGAACCGGAGAGCCACGCCGCTAGGAGGGACGTACGGGAGCAGTGCCGGGGCGGGACGGGCCACGACTCGCACCGGCGCAAAGCTCCCGCCCTTCGCACCTCGCCGTGCGGGGCCCGGCGTCCCCCTTCTCGCAGCACCGGGTCCCGCACAGGCGGGGGCGAAGGACCCGTAATAAGGGACAGTATATATTTTTTGGGTCTGCCACGCTCAAGAAGCGCACGCTGCTTGGCAAAAAATATATAATATCCCTAATTACAAGCCTCCGAGACGAAGGCTGTAAAATATATACTGTCCCTAATTACCGGCGCTCCGAAAAATATATACTGTCCCCATTATTAGCCGATCAATGGATGCGCAGTTCCGGCCAGCCTGAGATTGCGCGCCAGCGACTTGCCAGCTTCGCCGGCCGGCGGCGGGCCCCAGGGGCGGCCGAGATTGGCGCCGAGCATTCGCTCCATCAGATAGAGATATTGCTCCTGGGTCGCCGGCTCCTCGATCCGGTGGCCGGACTTGGGGTCGACGAACAGGCTGACGTCGCGGCCGAGTGCTCGGAGGCGCGCGGCATAATCGACGACGCTGCGCAGCGGAACGCTCTCGTCGCGGCCGCCGGCAATGAGCAGGACAGGGCGCTTCAGGCGCGCGGCATTGGCGGCCGGCGATTGCGCGGCGAGTCGGGCGGCGACGCCCGGGTCGGCGGGATCGAGCGCCATCGCGGCGAGCGAGTTGCGAAGGCCGAGGCCGGCGAAGCCGCGGGCCTGCTCGCGGGCGAGCTGCCAGCGCATCACCCAGCCGAAATCGGTCGGCGGCATCGCCGCGACGGCGACCCGGAACAGGTCCGGCTCGAACGTCACTCCGAGCAAAGAGGAATAGCCGCCATAGGAAATGCCGGCGATCCCGACCCGCTTGGGATCGCCGATGCCCTGAGCGAGCAGGAACCGCGTCCCTTCGACCACGTCGCGCTGGGCGCGGCCGTCGCCGAGATCGCTTCCGGCGGCGAAGGCAAAAGAACGGCCGTGGCCGGTCGAGCCGCGGAAATTGGGCTCTAACACGGCATAACCGCGATTGACCAGGAACTGGGTGATCGCAGACCAGCCGGCGCTCATATGCGACCAGGGGCCGCCATGGACCGAGACGATCAACGGCGTTCGGGCCGGGTCGGCGCCGGGCGGCAGGGCAAGGAAGCCGTGGACGAGCAGGCCGTCCGAGGCATGCCAGGAGATGGGGATCCGCCGGGCAGCGGCGTCGGCCGGCACCCTGCGCTGCTTCGAATCGACCTCGGCCAATATCTCGCGCAGCCGCTTCGTCGCCGGATCGTAGAGAAACCAGGACGGATGCTGGAGCCGGTCGCCGGTCCTCGCGACCAGCCAGCGCGCGTTCGGTCCCCGGCCCACCGAGACCCGCCAGGACGGACCGAGCGCCGCTTCGATCGCGGCGGCGTGCGGCGCCGTGTCCGGAGCGACCGGATGAGTCGCCGCCGCGATGCTTCGATAAGAAGCGAAGAGCGGCCGCCCGTCGGCCGGATCGACCGCTGCGTCGGCGAGATCGGCGCGGCCGGCCGGATCCTGGTGGACGAGGTGGAGCTTGCCGGAGCGGTCGAGACGCAAGAGCCGCTCGAGATCGCCGCCGACGTCGGCGCTGAGCAGCAACTCGCCAGGCGCCGGGCTGGAGAGAGGCTGGCATTGCTCGAGCCGGACGCAGCGCAACGCCTCGCGCGCGACACCGTCTTTGCCGATCCGCCGGACCGTTGTATGATCGCCCTCGACCGTCTTGACGAACGAATCCGCGCCGCGCGGGCCGGGGATGAAGGCGGCGATCTCGTGGGCGCTTCGGAGAAGCAAAGCGGGCGGCTTGCCGGGAGCCATGCGCAGCAGCCTCCAGGCCGAGGGCCGGAACGCGCCCGGCCGGCGCACTTCCTCGATCACCAGCATCGCCGCCGCGGCTGAAGGATCGCCGCCGAGCACATGGCGGCCGCTCTCGCCGCCGAGCAGGGTCATCAGCCCGGCGCCCGGCGCTGGAGTGAGCGGCAGGGCGAAGAGCTGGCGCGGCGAGTCCAGGAACAGCCATTTTCCGTCCGCCGACCAGAACAGGCGCCCGGCCTCGCTGTGCCGGAGCAGCATGCGCGGGGCACCGCCGGCCGTCTCCTGGATCCACAGGCTCTGTCCGCCCGCCTGGCGGCGAAGCCAGGCGACGTGGCTGCCCTTGGGCGACAGCTTGACGTCGACGAGGTTCGAGCGGGCGAGGAAGGCCGCGCGCGGCAGCACAGGCGCGGCCGGGCGGCTGCGCTCGGCTGCAATCGCCGCTCCGAGCTCCGAGTCCGAAGCGGTTGCGCGACCGCTCGCCGGCATGGTTCCGGCCAGAAGGAAGAGGCAAAGCAGGAGCTTCAGCCCGTTGCGAAGGGTCTGCATGGTCGGTCCTGTCGAAGGAGGAGCGCCCGGGCCGGTCAGCCCGCGACTGCGCGTTTCGGATGGAAGAGGATCAGAGTGACGAGCCCGGGCAGCCCGGTCAGAGCGGAGGCGATCGTCCAGCCGATCCGACGCAGGCGCGGAAGCTTCACTCGCCCGCTCCACCACCAGGCGCCGGCGAGCGCGATCAGGCTGAGCGCCAATGCAAGGCCCCAGACGAAACCGGGAACCGCCGACGGCCTGCTCTCGCGCAGCGGCGTATGCGGCGCGAACAGCCGCATCGCTCCGCGATAGACATTGCGCAAAGCCGGCGAGAGCCAGAAGTCGCGGAATCGGGACAAAGTCGGGTAATCGGACACCAGCTCGCGCCGCGCGACGATGGCCGAATGGCCGGCGCCGTCGACCCGGACGAGCTCCTGCCGGGAATCGCCCTCCCCGTCCGGATTGCCGCGGCCGAACGTCTCGGAGACGAGATAGCCGTCGAGAAGCTCGATGAGGTCGATCCGCTCGAGATTGCCGATCGGCCCGGCGAGCGCGACCCGCTGCCGGGCCGGGAAGGCGCGATCGCCCGATTCCAGAACCTGGGCATCGTAAAAATAGAGCGCCTTGTCGGTGAGCAGTGCGATCGACTCGCCGACCGCGACCGGCACCGCCGCGATCGTCTCGCCGGCCGGGACGGCGATCCGCGGCTCGATCCGCTCGCTCTCCTGGTCGAAGCGGGCGACCCGGCCGGCATCGACCATCGTTCCGTCGCCGAGGCTGACCGGCGGCCGCTGGAAAAGCGCGTCGCGGTCGCCGAGGCCGAGGCTCTTATAGGCCGCGCCGCCGACGTTCCTGCGCCCCTCGAAGCGCATGCTGTCGTGGCTGAAGGTCCAGTGGATTCCCCGCTCGGAATCGTCGAACTCGATCGGAACGGTGTTGGTCAGCTCGCCGCGCACCGGCAATTGGTCGAAGCCGGGCTGGATCTTGAACGCATCCGAGATCCCGGCCTGCTCGCGCCACAGCCGCGCCTGCGGGTCGTTTCGCGCCGCCAGGCCGGCGGCGATCAGCTGCGGCCCTTCCGCTCGGGTCGCCTCGACGAAGCCGCCCTTCATCGTGATGGAGTTGAGCGGATGGGTGCCGAGCATGATCCAGCCGAGCTGGAAGGCGATCCCGCCGACGGTGAGCAGGACGAGATAGAGTGCCATCGCCACCGGCAAAGCGGTCGCCGCGAGCTCGGCCGGGCGCGACGGGACCCGGGTCAGGTCCGGCCGGAAGGCGGTCAGCACGAGGAAGCCGAGCCAGAGCGCGACCAGAAGCTGGACCGCGATCGCTCCGAGCCCGACCGCGTCGCTGAACGCGAGCAGAGCGGGCAGGATCAGGACGAAGGGCGCGTAGCGGCGGACTCCGAGCATTGCATAAGCGCCGGCGAGGTAGGAGGCGAAAGCGATCAGCAAAGCCGCGACCGGCAATAGCCAGTGGCGAAGGTCGACGACGCGGGCGCTGAACAGCTCCTGGACGGTCAGCAGGATCGCCATCGGCATGACCAGAGCGGCCAGCATCAGAACCGCGGCCGCGCCGATCAAGGCCAGAGCGATCCGGCGCGGGTCGAGCGGCCGGTGGATCAGGTTGAGCCAGCGGTTCGGCCGGCGATAGCCGCCCATCTGATAGAGGCCGAGCAGGACCCCGCTCAGCGCATAGACGGCCGCGACGCCCTGGACGACCATCGGCTCCTGCTGGAGCAGGTCGGTGACCCGTCCATAGAAAGCGATCAGCCCGCCATGGACGAGGAAATAGGCCAGGGCCCAGTAGCGGAAGCGGAACAGCTCCGCCTTGAACAGATCGTACATGTCATAGTCTTTCGAAGCGGGGCGCGGGTCAGACCCGGGGCGCGGCGTGATTGCGGGTGAGGAAGGCGTTGACCGCCCGGTCGAGTCCGACCGGCTGGCTCCGGACGTTGCGCGCTCCGGCGCCCTTCAGAAACTCGGCGAAGCCCTCGTCCTGATCGAGCACGACATAGTGATGCAGCCCCTCGATCCGCTGCGCCTGGAGGAGGCCCGGAATCTCGGCCGGGGCCGGTCCCTTGAACGGGATGTCGGCGATCCAGTAGCTCACCCGGTCGCAAAATTCGTCGGGCGGCGACATGTTCACCAGCCGGCCGCGCTCCAAAATGATGAGGTTGTCGGCGAGCCGCTCGATTTCCTCCATCTGGTGCGAGCAATAGAGGATCGAGCAATCCTCGGCGGTGTTGCTGTACATCAGCGACTCCATGAACGCCCTTTTGGCGACGACGTCGAGGCCGAGCGTCGGCTCGTCGAGGATCAGCAATTCCGGCGACTGGGCGAGCGCCAGAGCGAGGTTGAATCCGGCCCGCTCGCCGCGCGACAATTGCCCGACCTTCTGCTCGGGCAAAACGTTGTAATTGCCGATCACGCTGTCGAAGGCGCGCTGGTTCCAGCGCGGATATTGGCGGCGCTGCATCGCGGTCACCGCCTCGACTCTCATCCAGTCGGGCAGGCTGTGCTCGTCGTTGACGAAGCCGACCTTGCGGCGGTCGTCGGGAGTCAGGCAGCGGCTGTCGCGGCCGACCAGATAGGCACGGCCCGAGCTCGGCGGAAGGAAGCCGAGCAGGATCCGGAACAGGGTCGACTTGCCCGCGCCGTTGGCGCCGACGAGGGCGTGGATGCGGCCGCGCGGGATCCTGAGATCGAGCCCGTCGAGGACGGTCTTGCGGCCATAGGTCTTGGTCAGACCGATCGTTTCGACGACGCAGTCTTCCTGGTGGGTGTCGGTCATGAAATCCCCAGTCTTGAAATGTTTCACGCTCTTTTCCTCGGCATCAGGGTGTCGATCTCGCCGGCCAGCCGGTCCTGCGCCTCGGAGAGCGGGCAGCCGAGGGCGATGACGTCGTTGATGAAGCGGTAGACCGCTTCCTCGAGACGCCTTTCCCTCTCCTCGTCGCTCAGCCGCTGGCGCGGGATCGCGACGAACAGCCCAAGCCCCTGGCGCGCTTCCAGCCATCCTTCCGAGGTCAGCTCGGAATAGGCCTTGGCGACCGTGTTCGGGTTGATCATCAGCTGCTGGGCGAGCCCCCGCACCGACGGAAGCTGGCCACCCGGCTCCAATTCCCCGGTCGCGATCTTCATCCTTACCGCATCGACGATCTGCTTGTTGATCGAGCGGCTGTCGCCGGTCGCGATCTGGAACGTCAGCGGCAGGATTCGGGCCATGCGACTCGCCTTGCAGTTTGATCTGTACTATGACTGCTAATACAGTTGTTACAGCGCGTGTCGAGTCTTTTTTCGTGGCGGTGGAATGAGTTGTCGTCTTCACCCGGCCAAATGAGACCCGTCACCCCAGCGAAGGCTGGGGTCCAAGCGAGATCTCCGCCCATGCCGAGGCCCGAAAATCAGCATGGATCCCAGCCTCCGCTAGGATGACAAGAACGGCTCAGCTCCGCATCGCCCCCGGGCTGGTCCCGGTCCAGCGCTTGAAGGCTCGGGAGAAGCCGGCGCGGTCCGAGAAGCCCAGCATCCAGGCGGCCTGGTCGACCGACACCCTGGCGGTGCCGAGATAGCGCAGGGCGAGCTTGTGGCGGAGATCGTCGAGCACCGCCTCGAAAGTCGTGCCTTCGGCCTTGAGACGGCGATACAGGGTCTGGCGGCTGATCCCCATTTTCGACGCGACCGCGCCAATGCCGGCCTCGCCTCCGGCAAGCATCGGCGCGACGAGGGCCTCGACCCGGCCCGCCACGGTCCGGGCGCTCTCCAGCTCCTTGAGCAGCGCCTCGGCATGCTCGCGCAGGATTCCGGACACATAGGGGTGCTGGAAGCCGACCGGGACCGACATCATCTTCTCGTCGATCCGAACCGCGTTCCACTCGGCGCCGAAAAGGACCGGAACGCCGAAGATCCTATCATATTCGGCGCGGTAGGGCGGTTCCTCATGGGTGACGTGGATCTCGAGCAACGGCGCCGCGAAGCCGAGCCGGCGGCTGCTCGAGATCATCCGGGCGAGCGCGCTTTCGGTGATCTCCGGCGACTCGTTGGGATCGGGCCTCCGATCGACCATCCAAAGATCGCCGTCGCGCCGGACCAGTTCGAACCGCGCCGCCGGGCCGGTGTCGACGGTCAAGGGCGCGAAATGGTTGATCTGGTCATAGGCCTCCATCGCCGTCGCGCCGGACTCGCCGAGCAACCCGACGATCGAAAGGTCCCTGATGTCGACCGATTCGCCGAAATGGAGCGCCAGGGCCGGATCGCCGGTCAGCGCCTTTGCGGCGCGCATCAGCACGACATAGCAGCTGAGCGCGACCCGGCCGTCCCGGTCGGCGAGCTCGGATTCGCCAAGCCCCGAGCGCTCGAGCAAGGCGGCCCGGTCCGCGCCCCGCCCCGCCGCGAAATCGAGCAGGCCGAGCGCGAAGCCCGCGGCGACGGTCGGCTCAGCCACGCGCGGACGTCCTGCAACCTGGGGCCATAAGAGTGAATCCTGCGATCATAGGCGTGACTGTGTTGCCCGCCTAATACTCCCGCCGAAACACTTTGGGAAAGAGGCACGGCAGGTGAACGGAGATTCCAATCCGAGAGGCGTCGGCGAGACGCTGTCGATGCTGTGGATATTCGTGCTGTTCAACTACGTCTATGCCGATATCGGAACGGTCTTCGTCATTCTCACCCGGCCTGACCTGCTTGAAAGGCTCCAATCCGGGCATTTCGGTTCGTTCCATCTAACCCAGGGCTTCCTGCTCGGCGGGGCCGTGCTGATGGAGATTTGCATCGTGATGATCCCGCTCTCCTGGAAGCTGCGGCGCCGGCCGAACCGGATCCTCAATATCGCCGCCGGCACCTTGTTCACCGCCGTCATCCTGATGACCCTGCTCGCCTCCGGAAAGGTGCCGCCGGCCAATTTCTACACCTTCTTCCAGCTGATCGAGATCTGCTCGACCGCCGCCATCGTCGCGATCGCGTGGCGCTGGCCCGCACTGTCCGCTGTGGCCCGATCCGGGCGGATTCCGCGGTGAAAGCGGCTGTCTACACGCGTTACGGCCTGCCCGGTGAGGTCGTCCGGATCGAGGAAGTCGAGACTCCGGCGCCGGGCGGGGGCGAGGTGCTGATCCGCACCTGCGCCGCCGCGCTCAACCTGATGGATACGCATTTCATGCGCGGCCGGCCGCTCATCGCGCGAATCGGTTTCGGTCTCACCGGGCCGAAGCTGACCCGCCCCGGAGTCGATGTCGCGGGGATCGTCGAGGCGGTCGGCCCGGGGGTCACCGGGTTCAAACCGGGCGACCGGGTGTTCGGCGCCTGCCGGGGCTCGCTCGCCGAATTTGCGGTCGCTCCCGAGGGCAAGCTGGCGGCAATCCCGGACGGGCTCGGATTCGCTCAGGCGGCGGCGATCCCGGTCGCCGGCCTCACCGCGCTCCAGACCGTCCGCGACACCGGCGGAGCCGGACCGGGCAAGCACGTCCTCGTCGTCGGAGCGTCGGGCGGGATCGGCAGCTTCGCGGTCCAGATCGCCAGGGCGCTGGGCGCCCGGGTCACCGGAGTCTGCGGCCCTTCCAACCTCGAACTGGTCCGCTCGCTCGGCGCCGAACGGGCGATCGATTATACCAAAGAAGATTATCTCGCCGGCGGCGAGGCCTACGACCTCGTCCTCGACATCGCCTCCGCTTATTCGTTCAACGCGATCCGACGGGTGCTGAAACCGGGCGGAATCCTGATCCCGGCGGGCATGATGGCCGGCGGCGGCGCTCCCGGCGGGCTCTGGCTCCTGCGCCTGATCGGCCGAACGCTGGCGGGCAAGCTCGCCGCCCGATTCTCGGACCGGCACATGATCATGGTCATGGCCAGGCTGAACGGCGAGGATCTGGCTTATCTCGCCTCGCTCGCCGCCGCGGGGACGATCAGGCCGCTGATCGACAGCACATACACGCTCGACCGGTCGGCCGAGGCGCTCGCCCACATGATGACCGGCCACGCGCGGGGAAAGGTGATCGTCGCCATGGGCGCCGACGACGGCTGAGCGCCTGCAACGCGAAGACAGGATTTCGAATCCCGGGATCATGGCCGCGGCCCCTGCTCCCGGCCATGATCGGCCGCGCGAAAGGAAGATCATGCGCTACAAGCTGCCTCTGTTCGTACTGGCCTTCATGTCCGCGGCCGGAACCGCCAATGCGATGGACGTCGCCACCTATCTCGGCAAGGTCGAGGCGCTCCGCGCCAAGGGCATGGCCGCGATGTTCTCGAGCGATGCACAGCAGCTGCAAAGCGAGATCGTGACGAGCGGCGCGTCCCTGCGGCGAGAGCGGCTGGCGACGATCAAGGCCGGCCGGCGCCCGGCTTATTGCCCGCCCGACCATGCCAGCCTCGACCAGCAGGAGATATTCGCGGCTCTGACCGCGGTCCCGCCGGCGCGGCGCGCCCGCACCCAAGTCAGGGACGCGCTCAAAGCCGCGTTCGCGCGCAAATATCCATGCCGATGATTCAAGCGGTGGCCGCCTTGCGATGCGGCTTGTCCGGCGGTGCCGACAGGTTCAGAGAGACTATCCTGGTCCAGCGAAGGGGACATGATCGTGAGCGACGAGCGATCCGGATATGAGGAGCAGAGGGAACCCACTTTGGTCGAGGTCGTCGATCTCGGGGTTCGCCGGGTCTCGACCGCGATCATCGTCGCCGGAGTCGCCATAGCCGTCGGAATCTATGCGAGCTCGACCTCGCCGCCGCGCTTCCAGGCCGTGTCGAGCCCCGAAGGAATCGTCCGGATCGACACCCGCAAGGGCAGCATCATCGCGTGCAAGGAAGGGCAATGCATGCTGGTGGTCAAATCCGGCCAGCATCTCCTGACCCGCCCCAAGGCGACGGCCTTGCCGGCGCCCGCGGCGCCGGCCGCGCCCGCTCAGCCCAAGGCCCTGCCCGCCCCGGCGAACGATTCGCCGGAGGACGAGGAGGCCCCCGCGGGCTGAGCGTCGCTCGGCGTTGATGGCGATCGGCGGTCTGGAGGAAGGTGCCGCGGGACCTTCCGGAATCAATGGCGGCGCGAAGCCTTGAGCGCCTGCTCGTCATATTTGGCGGCCATCAGGGACAGAGTCTCGGCCACGCTTTTGTCGTCGATCGATCCGGCGAGGCGGCGGCAGCGCTCGGCCTGGGCGTGCAGATAGTCGGGCTGGTGCTCGTCCGAGACGTCGAGGAGAAGATTGACTGCTCCGGCGAGAGCGCCGTCGCGGTCGAACAAAGGCGTCGGGTACGGCCTGAAGTTAATGCGGCTTCCGTCGGGGCGCTCGGCGATCGCCTCGACGTCGCGGACCGGCCTGCCCTCCCGGATTGCAACCGCCATCGGGCAGCGGTCGTGCGGCAGGAATTCGCCCTCCGAGGTGAAAAGTTTCCAGGTCACGCACCAGCGGTCGCGGCCGATCTCCGGAACCCGGCCGGCAAGCGCGATGCAGGCCTTGTTGTAGAAGGTGATGACGCCTTCGCTGTCGGTCACGTAGATCGCCGCCGGGAGCCGGTCGAGCGCTTCGGCCATGGCCGCGTCCCGCGAAGTGACCGCGCTGATCGCCGTATCCAGCATATGCTCGACCGTCGCGGCGTTGAGGCTCATGCTTCCCGGCTTTCCACGGTGGTTCAGGGGTTAACTAGTGTCAGTTGTCGCGCATTACCATCATCTCGCACCGTTCGCGGAGCCCGGCCGGGCCCCATCGCGCGGAGATCCGCCTGGCCGGGCATCCTCGGCTTCGGCTCGGGCCTCGCCCGCTGCTCCCGCCCGCGCCGGAGCATTCCGTCGGCGTCCTCGGCGAGCAGCTTGATCGCGTCGATACTCTCGCGCAAGGCCGCATGGATCTGCTCGATCCCGTCAATCCTGTCGTCATTCTGTCGGTGCACGCAGGGACCCCTGGGCGCCTAACATAGATCAGGCTCGAAGGTTCCGCCCGTCTCGAAAAGAGCCCGCCGCTCGAACAGTGAGCGGCGGGCTCTTCCGGAACCGGGCGGCCTGGTGGGGGGTGGCGCCCTCAGCCCCTGCTAGCCGAAATCTAGTTACCGGCGGGCAAAGCGACAGCTCGGGAAAGTACGGGCTTTTGCCGCAACGGCTTCCACCTCTGGCCGCGGCTTATATCGTCCCACGATAAATTTCTTGCCGTCCCGTAATAAGAGGTTTATCGTCAGACAATAAGATTCGGGGGACTTGCCGATGGCTACAAGCAGCACCGCCCTGGGGTTATCGCGCCTGGTCCTGAAGCTGGGGGTCGTCCTGAATCTTGCCGCGCTCGCGATCCTGGCCGCGGCCTTTTTCGGCACCTTCCTGTTCGAGGACCAGGTCGTCGACTATTTCCAGCGGCGCGCCTTCGATTCCGCGATACTGATGCCGGCCCTGCGGGTCTGGATGGTGCTCGCTTTGCCCTATGTCGCCGCGGTCCACATCATGCTGGTCCGGCTGATCGCGATGGTCGAGACCGTCCGGCTCGGCGATCCGTTCGTTGCCGAGAATGCGGTCCGGCTGAAGACCATCGCCTGGTGTCTTCTCGCGACCCAGCTCCTCCACCTCCTGTTCGGAGTCATGGTCAGGATCGCCGCCTCCGCCAACGCCCATATGGAATGGAAATTCAACTCGACCGGCTGGATCGCGGTCCTGTTGCTGTTCGTGCTCGCGCGCGTGTTCGAGGAAGGCACGCGGATCCGCGACGATCTCGAGAAGATGATCTGATGGCCGTGATCGTCAGGATTGACGACATGCTCCACGAGCGGCGGATGACTCTGACCGAGCTTGCCGCGCGGGTCGGGATCACCCTTGCCAACCTGTCGATCCTCAAGACCGGCAAGGCCAAGGGCATCCGCTTCGCCACGCTCGAGGCGATCTGCGATGCGCTCGATTGCCAGCCCGGAGACATTCTCGCGGTCGAGCCCGACCGTCCCGCCGAGGCGGCGCCGATCCCGGATGCCGCCTGAGCGGCGAGCCACAATTACAGGGGAACAAGAAATGAATCCGATCACCTGGGTCCACATCGCGGCTGGAAGCGCCGCCTTGCTGTCGGGAGCGGTGGCGATCTCGGCGCGGAAGGGCGGAGCGATCCACGCCCGGACCGGCACCTGGTTCGCGACCGCGATGATCGTCCTCGGCCTGTCGGCGGCGATCCTCTATCGGATGAAGGAAGTGCCGGAGACCGGGATCGGCGGGCTGATCGTCTGCTATTTCATCGCAACCTCCTGGGTCGCCGCCCGGCGGCGCGACGGGACGACCGGCCGGTTCGAGATCGGCGCCTGCGTCGCCGCCTTCCTGCTCGCCGGACTGATGCTGTGGTCAGGCATCAGCGGGACCAGTCGGACTCCCGTTGGAAGCGGCCCGATCTTCGCCTTCGCCGGAATATTCGTGCTCGCGGGATTGCTCGATCTCAACGCGATCCTTCGCGCTCGCCTCACCGCCGCCCAGCGGATCGCCCGTCATTTGTGGCGGATGTGCTTCGCTTTCTTCTTCGCGACCGGTTCCTTCTTCCTCGGCCAGCAGGACGTCATGCCCGCCGCGGTGCGCGGATCGCCGCTGCTGTTCCTGCTCGCCTTCGCGCCGTTCGCGGTGATGATCTTCTGGCTGGCCCGGCTCCGCTTCGGGAAACGGATACGCCTCCGGTTCGAAGCGATGAGCGAGCCGCCGCGGCAGGCGGCGGTGCCTGCCAAATGAGCTACCCTGCAATGTTCACATCGATCGGGATTCCACGGGCAATGTGCAGCCGGTCGACTGACGCAGTGGATGAAATCAGCCGGGCCCGCGCTCTCGTACTACACCGATGCGGGTCTTGCCGCCGATCTTGCTGATCGTCAGCATCGCCCCCCGCTCCCCGTCCCGGGCGACCGAGATGAGACCCCCGATTGCGTTGGCCGTGTCCGCGCGGATCGGGATCCCCTCCCTCTGGAAATGCTCACGATAGAAGGATGCCACCTGTTCCGGCGTCGCGTCCGTCTCGCGCATGGTGGAATTGCCCGAGCGGCTGTCGGCGCCGGGCAGTCCGAGATTCGGCACCTCGATCGAAATCGAGCCGGGATAGTCGGGAACAAGGCCGGCCACCGCAGCCGAGTTCCCGCGGGCCGCCACCGGATCGCTGCCCGACGAACCGGCGACGGTGGCGTTCGACACCTCCTGCTGGCCGCACGCGCACAACAGCAACGCGCCGAGTAGGTTCACTTGTCTCATGGCTGATCTCCCGCCACCGGCTTGTGGGCGCGACCGGAGGACTTGGCAATTGCGACGCCCAGGTCGGCGCGGCGTCTCGACACTTGTCCAATCCTGTCGGGCCCGACCGGCCCGGATTAGAGGAGGGTCCTCGCATTCGTCGGGTGACCCGCCCGACGCCGGGTGAACAGGAAGACGAGAACGCCCAGAGCGAGCCAGGAGAAGCCGACGATCCTGGCCATCCGGTCCATGTTCGCGATGACGTAGAGCAACACTCCGGCGCCCAGCAGAGGCACGATCAGGTGACGGATCCAGGCGCGGCTCCGCTGCCTTATCGTGAAGTGGACGATCACCGAGGCGTGGAGCATGACGAAGCCGGTCAGGGCTCCGAAGCTGACGATCGAGACGAGCAGTTCGAGCCGGTTGAGGAAGACGAATCCGATCGCGACGGTGATCGCGGCGACGAGGAGGAGCGCCCGGTTCGGGACTCGGTGGCGGCTGCTGACATGGGCAAGACCGCTCGGCAGCCGTCCGTCGCGCGCCATCGCATAGAGCAGCCGAGCCGTGGCCGCCTGGGCCGCGAGCGCTCCGGCCGCCCCGGCGAGCACGACTCCGAGGACCGAGCTCGCAAGCCGCATGAACGGGCCGCCGACGATCCCGGCGATTCCATAGAAAGCCGTGTAGGTCGGCTGTCCCGGCGGCAATTCGTTTCGCCCGAGCACGAACAGAGCGGCGAGATAGCATTGGGCGACGAACAGCAGGGCGGCGAGCGCCAGGGCGATCGCGGTCGCCCGGCCGACCATCTTGCGGCCGCCTTCCGCTTCCTCGGCGAGGGTCGAGATCCCGTCGAAGCCGAGAAAGCTGAGGACTCCCAGCCCGACCGCTCCAAAGACCAGTCCGAACGAGAAATGGGCCGGATCGAACAAGGGCGTCATCGACAGATGCGCTCCAGCTGTCCCCGCCAGCAGTCCGCGCGCCGCGAAATAGAGGAAGGCGGCGAGCAGCAGGCCCTGGAGCGCGAGCAAAGCTCGGTTGGCGCGCGCGACATTGTCGATCCCGGCGAGGTTGAGCAAAGTGTTGACCGACAGGAAAAGGACCAGCCACAGCCAGACCGGGGGCGCCGCCCAGGCGTCCTTGAGAGCGAAGCCGCAGGCCAGATAGGCAAGGCTCGGCAGAAGCAGATAATCGAGAAGCATCGCCCAGCCGGCGAGAAAGCCGGCACTCTCGCCGATCCCCAGCCGGGCGTAGGAATAAACCGCGCCGGAGACGGGAAAGGCTTCCGACATGGTCATGTAGCTGATCGCGGTGAGGCTCATCGCGAACAGGCCGATGGCAAGCACCAGAGCGACCATGCCCTGCGAGGCGTTGAACAATATCCCGAAATTGGAGAATGGCGCGATCGGCGAGATGAAAATGAGGCCGTAAACGACGAGATCGGTGACGCTCAGCGCCCGCTTCAGCTCCTGGCGATAACCCAGCTCCCCCGGTGTCGCTCCGGCGTCATGCTCCATGCGATGCCCTCCCCCGCGGTGAGGCTTAGCAGGCGCGGCGGGGCGCGTCAGCCGGCGCCGGTTTCGTTGACAAAAAGGCGGCTTTCACGGACGCAAATGGCCAGGCGGAATGGGAGCGGATGATGAGCGAAGCGACCGGGGGAAAGACGCCGTCACAGCGGATCGACGAAAGGATCGCCGAACTCGGCGACTGGCGCAGCGAAACTCTCGCCCGAATCCGAGCCCTGATCAAGGAAGCGGTTCCCGATGTGATCGAGGAGTGGAAATGGCGCGGAGTGCCGGTCTGGTACCGCGACGGCATGATCTGCACCGGCGAGACCTACAAAAAGGTCGTCAAGATGACCTTCGCCAAAGGCGCCTCGCTCGACGATCCCAAAGATCTGTTCAACTCGAGTCTCGACGGCAATGTCCGCCGGGCGATCGACATGAAAGAGGGCGAGAAGATCGACGAGGAGGCGCTGAAAGCCCTCCTTCGGGCGGCCGTTGCGCTGAACAAGAGCCGATGATTGGACGCTTACTCGGGGCGGCCCATGGCGATCACATAGATGTTCCCTTTGTTCGCCGAAGCCGGAAACTCGGTGCCGGAATCGAGGCATTCGGCGATCCGGAACTCCTCCCAGCCTCTGAAACCATGCGCGTCCAGGATCCGAGCTGACTTGCAATAGCCACCGCTCCTTTCACTGGTCGACAGCCACCAGCTGAGCCCTTGCGATTCACCCCATGCGATGAATCGATTGAGCGTGAAGTCGGATTCGACGCCATTGGGAATCGACATCAGCCTGTTCCGCTCCGAATCGCTCGGCTCGGCGCGCATGTAGATTTCGCGGCCCGGGCCGCTGCCGAAATCGTCAAACAGCAGGCGATCTTCGCTGATCGTCGGCGGATAACCGATAAGCTCTTCGAAGAGCTCGGTGTCGCTGCTTCGGGTCAGATTGTGGACGACCGCGACCATGACGAGCCCGAATATTGGAAAGGCCAGGCAGCCGGCGGGCACCGCAATCAGGGCTGCCAGGCTCGGACGCTGATCCCTCCTTCTATGCAGAAACCATATCGAAGCGACGCCCAAAGCGGCGACAAAAGCGATCATCAGAAGTGGAAATAGCCAAAGCCCCCACACGCTACGTTTCCCGGCAGGCTCGAAATTGGATTTTTCAGGTCTGGCGCACCCGACAGGATTCGAACCTGTGGCCTCTGCCTTCGGAGGGCAGCGCTCTATCCAGCTGAGCTACGGGTGCGGACCGAGAGGGCGCTTAGCAAAGGGCGGAGCGGCCTGCCAGTGGCTTTCGGGCCGCTATCGTGGCAACTCTGCGGGCGAAGCCGGCGCGGGAGATGGGGATGAAGGACATACTGACGTCGATCGCCCATCCCAATCCCGTCGGGACGCCCGGCCTCGCCATTTTGACGGCGGGCGGGATCCTGTTCTTCATGGCCCTGCTTCAGAGCCGGCGCGCATCGCGCGGGCCGAAAGTGGCGGCGGCCCGGCGCTCGCCCGCGTCGATCGCCGGGGTGCTGCTCCAGATGCTCGGCTTCTTCGCGGCCGGCCTCGGCCCGATCGTCGCCACTCTTCGGCCGACGGGCTTTCCAGCCATTCTCCAAGCCGGGATCGTCGCGGCCCTGATGATCGTCTCCGTTTCGCTGTTCGTCGCCGCCTCCCGGGCGATGGGCCGGAACTGGAGCATCGTCGCCCGGATGCGAAGCGATCACGAGCTGGTGACCAGCGGCATCTTCGCCCATCTGCGCCATCCCATCTACATCGGAATGGCCTGCTTCCTGTTCGCTCTGGCCTTCGCCTTCGGCCATATGATCAACCTCGTCGTCGGCGCGCCCCTGTTCCTGCTCGGCACCTGGATCCGGATCCGCGAGGAGGAGAAATTGCTGAGCGCCCAGTTCGGCGCCGCTTATTCGGACTATGCCGCGCGGGTGAAGAGGTTCCTTCCGGGGATCATCTGACCGCCTTCTTCCGCTTCGCCTTCGCCTTGGCGCGCCGCGCCGGCTCCTCGCCGGGCGGCGGGGTCTTGGGTCGATAGCGGCAGAGATCGGCGACGACGCAGCGCCAGCATTCGGGCTTGGCCGCCTTGCAGACGTAGCGGCCGTGAAGGATCAGCAGATGATGGGCGTCGCGCCGGAAGGGCGGCGGAGTGACCTTGTCGAGCCTGAGTTCGACCTGGAGCACGTCCTTGCCCGGTGCGAGGCCGGTCCGGTTCGAGACCCGGAAGACATGGGTGTCGACCGCGAAGGTCTCGGCTCCGAACGCGCAGTTCATCACCACGTTGGCGGTCTTGCGGCCGACCCCCGGCAATTTCTGAAGCGCCTCGAAATCGGCCGGGACCTCGCCGCCATGATCGTCGACGAGGGCGCGCGACAGGGCGACGACGTTCTTCGCCTTGGTGTTGAACAGTCCGATCGTCTTGATCGCCTCGCGAAGCCTTTCCTCGCCGAGTTCGATCATCGCGGCCGGCGTGTTCACGGTCCGGAACAGCTCGCGGGTGGCGCGGTTGACGCCGGCGTCGGTCGCCTGGGCGGAGAGTACGACCGCGACCAGCAATGTGTAATTATTGACGTAATCGAGCTCGGTCTCCGGATTGGGAGTCCGGTCGGCGAGGCGCCGATAAAATTCGGTGACATCATCTTTTTTCACTGCATTTCATCCAGTGCCGCGCCGATCCGCTCGAGCCCCCCGGCGACCATATCGCTTGCGAGCCCGAGCCCGATCCGAAAATGGTCCGGAGCGCCGAACCAGCGGCCGGGAACGATCGAGGTCTCATATTTCCCGCGAAGCACAGCATGGAGCCGGTCGGCATCGCCGCCGCGCCGGCGCGGGAAGATGGTGATCCCGGTCGAAACCGGAAGGCAGTCGAGATCGTCGCGGCTCGCGAGAAAGGCGTTCGCCAGCGCATGGTTGCGCTCGAGCAGCTCCCGCGTGCCCGCCGCGATGTCGCCGAGATTTGCGAGAGCGATGCAGCCGAGCCGCTCGGCCTGGTGGGCCTGGGCGACCCCGAACAATTCGTTCAGCCGCCACATCTTCTCGGCCAGCGCCGGCTCGGCGAGAATCCAGCCGCAGCGTAGCCCGGACAGGCCGTAGACCTTGGTCAGGCTCGACGTGCTGATGAAAGACGGCCCGAGATGGGCGCAGGAGCGAGGCGAATCGGCGAAGGCGGAATCGAGATAGACTTCGTCGACCAGAATGCGCGCTCCGACCGCCTCGGCAAGCTGGCCGATCCGCCTCAGCTCGGGCTCGCCGGCAAGCACGCCGCTCGGATTGTGCAGGTTGGTGAGCAGGATCAGCCGCGTCGCCGGAGTCAGTGCGCGCTCGATCGCGTCCGGATCGAGCGCGAAGCCGTCCTGCCAGCGCCTCTCGAAGCTGGTCAGCCGGGCGCCGAGGAAGGCGGCGGCGGCTGTCATCGGCTCATAGGCCGGGTGCTCGGCGAGCACGTCGTCGCCCGGCTCGATCAGGGCGGCCATGGCGAGGAAATTGGCCATCGAGGTGCCGTCGGCCATGACGACCATGTCGGCCGCGACCCCTTCCTTGGCCGCGATGGCGCGGCGCAGCGGTTCGTAGCGGTAGTAAGAGGCGCCATCCATTTCCAGGTCGGCGAGCTCGAGCTCGAGCCGGTCCATCCGGAAATGCGCCACCTCGCTCCCGCCGAGATGGAATCGCGCGGTCGTCTGGTTCTTGGCCCAGTGCATATATTCGGATTGAATCGCGCGCATGATCGTCACGCGGCCGCTTTCCGCCTTTGCCTCATCCAGTACAGGCAGGCCGGAACGCCGGCGGCGAGGATCGCGAACCCGACCATCGAATTGGCCGCATGATTCCACACCGTCGCCGCGACGATCAAAGCGCAGGCAAGCACGAACAGGCCGGCGGTCGGAGTCGCGAACGGCGCCCGGAAGCCCTCGCCGCCCGGCTCGCGCCGGCGGAAGACGAGCAAAGCCGCGCCGGTCATCCCGAACCAGATGAAATCGACCGAGACGACGTAGGACAATATCTGGCCGTAGGTGCCGGACAGAGCGATGGTGGTCGCGACGGCGCCCTGGAGGGCGATGGCGACGGTCGGGACGTGGGAACGCGGATCGATCCGGGCGACGCTTCGGAAGAACAGGCCGTCGTCGGCCATGGCGAAATAGACCCGCGGCGTGGTCAGCATGCCCTGGCTGAGGAAGCCCAGGGTCGAGATGGCGATGCCGAGCGCAATCAATGTCGCGCCCTTGTCGCCGAGTGCGAGCTGCATCACCGCGGTCGCGGGAGTCTTCGAAGCGGCCAGGCCGTCCGGGCCCAATGCGTGAACGCAAACGAAAGCGACCGCGCTGTAGAGCAGAACCACCCCGATCACGCCGAGCAGAAGCCCCCGCGCCAAGTCGCGGCGCGGATCGCGCATCTCGGCGCAGACGAAGCTCGCCGTCTGCCAGCCGCCATAAGCAAACATGACCGGAGTCATCGCCGCTCCGAACGAAGCGAGCGCGGACGGTCCGCCGGGTGCTTCCGCGGCGGTCGTCGCCGGTGCGGCGGGAACCAGCCACCAGCCGAACAGGACCAAAGCGAGGATGGCCGCGATCTTGAGCAGCATCAGCCCGCTCTGGACATTGCTTCCGTGCCGCACTCCGAAGCAATTGATCGCGGTCAGGATCGCGAGAACCAAGGCCGCGACCAGCCCGTCCGCCAGCGGCAAATGAGTAAGATCGAGGAAATAGCGGGCGAAGGTGATCGCCACCGCCGCCATCCCGCCCGACTGGATCACCAGCAGCAGCGACCAGCCGTAGAGGAAGGCGGGGACCGGCCCGAACGCGTCGCGCAGATAGGCATATTGGCCGCCCGCTTCCGGCCGGCGCGCCGCAAGCTCGGCATAGACCAGGGCCCCGGCGAGAGCGATCGCGCCGCCGGCGATCCAGGCGCCGACGATCGTGCCCGGTGTGTGGACGACGCGGGCGACCTCGGCCGGATTGACGAAGATTCCGGCGCCGATGATCCCGCCCATCACCAGCATCGTCGCGTCGAACAGGCCGAGGCGGCGGAGCAGGCCGGGTTGGCCCGACGAAGTCACAGTCCGAGCACGTCAGCCATGGTGTAGCGGCCGGCCGGCTTGCCGTGCAGCCAGAGCGCCGCCTCGACCGCGCCGCGCGCGAAGATCGCCCGGCTCTCGGCGCGGTGGCCGAGCTCGAGCCTCTCCCCCTCCGAGGCGAAGATCACCTGATGATCGCCCGACACGCTTCCGCCGCGAAGCGAGGCGAGTCCGATCGTTCCGGCCTTGCGCGCCCCGGTCATCCCGTCCCGGCCGCGGGTCGCCACCGAATCGAGCGCCACGCCCCTGCCTTCGGCCGCGGCGTTACCGAGCATCAGCGCCGTGCCCGAGGGCGAGTCGACCTTGAAGCGGTGGTGCATCTCGACGATCTCGACGTCCCAATCCTCGCCGAGCTTCCGGGCCGCCTCGCGGACCAGGTGGGCGAGCAGATTGACTCCGAGCGAGGTGTTGGCGGCCTGGATCAATGCGACCTGCTTCGAGGCTTCGTCGATCGCTCTTTGATGGTCGGCGCTGAGGCCGGTCGTCCCGATCAGGATCGGCTTGCCGTGCTTCACCGCGCAATCGAGATGGCTCTCGACCGCTTCGGGAGCGGTGAAGTCGACATAGACATCGGGCCGATGCTCGCCGATCCGGACGTCGTCGCGCAGTTCGACCTCGGCGACAATCGCCTGCCCCATCCGCCCGTCGGCGCCGAAGATCGAGATGGTGGTCATGCCCTCGCGCTTCATGGGCGAGGCTGGCGCGCTTCGCAATATCGGAGGGGGTTTCCCTCGACGTCATTGCGAGCGGAGAGAAGCAATCCAGTGCTGCGTCTGGAGACCGCGCCGGTCTGGATTGCTTCGTCGCAAGCTCCTCGCAATGACGGAGCGGGGTGAGAGCGCTGCCGTTACCCTTTCAGGCACCCGGCCTTACGCGCGAGCCAGACCGCTCAGCGCAGGCCCGCTCGTAGATCATCGCCGCGGCGGCGACGTCCTGAAGCGCGGTTCCGGTGGAATCGAACAGCAGGATCTCGTCGTCCGAAAGCCGGCCCGGCTTCAGGCCGGCGGCGACCTCGCCAAGCTCGGCGCGAACGCCCTCAGCCGACACCGCCCCCGCCGCGACCGCGTGACGCAGGTCGCCCATGTGCAGGCACTGCACAGTCGAATCGGTGACGATCGCAGCCCTGGCCATGAGCTCCGGAGCGATCTCGCTCTTGTCCTCATTGTCGGCGCCGATCGCGGCAACCAAGGCACCGGGCCGAACATCGTCGGAACCCAGGAAAGGCGAGCGGGCGCTGGTGCAGGTCGCGACGACGTCGCTATGCCGGGTCGCCTCGCCCAGCTCGCTTGCAACGATCACTTCGGTGCCCACCGAGCCGGCAAGCTCGTCCGCCAAAGCATGCGCTTTCGCCTGGTCCGAATCCCACAGATAACAGCGCTTCAGCGGCAGCATGTACGCAAGCGCCGTGAAATGGGCCCGGCCCTGCGCGCCGCAGCCGCAGATCGTCAGCGTCGCGGAGTCCGGCCGAGCCAGCAGCCGCGCCGCGAGAGCGCTCGCCGCGGCGGTTCGGCGCAGGGTCAGCTCGATTGAATCCATGACCGCCAGCAGCCGGCCATCCGCAGCGTCGGAAAGAATCAAAGCGCCCTGAACGGTCGGCAGACCGCGCTCCGGATTGTCGGGGAAGTTGCCGTTGAACTTCAGCGCGGCGTAGCTCCGCTCGCCCAGCTCGATCCGCGCGCCCTTGGCGTGAAAGCCTCCCCCTTCGGCGGGGAGATGCATAGGCGGCGGTGCGACCGCCCTGCCCTCGGCGCCGGCACGGAAGCCGGCCTCGGCCGCATCGAGCCAATCGCCCGGAGTCATCAGATCGGCGAGGTCCCGCGCGGTCAGAATAAACGGCATCTGGAGTGCGATCATCCGGGTTGCCAGTCATGGCGAACGCCGCGCGCCTTGGTCGCCCAGGCGTAGAGCGCGTCGTAGATCAGCATGCCGTTGGCGAGCAGAGCATGGTCGTCCTCGATTCCCTCGGCGAGTCCGAGCGAGATCGCATGGAGGCCCGCGGCTTCGGGTGCGAGGTCGTGCCGGTCGGTATCGGCGCCGCGGACGATCGGCGCCAGCCGGGCGAGCCCTTCCTCCTGCTCGAGCCCGAAGCGGTCGAGGAAGGCGTCGAAGCTGCATCTCTCGCCCGCATGGCTGAACGGCGCGCCCGGAATATCGTAGGCCACCGCACCCTGGGCCGTCGCCTCCGCGAACACCTCGCCGGCGGGGACGTAGAGAAAGCAAGCGGCGGGATCGACGAAGCGGCGGATCAGCCAGGGACAGGCGATCCGGTCGATCTTCGGCCGCTCGCGGGTCACCCAGAGCGTCGGCCGCCGGCTTTCGAACAAATCGGTCAGGACCGCCTCGATCCTGCTCTCCTCGAGCGTCTCGCACATCTTTTGCCTCCTTGCCTTGAAGCGCTTTTCCTGCAACCAACGCTCATGAGTCTTTGCCTCAAGTACAAGAGAAACATCGTCGATCGTGGATGAAGCTTGCTCATGGAGCTGAAGCGCTGGACGCCGCCGCCGATGGGCGCGATCCGGGCGTTCGCGGCGGCCGCGCGGCTGCTCAGCTTCACCCGAGCCGCCGACGAGCTTGGAGTGACCCAGAGCGCGGTCAGTCATGGCATCAGGGAGCTCGAGGCGCGGATCGGCAAGCCGCTTTTCCTGCGCGACGGGCGCCGCCTGGCTTTGACCGAGACCGGGCGGCTCTATTTACCCTTCGTCGGCGACGCGCTCGACCGGCTCCGCGCCGGCGACCGGGCGCTGGCCGATCCGGAGCGCAACCCGCATATCCTCACCGTCAGCGTGTCGCCGAGCTTCGCCGCCAAATGGCTGGTGCCGCGGCTCGGCGCCTTCTTCGCCGAGCATCCCGATCTCGACCTCAGGATCAGCGCCACTCCGCAGCACGTCAATCTGGCCGACGGCGAGATCGACCTCGCGGTCCGCCACGGCGACGGACACTGGCCCGAGCTCGACTCGGTCCAACTCTGCCGCGAGGAGCTGTTTCCGGTCTGCAATCCGGTGCTGCTTCCTGAAGGCGCCACGGTTCAGCCCGCCGACCTCGCCGGACTCGGCCTCATCCACCACCGGGCGCCGGCTCTGTGGGTCGACTGGTATCGCACTCTCGGTCTGGAGCCGCCGCGCGGCGTCGGCCACGGCCCGGTCTATAACGAGATGAGCCTGGCGATCGACGCGGCGGTCGCCGGCCAGGGAGTCGCACTCGCCCGGAGCGCGCTCGCCGCGCTCGACCTCGAGGCGGGGCGGCTGGTCCGGCCGGTGCCGCAGTGCGCTCCGGCGACCTTCGGCTATTGGATCGTCTGCGCGCCACCCTCGGCCGATCTGCCCAAGGTCGCGCGTTTCCGCGCCTGGCTGTTGCGCGAAGCCGGCGGCGAATGAGGTCCGACAGGCTCTCGCTCGCCGCCGCCCGGCGGATCGCGCTCGCCGCGCAGGGCTTCGCCGAGCCGCGCCCGGCCCGACCGGTCGACCGCGGCCATCTGCTTCGCCTTCTGAAGCGGCTCCAGCTCCACCAGATCGACAGCGTCAACGTCCTCTCGCGCGCCCATTATCTCCCGGCCTTCGCCCGGCTCGGCGCCTATGATCGCGCTCTTCTCGACGGCATGGCCTGGGGCCGGCCGAAGCGGCTGTTCGAATATTGGGCGCACGAGGCCTCGCTCCTGCCGACGGAGCTCCATCCGTTGCTGCGCTGGCGGATGGCCCGCGCCGAGAGCGGCGAGGGCCTGTGGCGGAGCATGAAGGCGTTCGGCGGCGAACGGCGCGCCGAGGCGGACGCGGTCGTCGAGCGGATCGCCGCCGAGGGGCCGATGGCCGCCTCCGATTTCGAGGGCTCCAGGGGGTCGGGGGGCTGGTGGGGCTGGAGCCATACCAAGGCGGCGCTCGAATATCTGTTCTGGACCGGCCGGATCACGACCGCCACGCGGCGGGCCAGCTTCGAGCGCGTCTACGATCTCACCGAACGCGTCATTCCGCCCGCGATCCGCGCTTTGCCGACGCCGGCCGAGGCCGATGCCCAGCGCGCTTTGATCTCTCGTTCGGCCCGGGCCCTCGGAGTCGCGACCGCGGCCGATTTGCGCGATTATTTCCGGCTCTCGTCCGCAGACGCGGCGCCGCGGATCGCGGAGCTGGTCGAGGAAGGCGAGCTTCATCCGGTCTCGGTCCAAGGCTGGCGCCAGCCCGCCTTCCTGCACAAGGAAGCGCGGCGGCCGCGCAAGATCGAGGCCCAGGCCTTGCTCGTCCCGTTCGATCCCCTGATCTGGGAGCGGGCGCGCACCGAGCGCCTGTTCGGCCTTCGCTATCGGATCGAGATCTACACGCCCGCGCACAAACGCGTTCACGGCTACTATGTCCTCCCCTTCCTGCTCGGCGACACCATCGCCGCCCGGGTCGACCTCAAGGCCGACCGCAAGGCCGGGACGCTCAGGGTCCAGGCCGCCCACGCCGAGCCCGGCGCGCCTGCCGAGACCGCCGAGCAGCTCGCGGCGGAGCTGACGCTGATGGCGGACTGGCTCGGGCTCGAGGCGATTTCGGTCGCCAATCGAGGCGATCTGGCGGGCCGGCTCCGCGTCTGCCTCTGATTGCCGTGATTGCGAGCGGAGCGAAGCAATCCAGAATGAGATTGTAGCAATCACCGAGGCTGGATTGCTTCGTCACTACGTTCCTCGCAATGACGGTGGCCCTCAAATATTCGTCTGATCCGGCGGCACGCCCGGCGGAAGCGTCGCGGCGCCCTCCGCTTCCTCGCCGCGCAGGTCGACCTCCGCTCCGACGCCGTAGCAGGTCATCGACAGCGACCCCATCGCATAGCCGCGCAGCAGCGGCTCGGCCCGCCCCTCGCCGGCGGCGGCCAGGCCTGCGAGGTAAAGCAGAGGGATGAAATGGTCGGGCGTCGGCACCGCCTGCGCGTAATCTCGATGCTCCGCCAGCTTCAGGATC
The DNA here is from genome assembly GCA_046733235.1 of Pseudomonadota bacterium. Taxonomy (GTDB): domain Bacteria; phylum Pseudomonadota; class Alphaproteobacteria; order Sphingomonadales; family Sphingomonadaceae; genus Allosphingosinicella. The sequence continues at coordinate 182,430 of JBKPOT010000013.1, forward strand.
GCACGCGGATCCTCCGCCATCTGGTCCACCGCCGAATCGTCGAAGCGTTGCGCCCAGTCGAAGCCGTGATCGGGCCTGTTCCATTCGATCATCCGCAGATTGTGGACGACGTTGCCGCTGGCCAGGATCATGATCCCGCTGTCGCGCAATGCCGACAGCCGCGCGCCGAGATCGACATGATAATCGAGCGGCTTCAGAGCGTTGATCGAGAGCTGGACGACCGGAACGTCCGCGTCGGGATAAAGATGGGCGAGAACGCTCCAGGTGCCGTGATCGAGGCCCCATTGGTCATGGTCGAGGCCGACCCAGAGCGGCTTCACCGTCTCGGCCACTTCCCCGGCGATGTCGGGAGCGCCGGGGGCGGGATAGTCGAACGCGAACAGCTCCGGGGGAAAGCCGTAGAAGTCGTGGATCGTCCGCGGCCGAGCCATCGCCGTGACCGCGGTCGCGCCGATATACCAGTGCGCCGACACCACGAGCAGGCCGCGCGGCCGGGGAAGCTGCCGCCCGAGCTCGCGCCAGGCGCGGGTGTAGCCGTTTCGCTCGAGCGTGTTCATCGGGCTGCCGTGGCCGATGAACAGAGCGGGCATTCGGGTCATCGTTGGGCCTCCTGCGAGCGAGCGCCCGCGAAACCCAACGCATATGGACCCGGAAGGTGCGGCGGGCCAGCGAGGTCATTGGCTTGACCTGCCGAGGATCGCCGGCTCAGTTCCAACCAATGATGCGCCCGAAGCCCTTGCTGGCCTGCGCCCTGGCTCTTCTCGCCGCTCTGCCTGCAGCCGCCGCGGAACGCGGCGTGCGCGTACGGCGAGCGCTGCTCGAATCCTGTCCGCAATCGCAGTCCGCGCTGAGCGACCTGAATTCGGAGGCATGGAAGCCCGTCGAGAGCGCGCTCGCCGAGCATCGCGCGCTTCGCGCCCGCCTCGGCGTCGAGCTTCCGAGTGCGCCCGCAATGATCCTCGTCCACGCAATCTCCAGCCATCATGTCACCTGGGAGGCGAGCGCGGTCGCGGTGCGCGGAGCCGACGGCCGCTGGCGGATCGACACGGTGATCGAGGAGAGTTCCGGATTGCTGCGCATGGAAAGCAAGGCCCAGCCGAGGAAGTTCGAGACATTGTCGGCGGGCCGCAGCCGGCGCCTCGACAGCCTTCTTCAGGATCGCTGCCTGTATGCGGAGCCGGACCTGCAGTTTCGCGATAATTCGGTCGAGGCCTGGTATTCGACCATGGACATCGTCACGCCCTCGCATCGCCGCACCTCGGCATGGGTAGGCGGCTCGCGGGGCGTTACCGGCGCGGTCGCCGATCTCGTCATCGGCCGGGCCATGGACGATTGACCGGGCCAATCCCCGGTTTCGCGGCCGTTTCGGTATTTGCGGGCTGGGCGTGTCGCCACCGCCGGCTCCCCGGCTTGCCCGGCCGAGGCAAGCTTCCTAGTCGCGTTCGATGGACTACCGAATCCACATCCCGCCCGAGCCGAACGAAGAACATCGTGCTGCCGTGCTCGGCCAGCTTTCCGACTATAACGAAAGCCGCGGCTTCCCGTCCGATCACCGGGACGTCGCGATCCTGCTCATGGGCGACGACGGCAAGGCTCATGGCGGCCTGTGGGGCAAGACCGGCTATGGCTGGCTCTATGTCGAATTCCTCGCCGTGCCCGAGGCGGCGCGCGGCCGCAATTTGGGCGCCGGGCTGATGGCCGAAGCCGAGTGGATCGCTCGGACACGCGGCTGCACCGGCTCCTGGCTGACCACGTTCAGCTTCCAGGCCCGGGGATTTTACGAGAAGCTCGGTTACTCGGTCTTCGCGACGCTCGAGGATTCGCCGGCGGGCAACGACCGGATCTTCATGCGCAAGCGATTCTGAAGCGGCTCACTGGGCGTTCTGCGGCAGGCCGTCGCCAATCTCGTAATAATCGCCCTTGTCGGCGACGAAGATATGCTTGCCGAGCCGAGTCCCGGTCGGCTTCTCGAAGGCGCCCATTGCGATCGCGATCCAGTCGCGATGGATCGGGTCCCAGAACAAGGCCGAGCCGCAGACCGGGCAGAAGCCGCGCCGGACCTTCTCCGACGATTGGTACCAGCGCACCTCGCCTTCGATCGTCACATGGTCGCTCGGTACGTCGGTGGACGCCCAGAAATGGCCGGACGTCTTGCGGCATTGCGAGCAATGGCAGGCGTCGGGTGCGTGCAACTCGCCCGCCACCTCGAATCTGACCGCGCCGCACAGGCAGGATCCATTGGGCATTCGTCTCTCCTTCGCAGGCAAAATGTCCTGTCGCGTTTTAGACCCGAGGGCTAAACGCGCGCCATGCGGGAAATCCGGAACATCGTCATCCTGACCGGCTCGGGTATCTCGGCCGAAAGCGGAGTCGCGACCTTTCGCGGGCCGGACGGCCTGTGGGAGGGCCATCGGGTCGAGGACGTCGCGACCCCGGAGGCGTTCCGGCGCGATCCGGCCCTGGTCCAGCATTTCTACGACCAAAGGCGCGCCAAGCTGAATCGGGTCGAGCCCAATCCCGCCCATCTCGCCCTTGCCAGGCTCGACGAGGCATGGCCCGGCGAGCTGCTGATCGTCACCCAGAATGTCGACGATCTGCACGAGCGCGCCGGCGCGAAACGGGTTCTTCACATGCACGGCGAATTGCGCTCGGCCTGGTGCCTTGCCTGCGACTCGCGGATGCGTTGGGAGGAGGATCTCGGCGACGGTCCGGCCTGCCCCACCTGCGGAGTCGCCGGCCGCATGCGCCCCGACATCGTCTGGTTCGGCGAGATGCCTTATGAGATGGAGCGGATCGACCGGGCGCTGATGGCGGCCGACCTGTTCGTCTCGATCGGCACGTCGGGCGCCGTCTATCCCGCCGCCGGCTACGTCCAGACCGCCCGCTATGCCGGCGCTCATACTCTCGAGATCAATCTCGAACCCTCGCTCGGAAGCGCGTATTTTCACGAGAGCCGCACCGGCAAGGCAGGCACTTTGGTGCCGGCCTGGGTCGACGAGATTCTGAAGCAATCCGATTAGTCGAAGATCCGCTTGAGCCGATCTTCGACGATCACTTCGCGACCCAAAGCTTGATCATAGATCCAGCCGGCGACCCAGCCGCCGAGGCAGGCCGGCAGCATGAGCCGGAAAATCTCGAACGGCCCGGGCCCGAGGAACCATGCGAGCTGGAATCCACCGACCAACATGAGCAAGCCGGGGTCGTTGCCCGAGGCCATCATCACCGCTCGAGCGGCGAGGGTGTGGGCAATGCCGGCAAACACACCAGCGACCGGATAGTCCCAGCGCCCCAGCCGGACCCGGCTCGCGATGGAGAATGCGGGCCACAGGAACGAAGCGGCTCCCAGATAGCCGAACAGAGCGGCGTAAGTGGGGAGCCAGATCTGCGCCGCCCAATAATCCCCCGAGCGGAATGCGCTAATGAGAGGAATGAAGGCCGCGGTCGTCACGCAGGACGCGGCCATTGTTGCCTGGACAAAGGCGCGGCGCTCGCTCGTCGTCGAAGCGCTCATCCGTCCTCCTCCGCCCATCCGCGAACCATCAGCCAGAAGGCGATTCCGCCGGCCAGCCCGATCGCGCCCAACGCTCCGGCCAGAGCGAGCCAGGTTGCCAGAGCCTCGGGCGAATCGCCGTCGAAGTCCGAGCCGGTGAGCAGAAGGAGCGGAAGCGGCATCGGCACCGCGCCGACCAGGAACGATCCGGGAGCGATCGCTCGAAGCGAGTAGCGCCACCTTCGCGGCACCAGCCTGTGGGCGGGCAGTCCGATCCCGAGGGCGTGGAACAAGGCGACCACGAAAACGAAGCTCAAGAACTGGGCGGCTTCGAGCACCGACGAGACTGTGCCCAGGTTGAACATCGCGTCCACCCCCACCATGACGATCAGCACGAGGAGAGTGGAGGCGCCCGCGGCGGCGAACGCTGCCGGGACCCGCGACGGCTGCAAATGGTCCATTGCCTTTCCTCCGCACGGGGACAGGCCGAGGACCGCGACGGGCCCCGGCCCTTCCCAGGTCACGCCGCGTAGACGCGGCCCTCGTTCAGCCAGTCCGAGACCTTGCGGCCGAAGCGGGCGATTGCGTGCATGTTGAAGAAATGCATCGCCCCGAGCACAAGGACCGCGAGCCCGACCTTCGAGCTCAGGAAGCGGATCGCCTCCGGCCAGGTCGTCGGCTCGGCGCCATATTTGAGGGTCAGGGTGATCCAGCCGATATTGATCAGGTAGAAGCCGACCACGAGCAGATGGTTGGTCGACCGCGCCAGCACCTCGTTATGGCCGAAGCACTGGACGAGGAAGACGATCCCGTTGCTCGACAGGGTGTGCGCCACCCAGATCGTCATCCCGAGCGAAATGAGCAGATAGGCTCCATAGGCAAGCTCGACCATTTCAATCTCCTTCTTTCTGGACTTTCTGGAATTCGCGAAATCTGTGGCTAGGGTGGAAAGGTCATGGCGGGGTTCGCTCCCGGGGTCAGACTTTGGGGGGCTTTGCGCCGACGAAGCGCGCGACTTTGGATCCGAGCTTCATCAGCGAAACGAGGGTCGGCTTCGGCAGCCGCCGCATCTGGTCGTACCAGCCGGCGAGCGTGCCGATGAATTCGTGCATCCGGCCGATCCGCTCGCTGATATGCTTCGGGAAATTCTCGCGAAGCTCGATCCTTTGCTTGAGCTCGGCCAGGAATTCGAGGGTCGGGTCGATCTCGCGGCGCTTGCGCTCGGCGCTGATCCGCATCAGCAGGTCCCACAGATCGGTCTCGGCGACGAAATGATCGCGCCGGTCGCCGGCGACGTGCGAGCGCCGGACGATTCCGTAGGCCTGCAATTCCTTGAGAGCGGTCGAGACGTTGGAGCGGGCCAGCCTCAGGCTGTCGCTGATCTCCTCGGCGTGGAGCGGCCGGTCGGCGAGGTAGAGCAGAGCGTGGATCTGGGCGACCGAGCGGTTGACCCCCCAATGGGTGCCCATCTCCCCCCAATGGAGGATGAAGGCTTCGATCTCGGGATAGCGGGTGATGTCCATGTTTCGTCTATTTCTGTTTTTTCAGAAATAAAGGAAGAGGGTCTCGGAGTCAAGCCGGTGCCTCTGCTGGATTCGTCATCCCCGTGAACGCGGGAACCCCGCTTCTTTCACTCTCGACAGGATGGACTCAAGCTCCGACGACGGTAAGCGGGATTCCCGCTTTCGCGGGAATGACGAAGGAGGGAGCGGCCCATGAACGACCTCGACCGGCGCGATTTCCTGAGCGGAGCGGGCGCGTTGCTGACCCTTCCCGTCGTAGCCGGCTGTGCCGGAACGAACGCCGCGCCGAATCGCGGCGAAGCGGCCGGCGGCGCCGCGCTCGAGCGCATGCTCGCCGGAGTCTCGGAGGAGTTGCTCGCCGAATATCCCGAGAACGCCACCGCCCTCGGGCTCGACAAGGAAAACCGGGCCGGGCTGAAATCGAAGCTGACCGACCGCTCGTTGCTCGGCCGAGGGCGCCACGCCGCGCTGACCTCGGCCCGGCTGCGGCGGATCCGCTCGACCGGGACCGAAGGCCTGAGCGAAACCCGGATCATCGACCGCGGAGTCGCCGAGACCGCCCACGCGCTCGCCGCCGAAGGATTCCGGTTCCCGTTCGGCGACGTCGCCATCCTCAACCAGCAATGGTCCTACCGCAACGCGCCTTATGTGGTCGCCCAGAATACCGGCGCCTTCGTCGAGATCCCCGATTTCCTCGATTCCAACCATGTCGTCGAAACCCCGGCCGATGCCGATTCCTATCTCGCCCGGCTCGAAGCTTATGCCGGAGCGCTCGACGGCGAGACCGAGCGGCTGCGCCACGACAAGGGGATCGGGGTCGTCGCCCCCGCTTTCCTGCTCGACAAGACATTGAGGCAGATGAAGAGCGCCCGCTCGCAGCCGATCGAGAGCTGGGGCCTCGTCACCTCGCTCGGCCGCCGGGCCGGCGCGTTCTCCGGCCGGAATTATGCCGCAGAGGCGGCCCGGATCTCGCGCGACAAGGTCGCTCCCGCGCTCGACCGCCAGATCGCCGAGCTCCAGCGCCACCAAATGGTGGCCGAGCCGGTGGCCGGCGTCTGGAAGCTGCCGCAGGGCGAAGCTTATTATGCCTGGGCGCTGCGTGCGGGGACGACCAGCACCATGACTCCCGACGAGGTCCATCGCCACGGCCTCGAGCAGCTCGAGATGCTTCAGGCGCGGATGGACCCCCTGCTCCGCGCCCAGGGCCTGACCCGCGGCAGCGTCGGCGAGCGCATGACGGCGCTCGGCAACGACCCGAAATATCTCTTCCCCAACACCGACGAGGGCCGGGCCCAGATCCTGGCCTATCTCAACGGCCGGGTCGCCGACATCCGCACCCGGCTTCCCCGCGCTTTCGACACGCTCGTCAAAGGCAATCTGATCATCAAGCGGGTTCCGCCCGAGATCGAGGCCGGGGCGCCGGGCGGCTATGCAGCGGCGGGCACGATCGACGGCAAGGTGCCCGGCAATTATTACATCAATCTTCGCGACACGAGCATCTGGCCGCGATTCTCGCTTCCGACCCTCACCTATCATGAAGGGATCCCCGGCCATATCTGGCAGGGCGAATATACCTATCGGATGCCGCTGATCCGGTCCCTGCTCGCCTTCAATGCTTATTCCGAAGGCTGGGCGCTCTACGCCGAGCAGCTCGCCGACGAGCTCGGAGTCTATGACGGCGATCCGCTCGGCCAATTGGGCTATCTCCAGTCGATCTCGTTCCGCGCCTGCCGGCTGGTGGTCGACACCGGGATCCACGCCAAGCGCTGGACCCGCGACCGGGCGATCCAGTGGTTCGTCGCCACCAACGGATCGACGGTCGAGGAGGTGCAGGGCGAGGTCGACCGCTATTGCGCCTGGCCCGGCCAGGCCTGCGGCTACAAGGTCGGCCATAGCGAGATCGTTCGGCTTCGCGACAAGGCCAGGGCTGCGCTCGGCGCCCGATTCGACCTCAAGGCGTTCGACGACGCCCTCGTGCTCGGCGGCAACGTTCCGATGACCCTGCTCGAGCAGGTCATCGACCGCCATATCGCAGCGCGCGCCTCGTAATTGGGGACAGTATATTAGGGACAGTATATATTTTTTCCCGAGCTTCGGGCTCAGCCGAGACGCACCGCTCGAAAAAATATATACTGTCCCTAATTACCACCCCCATCGCATCGGCACAAAAATATATACTGTCCCTAATTACGCCCTCCGGCCTCCTAACCAAAAATTAGCCGTCAGGCCCTAAGGTCGCGCCACGTCGCGGGAGCGTGGGGAAATGAGTTGCTGATCAAGGCCGAACTGTCGCAATTGCCGATCACCGACGGCCGCAAGGCCGAGCGGCGGATCGTCAACCTCGCCGCCGCCCTGCGCGAGGAGGGCGCGATCACCAATCAGGTGACCGTGATCGACATCTCGACCGGCGGATTCAAGATCGACACCGATCATCCGCTCGAGGAAGGCAGCGAGGTCTGGCTCAAGCTGCCCGGCTTCGAGGCGAAACGGAGCCATGTCGTCTGGAGCAAGGACAAGGAAGCGGGCTGCGAGTTCGAAAGCGAGATGCATCCGGCCGAGCTCCAGATCCTGACCGCTCCGGCCCCGCGCAAGGGCCCGGTTCGCAACATCTTCAGGTAGCGGCATCGGCGACGAAGCCGGCGATCCCGATCCGCTCTCCGGTCAATCGCATCCAGATCAGGACCAGCGCGCCGTAGACGGCAAGCCCGGCGACCGCGGCGGCCAGATACAGGCCCAGCGAGGCCGCGCCCGTTTCGACGATCGCGCCCGCAATCGCCATTGCAGCGAGAGCCGCCGCGAGCGGCCCGGCGCTGTGGCTCGCCGGCGGCCGGACCCCGAACCGGTCGGCGAGCAGATAACGGCGGTGTAGCGCACGCAACGCATAGCTGAGCAGCACGGACAAACCGGCACCGGTCACGCCCCATGCCGGAATCAGCAGCAGTCCGGCCACTATCCCGATCGCGATGCTGGTCGCGGTGACCCAAAGGCCGAGTTTGGGCCGGCGATAGACGAAAATATATTCGCCGAGCCCGAACGCGCCCTGGATCGCTTCGGCGGCGGCGAGGCAGAGCAGGGCCCAATAGCCGGCATCGAAGCCGGGGCCGATCCAGGCGAGGAAGGGGGCTCCGAGCGCGACCAGAAGGATCAGCAGCGGAAGCTGGATGACGAGGATCAGCCGGGCCGCGGACGCGAGCGCGGCGCCGGTGCCGACCGTTCCCGAGACTCTGAGCGTTCGGGCGACGATCGGGGTCAGCAGCCCGTCGAAGCTCTGGCGGACCTGGCGGATCGGAGTCCGCACCTGGCGTGCCATGCCGTAGATACCGGCCGCCCCCTCGCCCAGCATCAGACCGACCAGATAGAGGTCCATCCGGGCGTAGAGGCCGCTGAGGAAATCGCTCGCCGTGTTCGCCCAAGTGCCGTGGAGCATCGCGGCGAGCCTTCGGGCGCGGGTCCGCCAGCGCGCGATTCCAAACCCCCTGATCGCGCTTCGCGCGCCGAATGCCACATAGAGCAAGGCGGCGATCGTGCCCGCCCAATAGCCGATCAGGAGCCCCTCGGCCTCGAAGCCGAGAAGCCAGGCGGCGATCGTCCCGGCGACTCCCGCATAAGGCTCGACGATCGACCGGCCGATCATCTCGTAGCGGATCAGATGACGCCAGCGGGTCGCCGCGGAGAACAGATCGAGCAGAGCCTGGCCGGCAACCGCGGGGGCCAGAACGGCCAGAGCGAACGCCGTGTTGGCGGTCAGCAGGCTGCCGGGCAGAAGCAGGGCCGTGGCGGCGATCGCGCCGCCCAAAGCAAGGCTAACCAGGGTGACGAGCAAGGCGGCGTCGAGCACGACATGGCCGGGCTCGCGCTCGGCCCGTTCGTCGAGGAACTGGAACAGCATCTTCTTGGTGCCGACATTGCCGATCGTCACCGCAAGCTCGATCACCGCCACCGCCAGGCTGAAGGCGCCGAACAAGGCAGCGCCGAACAGGCGCCCGGCGATGAGGACGAACAAAAGGCGCGCTCCGAGCCGGACCAGGAAGCCGAGCGCAAGCGAGCCGCCGCCGCGCAGGATGATTCCGGACGCCTCGGCCCCGCGGTCGGCCGCGCTGCCGCTTTCGTCGCGGTCCGGAGGGATCATGAGGGCTTGAACATGGCGCCGGGCGGGAGCGCCTTGTATAGGGGGTGGAGCCGATCGACCAAGGCCTGAATTTCGCGGACCGTCCCCTGCCCCAAGCTTTGCCTCATCCCGCGTTCGACCGATCCGGCGCGGCCCCGCGGAAAGCCCGCGCGTGCGGCTGATCTATCCCCTGCTCTGGTCCCGCCCCGGCCGCGACGCCTGTCAGGCGCAGAGCGTCAGCACCTGTGCGGCGCTTGCGCGGCTCGGCGTGGACGTCACCCTGCTGATGCCACGCCGGAGGAGCGATCCCGCCCTCTCCGCCGCGGACCTGCGCGACTGGTTCGGAGTCGAGGGCGATTTCCGGCTGGTCCAGAAGCCCAGCTGGTGGTCGGGCGAGCTGATCCCGCCGAGCGCCTTATGGTCGCTCCAGGCCTTTCGCGACCCGGAGCTCAAGGCGAGCGACGTGCTGCTGTCGCGCACCCCGGTGATGATCGGCATGGGTCAGCTCTCGCCGATCCCGTTCGCCACCGACCATTATCGGCCATGGCCCGACGACTGGCCCTGGCTTCGGCGCTGGATCCGCCTCACCGCGCGAAGCCCGCGCTCGCTCGGCTTCGTCCTCCATTCCGATTATGCCGCCCGCTCCTATGCGCGTATCGGCATCCCGCCCGAGCAATTGCTGGCCGCCCATAACGGCGCGGATCCGGCGCACATGGCGCCGAAACTCGACAAGGGGGAGGCGCGCGCCCGGCTCGGCCTCGATCCCGCCCGGCCGATCGCCCTCTACGCCGGCCGGCTCAACGCGATGAAGGGGCTCGACCAGCTCTTCACCCTCGCCCGGCTCAGGCCCGAGGTGCAGTTCATGCTGGTCGGCTCGGAAGGCGAAGGTCCGATCGAGCGCGAAGCTGCGTCGATTCCCAATGTCCGGATCGAGCCCTGGCAAGCGGCGGGCGCGCTCGCGCCGTGGCTCTACGCCGCCGACGTCCTGCTCATCCCGGCGGCCTCGGCCCCGCTCGAGCGGTTCGGCAATTGCGTGCTGCCGATGAAGCTTTTCTCCTACCTCGCCGCGGGCAGGCCGATCCTCGCCCCTGCGGCGCCGGACACGGCCGAATTGCTCCGCGACGGCGACACCGCCTGCCTCGTCCCGCCCGACCGTCCCGAAGCCGCCGCCGAAGCGCTCGACCGCCTGGTCGGCGATTCGGGACTGGCCGCGACGCTCTCCGCCAACGCCGCCCGCCTGGCCTCGGGACTGAGCTGGGATCACCGCGCCGCCCGGATCAAGACCTTCCTCGAACAAAGGCTCCACCAGATTAAATAGGGACAGTATATATTTTTGTGCCGGGACGACGAGGGTGGTAATTGGGGACAGTATATATTTTTTCGAGCGCTGCGTTCTAGGATGAGCACCAGGGCTGGGGAAAAAATATATACTGTCCCCAATTACAGCACGTTGGGAAAATATACACTGTCCCTATTCAGCTTTGCGCGGACGGCCGCGCGGCTTGGACTTCGCCGTTCGCCCCGTTGCGGCCTCGAGTTGCTGAAGGAATGCGTCATTGCCGAGCGCATGACCACTGCGCTCGCGGGCACGAATCATCTCGCGCTCCGAATCCTCCAGCCCGCCGTCCAGAAGCGCACGCCAGTCCGGAAAGCGCTCGAGCAACGGCGCAGCTTCGGTCAGGTCGTCCTCCGCCATGCCGAGATGCGCCCGAGCGCTCGACCAGCGCCACTCCTCCGGGCGCTTGGTAAGCCCCGCGCGCACCGGGTTCAGTTCGACGTAGCGAGCGCAGGCGATCAGATGCTTTTCGTCCATTGGAAAGGAGGCGAAGCGGCTCTGCCAGAGATGTCCGCGCCAGTCCTCGCGCGCGTTGATCGCACTGGTGTAGCGCCGATGAGCCTCTCCGAGCGCCGCCCTCAGCCCGTCTTCATGACTCGGCACGAGAATCAGGTGAACATGGTTGGGCATCAGGCACCAGGCCCAGATCGCCGTCCCGGCATTCCCGCAATATTGCTTCAGCAGACGGACGTAGAGGAGATAATCGGAATCGCTGAAAAAGGTCGGCTGCCGCCGATTGCCGCGCTGCGTCACATGATGCGGCACGCCCGGTATGACGAGACGAGGCTGACGGGGCATAATTGGGGACAGTAACTATTTTCCGGGACAGGCGCCAGTTCCGGAAAATATATACTGTCCCTATTTTAATGGCCTCGCCTCACGCAGGGGTTTCGTTCTATCGCGATGGCGATGGGATGCGAGAAGAAGGCGGACTTCCCCCTGGCGGCTGACCGAGTACAGGCGATGGTCCGCTTCGAGTCCGGCAGCGATGCCGGGCAGCGGATCGCCGGAGTCGCCGCGGCGGCGCGGATCCTGCGCGAGCTCGACATTGCCGGCGCTCGAAGCGTCTGGCTCGCGACCGGCGACGGCGCGGTCCTCTCCGCTCAGGCAAAAGAGGATGTCGAGCGCCTGGCGCCGCGCCTCGAACTGCGCGAAGTCGCGGACACGAGGCTCGGCGGAGCGCGTGCCGGCGAGTCCGGGATCGCGATCCTGTCCGGCGATCATCTCATCCCGGCACGCGCGCTTCGGCCCCTGCTTCGCGATGGCGCTGCTCCGATCGCGCATGGCGGCGCGACGGTCGCGGTTCGGCTTCCCTCCGGCGCCAGCCTGGGCGGCGCGCCGCTCGGCGCTCCCGCCGCCGGCGGCCAGGAACCGGCCGGGATTCTGCCCCTCGTCCCGCCCGCCCGCGCCTCGGCCGCGATCCTCAAGGCCACCGGCAAGGACAGCGACGGCCTGGTCTCGCGCTGGATCAATCGGCCGATCTCGCGCCGGATGTCCGGGGTCCTGCTCCATGTCGGCTGGCTCCGGCCGATCCACATGACCTGGTGCACGGCTTTGATCGGCGTGGCGATGCTCGCCAGCCTGCTGTTCGGAGGCGAAAGCGGCCTCGTCGTCGGCGCCTGGCTGCTCCAGGCCTCCTCGGTGGTGGACGGGGTCGACGGCGAGATGGCGCGCGCCACCTTCCGCAGCTCGGAGCGCGGAGCGTCGCTCGATACCGCGGTCGACATGATCACCAACCTCGCCTTCGTGTTCGGAATGACGGTCAGCCTCGCGCTCTATCGGGGGACCCATTATGCGGCGGTCGGCGGCCTCGCGCTGGGCGAGTTCGCGGTCGGGCTGGCGATCATCTATCTGCTCAACCGCCGCCGCGGCGGACCGGTCAATTTCGATCTGCTCAAGCTCTATTATGGCGACAGGTTCGGCACCGCTTTGCTCCACCGGATCACCCGCGCAATCACCATCGCGACCAGCCGCGACTTCCTGGTCATGCTCGTCCTGGTGATGATCGCGCTCGGCCGCGCCACCTGGATCCCCTATGTCGGAGCGGTGACGGCGACGATCTGGCTGTTCTTCGTCGTCATCGCCGTCCCGGCGCTCTGGCCCGAGCGCGAAGCCCAGCCCGTGTCCGATTAGTGCAGGCCCTGATCATTGCAGCCGGCCAGGGCAGCCGGCTTCGCTCCCTCGCCGAATCCAAACCGCTGGCGCCGGTCGCGGGCCGCCCGCTGATCGAGCATGTCGTCCGATCCGCCGCCGGCGGCGGAGCGACCAGCTTCGTGATCGTCACCGGATACCGGCCCGAGCCGCTCGAATCCTATCTGGGCGATCTCGCCGACGCGATCGCCATGCCGATCCGGACGGTCCGGAACGAGGCGTGGGAGCGACCCAACGGCTTGTCGGTGGCGGCAGCCGCAGAGCTCCTGGCCGACGAATATTTGCTGATGATGTCCGATCATCTGTTCGATCCGGAGATCGTTCGAGCGCTCATCGCGGCGCCGCCGGCGCCGCTTCGGCTGGCGATCGACCGCGTTTCGGACAGTCCGCTGATCGACCTCGACGACGCCACCCGGGTGAAGCTCGGCGAGGGAAGCCGCATCGCCCTGATCGGCAAGGCGGTCGAGCCCTTCGACGCGATCGACACCGGCCTGTTCCGGGCCGGTCCCGAGCTGATCGCCGCGATCCGCGAGAGCGTCGAGGCCGGCGCTCAGGGCAACCTGTCGGACGGCGTTCAGAGCCTCGCCGATCGGGGCATGGCCGAAACGCTCGACGTCAGCGGGCATTGGTGGCTGGACGTCGACGATCCTCGCGCCTTCGCCATGGCCGAGGCTCATCTCGGCGCCGGTTGACTTCTCAGTTGAGGCGGATCGTCGTCCACGTGCCGGAGCGTGTGACCCTCACCCGCACTCCGCTGAAGTGAGGGATTCCGAAGAAGGGCTTCGGATTGTTGGAAAAGCCGAAATGCTCGGCGGGCAAACCGAGGGCGGTCCGATCGAAGCGGCGATTCGAATTGGCGTCGTGATAGACGCCGAGGGCATAGACGCCGGGTCCAGGCACGTTGACGCAGACCCGCGTTGCCGGAGTCCGGGCCGGCACCCGCACGACGTAGAGCGCCCCGCCCTTGGCGAGGAACTTGCGCGCCTCGTCGGGATACAGGGTGACCGCGATCAATCCGCGCGCCGAGCCGACCTTCTCGACATTGACGTTGAGGTGGATCGCGCTCGGCGGGCCGCCGCAGGCGGCGTCGCCCTGAGCTCCGGCCGGCGCTGCCGGGCCGAGCCCGGACGCGAGAAAAAGCGATGAGACAAAGGCCGATTTGAGGGTGAAGGACAATGAAACGCTCCGAACAGGCGGCTTGCCTAGCAAAACAGCAAGCATGGTCAAGAAGATGGGTCGGGAAGCTGAGGTTCGGCGATCAATCCATGTGCCTGAGCCCGACCCGCAGATAATCCCATCCGGTCACCACGGTCAGTGCCGCGGCCGCCCACAGACTGGCGAGCCCGGCCTGGTGGACCAGCTGGATTTGCGGCACCGCGCCGCCCAGGATGAGCGCTCCGAGCGCGATCAGCTGGAGCGCCGTCTTCCACTTGGCGAGCTGGGAAACCGGCATCGAGACCGCGACTCCGGCGAGGAACTCGCGAAGCCCGGAGACCGCGATCTCGCGGATGAGGATGATCAGAGCGGGGATGAGGTGGAAGCCGTGGATCACCGGCTCGCCGCTATGGGCGCGGGTCGAGACCAGCATGACGATGACGGCAGCGACCATGATCTTGTCGGCGATCGGATCGAGGAAGATACCGAGCCTCGACACCGTGCCCTGGGCGCGGGCGAGGTAGCCGTCGAAATAATCGGTGATCGCGACCAGGCAATAGAGGCCGAACGTCACCGCATAATCGAACCAGCCCGGCTTCCACAGCAGGAACACCAGCAGCGGCACCGCGACGATCCGCGACAGGGTCAGGATGTTGGGCAGGGTCAGCATCCGCGCGGTTCCTTAGGGCCCGGACCCGTTACCGGCAATGGGTCCGGACCCTTAGAGCGATTCAGGCGCGGTGGGAATTGGCAAGCAATCGTGCCGCCAACCTGTCCCATCGGAGCAACCTCGACCCGCCCTCCGCGTTTGACCGCGCGGCAGAAGCCTTTATGACCCGTCGCCCATGACCTCCAGCCGCCCGTCCGCGGACCGCTAGCACGTGCAGGATTCGATGCACCTGATGCGGGAGCGGCGCTTCCTGCCGCTCTTCGTCACCCAGTTCCTGGGCGCCTTCAACGACAATCTCTTCCGGACCGCGATGGTCATGCTGGTCATCTACGGCATCTATCGCGACGAGGCGGCCGAAGCGACGTTCAGCGCGATCGCCGGGGCCTTGTTCATCCTGCCCTTCTTCCTGCTCTCGGCTCTGTCGGGCCAGCTCGCCGACGCCTCGGACAAGGCCAGGATCGTCCGGCTGGTCAAGACGGCCGAAATATTGATCATGCTCTTCGGGGCTGCAGGCCTGCTCCTCCACAACGTCACTTTGATGATGATCGCCTTGTGCGCGATGGGCATCCATTCGACCTTCTTCGGGCCGATCAAATATGCGATCCTTCCCCAGCATCTGCGCGACGACGAGGTGCTCGGAGGCACCGGCCTGGTCGAGGCGGGCACTTATATCGGCATATTGGGCGGGACGATCCTCGGCGGGATCCTCGTCGTCCAGAACGCGGACGGCTCCTACCATGCCGGCTGGGCCGCGCTCGGAGTCCTTGTCGTCGCTCTGATCGGCCGGATCTCGGGCGGGATGGTTCCGCCGGCCCCCCCCGCGCCGCACGCTCCGGTCGCGACGATGGACTGGCACATCGTCCGAGCCTCGATCGCCCTGGTCAGCGGCACGATGCACATCCCGCGCCTGTTCCTCGCCATCCTCTCGATCAGCTTCTTCTGGGCCCAGGGCGCGGTCCTCGCCGCCCAGTTCCCGCCTCTGGTCAAGAACGTGCTCTTTTCGAACCAGGAGGTGGCGACCCTCTTCCTCTCGATCTTCTCGGTCGGGGTCGCCCTGGGCTCGGTGCTGATCAACCGGCTCCTCAAGGGCAAGGTCTCGGCCAAATATTCGCCGGCCGCCTCGATCGCGATGGGCCTGTTCGTCCTTCATCTCTACTGGAACGTCCATAGCTGGACGGCGACCGGTCCCGGACTGATGGACCTCGACGCCTTCGTCCGGGTGCCGACCGCCGAATGGATCATGTTCGACCTGTTCGGAGTCGCGGTCTCGGGGGGCATGTTCGTCGTCCCGCTCTACGCCTTCCTCACCACCACCGTCCCCAAATCGGAGACGGCGCGGACCGTCGCCGCCAACAATATCGTCAATTCCGGTGCGATGGTGATCGCCGCGATCCTGCTCACGGGCCTCGTCCAGCTCGGAGTCTCGGTCGCCGAGACCCTGCTCCTGGTCGCCGCCGCGAGCGTCGGCGCCGCCTGGCTCGGTTGGCGGCTCCACAAGGCCTGCGATTGAGACCCAACCAATCCGCTCATCCTGAGTAGCCGTTGAGCGAAGTCGAAACGGCGTATCGAAGGACGGTCCTTCGATACGGGCCTTCGCCAGGCTCAGTCCCTACTCAGGATGAGCGGTGAGAGGCGTGATTAGGCGATCAGGGTCCCGAAGAAGACGACCCCGCCGAGCCACACCGACACGAACAATTTGAGGTCGTCGGCCCAGGCCGGGGCGGAGCGGAAGAAATCGGCGACGGCTTCGTCGGCGGACGGAATTGCGTCCTGGAGCACCAAAGCCCGTGCCGGCGCGGGGCGCTGGGCGTAACGGGTGATGAGCGGCTCGAAGCGGTTCATGCGCCACGGTTAAGACTTGCTTTACCATGTCGGCAAGAGGGTGCGGTGGGCTCGCCGCCGCCTGTCCCGAGGCGGCACAATCGCGGTCCGATTTCCTCCGCCTTGCCGATCGGCGGGGCGTGGCCATAGAAAGAGCATATGCGGGGCGGGGAACCAGTGGAGACGGCGCGGGAGGCGGTTCGGACGGCGCCGCGAAGCGCCGACGCCTGGCGGCGGCTCGGCGCCGCTTTGCGTTCCGCCGGCGAGGAGACCGAGGCCGAGGAGGCGGAGCTCGCCGCCATCACCGCTTCGGTCGAGGAGCCGCGGCTTCGCGCCGCCGCGCTCGCGCTGGTCGACAATGCGCTTCCGGTCGCCGAGCCTCTGCTTCGCGCCCATTTGCGCGAAAAGCCGACCGACGTCGCCGCGATCCGGATGATGGCGGAGTTGGCCGGCCGCCTCGGCCGCTTCGCCGACGCCGAGACATTGCTTCGCCGCGCGCTCGACCTCGCTCCGGCCTTCTCCGCCGCGCGCGCCAATCTCGCCACGATCCTCCACCGCCAGAGCCGGACCGCGGAGGCGCTCGCCGAGCTCGACATATTGTTCGAGCGCGAGGGCGACAATCCGAGCCATCAGAACCTCAAGGCCGCGGTGCTCGGCCGGCTCGGGAGCTATGACGAAGCGATCGCGCTCTACGGCCAGGTGCTGGAGCGTCTCCCGAACCAGCCGAAGATCTGGATGAGCTACGGCCATGCCCTGAAGACGGTCGGCAGGCTCGAGGAAGGGATCGCCGCCTATCGCCGGGCGCTCGAGCTCAACCCGACTCTGGGCGAGACCTGGTGGAGCCTCGCCAATCTCAAGACCGTCCCGTTCACCGACCAAGACGTCGCCGCGATGGAGCAGGCGCTGGCCGACGAAGGCCTCGGCCGCGACGACCGGCTCCACCTCCATTTCGCGCTCGGCAAGGCGCTCGAGGAAAGGCAGGATTTCGCGCCCGCTTTCGCCCATTATGACGAAGGCAACCGAATCCGCCACGCGATGATGGGCTACGAGCCCGAAGAGGTCAGCGCCCTGATCCGGCGCTCGAAGGCTCTGTTCACCCCCGGTTTCTTAGCCGAACGCGAGGGTTTCGGGTCGCCGGCGCCGGATCCGATCTTCATCCTCGGAATGCCGCGCGCCGGATCGACCCTGATCGAGCAAATCCTCGCCAGCCACAGCCTGATCGAAGGGACAATGGAGCTTCCCGATCTGCCGGCGATGGCGCGGCGCTTCGGAGCGATGCGGGAGGGCAGTGGCGAGGCTCTCTATCCGGACGGGCTCGCTTCATTGAGCGCCGGCGAATGCGCCGCTCTCGGCGAGGAATATGTCGAGCGCACCCGCGTCCAGCGCAAGACCGATCGCCCTTACTTCATCGATAAATTGCCGAACAATTGGGTCCATCTCGGCTTCATCCACCTGATCCTGCCCAATGCCCGGATCATCGACGCGCGCCGCCACCCGCTCGACTGCTGCCTGTCCAATTTCCGCCAGCATTATGCGCGCGGCCAGGGCTTCAGCTACGCGCTGGGCGATATGGGCCGCTATTATGCCGACTATGTCGAGCTCGCCGCCCATTTCGACGCTGTCCTGCCCGGCCGGGTTCACCGCGTGATCCACGAGCAGCTGATCGAGGATCCGGAAGGGGAGATCGAGCGGCTGCTCGACTATCTCGGCCTGGCCTTCGAGCCGGCCTGCCTGGCCTTCCACGAAACCAGGCGCGCGGTGCGCACGGCAAGCTCCGAGCAGGTCCGCCGCCCGCTCAACCGCGAGGGCGTCGGGCAGTGGCGGAATTACGAGCAATGGCTCGGGCCGCTGAAGGAGGCGCTCGGGCCGGTGATTGAGGCTTATCCAGCGGTGCCGTCTTATTAATCCCCCTTCCGCAGGCGGGGCGCGCGCGCCGTGGCAATTGAACAACACACGTCCGCAATCATGACGCAGCCGTTCCAACCCGTTTGACGCGCGCTGCAAAGCCGCCCACTCTGGCGCATCGACAGCAGGTTCCGGGGGAAAGGATCATGCGCGTTCAGTCAAATCGTGGCCCGACCGGCCTTGGAATGCTCACTCTGGCATTGCTCGGCTCGACCGCCCTTGCGTCGCCGGCCTGGGCACAGACCGACCCTCAGCCCGACACCAATCCGCCTTCGACGACCACCGCCGCGGACACGGCCGACGATCAGGACATCGTCGTCACCGCCCAGAAGCGCAGCGAGAATCTGCAGGACGTGCCGATCTCGATCCAGGCGCTCGGCACCCAGCGGCTCGACGAGCTGAACGTCTCCAACTTCAACGATTACACCAAGCTTCTTCCGAGCATCTCGTTCCAGACGGCCCAGCCGGGGGTCACCAACACCTACATCCGCGGAGTCGCCAGCGGCGGCGACGGCAACCATTCGGGCTCGCTTCCCTCGGTCGGAGTCTATCTCGACGAGCAGCCGGTCACCACGATCGGCGGAACGCTCGACGTCCATGTCTACGACGTCGCCCGGATCGAGGTCCTTCGCGGACCGCAGGGCACTTTGTACGGTGCCTCGTCGGAAGCCGGAACGATCCGGATCATCACCAACAAGCCCGACACGTCCGGCTTCTATGGAGCGGCCGAGGGCGAGGCCAATATGGTCAGCCACGGCGGCTTCGGAGGCAAGGTCCAGGGCTTCCTCAACGCGCCGTTGAGCCCGAGCGTCGCGGTCCGCGTGGTCGGCTGGTACGAGCATGACGCCGGCTTCATCGACAATGTGCCCGGCACCCGCCATTTCCTCCCCACCCCGGGCGGGATCACGGTCAACAATGCCAGCCTGGTCGAGAAGGATTTCAACGACATCGACGTCGCCGGCGGCCGCGCGGCGCTCGGCATCGACCTCGACGACAATTGGACGGTGACCGCGTCGCTGTTCGGCCAGGACCAGCGCAACCACGGCTCGTTCGGCTTCGATCCCAGGACCGGCGACCTCCAGGTCCAGCATTTCTTCCCCGATTCCTATCACGACCGCTTCGGCCAGGCGGCCCTGACCATCGAGGGCAAGATCAGCAATTGGGACCTGACCTATGCCGGCGCCTATCTCGACCGGAAGATCAACTCGTCCAACGATTATACCGATTATGCGGAGGCCTATGACGACCTCTATTCGGGCGTCGGCGGGCTCGCCGGCTATTTTTATTTCCAGGACAATGCCGGCAACACGATCAACCCGTCGCAGCACATCATCGGCCGCGACCATTTCACCAAGATGAGCCACGAGCTCCGGATCGCCTCGCCCGCCGACAAGCGCCTGCGGCTCGTCGCCGGCCTGTTCTACCAGCGCCAGTTCCACCGCATCCACCAGGATTACCAGGTCACCGGGCTCGGCGCCCAGGTCTCGGTCAACGGCTTCCCGGGCACGCTCTGGCTGACTCAGCAGGACCGGGTCGACCGCGATTATGCGGCGTTCGGCGAGGCGACGTTCGACGTCACCAAGACCTTCAGCCTCACCGGCGGAATCCGCGGCTATAAATATAATAACAGCCTGATCGGATTCTTCGGTTTCGGGCGGAATCCGGGCGCCGGATTCACCGCGACTCCGTTCAACGGCGCCGGCAGCTCTCGGACCGGCTTCATCCAGTGCATCACCACTACCGGCGCGGTGCTCCGCGACAATCTCGGCGGGACGATCATCGCTCCCGTCGTGCCCGGCGCGCCCTGCAACAATCTCGCCGTGTTCGCGAACGGCGGGGTCGTGCCCAAGCGGACCAAGGGCGACGGATTTACATACAGGCTGAACGCGACCTGGAAGATCACGCCAGACCATCTGATCTACGCGACCTGGTCGCGCGGATTCCGGCCCGGCGGGATCAACCGGCGGGCGACCATCGCCCCCTATGCCGAGGATACGCTGACCAATTACGAATTGGGCTTCAAGACCACGTTCGGCAAGCTCCGGTTCAACGGCGCCTTCTTCTGGCAGGACTGGGACAGCTTCCAATTCTCCTTCCTGGGGCAGAACAGCTTCACCGAGATCCACAACGGCCCGGATGCGCGGATCAAGGGCGCGGAGATCGACCTGACCTGGCGTCCGGTGCGCGCTTTCAGTTTCTCGGCGAGCGCCGCCTATACCGACGCCAAGACCCGGCGGAACCTGTGCGGATTCGACGATCCGACCTTCACCTGCACGACCCCCGGACCGGGCGGCCAGCCCAACTTCGTCTCCTCCCCGGCGGGGACCCGGCTTCCGGTCACGCCCAAGTTCAAGGCGGCGGCGACCGCCCGCTACGAATTCCCGCTCGGCGGCGGCACCGGCCATGTTCAGTCGGTGCTGGCCCATCAGAGCTCGGCCGCTTCCGACGTCCGCCAGCTCATTTTCGGGCCGGCCGGACCGGTAAACCCGGCGACCGGAATCGGCCGGCTGCCGGGCTATACCACCGCCGATTTCGCGGTCGGGATCGAATGGGCGAAGTTCAGCGCCGAGGCGTTCATCGAGAATGCGTTCGACGAGAGGGCCCAGCTCACCCGCGGAATCCAGTGCGGCCAATGCTTCCAGCGGCCCTACATCGTCCCCAACACGCCCCGGACGATCGGGATCAGGGTCGGGACGAAGTTCTGACGCGAAGCGTCATCCCGGCGAAGGCCGGGATCTCGGCTCGCGCGCCGTGACCTATTCGACCTGAGATCCCGGCCTCCGCCGGGATGACGAGAAGATGCGCGTCACATTTCCTTCGCCAGCTTGGCCGCGGCCAAGCCGACAACGGCCACCAGGACCGGCGACAGCAGCATGAGCCAAAGCACCGCGAAATTGACTCCGGTCCCGTTGGCGGCCCCGGCGAGACCCATGGCCAGATAGATGCACCAGAGCAAAGCCGTCACGGCAAGCGCGGCGCCCCACGACCAGCGGCCTCGCGCACCCACAGCGTCGAGGATGATGAAAGGAGCGGCCACAAGCAGCATCTGAAAGAGGTAGGGTCCCCACTCCTCCGAGAGGTTCAGGCCCGCGCCTGTTAGGAGCGAGTGGACTCCGATGGCGATCGCCACGGTGAGGAAGCCGATGGCAAGGGCGAGCGTGCATCCATATGGTCCCGCAGCGGGCGGTTCCGGCGGCTCGTTCACTCGGTGGCGCCAGGGTGGACATCTCCGGCTTGGGAGGTGCCGATGTTGCCCTCCAGGATCGCCACCTCACTACCCGTGGCTGAGGTGAGCAGCCCTTTCCGAAATTTGTATTTCACGGAGACTCCAATTGCCGGATCGTCTGTCCGGAACAGGATGGTCACGCTCCATGCGCAATCGGGAACGAGCCAGACTATCGGCCCCGGCTGCGCGGACTGCAGCTGGAAAGCCTTCGCCTCGAGGTCCCGGGCGAAAGCAATGGCTCCGGCATTGCCTCGACTCTCCCTCATCCTCGAATAGTCGCGCCTCCAGATTATGAACTCCGCGCCCGGCGCCACCGCCGCGTCAAGCGCCTCTTCGTCTCCCGACAGCCCGGCTTCTACTATCTGGACTGCCCGCTGCGCATAAAATCGATCGGTCTCTACCTGCTGCGCTTTGCCATCATTGATACCCGGACATCTGTCAGAGGCGGGCCACGCGACCGCCGCGGGCGCGGCCAGAAGGAGAATGAGAGCCGCTGTGACAACGCCGGGCATCGCGGCATCCTGCGGCGATTCACGAACACGGGCAATCCCCAGTCCCGAACCCCCAATCCCCAGTCCCCAGTACCCATCTTCCCCCGGGAACGAAAGCCGCCCACTTTCGTTCGCTCACAGGGTAGAAAAAGGGCCGGCGCGCGGGCTCGCGGGGGATCATGAAGCCGGCAGAGAGTTTGTCCGAACCGAAATCGACCGAGAAGAAGCCCGGAGCGGAATCCAGCCGCTTCGAGCTGCTCGTCCAGAGCGTCACCGATTACGCCATCTACATGCTCGATCCGACCGGCAAGGTGACGAGCTGGAACGCCGGCGCCCGGCGATTCAAGGGCTATGAGGCCGACGAGATCATCGGCGACCATTTCTCGCGTTTCTACACCCCCGAGGAGAAGATGGCCGGAGTGCCCAAGAAGGCGCTCGAGACCGCCGAGCGCGAGGGGCGGTTCGAGGCCGAGGGCTGGCGGGTCCGCAAGGACGGAACCCGATTCTGGGCCAATGTCGTCATCGATCCGATCCGCGATCCATCGGGCGCGCTGGTCGGCTTCGCCAAGGTCACCCGGGACCTCACCGAGCGGCGCGCCGCCGAGGAGGAATTGCGCCGGAGCGAGGAGCGCTTCCGGCTGCTGATCGAAAGCGTCACCGATTACGCCATCTACATGCTCGATCCGACCGGCGCGGTGGTAAGCTGGAATCCCGGCGCCCAGCGCTTCAAGGGCTATGCCCCCGACGAGATTATCGGCCAGCATTTCTCCCGCTTCTACACCGACGAGGACAAGGAAGCCGGGATCCCTCAGCGCGCTCTCGAGACGGCGGAAAGGGAAGGCAAGTTCGAGGCCGAGGGCTGGCGGGTCCGCAAGGACGGCACCCGCTTCTGGGCCAATGTCGTGATCGATCCGGTCCGCGACGCGATGGGCCGGCTGATCGGCTTCGCCAAAGTCACCCGCGACCTGACCGAGCGGATGGAGGCGCAGAAGGCGCTCGAGGAAGCGCGCGCCGCCTTCTTCCAGTCGCAGAAGCTCGAGGCGCTCGGCAAGCTGACGGGCGGGGTGGCCCACGATTTCAACAATCTCTTGAGCGTCATCGTCGGAAGCCTCGATCTCGCCCGCCGGCGGCTGGCCGAGGGCGGCGACGTGATGCGCCTGCTCGACAATGCCGCCAAGGCGGCCGAGCGCGGCGCCGATCTCACCCAGCGGATGCTCGCCTTCGCCCGCCGCCAGGAGCTCAAGCTCGAGACGGTCGACGTCGCCGGACTGGTCCGCGGAATGGCCGAGCTCGCCCAACGAACCCTCGGCCCCGAAGTCAGCATCGAGACTCGTTTTCCTTTGATGCTCGGCAAGGTCAGCGCCGACGCCCGCCAGCTCGAGCTCGCTTTGCTGAACCTCGCGGTCAATGCCCGCGACGCAATGCCGGACGGCGGCAAGATCGTCATCGCCGCCCGCCAGGAACAGGTCGCTCCGCCCGGCCGGGATGGGCTCGAGCCCGGCGATTATGTCTGCATCTCGGTCGTCGACCGCGGCGAAGGGATGGACGAGGAGACCCTGGCGCGGGCGATGGAGCCTTTCTTCACCACCAAGGGCGTCGGCAAGGGCACCGGCCTCGGCCTGTCGATGGTCCAGGGCTTCGCCCAGCAATGCGGCGGCGCGCTGCTCCTCAAGAGCAAGCCGGGCGAAGGCACGACCGTCGATCTCTGGCTTCGCGCGTCGGTGGAGCCGGAGGAGGCTAAGTCGCAAACGATCCAGATCCTGCCCGATATCGGCCGGCTCCGGATCCTCGCCGTCGACGACGATTCGCTCGTCCTCACCAACACCGCCGAGATGCTCGAGGAGCTTGGCCACGAAGTGATCCAGGCCGAGTCCGGCGCGCACGCGCTACGCCTCCTCGCCGAGCAGGGCACGGTCGATCTCGTCCTTACCGATTATGCGATGCCGGCGATGACCGGCGCCCAGCTCGCCGACGCGATCGAGCAGGACCGCCCGGGCCTGCCCATCCTGATGGTCTCGGGCTATGCCGAGCTGCCGCCCGGAGCCGTCGCCCACCTCCCCAAGCTCGCCAAGCCCTTCCGCGAGGACGAGCTTGCCAGAGCCCTCGCCGACGCGACCGCGAGATTGCGAGCAGATGGCTAAGCCTTTCTCCCCTCCCTTCAAGGGAGAGGAGAAAGGGGTGGTGGCGACTGAGCCGGCTCGATGGCGGCGAAGGCGCTTGGTCGTACCAATGCCAGCCGCCACCGCGCAATCCACCAAGACAGCTACAAGGTAAGCCCCGCCGCCCTGGCCGGGGTCATCGAGAACCCAACCCGCGCACTCGCGGCTCCGAACTTGCGAAGACGAGCGAACAGGCTAGTCTTATAGGCCCTCGCGCAAGAGCCGGTGAAAGGGCCGCGACATGACCGACACGAAATGGACTATCAAGGGCCGCGAGTTCGTCCATTGCAACTGCGCCTATGGCTGCCCTTGCCAGTTCAATGCGCTTCCGACCAACGGCGACTGCCACGCTGTCGCGGCGATCGAGATCGAGGAAGGCCATCATGGCGACACCCGCCTCGACGGCCTTCGGATGGCGGTCGTCCTCGCCTGGCCCGGCCCGATCCACGAAGGCGACGGCCAGGCGCTCCCGATCGTCGACGAGCGCGCCTCGCCGGAGCAGCGCGAGGCCATGCTTCGGATCATGAGCGGCGAGGACACCGTTCCGGGCGCCACTTTCTTCCAGGTTTTTTCGACCACCTACTCGAAGGTCCACGACCCGATGTTCGCAGCGATCGACTTCGAGGTCGACGTCGACGGCCGAACCGCGCGGCTCGTCGTTCCCGGGGTGATCGATGCCCGCGGCGAGCCGATCCGAAACCCGGTCACCGGCGACGAGCATCGCGCCCGGATCAACCTGCCGGCGGGCTTCGAATATGAGACCGCCGAGATCGGGCGCGGCTGGGCCGAAACCCAAGGCCCGATCAGGCTGTCGATCGCGGACTCGCATGCGCAATTCGCTCCGCTTCACATCACGGAGAGCGGCGTCGTCCACTGATCGCAACGTGCCGGAAAGCGCGCTTGAAGCGGTCCTGCGCCGGGACAGGGCCGTCGTCGCGGCGGCGCTTGCCGCGCTCGGCCTGTTTTGCTGGGCCTATATCGGCTGGCTGTCGGCGACGGCGCCGATGGGTCCGTCGATGAACAGCCCGGCCGGCGGATCGATGGGCGGCATGTCGGCGCGGTTCGCCGGCTGGTCGCCAGGCCAGTTCCTGGCGATGTTGACGATGTGGACGATCATGATGGTCGGGATGATGACTCCTTCGGTCGCGCCGATGATCCTGATCTACGCGCGGGTGGCGCGGCATGCGTCGAGCCGCGGCAGCGCGTTCGCATCGTCGGCCTGGTTCGCGTTCGGATATTTCCTCGCCTGGATCGGCTTCGCCTCGCTCGCGACATTGGCGCAATTCGGCCTCGAGCGCGCACTTCTGCTCTCCCCGGACATGGCCGCCGCGAGCCGGCCCGCGGGAGCGGCGCTGCTGATCGTCGCCGGCCTCTACCAATGGTCTCGGGTCAAGAGTGCGTGCCTTGACCAATGCCAGTCGCCGCTTTCCTTCATCCAGGGTCACGGCGGTTTTCGGGGGACGAAGGACGGTACGATCGTCCTTGGGCTGCGCCATGGGCTTTACTGCATCGGCTGCTGCTGGGCGTTGATGAGTCTGCTGTTCGTCGCGGGGGTGATGAATCTCGCCTGGATCGCCGCTATCGGCGCTCTCGTCCTGGCCGAAAAGCTGATCCCCGGGCGGCTGTTCCAGCGAATCGCGGGCCTGGCGCTGCTCGCGGGCGGGGTCTGGCTACTGATCTGACATCTCGCATGTTGTGGCTTGTACTTCGGGATTCAGGCTCGCCGACAACGCCAAATTGGCCACCGAACGGCTGAAAGCGTATAGCCGTGACTCGAATGTTCGAGCGGTGAGGCGATCACGGGGGAGGCGGACATGGTCATTGCGGCGGTGTTGATGCTTGCAGCAACTCCGACAGCGGCGCCGGTGGGCGAGATGAACCTGATCTGCCGCGGCCAGGGAACGACGATGACCGCGACCGGGCGCCAGACCGGCGTTGTGCGCAACAATCAGGGCTATGCGGTCCAGGGCCAGAACGTCCAGGAAAGCCTCGTCAATTACGAAACGACCGCCGGCTTCCGGCTGACCGGCGGGATAGCCACGATGCGCGTGCCGACCATGTTCCTTCCGCCGATCGCCGGAGGCCGCGGCGGCTGGTTCAAGGTCAAGGACCTGCGGGTCACGGACTCGGAGATCAGCGGCAAGGTCGCGATCAACTTCATGAACACCCCGAGCTTCCGGATCGACCGGATCACCGGCGAACTCTCGACCCAGTACGGCTTCCAGGGTCAATGCGACGCCCAGGACGTGACGACGCGTCGGTTCTAGGGCGCCCGGCGGGCGAGACGCTTCACGATCGCCGACTGCCGGTCATTGTCGCCATAAATGTAGAGCGCGCTTTCCGCTCGCGCCGGAACGATTCATCCATATCGGCGCAATCGGCGGTTCAATCGTGGCAATGAACAGGCAAAATCAAATGCGGCGTCATTTCGTTCGTGGTAACGGATATATTGTTTCGGAAGGCTCCATCGGCGCATTTTCCGGAGACTTTTGCAAGTAGCTGCAAGCTGGCTCAACTCTAAGTTTACCAGCGCGGGATTTGCCCAGGGGTCCGGCCGTGCTCATTCTACGCGCCGGCGCCGTACTGAAGGTCGCCCCCGGACAGACATGAGGAGCAGATCGATGCATCCCAATGCCGCCCTTCTCAGCAAGCTGTTCGCTGCGCTCGGCGAGCACCGCCCGCTCGCAATGGCCTCCTGTTATCATCCCAAGGCCCATTTTCGCGACATCGCCTTCGACCTGCGTGGCGTCGACGATATCTACGACATGTGGCGCATGATCTGCAGGCCGGAGGTAGACCTGCGAATAGTCGACGGCTCATTGGTGGTCGAAGCGGACGATCGCGCAGGCTGTGCCAAGCTGGTGGAGAAATACAAATTCGGCGCCTCGAAGGGCGACTCGACGCACGAAAATGAGAAGGGCGTGTGCGTCACCAACAGGATCGAATCCCGATTCACGTTCGAGGACGGGCTGATCAAGAGCCAGATCGACGATTGCGATCCGAAAGCGTGGGCCGAGCAGGCGATGAAACACCACCCGATCAAAGCCTTCCTCGCCGGCCGGATCCGGCTCGTCCGCAGCAATGGAGCTCGGAAGAAGCTCCGCGAATTCCTCAGAGACAACCGCGATTAGGGGCTGGATCCGGGCCGCCGAACATTATCGGGCGAAGGGGCGAAGGATGGTGGAGCCTAGCGGGATCGAACCGCTGACCTCTACACTGCCAGTGTAGCGCTCTCCCAGCTGAGCTAAGGCCCCGTATCCAAATACCGTCCCTGGGAGGACGGTTGCGGACGCCGCCTTTACGGAAGGCAGCCGCGTCCTGCAAGTTCACTCTCGCTTGTCATTCCAGCGAAAGCTGGAATCCATTCTGACTCAGCATGGACCCCAGCTTGCGCTGGGGTGACGGAGAAAATCAGACTTCGTCGTCGTCGTCGCTGACGGCGACTCCGATATCGTCGTCGCCGCCCAGATCGACTTCGTCGTCCGGATTCTCCTCGGCTTCCTCGTCGACCTCGAGCTCCTCGGCGGCGAGATCGGCGTCTTCCTTCTCGTCGACCTCGATCTCCTTCTTCGGAGCGTCATAGGGAAGCGGCTGCTTCGATTTCAGCACCGGCTCGGGATCCCAGGCGACTCCGCAGGCGATGCAGGTCACCGGATCCTCCTTGCCGAGATCGTAGAAGCGCGTCCCGCACTTCGGGCAGCTGCGCTTGGTGCCCCATTCAGCCTTCACCATCGGTGAAAAATCTCCGTCAGAAATTGGAAAAAGCGGCGCTCGGCCGCTGTCTGCGGCGCGCCTTGCCACATGGGTAGGCCCCTGTCAAAAGCCAAGCCATGAGGGTCGAAGAGGCTCAGCCGATGGCGTTCGGACCCGGCGGGCCGCTTCGGGGAAGCGCCTCGCTGCCCGGCGACAAGTCGATTTCGCACCGCGCTTTGATGCTCGCCGCGATGGCCCGCGGCCGGAGCCGGATCCTCGGACTGTCGGACGGAAGCGACGTGGATTCGACCGCCTCGGCTTTGTGCGCGATGGGCGTTCGGATCGAGAAGGACGGAGCAGCAAGGCTGGTCGACGGAGTCGGAACCGGCTGCCTGCTCCAGCCCGAGAGCGCGCTCGACATGGGCAATAGCGGCACCTCGGCGCGGCTGCTGATGGGCCTGGTCGCGAGCCACCCGATCAGCGCGACGTTCACCGGCGACTCATCGCTCTGCCGCCGGCCGATGGACCGGGTGATCGCCCCGCTGGCGCGCATCGGCGCCGATTTCCGGGCGAGCCCCGGCGGGCGGCTGCCCCTGGTCGTGCGCGGCCTCTGCCCGGCCGTGCCCGCGACTCACCGGCTCACCATCGCCTCCGCCCAGGTCAAATCCTCTTTGCTGCTCGCCGGCCTCAACATCCCGGGAGTCACCGCCGTGATCGAGCCGGCGCCGACCCGCGACCATAGCGAACGGATGCTCGCCCGCTTCGGCGCCCGGATCGCGGTCAGCGAGGACGAAGGCGGGCGCCGGATCGCGCTGACCGGCGAGGCCGAGCTCATGCCCCAGGAGATCCGCGTGCCGGGCGACGCCTCAGCCGCGGCCTTCCTGATCGTCGCGGCTTTGATCGTGCCCGGCTCGGAGATCCGGCTCGAGGGCGTCGGAGTCAATCCAATGCGGATCGGCCTCCTGACCCTGCTGCGCGAAATGGGCGGAGCGATCGCGTTCGAGAATGAGCGAGAGCAGGATGGCGAGCCGGTCGCCGACATCATCGTCCGCCATTCGCCGCTGCGCGCGATAGACGTGCCGCCGGCGCTCATTCCGGCGATGATCGACGAATTCCCGATCTTCTTCGTCGCCGCCGCTTTCGCCGAAGGGACCAGCCGCGCCTCCGGCCTCGGCGAATTGAGGATCAAGGAATCGGACCGCATCGCCGGCACGGCGGCGGGTCTGCGGGCGATCGGCGCCGGGGCCGAGGAGCAGGGCGACGGGATCGCCGTCTCCGGCAGCGGCGGCGAGCCTCTGGCCGGCGGCGGCACGATCGCCTCGCGGCTCGATCATCGCGTCGCGATGAGCTTCGCGGTGGCTGGCCTGCATTGCCGCCGGCCGGTAGGGATGGACGATATGCGGCCCGTCGCGACCAGCTTCCCTGGCTTCGTATCCACCCTTCAAGGGCTCGGCGCCCTGTGATCATCGCCGTCGACGGCCCCGCGGCGAGCGGCAAAGGCACGATCGCGCGCGCTCTCGCCGCGCATTACGGCCTTCCGCACATGGATACCGGCCTGCTCTACCGGGCCGTGGCCTTGAACCTTCTGCGCTGGGGCGGCGACGCCGCCGACGAGGAGGACGCCTTGCGCGCCTGCGATTTCTCGCAGATCGACTTCGCCGACCCCGAGCTGAAAAGCGAGGCCGCGGGCGGGATCGCCTCGCGAATCTCGGTCTATCCTTTGGTCCGGGCGGCCCTGATCAAGCGCCAGCGCGACTTCGCCACCCAGCCCGGGGGCGCGGTCCTCGACGGCCGCGATATCGGCACCGTCATCGCCCCCGACGCCGACGCCAAACTGTTCGTCACCGCCCGGTCCGAGGAGAGGGCGAAGCGCCGCTGCTCCGAGCTCGAGCGGATGGGCCTCAAAGTCCATTTCCACGACGTCCTGATCGACATCCGCGCCCGCGACGAACGCGACTCGAACCGCGCGATGGCGCCTCTGCTGATGGCCGAGGATGCGGCGCTGCTCGACAATAGCGACATGCCGGTCGACCAAGCGATCGCCCAGGCGATCGCGGCGGTCGAGCGGGCGGTCGGAAAGTGAGGAGCGCGAGCCGCCCTTCCCGTCGTCCCCGCTTTCGCGGGGATGACGATGGAGCTGAACGAGGGCGAGCAGATCCGCGGGATGGCTGAGCCCCCCGCCCCCGACATTTACGACCCCGCCTTCGTCAAGGCGGTGTTCGACCGCTGCTCGCGCCGCTACATCCTCTTCTCTTACCTTTGCTCGTTCGGCTTCACCGAGATCTGGCGGCGGCAGTGCGTCGCCGCATTGCCGGCAGGAAGCGATCCGACGATTTGCTACGATCTGATGGCGGGAACCGGCGAGGTCTGGCCGCATCTGCTCCGCCGCTTCCCGAGGACCGGCAAGATCGTCGCGGTCGACATCTCCTCGGGCATGCACAAGCGGGCGATCGAGCGGCTCCATTCGCACCGAGCCCACCGCATCCAGTTCATGGAGAATGACGTGCTCGGCGGCCTGATCCCGCCGGCCGCGGCCGACGCGGTCGTCTCGACCTTCGGGCTGAAGACCTTCAACCGCTTCCAGCAGGAGCGATTCGCCGAGATGATGGCGCGGATCCTCAAGCCCGGCGGCGCATTCTCGCTGATCGAGGCCTCGGACCCGAAAGGCTGGGTGCTTCGGCCGATCTATTTGTTTCACCTGCGGGTGGTGCTTCCGCTGATCGAGCGAATCTTCCTTCGCGGCGCGCGGGATTTCGCGATGATCGGCACCTACAGCATGAATTTCGGCGATTCCTCCTTCTTCGCCGACATGCTCCGCCACCACGGCCTCGAGGTCGAATATCGCACATATTTCTTCGGCTGCGCGACCGGGGTTGTGGGCCGCAAACCGGCCTGATCCCGGCCGCGGATCAGGTCAGACATAGAAGCCCTGAACCCTGAACCGGCGAGTGCCGCCGGCGCGGTCGATCGCGGCCTTGACGTCGGGTCGGGCCCGGATCGCATCGATCAGAGCCTGGAACGGGTTCGGCGTCTTCACCGGCGGGTCGTCGAAATCGCTCAGGGCCAGAAGGATGTCGCCCCGTTCCTCGGGATCGTCGAGACGGCGAATGTAAGCGGCCGCCGCTCCATCCATGTCGCTGGTGCACATCAACAGCCAGGCATAGTCTCCGCGATTGTCCTTCTCGTGCGCTTTCGCATAAGCCACGTCGGCCGCGGCCAGATCGCGCCGCCCCGAAAAGGCATGAGCGCAGCCGCGAATATAGCGCAGGGCCATCTCGCCATAGGGGCTTCGGCTGCGCTTTGGATCGTCGAACACGGCGACGGTCCTCAGCGCTTCCTCGTTGCGGCCGAAGTTCAACTGGGTGCCGGCCATGTTGAGGAGCTGGCTGACGTTGAGGGCGCCATGCTCTTCGGCCGAGCCGCCTTTGGCATAAGCCGCCATCCCATCGTCGAGCCGGCCGAGCATCAAATAGGTTCTCGCCAGATGGTCCCAGAACCAGCTCAGATTGTCCTCGAGATCGGTGAACGCGCCCGGGTCGCCGAGCCTGGCTTCCGCCTGGCGAAGCAGGGCGAGCGCCTCCTGCGCCTTCCCAAGCTGGCGAAGATTTTGCGACGCCTCCCAGATCGGCCGAAGCCGGTCCGGGTGAAGCGCCATCGCCTCCTTGTGGGCCGCGAGCTCGCGCTCTGCGGCAGAGCGCACGTCGACCTCTGCCGGAAAGAAGCCGCGAAGCCTCGAGTCGAGGCTGGCTTCGGCGATCGCCCGGGGATTTCTGAGGCCGAGGGCCAGCGCCCGGGCCCGCTCGCGTTCGCCGGAGTCGATCAGCATCCGCGCATAGGACAGGCGGAAATCGTCCGCCGGGACGTACATCGCTTCCGGATCGTAGGAATCGCTCGCGACGACGGCGAGAAACCGAAGACGAAGGGCCTTCAATCCGCGCTCCTTCAGCTCCCGGTCGAGCGTCCAGAGCGGGCTCATCGGCAGCCCGTTGAGAGCCGCTCCCCGGCCCTGATTCATCGCCTCGACGGTGGTGGCGGCCGAATCCCATTTCTCGAGCCCGATCTCGGACCAGAGGCGATACTGCCACACGGTGTCGGGGCTGCTTTCGAACTGGGTCGCCCGGAAAATATAGGCATAAGCCTTGTCCTCGTGACCCTTCTGGTGCTCGCAAAAGGACAGCATTTGAAGGATGTAAGGCCTGGCCTCCTCCCTCAAACCGGAATCTGCGGGGGAATCGACGACCGACGGACCCAGCCGGATCACCGCATCGCAATCCCTGGTTTCGATTGCCTTGCCGAGGACCTTGAGGTCCCTGGCGAACCGATCCTGCGCCGGAGGAGTCGCGGTCTTGGCGCTGGCGCCCGCCGCCAGGCAAAGCCCCAGAACGCCCGTGAAAATGCTGCTCTTCCGGAAAAAATGCATATGTCCCACCCGCTTACGGTCCGGCCGAAACTGTGGCACCCGCAAGCGGCAACGGCAAGAGAGGGCATTCCAGTGGTGAATCGGGAGTTCGAGCGCTTATGCTGATCGTCCAGCACATCTGGATGCGCTGGACCAAAAGGTCGCGCGGCGCCACTGCCCTGCTCAAGCGGCCGCGGCTCGACGAGGCCTATCCGCTGCCCGAGCGATCGGGTGAAGGTCCAGTCCTGATCCACGAGATCGGCGCGGTCGAGGGGGATGACGGTTTCGCGATCGAGGACAGCCTGGGGCCGATCGACCTCGAGACGAGGCGACTCAGCGGGCGATGGCACGAGGAGCTGCTCGACTGGCGGATTGCCAACGGCGAAGTAGGGATCAGTCTGCACTGGCCGTCCGAACGCCTCCAGACCAAATGGCCGGCCTTCCTCCCCTCCCCGCTTTTCACCCTCCGCCCAGGCGACGTCGCGCGGATCGACTGGAACGGCCGGCTGCGCATGTCGGCGGGCGATTCCAACCGCTCGTCCTATTACGAACAGCATCTCTACTGGCTCGCGCTCGCCGACGCGCCGGCGCCGCGCCTGTTCCTCGACGCGGAGCCGAGGAAGCATGTCGACCTGAGGACGGAAATCTACTGATCGCTTCCACTTTCGGACCTCCCGCTTGCTCATTTCGCCCTCTGCCGCTATAGGCCCATCCGTCCGGCGGGCGCTTGCGCTCGTGATAGGCTCGGTTGGAGCGAGGCGCGCAGGAGAGGCTCAGGCCCGACCTGACGCGCATTTTTGCTTTTGTCCTCCAGAGACTTTGCGCGTTCAGGCGCCGGGCGGACGCCGTAGCGGCATGGGGCCGCTGGGGCACATCGGGCCAAGAGCGTCGGAGACAACCGGCGCCCGGTAAAAGCATCAAAGGATTCCAGCTTTATGGCCACTTCGGCAATGCCGACCCGCGACGATTTCGCGGCACTTTTGAATGAAACCCTCGGCGGCGAGAATGAAGGCTTCGAAGGCCGAGTCGTCAAAGGGACCGTCACCGCGATCGAGAACGACATGGCCGTCATCGACGTCGGCCTCAAGTCGGAAGGCCGAGTCGCCCTCCGCGAGTTCGCAAGCCCGGGCCAGAAGGCCGACCTCAAGGTCGGCGACGAGGTCGAGGTCTATGTCGACCGGGTCGAGAACCACCAGGGCGAGGCGATGCTCAGCCGCGACCGCGCCCGCCGCGAGGCCGCCTGGGACAAGCTCGAGACCGAATTCACCGCCGGCAACCGGGTCGAGGGCGTGATCTTCGGCCGCGTGAAGGGCGGCTTCACCGTCGACCTCAACGGCGCCGTCGCCTTCCTGCCCGGAAGCCAGGTCGACATCCGCCCGGTCCGCGACGTCGGTCCGCTGATGGACCTCCCCCAGCCCTTCCAGATCCTGAAGATGGATCGCCGCCGCGGCAATATCGTCGTCTCGCGCCGGGCGATCCTCGAAGAGACAAGAGCCGAGCAGCGCACCGGCCTGATCCAATCGCTCCATGAGGGCCAGGTGATCGACGGGGTGGTCAAGAATATCACCGATTACGGCGCCTTCGTCGATCTCGGCGGGATCGACGGCCTGCTCCACGTCACCGACCTCAGCTACAAGCGCGTCGGCCACCCGTCGGAAATGATCAATATCGGCGACACGGTGAAGGTCCAGATCATCCGCATCAACCGCGAGACCCAGCGCATCTCCCTCGGAATGAAGCAGCTCGAGAGCGATCCGTGGGAAGGCGCCGGGGCCAAATATCCGGTCGGCGGAGTGTTCAGCGGCCGGGTCACCAACATCACCGAATATGGCGCCTTCGTCGAATTGGAGGCGGGGATCGAGGGCCTCGTCCACGTTTCCGAGATGAGCTGGACCAAGAAGAACGTCCATCCGGGCAAGATCGTCTCCACCTCCCAGGAGGTCGAGGTCTCGGTGCTCGAGGTCGACGAGGAGAAGCGCCGGATCAGCCTCGGCCTCAAGCAGGCCCAGGCCAATCCCTGGGCCGCGTTCGCCGAGAAGCATCCGGTCGGGACCGAGGTCGAGGGCGAGGTCAAGAACGCCACCGAGTTCGGCCTGTTCATCGGCCTCGAGGGCGACGTCGACGGAATGGTCCACATGTCGGACATCGCCTGGGGCGTGACCGGCGAGGAGGCTCTCAATCTCCACCGCAAGGGCGAGATCGTGAAGGCCGCGGTGCTCGACGTCGATGTCGAGAAGGAGCGGATCAGCCTCGGCATGAAGCAGCTCGAGCGCGGCGGGGTCGCCAAGGGCGGCGCCGGCGCCGGCGGCGGTGTCAACAAGAACGAGACCGTCACCGTCACCGTCCTCGAGGTCCGCGACGGCGGGCTGGAAGTGCAGGTCGGCGACGACGGCGTGACCGGCTTCATCAAGCGCACCGATCTCGGCCGCGACCGCGACGAGCAGCGCCCCGAGCGCTTCCAGGTCGGCCAGAAGTTCGACGCTCTGGTGATCGGCTTCGACCGTTCGAAGAAGCCCAACTTCTCGGTCAAGGCGCTCCAGATCGCCGAGGAGAAGCAGGCGGTCGCCCAGTACGGCTCGTCCGATTCGGGTGCCAGCCTCGGCGACATTCTCGGCGAAGCGCTGAAGCAGAAGGACAAGCAATAAGCCGGTCGGGTTCGGGGGGGGGCCGTTTGGCCGCTCCCCGGGGCCGTTTCGCCGGTAATCCATTGTGGCGGGGCGATTTAACTGATAGCGTATCGAAACTCAGGTTGCGTCGACGCCAATAAGGTGCGACTAATCTGGATTAGCGGTCAGGGTGGGGGCCCACATCCGCACTTTGTCCTTTTTCCAACGCGTTGGGGGGAAAGCTGTGATCCGTTCCGAGCTGGTGCAGAAGCTCTGCGAAGACCATCCCGATCTTACCGGCAAGGAGATCGAGCGCGTCGTCGCGGCCTTCTTCGACTCGATCACCGCCCAGCTGCAGGAAGGCGGCCGGGTCGAACTGCGCGGCTTCGGCGCCTTCTCGACCCGCGAGCGCGACGCCCGCAAGGGCCGCAACCCCCGAACCGGCGACGCCGTCGACGTCTCGGCCAAGCGCGTCCCTTACTTCAAGCCCGGCAAGGAAATGCGCGAGCGCTTAAACGTCTGAGGACGCAGCTCCTGGCCATCATCCCAGCGAAAGCCGGGATCTCCCTTCCCGTCTTCCCCCTCCCGTCATTCCAGCGAAAGCTGGAATCCATGCGGCATCGGCGCCGCACCAGTTTCGACAGAAAAATGAGATTCCAGCTTCCGCTGGAATGACGGCTGTGGCTAGGCTCGCACCCATGCGGACGTGGCGAAATCGGTAGACGCAGCAGACTTAAAATCTGCTTTCCTTCGGGGAGTGTGGGTTCAAGTCCCGCCGTCCGCACCAGTTGAATTCCCGCTTGCACGCACCCGCATACGCCTGCCAGAAATCCGCCATGCCGGCGATCGAGGTGCTCGAGGTCTCCAAATGCTTCGGCCGCGGCGAGGGCGCGGTGCAGGCGCTCGACCGGCTGTCGCTCTCCATCCCCACCGCCGGAGTCTATGGCCTGCTCGGCCCGAACGGCGCCGGCAAAAGCACCATGCTGCGGATAGTCGCCGGTCTGGTCCATGCCGATTCCGGATCGGTCGGGCTGTTCGGAGCGCCTGCCTGTCCGGCCGGCCGGCGGCGGCTTGGAGCGCTGATCGAGTCGCCGACCTTCTATCCCTTCCTGACCGCGCGTGAGCTGCTTCGAGTGCTTGCCGCCA
This sequence comes from Pseudomonadota bacterium, assembly GCA_046733235.1. Classification (GTDB taxonomy): domain Bacteria; phylum Pseudomonadota; class Alphaproteobacteria; order Sphingomonadales; family Sphingomonadaceae; genus Allosphingosinicella. Next base: position 218,309 of record JBKPOT010000013.1, read on the forward strand.
CGTCGGGATCCGGCGAGGCGGATCATGACATCCTGCTCGCCCGGGTCGGTCTCGACGGAGCCGCCGACCGTGCCATCGCCGGCTTCTCGCTCGGGATGAAGCAACGGCTCGGGATCGCCGCCGCTTTGGTCGCCCGGCCCGAAATCCTCATCCTCGACGAGCCGAGCAACGGCCTCGACCCGGACGGGATCGTCGAGGTCCGGGAGCTGGTCCGAGCGCTCGCCGACCGCGACGGGATCGCCGTCCTGCTCTCCAGCCATCAGCTCGACGAGGTTGAGCGCATTTGCGACCGGGTCGCGATCCTGAACCACGGCAGGCTGGCCGCCGAGGGCCGGGTCGAAGAGCTTCTCGCGGCCGGCGAAAGGCTGTGGATCGACGCCCGGCCGGCCGAGGCGGTGCTGGCCCGGCTCGGCGAACGCGGCGCGCCCGAGCAAGGGGGGATCGCCGCCAGGATCGACCGCTCCGAAGCCCCTGCCCTGCTCGCCGCTCTGGCCTCCGAGGGAGTCGAGATCTTCGAGGCGCGCTGGGTCCGCCGCGACCTCGAATCGCTCTTCTTCGCCGAGACGAGGGAAAGCGCATGACCGCTGTCCCGCTTCGCGCCGAGCTTCTGAAGCAGAGCCGGCAGCGCGCTCTGCTTTTCTGGGGCTTCCTCGCCGTCCCGATGTTCGCGACCCTCGCCGCTTTCGCGCTCGAACTCAGCATTGCCAACGCCCGGAGCCTCGGCGCCGCGCTCGAAGTCCACCCGATCCGTTCGGCGATGCGGCAGGTCGCGGTCGGCGGCAATCCGGTCGCCCAGCTCTTCTTCGCGATCGGAGCGGCCGGCCTGTTCACCGTCGAATATCGCTATTCGAGCTGGCGGCACATCGTCCCGCGCTGCAGCCGCCCCCGGCTGATGCTGGCCAAGCTCGCCGCCTTCGCCTTGCTTGCCGCCCTGAGCCTCACCCTGGTCTGCGCGGGCGACGGGCTTGCAAGCCTGATCCTGCCGCTGACCCGGGGCGTCGCCATGACCGACGTTCCGCCGGCGACCCTCGCCGCCTTGCTCGCCGCCTGGCTGACCTCGTGGCTTGAACTGATGGCGCTTGCCGGCCTCGTCGCGCTGATGGCGGTGACGACTCGATCGACGCTCGGAGCGGTGCTTCCACCTTTCCTCCTGTCGATGGCCGCCGCCTTCGCCGAATCGTATTTCGTCAGCGGGTCGGGTGTCCTCGCCCCGGTCCCGATCCCCACCTTCGCCGCCGATTCGATCCGCGCCTGGCTCTGGTCGCAGGGCGCGGAGTCCGCCGCTTTCGCGCCCGGCGCGCTGATCGGCGTCATCGTCCTGTTGGCATGGATCGCGGCCGGCTTCGGCCCCGCGATGCTGATCTTTCAGCGCCAGGACCTGGCGCAGGAATGACCGGGTGCGCCCGCCCATTCTCCCGATGCGGCGCCTGCCCAGCCCGTTGCCAGGACAGGTCCCACAAGCCGTGAGCAGCCTGTGGCCGTGATTGATCGCGATCTGCTCGCTCGGCTTCCACTTGCCGAGATCAGCCGAGTCACGTTCCATAAAAGGGACGAGCTGGCGACCGACCTTATCTGCTGCGAGATTGCCTTGGGCGAAAGCGTGTGGACGTTCCATGAGGAGCTGGTCGGCTGGGACCTGCTGATCGATCATCTGGAGAAACTGCCGCATTTCCGCGCCGACTGGTTCGAAACAGTATCCCGGCCGGCATTCGCGGCCTGCGAGACTGTCGCGTTCAGCCGTCGCTGACCGCGGCCTCGCCTCCGCCGGCCTGGGCCACCGCCGCCCGCGCCGCCTCCAGCTCCTCCTCGGTGAACACCGCCTCGGTCTTGATGTTGCAGCGGTAGCAGATCACTTCGGGATTGGCCTTGAGCCGGCCGAACGTGGTCTTGATCTCGCCCGGGCAGCCCTCGGTCGGGCAGGCGAGATGGACTGGAACGTCGTCGAGTATGTCGGCCACAGGAAAATCCTCGTCGGTTGCCGGTTCTTAACCGCGGCAGACGAGCTGACAAGTGCCCAGGCTTCGGCGGGCCCCAAGCGCCCAGGAGACATCGCGGTCGGTCGGCGAGCGGCTTCGGCCGTGCGCCGTCTCGGGGCGGTGTTAACGATTCCGCGTTGAACCGTCCCGGCCCGGGACGCGAGCGCGGTGATCCGACCGGAATTAGGAATTCATTGACGATGCCGGCGCATTCCTGACTCTCGCGCTGAAGACCGGCGCGTCAGCTTAAGGAGACTGGCATGCGCGTTCTAACCCTGCTCGAAACCACCCTGGTCGGCGGCGGCGAATGCAGCGAAGGCTGCCTTCCCGACGTCAAGAACAACAATGGCTATGGAAACGGCGCCGAGTTCGGGCCGCCGCCCGGTCACTCCGGCGACCACAATCCGCAGCTTGTCGACTGGAACAGCGGTCCGCGCGGCGAGCGCTAACTCGATTCGAAAAAAGGACTTCAGGCTGGAAGGATTTTGAAGCGGGGAAAGCTCGGCCCGCAGCGGGCCGGGCATCTCCTATGATCCGGCGAGACGCGGCTTCGTGAAGGCATGAGCGACCGAGGCGGTCACCAAGATATTCACGTGATCGGCGGGTTTCCGTCAGGCGGACGAGGCGACAATTTGCTCAGGCCTCAACCGGCTCCTCGCTCGCCTCCGCCTTGACCGCGATCCATTCGCAGCGGGCGAGGCTGATCGGGTCGAGGAACATTCCGCCCATCCTGGCGCCGAGCTGCCAGCGGACCTGGGCCTGGACCGGGCCTATTCCGGGCACCTCGAGGCTGACATAGGTGCCGATCCCGACCATCTCCGGACATTCCGCCATGAACCCGCCGGTCGAGACGTCGCGGACCCTGACCTCGACGCTGTAGAGATTGGAGCGGCGCAGACGGGCGGTGCCGGTGACGCTCGAGCGGCCGGAGCGACGCGATCTGTACTCGTGAGGCTCGTCCGGCTCCATGCGCGACCGCCTTTCACAGGCCGAGGCTAAAGCCGGATTGATGAAGGAGCCGTAAAAGGAGGCGGCCCCGGACGCGTATTTTGGCTATCCCACCGCGATGGCGATTCGGCTTCCAGTCCTCGGCGCCCTGGTCTTTGCCGCCTTGCTCGCCGGCGGCTGCCGCAAGGAGGAGAGCGGACCCGTGGCCGTCAGCGCGATCGGCGCTCCCCCGACGCTTGCCAATCCCAATCTCAAGCCGCTCGACGCGCCCTCCGCTTTCCTGCTCGAGGCGGCTGCCCAGGGCCTGGTCCGGTTCAATGCGACCGGCGACATCGAGCCGGCCCTCGCCCAACGCTGGACGGTGTCGAACGACGGCCTCCATTACACCTTCCGGCTGGCCCGGCTGACCTGGCCGGACGGGCGGCCGATCACCTCGGACCAGGTCGTCGCGCGCCTCAAGGCGGCGAGCGCGCCGTCGAGCCGCAATGCGTTGAAGCCGATCCTCGGGGCGATCGACGAGATCCAGCCGATGATCGCCGAGGTGCTCGAGATCGGCCTCAAGTCGCCGCGGCCCAATTTCCTCCAGATGCTCGCCCAGCCGGAAATGGCGATCCTTCGCGGTGGCCAGGGATCCGGACCTTACGAGATCTCACCCCAAAGCGACCGTTCGGTTCTGCTGACCCCGCGCAGACCGGCCGAGGAGGATGAGGAGGATGCGCCGGTCGACCGCGGCCCGCCTCTGCTCCTGCGCGGCGAGCGCTCGGCGACGGCGGTCGCGCGGTTCGACGCGGGCGCCGCCGATCTCGTCGTCGGCGGCACTTTGGGCGACCTGGCCATCGCGCGCGCCGCGGACCAGCCCAATGCGCGTCTGGTCTTCGATCCGGTCGGCGGGATGCTCGGCCTCGCTTTCACCCATCGCGACGGTCCCTTGACCAATCCCGACATTCGCGAGGCTCTGAGCATGGCACTGGACCGCGCCGCCATCGTTCAGTCCTTCGCCGTCCCCAGCCTGCAGCCGCGCGAGACCCTGCTTCCGGGCGGGATCGTCGACCAGCCGCAGCCCGCCGCTCCGGGATGGGCGCCGGGCCTCGCCCAAAGACGCCAGCAAGCCGCCGGAGCGATCGCGGCGGCCGGAGCCCCGGTGACGATCCGAGTGGCGATGCCGGACGGTCCCGGATATCGCCTGCTCTTCGCCTATCTGCGGCGCGACTGGCGCGCGATCGGAGTGACTGCCGAGCGGGTCGGGATGAACCAGCGCGCCGATCTGAGGCTGGTCGACGAGGTCGCCCCCGCCAACCTCGCCACCTGGTATCTTCGCCACTTCGCCTGCGAGTCGAATCCGGTCTGCGATCCCGCCGCCGACGAAATGCTCGCCGCCGCCAGGCTCGCCCCGACCGCCCTCGAGCGGCGCGACCAGCTCGCCAGGGCCGACCGCCTGCTCACCGATCTCAGCTTCTACATTCCGATCTCTTCGCCGGTGCGCTGGTCGCTGGTTTCGCCGAGGCTGAGCGGCTTCCGGGCCAATGCCTTCGCTCGCCACCCGGCCGGCGAGCTGATCCGCCCGGCGCCCTGAACGGCACTCGAGCGCAAACAAATCGCCGTTCATGCATTGAGCCGGTAAGAGGAAATTGTTTCCCCTCCGAAAGGGTCTCGAATGAACAGCCGGCAGGACAAGTTCAACGCCATGGCCGACCGTTTGCCGATCGGCCGCGATCCGGCCTCGGTCCGGCAGCGGATCGAGGCGATGGAGAAACTGCTCGAGGGCATGTTCACCCTCCCCGGCGGCCGCAAGTTCGGCCTCGACGTCATCCTCGATCTCATCCCGGTCGGCGGAAGCCTGATCGCCGCGGCGATGGGCAGCTGGCTCGCCTGGGAGGCGCGCAATCTCGGAATGCCGCGATTCCACATCGCCCGGATGGCCGGCAATATCGGGGTCGATTTCCTCCTGGGAGCGATCCCCTGGGTCGGAGCGATCCCCGATTTCTTCTTCCGCTCGAACAGCCGCAACCTGAAGATCGTCAAGCGCTGGCTCGACAAGCACCATCCCGCGACGATGATCGTCGAGGGCGAGGTTGTTGCGCGGGACGAGGCTGGTTCCCGAACTTCATTCGTCATTCCCGCGGAGTCGAAGACGGGCCGAGCCCAAAGCGGAGATCCAGACGGCAGCTGAGCGAGACTCGGAGTTAGAGCGAAAAGCGGGATGCCCGCTTCCGCGGGAATGACGGGAAGGCTTATCCCCGCGCGCCCACCGCGTCGCCGCCTCGCCTCGCCCGGAACCAGGCCCGCGATTCGGGCGTGAACAGGAAATAGATGGCGACGGCCTGAAGCGCGATCTGGGCGATCTGGAGAAGTCCGATCTGGCCGTCGTTGAGAATGGCCGGAACCGCCGGGATCGCCAGCACCACCCCGGCCGCGAACAGCAACAGGAAGATGCCCTGGGCGATCAGGCTCGCCTTGCGCGAGATGAGCAGGACCAGCGTCGCGAGAAAAAGGTAGCAGATCGTCAGCGCGACCGGCAGGAACATCGGCCCGACATGGAGCCGCTCGGCCTGGCCGGGATCCCAGCTCAAGGCGGTGAAGACGATTCCGACCATCATCGCCAGGAAGGAAAGTCTCTCGAAATATTCGATCGAAACGGGACGCATCTTGTTCTCGATTTTCCAGACAAGCGGCGTGCACAGGCCGCCCGGCGCACCGCCTACCGCATAAGTGCGTGAAACGGAAATGCGTTTTCGATGATTTCGATCAAATTCGGCTGCGAGTCGACGCTCAGGCGGGTGCGAAATCGAGCCCGATATCGACCGCCGGAGCCGACTGGGTGATCCGTCCGACCGAGACGTAGGTCACTCCGGTCTCGGCCTTGGCGCGGATCGTCTCGAGCGTGACCCCCCCGCTGGCCTCGGTCGGAACCCGGCCCGCGACAAGTCCCACCGCCTCGCGAAGGACCGGCGGGTCCATATTGTCGAGAAGCAAATGCGTGGCTCCGGCGGCGATTGCGGACTCGATCTGGTCGTTCCGGTCGACCTCGACGATGATCCGTTCGATCCCGGCCGCGACCGCGCGGCGCACCGCCTCCCCGACCCCGCCGGCGACCGCGACATGATTGTCCTTGATCATCGCCGAATCGTCGAGCCGCATCCGGTGGTTGGTTCCACCGCCCATCCGCACCGCATATTTTTCGAGGATTCGAAGGCCCGGGATGGTCTTGCGCGTGTCGAGAAGCCGCGCGCCTGTCCCCTCGATCGCGTCGACGTAGCGGCGGGTCAATGTGGCGATCCCCGAGAGATGCTGGACGATGTTGAGCGCCGAGCGCTCGGCGGTCAGCATCGCCCGGGCATTGCCCTTCAGACGAATCAGGTCGGCGCCGGCCGCCACCCGGTCGCCGTCCGCGGCGAGAAGCTCGATCTCGCACTCAGGATCGAGGCTCCGAAAGAAGGCCTCGGCGATCGGCAGCCCGGCCGCGACGATCGCCTCCCTGCTGTCCATCACCCCGCTGAACCGCGCGTCGGCCGGGATCACCGCATTGGACGTGATGTCCCCGCCCTCGCCCAGATCCTCGGCGAGGGTCGAGCGGATGAAGGCGTCGAGGTCGAAACCGGGCAGTGTGAACGTCATGGCATTTCTGATTCCACTCCCACTCCGTAACCCCCCTCCCGCTTGCGGGAGGAACGCCTCCTCTAACCCCCCTCCCGCTTGCGGGAGGGGCTGGGGGTGGGCCTACGGAGACTCTCCAAGCCCACCCCCTAACCCCCTCCCGCAAGCGGGAGGGGGAACTCTTCACCGCCCCGCTACCAATTCCCGCTTCAAATAGGCCATCAGCAGGGCCGCCCGCTTGGCATCCTCCGCATGATCGGCGCCGACCGAATGGCCGCCCTCCATATATTCGTGGAAGTAGAAGCGGTTGCCATATTCGGCGAGCCGGGCGGCCATCTTGCGGGCGTGGCCGGGATGGACGCGGTCATCCTTGGTCGAGCTGTAGAAGAAGACCGCCGGATAGCGGACGCCCGGCCGCAGATTCTGATAGGGCGAGTAACGCGACATGAAGGCCCAGTCCTCGGGCTTGTCGGGATCGCCATATTCGTCGACCCAGGAGGCTCCGGCGAGCAGATGCGAATAGCGCTTCATGTCGTGGAGCGGCGAGCCCGAGATCACCGCCGAATAAAGGTCCGGCCGCTGGGTCAGAGCCGCTCCGACCAGCACTCCCCCGTTCGAGCGCCCGGAAATGCCGATCTTGCCCTTCGCGCTCACTCCGGTGCGGATCAGATCCTCGGCGACGGCGTGGAGATCGTCGAAGCTCCGCTGGCGATGCTCGCGGAGCGCCGCCCGGTGCCAGGCCGGGCCATATTCGCCGCCGCCCCTGATATTGGCGAGAACATAGGCATTGCCCTCCTCGACCCAGAACAGGCCGAGCGGCCCGGCGCGATAGGGCTGGCCGGTCAGATAGGTCGGGGTCTGGGCGCTTCGGAAGCCGCCATAAGCGTGGATCAAAGCCGGCACCGCCCCGCGCGAGGCTCGGTTGCGGACCAGGAAATAGGGGATCCGGGTCCCGTCCTTCGACACGGCGAAGCGCTGCTCGACGCTGTATTTCCGGGCGTCGAACTTGGCCGGCAGGCTCTGCACCCGGGCGATCACGCCGCGCGGCTCGACCGAATAGAGGGTCGGCGGCGACAGCATCGATTCGACCGTGGCGAAGGCGAGGTCCGGGCTTCCGCCGGCCGCGAGGAGATGGACCGTGCTGTTCGGCGCAAGCTGGATCTCGCGCCTTGCCCAGCCGGCCGGAGCAGGAGCTCGGCCCCGCGCCCGTGCGGCCGGCCGCGGCGTCAGCGCGAACAATTTGCCGGAAACGTCCTGGAGCGCTTTCACCCAGAGCACATTGTCCGAAGCCGAGACCTCCTCGATCGCCTGCTTGGCGGTCGGCGCCATGACCAGTTGCGGAGCCGCGCTCTGGCCGGCGGCGATCCGGTCGAGCGGCCAGGCGACCAGGCTTCCGGCGGTGAATCGCCTGCCGCCCGCGGTCAGCGGAGTCTGCAGCTTGACGATCAGATTGGCGCCGAGGACGTCCTGGAACTCGGCATCGTCCGGCATCGGCACCGGTTCGAGCCGCCCCGACGGAGTCAGAAGATGATATTCGTTGGTCCAGAAGGTCTTGCCGCGGTTGACGAACAGCCAGCGCCGCGAGCCGCTCTGGACCGCCTGCGGCCCGACCGAGACGTCGCTCTCCTTGCCCTCGAGCAGGGTCCGGGCCGCGCTCAATGGCGTCCCGCGCTTCCACATCTTGAGGATCCGCGGATAGCCCGAGGCGGTGAGAGTGCCGGGGCCGTAATCGGTCGCCACCAGCAATGTGTCGGCGTCGGCCCAGGCGACATTGGACTTGGCGGCCGGGAGTGAGAATCCGTCCTCGACGAAGCGGCCGCTGACCAGGTCGAACTCGCGGACCACGTCGGCGTCGGTCCCGCCGGGGCTCAGCGAGATCAGGCAGCGGCGATAATCGGGGGCGAGACAGTCGGCGCCGTGCCAGACCCAGCTCCGCCCCTCTTTCTTGCCGAGCGCGTCGACGTCGATCAGGGTCCGCCATTGCGGCTTGCCGGAGCGGTAGGCGGCGAGCGGCGAGATCCGCCACAGGCCGCGCGGGTTGCGCGCGTCGCGCCACAGGTTCGCGACCTTGTCGCCCATCAGATCGTCGGGAGTCGCGATCTGCCGCTCGTCGTCGAGGATCGCCCGGGCGCGGCTCCTGTAGCTTTCATATTTCGGATCGCGGGTGAGCAGGTCCTCGGTCGACTTGTTCCAGTCCCGGACCTGCGCAAGCGCCCTGGCGCCCTCCACCTCCTCGAGCCAGAGATAGGGATCGTCGTCGGTGGCGGCGGGAGCGGCGGCCGCCGCGAACAGAACAGCGGCAAGCGGAAGCAGGAAACGGCGCAAGGGGGATACTCCGATTCTGTGGGGCTGGGGGGCGATTAGCGGTTCATCGAACGCCGCGCCATCCTTCGCCTCATGTCCCCTCTCCCATGGGGGTGCGGCGCTGGCTCGTCCCCCGGACGAGCCTCAGTAGCGCCGCACGGTTAGGGTGACGGGGTACGGTGGCCGAGAATAAGCGCCGAGACTGAACACCCTCACCCCTCCCTTTCCCTGAGGGAGAGGGGGAAGATGAATTAATCCCCCGCGAAGATGGGCTTGCCGACGTCGCCGCCGCCCAGAGCGCGCCCGGCCATGACCATCATCCGGTCGACCGACCTCTTGGCGGCGATCCGCACCTCCTCGTCCAGCTCGATCCGCGGCTCGAGGTCGCGAAGCGCGAGGTAGAGCTTCTCCATGCTGTTGAGCGCCATGTAGGGGCACATGTTGCAGTTGCAGTTGCCGTCCGCCCCGGGCGCCCCGATGAAATTCTTGTGCGGCGCTTTCAGCTCCATCTGGTGGATGATCCTCGGCTCGGTCGCGACGATCAGGGTCTGCGCCGGCGAACGGAGCGCATAATCGAGGATCGACGAGGTCGAGCCGACATGGTCGGCATGGTCGATGATGTGGGGCGGGCATTCCGGATGGGCGAGCACCGGAGCGCCAGGATGCTTCGCCTTGAGCTTGAGGAGCTCGGTCTCGGAGAAAGCCTCGTGGACGATGCAGACGCCGGGCCAGAGCAGCATGTCGCGGCCCGTCTTGCGCGACAGATAGCCGCCGAGATGCTTGTCGGGCCCGAAGATGATCTTCTGGTCCATCGGGATCTGGCTGAGGATCACCTCCGCCGACGAGCTGGTGACGATGATGTCGCTCAGCGCCTTCACCGCCGCCGAGCAATTTATGTAGGTGAGCGCGATATGGTCGGGGTGCTTCTCGCGGAACGCCTTGAACTGGTCGGGCGGGCACGAATCCTCGAGGCTGCAGCCGGCATTCATGTCGGGCAGGACGACGATCTTTTCCGGGCTCAATATCTTGGCGGTCTCGGCCATGAACCGGACTCCGCAGAAAGCGATCACATCGGCGTCGGTCGCCTCGGCCTTGCGGCTGAGGTCGAGGCTGTCGCCGACGAAGTCGGCAATGTCCTGGAGCGCCGGCTCCTGGTAATAATGGGCGAGGATGACGGCGTTGCGCTCCTTACGCAGCCGGTCGATCTCGGCGCGGAGGTCGAGCCCCTTGAGGCTCTTGCTGGGTGCGTTCATAGTGCCACTCCTGAGTGGAAACGCGCCGTAGCAGTCCGCTCCCAAATGCCTGTTGAGCTTCGACGTCCGCGGCCCCGACCGTGATCTGAAAAGGCGCGGAGTGGTGAGCGCGACATAGGTCGGAAGCGGCGGATTTTCAAGCGAAACGGCCCCGATTCACCGCTTCGCCTGGCCGTGGCGAAGCGTTTTTAGACTGCACCGCAAATGCTCCGTCATTGCGAGGAGCGGAGCGACGCGGCAATCCAGTGGGTCTCCGAGGTCGCTCTGGATTGCCGCGCTTCGCTCGCAATGACGACCTGGCGCGGCCGCCTCAGCGGATCGCCTGACGGTCGCGAAGCTTCTCCTCGATCCGCCGCGGCCGGTCGAGCCAGGCGGCTTCCTCCCGCCCGGCCGGATCGAGGAAACGGACAGCAACGCTGGCCTCGATCCCGGCGGCGCGAAGCGGCATCGCGAAGCTTCGCGCCACGTCGCGCATCGCAGCGTCGCGCGCCAGCTGCATCGGGACCGGACCGCGGGCCTGGCGCATCAGATCCTCCTGCGCGGCCCGGCGATTCTCGCTGTCGAGCGCCTTCTCGCTGTCCGCGAGCGCCATCACCAGACTGCCTTCCTTCTGCTCGCGGATCTGGTTGAGGTCGATCTTCGGGCCTGAAAGCTCGAGCGGCGGCAGGGTGACGGTCAGGGTCCGGCTTTCCTCGTCCCAGGCGAGGCTCGAGCGGCGAAGCCGGGCAAGGTCGACCCCGTAGCGGACCGTCCCCGGCATGATCAGGGTCTTGCGCGCGGTAAGGCCGAGATGGCTGTCGCTCGCGCTCGCGGTCGCGACGAAGGTCTGGCTGTACGGGACGATCCGGCCCTGATCGCGGACCGACAGCAAGGTAGTGGTGGCGATCGCCCGCGGGTCCGCGGCGGGGGCCGTTGCCTTGGGCGCGACAGCCAGACCCAGCGCCGCTCCGGCCAGAAGCAGGATGAACGCCGCGGCGGCGAGGATCGGGCGGGTCAGCCGGCGATCGCCCATGTCTCGCCCTCGCGCCGGACCAGGCCGCGCGCCTCGAGATCGATCAGATGGGCCAGCACCGAGCGGCCGGCGGCGGGATGAAGCCGCGGATCGACGTCGCGATACATATGCTCGACCATGACCGGGATGCGGCCCTCCCCCGCCTCGAGATGAGCGAGGATCTGACGCTCGCGTCCGCGGCGGTGCTCGACGAGGCGGCGGACATGGGCCTTCGGATCGTCGACCGCCGGACCGTGGGCCGGGAAATAGGTCCGGTCGTCGCGGGCGAGAAGAAGATCGAGGCTCGCCATATAAGCCGCCATGTCGCCGTCCGGCGGAGCGACGACGGTGGTCGACCAGCCCATGACATGGTCGCCGGTGAACAATATCCCGGCTTCGGGCAAAGCGAGGCAGAGATGATTGGACGTATGCCCGGGCGTCGCCACTGCCTCCAGGGTCCAGCCCGGCCCATCGATCCGCTCGCGGTCGGCGAGGATCCGGTCGGGCCGATAGAGCTCGTCGAAGGCGGCGTCGGAGCGCGGCCCGTCATCGTCGAGCGCGAGCGGAGCGCAGCCGACGATCGGCGCGCCGGTCTCGCGCTGAAGCGGCCGGCTCGCCGGGCTGTGGTCGCGATGGGTGTGGGTGCAGACGATCGCGGAAATCCGCTCGCCGGCCAGAGCGCCGACCAGGGCTTCGACATGGTCGGCTAGGTCCGGCCCCGGATCGATCACCGCCACCTCGCCGCGCCCGACGACATAGGTCTGGGTGCCGGTAAAGGTGAACGGCGAAGGATTGGGCGCGAGCAGCCGCCGGACCAGGGGATGCACGTCTTCGAGCTGGGCGGCCATGGGAGGGATGTGGCATTGGTGAAGGTGAAAAGGAAGGATCGAGACCTCATTTCTCCCGTCATTGCGAGCGAAGCGCGGCAATCCAGAGCTGATTCCGAGTCCCACTGGATTGCCGCGTCCCCCGGACTAGGTCCGGGGTCCTCGCAATGACGGAGAGGCGCCACAAGAAAAGGCGGGAACGTCGCCGCGCTCCCGCCTCTCCCTCCTCCCTGAGGTCGCGCTGTTCAGGGTGTGGTGCGGAGCCTCTCGATCGCCTCGCGAAGGGCGGCGGTCACCCTTTCCTTCTGCTCGGCGGTGAGCTGGTCGCTCGAGGTCAGGCGGCTGAGCGCATGTTCGAGCCGCTCGACCCGCTGGGCCGGGCTGGCCTCGCCGCCGCGGGTGCAGAGGATCACCTTGCTGTGCTGGCCGTTGTCGTTCGATTCGGTGACGTTGCGTTCGCCGCCGAGGCAGTCGGCAAGGTCGCCGCCGTTCATCGCGAAGGCGCGGATCCGCGGCCCGCCCTCCGGCCCCGGGCCGCCATGCTGGCCCGCATGCGGGCCGTCGCCGCGGCGGCAGATGATGACCTTGGTGCGCCGGCCGTCCTCGCTCGACTCGCGGACCGTGCGGTCGCCGCCCGCGCAATCGGCGAGCTCTCCGCCGTTCATCGCGAAAGCACGGACCCGCGGTCCGCCCTCGGAACGGGCGCCGGCGTGCTGCCCGTCGCGGCGGCAGATAATCACCTTGGTGCGCTGGCCGTTGTCGTTCGATTCGCGGACGGTTCGGTTGCCGCCGCGGCAATCGGCCATGTCCATCCGGTGCAAAGTGAAGGTGCGGACCTCGCCCGGCCCGCCGGCATGTTCGCCGCCGGCATGGTCGCCGATGATGATCACCTTTTCGACCCTCTGGCCCTCGCTTTTACCGTCGGGACCGTCGGCGGCTCCCGGACTGGCATAAGCGAGGCCGGCCAGCGCCATCGCCCCCACGGCGGCGCCGAGCCTCAAAATCGTCCCCTTGCTCATCTCATTCTCCTGGTCAGTTGACGTTCGAAACCATCCCAAACTTGTCGGCCTTGCGGTCGAGCCGCGCGAGCACCTGCTCCAGCCGGACCCGGGTGCTCGGGTCCTCGGCCTGGGCGATCGCCTGCTCGACCGCGTTCTGGATCACCTGCATCCGCTCCGGATCGGTCCCCGCCGCGACCGTGAAGCGGATGTCGGTGCCCTCGATCAGGAAGGTCATGATCCGCCCCGCTTTGGCCGGACGAACTCGTTGCCCCGGCTCGGGCGCCATCGCCACCGCCGGCATCAGCCGCGGCATGCCCGCCTCGGCCGGCCGGACCTGGAGCTGGGCGTGATGGAGCTGTGCCGCTTCCGCCGCCGACATCCGGACCAGGCTGACCGGCATTGCCGCGGGCGCTTCCGCCTCGGCCAGCATAGCGAAGCCCTTGGGCTGGACCGAGGCGACCCGAGCCTTGACCAGCTCGGGCAAGGACGCGGCGAGCCTGAAGCGATGCGCGGACGACGCGGAAGCGGCGCGATGCGCGGCCGGCGCCACGGCGGCGGCGGTCAGCGCGTTGCGGCTGGGAGCGATCGTCGTCGCGACCTGAGTCTCGGCGACCAGCATCGGCTGGACCGCCTCGATGGGCCGAGACGCTCCGCTCAGCGACAGTCCGGCGACCAGCAGGATCGCGAAGGCGGCGAGGCCGCCGGCATTACGTGCAGTGCCGACCCGGTGGGCGCGGATCATCCGAAGCCGGTGTTTCAGCTGATCGGCCGGGTTGAGCGGACAGGCGGCGATCAGTCCGGGCCGGCTCGCCGACTTGACCAGCGCCCGGGCATAATCGTGGCGCTCGTCGCCGCTGGCGCGCTTGGCGACCGCGGCGTCGCAGGCCAGCTCCTGGTCGCTCCGGAAGGCGTGGAAGGCGAACCAGGCGATCGGATTGAACCAGTTGGCGGCGAGGATGAGCAGGCCGGCGAGGTTGAACCAGATGTCGCCGCGGCGGTGATGGACAAGCTCATGCTCCATCGCCAGCCGCCGCTCGGCCGGATTGTAGCGGCGCGCGAAATGGAGCGGCTGGACGATCAGCCGCTTCAGCATTCCGAGCGCCAGCGGTCCGTCCACCGCCGGGCTGGCGAGGGTCGCGATGCCGCCATAGGAAGGCGGATCGCCGGGCCGGGCGCCGGTCTTCAGAGCGTTCAAAAAGGCGCGATAGGTCAGCCAGTGCCAGAGAAGGAATGTGACCGCGCCCCCTGCCCACAGAGCGAGCAGGAACGGCATCCACTGCCCAGATGCCGGATCCATCGGGGGCGCGGTCACTCCGTCCACCGCCGGGATGAAGACGGTGATGGCCGGAATCGGGATTTCGGGGGCGATGCTCGGCAGCGGCGGAAGAACCAGCCGAAGCGCGGGCAGAAGCCAGAGGGCGTAGGCCCAGCCGGCGCCGAACAGGTTGGCGACCGGCCGGCGGACGGCGAGCACGACCAGCATCAGGGCCGTGACGGCGACGAAAGTCTCGAGAAGCTGGGCGATCATGATTTGAGCTCCTTCAACAGAGCTTCGATTTCTTCGATATCGGCGGGGCTCAGCCGGTCGCGGGCGGCGAGCTGGGCGACCAAAGGAGTCACCCGGCCGGCGAACATCCGGTCGATCAGCCGGCCCGATTCCTCGGCGACATAATCCTCGCGCTCGATCGCCGGCTGATAGAGGTAGCGCCGGCCTTCTTCCTGATGGGAGAGCACGCCCTTGGCGAGCAGTCGGGAGAGCATGGTCTTGACGGTGGCGAGGCTCCAGCCCCGATCGGCCGGCACGCGCTCGGCCACCTCCGCGGCGGTCAGCGGCGCTTCCTGCCAGAGCACCTCCATGACCGCATATTCGCCTTCGGCGATTCGCTCCATGGCATCCCTCCCTTGGGCTCGTCTTATTGATTACAGGTGTAATCATTACGGGCGTGAACGCTCGATGAATAGGCGTTCAGCTTCGACGAAAGGACATGCGGAAAGAGTGTCGGGAGGCTTTACAACGAGGATAAGGGGTTAATTTCGGTGAACCATCGTGAAGCGCGATTTTCCGCCATTGGCACGCTTTGGCACGGCGCATGTATCTCTATCCGCGTCCACACACACTCCCCCCAGGGCGGGCAGGCGCTTCTTCCGGTCGCGCCGCCCGCCCTTCTCTTATGTGCTACTTCCCCTCCCGCTTGCGGGAGGGGACCGAGGGGCAGGCAGGCCGGGCCGTGTTTACGGCGCAGGAATTCATGGACAGGCCTTGCCCACCCCCCTAACCCCCTCCCGCAAGCGGGAGGGGAAATCCGCGCCGTGGCGACAAAGGCGTTACGCCCGCGCCACCTGCTTTTCTTCCAGCAATTGCTGAAGCTCGCCGCTCTCGAACATCTCCATCATGATGTCGGAGCCGCCGACGAACTCGCCTTTGACGTAAAGCTGAGGGACGGTCGGCCAGTCGGAATAATCCTTGATGCCCTGGCGGATCTCGGGGTCCTGGAGGACGTCGACGGTCTGGAAGGCGGCTCCGAGGTGGTCGAGGATCGCCACCGCGCGGCTCGAGAAGCCGCATTGCGGGAAGAGCGCGGTGCCCTTCATGAACAGGACGATGTCGTTGTCGCCGACCAGCTGGTCGATCCGGGCCTTGGTGTCGGTCATGTTCATTGTCCTTGATCGGGTATTTGGGTGGTGAGCTGCAAAGCGTGGAGGGCGCCGCCCATCCGTCCGCCGAGCGCCGCATAGACTCTCTGGTGCTGGCGGACCCGCGGCATGCCCCGGAAGCTCTCCGAGACGACTCGCGCCGCATAATGATCGCCGTCGCCGGCAAGGTCGGTGATCTCGACCAGAGCGTCGGGAATTCCCTGGCGGATCAGCTCCTCGATCTCGGCGGCTTCCATCGCCACGTCGATTATCCCTGCGCTTCCATCAGCTGGCGCCGGGCCTCGACGCTCTTATGGGCAAGCGCCTCGCGAATCCGGCCCTCGTCGCACTCGACTCCGGCCGATGTGAGGTCGCCGAGCACCTTGCGGATCACGTCCTCGTCGCCTGCTTCCTCGAAATCGGCGCGGACCACGTCCCTGGCATAGGCCTCGGCCTCGACCTCGGTCAGGCCCATCAGCCGCGCCGCCCAATGGCCGAGCAATTTGTTGCGGCGCGCGAGGATCTTGAACTGCATCTCCTGGTCGCGGGCATATTTGTTCTCGAAAGCCCGTTCGCGGTCGTCGAAAGTCGTCATGGAGGTTCCTTCTGTCTCCCCGCCAGAGATAGGCGGGCCGAAGGAGAGGTGCAACGGCGCTGAATTCCTCCCCCAGCTTTCTGGGGGAGGCGGACCGTCCGCAGGACGGTGGAGGGGCCAGATCCTCCCCGGGACGGGGAGGGGGACCATGCGAAGCATGGTGGAGGGGGCCCTCAGGCAACGTTGGGTCATGATAGCGGCCGCAAGACTTCGCCGCCCCCTCCACCGCGCCAGGCGCGGTCCCCCCCCCGTCCCGGGGAGGATCTCAGTCCATCGTCACCACCAGTTTCCCCACCGCCTTGCGCGCCGCCATATGAGCGATCGCCTCGCCGCCCTGCTCGAGCGGCCAGGTCCGGCTTACCATCGGGGCGATCTTCCCCTCCTTCCAGAAGCGGAACAGGGTCTCGATATGCGCGGCGTTGGCGGCCGGGTCGCGGGCGGCGAAGGCGCCCCAGAAGACTCCGCAGACGTCGCAGCTCTTGAGCAAAGTGAGGTTGAGCGGAAGCTTCGGGATCCCGGCCGGGAAGCCGACGACCAGGTAGCGGCCGGCCCAGGCGATCGAGCGCAAGGCCGGTTCGGCGTAGTCGCCGCCGACCGGATCGTAGATCACGTCGGCGCCGGCCGGACCGACCGCGTCCTTGAACTGCTGGGCGAGCGCTTTGGACTGGTCCTTGTCGAACGGCCCTTGGGGATAGACGATCGCCAGGTCGGCCCCTGCCCCGCGCGCCGCCTCGGCTTTCTCCTCCGACGAGACCGCGGCGACGACCCGGGCGCCGATCGCCTTGCCGAGCTCGACTGCGGCCAGCCCGACTCCGCCGGCCGCTCCGAGGACGAGCAGGGTCTCGCCGAACTTGAGCCGCCCGCGGTCGACCAAAGCGTGGATCGAGGTCGCATAGGTAAGGATCAGCGCCGAGCCTTCCTCGAAGCTCCGCTCGGCCGGCAGGCGCTGGGCCATCGCCGCCGCGACCACCACTTTCTCGGCGAGCCCGCCATGGCCGAGCATCGCGATCAGCCGGTCGCCCGGCTCCCAGCCCTCGACTCCCTCGCCGGCCGCCTCCACCACCCCGGCGATCTCGCCGCCGGGAGCGAAGGGCCGGGGCGGCTTGAACTGATATTTGTCCTCGATGATGAGGACGTCGGGATAGTTGATCGAGCAGGCCTTGACCGCGACCAGAAGCTGGCCCGGGCCGGCCTCGGGCTCGGGCAGGTCGGCGAGCTCGAGGGTCTCGGGCCCGCCGGGCTCGCGGGAGAGGAGCGCCTTCATTGCGCCGCCTGCGGAAAGGCGGGCAGCAAAGCGACGTCGGCCGGCTCGTGCTGGATGATCAAACGGGCGTGGATATTGGCCTGGAGCTTCTTGATCCGGTCCATCGACGCCAGGGTCTCGGCACGGTCGGTGTTGAACGGCGGAACCCCGTCATTCGCAAGTTGTTCGCGGAAATGCCAGAGGTCGCCCGACAGGATGACCGGCCCGCTGTCGAGGCGAACGAGGAGGCTGTGATGGCCTGGCGTGTGGCCGGGGGTGGCGAGCATCACCACCTTGCCGTCGCCGAACACGTCGAGATCGCCGCGCGCCGGCTTCACCTTGCCGCCGGCCTTGAGCCAGGGAGCGAGCATGTCGGCGCCGAGCGAGGGATCGGCCTTGAGCGCGTCGAGATCGCCCTGACCGATCAACAGGGTCGCGTTGGGGAAGCTCGCCGCCTGGCCGGTATGATCGCCATGATAATGGCTGATCCCGATCATCTCGATCCGGTCCGGGCGGACTCCGATCGTCGCGAGCTGGTCGAGGATGGTCCGGCGCAGCGACATCCGGATCACCGGATTGTCGGCCGGAGCGCCGACCAGCTTTGCATCCACTCCGGTGTCCCAGAGCAGATAGCGGTTTTCGTCGCGGATCAGGTAGCAGCTTCCGACGATCGGCTTGGGGCCCGGCGGATAGGCCGAAGTGTCGGAGAAGAAAGCGTTATAATCCTTGACGACGAAGTCGCCGCAATCGAGCCGCCACAGCTGAACGGACGGAAGCGGAACGAGCGGCGAAGCCGGCATCGGGACCGATCCCAGCAAAAACATGATCGCGGCCGCGGCGAGTCGCTTCAGCATCGGGGCTCCCCTTCCCTTGGTGCTTCCTTGGGCGAGACATAGGAGGGATCGTGGACGAAGGGCAATCGGCGATCCTCGGCGAGCGCGTCGAGGATCGAGCCGAAATCGGTCTGGCAGCGGAATCCGAGCAGCGTTTCGGCCTTCGAGGGATCGTAGACCCGGTCGATGTACGCGGGCAGGCTCCAGCCGGCGCGCGCATAGAGCTCGGCGGCCCGCGGGTAATGGCGGGCGATCGCGGCCGGGGCGTCGTCGATCAGCTCGGCGGCCTCCTCGCGCGCGAAGGGCGGCGGTGCCGACACGATGAAGATCCCGAAGCCGATGTCCCGGGCCCTGGCGAGCGCCGCGACATGGGCCTCGGCGCAATCCTCGACGGTGAGCCTGCGGTTGAGGAATTCGTTGGCCTTGATGTTCGGGCCGGCGAGGTCGCGATGGGTGTCGTCCTCCTCGGGAAAGAAGCGGCTGGTTCGAAGCACCACGATCGCAAGGCCGTGCTCGCGGTAGATCAGCCCGCAGATCTGCTCGGCGGAGCGCTTGCTGACGCCGTAAATGTTGCGCGGCTCCAACGGCCCGGACTCCTCGGTCAGCCAGGCTGCCTCGGTCGCCCCGCCCAATTTGCCGGCCCGGATCGCCTCGCTGATCATCAGCGAGGTCGTCGAGGTGAAGACGAAGCGGTCGTTGCCCGCCGCCGCGGCCGCCTCGAGCAGGTTCAGGGTTCCGGCGACGTTGACGTCGAGAAAGGCCTGCTTCGGGTAGCGGACGATGTCCGGCTTGTGCAGCGCCCCGGCGTGGATCACCGCCTCGATTCCGTGCTCGGCGAAGATTCGGTCGACGAGCGGCCGGTCGGCGACCGAGCCGAGCAGCTGCGTGTCCCGCCCCGGCGCGACGTCGAGGCCGATTACGTCATGCCCGTCCCGCTTCAGCCGGGGCGCGAGATTGCGGCCGAGCCAGCCCGACGAGCCGGTCAGCAGGATGCGCGCCCTGGCGCCGCTGCTCATGGGCTGTCGCCCCTTCGGCCCAGGCGCTCAAGCGCGCCGTCATAGGTCAGGGTTCGCCGCGCACCGGCGAAACGCGGCTCCATCCTGGCGAGAAAATCGAGCGGCTGCCGCTTCAATCCACAGAACCACACCTCGGTCCCCGCTGCTTTCGCCTGGCGCACGAAGGTCGCCAGCGCATTGGCCCCCGTCGCGTCGACATAGGGCACCTCCTCCATCCTCAGGATCATCGCTTTCGGCCTCTCCCCGGCGCGTCGCAGCGCCTCGAGCATCTCGCTCGCCACGCCGAAGAAGATCGGGCCGGTGAAGCGCAACACCTCGACTCCGGGCGGTAGCCGGTCGCGATGCTCCGGCTCCTCTGCCGGATCGACGGCGACCCAACCGGCATGCTCGCTCATCCGCCGCATGAACAGCAAGGCCGCCAGCGTCACGCCGACGCCGATCGCGATGGTAAGGTCGACGAAGACGGTCAGCACGAAGGTGAGGAGGACCAAGGCGCGTTCGCCTGCATCGGTGCGCAGGAGAGCAAGGAAGCGGCCGGCCTCGCTCATACCCCAAGCTACCATCAGCAGGACCGCGGCCAGAGCCGCCATCGGCAGGAAGGCGATCAGGCCTCCGGCAAGTAGCATGAACAGGAGGAGGAAGATGGCGTGGAATATCCCCGCCATCGGCGTCCTCGCACCGGCGCGGATGTTGGTGGCCGTGCGGGCTATCGCCCCGGTTGCCGGCAGCGCTCCGCACAGGGCCGAGGCGATGTTGGCGACGCCCATTCCTACCAGCTCCTGGCCCGACCGGTGCCGGCGCCCTGTCATGCCGTCCGCGACGACCGCCGAAAGCAAGGCCTCGATTCCGGCAAGGAAGGCGATAACGAAGGCGCTCGGCAGCACCTCCCGGGCGAGGCCGAGCGACATCTGCGGCAGATGCGGCACGGGAAGGCCGGTGGGCATGACCGGAAAGCGGTCCCCCACCGTCTCGACCGGAAGGTGCAGCCAGGCGGAGGCGGCCGCGCTCGCGACGAGTGCGAAAAGATAGGAGGGCGCGCGCGGGGCGATCCGGCGGACCAGGAGAATGATCGCCAATGCGAGGGCGCCGATGCCTAGCGACGCCGGGCTGAATGTTCCCGCGGCGCGGCCATAAGCGGCCCATTTCCCGACGAAATCGGGCGGAACCGGCCCAGCCTTGAGGCCGAGGAAATCGCCAATCTGGCTGGAAGCGATAATGATTGCGATTCCGGCCGTGAATCCGGTCACCACCGGCATGGGAACGAACCGCATCAGCCGTCCGACGCCCGCATAACCGGCGACGATCAGGATGGCGCCGGCCATCAATGTCGCCAGCACCAGCCCCGAATAGCCGTGGAGAGCGATGATTCCGGCGACGATGACCACGAACGCGCCGGTCGGCCCGCCGATCTGCACCCGCGAGCCGCCGAGGGCCGAGATGAGGAAGCCCGCCACTATTGCTGTGACAAGGCCATCGCGAGGCGATGCGCCGCTTGCGATGCCGAGTGCCATGGCGAGCGGCAAGGCGACGATCGCCACGGTCAGGCCGGCGACCAGGTCGGCGCGAAGCTGCGCCGCTCCATAGCCTTCGCGGAACGCCGTGATCAGCTTCGGGGTGAACCGCCCCGAGTCCATCAGGCCCGATCGGCGGCGGCCAGGCTCTCGTAACGCGCGGTCGTCTTGGCCGCGACTTCCTCGGCGGTCACGCCAGGCGCGAGCTCGATCAGCCGGAACGCGCTGTCATGGTCGGGGCGGTGGAAGACGCAGAGATCGGTGACGATCATGTCGACGACGTTCTTGCCGGTCAGCGGCAATGTGCATTCGGGGATGAACTTGGGGTCGCCGTTCTTCGACGTGTGCTCCATCACGACGATGATCTTCTTGACTCCGGCGACCAGGTCCATCGCCCCACCCATGCCCTTGATCATCTTGCCGGGGATCATCCAGTTGGCGATGTCGCCATTCTCCGCGACCTCCATCGCGCCCAATACGGTGAGGTCGATGTGACCGCCGCGGATCATCGCGAAGCTGTCCGAGGAGGAGAAATAAGAGGAGGAGGGCAATTCGCTGATCGTCTGCTTGCCGGCGTTGATCAGGTCGGGATCGACCTCGTCCTCATAGGGGAAGGGCCCGATCCCGAGCATCCCGTTCTCGGACTGGAGGGTGACCTCCATGCCCTGGGGGATGTTGTTGGCGACGAGCGTCGGGATGCCGATGCCGAGATTGACGTAATAGCCGTCGCGAAGCTCCTTGGCGGCGCGAGCGGCCATCTGATTGCGGTCCCAAGGCATCAATTCACTCCTGACTCTCGGCGAAATGGCTTGGCCATCAATGACCCCCCGCCCGATCGGGCCAGCGCTTGTCGGCGGGGAAGGCGTCGTCGATCCCGCCCTTGAGGCCATTGCCGTAGACCGGGTTGGGAAGGACGAACCAGCCCGCGCCCCATTTCGACGCGACCGGCGCCGCGAGGGTGGCGGCGCGGCGGTCGGTGACCGAAGCGATCGAGAACAGGTCGCTGAAATCCCCGAGCTGGTCGCCGCCCATCGCGATCACGCAGAAGCGCGAAGCGATCATCGCCCGGCGGCCGTCCTTCTTGCTCTTCAGATCGTCGTCGCCCTGGAGGTATAGCGTGTCGCCATGCTTCGCCGGGCCGAGGCCGGCGCCGTTCACCGCCGCCTCGTTGGCTGCGGCATTGGCGGCGAGGCGGTTGGTGTTGAAGATCACGGCGACGCCCATCGCCCTCAGCGCTCGGACGCCCTCGATCGCGCCCGGCACTGGAGCGACCTTGGCGGCGCCGGTCCTCTCCCAATCCTGCCATCTTTCCTCGCTGAACGGCGTTCCGGTCGCGCTGTCATATTCGAAGCCGAGATTGAGCAGGACGGTCTCGTCGACGTCGAACACCGCGGCATAGGGCTTGGCGCCGCACGGCACGAAGCTTGGCGCGGCCAGGGTCGCGCCCGGAGCGAGGACGACGCTGTCAGATGGCCGCTGCCGGATCCGCGCCGCGACATAGTCGGTCAGCGCCCGCCAGGCCTGGACGCTGATCGCCGCCCCCTCGCCCGAGCCATAGGTATATTTCATTCCGTCGGTGAACGGATCGCGCGCCGGCGCCGCGGCGACGGGCGCCGCGACCGGAGTCGGCTGGGCGGCGCTCGCCGTCCCGACCGGCGCCCAGTCGCGGCCGATTCTCGAGTCTCCCTGGCCGGTCGCGCAGGCGCCGAGCAGGAGCAGAGCGGACAAGGGCATCAGCCGCATCAGTTCAGGCTCCCTTCCTGGATCGTGTCGATCGCGTTGAACTGCTCGCGAAGCTCGTCGCCGACCCCGTCGACGATCGCCTGGAGCGCCTCGTCCTCGTCAAGATCGAAGGTGCCGGCATAGGCGCGCGCGGCGTGGCGGATCGTATCGGCCATCAGATAGCCGAAGATCTTCGGGTCCTCGAGCAACCAGGCGCTGATCCAGACGCTGCTCCCGCCCTGGTCGGTGATCCAGACCCGGGCGACTTCGTGCGAATCCTCGGTGAGGACGTCACCATTCTCGAGCGCGATCTCGTTGGGGTGGCGGGCGCTCACGCCGCTTCCCGCTGCCGGGTCATCCGGAACTCGATCTTCTTGTCGTAGGGCGCCCCCAGCACGATGCGCTTGGCGTAGATGCTCGGCAGATGGATGCAGTCGGGGTTGAGGCTTCCTACGGACACGATCTCCTCGACCTCGGCGACGCAGACCTTGCCGGCGGTCGCCATGGTCTGGTTGAAGTTTCGGGCGGTCTTGCGGAAGACGATGTTGCCGCTCTCGTCCGCCTTCCACGCCTTGATGATCGACAGATCGGCGCGGATCCCGCGCTCCAATATGTAGGTCTCGCCGTCGAACTCCTTATGCTCCTTGCCCTCGGCGACGACGGTCCCGACCCCGGTCTTCGTGTAGAAGCCCGGAATGCCCGCGCCGCCGGCGCGGCACCGCTCGGCGAGCGTGCCCTGGGGACAGAATTCGACCTCGAGCTCCTTGGCCAGATATTGCCGCTCGAACTCCTTGTTCTCGCCGACATAGGAGGAGATCATCTTGCGGACCTGGCGGGTTCGAAGCAGCTTGCCGAGCCCCTCATTGTCGATCCCGGCATTGTTGGAGGCGATGGTCAAATCCTTGACCCCGCTCGCCTGGATCGCGTCGATCAGCCTTTCCGGGATCCCGCACAGCCCGAAGCCGCCGGCGCAGATGGTCATGCCGTCGAAGAGCAGGCCGTCGAGCGCGGCCTCGGCGCTTGGATAGATTTTTCGCATCGCGCACTCCGCTGGAACGGGTCGCGCATAGCCCCCGTGCGCGGCGGCGGTCAACGCGGTGAAGGGGCGGAGTTGCACTCAACCCGTCCGTCATTGCGAGGACCCCGGACCCGATCCGGGGGACGAAGCAATCCAGAGCTGAGTCCGCGCCTGGCGCATGACTGGATTGCTTCCCCCGGATCAAGTCCGCGGTCGCAATGACCGAGAGGACTGGGCACCCCCTCTTCCACCGCGCCACTCCCAGCTTGCTCCCAGCCCTCAAACTCGCAATTGACAAACACGCGCCGGGCGCTTACTTTGAAATGCAAAGCTCTTTGGGAGGCATGAAGTGACCGACGCCCGCACCGCCAGCGACGATATCGACTATGTCCGCAGACTCGCCGAGAGCGGCGCCAATGCGCCTCTGACCGGCGGCCGGTTCCTGATGTGGTGGGGGCTGCTCCTCACCATTGCTTATGTCGCGCACCACCTCGCCATGCACGGGATGATCGGCGACGGCGGATCGATCTTCGGCTGGATCTGGCTGAGCTTCAGCATCGTCGGAGGCGCCGGCCAATTCCTTCTGGCCCGGACCATGTCGGGCAAGCCTGGTTCGGGCTCGGCCGGCAACCGGGCCTCGCGCACCGTCTGGACGGGCGCCGCCGCGGTGATCGCCTCGATGGTGGTCGGGACGATCGTCGCCGCAAACAGCGGCTCGGGCCGCGGCGCGTTCGACTGGATCGTTCCGGTCGGCTTCGCCGCTTATGCCTGCGCCCTGATCGTGACCGGAGGCCTGGCCAGGAATCGGGTGACGATGATCGCGGGCGCCGGCGCGGCGATCATGGTCGGCCTGTTCACCGCGATGATCCTGTCGCCGGACCGCTACTTGCTCGCGGCGGCCGGCGTGTTCCTCACCGTCTTCGTTCCGGGGCTTCTGACCTTCCTCTCCGAACCGCGCAGCCAGGCCTGAGACGTGGCCGAGAATCCGTTCGATCACAGCGAAATCGACGACGTCATCCACGGCCGGATCCGGCTCGGCGCGGTCGCCTATCTTTCGACCGTCCAGTCGGCCCTCTTCCCCGAGCTTCGCGACAAGGTCGGGGCGACCGACGGCAATCTCTCGACCCACCTGAAGAAGCTCGAGGAGGCCGGCTATGTCGCGATCGACAAGAGCTTCGTGAACCGCAAGCCGCAGACGAGGATCGCGCTCACCGCCTCCGGCCGCAAAGCCTGGCTCGGCTGGCTCGACCGGATGCGCGGGCTCGCGGACGCCTCGCAAAAATAATCAGTCATCCCAGCGAAGGCTGGGATCCATGCGGACAGGGTGACCACTCTAATTCGGAATGGACCCCAGCCTGCGCTGAGGTGACAATGAACGGCTAGCCCCGCGCCAACCTGAATCCGGCGGCCCGGATCCCGGCCTCGGCACAGACCTCGTCGTCGGCCGGCGCCTCGCCCGACACTCCCACCGCGCCGAGCCGCGTCCCATCCGTCGAGAAGACCGGAAGGCCGCCGGCGACAGTGACGACGTGCGGCGCCGAACCGAATCCGGGAGTCTCGCGGGCTCCGTCGGCCATCCGGGCGGTGGCGAAGCCCCAGGCCGCGGCAGCCTCGGCCTTGGCGAGCGCGAATTCCATGATCCCATAGCCGTTGCCGTCCATCCGCAGCGAAGCGATCACATGCCCGCCGGGATCGACGACGGCGATGGCGTGGCTCTGCCTCTTGCCGGCGGCGTGGGCGGCGCAGCCCGCGACGATCGCCTGCGCGGCGCGCGCGTCGAGCGCGGCGGCGGGCGCCGCATGGCCAGGGCCGGCGAGCAGCAACGCCGCCAGCGCTGCGAGGTCCGATTTGCCCACGCCACGCCTCTTCATCGAAAGACGCTCCTTCATCCGACGCGGCCCCCGGCCGCTTCGGTTCAGTTCTGAAGCTTGGCGAGCACGCCCTGGAGCTGCATCGCGTTGGACATGTCGCCCTCGACCTTCAACTTGCCCTGCATGAAGGCGGTCATTCCGTCGAGCTTGCCCTCGCGCATCGCCTGCCAGTCTTCCCAGGCGACCTTGATGGTGGTGTCGGCGGCGCCGTCATCCTCGGTGACCGCATTGCCGACTCCGTCGAGCATCACCGCGCCTTCGTCGCCGAAATCGAGCTTCACCCTCTTGCCGGGGAGCCAGGCGCTCCTCTCGTTGAGTGCCGCGGCCATTTCGCTCTTGGTCATTCCTGCCTCCCGCTGGGTGAGGCTCTCCATCTAGTTTACGTAAACGTCACGTCAAGCGGCCCCCGTTGCGACTCGTCCGCAATTCCGTCACCGACGATTTTCACGCGGAGGCGCGGAGGCGCGGAGAGGCAAGGCGGAGGGCAGTCTGCCGTCAATGTGCCGATTCAGTCGTTAAAGCGCGGCTTCGCCGCCGGCACGTCTCCTCCGCGTCTCCGCGCCTCCGCGTGAACCAACAACAACCTGCCACGCCATAGCGCGGGGAGGTCTCGACGCGCTCCGGGTGGGGCGGTAGGGGCGGCCGATGGACGCCGCCGAGGCCATTCACGAGAAGTTCGTCGCCAAGCTGCGCGGCAATACTCTGCCGCGGCGGGTGAGCGATGTTCAGCCCGCCGAAGTCGGCCTCGCGCCCGAGACCCTGGTCGAAACCTTCCACAGCCAAATCGTCAGCCGGCAGATGGACCGAATCTCGCGCCGCCTCCAGGCGCGCGGCGAGGGTTTCTACACGATCGGGAGCTCGGGCCACGAGAACAATGCCGCGGTCGCCGAGGCCCTTCGGGCCGACGACATGGCCTTCCTCCATTACCGCTCGGCCGCCTTCCAGATCCACCGCTCGACCAAGCTGCCGGGCCAGACCCCCTGCTGGGACATGCTTCTCAGCTTCGCCGCCTCGTCCGAGGATCCGATCTCGTCCGGCCGCCACAAGGTGCTCGGTTCGAAGCCGCTCTTCATACCGCCCCAGACCAGCACCATCGCCTCGCATCTGCCCAAGGCGGTGGGCGCCGCCTTCAGCATCGGCATCGCCCGGACCCTCAGGCTCGACGACACGCCGCTCCGCCGCGATTCGATCGTCCTCGCCAGCTTCGGCGACGCCTCGGCCAACCATTCGACCGCCCAGGGCGCGTTCAACACCGCCGCCTGGACCGCCTATCAGGGCAGCCCGATGCCGCTCATCTTCCTCTGCGAGGACAACGGCATCGGAATCTCGACCCGCACTCCCAAGGGCTGGATCGAGGCGACCTTCCGCAACCGCGAAGGCCTCCGCTACATCAGGTGCAGCGGCCTCGACCTGGTCGACACCTACCGCGGGGCCATGGAGGCCGCTGCTTACGCCCGGCGCGAGCGCAAGCCGGTCTTCCTCCACATGGATTGCGTCCGGCTCTACGGCCATGCCGGCTCCGACGTTCAGTCGACCTATCTGTCCAAAGCCCAGATCGAGGAGGACGAGGAGCGCGATCCGCTCGTTTACGGCGCGGCCCTGCTCGTCGAGCAGGGCCTGCTGCCGCCCAACGCGATCCTCGAAATGTACGAAGAGACCGGGGCGCGGCTTACACGGATTGCCGAGGAGACGATCAGGCGGCCCAAGCTGACAACCAGCGCCGAGGTGATGGCCAGCATCGTCCCGCCGAAGCGGGCGCCGGCGCTCGCCAACACGCCGACGCCCGAGCAGCGCCAGGCCCTGTTCGCCCGCGACCGGACGATGATGGACAAGCCCCAGCACATGGCCCGGCTGCTGAGCTGGGCTCTGGCCGATCTGATGCTCGCTTATCCGAACATCATCGTCGCCGGCGAGGATGTCGGGCCGAAAGGCGGGGTCTATAACGTCACCGCCAAGCTCCACGAGCGCTTTGGATCGAGCCGGGTGATCAACACCTTGCTCGACGAGCAGAGCATATTGGGCCTCGGCATCGGCGCCGCCCATAACGGCCTGCTGCCGATCACCGAGATCCAGTTCCTCGCTTACGTCCACAATGCCGAGGACCAACTCCGCGGCGAGGCGGCGACCCTGAGCTTCTTCTCGAGCGGCCAATATACCAACCCGATGATCGTCCGGATCGCCGGCCTCGGCTACCAGAAGGGGTTCGGCGGCCATTTCCACAACGACAACAGCCTGGCGATCTTCCGCGACATTCCGGGCCTGATCCTCGCCTGCCCGAGCAACGGCGCCGACGCTGTCGGGATGCTTCGCGAATGCGTCCGGCTCGCGCTCGAGGAGCAGAGGGTGGTCGTCTTCGTCGAGCCGATCGCCCTCTACATGACCCGCGACCTTCACGAGGAAGGCGACGCTTTGTGGACCGCGCCATATCCGGCGCCGGGCGAAGCGACGCCGATCCGGCTCGGCGAGGTCGGCCGCCATGGCGATGGAACCGACCTCGCCATCGTCACCTACGGCAACGGTCATTATCTCTCCCGCCAGGCCGAAAAGATCCTGAGCGAGAAGCACGGCATGAAGCTCAGGGTCATCGACCTGCGCTGGCTCGCGCCGCTCGACGAGGACGCCCTGCTCGAAGCGGTGTCGGGCTGCTCGAGGATATTGATCGTCGACGAATGCCGGCGGACCGGATCGCAGAGCGAGGCGCTGATGGCCTTGTTCGCCGAGCGCGCGCCGGACGCCGAATGCCGCCGGCTGACCGCCGAGGACAGCTTCATCCCGCTCGGCCGGGCGGCGACCCTGACCCTGCCGAGCCGCGATTCGATCGTCGCGGTCGCGCTCGACCTGGCGGGCGGCAAGAATGGCTGAAAGACAAGCGGCCCTCGTCGTCGCTCCCGGCCGCGGGACCTACGGCAAGGCCGAGCTCGGCTATCTGAAGCGCCATCATTCCGACAAAATGGACCTGCTCGCCGCCGTCGACCGGCTCCGGACCGAAGGCGGGCGCCCGGCCATCTCCGAGCTGGACGGCGCCGAGCGGTTCAGCCCCGCCTTGCACACGCGCGGCGACATCGCCTCGCCGCTCATCTTCACCGCTTCTTTCGCCGATTTCCTCGCCATCGACCGCGGCCGGTTCGACGTCGCCGCGGTCACCGGCAATTCGATGGGCTGGTACACCGCTCTGGCCTGCGGCGGAGCCGTCGATCTCGAGCACGGTTTCAGAATCGTCGACTCGATGGGCGACTACAGCCAGGCCGGCGAGCCTGGCGGCCAGGTTCTGATCCAGGTCGTCGACGAGCAATGGCGCGAAGTTCGGGGCCTTCGCGAGACATTGCTCGCCCTTGTCGAGACGATCGACGCCCGCCCCGAATGCGCGCTGTCGATCTCGATCGAGCTTGGCGGGATGATCGTCTTCGCCGGCAACGAAGCCGGCCTGGCCGCGCTTCTCGCCGAAGCTCCGGCGACTCCCGGGCGGGAGCCGATGCGGCTGGTCAATCACGGCCCGTTCCACAGCGCTTTGATGCGCGGCTCGTCCGAGCGGGCGATGGCGACCCTCCCGGCCGACTGGTTTTCAGGCCCTTCGGTGCCGATGATCGACGGACGCGGCCATGTCTGGCGCCCCTTCGCCTCGGCGCCGGCCGCGCTCCACGATTACACCTTCGTCGCGCAGATCCTTGAAACCTATCACTTCACCCGCGCCGTCCAGGTCGCGGTGCGCGAATATGCGCCCGACCGGATCATCCTGCTCGGCCCCGGCGAAACGCTCGGCGGCGCGATCGCCCAGGCCCTGATCGCGATCGGCTGGCGCGGGCTGGAATCGAAGGCCGATTTCCAGGCGAAGCAGGCGTCGGACGAGCCCATCCTCCTCTCGATGGGGCGAGAGGATCAACGAGATTTGGTCACGGGCCAGAAGGCCGCACTGTCATTGCGACCCCGGACTTGATCCGGGGGACCGGCAATCCAGTACGGCCTCCGAGACTCACTGGATTGCTTCGTCGCTTACGCTCGTCGCAATGACGAGCAACGCCTACAGATCGTTGACGAGACCCTTGATCTTGCCCTTGAGCTCCTGGCCTTCGCCCCTCAGCTCCTGCTCCGCGCCTTCCTGGCGAGTCGCCTCGTCGCCGCTTTCCTGCTTGAGCTGGCCGGCGGCCTGATTGGCCGTGCCTTTCAGCTTGTCGGTAAACTCGCCCATGATTCATCTCCTGCCGGCGCGGCCACGATGGCGCGCGCACCTGAAAGGGAGAACGAAAGAAGGCGCGGCGGCGTTCCTGGGGCTTGCCAAACTCAGGCCTTATGCGGCGGCTCCCCGGCCAGGCGGCGGCGATGGTAGCGGGTGCGCTTGACCATCGCGACGATCAGCAGCGCCCAGCCGAAGGCGATGACCGCGATCGAGGCCTGGCCATAAAGGGTGTCGACTATGTCATGGGCCGTGTAGGCGACATAGACCATCGCGGCCGTCCCGAGCAGGACGATCGCGAGGCCGAAATAACGCCAGGGCCTCGCGATTCCGCGAAGCTCGGCGCGATAGGCCCCGACTCCCTCCGGCGTGGCGAGATCGGGCCGGGACATTCACGCCTCCTGACGGTGAGCGGCGCCGGGAAACTGCTTTCGTCTCCACACCTCGTCAATCCTGCGGCGGACGAAGCGGCCGCGCCGGCGGCAACCTTCGTTTCGCGCGCCGCCGCCGAAGCGTGATATAGACAGTGCTGATGCGATATTTCCTGCTGCTTCTCCTGCCCCTCCTTTTCGGCTGCGCCGGCCACCAGCGCCGCGACGCCGAGATCGGCAGGATGATCGAAGCCCGGCTCGCCCCGCGCCAGATCTGCGTTCGCCTGCCCGCCGACGGCGAATGGACGATCGTGGGGGAGGACGAGGTCTCGATCCGCGGCTTCCCCGACGGCAAGGGCGGCTTCATCTATGCCGACCGGATGGAGAAAAGGGACGAATCGATACGACAGGCCTATGATCTTCTCGCCGACCTCGGACTCTACCGCGTCGAGGAGGAGGATTTGCCCGGCCCATGGGGCGGCCGGATTCGCCATTACAAAGCCACTTCCCTCGCCCGGTCGCATATCCGCCTGGTTCCCGGCGGCCATGGCGAGAGCGGCTGGTACGGCCTCTGCTATGGACAGCCCAGGCTTGTCGCAATCGAGAAGGTCCAGCCGGTCCGTTACGCCCCCTGCCGGATTTCGCGCGAGATCTATTACACCTACGATTATGCCGGAATCCCCGCCTGGGCGGACGACCCGCGGCTGCGCCGCTTCTTCCCCGATTTGATCGACAGCGCCGAGGCCCGAACGGTCCGCAACGACGGCGAGGCTCTGGTTCGAAGCGGCGACGAATGGTTCGTCGACCAGAGATCGGCCGAGCCCTACTACATTCCGTGCATCGGCGGCGGCGATACGCCGTTCAAGACGGACTAGAGTCCGAAGGGATAGGTCTCGTCCTCGCCCCGCCCTTCGGCGCCGGGCAGCGGGGTCACCGCCTTTGTCTCGTCGAACCAGACCCAGGCGTCGAACTGGCTCGGAAGCACGCACTGGCTGTAATGGCTCCAGCGCTCGGTCTCGGGCCGGTAGATGACTCCGATGAACCGCTCGAGCCGGGGCTCTGCCAGAGCCTCGGCGGCGTCCTCGTTCGCGCCTTCGCGCAGGTCGAGAAGGAAATTGGGGATCCCGGCATCGTGCGAGATCCGCTCATAGCTTCCGGGCAGCGAGGGCCGGACGTCCATGACCTCCATCGGCTCGTCCCAATCGTCCGCCGCCGCGACCGTGCCGCTGTGCGTTCCGAAGCCGATCAGCCGCGCCTCGTCGCCGAACTTCTCCTTGACCAGCTGGCCGATGTTGAGCTCCTCGCGGATCTGGCCCATCTCGGTGTGCGCGGCATTGCCGATATGGCTGTTGTGCGCCCAGACGATCGCCTTCGACTTCGCGCCCTTGGCGTCGAGCAGCTGGCAGAGCGTCTCGAACATGTGGGTGTCGCGCAAATTCCAGCTCTCCGCGGCGCCGTGATACATCACCCGGTAATAAGCCTCGGCATTCTTGACGAGCCGGGCATTGGCGGCGGCGTCGAGCCATTCCTCGCCGTCCTCGGCGACATATTCCGAGCGCTTCTGGTGAAGCTCGCGGAGCATCTGGACGACCTCGGCCTCGCAGCGGGCATAGCCTTCGGTGATCGCGAGCCGGCCGTAAGCGGCGGGGTCGGAGCTCCACGGCGTCAGGCAGCCGTAGCGTGAGCGCGCGACCCTCGCCGCGTCGGGATCGACGTCGTCGAGATAGTCGATCACCGCCCGCATCGAGCCGCCGAGATTGTAGAGATCGAGGCCGTAAAACCCGGCCATTTCCCCGGCGGCCAGCCCGCGGTTGCGGCGCTTCAGCCAGGCGATGAAATCGCCGACTTCGACATTGCGCCACATCCAGGTCGGGAAACGCTGGAACGGCGCCTCCTCGCCCTCGCGCGCGGGGCGATGGCGGACGTAGCGGTCGACGCTCGCCGCGTCGGGCCAGTCGGCCTCGACCGCGACGATAGTGAATCCGTGGCGCTCGATCAGCCGCTTCGAGATCGCGGCCCGCGCCCGGTAGAATTCCGACGTTCCATGGCTCGCCTCGCCGAGCAGGACGACGCGCGTATCGGCATAGCGGTCGAACAGGGCGCCGAAGGCCGGATCGTCCAGGTCGGGCAAAGGCTCGGCGGCCGCCTTGATCCGGACGGAAAGCGAGACCGGGCGCCGGCCTTTCTCGTCCCAGCCATGGGCGCCGATCAGCGGCACGAAACGGACCGCGCCGAGATCCTCCTCGGCGAAATCCGACTCGCCGGTGCGGGTCACCTTGACCAGGCTCTGGATCGAATGCGGCTCGCCGATCGGCATCACGAGGACTCCGCCGACCGAGAGCTGGCGGGTCAGCGCCTCCGGGACATGACTTCCGCTCGCCGCGGCGAGGATCGCCTCGAACGGCGCCTCGGTCGGCATCCCGCCGGTCCCGTCGCCGTGAAGGATCCGGACATTGTCGTAGCCGAGCCGCTCCATCCGATCGGCGGCGAGATCGGCCAGCTCCTGGTGGCGCTCGATCGCGATCACCTCCTCGGCGATCCGCCCCATCACCGCCGCCGCATAGCCCGAGCCGGCGCCGATCTCGAGCACCTTGTCGCCGGGCGCGATCCCGGCCGCCTCGATCATCAAGGCGACGATATAAGGCTGGGAGATGGTCTGGTCGGCCTCGATCGGAAGCGGCGAATCCTCATGCGCGAGCGCGGCGAGATGGGCCGGAACGAACGCCTCGCGCGGAACCTCGCGCATCGCTTCGAGCAGCCGCCGGTCCTTGATTCCGCGCGCCTCGAGCTGCTGTTCGACCATAGCATCGCGCAGGGCGGCGAAGTCTGGCATGGTCAGTGCTCCCGAACCGCCAACCCGCCGACCGGCGAGACGTTCCATGGAGGTAAATCGCCCATGAAGTCATCGGACGCCCATTTCCCGAGTGAGGTCGCCGCGCTCTACGACCGCTGCCTCCGCCCGATGCTGTTCGAGCCTTATGCCGAGGATCTCGCCGAGCGGGCGGCGGCGCTCCGGCCCGAGCGGATATTGGAGACGGCGGCGGGGACCGGGGTCGTCACCGAGCGGCTCCTGCAGGTGCTGCCCGATGCCGAGATCGTCGCAACCGATCTCAACCCGGGAATGCTCGACACCGCCCGCGCGCGGCTCGGAGAGGCCGCTATCGACTTCCAGGTCGTCGACGCCCAGGCCCTCCCCTTCGAGGATCAGAGCTTCGACCTGGTCGTCTGCCAGTTCGGAGTGATGTTCTTCCCCGACCGGGTCGGCGCCTATCGCGAGGCGCTCCGCGTGCTGAAGCCGGACGGCCATTTCCTGTTCAACGCCTGGGGAAAGCTGGAAGAAAGCGAGGCGAGCTTCGCCGGGGCGAAGGCGGTCGCCTCCGCCTTCCCCGACGATCCGCCGAGCTTCCTCGAACGGACTCCGTTCGGCTATCATGACGTCAAGCAGGTCGAAGCCGATCTTCGCGCCGCGGGATTCACCGAGATCCGATCGGAGAAGGTGTGGAAGCGAAGCCGCCACGCCAGCGCCCGCGAGGCCGCGACCGGCCTCTGCCTCGGTTCGCCGCTTCGGGGCGAGATCGAGGCGCGCGATGCATCCCGCCTCGACGAGATGGTCGATCGCGCCACTGCGGCGCTCGAACGGTTCGAGAAGGACGGCGAGCTCGACGCGCCGATGTCGGCCAACGTCTTTACCGCCCGCGCCTGAATCACAAACGGCCCGTCATTGCGACCCCGGACCTG
Organism: Pseudomonadota bacterium; assembly: GCA_046733235.1. Lineage (GTDB taxonomy): Bacteria > Pseudomonadota > Alphaproteobacteria > Sphingomonadales > Sphingomonadaceae > Allosphingosinicella. The sequence goes on from JBKPOT010000013.1 coordinate 251,926, forward strand.
ATCCGCGGGAAGCAATCCAGAACGGCCTCTGACTGACACTGGATTGCTTCGTCGCTTCGCTCCTCGCAATGACGGAAACTAGCCGGTCAGGCTTTTTCGGGTTTCTCGCAACGAGACCATCTCCCACCCTGCGACCATGACCAGCACCGCGGTCGCGAGCAGGCTGAGCAAGAGCGGCTGCGGCAAGCGCGAGAGGTACGCCCAGACCATCAGCCCGGCGAGAAGCGCCAGCCCCACCAGATGCGACAGCGGATAGTAGCGCGCGTTGGTCCGCTTGAAGAGGATGTTGCCGGCCAGATAGGCGGCCGGTCCGCCGAGGATTGCGGCGATCGCCGCATCGCCGCTTGTACCGAGGGGATGGCCGAGCACCATCTCGTCCGAGGCGGCGCTGACGATGATCCCGGCGACGATCGGGATGTGGAAATAGGTGTAAGCGAGCCGCGCCATCCGGCCCGGATCCTTGTCCTGCCGAAGCTGCCGAGCAGCGCGCTCGGCGCCGACGTCGAAATAGAGCCACCACATCGCGATCGTGCCGATGAAGGCGGAGGCGAAGGCGATGCTTCGCCCGGCCTCGATATCGGCCGCCGCGAAGGCCGCGCCGGTGACCAGCACCGATTCGCCGAGCGCGATGATGATGAACAGGCCGCAACGCTCGGAGAAATGGTGGCCCTCGACGTTCCAGGTGCTGATCCGGCTTCGCCCAAGCCCGGGGACCCAGAAGGCGAAGACCGGCGCCATTGTCACCACGGCCAGTGCGACGGCCCAAAGCGCGGTTCGAATGGCGGGATCGGCCGCAACCGCTCCGGCGATCCAGAACGGCGCCTCGAGAAGGCCCCACAGGAAGATCCGGACGAAGTTGCGGAAATTGGCCGGGCTGTGGCCGCCCAATGCCAGGATCATGAAGAAATGACGGCCGAGCTGGGCGGCGAGATAGGCCGCGACGAACAGCCAGGCGCGCGCTCCGAACGCGTAGGGGATCGCCACCGCCAGAAGCATGCCCGCCGCCATGAGAGCGAACAGCAGAATCCGCACCTCCATGTGGCGGACGTCGAGCCAGTTTGTGACCCAGGCAGTGTCGACCCACACCCACCAGATGGCGAGAAGCATCATCAAGGCGTGGACGAAGCCCATCAGGTCCGGATGCGCGATCAGGCTGTGCGAGACCTGGGTCACCGCGAACACGAAGACCAGGTCGAAGAACAATTCGATGAACCCGACCCTTTCCTCGCGATGACCCTCCCGGTCGCGAAGCAGGTTGCGCTTCATTGGGCGCTCCCCGCCCAATCCTCATAGTCCAGGCCGGGAATTGTTCGGAAGTCGGCGGGATTGAGCGTGATCAGCACGGCTCCAGCGACGATGGCGGTCGCGGCGATCATACGATCGATGGTTCGCGCTCGCGAATAGCCACATTGCTCGACGATCCGGCCATAGACTTCGGCCTCATCCGTCGTGAACGGCAATTCGTCGAGCTGCTCGAGCAGGAGATCGAGGCGGGCACGTATCGCAGGAGCATTCTCGCGAACGCGATATACCCCACCCTCCAACTCGACTCGCGTCAGTACCGAAATCATCGGATTCTCTGACAGATCGGATAGTCTCGTCGCGATCTCGGTGTCCCCGTCACGCAGGCAGATCGCTATGTTGGTGTCGATGATCGCCCGTGCCATTCCCGACCTTACAGGCCAGGACGTTCGGGAAACTCAATCGGTTCGCGTTCCTGTACCCGATCCGGCCTGGGAAGTTTGTTCAACGCTTCCACCAACTGTTTCGGAGTCATTTTGGCTTTCGGTCGACGAATGGTGACCGTGTCGCCATGATCGACCAGCTGAACGGCCGCGCCGATGCCGAAGCCCATCCCTTTCGGCAACCTGACGGCCTCACTGTTTCCGCTCTTGAAGGTGCGCGTGTCGACGATCTTCATGCGCTCGTATATACGCGTATATACCGCCTAGATCAATCCCGCTAGCGGGCTTGAAGGATCGGCATAGCGCCTTTTGCCCATCCGGCCGGCGCGGTAGGCCAGACGGCCGGCTTCGACCGCGGCCTTCATCGCCCGGGCCATCATCACCGGGTCCTTCGCCTCGGCGATCGCGGTGTTCATCAGAACGCCGTCGCAGCCCAATTCCATCGCCACCGCCGCGTCCGACGCTGTCCCGACCCCAGCGTCGACCAGCACGGGGACCTTCATATTCTCGACGATCAGCCGGATCATCACCTGGTTCTGAAGGCCGAGGCCCGAGCCGATCGGCGCTCCGAGCGGCATGATCGCCACCGCTCCGGCATCTTCCAATTTCTTCGCGGCGATCGGGTCGTCGGCGCAATAGACCATCGGCTCGAACCCTTCCTTCGCCAATATCTCGGTGGCTCGGAGGGTCTCGATCATGTCGGGATAGAGGGTCTTGGCCTCGCCGAGCACCTCCAATTTGACCAGGGTCCAGCCGCCGGCCTCGCGGGCGAGGCGAAGCGTTCGGATCGCATCCTCGGCGGTGAAGCAGCCGGCGGTGTTGGGCAGGTAAGTGATCTTCTTCGGGTCGATAAAATCGGTCAGCATCGGCTGCTTGGGGTCGGCGATATTGACCCGGCGGACCGCCACGGTGACGATCTCCGCGCCCGAAGCCTCGACCGCCGCCGCATTCTCCTCGAAACTCCTATATTTGCCGGTGCCGACGATCAGCCGCGAGCGGAAGGTCCGGCCGGCGACGGTCCAGCTGTCTTCGCCCACCGCTCAGCCTCCGCCGACAAAGGTGACGATCTCATAATCGTCGCCGTCCTCGACCTCTACCTCGGCAAGAGTCGAACGTGGAACCACTTCCAAATTGCGCTCGACCGCGACCTTGGCCGGCTCGAGCCCGAGCTCGAGCGCGAGATCGGCGACGCTGATCCCCTTCGGCACCCGCCGGTGCCCGCCATTGACCCTGATCGAGACGGTTTGGTCGTCCACTTTGCGCTCCCGGTTCGCCCGCCATATAGGGACTCGCCATGGCGGCGCTACCGGCCATCTATGTCCTCAACGGGCCGAACCTCAACCTGCTGGGGCTTCGCGAGCCCGAAATCTATGGCCATGAGACTCTCGACGACATCGCCGGCATGCTCGAGGACCGGGCCCGCGATCTCCAAGTCCGGGTCGATATCCGCCAGTCCAACCATGAGGGCCATCTGATCGACTGGCTCCACGAGGCCAATGCCGAGGCCGCCAAAGCAATCATCCTCAACGCCGGCGGATTCACCCACACGTCGGTCGCGATCCACGATGCTTGTCTGGCGATCGCCGTGCCGGTGGTCGAGGTCCATCTCTCCAATCCGCAGGCGCGCGAATCCTTCCGCCGCCGGAGCCTGGTCGCCTCGGCGGCCAAGGGCAGCATCGCCGGCTTCGGGTCGCTCGGCTACTTGCTGGCTCTGGACGCGGCCGCCCGTCTCTGACAGGGAGAGCCCCCTGAAACAGGGGCTTCCCGCAAGGGAAAGAGAATATGACCGATAAGAAAGCCGATGGGGGCATGCGGGTCGAGACCGATCTGGTGCGCCAGCTGGCCGAATTGCTTCACGAGAACGATCTCAGCGAAATCGAGGTGGAGGATGGCGACCGGCGGATCGCCGTGAAGCGCCAGATCGGCGGCGCTCCGGCGAACGTTACCGCCCCTCCGCCGCCGTCGGCCGCCCCCGCGCCCGCCGCCGCTCCGCCGCCCGCTCCGGCGGTCGAGGTCTCGCCCGCCATTCATCCCGGTGCGGTCAAATCGCCGATGGTCGGCACCGTCTTCCTTTCCGGCGAGCCGGGCGCCAAGCCGTTCGTCTCGGCCGGCGACAAGGTCAAGGAGGGCGACACGTTGCTGATCGTCGAGGCGATGAAGG
>JBKPOT010000014.1:0-266609 GCA_046733235.1 Pseudomonadota bacterium
GGCGCAGGCGGAGGCGGAGGCGCCGGAGCGGGTGACGGGGCAGGTGGCGGCACGGGCACCGCCGCCGGCGGCGGAGGCGGAGGCACCGGTACAGGCAGCGGAACCGGAGCCGGCACCGGCACCGGCGTCGCCGGCGGAGACGGCGGCACCGGCAACGGAACCGGAGCGGGCACCGGCACCGGCACGGGCGTGACGGGCGCGGACGGAGGCACCGGAGAAGGCGTCGGCACGGCCGTCGGCAAAGCCGGGATCAGGGGCGCGATTGCCGAGGCGAGGACCGGCTCGGGAACGACGACGCCCGACATGGCGCTGTCGAAGCCGCTGAGATCGAGATCGGTCTCCGAAGGAAGGCCGACGGCGGGAGGCGCTTCATCCTCGTCGTCCGACCTGAAAGCGAGAACATAATCGAGCGCCGGAGCGCGGTCCGCCGACGCGTCCGCTACACGGTCGGCAGGCTGGACCGGATCCGCCGTCGCGGACGGCTCGCGATCCGGGCCGGCGCGTAGATCGATGCGCCCGGGGCTCGCCGCGGTCACCGACGCGGTCATTCCGCTCACGACCAGCTGCCGCATCTCGTTGCGCGGAGTGGAGACTTCGACCCGCCCTTCACGTACCGCGACGCTGGCCCCGGCCGGGCCCACCGTGATCGTGAAGACCGTCCCTTTTACGACCGTCGCCAGATAAGGCGTGCCGACTCCGAAATGGGGCTGGTCCTTATGCTCGATCATGAAGGTCGCCCGGCCGAGATCCTGGAGGATCTGGATAAGGCCGCGCGCCTGCTCTTCCGGAGCGATGGTCAGCCGGGTGCGCGGCGAGACGAAGACGACGTCTTTCCCTCTGGCGATGACCGCCCGCCCGGCGGCGCCGGTCTCGATGACGTCGCGGGGCTCGAGGATCGCGCCCCGGCTCGCCTCGGTCCTGGCCGAGCCGTGGACGATCTGGACCTGGCCCGCCGCCTCGGTCACCCGCCAGGGATTGCCGGCCGCGAGGGCCGCGTGGCTGGAGGTCAGGGTGAGAATCGCGAGTGCGATCGCCTTTCTGCGCATGCTTCGGACCCTTCCGGCCGCTCCTCCGGACGGAGCGGCAGGGTCAGGCCCTTAGAGAAAGCGCGTTTCGATCGCCTCTCGGAGCATGGCTAAGGCAGCGTTAAGACGCCGGCCCTCGCAGGGACCGGCTTCGACGGTTCAGCCCTCGGGCGGCGCCGCATCGTTCGCGCCGGTGTCGAACGCATAGATGCGATGATTGCGCACCGTGCAGAGGAAGGAGAGGCCGCCGCCCGAGTCGGGCCCGCCGTCGACGACTCCTTCGACCGTATAATAGCCCTTGCGTTTGTTGACGCTGACGATCGCGCTCACCCGTCCGTTGGCACGCGATTCCGCCTCGTTGGCGCAGTCGTCGACGGCGGCGTCCTGGCGCTGGCGATTGCTGTTCCTGATCGCCGAGGCGATGGCGGCGATTCCGCCGACCAATGCGACTCCGGCGACGACGTCGCCCGCATCGACATCGTCATGATGGCGCCAGTGGTGGCGGCGCTGCGCCTCCGCCGGGACCGAGAAACCGGTCGCTACAAGTGAAGCCGCCAAGAGTCCCGCCACCAATCTGCCCATCATCCCCGCTCCTCGCAATTGGAGCGGAATCGTTACGTTGCCGGTCCTGTCCGGCGGATGAACCGCCGCGCGATGCGCCGGGGAACGTTGGGCCGAGCCTCGCATTGAGCGATCGGGAACGGCGAGGAGAGCGAAGATTCGCAAGACGGCATTGATCTGCGTCCTGCTTCTTGCCGGCTGCGGTGGCGGCCGGTCCGATGAGCCTCCGGCGAACGAAGCGCAGCCGAACGATGCCAGCCCTGTCGAGTCCGCTTCGCTGCCGCCGGGCGAGCCGATGCCGCCCGGGCAGCCCGGCGGGCTGGCGGACGATCGCACGCCGATCGCCGATGCTCTGTTCAGCGCCGGGAGCGCGCAGGCAGCCGCCGACGTGGTCCAGCTTTATTACGCCCTGGTGGAAAAAGGACAGCTCGACGAAGCCCGCTCGCTCTGGTCGGATCCTTCCGCCTTCCGCTCGGAGACGCTGCTTCTTCAATCCTACAGCGAGTATCATGCCCTGGTGGGCGCCCCGGGACAGGTCGAGGGCGCGGCAGGATCTTCCTATGTCGAGATACCGGTCCAGCCCTATGGACGGCTGAAGACCGGACAGACTTTCCAGGCGCCGAGCATGGTCACGCTGAGCCGGGTCAACGACGTGCCCGGATCGACGGCCGAGCAGCGCAGGTGGCGCATTCGCGACATCCGGATGCTTCCCCAGCCGCCTCGCGAGGGCTGGCCGCCCGGCGCCAAGCGGGTCGAGGTCGGCCGGCGCCCGCCCAGCGGGTGACTTCGAGCAGGATCGCGCTCGATCCGACGGCTCAGATTCAGCGCGTGACCGAACTCAGTCGGAAGAGCGGATGCGCGCATTGACAATATGCCGGCCGGAGCCAAGCGTCGCGAGCGAGGAGTGGGAGAGGAATGAAGATGGTCGCCGCGTTGTTGCTCGGCATGGCCCTGACCGCGGCGAGCCCACCCGCGCCTGAAGCTCAGGCGACTGGAGCCGAGGCGCCGGCTCCGCCCCGAACCCTCGTCGTCCGCAACCTCGCCGATCAGCCGCTCTTCCGGCTCTATGTCGAGACGGTGAGGCCTAGCTGCTGGTGCGAGGACGTGCTCGGCGACCGGATCGTCGCTCCGCATGAAAGCGTCACGATCAATCTCGCCGACGAAAAGGCCTGCCGCTACGATCTCGTCGCCGAGATGAAGGACGGGTCGAGAATTTCCCAATACAATGTCGACCTGTGTGCCCGGCACGTCTGGGCGGTCGGCCCGGGGTCGGAATCGCGGATGGAATAAACTCGGGCTACCAGGCCTGGAGCTTGTTCTGCATGTCGGCGATGTCCGACCGGTTGTAGCCGAGCGCGGCGGCGGCCGCCTGCTCGTCGGCCGCGGCCTGGTTGGGATCGGCGGACTCGTCCGACGAGGTGAAGTCGACCGCCATCCAGCAGATCATCGCCGCCCAGATCAGGGCGAACCAGCGGTTGACGAACAGAGAGGACAGCTTGGGCCCGAACATGGTCCCATGATGCGCTCATGCGGTTAATGAATCGTGCCGATCATGCTAAGCCCGGATCAAGCCGGGGAGGGCAGACATGTCGGACGAGCGGGTGGACACGACCATCTACAAGGCGCTGGTCAATGACGAGGAGCAATATTCGATCTGGCCGGCCGAGCGGGAGCTGCCCCTCGGCTGGCGCGACGCCGGCATGGAAGGTTTGACGCCCGAGGTGCTCGCCTGGATCGAGCAGGTCTGGACCGCCATGCGCCCGGACGGCCTTCGGCACGGAATGGACGGTGCGGATGCCGAGGACGGCGAAGGCCATCGGAGCTGAGGCCGCGCACGAAGGCCGGGACGCCGCTCGGCGGCGCCCCGAACCTCATCCTGTCTAGTAGCGGTTACGCCAGCGGCGGTCGTCGCGATGCCAGCTTCGGTTGGTGCGCAGGCTTCGGCAGAAGCGCTGGGCCCGGCGAAGCTCCCAGCGATTGTCGGCGCGGTTCAGGGCCCGCCGGCATTGCCGCATGCTGCTGGCCTCGTAGCGGCCATAGGCATAGCCGTGGCCGCGACCGTTCCAGCTCTGGGCATCGGCTGAGGCGGCGACCGGGAGGAGCGACGCACTGAGCGCCGCGGCGAGTACGAAGATACGCATGTCACTCTCCTGATGATTCCGATCTCGGAACGAGAGCAAGAACGAACGGGCCGGCGGCCGCGTTTCATGAACGCGAAACTACCTTCCGTTCATCCCGGGTTTAGCCGCTCCGGCGAAACCCTCTGATCATCCGCCGCTGTAAGCAAGTCGGTAAGGATCGCCCGATATCATGCCGGCATGGCGAGGATTAGCGGCCAAAAGGGCGACATCAAATTAGGCGACGTCCGGTTCCTGCTCTGGGCCGGCATGGTCGCCGCTATGCTCTGGGCAAATTTCGATCGCTTGACCGTGCCGGCCTGGGCGGCGGACCCGCAGACCGCGAAAGCGCTCTTTTCGACCTTCCGCAGCGATTCAATTCGTCCGGCCGGCCGCCCGGCGGTGCGGGTCGTCGACGGCGACACGTTCTGGATCGGCGGTGACAAGATCAGGATCGCCGACATCGACACGCCCGAGACCCATCCGCCGCGCTGCGCCTATGAAGCCGAGCTCGGCGCGAAAGCGACCCGGCGGCTTGCGGTCCTGCTCGACCAGGGGCCGTTCGCGCTCGAGCCGATCGGCGGCCGCGACCTCGACCGCTACGGCCGCAAGCTTCGGATCGTCACCAGGAACGGCCGTTCGCTGGGCGACATATTGGTGGCGGAAGGGCTGGCCAGGACCTGGACGGGCCGCCGCGAGCCCTGGTGCGTCGCGGGTCGAGGGTGAGGACCGGGACCTAACCCACACCCATCGCGTCGCCGAACGGGATCGCCCGCATGAAAGCGAGGCTGTCGAACATTTCGAGGAAGGTCACCGCCTTGCCGTCCTCGAAATGCCAGATGTCGACCTTGGGCGTGTCGACGATCTTGCCGGTCGCGCGGTTGCGCCAGGCGCAGCGGCCGACCATGACGACGTCGTCGCCGCCGTCGATGAATCGATCGGGCAGGAACTCGATCATCTCCCAGTCGCGGCCGAGAGTCTGGAAATATTCCATCGCGGCGGCCTTGCTGACCCGGTGCGCGGCGAGATCGTCCGGCATATCGGGGGCGAGCACCGAACGCATCTCGATCCGGTCGGCGAACAGGTCGAACCAATGATCGGCGCTCATGCCCTTGTTCGCCGACCAGGTCGCATAGGCCTGGTGAAGCCGTTCGGCGGGGCTTCTCGTCGCGAGATCGATCATCGCCAGCTCCATCGCTGCAGAAGGAACCACGGACGCGGATGGTGCCTCCCGGCGACGGCCGAGTCAATTCGGCGGCGGCATGATCGTGACCGGTGCGAACCCGGCCTCAGACCCTCCAATAGAGCGCGGTCAGCATGACCAAAGCGGCCGTGCCCCCGAGGTCGGCGCGGATCACGTGAAGGCGCCCCCACTGCACCAGCAGGGCTCGCGCCTCCGGGCCCGCGGCTCCAGCCGGAATCGCCTCTAGCCGGCGGTTGACCGGCATGATGACGAACAAGGTGAAGGGCCAGGTGGCGAGGAGGAAGAGAGCGCCGATCAGCCAGAGCCAGTTGAGGCTGTGCCACCAGACCCAGAAAGCCAGAAGGCCGCCGATCAGAGCAAGGCTTGCCTGCATCAGCCGGGCGCGGACATAACTCGACTTCCACTGGGCGAGAGCCGCTTCGTCGTCGAGCGCCATTCGGGCGGGATGCTCGGCGACCGCGACATAGATGGCGGCCCCGGCGAACAGAGCGGCGACGATGAGGGCAAGCTGGGCGAGCGGCATCCGGCCTCCTGCCCGCGCCTATAAACCGGCCGCCGCGGCCGCGCCAGCATCGGACCGCTCTAGCCGCTGATCCCGCCGGTCTCCTTCTGAAGCCGGGCGATCGACTGGAAGCCCCAGGCGAACAAGGGAACGCCAAGCACCATGCCGAGGAACAATGCGTTCGAGTCGACCAGAAGGACGGCGACGATCGGCAGCGGCGAGGCGCAAATGGCGAGCAAGGCGCGGCCGAAGCGGCGCTGCTGGGCGGGATCGAGCCGGGCGTCCCAGCGACGGGTCCTGTTGTTCGACTTCCACTCCCAGCCGACGATCGCATTGCCGTCCGCGTCGAAATCCTTCGACGCCAAAGCGACCAGCATGTCGGCGGCGCCGTCGAACAGGCCTTTGCCGGCCGTGATCGGCGCGGACGAGGGCGGCGGGCGGCCCGGAGGACGTGTCGCGCCGGGCCGGTTCGGCGACGGCGACGGGGAGGCCCGGATGGGTGCGAGCGATCCGCCCGGAGCTCCCGGCCGCGGCGAAGGCATGGTGGAAGAGGCCGGCGCACCGGTGCTGTTGTCGATGACGATCAGCCGGCCGTCTTTCTCGATGACGCTGTACCGCCCCTTCGGCGCTTCCATCGGCCCCTCTCCTTTCGCGCCGAGACTAAGCGAGCAATCCAGCGAGCGAAAGAGCCCGCGGTCGGCGGACCGAGCACGGAGTCCCATCCGGTAAATTCGGGCTGGACGGGGCGCCGCTTCTCTTTATGCTGATCGGACAAGTCCATGAAGGGAAATGGTTTTTATGTGGAAATCTCTGTTATCCGGCGCCACTGCGATCGCGCTTGCAACGGCTCCGGCCGCCGCGACCGCCCAATCCCGTCCCGCGCCCGCGACGCAGGCGAGCGAGGTCCAGCCGGGGGCCGAGCAAGCCGAGGGCAGCGAGCTTCGCCGCCGCGGCTTCATCCTGCCGCTGATCGGAGTCGTCGCGCTCATCGTCCTCATCTATCTGCTCACCCGCAAGGACAAGGACGAGGCCTTCCCGGTCAGCCCGTAAGCGCATCGCTCGGCGATCTTCCATCCAAGGAAATGTTCGATGTTGAAGCCTCTGGTTTCCGCCGGCGCCGCGATCGCGCTTGCCACGGCTCCGGCTGCCGTAACCGCCCAATCCCGCCCCGCGCCCGCAACGCAGGCGAGCGAGGTCCAGCCGGGAGCCGAGCAAGCCGATGGCAGCGAGCTTCGCCGCCGCGGCTTCATCCTGCCGCTGATCGGTGTGGTCGCGCTCATCGTCCTCATCTATCTGCTCACCCGCGACAAGGGCACCGACGCGGTGCCGCTGAGCCCCTAGAGCCGGTCCGGCGCGGCGGCTCTTGAGGAGAGCAAGAGTTCACTCGTTCGTCATTGCGAGGAGCGAAGCGACGCGGCAATCCAGTAGATCTGCGAAGTGGTTCTGGATTGCTTCGCTCCGCTCGCAATGACGGGTGGGCTCAGCGCTTAACCTTCAGCGGCCTGTACTGCCCGTCGCGGAGGCCGGTGAGGATCATCTCGCCGTCGCGGCCGACCCGGAACTCGCCATATTCCGCCTTGGCGAAGGCGCCGGCCTGGCCTTCCTCGAAGAAGAAAGCGTTGGTCGCGAAATTGGGCTCGCCATTACGCACTCGGTAGCGGAGCGCGACCTCGCCCGGCGCGAGCGGGCCGCTCCCGGCGAGGCGTCGGAACTGGCCGACATCGTGAGCGTCGAGGGCGACGACCATCCTGCCGTCGGCGAGCTTGTCGCGGGTCTCGAACGGGAAAGCCTGGCCGGCCACCTCGAAACCGAGCCGCATATAATCGCCCTGAATCAGCGAGCGCGGATCGATCGGAGCGAGCCTGAGCAGGACCATCTGCCCCCGGGTCAGCAGAAGCTCGCGCTGCCAGATGCCGAAATTGACGAAGCCGAGCAGGACCAGGCCGGCGATTAGGGCGACCGCCCTACGCATTGGCCGGCTCCGCGGGAAGGACGGCCGGAGCGCCGCGCCGAAGCACGAACCAGGCGGCGAGAAGGACGAGGCCGGTGACGGCAAGCATGCCGGATTTCTCGAGCAGGGTGGCGTGCAGGCTGTAATAGAAATGGGAGACGAAGCCGAGCAGGCTGAGCACTCCGATCGCCATCATCGGCCGGTTGCCCGCGGCGAAGCCGAGCAGAAGGATCAGCAGAGCCGAGACGAAGCCGGGTGCTCCCAGCGAGAGCAGGCCGATGATCAGGGCCGCGCCGGCGGCGGCGAGACCGACCTTGCTCTCCAGCTTGAAACCTTCGCCGCGGGCGAGGGCGCTCGCGACCCAGACCAGGATCGCCGCATTGAGGACACGGCCGAGCAGCGGCCCGTTGAGAGCGATCCAGCTCTTCCTCTCCGGCGGTGAACCGAGCAGCCATTGCGGGTCGAAGAGCCTGAACGTCTCGACGAGCAAGAGCGCGAGGACGAGGCCGTGGCCGATTGGACGCCACAAGCCGCCACTGGCTGCCCAGCGCTTCGGATCGAGCCACACCCAGGCAAGGGCCGCGCACAGCAACGGCGCGGCCAGGCCATGGAGCGACAGGCGGTTGATCGCCAGGGCGATGGCGACCGCCGCGCCGCCGCTGGCGAGGATCCGGTGCAGGAAGTTGGGAATGAGCAGAGCGAGCAGAGCCTCGACGGCGGCGATGGCGAGATAGAGGATCGGGTCCTCCGTCTTCAGCACGTCGCCGAAACCCATGATGATCAGCAGCTGGCCGACCATGCTGACGACAAGAGCGAATTGCTCGGCGAAGTCGTTGCCGTCATAGGCCCGGAACAGGCCGTAGGCGGCGGCGCAGAATAGGGCGCCGAGCAAGGCGTCATAAACGGCCTTATCCAGGATGAAGGTGAAGGCGGCGCCGAGGAACGCCAACAGGAATCCGGCGGCGATCCAGCCTGCGATTCCGAGCATCGTCCGCACGTACCAGGGGGAAGCCGGGTCATGCTGCTCGGGACGCTCCCCGCTCACCAGCTCGTCCGCGCTCAGCCGGTCCCAGAGATCGGCCGCGTTCACGCCGCCGCCTCGCGTCCGAGAGATCTCAGCCAGATCGCGCCGCCCGCCGCCATCACGATCACCACCAGGCCGATGAAAAGGAAGGCGAGCGGCTCCGATCCCGAGTCCAGCAAGCTGTCTCCGAGGAGGATCGTCACAGTGACGATCAGGCTGAGCAGGCCGCCGGCGAGCATGAACAGATCGAGGCGCACGTGCCGGTACCAGCCATAGAAGGCGCCGAGCCAGGCGAAATAAGCGAGCGCGTCCGCGGCGGCGAGGCGGTCGTGCGTATCCAGGATCGCCCAGACCGCCAGGGCGGTCGCGAAGAAGCCGCTGCCGATCGCGATCAGCCGCGGCGGCCAGCTGTCGCGAAGCCAGGCCAGTCCGGCGCGGTGCGCCGCTTCCCAGGCGATGAGAGCAAAGCTGTTGATCCCGAACAGGCCCCAGAACAGCAGCTGGGTCTCCAAACCGATCCTGAACCAGAAGAAGGCGGTCAGGTTGAGCAAGGCGAGCCAGACCAGCCACAAGGGACTGAAGCGGCCGACCAGCACCCAGGGCAGGATCAGCAAGGCCCACCAGCCGAACAGCTCGTAGGTGTCGGCGCCCGTCTGATAGATCTGGCCGGTGAGCGCGAGCAAAGCGCCGGCCAGCAGGCTGAGCAGCATCAGCACCGCCTTGCCCGGCATCGAATCGAGATCGACCCGCCAGCAGGCGATGAGGGCGGCAAGGATCGCGGCCTCGACCAGGCCGAACTTGGCTATTCGGGGCAGATCGTCCCAGTTGAAGGCGAAGAAGAAGACGATCGCCGCCGCGAGGGCGATGGTCCCGAGCCACAGGCTGAGCCGCGTGAGAAAGGTCCGCCAGTCCGAGGGAGCGGGCAGAATGCCGGCGGTGCGCAAAACCTCGCGCTCGGCACGCGAAGCGACCCGTCCGGAATCGAACCAGTCCAGAACCTCGCCGCGAAGCCCGCTCATCTTTCTCCCCCGCGAGGGAGCGTATCAGCTATTTTGGAGCGCTGCCATCGCGCCGCCGATTCCCGGACCGCGCTCGCGGCACAATCAGGAGCCGGTCGTGGCGGCGGGACGAGGGGCGGCGGCGGTTCCTGGCTGGAACCGGGTCTCGCGCGCGCCTAGAATGGGACTGGGGGAAAAAGCTATGCCTGACCTGACATGCCTCAAGCGCCATCTGCTTTACGCATCCGTTCAAGCCTATCATCCGGCGGTCCCGGACTATAACAGGGGTTCGGTACCCTGGCTCGAGCCGCCGCAAGCGGTCGGCGGCCGGTCGATCGACTTCGCGCTCGTCGGCAGGTTCCCGCAAGGTCTCGTCATAGCCTTTCGAGGCACTCTGCCTCCGCTCGATCTCAGGCCGGACGGGAGTATCGTGGGTACGCCACTCGCTCAATTGCCGCGGGTCCTTCGGGATTGGCGCAACAGTCTGAACGGACTGGAGCTTCACCCGGATGCGCCGGCCGGCCGGCGGCCGGCATTGCCCGGCCGGATCCATCGGGGATTCGCCGGATCGCTCAACGGCCTGTTCGACGACATCGCAGCCGAGATCGATCGCCTGCGTGCGGGAGAGGAGGCGATCCACCTTTACTTCACCGGCCACAGCAAGGGCGGCGCGATCGCCAATCTTGCCGCCCTTTGCGCGCGACACATCTTGCCGCGCGCGACCGTCAAGGCGGTCACCTTCGGCGCTCCGCGCGCCGGCGACGCGGTTTTCGCCGAGGCCTATCGGGCCGCGGGAATCGATTGCCAGCGCTTCGAGGTCGCCGGCGATCCGGTGACCGGCGTGCCGCCGCAAGGAGTCGCGGTCGGCACCGGGCACCCGGTCGCTTCGGTGAGCTTTCCGCTGCTCAGCCGACGCCGGATCATCCCCAAGCCGATCGCGAACCATCTGCCTTATCGCGAGTTCGGCTATGACAGGCATGTCTATGAAGCCGGCGGCGGGCCTGAATGGTCCTGACTGCCGGGCAAAGGGAAACGAATCTGCCTCGGCCGGCAGCCGGGACCTGACCCAATGGCGGGGTCGAGCGCGAATGTCGCCGCTCGGCCATGGGCGCTCGCGATCCGCCGCGGCCCTGATAGCCGCGGCGGAGGCACGAGGTCGTAAGCCCCTTCGCGAGGCGCCGGGTTTTAGCGGCAGCGGACCGAGCCGCGGTCGACCTCGCGGCCGAGCGCGGCACCGGCGCCGGCGCCGATCAGGGTGCCGAGCAGGCTCGAGCGGCCGTCGTCGATCGAATTGCCGATCAGTGCGCCGATCGTGCCGCCGATGATCAGGCCGGTCGTCCCGTCGCTCCGGCGGCAATAATAGCGGCCGTCTGAACCGCGATAGATGCGGTCGTTCCGGCCAAGCCGGGTCTCGCCATAATAGCGGCCGTCGCGATAATAACGGTCGGCATAATAAGTGTCGTAGCCGGTCTCGTAGCGGTTGTAGTCGTAATTGCGCCACCGGCGCCAATCGCGGGCCTGGGCCCTGGCGATCTCGCGCTGGCATTCGCGGCGCTCGCGGCGATACTCACGGCGGGTGTCGGCGCGGCGAAGCTCGCGGCGGCATTCGCGCTGCTCCCGGGCGGTCTCGGACCGGCGGTATTGGGCGCTTGCCGGCGGCGCCATGGCGATCGGCACGGCAATCGACGCCGCGACGGCGGCGAGAACGAGTTTACGCATCACACTCTCCTTTGGAACGGCCCCACGCTGGAGGGCCCGCCGCAATCAACGGCAGGATGCCGCAGAGGTTGCATGAACAGGCGCGGCGCACATCCTACTCGTCCAGCATCGTGTCGACCGTGCCCCGCCAATCGAGGATGAACTCGCGCATCAGCCGATAATGGTCGGTCTCCTCGAAGCCGATCGGCTCGAGCCCATATTTGCCGAGCCGAAGCAGTCGCGCTCCGGGCAGCGCCATCAGGATCGGCGCGTGGGTGGCGAGGATGACCTGGGTCTGGCCGCCTTGGTCCATCCGGTGGAGAAGCCTGAGGAACTCGAACTGGCGGGTCAGCGACAGCGCCGATTCCGGCTCGTCGAACAGGAAGATGCCGGGCCTGGTGCAGCGCTCCTCGAAGAAGCGCATGAAGCCCTCGCCGTGCGAATGAGAGAGGAAGTCGGCGTAGGGCGAACCGGCCTCGTCGAGATAGCGGGCGACCGAGAAGAAGCTTTCGGCGCGGAAGAACCAGCCCTGCCCGACCTTGGGCAGCCAGGCGCCCCTCAACGCCGCGGCAAGCTCGCCGCCGCCGCGCTCGATCGCATTGGAATGGTCGACGGCGCGATAGCCCGGCCCGCCGCCGCCCTCGTCGAAGCCGGCGAGGACCGCGATCCCTTCGAGCAGGGTCGACTTGCCGGTGCCGTTCTCGCCGACGATGATCGTGACCGGGCGGTCGAAGGCGAGCTCGAAACCGGGATCGCGGAAGAGCGGAAGGCAGAAGGGGTAGACCGATCGATCGGGAACCGCCGCCTCGTCGAGCCAGACCCGTTTGAGGTAGGGCGGCGGCAGCGAGGTGTGCTTTCGTCCTCGCGCCATCCGTGCCGTCCTCAGATCCACCCTCGGGTGCGAGACTAGAGAGGTGCAAAGCGAAGCGGAAGGGCGCTCGGCCGGCCGTCATTAAGCAAGCGTACAGCCGCGCCGCTGGACAGCAATCGAAGCGCCGGGCTAGACGACTTTGTTGCCGCATTGCTTTTGCGAAAAGCCGGTTCCCAGCTTTTCGCGCGATGCTCTGGGCTCGGCGGCGATCGGTTTTGAAAGGAAGACGAATGCGACGATTTCTGGTGACGGCGGCCACGGCGGTGGCGATGGCGGCGGCGCCGACGATCGCATCGGCCCAACGGACTCCGGCGCCCGCCCCGGCGCGCACTGCAGAGGTCCAGCCGGCGAGCGAGCAGGCGGGCGGCAGCGAGTTCCTCGGCAAGAAGGACTTCATCCTGCCCTTGCTCGTCCTGGTCGGAATCATCCTCGCTCTGCTTCTGACCCAGAAGAGTGAGCATCAGGATTTCCCGACCAGCCCGTGACTCCGCGCGCTTCGGCCCTCGGCGCCGAAGCGTTTGAAGTAACCTGATATTATCGCTCGCCCGATAGCAGGATGGCTGAAGCGGGGGACGGACGGCGATGAACAGGGACCATGGACTGGCGGGCGGCGGTTTCGGCCGGCGCGGCGCTCGGCCGATCGCGATGCCGCCGGGCCCATCCCGGGCCGCATCGTCCCAACCCGCTATGGACTGGGCCGAGCCGCCGGCAGCGAACGGCGCCTCCCGGCTGCGGACCTTGTGCCTCATTCTGCTGATCCCGCTGGCGTTGATCAGCCTCGAAGCGATGCTTTCGGGCACCTCGCTGATCACTCCGATCAGCCCCTTGTTCGTCAACGTCATGCGGAGTCTCGGCTTCATGCTCGGGGTCCCGCTGGCGCTGCTGGTCGTGCTCAAGCCCCACAAGCCGATGGGCATTGCGAAGATGCTGTTCATCCTCCTCTTCCTGCCGATCCTGACCGGGTTCGCCGCCGATCAGGCGGCGTGGCGGATCGCGGACTGGATCGAATTCCCCTATTCGTCCGAGCCATTCACGCCCGCTTCCTACCCGATCGAATATGCCAGCCACGGCCGAAAGGGCCGGCGCGACTCGTTCGAGATCGACCCTTTCAACCTCAGGAGCAGCACCGACATCGCCGTGCCGAGCGCGCAATTCGACGCGATCTGGCCCAACCACAGCGACTATTGCATCACGGTGATGCAGCGGCGCTCGGCCTCGGGCGCGATCGAGATCCTCAACGACGGCGTGTTCACCCTGCGCGAGCCTGCGCCGGCGGTGCTGACGCGCTGTCCGGAAACACGCGGCAGGAGGCGATAGGCGCCCCGAGTCAGCTTCGTGCCTTGAGGATCGCGAAGATTGGGCTACCAGTGTCCCCGCATTGCGCGCCAGGCTAAGGAGGCAAAGATGAGCCGGGAAGCGGTCTCCGGTGACGACGTCGGCAACGGCGATCATGTCCTCGTCTTCGGCGGCACCCATGCCGGCCGCTCCGGAACCGTCGAGGACCGCAACACCAGCAAGACCGGGCACGTCACGATCACGGTGCGGGAGGCGGGCGGGGAGCGGTTCAAGACCCTCGCCCGGAACGTCCGGGTTCAGCCGCTTTAGGCTCCGGCCGCGATTCTTTCCGACGTCAACAAATGTCAACATGTCGGGGACCGCGCAGGGGCCGCCGCCGGCTCCCGGCCGTGATTTTCCGAAGTTATCATTCGTTATCATATTGCGGGTCCGGACGAGGCGTCCGCCGCATCCCGACCGAATTTTTCGATGTCAACAAATGTCAACATATGCGGGAGCCGGCAGGGGCAGCGCTCAGCTCCCGCCGCGATCTTTTCAAGCTTATCATACGTCATCATTTTGGGGTTCCGGCAGAGGCGTTCAGTGCGTCCGAACCGACTTTTTCGATGTCATCATTCGTCATCATTTTGGGACCCCGCCGACGACCCTTGTTCGGCAGCCGGCGGATGTGAGCGCCTGCAGTCGAGCTTCATTCCGGAAGCCGACACCCTTCCATCAGAGGATGCAACGGGCGGAGTACCCCCCGCACCAGGGCCCGTCCGATGCGTGCAGGTTCGAGTTCATGAATCCCGGATTCTCGGATCCCTGAATCCTTGGATCCCTGGATCAAGTCCAGGACAGGCAAGTCCAGGACAGGCAGGTCCGCGACGGGTAAGTCCGGACTGACGATCTGGACGCAAGACCAGCCTGCGCACGCCAATCTGTGGCCGCGAAGGGAGCCTTCACTGCTCCTCGATCAGCGCGATCTCCTTGCTCTTGAACAGCCAGTAGGCCGAGAAGACGACGAGGCCGGCCACCTCGACTCCGTAGACCGCGTAATTCCTGTCGGGCGGGTCGAGCAAATAATGGAGCGCGGCGACCCCGGCGGGGACGGCGACCATCGCCATTCCGAGGCCGGAATAGAGGCGCTTGAACCAGACCCGCTTCGCCTCATCCTTCAGCAGCTTGAGCGTGTCGCCCGAGCAGAAGATGCAGACGAAGGCGATGGCGAGGAAGAAGATCAGGCCGCTGGTGAAATGGAGCTTGCCGATCATGCTTCGGCCCTCGCCCGCGGCCCTGTTGAAGTCGGCCGGGAAAAAGGCCACTCCCGCCGCGGCGATCCCGGCCAGGTTCAGAGCCCAATCCTCGCGGCGGCTATAGCCCCGGTAGAAGATGAGGAAGGTGCCGGCAGCCCACAGCACCCCGACGAGAACGTCGCGGGCCGCGCCCGTGCCGGCGACAGTGCCGCAGCCGCCCCGCGAGCAATGGTAATAAGCGCTGAGCGAGTCCTGGAAGCCGGCCAACAGCCAGAGCGCGACCGGAAAGGCCAGAGCGAGAAAGGCGAGGCCGCGCCGAAGGAAGAAATAGCTGGCGGTGATGCTGGCGAGCACCTCGCCGCGCTTCCGCGCCTCGCTGACATCGGCAGGCGGCGCGTCTGCCTGTTCACGGACTTCGTTCGGATCACGGATCATCGCTTCCTCCCCCTTTGGCTGCGATGGTACAAACGTATCACGGCGCCCGAGTGAAGGGAACGGCGTCAGGACGCCTCGCAAATCGACAGTGACGGAGCCCTAGTCCTCCTTATCAGGTGGCGAGTCCTTCTTGGTACTACGCGGAGGCTTAGGTTCGACAGATTTCGGGCCCTCGTCTCTCAGAGATTCAATTGCGCTCAGATAGGCTCGCACTGTCGCTGCCTTGTTAGCGTTTGATGGCGCGCTATGGAACGCCCGAGTAAAGTCGAGTATGTTCGAATAGTCTCTGGTGCCGAGGAAATCCCGCTTATTACTGAAACTGACATTGATAGCAAGATCACTTAGGCTGCGTCTTAACTGGGATATTTCCGCCATCACTGCACTAAGGGCAACCTTGTCCTCGTCCCCACTGTTACGCATATCCTGTATACTAAGGGCAATGCTAATGGGACTTTCCACGCGTGCGCCGGACGCCATGGCTGCCTGGATCTGCTGATTAAGTTCATCTTGCGCAGCCTTGACGCTTCTTAGGTCATGAACATCGACTTTTATCGCACGCACTGCCGCGTTATCGAAAGGGATATCTTCGTCGTGAGATATGATGTGAACAAATGGCTTTCTGGAAACATGTCGTATCGCCAGCTCGTAGAACACGTTGGGATTTCGTTCCGATAGATCGGCAATCACGAGATCGGCGGATATTACTCGGTCGATTATTTGGTTTGTTATAATTCCGGGTTCGGAGAATTTGTCTGCACGTTCTATCTTGTAACCCTGGGGGGCAAGCACTTGAGTTATGATGAACTCATAGACTAGATCAGCTCGATCTCGGGTGGGCGATCCCACCTCGCCTATTGGCGAGATAACGAAGCATGATTTCTCGGTTGTAGGCATGCGAATTCCAGTCTTGGCAGAACGGGGCGCGAGTCACCTTTCCGTAGACAAATTACCTCCTGCTTGAAAGTCATGTTGGTGATGCAACAATCCTCAAGCCCAAACCCTTGCCGACTCTGCGTCGTAAAAGGCCACATCGAGGGGGTAGCGGTCACGGGAGGCAGCTATTAGTTCCGCTCGATGAATGATGGCGGCGTTCTCCTCGTCGTTGGGATTACCGTAAATGCTCACAAAGAGTCCTGCACAGCGTCCCCTTTCAATGAGCCTTAGGATGTGCTCATCCGACTCAGCCAACGAGTGGCCGTATACAAAGACGTTGTTGGAGGGAGCTGAGCAAACGCTGGCGAAGCTCTTGTATGACCGCGTAAGATAGCCGCTATGTAGAATTTTGCTCAGCTTGGAGGAACTACTTCCTTCAGACACGAACAACGGAAAACGGTCACTATCTAACGCTTGGTGGATCTGGTCCATCAAGGGAATACCAGACCGCTCCCAGCAAAACTTCTGGAGCTCATTTCCGGCGTCAAATAGGTGCAGTCCGCCATGAAGAAAGTGGATGTTTTGAGAGTTAGATCCTCCCTCTACGTCCCACGATACGTATTCAGCGTCATAATCCTCTGGAGGCGCCCGAAAGCCGTCGTCCCGCCCGAGAAAGAGAGCGTCGTCGGGCGGGACCAGCTTTGCTCCTTTCCAGACTGGCTTTGGGTCATGAAGAATCGTCCAGTATAATAGGAGATCGTAATTGAGGGTATAAATACATCCAGGCTTAGCCAGCTTCTTTCCGGCAAAGTTCGCGAGGAAGGCTCGGGCAGCGGTGAATTGCTTTTCTGAAACCTCGCCCGGCCGATTTGGATGCTTGCCTGCGATCGCGGAGACCAAGGCGTGCTTTAAGTGTTCAGCGTCTTGCGCGATCTTCTTGGGGATATCCGCCTCATTTACGTAGAGGTGAATCAGCCGCCTCATTCGCACGAGCGCTTCGAGGACAACCTCAAAGTCCGTAGTCCGCAAAATATCGAAAGCTGCCACAAGCTGCGGCGTTTTTTTGAAAAGGCCTTCATCCTTCGCCTGCTGCAGCAGACTCATGTAGGTGAAACGTGTCGGGAAGAGCGCGATACTAAAGCCATTCCCTAGCAGGAGATGGCGCCGCTCACCCCTGGTCTTTGCCAAGGCTTCTGCAAAAGAAATCAGGTCCATAGACTACTTCACTAGGCGCGCGTGCTAGCCCTTTCGCGGTCTGTCTCGGTCGGCCGCGTGTCTGCGAGCCGCCTCTTCACGTGCCTTCTGCTCTGCGCGACGCTGGTAACGATCCGCAATGATCGGCCTCGCATTGGCACGCGCCTGGATGAAACGGAGCACCTGATCGCGCAGCTGCTCTTTGTCGAGAAGCTGATAAGATCCCCGGTCCCACCGGTCGACGATCCGTATGCCGTACGCGTTCTTCGGAAAGAAAAGCACTTCGCCGGGAGACTCGCGAAGGTCGGTTAGCGAATAGATGGCATCTTCATAGAGCGTCGAGAGGAGCCGTCTCTGATAATATTTCAGCGAATTGGTTGCCCATCCAATGACGAATAACGGCTTCAAGATGCCATTAATATTTAGGATAACGGCAGGGCGCACAGGAACCGACACGTCCGGCCCAGCCAAAAACTGACCAGCAAATTCGTCAAAAACCCTAAAGCCTCGGAGGCCCTTATCTTCGTTATAGACCAAAAAGGCAGCTAGGAAATCAAGATTATCTTCCAATTGAGCCGGAGGGCAAATCCGCTCCAGATTCTGAATAGCCCTCCGGTCGCTCAGGCCGTCAGCCAAGACGTTCTGGATGACTAAGTTCGCCCACTGGTAACTAACCGTCGGGAAGCCCATGGCAAGATTCACCAGTGCAGTTGTAGTTCGGACCTGCTCTTGGTGATTGCACAGGGCCCAGTTGTGTGCAGCCGGCGGCTTATCTAGCTTCGACAAAATCTGAGAAAGCGTCTTCGCCATTAGTGCCTCGCCTGCTTCGCCGCCGTGCCCTTGATAAGGTCGTCAGTGATCTCCACGCCGGGGTTCAATCTACCGTCTCCGAACCTCGCAGCATACCACGGGCCGTCTCGAACGTGAGACATCCCTACCAACTTTCCTGGGGATAACTTCAATAATTCAGCGGCGTGCTTCCTAACGAAGGCCAGCTCGGCATGGTCGAGCGTCAAAGGAACCTGAACGAGGCATCCTGTCCTCGGGTCTAGCCGCATAGCGCGGCCGCTGATCGCCCCACGCCCGAACTTTTTGAACTGATGATATATCTCTCGGAAAACCGGGCCGTGATCCCAAGCCTCGATCTTTGCCGAAACGAGCGGGATCCCATGCTCATGGAGGTAGGCTGCATGCAAAAAATAAACGATCTTGTTGAGCGCGAGGTTTGATACCTCTTGACGCTCTTCCTGAGCCAGTGACAACACCGCATTTGCGACGGCTCGAACGTCATGCACTGGCATTAGTGCTCCGTGTCACGCGGTGGATTTGGATCAGGTTTAGCAATCGTATCTTTGCTGCGGATGCGGCCATTTGTTCCGTGAGTGATCAATTCACCACCACCCGAGTTTCGCAGCATTTCGCGCGCCGCATTCTCAGCCTCTCGTTGAGTGCTATGCAATCCGGCCGCTCGACTGGCTCCCTGCCGCTTGTTGGCCCAAACGCCTCCAGTAGTGCGATAAATGTTTCGGTCATTGCCGGCCATTGATCATCTCCTATTCCGCCGCAACCCCCGCCCGGGTGAACATATCATCCCCGGCCGGCGCGGCCTCCTCGACGTCGTTCGCCTTGGCCGCTTTCCTGCGGTCGAAATTGTCCCACACTTCGCCCCAGTTCCCTCGCGTCGCCGCCTTTGAATATTCCGTCGCTCGCGTCTCGAAGAAGTTGGCGTGCTCGACTCCGTTGAGGAGCGGGGCGAGCCAGGGGAGCGGGTGGTCGTCGATCATGTAGATCGGCTGGAAGCCGAGCTGGCCAAGGCGCCAGTCGGCGATGTAGCGGATATACTTCTTGATCTCCTTGGGCGTCATTCCGGGGACCGGGCCCATCTCGAAGGCGAGGTCGATGAAGGCGTCTTCGAGGCGGACGGTCTTCTGGCAGACGTCCATGATGTCGTCGCGGACCGCCTTGGTCATGCAGTTCCGCTCCTTGACGAAGGCGTGGAACAGGCGGGTGATGCCCTCGCAATGGAGGCTCTCGTCGCGGACCGACCAGGAGACGATCTGGCCCATGCCCTTCATCTTGTTGAAGCGCGGGAAGTTCATCAGCATGGCGAAGCTGGCGAAGAGCTGGAGCCCCTCGGTGAAGCCGCCGAACATGGCCAAGGTGCGGGCGATATCCTCGTCGGTGTCGACCCCGAATGTGGCGAGATAATCGTGCTTGTCCTTCATCTCCTTATACTGAAGGAACATGCCATATTCGCTCTCGGGCATGCCGATCGTGTCGAGCAGGTGCGAGTAGGCCGCGATGTGCACCGTCTCCATGTTGGAGAAAGCGGTCAGCATCATCTTGATCTCGGTCGGCTTGAACACCCGGCCATATTTGTCGTGGTAGCAATCCTGGACCTCGACGTCGGCCTGGGTGAAGAAGCGGAAGATCTGGGTGAGCAGGTTGCGCTCGTGCTCGGTCAGCTTCTGGGCCCAGTCGCGGCAATCCTCGCCGAGCGGCACCTCCTCGGGCATCCAGTGGATCTGCTGCTGGCGCTTCCAGTAATCGTAAGCCCAGGGATATTCGAACGGCTTGTACTGCTTGCGGGCTTGAAGAAGGGGCATGTCAGGCTTCCTAGATGAACCGGGTGAGGATGAAGATCAGGGATATGCCGACGAGCACGGGGCCCGCCGTCTTGCGGAGCCAGAGGCCCTGCGGACTGTCATATTCGACCGCCTCGGGCCGGTAGGCGGCGGGGTCCTCGGCGCGCATGAACAGCCCCCTCGGGGCGAGCATCATATAGACGCCCGCCGCGCCGACCGCGAGGGCGCAGGCGATCAGGATCCAGTCGCGGGCGGTCATGGCTCTACCGACGGCCGGGTCTGCGTGGAGGGCTGGGAGAAGGTCGTTTTCATTTGCCTGCTCAAATGATCTGCATTCGGCCGATCGGCGCGAAAATCGCAATGGCGCAAAGGCCGAGGGCCGACGCCACCGAGGCAAAAGACACGATTCGGGACGCGCGGCGCTGATCCTCGGTGTCGTCCGGCATTCCGCGAACGATCAGCTGAACGCCGATCACGTCGACAAAAGCCGCGCCGATCATCACATGGCCGAGGGTGATCCCGTTCACGCGATCGCCATCGTGCACAAGGGCGTGAAGCATCCGATCGCCGCGAGGACGAGAGCGGCGAGAGCGGCCAGGATCGCGCCGCGCCGGGCGTCGCGGCGGCGGGCGTAGAGCGGCGTGCCCCGGCGCTCGTTGCGGAAGCGAAGGAAAGCGAGGCCGTACCAGACCGCGCCGATCGCGGCCAAAGCGGCCAGCGCCATGAACACATGCCCCCAGGTCAACTCCATCAGCTCCGTCTCCTCCGCCTCGTTCCGCCATGGGCCCCGACGCCGAGAAAGACGACGCCGACGAAATATCCGAAATCGTACCAGCCGCCATTGTTCGGCACCGCATAGATCGCGACGTCCGGAATGAAGAGCGACAGCAGCCAGGCGACCGGGAAGATGAATCCGTGCCAGAGGCCGAGCAGGAAGCCCGGCGCCTGCGGCTGGACCCCGGCCGGGACCTGGGTGGCGCAGGCGGCGAGCAAAAGCGCCGGCGCGAGGATTGCAAAAAGGCGGGGGAGCGAGCGCGCGCCGGAAGGACCACGATGCGGAGCGGAGTCCGACCTCGCGGCAACGCGCTCCCCCGTCAGATTCCGCGCCGAAGGGAGTAAGGCACGGAGTGTTATTGGCACGCCAGACACTCGTCATAATCCGTGGTCTGGAGGTCGATCTGCTTGAGGTCAGGCGTGTTGTCGGCCTCGACCCCGCCGGCGAAGCCGGCGCGCTGGACGCTCTTCGAACGCAGATAATAAAGCGATTTGATGCCGAGCTCCCAGGCGCGGTAGTGGAGCATCAGCAGGTCCCATTTGTCGACGTCGGCCGGGATGAACAGGTTGAGGCTGGTCGCCTGGTCGATGAAGGGCGTGCGGTCGGCGGCGAGCTCGATCAGCCAGCGCTGGTCGATCTCGAAGCTGGTCTTGAACACGTCCTTCTCTTCCTGGGTCAGGAAATCGAGATGCTGGACCGAGCCGCCCTGCTCGAGGATCGAGTTCCAGACCGCGTCCGAATTCTTCGATTTCTCGACCAGCAGTTTCTCGAGATAGGGGTTCTTGATCGACCAGCTGCCCGACAGAGTCTTGTGGGTGTAGATGTTGGCCGGGATCGGCTCGATGCAGGCCGAGGTGCCGCCGCAGATGATCGAGATCGAGGCGGTCGGGGCGATCGCCATCTTGCACGAGAAGCGCTCCATCACGCCGCGGTCGGCCGCGTCCGGGCAAGGGCCGCGCTCGGTGGCGAGCATCATCGAGGCTTCGTTCACCTGGGCCGAGATGTGCTTGAAGATCTTGAGGTTGAGCGACTTGGCCATCGCCCCTTCGAACGGAAGCCCGCGCGCCTGGAGAAAGGAGTGGAAGCCCATCACTCCGAGGCCGACCGAACGCTCGCGCTCGGCGCTGTATTTGGCCCGCGCCATCTCGTCGGGCGCACGCTCGATATAGTCGGTGAGGACATTGTCGAGGAATCGCATCACGTCCTCGATGAAGCCCTTCTCGCCTTGCCACTGGTCCCAGGTCTCGAGGTTCAGCGAGGAGAGGCAGCAGACCGCGGTTCGGTCGTTGCCGAGATGGTCGCGGCCGGTCGGCAAGGTGATCTCACTGCACAGGTTCGAGGTCGAGACCTTGAGGCCAAGCTCGCGCTGGTGGCGCGGCATGGTCGCGTTCACCTTGTCGATGAAGATGATGTAGGGCTCGCCGGTCGCGAGCCTGGTCTCGACCAGTTTCTGGAACAAGGAACGGGCGTCGACGGTGGCGCGCTCGGAGCCATCCTTGGGCGAGCGCAGCGCCCATTCGGAGCCCGACTTGACCGCTTCCATGAAGGCGTCGGTGACGAGGACGCCGTGGTGAAGGTTGAGCGCCTTGCGGTTGAAGTCGCCCGAGGGTTTGCGGATCTCGAGGAACTCCTCGATCTCGGGGTGCGAGATGTCGAGATAGCAGGCGGCCGAGCCGCGGCGGAGCGAGCCCTGCGAGATCGCCAGAGTGAGCGAATCCATCACCCGGACGAACGGGATGATTCCGCTGGTCTTGCCGTTGAGTCCGACCGGCTCGCCGATGCCTCGGACCGAGCCCCAATAGGTGCCGATGCCGCCGCCGCGCGCGGCGAGCCAGACATTCTCGTTCCAGGTGTCGACGATGCCCTCGAGGCTGTCGGGGACCGAGTTCAAGTAGCAGGAGATGGGCAGGCCGCGGCCGGTGCCGCCGTTGGACAGGACCGGGGTCGAGGGCATGAACCAGAGCTTGGAGATATAATCGTAGACGCGCTGGGCGTGGGCGGCGTCGTCGGCATAAGCCGAGGCGACCCGGACGAACAGGTCCTGATAGGATTCGCCGGGCAGCAGATAGCGGTCCTTGAGCGTGTCCTTGCCGAAGTCGGTGAGGAGCGCGTCACGGCTGTGATCGACCTCGACGTCGAAGGTCAGCGGCTTGATCGATTTCGAGTTGGCCTTCGCCTTCTTCGGCGGTTGCGCAACGCTGGTTGCCACGTCGCTCGCTCCAATCTCGCTGCTTCCGCTCAGATCCATCATCCTACCCCTTGTTCTCAATCCGTTCCAGCGGACTCTTGCCCGTCTTAGGCGTTTCGGCGGGCGGCGGGGGCGCGAATTTGGGCTTGTCCCCGATATCCACAGGGCAGCCTTTTCCGGCCTGCGCTGATATGGTGAGCGCAGCCGCAATCCACAATGGTTAGCGTTGCCCCCTTGGCCGCGCCACTAGCCATTGTGTTTCAAGCGGGAATCGGGCGCAAGATGCTAAATGCGCGCTTAACCTTCCGTTCGTCGCAAAAGCGATGCGGTGAATCGAGTCGGAAAAGGCTTGCGGAATCGGAGGAAGGCGCGGCGTCCCGGGCAGCCCCTCCACCGGCCTTCGGCCGGTCCCCCCTCCCCGTACCGGGGAGGATTGGGCGGTTGAATCGCGCGAATCAGGCGCGATCGACTCGGCACGCGAAGCAGCCGCGGCGGGCGTGATGGAGATGGAGGTAGGCGACCTCCGGCCGGGCGAACAATCCGTCGATGAGGGCCTCGAGCGCGGTCCCCTCGCCGACCTCGGCGTCGATCATCAGCCCGTCCGAATCATAGGCCCGGGCCGAATAGATTCGCTTTCGGAAGCTGTCGGGTACCCGGTCGGTGACCAGCGCTTCCCCGGCATTCTCGCGGACGAAGATCGGCCCCGAGGAACGGTAGAGCGAGGGCGCCGGCTGGTGCTCGTAATGGATCAGGAGGACCGGCTCACCGACCGGCACGTCGTCGAGCGAGACCCGGCACGGAGCGCTGTCGTCGGCGGCGAGGCGAAGCACGCCTTTGGCGGCGAGATCTTCTTCGGAGAGACCGAATAGTGGGCGGAACTGGTCGGCGGCAAGGCCGGAAAGGCGGAAGGACATGGTGGGCTCCTGGGGTGCGATACGGCACCTTCCTTGCCGGCATTTCAACGGCGCGCGTCCCGCCGATTGCGCTCAAATCCGGCTTCGAGCGGCCCCGGTCCGCCGCCGTTGAGCCCCGGCGCATATCGGCATAACATGTCGACCCTGGGGAGGCGTGAGCCCGAAGGGGGGGACCATGCGGCTATATTATTTCTTCACCTTCATGTTCGCGGCGTGCCTGGCCAATTTGCTGTTGTGGGGCGCACTGATTTGGCGATCGTCCGCGGCCTTCAACTGGACCAGTCCTGAATCTCGTATCGCGCTTGCGGGCATGGTGCTCGCGGCAGCGACGATGGTGGCGCTTGTCGTCAAGAGATCGGTGGAGATGAGAGAGGGTGTCGAGCCCCAATGGACCGAAAGAACCGGAACCGGACCGGGTATGGCGGTGAGGAGATCGGCGACTGGCTGGCTGACCGCACTTGCGATCGCGGTCGCCGGCGCGCTCCTGCTCGCGGGCGTCCTGACCAAGGGCGCAAAGCCGGTGCCCGCGGCACTGATCGTGCTGCTCGGCGCCGCTGCGCTGTTCACGATCATCGCCGCCGCCGAAAGTCTGATCGCGGGCAGCGAAGTCGAGGTGAGCAGCCACTGGGGCGGCCTCGGCGGTTCGCTCGGCGGATGGCGAATCTCCCAGACGGCGATTCTGCTGCTGCTCGCTCTGATTCTGGTCAGCGCCACCGTCATGGCGGGCAACGGGCTCACCGCCGCGGAAACCAATCAGAGCGTCGAGACCAACAGCTCCGGAACAACCGATGCGGTTGCCAATGACGCCGAAGCTGAAGCGAACGAGGCCGGCCCGGACTCGAACGTAGCGGCGAACGAGCAGGGCAATGCGACCGCCAACGAAGCCGCGGCGAACCTGTCCGGAGGCGGCGCCTGATGCCGTTCCGCTTCGGCGATGTCTGGCGGCGCTACAGCGCGATCGGCAACTGGCGGCTGCCCGGCGAGCCGGCCTTCGCCAAGTCGCGGGCGTTCGAGCTGCTGCTGCGGGACCTGCGCCGCTACGTGCTCGAGGAGGTTGCCGGCCGATCCTTCCTGATCGCCGGCCATCGCGGCGCGGGCAAGACGTCGACCGTCACCCACGCGGTGCGCCAGCTGCGCCGGGAGATCATCAGCGACTCGGTCGACCCGGCAGGGATACCGACCGGGCGGCGCGGGCGGCTCCAGCGGCCGATGATGGTCAAGCTGGTCGGCGAGGCGATCCTGTCGGCGCCGCCGCGCCAGAAGGAGGTCGAGGAGGCGCTCGCTGAAGAGGCTTCGGAGGATCAGGAAGAAGAGTCCGCCGGCGGCAAGAAGAAACCGGCGGCCGGCGATCCGGCAGGCAATGCCCTCATCCACATCACCATCGCCCTGTACCGCGCACTTGCCGCCGAGGCCGCGGAAGCCTTCACCGTCCATGCTCTGGGCCCGGAGCCGCGCAAGCCGGCCGAAGCGGCCGAGCGCGCCGATCGGCTCGAGCTCGCCGCCCAGCTCGCGCTCGAGCTCGACGGGACCCCCGAGCCGGCGATGCTCCGCTCTTATTGGGACCGGATCGGACGGCTGGAGCGCGGCATATTATGGCCTCCGGAGGCCGATGACGCGATCGAGCAGAGCGCGATTCGCGACCAGGGCATGAAGGAGGTGATCGCGATCACGACCGCCGCCCAGGCCTTCCAGGTGTGCTCGGGCGCGGTCACCTACAAGGTCGGACGCGAGCAGAGCGACAAAAACGAGACCAAGTCCAGCTCCGGCGTGGACGTCAAGGAGCTGGTCAACCGGATCGGAGCGCTCGGGGCCGGGGCCCTGGCGGGGAGCGTGGTCGGGGTCGGCAGCAGCAGTGCGGCGGAAGGCGTGGGAATCGGGCTTCTGGTCTGGCTTGCAAGCGGGCTGACCCTGAGCTGGACCAGCGCCCGAGAGCGCAGCAGCAGCCGGACTCTCAACTACCAGTTCATCCAGGATCGCTCGGTCCAGACGCTCGACCGCGACCTGCCGGTGGTGATCGACCGGATCCGCCAGGCCGGGCTGGCGCCGGTCTTCGTCGTCGACGAGCTCGACAAACTGGTCGAAGAGAAAGCGGGCGAGAAGATCGCGGCGATCATCCATCGCCTAAAGCATCTGGTCGCCGACTACGGCTTCTTCTGCTTCCTCGCCAATCGCGACTATTTCGACCTGATCCAGCGCCGGGTTGAGGACGAGGCCTATCCGACCGAGCATACCTATTTCAGCGAGCGCGTGCTCGTCCTGAGCCGCGCCGAGGATCTGTACGATTATCTGATCAGCCTGCTCGAGAACGTCCCCGAAGAGGGGCCGGGCGCGCTTCATGCCGCCGTTTTCGCGCTGGTCGTCATGTACCGCTCCAAGCTCAATTTCAGCGACGTCGCCCGCGAGGTCGCGACCCTGACCGGTCCCAACGACGAGCTGATCTGCACCGAGGAAGAATTGCAGTCGGCGGGCCGCTACCGGCTCGCCGCGACCATCCAGATCGCCATCGGCCGCGTTCTCGGCGCCAAGGACGTCAAGGAAAGGATGGAGCTGGATTCGGGTTTCGCCCAGCTGGCGATAGACGCTCTCTATCATATCCCGCGCGCGTGGGAATCCGACACGGATGAATGCGTCGACATCCGCCCCAGGAGCCTGCGCGACGATCTGCTCAAGCGGATGGGAGCCGATCCCGCGCCCAGGCCCAAAAAGGAACCCGGCGATGATGATGCCGGCTTCCCCGGCGAGAAGGAGGATTGCGCGATCAGCGCATCCGACCTGCGCGAGCTGGTGCGGATGGTCCAGGAGTTGAGCCGCCATCTGCTGGATTTCAATTTGCTGCAGGAGGACCTGCAGAGGGACGCGGCTCGTGCCGACAATCCCGAAGACGAGTACAGGCTGAAGCGGCTTGCCGACATCGTCCTGACGGTGAGAGGCCAGCTACTGCGCGAATGTGTTCCCCACAGACCCGGCCGCTATTGTTTCGTGCTGAACGAGCTGGCCAACCCGGTCGTGCCGGCCCCGGGAGCGCCGGTCGCGGGCGGCGGACCTCCCCCCGGCGGTCCGGCATCGAGGCCGAAAAGCCGCACGCGGAAGCCCAGGGCCGGCACGCGCGCGGCAGCGCCTGCCGTGTCGGTGAAGCAGGCACAAGCGTCCGCCGAGCCGGACCAGGCAACTCCGGTTCCGGCGACGCCCGCGCCATCGGGCGGCCCGGACCGCCGGCTCGCCGAGGTGGCGCCTCTCTTCGAGGCGATTGCCGACCTTGTGGTTCTGTTCGAGGTCACGCTCGACGATCTCGTCGCAAGCGAATTGCTGCCGGCGACGGTCAGCCAGAAAATGCTCGACGGCTGCATTGCGGACCTGGCCTTCGAGACCCGGAATCCCGAAGCGGTCGAGCGGACGATCAACGCCTATCTCGCTTTCGTTCGGGCGCTTGACGAACGCGGGCCCGACCTCGCGCAGGCACTGATCCTGCTCACGCGCGCGAAAAGGGACAGCAGCAAGAACGACAGCGCTCAGCGAATCCTCTCCCGGCTGGCCCGCTATTTCGATTCGTCCAGTCCGCGCATCGTTCCGCTGGCGCTCTGGTTGCAGGAGCCCTGGGTCTCCCTCGCCGGCAATGCGGACTCGATCGAAGAGTTCGAGACGAATTACGAGCTGTTTCGATGGCTTCAGAAACAGGAAACAGAGGAAATCGAAGAGCAGGAGAAGAAGAAAGGGAAGGAGGCCAGGCGCGGAAAGGCCGTGGGTCTGCACTGGACTCAATTGGAGCTGCGCGACCCGGGCCTGTGGCAACACTGGCGCCTACCGGTCAGGAGCTATCTTCTGTCGGGCCAGTCCACCTCGCCCGCCGCGATTCTCTATTCCGATGCGGTGACCGCGGCCGCCGATCTCCCGCCCGGGACCGCGTTTCGGCTTCGGCTGGCGAGGATGGACGCGGTCGACTGGAGCCGCGTGACGCTGGCGGCCGTGCCCTATGCGGACAAGCCGGCACCGGCACCGCTCTGGCCTCTTTTTGCCGGGCTGGTGGCGCTGGGCTTCGATTCCCAGCTGTTGCGAGGTCTCAAGGACGCCGCGCTGGGCGGCAAGTCGACGACCTACGCGCCGATCGATCCCGACGAGACGACCCTGATCGACCAGCTGATCAATCGGGCGATCCCCGCTCAGCCGGCGATCCTTCACGTACTCCCCGACCAGCCGAATCGGCGGACTCTGACGGTATCGTCCATGCAGCCGGTGCTCGCGGTTGGAGCTTCGGAGTTTCCGTCCTATGTTGAAGCCTTGAACTGGCTCGTGGACAAGGGCGCGATCATCGGAGCAACGCGTGACATCGGCTAAGGAACCGCCAAAGGATCCGGATCTCGACCTGCCGCTGACCGGCAAGCTGGCCGAGCTGCAATGGGTCAAGACCAGTCGCAAGGCCCCGCCGAGCGAGAAGGCGGCGCAGTCCGGCGACATCGTCTACAATGTCGAGACGCCCGAGGATATCGGCAAGGCGTTCAGGCGCCGGACGCTGCGCAAATAATCAGAGCGGCGGTGCGCGATCGCGCCTGCCGCTCGATATTCCTGCACGATGCTCTAAGCGCGCGCCGGTCGGAAGCGGGGCGGCCGAGCCTATTTCTCCGCCTTCATCACCTTGTCGACCGCGCTGGTGGTTACGGCGTGGTAGGTCGGGCGCGCCCTTAAATAGAGGCTTTGCGCGATCGGGCGGCCCCATTCGCTTTGGCTCATCAGGGTCTCGAAGAGCGGCGAGACGAACTTGCGGCGGCCCATATTCGTCAGGAAATGCTCGGCGACCGGGACCGCGGGCGAATAGCGGTTGGCGAGGGCGAGCTGGAGCCAGGCGAACAGGGTCTCCGAATTGCCGCTCTTCGACAGGCCGAAGCTTTGGTCGAGCTCGGCGAGGCGGGCTTCCGGGAGCTTGCGCGGAAGGGCGTTTAGGAAGCGGAGGCGCTCGGCGGTGGTCCAGGATAGGTAGGGGACTTTCGCCGCCGGGCCGCCGGCGTTGAAGGCGGCGACGGCGGAGTCGACGTGCGCGAAGGCGACGGGGTCGGGCCTTGCGGCGTTGGGTGGGAGGCCGGGCTCGAAGACCCAGCGGTCGAGCATCAATTTCTGCTCGAGGGCCGTGTCGCCCTTGACGAGATTGGCGCGCAGGTCGGCGAGGAATCGGGCCGAGGTCATCGGCTGGAAGGCGTGGCGGTCGAAATAAGAGCGCAAATAAGCGTCGAACCGGGCGCGGCCGACGATATGCTCGATGGTTCGCAGGAAGGTCGAGCCCTTGTCGTAGACGATCCCGCCGGCCTCGGAATCGCTGTCGTCGTGGAGGCGGGTGCCGGGACTGTTCATGCCCTGCTCCTTCAGGCTCGTCTCCATGTCGGCCCAGGACAGCCAGGCTTCCTGGGCGGCGCGGCGCGGACCGTAGAGCGCCTCGATGATCCGGTTCTCGAAGTAAGAGGTGACGCCCTCGTTGAGCCAGCTATCCGACCAGACCGCGTTGGTGACGAGATTGCCCGACCAGCTGTGGGCGAGCTCGTGGGCGACCAGGCCGTTGAGGCTTCGGTCGCCGGCGATGAAGGTGGGCGTCAGGAAAGTGAGGGTCGGATTCTCCATCCCGCCATAGGGGAAAGCGGGCGGAAGGACGATCATGTCGTAGCGGCCCCAGCGATAGGGGCCGTAGAGCTTCTCGGCGGCGGCGACCATCTTCTCGGTGTCGACAAGCTCGGCGGCGGCGGCTTTCATCGTCGCCGGCTCGGCATAGACTCCGGTGCGCGGGCCGAGCGGCTGGAAGGCGATGTCGCCGGCGGCGATCGCGATCAGATAAGGCGCGACCGGCTTGTCCATCCGGAAGGCGAAGGCGCGTCCGCCGCCGCGATTGGCGGGCACGGGCTCGCCCGCCGGGGTCAGTTTCTCGCCGCTCATCACCACCTTCAATGGCTCGGGGACGATGATCCGGGCCTCCCAGGTCTGGCGGATTCCGGGGCTGTCCTGGGTCGGGATCCAGGTCCGGTTGAGGATCGATTCGCCCTGGCTGAACAGGAAGGGATGCGTCTTGCCGGCGGTCTGCTCCGGGGTCAGCCATTGCAGCGCTTCGGCATCGGGCGCGCTCAGATATTCGATCTTGACCCGCTTGGCGCCCTGCAGCTGGATGGCGAGCGGAGCGCCGAGCTCGGGATCGGCCTTGCCGAGCCTGAACGGCAGGAAGCGGCCGCCGCCGTCGGTGATCGAGCGGATCTCGAGGCCCTTGCTGTCGAGGACGATCTCGCGGGCATCGGGCCTGGCATCGACGTCGAGAGTGGCCCAGCCGCCGATCCGCTTCGCCTCGAAATCGGCGCGCAGGTTGAGGGCGACATGGGTCACCCGGGCCTCGGCCGGGCGAGCATAGGATTTGACGTCCTTCGCCTCCGGCGTGGTCAGGACCGGAGCGACAATCGGGCCTTTCATCGCCTGGTCCGGGGCCTGGGGCTGAGTCCGGTTCTCGGCAGCGGGCGAGCAGCCGGCGGCGAGAAGGGCGAGGGCGAGAAGGGCTTTACGCAAGGCGGCGCTCCAAAAGTCACTGCAACGCGCGCGGGCTTAATCAGTCGCGCCGGGGAGCGCCAGTGAATCGAAATCCGGCATTGGGGGCGGCGCAAGAGGCGCGGGAGTCCGGCCGAGCGGCGCTTCGTCAGGCGGCACCAGCAAATCGAAAGCCGCTTCGGTCAGAGCCTCGGCGGCGAGGCCGATGGCCAGGCCGGCGCCGACGTCGCTGGGATAATGGGCGCAGCGCGGGATCTGGGCGAGAGCGACCGTGCCGGCGGCGGCACAGGCCGGGACGGCGTGAGCCGGATACTCGCGGGCGAAGGCGCGGGCGATCGCGGCGGCTCCGGCGCTGTGGCCCGAGGGGAAGCTGGTCTCCTCCTTGGCCTCGCTCCGGCCGGGCGTGATCCGGTCGTCCGCACCGGCGCGGCCGCGCGAGCGAGGCCTGGCGCGGTCGATCCGGTGCTTGATTGTATTCTTGGCGAGGGTGGCGAGCGTATGGGCGGCGAGCATCTTGAGGCCGGTCCTGGCGAGCTTCCGGTCGCCGCCGAGGAGGCCGGTGGCGATGACCGCGCCGCACAGGATCCGGATCTGCGGCTGGTCGCCGAGATCGGCGACATGTTCGAGCAGGCGGACCGGAGCGCTTTGCCGGTGCGGGATCATCGCCCGGGCGACCTTGCGGTCGGTCCGTTCGATCGCGGCGGCGGCCTTGCGGGCTCTGGGGTTCGGACTCACCACCGGCAATGGCCAGGATCGCCCGGAGAAGGGCACAGGCAAGGAGGAGTGCGAAGGGCGGGCTGGTTGCCCGCACAAGTGCTCCGACGTAGCCGGTGTCCTTCTCCGGGCGACCGCGAAGCGGCGCGGCGGAGAGACGGCCCTGCTGTCGTCGCTCGTCGGTCCCGATGAATTTTCATCGCTCCCTCCTCCCTCCTAACCATGACCGCCTCTCCGCCACGTCATGGCCGTTGCCGGTGGTGAGTCCGGACCCTGGCCATTGAACGGCGAGTCCGGGTAGCGGCGAAGCAGATCCTCCGGCCCGTCGTAGAGGGCGCGGACTCCGGCCTCGATCAGATCCTCGTCGTCGAAGCCGCCCGAGCGGAAGCCGATCGCGGCGAGACCGGTGCGGGCCGCCGCTTTCACGTCCCAGGGAGTGTCGCCGACGACGAGAGCCTGAGCGTGAGGGACTCCGGCCTTGCCGAGCGCGGCCTCGAAAATGTCGGGGCAAGGCTTGCTCCGCTCGACGTCGTCGCGCGAGGTCGCGGCCGAGACCAGATCGCGGCAGCCGATCAGGTCGAGATTGTGATCGACCTCGTCGCGTCCCGAGGACGAAGCGAGGACGATCGCGACGCCGTCGGCGCGGAGCCGCTCGAACAGGGGGCGGACTCCGGGGAACGGCTTCACGCGCGGAAGATAATCCTTTTTGTAAAGGTCGGCGCGATACGCCTCGATCTCTTCCCGCTCCGCCTCGCCGAGATCGGGGAGCAGAGCGGGGATCAGATTGTCGCCGCCCTTGCCGACCTGGAAGCGGATCCTTTCTTCGGGAATGTCGCGGCCGAACCGGCGGAAGGCCTCGGCCCAGGCGGCGGCGTGAAGATCGTTGCTGTCGACGAGGGTTCCGTCGACGTCGAACAGAGCGGCGCGAACGCGCTGGGCTGGATCGGCCATGGCTCGCTCAACCGGCGGACATGCGAAGCGGTTGCGTCAGACCGTCCGGAACGCGAGCCGGGCGCCGCCCGGATTGAACCCCGGGAGGCGCGGATAGGCGCCGATGAAGCGTTCGATTCCGCGCGTGAAGGTCAGCGGCCAGGGACGCCCGTCGGGCATTCGGAGCGCCAGCTCGACGCTGCCGGTGCCGCGGTCGGACGAATCGTCGCCGGCGTCTTGCTGGTTTGCTTCGGACATGGGCGTCTCAACCGGCGAACCCACGCAAGAGTTGCGTCAGATCGTGCGGAAGCTGAGCAAAGGGCCGCCCGCATCGATCCCGTCGAGGCGCGGATAGTAACCGATGAAGCGCTCGATCCCCGGCGAGAAGGTCAGCGACCAGGGCGCTCCGTCGGGCAGGCGCAGGACCAGCTCGACGGCGACCGCCTGGCGCGGAAAGACGAAATCGTGGCGATGCGCACCCATGGCCGGGGACAATGGGGGAGAGAGGTCAACAATTGGTTGACGGGCCGGTGGCATCCACTCTTTCGTCATTGCGAGCGAAGCGCGGCAATCCGGTCCAGTGCGATGTCGAAGGCTCCAGGCTGGATTGCTTCGTCCCCCGGATCAGGTCCGGGGTCCTCGCAATGACGAATAGTTTGCTCTTCCCAAGCATCGGCAACCTTAATCCAAGATAAAGAAGTTTCGGGCAGAAGCGCATCGGGAGGGAGATGTTTGACGAGCATCGTCTCAAAGCTGCGCCGCATCGGCGGGATCGACAGGACGATAGCCGACGAGGTTCGGCGGTCGCTGGTCGAGACGCTGTACGCCTCGTCGACCTCATTGGGGATCGGCGCGGTCGCGGGCGCGGGCCTCAGCGCCGCGATCGCTCTCGACACCGGCGATCCCTGGATCGGCGCGACCGCGATCGCCATCGCCCTGACCGGCGCCTGCCGGATGGCGCATGCAATCTTCTTCCACCGGGTGCTCGGCCAGGACGAGGCGGAGAGCGCGCGCTCCGAAGTGGTCTACGAGCTCGGCGCCTGGGCCTTCGCCTTCCTTCTCGGGCTTCTCACCCTCCTGACCCTGCTCCGCTCCGACGACGCCATCCACCATTTGCTCGCTGCGACCCTGGCGACCGGCTACGCCGCCGGGATCTGCGGCCGCAACGCCGGCCGTCCGGTGATCGCGATCGGCCAGCTCGCATTGGCCTGCGCGCCGCTGGCGGTCGGGCTGATGCTGAGCGGCGACACGCTTCGGACCGTGCTCGGGGTGATGTACATCGTCTTCACGATCGGAATGGTCGACATCACTCTCCAGACCTATTCGGCGGTGCTGACCGCGATGTCGGCGACCGCCGAGCAGAAGAGGCTGACCGCCCGGTTCGAGCGGCTGGCCCGCTACGATCAGATGACCGGTCTCGAAAATCGCGGCGCCTTCCAGGAGCGGCTTCAGGCCGAGGTCGCGGCCGTGACCGGCAGGGACGACGAGCAACTCGCGGTGCTGTGGATCGACCTCGACAAGTTCAAGGAGATCAACGACAGCCTCGGCCACCCGACCGGCGACAAGGTGCTGTGCCAGATGTCGCGGCAGCTGACCTCGATCGTCGACGGCCGCGGCTGCGTCGCCCGGTTCGGCGGCGACGAGTTCGTTCTCCTCGCCCGGGGCCGCAAGGACGGCTTCGCCGAGGATCTGGCGCGCGAGGTGATGCGCGGCCTCACCGTTCCGATGAGCATCGAGGGCGTATCGATCCAGGTCACGGGGTCGATCGGGGTCGCGGTCGCTCCGCGCGACGGAACCGACGCCGACACCCTGCTCCAGCATGCCGACATGGCGCTCTACCACGCCAAGAATGGTGGCCGGAACGATTATTGCCAGTTCGAGCCGCCGATGGAGGAGGAGTTCCTCGAGCTTCGAAAGCTCGAGGCGGCGCTCCGGGTGGCGATCGAGAGGGACCAGCTGGAAGTCTATTACCAGCCGATCGTCGATTTGAAGACCGGCAGGATCGGCTGCTGCGAAGCGCTTCTGCGCTGGCACCATCCCGAATTCGGATCGGTGAGCCCGTCGCGATTCATTCCGATCGCCGAAGCGACCGGCCTCATCTCGCCGATCAGCCACTGGGTGCTCGGCCAGGCCTGCGAGACCGCGGCGAGCTGGCCCGAGGACGTCACCATCGCGGTCAACATGTCGCCGGCCCTGCTCAAGGATCTGCACCTGCCGCACATGATCCTCTCCGCGCTCTACACGTCGGGCCTCCAGGCCAAGCGGCTCGAGCTCGAGATCACCGAGAGCGTGCTTCTCGAGGACAATGTCCAGTCCAACTCGCTGATCAAGGAATTCCAGAAGATCGGGCTGAAGCTGTCGCTCGACGATTTCGGGACCGGATACTCGTCGCTCGCTTATTTGAAAAAATATCGCTTCGACAAGATCAAGATCGACACCAGCTTCATCGCCGACGTCACCCGAAGCAAGGAAGCCCGGGCGATCATCCACGCGCTCGTCGGGCTCGCCGCCGAACTCGACATGGAGATCGTCGCCGAGGGGATCGAGACCGAGACCCAATTGGGCTACGTCACCGGCGCCCGCTGCACCGCCGCCCAGGGCTTCTATCTCGGCCGGCCGGCGCCCAAGGACGTGATCGGCCGCCGCCTCGACGCCCAGCAGCGCGGCGAGGTGTGGGGGGTGAAGGGCGATACGATCGCCGGAGTGCCGGCGCTGAAGGCGGTGAAGGGCTGAGTTCTATTCGGGTGCGCCCGCTGAAGCGCGCAGCCCGGCTGGTTTCGCGCAGAGACGCCGAGAGGCGCAGAGGCGCCGAGCGGGGCTCTTCGGGCGAAGCCCTTCCGACATTTTCGTCGGTTGCGCTGTCGCGCGAACGGACTCCACAGCTTCCGAGCGATACAGGCCCCTCTGCGGCTCTGCGGCTCTCTGCGTCTCTGCGCGAACAATAGCAGCTGGCTAGACCCGCCATGACTTCTTGTCATGAGATCCCGGCCGTCGCCGGGATGGTGGAGATGGGCTAAGCCGCGGCCAGTCTCGCCTGGGCGTCGACGAGGCGGCGCATCAGCTTGAGGTCGGATTCGGTCAGGCACAGAGCGGAATCGGCCCAGACCTCGACCACCGCCTGGAGTTCGTCCAGCGTGATCGCGTCGACCAGGCTCGAGGCCTGATAGATTCCGCGATGGCCGACCTGGCGACGGTTGTTCTTGGAGATATAGTTGCGGAGCGCCTCCTCGCCGCAGCCGGGCTCGGCGAGGACGTGGACGATTCCCATCTCGTACATCTCTTCCGCCGAATAGAGCCGGTTGGAGAGCATCATCTGCTCGGTCTTGGCGAGGCCGAGCTTGCGCGACAGAAGGCAGTGGGCGCCCATGCCGGGGAACAGGCCGAAGGCGATTTCGGGAAGGCCGAAGCGTGCGCCGCGCTCGGCGATGACGACGTTGAACGAGAGGACGGCCTCGAAGCCGCCGCCCAATGCGTCGCCCTGGACGAGGGCGATCGTGATCAAAGGCAGATCGAGCCGGCGCATATTGTTGTGGAGGATCGAGACGCAGGCCCGGCCGTAGCTGACGAGGCCCTCACGGTCGCCGGCCGCGATGAAGCTCGCGAACAGGTCGAGATCGCCGCCGAGGTTGAAGATTCCGGGGAAGCGCGAGCCGAGAACGAGATAGCGAAGTCCCGAATCGGGAGCCGCGAACTCGCGCCGGATCTCGGACTGCCAGCGCTGGAAATCGCGGAGCATCGACCGGTTGAAATTGGGCCGGTCGAGCGGGGTCATATGAGTCCAGAGCGTTCCGATCGACGATTCCCAGCGGACGTCGAGCTGCCCGAGGTCGAACAGGCTGGTGCCGGCCGGACGCTCGCGATGCTGCAGCGGCAAGGGGGCCACGCGCCCCTCCGCAATGCTCATAGCAGCTTCCCCTTCAACTGCTTCGACCTTGAAATGTCTGTTCATTCAATACGCCCCGCCGCATGGTTTATCCACAGGTAAGCATATCGGGAGCTAAGTCACAATCACCCTTGGATAAATGCCCATCACTAGCTATCGCACTGTTGCCCGCAGGACTCGGTTTTTGCTGCTGGGCGAAAAAAGCGCGGGGCGCGTTTCGCTAATCGAACAAAATGGTTGCGATACAGAGATGTGGATGCTTAATCCGGTGCCGGGCGGATGGTTTCCTTCCAGAGTTAATTCGGGGGCGGTTGATGAAGCGAAGAAATCGGAGCGTTCCCCGCAGGACGGTGGCGGTGTCGCTTTTCGGGACGGCCGCCGGGTTCCTCTTAACCGCCTCGACCCCCGCAATCGCCGCCGGCTTCTATCTCCAGGAGCAATCGGTCCGCGGCTGGGGACGCGCCAACAGCGGCGAGGTCGCCGATTCGGGGCCCGAATCCTTGTGGTGGAACCCAGCCTCGATCGGCGGAGCCACCGACAAGGAAGGCTCGTTCGGAGCTACCATCTTTCTTCCGGCCGGCGATCTCGACGACGACGGCACGATCATCGACCGTCCCGGAGTGCCTCCGGTCGCGGCCGGCGGGATCGCCGCGCAGCGGGATCCGGTGCAGAAAGGCGCGGCGCCGCATAATGGCGCGGTGCTTCCGCTCGGCAAGAAAGTCGCGCTCGGGCTCGTCATCACCTCGCCGTTCAGCTTCACCAGCGATTACGATCCGGGCGGCTGGCAGCGTTATTCGGCGATCCACACAAGGCTGACCACACTCGACATCCAGCCCTCGATCGCCTTCATGCCGGCGCCCTGGCTCAGCCTCGGAGCGGGGGTGAACGTCGAATATGCCGACGCCTTCCTCAGCAACGCCCTCCCCAACCTCGCGCCCGGATCGGTCGACGGCCGGGTGAGGCTGAAAGGGAGCGGCTGGGACCTGGGCTGGAGCGCCGGGGTCCAGCTCCGCCCGTCGAAGCGGGTGACGATCGGGATCGCCTATAAATCGTCGATCGAGCATGAGCTCGACGGCAGCGTCGAGATCGTCGGGCTCGCCGGGCCGCTTGCCAGCCGCAATGTGCTGGCGGACACCCAGGCGCGATTCTCGACGCCCTGGCAGCTGATCGTCGGAGCGCGCGCCGCGGTCTCGAAGAGCCTGACCCTCAACGTCCAGGCGGTGCGGTTCGGCTGGAGCAAGTTCGACCGCATCGACGTGGCGGCTCCGCTCAGCACGCAGATCCAGCAGAATTACCACAATACATGGAGCGTCGCGTTCGGCGCCGACCAGGCGATGGGCAGGAAACTGATCCTTCGCGCCGGAATCCAGATCGATCCGACCCCGACCCCCGCGATCGGCCGAAGCCCGCGGGTCCCGGACGCCGACCGGATCGATTACAATATCGGCATGAGCTTCAGGGCGGGCAAGCGCCTGACCCTCGATGCGGCGGCCGCCTATACCGATTTCGAGGACGACACGATCGTCCGCAGCGAGACTTTCTACGGCGGGACGCCGGCGCAGACCGACGTGACGACGCTGGGGCGCGAAACCAGCCAGCGGGCGATCGTGCTCTCGCTCGGCGGGCGGATGCGGTTTTAGACAGGTTCGTCATTGCGAGCGAAGCGCGGCAATCCAGAGCGGCCTCGGAAGCTGCACTGGATTGCTTCGCTCCGCTCGCAATGACGTGAGGAGACAATCGCCACATACAGTTCGGGCCGAGCCTCCGATCGGAGGCCCGGCCCGAATTCGGCCAGCCAAGAGCCCGCTTTTACTGGGTGCGGGCTCGCCACTCGGCGCGGGTCATGCAGATCCTGGTGCCGCGAAGATGCGATCCGCTGGCCGTGTCGAAGCGGCAGATCTTCTTCTCGGCCTTCGGCTGCTCGGCGGGAGCGGCCGCGGCCGGGGCTCCGCCGGCATCGGCGGCGCTGTTGCTCTGGGCCGGAGCGGTGTCGGCGGCCGCGGCCGGAGCAGCGGCGAGGATCAGGAGGGCGGCGCCGGCAAGGCGCAGCGAAAGAGCTGTCGAGCGCATGTTTTTCCTTAAATTCTGAGAACCGCCCCCCAATGGGCTGGCGCCGCTAAAGCCGATCGGCTCGATTCGGTCAAGCCTCTGTGCGCCAAGCTGCTGTTTTGCCGTGACAAACGTCCGGAATCGAACAGACTTTTCCGTCATTGCGAGGACCCCGGACTTGATCCGGGGGACGCGGCAATCCAGCGGGCCTCGGGGACCGCTCTGGATTGCCGCGCTTCGCTCGCAATGACGAATCCTTTCTGCGCCCGCCGGGACGATCGCGGTCGGTGGCGATCGGCCTCGCCCTCCCCTTGCGCGCTTTGCCTCGCCTGTCACACTGAGCCGATGTCGATCCCGACCCATCCCAGCCTCCACCTCCTGTTCGACCTGCTCGCCTGGGGCTCGGCGCTTCTGCTCGGGCGATTGCTCTATCGCTGGCGGCTTCGGGAGGATGCCGAGCGGATCGCTCCGGCGCTTGGGCCGCTTTATGTCGTCGCTCTGGCGATCGGGGCGATCGGGGGCGCCTGGCTGTTCGGATCGATCA
Source organism: Pseudomonadota bacterium (assembly GCA_046733235.1). GTDB lineage: Bacteria > Pseudomonadota > Alphaproteobacteria > Sphingomonadales > Sphingomonadaceae > Allosphingosinicella. The sequence goes on from JBKPOT010000014.1 coordinate 38,074, forward strand.
ACACCGGCATGGCCGCCCAGCCGCATCCCTCGCACAGCGTGGCGGGAGCGCTGGCCGGCGGGATTTTCGGGGTCGAAATCTATAAGAGCCTGCGCGGGATCAGCATCTCGACCGGGCTGATCTGGGTCGGCCCGATCGCTCTGGGGATCGCGGTCGGGCGGCTGGGCTGCCTGTTCGCCGGGCTTCCCGACGAGACCTATGGAACGTCGACGTCGCTGCCCTGGGCGGTCGATCTCGGCGACGGCATCGGCCGCCATCCGGTCCAGCTCTACGAGAGCCTGGCGATGCTTGCTTTTCTCGGCGTCTATCTGGCGGCGCTGAAGCGGCGGGCCGGCTGGACCCGAAGCCGCGCTTTCTATCTTCTGATCCTCGTCTATGCGGCGCAGCGTTTCGTCTGGGAGTTCTTCAAACCCTATCCGCGGCTGATCGGTCCGCTCGATCTGTTTCAGCTTCTCGCGCTGGCGATGATCATCTATGCCCTGGTCTTCGATGGACGCGCCCGCCGCACTCGCTGAAGCTCCTGAAGCGGCAACGCGCAAGAGCGTGCCGTGGCTGTTCTACGGCCAGACCACCAGCCTGTGCGAGACCTGCTGGGCGCTCGTCCCGGCCAAGATCATCGGCGAGGAGGGCCGGGTCTACCTCCAGAAACGCTGCGCCGATCATGGCGTGATGAAGACTCTGATCGAGGAAGACAGCGACTATTGGCTGAGCGTCAAGCATTGGCTGAAGCCGGGCGACCGGCCTTTGTTCAACGCGACCCGGACCGAGCGCGGCTGCCCCTGGGATTGCGGCCTCTGCCCCGATCACGAGCAGCATAGCTGCATCGCCATCGTCGAGATCAATTCCGCCTGCAACCTCACCTGCCCGGTCTGCTTCGCCGACAGCGCGGTGGGGCGCGGCGACCACCGGCCGCTCGCCGAGGTCGAGGCGATGCTCGACGCGGTGGTCAAGGCCGAGGGCGAGCCCGATTTGGTCCAGCTCTCGGGCGGCGAGCCGACCATCCATCCCCTCTTCTGGGAAATCGTCGCGGCGGCGCGGGCCCGGCCGATCCGCCACCTGATGATCAACACCAACGGCGTCAGGATCGCCCAGGAAGAAGGGTTCGCCGAGAAGCTCGCCGCTCTGGGCCCCGGCTTCGAAATCTATCTCCAGTTCGATTCGCTCGACGACGAGGCGCTGATGGAATTGCGCGGCGCCAGGCTCCTGCGGATCCGCCGCCGGGCGCTCGAGCGGCTCGAGGCGGCGGGGGTGTCGACGACTTTGGTCTGCGCGGTTCGCAAGGGCGTCAACGACCATGAATGCGGGAGAATCGTCGACCATGCGCTCGGCTGGTCGTGCGTCCGAGGCGTGGTGTTCCAGCCGGTCCAGGACGCCGGCCGCAATGTCGGCTTCGACGCCGGGCTTCACCGCACGACGCTGGGCGCGATTCGGCGCGGGATCGCCGAGGGCGGAGTGTTCGGCCTCTCCGATCTGGTGCCCCTCCCCTGCAATCCCGACCAGATCTGCATCGGCTACGGCATCCGCGCCGGCGGCGGCGTTCTCCCGGTGACGACCCTGATGGACCGGGCCGAGATCGTCTCGACCGCGCCCAACACGATCAGCTTCGAGCGCGATCCGGCGCTGAAGAAAAGGGTATTCGACCTGCTCTCGCTGTCGACCAACGAAGCCAATGGCGAGAACCGGCTGTCGAGCCTGTTCTGCTGCCTGCCCGGGATCGAGGCGCCCGCCAGCCTCTCCTATCGCGACACGTTCAAGGTCGCGATCATCCAGTTCCTCGACCGCTACAATTTCGACATCGGCACGGTGAAGCGGAGCTGCATCCATTTCGCCACGCCGGACGGGCGGATGATCCCGTTCGACACCTACAATCTCTTCTACCGGCCCGGAGCGCCGGGCGAGGAAGCGCTGAGGGCGCGCGGGGGCACGACATCGTGACGAACGGGCCGAGCGGCGGCGACATCGTCGCGGGGGTGGTGCTGATCCTGTTCGGCCTGTGCATCCTGCTCGTCGGCGGCGGCTGCACGATCTTTTGGCTGATGCTGATGCTCGACCGGTCGAGCTGGGGCGGCTCGGACGGTCCGGGGCTGCTGCTGGTCTCGCTGGTCGCGGCCGCGGCCGGACTGTTCGCGATCGTCAAGGGCGTGCAGATGCTGCGCAGGAAAGGCGGCTGAGGCAAAGGCCGGCGCGGCGGCGGAAGGAGGGGCGGAATGGCGGATGGAAAACGCGGACCCGACGGCGCCGACATCGTCGCCGGCGTGGCGCTCTTGCTGTGCAGCCTGTGCCTGCTCCTGCTCGGCGGCGGCTGCACGGCGATCTGGGTGTCGGAGCTGCTGAACAGCCGCTCTTCCTGGGACTCGTTCGGACTGGCGATGTTCGCTCTGTCGGTCGCGGTCGCCGCGCTCGGGGTCGCCGGCTGCTACAAGGGCGTCCGGCTGATGATGCCGAAGCGGGATTGAGCGGACGCGGGCGAACAGCTCCAGCATTTAGGCGGCATGGCTCGTCCTTCAGACCCGGGACCTGATCCGGGGGAGGCAATCGAGCAGCCTCGTCGGTGCTACTGGATTGCTTCGCTGCGCTCGCAATGACGGATGGAGCCGGCTCCAGCCGGAACGCGAAGCCTCAGCGGAACAGGCCGGTCCCGGGCTTCTTCTTCTCGGGCTCGATCCTGGGCGGGGGGCGGGTCGCGGCCCGGGCCGCGGCCTCGGCGCCATGGCTGGCGAGCCTGAGATAGGCGCCGTGGGCCCGCTTCAGCCGGGTCCGCTCGGCTTCGCTGGTGGCGGCGGCGAGCTGGACGAGCGTCTCCTCGGCCTTCGCCTGATAGTCTTCGGCCGTGCTCATAGGGCTGGTTCCTTCGCGTGAGGGAATCGGGCGGGCGAAGGGTCGTGCGCCCGGTCTCCTCCTGGCGTGGGCGCTTTCGGCACCCGCCGCAACCTTATTCGCGCGGCGTAGAGGCGGCGGCCGGAGCGGGAACGGCCGGAGCGGGACCCGGTGGAGCGGCGGCGCACGGCGAGGCGTCGAGCTCGCGGAGCCGCGCCTCGATCGCGTGCTGCCGGTCGATCAGGGCCGGCACGTCGACTGGTGGCTCGGGCGCCCGCTTGCGCTTCTTCCCTTTGGTTGCCGCGCCGGTCGCGGCGGTGAGGGCGATGCCGATCCCGAACGGCAGAAGCAAAGACGCCGCCGTCCCCGCCGCCGCCCGGCCGACGTCGCCGGCGCCGACCTTGGGACGCCGCTTCGGCCCTCCGAAAGCCAAATCGGTGATCGCGCGCTTGACCTGGGCGTGGAGGGTCTGAAGCTCGGTCCGCTCGGCCGCCACCGCCGCGCAATCGGGCGCGGGCGCGGCTTCGGGGGGGCCGGGAGTGGGGGGCGCCGGCGCCACCGCGTCCGGGCCCTGCGCGCCCGCCGGGACGGGCTGCGCAAGCAGCGACAGCAGGGCGACGGCGGAGCAGAAAGCGCGATGGCGGGTCAGGCGGATTTCCTTGCGGAGTTTCGCCCGATCCTAGCATCGCGCCGGGCCGCCCCGCCAGCCGGCCGGACCTGAATGAATCCACTGGCGTAACGGACCCGCGCGCCCGCGCCGTTCGTTTCGGTGGGGACAGGGGTTGTCAGGAGAGTGATCATGAAAATCAGAGGATTGGCCCTGGCGGCCGCATTGGTGCTGAGCTCGATCGGCGGCGTCCCCGCCGCCGCCAGCCCGGACGGCCGTCATGACGGCCAGGCGATGCGCGGCGACAATGGCCGGCACGAAGGCTGGCGCGACCATGACAATCGCGGCCGGCATCTCGGCTGGCGCAACCATCACCGCCGGCACAAGGTCTGCCGCACCGTCTGGCGCCACCACCACCGCCAGCGGGTCTGCAGCTGGCGCTGGCGCTGAGGCCGAGCCGCGCCTGCTCCTCCCCTCCCGCTTGCGGGAGGGGATTGAGGGGCGGGCCTGCCGGGCCCGTATCGGTTATTCAGTATGCTCGGGTCGTAGCATGGGGTAAGTATAGGCACGCGGCCACTTGGTGACTCGGGAGGAGAAATCCGCTTTGCAAAGGCCGAGTTTCAAGGTCCAACTCGCCTCATTTCTGTTGGCCTTTGTGCTGCCGCTCAACGCGTCACAAGCTGCCTCCTATGAAGTCAGCCTCACTCGTAAAGCCAAGAATCTGTACAAGGTGAGTGGTCAGGCGGCTTGGGTCCAAACGCGGTACTGTTATCATTATGGCTATGGGGACGAGGCCGTCGTTACTGACACCAAGGTGGTGTTCGTAGGCTCAGGAGACACTTGCGATCTCAAGAAAATCCTTAGGGATGCGAGCATCGCCGCCGGATCGTATCGAGTGAGTGTGACCCACGATGATGACGACCTGTACTCGACGCTTGAGGGTGTCCTCCTCGTAACGAGCGGGTGCTACAGATTTGTTTTTGGCCAAGACGCAATTCTTAGGCTGACAGTGGGCGGCCGGGGATCCCTCACATTCACGGACGACGGACAGCAATGTTCGGTCGAGGCCGTATTGTCTTGATTGCCGCTTTCGCGCGGTCGAAAGCCTAAGCTCGCGGTCAAGTAACAGCGCGGACGCGGGGGAGAGCAAGAAATGAACCGCCTGATCGCCGCCGCCGCAATCTTGGCTCTGCTGCTCGCCGGCTGCGTCCCCAAGCGCGCGCCGGGCAGCACCGGCGATCCAGTCCCACACGCCGTCCTGTTCGACAAGGCCCGCGACGCGGCGCACCCGGCCCGCAACCGCCAGCTCGTCATCCCCTCCGGTCCGGTCGTGCCCGCGCTCGGCCGGCCCGCCGAGATGAACGCCCTCTTCTTCCTCGCCGCCGGCGAGGGGCCGAAGCCGACCATGCTGCTGCTCCACGGCCTCCCCGGCAACGAGCGCAATCTCGACCTCGCCCAGGCCGTGCGCCGCGCCGGCTGGAACGTCCTCACCTTCACCTATCGCGGCGCCTGGGGCTCGGAAGGCCGATTCTCGATGTCGAACGCGTTCGAGGACACGCGGGCCGCTCTGGCGTTCCTGCGCTCGCCCGAGGCGATCCGCGCCTACGGCATCGACCCGGCCCGCCTGGTCATAGCCGGCCATTCGATGGGCGGGTTCGCGGCGGCGGCCGCCGCCGCCGAAGACTCACTCGGCCACAGCGACAAGATGCGGATGTCGAATGCCCGTGTCGTCGAACCCGACCACCGCAATTCTCCGCCGCTCGCCGGCCTGATCCTGATCGACGCCTGGGACATCGCCGCCACCGCCCGGGACGTGAAGGCCGGCGGCGCGGCCGGGCGGGCCGGCTTCATCCAGGCCTTCGACGACGTCGGCCACAGCCTCGGCCCGGTCACCGCCGCCGACCTCGCCGACGAGGTGGTCCGGAGCGGCGAGCAATGGGACCTGCGCGCGTTGGCGCCGAGGCTGGCGACCATGCCGGTGCTGATCGTCTATGCCACCCACGGCAATGCCGGCGAGAACAAGCCGGTCGCCGAGGCACTAGGGGCGCAGCGAGAAGCGTCGGTGAAGGCGGTCGAGATCGACACCGACCATGCCTTCGCCGACAGCCGCATAGCGCTGGCCGCAGAGGTGGTGCTGTGGTTGCGGGGACTGCAGCACTAATTTTTGCAACGCCAGAACGACCACCATTCCGCCCACTTCGAGATTTGCGGAGAAAGGCTGAGCGTTAGCGGCATTGCGGTGGGGAGGCTTCAGGCGGCATCACAGCCGCAAGGGGGCCAAAGAGCTATTTCCAACTAATTGGTCGACCGAGCCGGCCTCTTGGGCAGCTTGCAAACCATGCTTGAGCTTCCGCTTTGAACGCCTCCGAATAGGAGTTCCGAAGATTGCGCACGTTTGGATAGAGATCATCTCCATCGTATTCTCGCAAATGAGGTGGTATTTGCGGGGCTAGGTTTCCCCAATAAACGAACTCCGTAGCAATTAAGACTGCGTTTTCGCGGAGGTCACGCTCAGCGTTCAAGGCATTCCACAAACCTCCTTTGAGGCTATGATGCGAGTCCTCCTGAATCCAGTTCCCTAGGCAGTCCTGGTGATAAATGTTGTCGCCGAAAGCACGAGCTTTCCCGGCGGTATATACCGGGCGCTTCCTTAGGAACCGATCGTCGTCCCAATATTCCTGGAACGTGAGTTTTTCTCCGACGCGCATTGCGAAGATAGTACGACCCACTAGTTTTAGCTTAGAGCTCCCACAGCCCACCACCAGATCGCCAATACTCGCGCCTCCTCGAATGTCGGGCTTGCAACAGGCTATGGTGCACGCGCCGTAAAACGGATTTGGCGCAAAGCCGTAGTCTCTTGAAATCTTATATGACCACAGCTTCATTTATTGGCACTTCACCCTATCCTCATCTCGCTCAGGCGCAGGTGTATTATCCGGCCTTATGCGCTGAGGGCGACCACTGATTATCTCAGGAAGCTCAGGACTGTCGGCTGACGGGACATGACCATCGATTACGTCATCGAGTTCTGTAGGCAGTTGCTCCGGGCTACCTCCAACGGTGACGACCCGGCATCCGGCGTCCGAAGCTGCAGCTGCAACGCCACCAAAACCCACCTCAGCCGGTTTATCCTCTCCGACGAGAATCACACAAACCTCAGCGTCGGCTAAACACCCGGCGACCTTAGGCGGAATTGAATCCAAGACGCCCGCCTTTATGGAGTTCGCCTCCTCTCCAGTCACCTCAGTCGCACAAACCTCATATCCCTCGCCTCCGAGTCGTTGGGCGACCTGGCTGGCCTCCGCCTGATTCTCGTGGCTGTAGATTACACAAGCCTTCTTGTTCGGCATGGGAGTTCCTTTCGCAAGGAACATAATAGCAACGGACGACAAAGAAAACCCTATAATAGGATGGGCTGTCGTCGGTCGGTAGCTGTAAGCTGCTGCTGGTGCAGCGCTGCTATCCCTACCTCGAAGTCTGAAATGCCGCCGTAGCTCGGATGCCTTACCTTGTCGCACGGGAGACCGAGATCGAACAAACAGGCTTCCGCATCGTTACCAATTGCTACTAGCCGTGATGGCTGCAAGAGATCCAACAGCCCAATCAAGATCGGTCGCGTTTCACTTCGCTCTGCCCTCGTGTGACAGCGATTGGTAAGAGGTTCATTCAAAACGTGTGGGTGCATAGGGAATACGTTCCAAGTGAACACTCTCACCTTGAGTTGATGAATTGTCCTCCAAATAACGGTGGCCGTCCTTTCGGCCATGGGTGGACCCACGGTTGCTCGAGACAGCGAAAGACTGCGTCCGAATGAACGACCGACATTCGGGAGATTTGGCTCGTCGGTCAGCGCGACCCCCGTCCGCCGTCCGCCCCGGTAGCCCAAATCTCTTCCCAACCAGATCGCATCGATCCCAAACTCCAATGCCGCCTCGAGTTGAGCGTGAAGGTTTCGCCGGCGGATGGAGGCTGCATCAGGCAGGTCGAAATGCGGGCATATGTCAGAGTACGGATTAAAAACCGAGGGCAACTGCAACTTCGCAATTGCATCTACAAACTGTGATGGTGTCACGAAGCGCCCTTTGGAAAAGCATCCACTACCGGCTTTTTCGCTCGGCGGAAGGTAGGGGCATGTGGATATCGGGGACGACTACCCGTGCCGAAGCGCCCGTCATCGACTCTCAGAGGGGCTCCATGACGATGCGCCTATGGTCGAGCACGAGTCGACCCATCCGATTCTTTGTTAGGAAGCGGAACGCTTCGAACCCTTGCAAGATAGCCTCCTCCCAGCACCAGTAGGGCATATCGTGCACCTCGTAGCCTTCGACAAATCGTCGGATAAGCTTCAAAAGGTCAAAGCTAAGCTTCCCGCGCTCGACGCCTTGGAACATTCGATTCTTCTTGGCCTCGCTAAAGACAAGAGCAGATATTCCTTCTTCGATTAAGATGGCCCTCGCACCGTCTTCTGTATCGTCTACCTTCTTATTACTCTTCCGTTTTAGCTTGTACAAAGCTCTTGTAACCGGGGACCAACCTAAGACAGCGGCGTACGCGTAGTGAAATACGTCATGAAATCTGTATTCGTCTGGATCCGCAATATTGTCAGTTAATCGATCACCAACATTTATCCCATTGCAACGCTGAAAAACGAAATAGGCGTTATCCGCCATCTGAACTTCACGGATCTCGACGGCAAGCGTCCGGGGCAGCTGCTCGTAGGCAGGATATCTTGAATCGCGCAATTTGGGTAGTCGACGCTGTCGAGGCCATCGCTCCATAGCCTTGTGCAATTGTCCGCGTGCAGCATCCTCGAGTGCGATCCCTGCCCGGTTTGCAACTGACAAGAGTTCAGACAGCACCTTTGCAAAGGACCCGACGAGCGGATCGCGAAGTCGATCTTTTAGGAATTTTCGGTGATCAAAAACGAGCTGACCGACCGATTCAGCTAGATCGACGAGGCGCCATTCGAGCAGAAGATTGGGTTCTACTTGGATCGTCTTGCGCTCCGGCTGCAGATCACGGAACGTGAGACGGGGACTCATCACGGCAACCCCACCTCGCGATGCACGGGCAACCGAAGCTATCTCGCCTAGCGTTATTGCATTACGAGCCGCAACGGCGCTCATGTACCACAAGACGTCACCGATTTCCTCGGTAACGCGCGCAACATAATCTGCACTGCGGGTCCGATCGCGCTCGCGTTTCTTAACTTCGGTCAGGACGCTCCCAGTTTCACCAACAAGACCTAGCAACAAAAATGACGCGCTATCATGACCTTTCGAAACGTCTGTCCGAACGGCCTCATTCTGGTAACCATCAAGGGTGAGCGGCGTCGGCGTCTTCACGTCTGAAGCGTATCACTCTTCCACTATGACAGCGCAATAATTTTGTCTGTTACGAGAAGTTTCCTAGTTTGTGTTCGAAACCGATCCCGATTCATGGCACCGGACCTTCTTATTCCTCCCCCATCCTGAGCGCCGCGATAAATGCCTCCTGCGGGATGCTCACTGAGCCGTACTCCCGCATCCGCTTTTTCCCCTCTTTCTGCTTCTCGAGCAGCTTCTTTTTCCGCGTGATGTCGCCGCCGTAGCATTTGGCGGTGACGTCCTTGCGGAGGGCGGCGATGGTCTCGCGGGCGATGACCTTGCCGCCGATCGCGGCTTGGATCGGGATTTTGAACAGGTGTCTCGGGATGAGGTCCTTGAGGCGCTCGCACATGTGGCGGCCTCGGGCCTCGGCGGCGGCTCGGTGGACGATCATCGAGAGAGCGTCGACCGGCTCGTTATTGACGAGGATGTTCATCTTGACGAGGTCGCCCTCGCGGTGGCCGATCTGGTGATAGTCGAACGACGCGTAGCCGCGGCTGATCGATTTCAGCCGGTCGTAGAAATCGAACACCACCTCGTTGAGCGGGAGCTCGTAGGTGAGCTGGGCCCGGCCGGCGACGTAGGTGAGGTTCTTCTGGATTCCGCGCCGGTCCTGGCAGAGCTTGAGGATGGGGCCCAGATATTCGTCGGGGACGTAGATGGTGGCCTCGATCCACGGCTCCTCGATGCTGTCGATCCGGCTCGGATCGGGCATGTCGGCCGGGTTGTGCAGCTCGATGACGCGGTCGCCGGTGCCGTCCTTGGCCCGGCCGAGATGGATCTTGTAGACGACGCTCGGAGCGGTGGTGATCAGGTCGAGATCATATTCGCGGGTCAGCCGCTCCTGGATGATCTCGAGATGGAGGAGGCCGAGGAAGCCGCAGCGGAAGCCGAAGCCCAGGGCCGCCGACGTCTCCATCTCGAAGCTGAAGCTGGCGTCGTTGAGGCGGAGCTTGGAGATGGAATCGCGCAGCTTCTCGAAATCGGCGGCGTCGACCGGGAACAGGCCGCAGAAGACGACCGGCTGGACCAGCTTGAACCCGGGCAGCGCCTCGGCGGCGGGGCGGCGGGCGTCGGTGATGGTGTCGCCGACCCGGGTCTCGGTGATGTCCTTGATCTGGGCGGTGATGAAGCCGATCTCGCCGGTGGTCAGCTCGGCGAGCTGCTCGATCTTGGGGCGGAAGGCGCCGACCCGGTCGACCAGGTGGGTGGTTCCGGCGGCCATGAAGCTGACCTGCTGGCCCTTGCGGATCGCCCCGTCCTTGACCCTGACCAGGATGACGACTCCGAGATAGGGGTCGTACCAGCTGTCGACGAGCATCGCCTTCAAGGGCGCGTCGCGGTCGCCTTTGGGCGGCGGGATCCGGGTGACGATCGCCTCGAGCACCTCGTCGATGCCGATGCCGGTCTTGGCGCTGGTCAGGACGGCGTCGTCGGCTGGGAGGCCGATAATGTCCTCGATCTCCTTCCGCACCTTGTCGACGTCGGCGGCCGGGAGATCGATCTTGTTGATCACCGGCACGATCTCATGGTCATGCTCGATCGACTGGTAGACGTTGGCGAGGGTCTGCGCCTCCACCCCCTGGGCGGCGTCGACGACGAGCAGGGCGCCCTCGCAGGCGGCGAGGCTTCGGCTCACCTCATAGGCGAAGTCGACATGGCCGGGCGTGTCCATCAGGTTGAGGACGTAGGCGTTGCCGTCCTTCGCCTTGTAATCGAGGCGGACGGTCTGGGCCTTGATCGTGATCCCCCGCTCCTGCTCGATGTCCATATTGTCGAGCACCTGGCTGGTCATCTCGCGCTCGGTCAGCCCGCCGGTCAGCTGGATCAGCCGGTCGGCGAGGGTCGACTTGCCATGGTCGATATGGGCGATGATCGAGAAATTGCGGATCAGGGAGAGGTCGGTCATTTGGCGGGGCGTTAGCAGGGGGATGCGGGTGCGCCAATGGTCCCGGGAGCCCCTCTTGTCTCCAGCTCCGTTCGGGCTGAGCCTGTCGAAGCCCTTTCCTTCCCTGCTTTGCGGAAGAAGTGGAGGGCTTCGACAAGCTCAGCCCGAACGGTGATTTATCAAACGGCGATTGGTCAGCCCAGCCCGGCGGCTTCGATCGCCTCGACGGCGGCGTCGAACCTTGCGTCGCCCTGGCCGCCTACCATCGCCCAGCGCACGCCTCGGCGGTCGAGCTCGGCGATGGCCAGCTCGTGGAATTTGCGCCTCTCCTTAGTGCCGCCGAACAGGCGGGTGCCGTCGTCTCGCCAGGGCAGGTCGATGTCGAGGAGGAGGTAGAGGTCGGCGGTCGCCTGCCAGCTTTCGAACCAGGGGTCGCGCTCCCCGAACAGCATGTCGGCCCAGACCGCGGTCATCAGCGGATCTGTATCGAGCACGAGGCGGCGGTTGCAGCGTCGGAGCGCCGAGCGGGTCATCGCGTCATGGGTGCGGGCGATGGCGATCAGATCGTCCATGACGAGGTCCGTCCCGAACGTCTCGCACCAGGTCCGGCCATATTCGGGGACGAGATCGGTCTGGTAGTAGCGGGCGAGGCTGAGCGCGAGCGAGGACTTGCCGGTGCTCTCGGCGCCGTGGAGGCAGATCGTCCGCGCGTAATAGGGCCGGACCGGCGGCGGGATGAAATGCCATTGCCGCCAGGGATCGGCTCGGACGGCCTCGGCCGAGATCGGCACCGCGTCGCGGCCCGGATCGACCGGGTGGAACCGGGCCCCGATTTCGGCCGCGAGCCGCGCGCCATAAGGCTCGGAGGCGAAGACAAGGTCGATCGGCTCGGGATGGACGGACTTCACGATCCCGGCCCAGATCGGCCAGAAATCCGCATGCTCGTCGGGGTTCTGCGGGACCGGCGCGTCGTGGCCGATCACCCGGCAATCGGGGAAGAGTTCGCGCATCCAGGCGAGCCGCACGGGCCCGGGGATCGGATCGTCGGCAAGCCAGCAGACCAGGATGGTGAGCCGGCCGACCAGCGCGCGGGCGGTCTCGCAGAGCAGGAGGTGGCCGGCATGGGGCGGCATGAACTTGCCGAGCAGGAAGCCGTTGGTCATGCCGCCGCTCGAGCCTGCGCGGGTTGGGCCCGCCGCTCGGCGCGGCGCCACTCGACCAGGCCGAGGATCGAGACGATCAGGAAGACGATATAGAGGCCGAGCGTCGGCCACAGGCCCTTGGCGGCGTAAACGCCGATCGAGATGATATCGACCAGGATCCAGATCGCCCAGTTCTCGAGATAGCGGCGGGCGAGAAGGATCTGGGCGACCACGCTGAGGATGGCGATGCTTGCGTCCCACCAAGGGTAGGAGGCGTTGGTGAAGCGGTGCATGAGAGCGCCCCAGCCGTAGATGGCGGCGAGGCTGGCCGCCGCCAGGATCAGCAGGGCGCGGGCGGGCAGCCTCTCGACGACGATCTCGCCCGCCTCGGCCTTGTTCCGGACCCAGTGCCACCAGCCGTAGATCTGGACGACCAGGAAGAAGATCTGGAGCAAAGCGTCGCTGTAGAGCTTCGCGTCGTAGAAGACGAAGCCGTAGAGGAGGACCATCAGGATCCCGAACGGATAATTCCAGATGCTCCGGCGGACGAGCAGGACGATGTTGGCGAGGCCGAGGAGCGACGCGACGATCTCGAGCGCGGTCATGGCTTGCGAGGCGCTCGGCGAGTCACGGGGGAAGAATTAGCAGGGCGGGCGCGGGCGTCCAGTGCCACTTCGATACTGCTGCAAGGGAGGGTCGAGGCCGGGCCCTCGTCTACGACCGTCGATCATCGAACGGTCGCGGAATGGCGACAGGGGGATACCGACAGCCGAGAGGCATTCGCCGGCATTTCCTGCCGCAACGAAAAGAGGCGGCCGAAGCCGCCCCTTCCCATCGACAGGGTCGGCCTTACTTCGGGCCGAAATTCTTGTCGGCCGGGCCCTGGTAGCTTTCGCCAGGCGCCTTGGCGGGATTACGCCTGGGCGCGGTGCCGCCGCTGACGGCTTCCTGCTCGTTCCTGTTGAGTTCGCGCATCGTGATTCTCCCGTGGCCTATGCCGCCTCAGGCGGGCTTGCCGGTGGTCTTGTAGGTGATCGTCGTCGTGATCGCGTTCGGATTGCTCTCGATGCTCTTGTTGACGACTCCGCCCGGATTGGTGGTGATGCTGACGGTGGTGAGGTGCGGGTTGGCGCCGCCGCTGACGGCGGTGAGCTCGTCGGTGCTGAGATTGCGCATTGGATTCTCCTCTATTGCGAACCGGAGGAGGTCCGCTGTCGCCACAAGGAGGGATTGTCGCACCCGGGTCAACGTGCGAAAATCGACCGTCCCTCAGTGAGACAGAGTGCGGTCTGACCGTTGCGCGTCCGCAGAGCTGTAATGGCCCCCCAATGGCGGGGGGACCGGAGCGCGATGAATGCGCCGGCCGTCCCGGAGAGGATCAGGCGTAATTGCCGGTGGCGCAGGGGGAGGTGGCGCCGCGGCCGTCGGAGCCCCAGCGGCGGAAGCCGTTGGAATCGACGTGGAAGCGCATGCCCGAATAGAAACCGAGGCCGGTATTGTACTGGCGGCCGGTCGAGGCGTGGGCGGCGCAGATCTCGCGGATCATCTCGCCGCGGCTGACGTCGGCGACCGGAGTGAGGTCGAGCGCGAAGAACAGGCGGTGGGCGCTCAGCGGGGCGCCGTGCGAGCAGGCGTTGAGATGCTCGTCGCGGTAGGCGGAGAGCGCCTCGACCTCGCCCACGGCCGGGCGGACCTCGTCGCGGACGAAGGCCAAAGTGGTGACGATATGGTCCCATTTGTCGGCGGGAGCGACCTCGAACCGGTCGGCGCCGCATTCGCGCCAGGAGGAGGAGGTGCGGATCATCTGCCAGACCGGGACGATGTCCTCGACATGGCGCTCGACCAGATGCTCGCGGAACTTGCGGACCTGCTCGACATGCTCGGGAGAGCGGGCGAGCCAGGCATAATAATCGGCCTTGGACTGGCCGGGAGCGAGCCCGCTTTGGGCGTTGGCGGTGATCGGGGTGAGAGCGAGCATGGCCGCAAAAGCGGCGACGAGGAATCGAAGCATTCCGTCTCCTTTTCGAATGCGGCCGATCGGCGGCCGCGGCGCCGGCCTCGCCAAAGGGCGACCGGCTTCAAATTGTGATGGGGAAGTCCCCTCCCAGCCCGGCGCGTACGCCTCGAGCTATGATGCTGTCTTTATAGGATTTTCGACCTGAATAGAAGCTTACTGGTCCGGTTTTGAGGGCGGTTCACCTGATTCGGGCACGGGCGGCGGAACCGGCGCGGCAGGAGGCGTCGAAGGCGGCGCAGCCCCTCCACCAGCCTGCGGCTGGTCCGAAGTCGGGTCGATCGCTCCCCCGGAGCGATCTTGGACTGCCGGGGGCAGTCCAACCTGACTTCCCCCGTTCCGGGGAGGAATGGGCGGAGCCAGCGGATCCTCGCCGCGCTCGATTACCGCGCAGGGGGATTCGTTGCCTTGCGGGCCGGCCGAGCCCCAGCGGCGATAGCTCTTCGTGTCGACGTGGAAGCGGAGGTAGGAATAGAAGCCGAGGCCGGCGGCGGAGGCCTCGCCCTCGCGGGCGTGCATCGCGCACATCCGGCGCATCAGCTCGAGGCGGGTGATCGGCTGCAGCGGGATCAGGTCGAGCGCGAAATAATCCTTGTGGGCGCTGTTGGCGGCGCCGCCGGCGCACTGGTTGAGCGCCGGGTTGCGATAGCCCGACACCGCCTCCACCGGGCCGATCGCCGGGCGGACATGGTCGCGGATGAAGCGCAGGGTGGCGGTCATTTGCGGCCATTGATGGACCGGCGGGATCTCGAACGGCTGGCCGCCGCACTGCCGCCACATGCTGGCGGTGCGGGTGATCTGCCAGGTCGGCAGCACTCCGGCGACCTTGGCCGCCTGCTGCCAGGATTCGAACGACAGGACCGAGGCGCGGGCGCCGGGATTGGCGGCGAGCCAGGCGTCGTAATCGGCCCTGGACTGGCCTTCGGGAAGCTCCTGCGCGGCCGCGGGGAATGGGAGGGCGAGGAAGAGGACGAGGGCGGCGAGAAAGCGGGACATGCGGCCTCTATAGCGCGCCGGGCGGTTCATGCACCCCGGTTCGTCATTGCGAGCGGAGCGAAGCAATCCAGTCTTGCGCTGTCTGGATTGCCGCCCTTCGACGCCGCCTGCGGCGTCGCTCAGGACAGGCTAAGCTCCGCTCCTCGCAATGACGCAGGGATCGCGCGGCGCTTATTCGTCAGCCTCTTGTTAACCAGCCTCCTCCACGGAGCCTGAACCTCTTTCAGCCAGCATCCGAAGCCGCTGGAATCCGGCCTTTTCCGCGCGATGACATGGCCAACGACGCGTTAACCATCTCGCTTGAAACAACATTAGCCGCGCCTGCCCCATAAGCGGCCGAAGCCGTGTGCACAGGCGCAGCGAGGAAACGGATGCAAGACGTCAACGCCAATCCGCGCACCGGGGTGATGCGCCGCCTTTCAGGCTGGCTCGCGCGCCTCGCCCGCGATCAGAAGGGCAATACTCTCGCAATGGTCGGGGCGGCGCTCCTGCCGCTGAGCGCGATGATCGGCTCCGGGGTCGATATGAGCCGCGCCTATATGGCCAAGCACCGGCTCCAGGCGGCCTGCGATTCCGCGGCTCTGGCCGGCCGCCGGGCCATGGTCAACGACACCTTGTCGACCACCGTCACCAGCGAAGCGACCAAATATTTCAACTTCAACTTCCCGCAGGGCACCTACGGGACCCAGAGCTTCACCCCCTCGGTGACCAAGCCTTCGAGCGGCGTGGTCGCGGTGAGCGCGAGCACGCGCGTGCCGACCGTGATCATGAAATTGTTCGGATTCACGACGCTTCCGATCGACGTCAGCTGCAATGCGTCGTTGAACTTCGTCAACACCGACGTGGTCCTCGTCCTCGACGTCACCGGATCGATGGACGAGGACGTCAACGGCAATTCGACGACGGTCACCGCCGACAAGAAGATCACCGCGCTGAAGGACGCGGTGATGGCGCTCTACGACGCGCTCGCGCCGGTCCAGACCCAGCTCCAGTCCAACGGGCTCAGGCTTCGCTACGGGATCGTGCCTTATTCGAGCACGGTCAATGTCGGCGCCCTGATCCGGGCGGTGAATCCCGATTATCTCGCGAACAGCGTCACCTACCAGTCGCGAGTAGCGAGCTACAACGTCCCGACCTATATCGGCACGCCCGGCACGCCCGATCCGCCGGTCGAGGAGATCTATTCCGGCGGCGCGTCGATCACCCAGTCCGATTGCGACAAATATGGCCGCAACGTCGCTTTCAGCGGCTTCAATGCGAGCAATGCAAGCGGGGGCGGCCCACCGCCCGCCTCCACCTGGTCGCGGACCTATTCCAACGATGAGTCGGCGACCGTGGACTGGGGCTGGCCGGGCGCCGCCGACTCGAGCAAGGGCGGCAAGGACGACAAGATGAGCTGCCGGCGGCGCTACGTCGAGACCGACACCTCTTATATCACCGACTACACGTCGGGAAGCGGCTGGAGCTACAAGGAAGAGCCGATCGACGTCAGCCAGTACAAGCTCGGAACGGCGATCAACTATGCGACCTCGAACAACGGCCGGACCGACGTGGCCGGGACGTACGACCCGGTCGAGCTGGCGACCCTCGGGATCGGAACCAGCACTGCGAGCGTGACCTGGAGCGGCTGCATCGAGGAGCGCCAGACGGTCAACACGATCAATTCGGGTTCGGGCTACACGATTCCGTCTAACGCCTACGACCTCGACATCAACCTCATCCCTACCGACGATTCGACCCGCTGGCGGCCGCGATTCCCGAAGATAGAATATTACCGAACCACGATCAGCAGCATGACCACGAGCACGACGACCAGCGGCGAGCCGATCGAGAACTATAACGCCTATCAGGTCAATGCCTGCCCGGCCGAAGCGCGGCGTCTGGCGACCTGGACCCGGAGCGACCTCCAGAATTACGTCAATACCCTGACTCCGATCGGGAGCACCTATCACGATATCGGCATGATCTGGGGCGCCCGGTTCATCTCGAACGCCGGGATTTTCGGCGGCGACAACCCCGACACGTTCAACGGCATGCCGGTGACCCGCCACATCATCTTCATGACCGACGGCGAGATGGCCCCGACCACCTACAGCTACAGCGCCTACGGGATCGAGGGCATTGACAAGCGCGTGCTCGGGACGGCCTCGAGCACCGAGCTCACCGCCCGGCACAACCAGCGCTTCAAGATGATGTGCAACGCGACCAAGGGCATGAATGTGTCGATCTGGGTGATCGCGTTCGGCACCGCGCTGACGCCGGAGATGAGCGAATGCGCGAGCAACGCCAACCAGGCCTCGACCATCGCCAATCGCGACGCTCTGATCGCCAAGTTCACCGAGATCGGGAACAATATCGGCGCCTTGAGGCTGACTCAATGAGCGGGCTCATTGGAATCTTTTTTCCCGCGCGCTCGGGGTCGATGCCTGGCTCGCTGTCCCTATGCGCGGGGGCGGCGCCGGCCCGCTCCCCCGCCCTGCCCCCCGATCCAGTGTGCTCAGACGTGGGGCAGGGCGGGAGAGCGCGCCGGCGTCTCGTGCGTGACTCGCGTGGCGCTACGATCGTCGAGTTCGCGTTTGTCGCGCCGGTCCTGGTCCTGACCCTGCTTGGGCTCTTCGACCTAGGCTATAAAAGCTATGTCAGCTCCGTGCTTCAGGGCGCGCTTCATGATGCGGCGCGAATGGCGACGGTTGGGGACAAGACCAACGCCCAGATCGACGCGGCGGTGAACGCGCGGCTCCACGCTTTCTCGCGCGGAGCGACCATCGCCATCGTCAAGAAGAGCTATGCCGACTTCACCGGGGTCAAGGTGGCCGAGAAGATCACCCAGGATACCGCGCCGCTCAACACCTACAATTCGACCGACTGCTACGAGGATTATAACGGCAACGGGGTCTATGACACCGACCGCGGAAAGAGCGGGATGGGCGCCTCCGAAGACGTGGTCAATTACGACATCACGATCACCTATCCGCGGCTCTTCCCGCTGACCAGGCTGATGGGGCTGCCCTCGACCGACTCGGTCCACGGCTCGACCGTGCTCCGCAACCAGCCCTACGGCTCTCGTTCGACCGTGGTCCCGGTCCGATGCTCATGAGCGTCCTTTACCCGCGCGCGGGCTTCGGCCGCTGGTGGCGCGAGCTCAGGGCGTGCCAGAGCGGCCTCGCGCTCACCGAGTTCGCCTTCGCACTGCCGGTCCTGCTCACGCTCGGCCTGGTCGGGATGGAGGTGGCCTGGCTGACCCTGGCGCATCTCAAGGTCAGCAACATCGCGATGATGACCGCCGACAATGCATCGCGGGTGCGCGATTCGATCGACGAGAACGACGTCAACGAGCTGTTCCAGGGCGCCCGCCTCGCCGGCGCCTCGATGAACTTCGCCGCGCGCGGCCGGATCATCCTTTACTCGATCGAGCCCAATTCGGCGAACACGCGGCAATGGATCCGCTGGCAGCGCTGCACCGGAAGCAAGGCGGTCGCGCCTTCCTATGGGCGGCCGCTGACCTCGGCCGGAGCGGCGATCACCAACGGCACCGAGATTTACGGCACCGACCGGACAACTGTTTCGAGCAATCCGAGCAGCCCGAACAACGTCACTACCACCGCGATCGGGCCGACCGGCAATCAGATCGCGGCCCAGTCGGGCACCGCGGTGATGTTCGCCGAAGTGGTCTACGATTATCAGCCCCTGATGGCCGGCAATCTGCTCGGCAACATCACGATACGGCGGAATGCGGCGTTCAACGTCAGGCAGCGGACCGATCAGTCGATCAAGAACGCTTCGCATATCACGCCGGCGAGTTGCGGCTAGGCGCCCGAGACCAAGACTGAAAACGCGAATGCGTTTTCGGGCTTGGGCGAGGACAGGCGCCAGCCCGGACGGCGGGTCGGCAAAGCCGAGCCCGACCGACGGCGCAGGCCGCCCTCGCCGTCGCCCCGCACCGACCTCCGCATGACTTATCCCCCTCCCTTCCAGGGAGGGGTCAGGGGTGGGTGGCGGTGGAGGGCCCTCGATGGGCCCGAGGACGCTCCGGAGTGAGTAAAAAGAAGCTCGCCTTCGGCTCGACCCACCCCCTGCCCCTCCCTTCCAGGGAGGGGAGACAGGAAGAAAAGACGGCGCAGGGCGGCCTGCGCCGTTCCTGGATCAAGTCCAGGACAGGCGGTCGGGTTCAGCCGGTACGAGCCGGCCGACCCGCCGTCCGAGCCGATGCTTTTCCTCGCCTAAGCCCGAAATCGCTGCGCGATTTGGGGCTTAGTCTCGGGCATTCGGCTTAGAACGTTACACTCATCCTTCCATACAGGAACCGACCGTTGAACCCGAACGGCGAGAAGATCGAGAAGGGGATATATTCCTGGTTGGCCGGATAGACTCCGCCGATCGACGCCGGCCGCGGGCCGAAGGGCGAGCGGGTCGGGTAGACGTCGAAGACGTTGTTGGCGCCGACCGCCAGCTCGACCCGGTCCATGGCCTTGAAGCGAAGCTCGAGATCGGTGATCCACTTGGCCTTGAGGAAGATGTCGTCAGGCCCGAAGTCGGTCAGGCTGAGCGGGTTGGCGATCGGCGCCGCCGCGCCAGGCGAGATGACCTTGCCGTAGCGGGTGGTCCGCGCGGTGAGCCCGAAATCGCCGATCTCGCCGTCGGCGCTGAACACGATCTTGTCGCGCGGCTGGCCGTTGGTGAAGCGAATGCCCTCGACCCGGCCGAACAGGACCAGCCCCGGAATGGACGCGAGCGGACCGAGCGCGTTGATCCGCCGGTCGATCTTCGTCTTGTTGTAATTATAGGCGGCGGAAAGCGACCAGGTGCCGAAGCTGGGAATGCGAGTCCGGTAGGCGACGACGACGTCGAGGCCGCGGGTCGTGGTGTCGAGACCATTGATGAAGAATCGGGCGGCGCCGACGCTCTGGAAGCCGTTGGCGTCGAGGATCGCCTTGACCGCCGCATTCTGGGCGGCGGTGCCGCTGCCGGCCGCGCCCAGATTCTCGGTGAGGACGATACGGTCCTTGATCTTGATCCGGTAAAGGTCGGCGGTGATGGTGAAGCCGCGCATCGGATTGGCGGTGGCGCCGAGGCTGACGTTGAACGACTTCTCCGGCTCGAGCGGCTTGGCGCCCAGGGCCACCGCGACCGGGCTGCTCACCGCCAGGGTCGAGATGTCGACCGGAAGGCCGGCGATGAAGTTGGTCGAGGTGGTGGTGAAGAATTGCTGGTGAAGCGACGGCGCCCGGAAGCCGTTGGACACCGAGCCGCGCAGGGCGAAGCCGCTGACCGGCTCCCAGCGCGCCGCGAACTTGCCGTTCCAGGTCGAGCCGAAATCGGTGAAATGCTCGAACCGGCCGGCGAGGGTGGTGGTCAGGCCTTCGACCAGGTCGGTATCGAGCTCGACATAGGTCGCATAGCTCTGGCGGTTGGCATCGGTCGCGCTGTTGTCGGGGATTCCGGGGAAGCCCTGAGCGCCGGCGGGAGCCGCCCGGCCGGGGAAGCTGCAGACTCCCGTCCCGGCATTGAACACGCCCTGCTGGGCGGTGCAGTTCGCCGCGGTCGTCGTGATCGAGGCGCGGAAGAAGGGCCCGGTCGCCCAGGACTGGGTGTCGCCCGGCCGGATCTGGAAATGCTCCATCCGATATTCGGCGCCGGCGGCGACGGCGAGCGGCTTGGCCGTGCCGATCGCATACTCCTTCGAGAAATCGACATTGACGATGTCCTGGCCGTAGCGGAGGCCGCCCGCGTTGAACCGGTGCTGGCTTTGCGGGCCGAACGATGTGTTGAGCGAATCCCGCACTTCGTAATCGAAGCTGTTCTGGCCGTGTCCGTAGGAGACATCGGTCTTCCAGCCCATGATGTGGCCGCGAAGCCCGATCGTGACGGCAAGATCGTCGAGATCGGACGCGATCAAAGGCAGGAAGCCGTCCGGAGTCAGCGGGACGAAATTCGCCGCGGTCGGAGTCTGGCCGGGGGCAAGGACGCTGAAGTCGCGATTGGCGGCCGCGCTCTGCTGGCGCCAGTTGGCGGCGCTGACCGTGTCGCGATGGCCGTAGGAGCCGAAGGCGTAGAGCTCGACATTGCCGAAGTCCATTCCGCCATTGGCGAAGATGTTGACGTCCCTCGAATCGGGATCGCCGAACCGGAACTGGAGCCGGTTGAAGCTGACCTCGCGCGAGTCGAACGCCGGTGGGGCCGGACGGTTGTAATTGGGCCTGAGATCGAAGCCGGCGCGGTTGACCCGGTCGCGGTCGCGATATTCGCCGGTGACGTTGAGGAAGCCGTTGGGGCCGAGCGGAATGCCGACATTGGCGCCGACTGTGAGCTGGCGACCGTCGTGGCGGGTCGCCTCGCCGTCACTATTGGCGAGGAAGTAGCGATTGTCGGCGGGGTCGAGCTGCGGCTGGCCGCCGGCGGTGAGCTGGAGTCCGGTGACGTTCGCGACATTATCGACCGTCGTGTAATATTTGCCCCAGGTGACCGACGCGCGGCCGCCATGGTCGGCATTCTTGAGCTGGATGTTGATCACTCCGGCGATCGCGTCGGAGCCATATTGGGCGGCGGCGCCGTCGCGAAGCACCTCGACCCGCTGGATGGCGAGACCGGGAATGAGGTTCATGTCGACCGCCGCGCTGCCGCGCCCGACCGTACCGTTGATGTTGAGAAGAGCCGAGACGTGGCGGCGCTTGCCGTTGATCAGAACCAGGGTCTGGTCCGGGCTGAGACCGCGCAGGGTGGCGGGGCGAAGCGCGTCGGAGCCGTCGGCGATCGACGGCTGCGGGAAGTTGAACGACGGGACCAGCGAGTTGAGGATCTTGTTGGTCTCGGTCTGGCCGGAATTGACGATCGCTTCCGCGCCGATGACGTCGACCGGCACCGGGCTGTCGGCGACGGTTCGGTCGGTGCGGCGGGTGCCGGTGACGACGATCGACTGCTCGTTCGCCGCCGGAGTCGAGGAATCGGCCGCTGTTGCGTCGGCGGGCGGCTGGTCCTGGGCGAAAGCCGGAGTCGCGACGAGCGCGATCGAGGACAGTCCGGACAAAAGTGCGATGCGCGAAAGACGAGCCATGATCGTTCCCCCTGTGCGGCAGCCCACCCCGGCTGCGGTCAAGCATCGGAGCTTAAGCGAATTTCGCCCGGCGCAAAGCGGAATCCCCCTGCCCGGCGAAAAAAGTTGAACCTGTGTTCAAATTGACTCGGAAAAGCTTTGGCTGGAACGGTGGGGGCGTTAAGCGGACGCAATGACCCAACCGATCACGATCGACCTCCCCCACAGCCTCGGCGCCCAGGAGGCCAAGCGCCGGATGCAGGACGGCATCCACAAATTGAAGGATCATATTCCTGGCGGCGCCAATGTTCAGTCGAGCTGGAGCGGCGACCGGCTCAATCTCAATGTCGGGGCGATGGGCCAGACCGTCGACGCCAGACTCGACGTTCTGGAGAACAAGATCCACCTCGAGGTGCAGCTGCCGCCGATGCTGTCCTTCCTCGCCGGCCCGATCGAGAAAGTGCTTCGCCGCCAGGGTACGGAAATGCTCGAGGACAAGAGCCGGAAATAGGGCTCGTCGGCGCTTGACCAGTTCATTTCCGTCATTGCGAGCGAAGCGCGGCAATCCAGAGCAGACTCCGAGTCCCGGCTGGATTGCTTCGTCGCTCCGCTCCTCGCAATGACGCGAAAATTCGGCGCCAGCAGAACCTGTCTTCAGTGCCGCTCGTGCTTCGAAGCCCGGCGGGGCGGCGGGCCGCTATAGGTGAGCGAGCTGAGCAGACAGCGCTCGTCGCCGACGAGGAGCACGCTGTCACGGTCGAAGCTCGAGCTGCCGCGCGTGTCGACCCCGACCCGCATCGCCCAGGGCAGGCCCAAGCAGGGGCCGTTCAGCTCGGCGCGGTACCAGCGGCGGCGATAATCCTGGAGATAGACGACATCCTCGTCGTCGGCGTGGAAGCTGTGGATGCCGCGGACGTTGACGAACGGGATCCGCGCCTCCTGGCCGATAACCGGCTCGGGCGCGGGCGGGCGTCTGGCGGCGGCGGGAGCGGCGATTGCGAGGCCCGCCGCGAGTGCGATGGCGATCGTCTTCATCATGGCCGAGTCCATAGCACAATGCCCCTGAACCGGCGCTGACCCGAGCGCGGCGCTTGCCTCGCCGTCTGTTTCTCGATTCCTTATCTAGAGCACTTCCTCGTCGAAAAACCGGTTCCCACTTTTTCGGGAAGTGCTCTACATCCGCGCGGCAACAGCGGGAGGCGGGAATGCGGCATGTCGCGGTGATCGGGTCGGGGCCGGCCGGCTATTATACCGCCGAGGCTTTGCTCAAGCAGTTCGGCGACCAGGCCTGCATCGACGTCATCGACAGGTTGCCCGTGCCCTACGGCCTGATCCGCTTCGGAGTCGCGCCCGATCACCAGTCGATCAAGGCGGTCTACAAGCGCTACGAGAAGGTCGCGCTGACCGACCACGTCCGGTTCGTCGGCAATGTGACGATCGGCCGCGACGTGACGATCGGCGAGCTGCTCGATCTGTACGACGCGGTCATCCTCGCCACCGGAGCGCCCAACGACCGGCCGCTCGACATTCCGGGCGGCGACCTTCCCGGAGTCATCGGCTCGGCCGCCTTCGTCGGCTGGTATAACGGCCATCCCGAATTCGCCGACCTCGATCCGCCGCTGGGCTCGAGCGCAGCGGCGGTGATCGGCAACGGCAATGTCGCGCTCGACGTCGCCCGGATCCTGTCCAAGACCGCCCACGAGTTCGAGGGCTCCGATATCGTCGGGCGGGCATTGGAGGCCCTCGAGCAATCGAGCATCCGCCATATCCATGTCCTCGGCCGGCGCGGGCCGCACCAGATCGCGATGACTCCCAAGGAGCTCGGCGAGCTCGGCCATCTCGAGGATGCCGCGCCGGAGGTCGAGCTCGAGGATTTCCCGCCCGAGGCCGATGACGCATTGCTCGAGCCGGGAATGCGCAAATCGGTCACGCATCTGCGCGAGTTCGCCAATCTCGATCCGGCCGGAAAGCGCAAGAGGATCCACTTCGACTTCTTCGCGATGCCGGTGGCGGTCGAGGGCGGCGGGCGGGTCGAGCGGCTGGTCGTCGAGCGGACGAAGCTGACCGATGATCTGCGCTCGGTCGGGACCGGCGAAACCTACAATATCGATTGCGGGATGGTGGTGAGCTGCATCGGCTACCAGACCCCGCCGATCGACGGAGTCCCCTACGAGCATGGCCGAGGCCGCTTCGCCAATGCCGAGGGCGTGATTGGAGACGGCCTCTATTGCGTCGGCTGGGCGCGGCGCGGCCCGACCGGAACGATCGGCACCAACCGGCCCGACGGCTATGAAGTGGCCGAGAAGATCGCGGCGAATTTCGGCGGCGGCGATTCGAGCGGCAAGCAGGGCGGGCTCGGCCTCGACGCCCTGCTCCAGGCGCGCGGGGTCGAGCCGGTCACCTTCCGCGACTGGCAGCGGATCGAGGCGGCCGAGAACGAGCGCGCCCGGGCCGGAAGCCCGAGGGAGAAGTTCACGACCATCGCCGAGATGCTGGGGGCGCTGGGGAGGTAAAGAGACCGTCATGCCGGCGGAGGCCGGCATGTTCCGAGAAAGGAGGCTGTCCGGTGCGCCGGGTCAAACCTTTGGCCCGGCCATGATTCAGGCCCGGAATGCCTCGGGTTGCGCTCAGCCCAAGCCGACCCTATAGACCCGCCCCTGCCTTCCGCACGGCCTCGCGCCGGACACCGGTCGGGGAGTAGCTCAGCCTGGTAGAGCACTGTCTTCGGGAGGCAGGGGCCGGAGGTTCGAATCCTCTCTCCCCGACCAATTTTCGTACATAGCGCAAGACCGGCCGGCTCGGCCCAGCCAGAAGAGCATTGCCCAAGGGAGGCAAGGCCGGAGGTTAGAATACTCGCACCCCCCGGCCAGTATTCCGGTGCGCCGACAGCCGAAGAATGATCAGCTTTGGGCGGGCGGCATTTCGCCGGCCGAGGCGGCGGCTATTCGATTTAGCCGGATTGCGGGGGCTTGATGACCGCCTTTGCCTCTCGGAAGGTCTCGTCGGCGGCCTGGGAGGCGATTTCGGCGTTGGCGACGTCGAGCTCATACTGAGCCAAAGCGAGCTGGACCTGGGTGGGATCCGGCTTCGTCGGATCTTTCGGATCGCTCACCTTGACCAGAGTGGCCTGCGCCGCGGACAGCTCGTCCTGCTTCTTGACGACGGCGGCGACAGCGGCCGTGCATTCGTCCATGGCCGTCTGGAGCGTCTTCATCGCCTCGGCCACTTTCTCCTTTTCCGCCGTGTCGCCGTCCTTCGGCTTTGCCGCTTCAACCGTCTCGAGCGCCGCTTTGAGAGCGTCCGCTTTCTTTCCGGCTTCCGTTACGGCACCGGTCTTGGCCGTCACGGCTTCAGTGCGTTTCTTCATCGCTTCATTGAAGTCGCTCTGCGGCTTGTCTCTTCCGACCTGCGCGGCGCTTTCCGCGGCGTCCCGGGCTGCCCTGGCCTGACGCCAGGCCAGCTTCGCCTTGCGATAGGCGACCTGGTCGGCGGCAGGAAGACCGGCGACCCAAGGTTCGTCCTGGTCGGCCGAAGGCGATTTGTCCGGCGCGCTGGAAGCTGTTGGTGGTAGTGACACTTGTGCTCTCCCCAGATTGATCTTTTCATGCCTCGCGCTTTCCGTCCTCCGGGTCCCGCGCCCAGCGAACCGGCGGAGACAGAGCAAGGCAGGAAGCCGCACAACACGAGGCCCCGGCCGCCGACTCATCAAGTCGAAATCGGGCCGAAATGAAGTTAAAATCCAACCGAAATGAATATTATCGGCGGCCCTCACTCACAGGCCGCCTGATCCTGCTCCAAAAGGGACCGATCTAACACCGAAACGGACTCTAAGGTGCAAGACGCGAGCACGAATCGGTTGCAAGCTCCCTCGACGTGCCGACACAGGCTCGCATGCAATGCCGCCCGGGCGACCGGGACCGGCCGCACATAGCGATCGATACGGCCTGGCACCGAAGCTCTTGGGCGTGCTCAAGGGAGCGGGGGAGCAATATTAGTGATATTGATCGATCAATTACTGAAGATATTGCAGGACAAGCTTGAATCACTACTTCAGGCTGCCCGCTCCGAGCAGACGAAATGGATCGCGCTCGAGAATCCGGTCGCCGCCGACGGCTCGCCGGCCGAGCGGACCGACGATCAGATCGTCATGTCGGTCCTGTCGATCCAGGCCGATTCCAGCACCGGGGCCTACGCACCCGCGGCGATGGGCCGGGGCGACCTCTACCCGCTCGCCTCCCCGCCGCTCCACCTCGACGTCTATTTCCTGCTCGCCGCGAACTTCCGCCCCGACAATTATTCGGAAGGGGTCGGGATGATGTCGCGGATCATCTCCTATTTCCAGGAGAAGCCGGTCTTCACCCGGGCCGACGCCCCTACTTTGCCGGACGAGATGGAGAGGCTGGCGGTCGAGTTCGTCAGCCTCGATTTCAACCAGGCCAACAATGTCGCCACTCTCGCCGGCCTGAAGCGCTTCCCCTTCCTGGTCTACCGGATCCGCCGGGTGCCCTTCGCCGGTCCGGCGATCATCGGCACCTGGCCGGCGGTCGGCGCCGTCGAGCCTTCGTCCAGAACCGCGGCGGCAAGCTGATGCGCGCGGCCGCGGGGAAGAGTATATGACCGGGTCGCGCTCCGATCCGCGCAAACCGACCAGGCGCGAGCCCGCACGCTATCGCCGGCTGATCAGCATCGACCTGCGTCACGAGCATTGCAACGGCCGGCCCGACCGCCGCTTCAACGGGATCGAAATCGCCCCGACCCACCATACCGGGCTTCGGCTCGCGCGGTACGGGATGCTTGTCCGCCGGCGGCCCGACGGGCTGGACGTGCTTTATACTTCCGCCCATGCCGATGCGTTCCGCACCTTCCTGGAAGCGCTTCACAGGTCGTTCGGCGAGGACATGCCGGCGAACATCCAGAACCGCCTGTTCTGGCCGCCTTTGCTGTTCACGCTCCGGCTCACTGATCCGCTCTTCTTCAATTACACCGAGTCGCCGACCAACGCGCTGGCCGGCAATCCCGCCCTGTGGCTGTCGAACCGCCACCTTGTCGCGGCGGACGATGGCGAGACGGGCGGGAAGCCGGATCCGGAAGCCGGCGCGGGCGGCCTGCAATCGGCCCGGCTGACGGTCGACTGGGCCGATCCGAAGGCCCTGGTCGTTCCCACGGATCCGCCGGTACCGAAGATCGGGCGGCATAGGGCGAAGCCGGACAGCGGCGATCCGCCGCCCAATCCGTCCGAGCAGGCCCGCGAGCTGCTCGACCACACCGCTCTCGCCCGAAGGCTGAAAAAGGCCGATCCGCTCGGTGAATGGTGGTTCGAATCGCTCGGCGGGCTCGATGCGGCGAAGAAGGAGCGGACCGAGATGAAGGCGGGCTTCCGCCCCCGGCCGCTGCCTTTGGGCTTCGTCGAGATCTTCCTCGCTCCGCAAGCCGGGGCCTATCGCCGGGCGGGCGGGGCGTGGAACGGTTTCCCGCTCGAATTCCATCCGCACGACACGATGCCGGAGGGCGCGATCGCCGACGCCGACGGCCACGTCCGTCCCTCCACCTACGAGATCAGGTTCGAGGCCCGGCGCACATGCTGGCGCTATCTGGTCGCCGGGCGCGGCCGCGACCTCAATGAGGCCGACCTCACGATCACCGGTGAGAACGAGGATGAAAGCTTCGAACGGAAGGACCGCTTCATCCTGCCGAACGGCGCGACCGCGATCCGCTTCGAGAGCAAGGGATCGCTGCCGCTGATGCAGAGGCCCGCCCACAAATTCACGCTCAACGGCCTGCCGGCGGCGGGCAGCAGCAAGCCGCGCAAGCTGGTCGACCCGCTGCCTGCGCCGACCGCCGATCTCATCCTGCCCGACCCGCATCCTCCACCCGAGCAGGCGAAAGCCGGCGCCAGCGGCAAGGTCTGGTCGGAAATCTACGTGTTCGTTTGATCCACCTTTGTCCTCGATTGGAGAAGTCGAATGGCTACGCAACCCAAAACTCCCGGCGTCTATATTTCCGAGCCGAACAGCTTCCCGCCCTCGATCGTCGGCGTCGACACCGCCGTGCCGGCCTTCGTCGGTTATACCGAGAAGGCGGTCGACAAGGCCAAGGTGGTCGTCAACAGCCCGATCAGGCTCCGGTCGATGGCCGAATATGCCGCCATCTTCGGCGGCCCTTATCGCGAGGAATATTATCTGGTCGGCGAAGGTGGCGACCTCAAAGGCAACCGCAAGATCGGCACGGTCTCATTCGACAACGGAACGAACCGCTACGACGTGGTCGAGATCGGGCTGACCAACTTCAACCTCTATAACAGCCTTCGCCTGTTCTTCGCCAATGGCGGCGGCGAATGCTACGTCGTCTCGTGCGGCACCTATGTCGCCGACGGCACTCCACAGGATATCAAGTTCCAGGCTTTGAAGGACGGCCTGGATTCGCTGGCCAACGTCGTCGGACCGACCATCCTCGTCATTCCAGACGCCGTGCTGCTCGAAGAGCAATCGGCCTATAACGACCTCGTCGTCGCGATGCTGAGGCAATGCCTGGCAAAGCAGGATCGAGTCGCGGTGCTGGACGTGTGGGTCGATCGCGCCGTGGCCGAACCGAAGATGGACGATACGATCACGAAGTTCCGCGACGGCCTCGCCGGAGCGCCGCCGGATTCGCTTCGCTACGGAATGGCTTATTATCCGAACCTGATCACCTCGGTCATCAAGACCGACGACATCAGCATCCTGAATTTCAACCTCGACGACGCCAACAAGACCGTTCTGGTCAAGGCCCTGACCGAGGCCGCCAAGGCGCGCTACCCCGACGGCAAGGACGGGCCGGACCCGAAATTCGCCGCGATCCGGGACAATCTGATCGGCCTGATCGGAACCGAGGCGGGCCAGGCGGACGGCACCGCGGAGCCCGATTCGGCGGCCGCGGCCGGCCCGAAGCCGCTGACCCCAAGCCAGCTGACCCAGGGCCTGCTCGCCAATCTGCCGGCCTTCGGCGACGTGTTCGACCTGATCACGGCGAGCCAGAACGTGCTTCCGCCGAGCGGGGCGATCGCCGGCCTCTACGTCAGCAACGACGCCAATGAAGGGGTGTGGAACGCGCCCGCCAATGTCGGGATCGCGGGGGTGATCAAGCCCTGCATCGAAATCAACGATCTCGACCAGGCCGATCTCAACGTTCCGGTCAACGGCCTGTCGGTCAACGCCATCCGGACTTTCGTCAACCGCGGCACATTGGTCTGGGGGGCGCGGACGCTCGACGGCACCAGCAACGATTGGCGCTACATCCAGGTGCGCCGGACGATGATCTATATCGAGCAATCGATAAAGGTCGCCCTCAACCGCTTCGTCTTCGCGCCCAACACCGCCCAGACCTGGGTGACGGTGACCTCGATGATCGAGAGCTTCCTCCATGGCGTCTGGGCGCGCGGCGGGCTGATGGGGACCGGCCCGGACCAGGCCTATAACGTCCAGTGCGGGCTCGGAAGCACGATGACCCCGGACGACATCCTGAACGGCAATATGCTCGTCCAGGTCGTCCTTCAGATGGTTCATCCGGCCGAGTTCATCCAGCTCACCTTCAAGCAGCAGATGCTCGGCGGCTCATGAGCGGATCCCCGGATATTTCTTTCCAGCATCAATGACAGGAGACCATCATGGCAGACGACGGTAGCGCCCAGAATGCAATTTGGCCCTTGCCGAAATTCTATTTCAACATCGATCTCGGCGACGGCAAGCTCCAGGGATTTTCGGAGATCAGCGGCCTCGAGAGCGAGGTCAAGCCGATCGAGTATCGCCACGGCGACAGCAAGGTCTTCTCGCCGATCAAGATGCCCGGCCTGAGAAGCGTCGGCAACGTCACCCTGAAGAAGGGCATCTTCACCAAGGATTCGATCTTCTGGGATTGGTTCGATCAGTCGAAGCTCAACATCATCAAGCGGATGACCGTGATCATCAACCTGCTCGACGAGAATACGGCGCCGAAGATGACCTGGACCCTGACCAACGCCTGGCCGACCAAGCTCACCGGCACCGACCTCAAGTCGGACAGCAGCGAGGTGGCGATCGAATCGCTCGAGATCGCCTACGAGACGCTGATGGTGAAGGCGGCGTGAGCCCGGGTCCGTGTCGCTGCCTTTCTATCCGCCCCGATCCTTCTGCTTCGCGCTGGCGTTCGAGGACAGCGACACCGACGCCAGCTTCCAGGAGATATCCGGCCTGAAGACCGAATGGACGACGGAGGAGGTGGCGGAGGGCGGCGTCAACCGATACGTCCACCGCCTCCCCGTTCGGACCAAATACAGCAATCTCATCATGAAGCGGGGGGTGGTCAGGAGCAAATCGCCGCTGGCGGACTGGCTGGGGATGAGCTTCGCCGGCAATTTCGCAGCGACCTTGGTCGATCCCCGGACGATCGTCGTCATGCTGCTCGACGGCTGGCGGCGCCCGATCGTCGCCTGGACCCTGTTCGGGGCCTATCCGACGTCGTGGGATCATTCGACGCTCAACTCGACCGGCAACGATCTTCTGATCGAAACGATCGAGCTTTCCTGCAACTGGGTCAAACGCAAGACCTTCACTTACAATTACGATACCGACAACGACCTGCTCGCCGCCGGCAAGACGGCACGGGAGGCCAATCTTGCCTCTTGAGGTCCGCCAGATCGGCATTCGCCTCAACGTCGGCGACAGCGGCTCCGGTCCGGCCGACGGCGGCGAGCAGCGGCCGGGCTCCGGCGGACGCGGGGAGATCGACCCTTCGGAGCGCGCCTCGATCGTCGAGGAATGTATCGATGCGGTGCTCAATGCGCTTCGATTGCAGAGCGAGCGCTGAGCAATGGCGTCCGCGGCCCTCGCGCCCTCGGGCTCGCTGAGCAAGCTCCAGATCAAGGCGTTCCTCGATATCGACTATCGCAAGCTGTGGACCGACGGCACCAACCCGGTCACGGTCGGGATCAATCCGGCGAGCTATGCCCAGAGCCAGTCGATCCGCTACACTCCGGACAAGGCGGCCGGAGACAAGAGCCAGCCGCAGATCTTCAACCAGCCGGGCGAGACGACCCTGAAGCTCGAGCTGGTGCTGGACGGCACCGGAGCGGTGCCGGGAGCCAGCGTCAAGAGCGTCGACGAGCAGATTTTCGACCTGCGCAAGATCATGATGCAGATCGAGGGTTCCGGCCCCCATTATCTTCTGCTGCTGTGGGGGAGCCTGGTGTTCCGGGGCCGAGCCGAATCGCTCGATATCAACTGCACCTTGTTCAACCCGGACGGGACTCCGCTTCGAGCCAAGGCCAACGCCAACCTGATCGGCGTCAACATGAACAAGAAGGGCAAGGCCTCGACCGCGACCGTCCCGAAGAGCAGCACCAGCATGCGTTTGCTCGACGGCGACACGCTTCCGGCGATGTGCGACCGGCTCTACGGCGATTCCAAATATTATATCGCGGTCGCCGCGGCGAACGGCCTGACCTCGTTCCGCGACATCAAGCCCGGCACCTCTCTGATCTTCCCACCCAGGGACGATCTCAAGAAGGGGGTCGGCTCATGAACGCCATCTCGCCCGAAATCGCCAGCGGCGACCGGGTCGCGATGAAGATCGAGGTGAACGGCACCGCGATCGAGGTCGACGCCGTCGAGGCGATCGAGACCTGGACTGCGGCGAACAAGATCCCGCGCGCGCGGATCTTCATCCGCGACGGCGATCCCGAGAGCGAGGATTACCCGATCAGCGAATCGGCGACCTTCGTTCCCGGCGGCAAGGTGGTGATCGAGGCCGGATATGGAGGGGAGACCAAGGTCATCCACAGCGGAACGATCGTCCGCCATTCGCTTCGGGTCGCCGCCAGGTCCTCACCCCAGCTGATCGTCGAGACCGCCGACCCTTTGGTCGGGCTGACCGCGAGCCGCAACAGCACGCTCACGCCGAAGGCCAGCGACGCCGACGTCATTTCGAAGCTGGTCAGGGCCGGCGGCGGCACGGTGGGCACCAACAAGGCCAGCAAGGCCGCGCACGAAACCTTCATCCAATATCATGCCACCGACTGGGATTTGATCCTGATGCGGGCCGAAGCGAGCGGCTGCATCGTGCTGGTCGAAGCCGGCAAGGCCGACATCGTCCTGCCGACGACGAACGACGAGCCGGTGCTCGAGCTGGGCTATGGCGAGACGATCGTCTCGCTCGAGGCGATGATCGACTCGATCCCGGAATATGCCGACGGCGCGGTCAAGGGACGGTCGTGGAGCTATGCCGAACAGAAGCTGACCGAGGCCGCGGCGAGCAGCGCCAGCGTCCAGGTGCCCGGCAACCTCAAGCCCGCGACTCTGGCCGGAGTGCTGGAAGTCGCCACCACGATGGAGCAGAGCGCCGCCTTGCTCGGCCAGACCGAATTGCAGGACTGGTCGACCGGCCGTCTGATCCGGGCCAAGCTGGCGCAGATGCAGGGATCCGTCCGGTTCCAGGGCTCGGCGCTGGTCAAGCCCGGCAAGTTCGTCAAGCTCGACGGCCTCGGCGACCGGTTCAACGGCAAGGCCTTCGTCAGCGCGGTCCGGCACGTCCTCCGCGACGGCGACTGGACGACGATCGCCCAGCTCGGAATGGCCCCCGACACATTCGCGAGCGAGCGGGAGGTGGCGGCGCCGCCCGCGGCCGGACTGATCCCGCCGATCCGCGGCCTTCATATCGGCGTGGTCAAGCAGGTCGACGAGGATCCGACCGGCGACCATCGGGTGCTGGTGACCCTGCCGCTGGTCGAGGGCGATTCCGGAGTCTGGGCGCGGCTCGCCGGCTTCTATGCCTCGAAGACGTTCGGATCGGTCTTCTATCCCGAGATCGGCGACGAGGTGATCCTCGGCTTCATGGACGAGGATCCGGCCAATCCGATCATCGTCGGAAGCGTCTACAGCAGCGCCCGTGCGCCGGCCTATCCGCCCAACAAGGCGAACGACAAGAAGGCGATCGTCACCCGCTCCAAGATGGAGATCACGTTCGACGACAAGGACGTGATCTTCCAGATCAAGACCCCGGGCGGGCGGGTCGTGACTCTCGACGACAAGGACAAGAAGGTCAGGATAGAGGATCCGTTCGGCAATTACATGCTGATGACCCAAAGCCAGGTCCAGATCTACAGCTCCGCCGACATGGTGATCGAGGCGGCCAAGAACATGACGATCAAGGCCGGGGCCAAGATGGATGTCAGCGCGAATGTCCAATACGGCCTCAAATCGCCGACCATCAAGGTCGAGGCCGACGCTCAATATTCGATCAACGCCGGAGCGACCGGCGAGGTCAAGGCGGGCGGAATGCTGACCGTCCAGGCCGCCCTGGTGAAGATCAACTGATGCCGCCGGCCGCCCGCCTCACCGACATGCACGCCTGCCCGATGGTGACTCCGGGCGTTCCGCCGATCCCGCATGTCGGCGGTCCGATCAGCGGCCCCTGCGCTCCGACGGTCCTGATCGGCGGACTGCCGGCGGCGCGCGTATCGGACATGGCGGTCTGCGTCGGTCCCCCGGACTCGATCGTCAAAGGCTCGGCCACGGTGCTGATCACGGGACTTCCGGCGGCAAGGATCGGCGACACCTGCGCGCATGGCGGAGCGATCGTGCTCGGCCTGCCGACGGTCCTGATCGGCGGCTAGGGCGATGGCGCTTCCGGCCAAGCCCGACTTCCTCGGCCGCGGCTGGGCCTTCCCGCCCGCTTTCTCCAAAGCCGGCCATTCGGTGGCTCTGGTCGAGGACGGAGAAGATATCAGGCAAAGCCTCTACATCCTGCTCCACACCGCCAAGGGCGAGCGGGTGATGGTCCCGACCTATGGCTGCGACCTCTGGAAATATGTGTTCCGGACCGTCACCACCAGCCTGCTCAGTGAGCTCCGCGACCTGGTTCGGGATTCGATCGAGGAGTGGGAGCAGCGAATCGACCTGCTCGGGGTCCAGGCCATTGCCAGCCCGGACCAGGCCGGGCGGGTCGACATCGACATCGACTATCGGGTCCGGCGCACCAATGCGGCCGGGAACCTGGTCTTTCCATTCTATCTTGCGGACTCCGAACCGGCCGGGGACGGCTGACATGGCGGCCCCCCATTCGTCCCGGCCTCTGCTCGTCTCGCGCTGGACCAGCCGAACGGCTCCGCGCGCGCTTCGGCCCTCTTATGTCGGTGTCGACGAGAGGAGCTTCGCCGAGATCCTCGCCGAAAGCGTTCATTTCAGCCGCTTCCTCAAATATTTCGACGTTCGAGACCTGCCCGACGGGACCTGGGAGAGCCTGCTCGCGGCCGATCGAAGCGTCTCGTTCGCCCTGCTCGCGACTCTCGACGCCGGACGCCGCACGGCCGCGATCGAGGCACTCGCCGAACAGGTGCGGCGCGAGGAGGATCTCGAGCGCAAGGAAGAGCGGCTTCGGCGGCTGATCGGGGCGGTGCTTCGGCTCGCCGACGAGATCGACCGCTGGCTTGGCCCGAACGAGCGACTCGGTTCCGACGGTCATGGCGCGCGCCACCTGCTCGAACATGAAATCAGGGAGGTGCTGTCGCCGCGCCTTCGCCGGCTTCTGGCGATCGTCGCCGCCGCCGAGCGCGAAGGACTGTTTCGCGAGATCCTGACCCACCGGGTCCGCCATTTCCGCCCGGTCTGGCTGGTCGAGGCGGTCGAAGCGCTGGAGCGGCGGTTCGAGGCGGAGACCTGGATCGCGGTGGTGCTCGACGAGATCGCCGAACATATCCAGGGCTTTCTCGACGGAGTAGCGGTCCTCGCCGCCGGAAGCGCCGCGGCACTGGAAGCAAGCCTGGAGGACGCCGACCATGCGCCGCACGTCGGCCTGCTCATGGCCTTCATCCGGCTGTTCCGACATGCCCAGCACGAGCTCAACGCGATTCCCGGACGGATCGCCGCCTTTTACCGCGAGCAGGTGCTTCGCGAGCGGCTGCGCCCCGCTTTGCCGGACCGGACCTATCTCGCCTTCCGGCCGGTCCCGAATACGCCCGAGCCCGAAATTCCGGCAGGTCTCGTCTTCCCGGCCGGCGTCCGCGACGACGGCAGTCCGATCGAATTCGCCGCGGACGGCGCGCTTTCGGTGACAGGCGCCCGGCTCGCCGCGATCCGGGTCTGGCAACCGATCTTCGCGGACGATGTCCGGCAGCGGCTCAATGCCGCCGCGGCGCCGCTTCAACCGGACGGCAGGATCGGAATGAACCTGTTCGCGGCGCCCGCTTTGCCGCCGGCGACGCTCGGGCTGATCGTCGCCGCGCCTCTGCTCGAACTCGACAGCGGACTCCGCCGGGTGACGATCCGGTTCCTCGGCCTCGATCCGCTCCCCGGCGGCCATGGCGAGCTTGCGGTCTTTCTGAAAAAGGCCTTCCGCCTGTCCTACTCGAATCCAACCGGCTGGATCGACGTAGCGGAGGCGGCGGCGGAGGTGGGCGAGGACGGGATCGCCTTCCGCTTCGAGATCGCTGCCGATGGCCCCGCTCTCGCCGCACGGGCGGGACCGAACGCGCCCGCCGACCTTCCCGATCGCCCCGCCGTGCGGCTCATCCTGGCCCAGGACGTGATCGGCGATATTGCCCCTCTCGCACTGCTCGGCGGCCTGCGCTTCGGATCGATCCGGGTCGAAACCGCGGTCGAGGGCCTGGGCGGCCTGGCCGTCAGCAATTCGGCCGGGCCGGCGGCGGCGCTCTCCGGCATTTCGCCCTTCGGGCCGGTGCCGGTCCAGGGCAGCTGGCTTCGGATCGATCACCCCGCCTTCACCGCGGCGGCGCTCGACCGGCTCGAGCTCGGCCTGACCTGGCTCGGCCTGCCTCCGGATCCGGACGGATTCACCGGCTATTATCGCCATTATGTGGTCGGACTCGACGGACGTTTGAGCCCGACGCCGTTGCTCGGCGATGAAAGCTTCCGGGTCAATCTCTGCGCTCCGGTCGGGGCGGGCAAGCTGATCAGGAACGCCCGCTTGTTCGATTCGGCGGAAGAAGCGGACCCCGCGGACGACGAAGCCGGCGACACGCCGAAGCTGCGCGGCACGACCTGGTTCCGCGTGGATTCCGGAGCACCGGACGCGGACGGCGGCCAGTGTCCCGACGAAGCCGTGCTTCTGACCCTGACCGATCCTCCGTACAGCTTCGGCGCGCCGCTCTATCCCGCGAACGTCGGTTATGCATCGAGCCTGATCGCGGCCGGCGAAGCGCCGGAAGTGCCCAGGGACAGCCTTGCCGCCCGCTTGTGGCGCGGCCTGCTCAAGCTTCTTAAGATGATTCTCGACCTGCTTCTGGATGCGCTGAAAGCGGTGATCGCTCCGGCGACGATGCTGTGGAAGCTGTTGAGCGGCGGCGCCCGATGGCTTCGCGACCTCATCTTCATCAGGACCGATTTCTACGACCATCCCGACGGCGAGGAATTCGCTGCCGCGCTTCCGGAGCCATGGGGTGGCGACGGCGGCGGCGAGACCGCCGCGGCCGCCGGTTTCCCCAACCCGCCCTGGGAGCCGCTGCTGGCGGCGATTCGGGTGAATTACCGATCGCACGCAAGCTGGGATTCGGCCGCGGGCGGGCCCGAGACGGGACAGATGGAGATTTTTCATGTCGTCCCGCTCGAGGGTCCGCTCAGGCTGGAGCGCGGCGGCCGACCCACTTTGCTGCCGGCGCTGCCGGAACGGCCGAGCTTCGATCTTCGGATCGCCGGCTGGCCCGCAGGCAAGCCGCTTTCGCTGCTTTTCCTGACCGGGCCGCGACCGGGCGCCGGAGTCCCCGCTTCCTCGCTCAGCTGGCAATATCGGACCGACGGCCCGTGGCGCCCATTGCCCGCGGCTCCGCCCGCCCGGGACGAAACCAGGGGCCTCAAAGGAAGCGGGATCCTGACCCTGCCGCCCCTGGTCGAGGAGCGGAAGACGCTCTCGGCGATGCTCGCGCGAGTCCCGGTCGCCAACGATACCGAGCGCCCGCCGCCCGCCGGCGAGAGCGATGCCGAAAGCGAGGACGATGAAGGCTGTGTCTGGCTCAGGGCGACCGCGGAAGGGCCCGGCTTCGGCTTCCCGCCGATCGCCCGGATCCTCGCCGATGCCGTTTCAGCGACCCGGATCGGGATCGGAGCGGACGAGACGGTGCCGCCGATCCCGGCCGGGACGATCAATCAGGCGCCCGGAATGCGCGGGATCGCCCGGATCGAGCAGCCGATCGATTCGTTCGGCGGCGCCCCCGCGGAGGAGGAGAGCCGGCTGGCGCTTCGAACCTCGGCCAGGCTTCGCCACAAGGAGAGGGCGGTGCTCGGTTGGGACCATGAGCATCTGATGCTCGAGCGCTTCCCCGGTATCGAACGGGCGCGGATCCTGCCGGCCTTCTCGCCGGATCGGCCGGGCAAGCCGGCGCCGGGCCATGTCACGGCGATCGTCATTCCCGCGCGCGGGGGGCCGACTCCCCCCGATCCGGTCCGGCCGGCGACCCCCGAGGAATTGCGCACGGAGATTGCCGACTGGCTCGGCCGGCGCTGCAGCCCGTTCGCTCGGATCCACGTCGTCGACCCGGTCTATGAGCCGGTGAACATCCGCGTTCTCGCCTGGTTCGGAGCGGAAAAAGCCGGCGCGGCGATGCTCCGGCACGATCTCGCGGCCCTGCTCTCGCCCTGGTCGGATGCCGGTCTGGATCTCCCTGACGAAGCAGGGCCCCGTGCGCTTCAGGCGCGGATCCTTCAGTTCGTCCGCACCCGCCCCTACGTCGCCGCTCTGCAAAGCGTCCATACCGACATCGCCGAGGAGCCGACGGCGGCCGGATGGAGGATCGCGATCGCGGGCGCGCTCGACATCGGAGCGCTCGACCGGCCGCCGGTGGCGGGCTGCTGATGGCGATGCCCCCGCTTCAGGTCGTTCCGGACGACATCGGGCTGGCGAGGGGCATGGATTTCGCGGCGCTGAAGGACGAGGGCGTCGCCCTCGCCCAGGCCTATTCGGGCTCGATCTGGACCGACTATAACGAGCATGACCCCGGCGTAACCATCCTCGAGCAGCTCTGCTACGCGTTGACCGAGCTCTCCTATCGGGCGGCCCTCCCGGTCGCCGACATACTCGCCGGTCGCGGCGAGGGAGAGAATGGGCTCGCCGGACTATTCCATCGGCCGTCGCGAATCCTCCCGGCCGAGCCGGCGACCCGGATCGACTATCGCCGGCTGCTCCTCGATCGGGTGCCGGGACTGGCCAATGCCTGGCTCGAGCCGGTCGCCGCTACGGATCAGGGACCGCCGACCGGTCTCTACGACATCAGGCTCTATGCGGGCCCCGCCGTCCCCGGCCTGTTCGAGCGCTCGGCCGGCGATCGCCGGATCGCCGAGCGCGCCCGGCGAGTCTTCGTCCGCCACCGCGCCTTGTGCGAGGATATCGGATCGATCGCCCTGGTCGAGCCGGTGAGGACGGTGGTCAGCGCGGACGTGACGATCGAGCGGTCGGTCCGGCCCGAGCAGGCGATGGCGGAGATCATCCAGAATCTCGCTTGCTACCTCGCGCCGGAGCCGCGCCGGAGGCAGCTCCGCGAGCTCGCCGCGGAAGGCCGCTCGCTCGCCGAGATCTTCGAGGGGCCGCTCGCGATCAACGGCTTCATCGACCCGGACGATCTCGGTCCGCAGCGCCTCGAGGTGGCGACGCCCGAGCTTCACGACCAGATCGCGCGGGTCGCGGGCGTACTTGCCGTGGACGAGCTCCATCTCTGGGTCGAGCCCGGAAGCGTTCAGCAGGCGCGGATCGAGCCTTCATCCTATTTCAGCCTGGATTCCGGGCTCGACGCGCGGATTCTTCCGATCCGGTTGATCGTCGAGGGCCACGCCTCTCCGGTCGACACGGCCGAGGTTCGGCGACTGCTGAAAGGCCAGTGGGCCGAGCATCGCCGGTCCCGGCGCCTCGGGCCGGACTGCGCGCGCCTCTATCCGAACCCCGAAGGGCGTCATCGCCCGCTTGCCGATTATACCGCGGTCGCGAAGCAATTCCCGGCCGTCTATGGCGTCGGCGGACGGGCCCTGGCCGGCAATGCTTCGGCCGAGCGCCGGGCTCTCGCCAAGCAACTCGAAGCCTATCTTGCCTTGTTCGATCGGCAGATGGTCGACTATCTCGACCGGCTGGACAATCTTGGCTCGCTGTTCGCCTTCAACCCGATCGATCAGGCCGATCTGGCTCGGCCGCTCGCCGCGATCGCTCCGGAGATCGCGCCGCTGCTGATCGACGGCGGGCCCGACGCCGACGCTCTGGAGGGGCGCGAGACCTTCCCGATCGACCAGCAGAACCGGATCGCCGACTTCCTGCTCGGTCTCTATGGCGAGGATCCGGACCCGCTGATTCCGCATCCGCCCAAGGGCGATCGAAGTCAGGACGAAGCGTGTCGACGGCTGGCGATCAAGCGCGCCTTGCTCGGCCGGCTCATCGCCGCCGGGAAGGGCCGGGGCCGGGGAATGGATTATGACGGCAGGCGATCGCGCCGGCGTTTCGCGGGCGTGGAGCTGCGCAGCCGGATCATGCTCGGCGGCGAGACTCATCGCGGCGGCAGGACGAGGCCGCGGATGAGCGTGATCGAGCATGTGCTGCTTCGGCCCCGGGCGGGCGGCGGCTGCGCGGAGGGCGCTCCGGAAGATGATTCGATGACGATCACCGCAGTCGTTCACTTGCCCTGGGAATCGGCGGGGCGCGGCTCGAGGCGGCAGGTCGAGGCGATGATCCGGGCCAACACCCCCGCCCATGTCAGGCTTCGAACCTTCTTCGTCGAGCGCGATCGCTGGGTGCGGTTCCGGCGGCTTCACCGGCTCTGGCGGGAAGCGCTGGGCGAGGATATGCCCGAGGCGATCGACTGCGTTTCAGCCGAGTTGCGGCGCCGCTTCGACCTCTGGGCGGCGGAGGAAGAATGAGCCGGAACGACGAACCGCCGCGCGCCGATGCCGCGAACGGCGCAGCGATCGAGGCGGAGATCGCCTGGTTCGCGCGATTGCTCGACCTGCGCTTCCGGATCCACGGCGGGGAGTTGAGCGATGCCGATATCCTGAAGCGCGAGCCGGCGCCGGCTTTGTCCGACAGCCGGCAGCCTTATGCCTCGACGATGAAGGGGGCGAATCTCGACGATGCCGAGCGGCTGGTGCTGATCCTTGCGATCCTTCCGTATCTGAGGCCCCAGGCGCTCGATTCCTTCCTGATCCCGAACAGCCAGTCGGCTCGGCCCTTCACCGAGTTCGGCGGAGTGGCCGGCATCCAGTCCGGATTCCGGCCGACCAGGGAGACCGCTCTGTTCCTGCTGGCGGGCGAGTCGATGGAGAGGCGGCTCGCCTACATGCCGATGTTCGCGCCCGACGCCCGGCTTCACGCAGCGCACATCCTCGAACAGCCAGGCGAGCCGGGCGAGCCCGGACCCTGGACTCCGCTGACCGTCAGCCCGGCCTGGATCGACAGGCTCACCCTCGGCGCCAAATCGGCGCCGCGTTTCGGTCCCGGCTTCCCCGCCCAGCGGCTCGCGACCGCCTACGAATGGGGCGATCTGGTCCTGACCGAGGAGGTTCGCGACGAACTCGAGGATCTCGTCGCCTGGGTCGAGAATGAGCGCCTGTTGATGGAGGATTGGGGCCTCGTCCGCCATCTGAAGCCCGGCTATCGCGCTTTGTTCCACGGGCCGCCGGGGACCGGCAAGACGGTGACCGCGGCGGTGATCGGCAAGAGGCTCGGGCTCCCGGTCTACCGGGTCGACCTGTCGCGAGTCGTCTCCAAATATATCGGCGAGACCGAGAAGAATCTGGCCGCCTTGTTCGATCATGCCGCCGACGGCGACATGATCCTGTTCTTCGACGAGGCCGACGCCCTGTTCGGCAAGAGAGGCGAGACCCGAACCGCCAACGATCGCCACGCCAACCAGCAAATCGCCTATCTGCTCCAGCGGATCGAGGATTGTCCCGGCGTCGTGATCCTGGCGAGCAACCTCAAGGCCAATATCGACCAGGCCTTCGCCCGGCGATTCCAGGCGATGATCCTGTTCCCGATGCCGGACTCCGAGGCGCGGCGCGACCTGTGGAACCTGTGCTTCGGCGCCGGCAATGGTCCCGGCTTCGCCCTCGACGACGATGTCGATCTCGCCCGCCTCGCGCGCGATCACGAGATAAGCGGCGGATCGATCGTGAACGTGCTCCGCTATGCCGGAATACAGGCGGCGAAGTCGGGCAGCGCGAAGGTCGGCCTTCGAGTCATGACCGAGGGCCTTCGTCGCGAGGTGCGCAAGGAGGGTCGAATCTCGGCAGGGTGAAGGGACCAGCGGGAAAGGTCTCCCGCAGCCGAGCTTATCAGAGGTCGGATGCCTTGGCT
The DNA here is from genome assembly GCA_046733235.1 of Pseudomonadota bacterium. GTDB lineage: Bacteria > Pseudomonadota > Alphaproteobacteria > Sphingomonadales > Sphingomonadaceae > Allosphingosinicella. The sequence goes on from JBKPOT010000014.1 coordinate 79,224, forward strand.
CTGAGAGCGCCGTCGAAGGCGCCGGCATTGTCGTGGAACTTGGCGTTCGCGATGTTGTGCCCTCTCAATCCCGCCAAATGGGCCCAGCCGGTCTTGACCAGCGAAGGAAGGGGCGCGGACGCGATATGCTCCGCCATGAAAATCTCCCTGGCCGGTTTGACCGATTGGAGGGCGTCACCCATTTTGGTCAGTCCCGGCTGATTCTTCGCGAGATCCCTGGTTGCGTCGGTGTGTTTGCCGATCTGCCTGGCGTCGGCCCTCGCCGCGGCCGAGACCTTCAAGATTTCGGCGACGGCTTCCACCATCTCGACGATCCAGGCTCTGACCGAGGCGACGTCTTCTGTCGAAATCTTGGGCAAGCCCTTGCTCGATGCGATCCTCTCGAGGCAGGCAATCGACGCCTTCGAATTCTCGCCGGTCATGACGAACGATGTCGCGCCCCAGGCTTTCTCGATCGCATTCGCATAGCTCGGCCAGATACCGAGGTAGGAAGCGTCCATCCCTGCCATGTAGACCGCCGAAGCTACGCTGGAATAAGCGTGCCAGATGTTGACGAGATTGCCCGCCCTGTCGACGATGTTTGTCGTGGCTTCCGGATCGTTCGGATCGGCCTGGTATCGGTTCCATACGACGAGGTAGCTCATGAGCCGCGCCAACGAGGCGGCATGATGGTTTTCGAGGGGAAGCTCCTTCTTGGTCTTCGACTGGAAGACCTCGGCGAAGTTCTGGGCGCTTGTGGACGTCGGCTGCATGACGAGACCAGTCTCGAGCAGATTGTGCACCCCTTCCTCGACCGCGGGAACGCCGGGCCATTCGCCCTTGATCCTCTCGAACCGGCTCGCCGTGTGGACTTCTCCGATCACGTGCCGCCAGGGCCGCAGGACATCGGCTTCACCACCCCCGGCGAGTGAGACCAAATCGGTCAAATCCTTCACCGTAAAAAGGGCCGACCCGGTGATCGGAGCGGTGAGCGCGGCCCAGTCGTAGCCGTCGCTTTCGGCAGCCGCTTCCTTGCCGGCCGCTTTCGCCACGGAAACATCAGAATATTCGGAATTCGTCTCGATCACGCGAAGCTTGCATTGCACCGGCGGGTCGCCGGCGACAGGCCCTCGCGAGACTGCCTTCCCAGCCGGTACGGATGAAAGCGCGCGAGCGGCCAGGTGATCCGCCGCCTTGCGCTGGACGGCGCTGCCGGGACGGTTGTTCAGCATCGTCCGATAATTGACTTGGGCCACCCTGTCCGGCCTGCCTTCGAGCGCCTCGTGACGGCGGACGCCACCGGCCGGGACAATCGGTCCGGCCCTCTTCGCCGCTGTCGGAACAGGAATGAGCGCGAGACGATCAGCCAAGCCGTTCGCTCCCGATCGGATCAGTCGGCGCTGGCCATTGCCTCCATCGGGGGGCAGGCTCCGGAATGCGCAGGCGGACGAGGAAGCGGGCGGCGATGTGCCTAAGCAGTTGCGGGAGCATCAGACACCTTGGATCGACTCCCGCCAACATGCCGTTCGAGCAGGGGCTGGCAAAGTGAAGAAAGGTCCACCTCGGACCATTCTCCCGGGCCTTCGGCTCGGCCATGTCGTCGAGGAGCAGGATGTCGAAGTCCGGGTCGGGAGCCAGGATTCGGCTTATGCCTTGCTCGAGCGGGTCGGGGAGATGAACCGGTCGCGTTTCCTGCCCGCGATCGGCCGGGTGTTCGACGAATTCGACCGGCCGAACGAGATCATCCGGATCGATCGGCTCGACCTCGATCTCGGCACCTTGGCGGAAGGCGAGCTGGGCAGGGCCGAGGATCGCCTCATCGCAGCGCTCCGCGAGGCGCTTCGCAAGGCGATGCCTCCGCCCGGGTCGGAGCCGGGCGAGAGTGAGTCGGCTGATCGAAGCCCGGCCCACGCACGCGGCGTGGCCGACGCGATGGCCGACGCCTTCCTTCATTTCCTGCTCCGCGGCGCCTGGCCCTACGGCTCGGCCCTCGACCTGGCCACCGAGCCGGCCGACCTGCTCGATCGGCTGATCGAGGACCAGCCCGCCGCGCTCGTCGCCATGCTCCGCCGGCACGGCCGATCCGAAACAGCGGTGCAACGGCTCGTCCGGCAGATTCCGACCGAAGCGCTGGAACGGCTGCTCGGGCTTCTGGAGCCCGCCGATTCCGCCTGGATCCTCATCTACATGGAGGAGACCAAAGCGAGCCACGAGGAAGAGCCTCTGGTCGACGAAGAGCCGGACGCGTTCGAGCGGCTGTTGTGGACCATCGTGCTTCGCGACTCGCTCAATCGCGCCGGCCTTCGAGCCAACCGGCGGACCTTCCTGCGCAACCTGATTGCCCGGATCGCAGAGGCCGGCAGTTTTTCCTACGCCGAGCTGCTCAAACAACTCAGGCGCAACCTGGCCGCTCTGCCCGGAATCCGACCGGGCGCCGATTCCCTGCTGTCGATCATCCGCGAGCTCGGCGCCGAGGAGGGACGCTCCGAACCTCCGCCCCGGCCGTCTTTCGCGGACCTCGTCCATTGGCTTCAGAAGGGCGAAGTCGCGGATGGAGGGGGACGGAGAATCGCGACCATGGCTCCGCGACCGGGACCGGGCGCCCGGCATCAGGCTGCGGATGCGCTCTTCGGGATCGAAAATGCTTCATTCGCCGAACTGTTTCGCGACTATCCCGCCGAGACTCGCTGGCTGCTGGCACGCCTGATCCGCCAGGACGGCGAGACGCTGCTGATCAGGCTCAAGAACATTATCGCAGCGGAGGACGTGGCGCGGCTGCTTCTGCCCGCGGGGCAGGCGACGCAGATGGCCAGCGAGCTTCGGACGGCACGCGGACCCAATGCCAAAGCGGCATTGCTTCGGGCGGCGTTGAACGGCTCAGCAAAGGACCGGCGCTCGGGACTCGCCGGCGAGGCCACCGAAACTCCCTCCGGAGCTCAACCCGGTTGGGCGAAGCGGACGGTCGAGGGCCGGACAGGCGGCATGTCGCCCGGCGGCAAATCGGGCCGGCCGGACGAGGCGGAGCTATCGCCGCTGGCGTGGGTCGAGCTCATACTCGGCGCCGGCCCGGACGGCGACGGGTCCGAATGGAGCGCCGCCCTGTCGCGCGCGATCGCCTCGGCGGGCGGCGACAGGTCCGAATGGAACGCCGCCCCGTCGCGCGCGATCGCCTCGCCGGACGGCGGCAGGTCCGAAGGGAGCGCCACCTTGTCGCGCGCGATCGCCTCGCCGGACGGCGACAGGTCCGAAGGGAGCGCCACCCTGTCGCGCGCGATCGCTTCGCCGGACGGCGACAGGTCCGAATGGAGCGACACCCTGTCGCGCGCGATCGCCTCGGCGGCCCAGGTCGATCCGATCGGCCTCCGCCGAATGATGCGGCGATTCGCCGCCGCGGACCCGCGGGCCTTCGTCGAACGAGTCGGCGGACCCGCCGGGACCGGGGCCGCTTTCCAACAGCTGGTCGCGGCGCCGTGCGCCGAGACACTGGCAAGCCTCGCCGGGATCGCTTCCTGCACGGATGCCGAAACGGCGGGCCTGGTCCATCTCGCCGCTTCCAGTTCCGTATCGGCGGGCGCCGAAACGCTGGTCCAGGCCGCGATTTCTCTCATCGCACGAGGCAGGGGGGAGAAAGCGGAATGGTCGCGCCGGACTCTTCTCGCCCGAGCCCGGCGGGCCGGCGGAGCCGCCGGCCGTCGCCTGGCCCACCTCCTCGAGGCGGCCGCAGAGCCGCCGATCCGGCCGCACGACCCGGAGTCGCGCCGGGCCGCGGCGCTCGACGCCCTTCGCGGCATGCTCACCGCGCCCGGCACCAAGCCGGTCGTCGTCGCTCCAAGCGCCGCTCTCCTGTCGAGCCTGAGCGGGATGAGCGCTTCCGCCTTGCGCGCCTGTCTCGGCAGGCCGTCGCTTCGCCTGGAAGCGGCCGCCGCCTCGCTCGGCCAACTGGATGATTCCGCGTCGATCCGCCTGATCCTCCTGCTCGCGCCAAGACGCGCCGAAGCAAAATCGGCCCTCCGCAAGCGGCTGGCCGGATCGCGCCGGAGAACGGCGCGCGCCGAGATTCTTGCCGAGCTGCTGGTGACGGGCACGATCGGACCGGAGCGGGATGCCCCGCCACCGGCGCGGCCGCGATCGGCGGACGGCCCGGCAGGACTTCGACTGATCGAGCGCGCTGTCCGGAAGGGCGGCGGAGCGCTCGGCGCCCCGGAGGTTCGGGCAGCCCTGGCGCGGCTTCTGGCCGAGCGGCCGTTCGAGCTCATCCGGCTGCTCGCCGCACCGGGCGCGGCACCGGGGGCCGGACAATCTGCTCTTCGCGACGCATTCGCTTCCAGTGGGGATTTGGGAGCGGCGCTTTCCCTGCTCCGAGATCCGCTCGCATTGGCGGCGGCGTTCGGCGGGCTGCCGCCCAGTGAGCACGACCTTGCCGCTTCGCTCGCTTCGTTGATCGCCGGGCCGGGCGGGCGGTCGGCGATCGCGACGGAGAAAGCCGCGTCGGCGCTCGCCCTCGCCACCGCCGCGCTGTTGGCCCGGCCGGGCGGGACGGGACTTGCCGCGCGCTGGCTCGGCGAAATGATGCGATCGGCATCGTTGAGCGAGCAGGCGAGGCTGCGCAGGCTGATCCGATCGCATTGGCCGGACGACAAGAGGGATCTCGAAGCGCTGACCGCCCTCGGACTCAAACCTGCCGGCGGCGGCGCGGCCCCGAAGCCCGACCGCGGGCCTGTCCGACTCCAGCGGGACAAGGCGCCCGAGGCCCGGCTCCCCGAAAAGGGTTCGATCGCCTGGCTGACCCAATTGCTTCGCGACCGGCCGCGCGACCACGCCCGGCTCCTCCGCACCCTGCTGCGCGACCCCCGCGCCCGCGAGGCCGCGTGCCGTTTCCTGCCGGAGACCTTGCTCGTCCAGCTGCTCGCCGCGATTGCCCCCTTCGAGGCCCGGTCCCTGCTGAGCGCCGCCGAGCTCACCGCCAAGGCGCTCGAGGCCTCGGGCGGCGGGGCGACCCGGGCGGCGGTCTGGAACGCGGTGCTCGCGGTGGCCGCGCGAGGCGGAGGGATCGAGTCGCTGCTCGAATATCTGGCCGCGGGCCGAGACCTGCCCGGGCTGAGCCCGCCGAGCGACGGATTTCCGGCCCTGTGGACCCGGCTTGCCGCGCTTGCGCGAATGCGGGGCCATTGGCAATTGCGCACCGCTCTCGACGAACTCCAATATGACCGGCGCCGTTCGACCGCGCCGCGACCGCCCACCCGAACCGAGGACCGGGATCCGGATCTGGAGCGCGAATCGAGGGTCGAGCGCAAATTGTGGGACAAGGCGGCGGAGGAAGACGGGCTTCGGATCGCCATCTCCAATGCCGGCCTGGTGCTCGCCGCGCCCTTCCTTCCGACCTTCTTCGAACGGCTCGGACTGCTCGATGACGGCCCGGAGGGCAAGAAGTGGCGATCGCAGGACGCGCGCGACCGGGGGATCCATCTGCTCCAATATCTGGTCGAGAGCCGATGCGATCGTCCGGAGCCGTTCCTGGCGCTGAACAAACTGCTCTGCGGCCAGCCGCTCGGCTTCCCGGTCAGCGCCTCGATCGAACCGACCGACGAGGAGCTGGCCACCTGCGACTCCCTGCTCAAGGCGATTCTGGCCAACTGGCCGATGCTCAGGGACAGCTCGGTCGCCGCGCTTCGGGAGACCTTCCTTCAGCGCGAAGGCTGCATCGTCCGGATCGAGGCTGGATGGCGAGTCGATGTCGAGCGCAAGGTCCTCGACGTTCTGGTCGACTCCATTCCCTGGGGCTTCTCGATGATCTTCCATCCGTGGATGGACGAGCCGGTCAGCGTCGCCTGGTAGCCGGGGGCCAGGACCCTAGTCCAGTACCGGCGCCCGCGACATCGATCCTGCCGCCCCGGCTTACCGAATCCTCATGATTCGACGCTGGAAAAGTGACTTGCGCCTAAATCACCGACCATCGGAGTTCGATCGGATTCAACGCCTCTTATGTCCCGGTTTGTGTCCTGATTCTCGTTCACAGAGGTCCCGCCAGGTTCGGTTTGGCAAAGCGAACCTTGTTTGCCCCGGAAAACGCAGTGATCACGTTCTCGAATCGTTCGGTTTGCGCGAGAAGGATCATTCAAATCGAGCAAAGCAGCATGTCAAACGCCCGCAATGTTCTGCTTGACCTCTGCGGAGGAAGTGTTGGCTTGGCAGCGGTTTTTCAATTACACGCTTATTGACTGTGGGGGCAGTCAAGCCCGATGGCGATACAATCCACCGATCTTACCGCGCTCGGCCTGGGCATCACCGGGGACTTGCCGCCGACGTCGCTGCAGCCCCAGGTCCGCAATGGCGTCCACATTCGCTGCGCAACCTCTTTCGCGAAAGGATTCCCCTGGTTCGGTTTCTATCTGTTCCGGCGGCCGCGCAGGACGCAACTCGAGAAGTGCCTGGCACAGCAACTCGCCGCGCTGCAGCCCGGGAACACCGGCAAGACCAGTCTGGAATTTAGCGGGGTTTCCTTCACTTCCGCCACGCCCATTGAGCTGCTCGAGGCATCGGCCGCTCCGGCTGCGACAGGGTTTGCCCTTTCATCCGGGAGCGCCATCGCGGCATCCTTCGACAAGGCCCTTCTCCATCGCGCCGTCGCCACGATCAGGCTGGGGGGAACCCCGCAGCGCGGGAGCGCGGTCGCCGCAGCCGCCGGCATAGCTGCAGGGGAAGAAGGCGCGGCGCCGGCCCCCGCCGTGGACGAAGGCGTCACCCTCAGCGGGGAACTGCCTGACGAACTCGCGGAGATGCACGGCTGTCTTATCGGCGCATTGAAAGCGCTCCTCTCCAGGTGGATGAAAAGAAAGACCGTCCGTATCGAGGTGACTCTTCCCGTCCCTTCGGACGAAATCATCCTGACCTCGGCTCATCCCGACGGCGCCCTGACCGTTACGGCGTTCGATCATTGCGGCGGGGAGATTGCGGCGGCGCGAACTGTCGAAGCCGCTACGCCGCTGTCATCGCTGACGATATGCGGGGCCGGCATTGTCCGGCTCTGCCTGGAATGCGCCTGCGGCCAATTGTGCGTCCATTCGGTCACTTATCGCCCGCACGAGCGCCCCGCGGGTCCAAAGCGCACGGTGCGGATGATTGCCAGGGACGGTGATGCCGTTGTCGCCGAAACGCTGATTTCCGGCCGGCCCGGCGAGACCGTTGCTGGCGAGGTCGATGCCGACCGCATTACGTCTGTGGAGTTCCATGCTCCCTCCGGCGACGGCGGCGCGGGGGAAGGCGCCGCCGCATTGCTGACCGACCTGTGCTGGGACAGCGTGGCCGCCGCGGCGGCCGGTAACTGGGAGCCGGTGCCGAACCATCCCAACCCGATCGCCCTGCCGGTCGCCGAGCCCGCTTATCCCTGCGTCCAGAAGCCGGCGAGCAAGCCGGCGGCCGAGGCGGAGGCGATCGGGCGGGTCCGTTACGGCGCCGCTTCCGACTGGGCCGGGCCGCGGTTCGACGAATTGCACGACGTGCTCGTCCAGCTCGTCGCCGGCGGGCCGGGTGGCGGGCCGATGAGCGGCCGAACCGCCACCTTCGCCGACGGGGCGGCCGATCCCGCCACGACCCCCGCCCTGCCCGGCGAAAACCTGCTTCAGATCCTCGAGCTCGCGGCAATCGATCCGGCCATGGCCCAGATTCTCGGCGTCTACTGGGTCGACGATCAGGCGGTGCCCGGCCAAGCCTATGATTATGCCGTCGTCGCCGACCATAGCAACGCCTTCCAGGGCGAGACGGCGGCCGCTCAGAACGCTCTCAACGGCGGCTCGCTTCCCGCCGGGGCGGACGCCTGGATCCTGTTCAACCAGGTCGCCGGGCCGCGCCCGCCGCTGGCCCCGCCGGACCGGCCGACCGCCTACATCCTTCCCGAGACCGCGGTGAGCGGCGCGCCCGGACTGCCGCGCGGCGCCGTCGGCCTCACCTGGCCGACGCCGTCGCTTGACCTCGAATACCTCCCGCCCGACGCGCCCCTGCGCTTCATCGCCTGGCGCCATGGTCACGGCGCGGCGATGCCGGCCGCTCCGGCCTCCGCCTTCACCCCGCTCAACGCGGCGTCGCCCTATCTGATCGGGACCAGCGCCGGTAGCGGCTCGGCCGCCCCGCTCAGGCCCGCACACTGGCCGCCCTTCGAGCTCAATGCGGTCGACCGCGGCCTCGACGACGGCTGGTACGGCTATGCCCTTTCGGGGATCGACATCTGGGGCCGCCACAGCAAGGTCGGCCCGCCCGCCGAATGGCGGCAATGGGCGCCGGCGCCCGATCCGCAGCCCTGGTACTACCAGCTTCCCGCGGACGACCGGCAATTGCACGGCTTCGCCGTCCACATTCTCGACAAGACTCCGCCGCCGCCGCCCGCGGCCGTGGAAGCCACCGCGCTCGATCCCGAGGACGATTTCACCTATGTCCGCGACTCCGACTATCTGGCCTGGTGGGGCGGGGCCGGCGGCAGCTGGTGGACGGGCCTCACCGACGCGCGCCGCGCCGAAGTGCTGCCGTTGAGGGTTCGCTGGCGCTGGTATCCGGTCCAGGAGGCCCAGCATCCGGACACGAAGGAGTTCCGGATCTATTTCAACCCGGGCTCGGTCCCGCCTGATCCCGACCGCTTCGTACCGACGAATTGGCAGGAGCGGATCTTCGTCTGCCCCTATCAGGACCATTGCACGCTGGTCCCGTCGAGCGATCCCGAAGGCCCCTACCGCCAATATGAGGTGCTCCTGCCGCTCGCCGCGCCGCCGCCCGGCTCGCCGCCCTTCCCGGGCGTGGCGCTGAAGCCGAGCCTGACCCAGCCGGTCGTCTACGCCAATATCTCGGTCAGCGCCGCCGACTCCAAGGCCCAAAGCGCCGACCAGGCCAAATGGAACGCTACGCCCTGGGGCGGACGCCCGGGCAATGAAGGCCGGCTCGCCGCCCCGGCGAAGATCTACCGGGTGTGGCGCGCCCTGCCGCCGGCGCCGACCGCGCTGATCAACGACGATCGGGTGTGGGCGACCAGGGCCGATTATCACTCGCACAGCTTCTACAGCTTCCGCTGGGCCCACAGTCCCGAGCTCAAGGCTCACGTCTATGCGGTGATGGACGAGAGCCTGTTCATGGTCGAGCGGATGAACCCCGAAGCCGCTTTGTCGGCCGCGGACCAGGCCGCTCTGGCGACGGTGTGGCCGGCTGGGGTCCCGTCCAACGTCACCGCCGAGCTCGCCGCTTTACGGGCGATGAAGGCGGCCGCGTCCGACTCCGACTGGGAAGCCGCCTGTCTGGCGCTAGGCGACGGCGCCCTGCGCGGGCTGGCGGCGCTTCCGCTCCACTCGGAGAGCTATGTCCGCCAGACCGTCGAGCCGGTCGACGGCGCCGACGCGCCCGGCCCCGACGATCCCGCCGGCTACGTCCCCAACAGTGCCTGGCGGATGTGGCGCTCGATGTTCGACGGCCGCGCCCGCAACCGCTATTTCCTGCGCGCCGCCTATATCGACGCCGCCCACAACGAAGGCCCGATGGGCCCGCCCACCCCGCCCATCTATATGCCCCCCGCGGTTCCGCCGCGGACGCCGGTGATCACCCGCGTGACCGGCGGCGACCGCCAGGCAGTGATCGCCTGGGCGACGGCGGGGGCGGAGGCTGGGGGGCGGTACGTTCTGTACCGGACCGACGATGATTATCGGCTGAGAGACGTGCGGCTGATGGAGGTGGCGGCGGCGTTGCTCGGCGCTGAGCTCAATACCGCCAGCACCGAGGCGGTATGGACGGACTCCGGCCTCGAAGGCGGCAAGACCTATCATTATTGCCTCGTCTTCGTTGACGCGGACGGGAATGCATCCGCGCCGTCAAAGCCCACGGCTGTCAACGTCGTCGACGAGAGCGTCCCAGCTCCGCCGGTCTGGACAGAGCAGACCTGGCTGCTCGAGCATGAGGGGGACAACGCGCTGATCGATTGGCCTGACGACGGGGTCATTCCTGTCGACCATGCACCTGTGCTGCGCCTCTCCTGGGCGACTGACGTCGTCCAGCCGATCTTCCTGGTCACCAAGCGCGAGCCTTACGACAACGTCTGGAGTACCCCGCCCGGCAGCGGAACTGTGACCGAGTCTGCCGTCGAACCCGGTCGCTTCACCTGGATCGACCGCGCAGCCGACCCGACCAAGGTCTGGGAATATCGCCTGCGGGTACGAGCCCGGACGGGTGCCTGGTCTACGGACTATGAGGTGATGCCGGTCGGGTCTCCGCTCGCGGCGGAGGTGGAATAGGAATGGCTGCGTCGCCAGCCCCCGCGCCCAAATTCAAGCCGGCTTTCGCCATGCCGGTGATCGCGCCGCCGCCGTCGGGCTATGCGGGAACCATGGCGGATTATTATGCCGAGATCGCGACCCAGACGACGATGACTCCGACGCTGGTCCAGATCCTTCCCGAGCAAATGCTGCCCGTCAGTCCGCTGGTCGAGAAGAGTCTGCTGATCACCATCACCAATCCTGCAGCCAGCTTCGTGCCCGCCATTCCCCTGACCGTGGATCCCGACGCTCCGGCAGCCCCGCCGTCGCCGTTCGCGACTTTGTTTGCGCTTATGGGCGGCTGGCTTTCCTACGTTCGGGCAACGCCGGGGGGAGGGCTGCATCTCGCCTCCATGCTTGCATCGCCGTTCGACACGATCACACCGGCGCCGGAATATCCCGCGCCCGCCGGCCTCGATCCCGCCACGGCTTGGGGGGCATTCGTGCTTCGGCTGTGGGGGATGGATTTGAAGCGGCTGGCCGAGGCGCTGCCCGAAACACCCGTGTGCAGCGCTGTCTACTATCTCGGCGTTGACGAGCTTTCGGCTCGGGCGGCGCTTGCGCCGCTGGTCAGGCTTCACTTCCCGCTCGACCAATACGATGCCTCGGTCGCCGGGAACGAGAAACCCGTGCTCCAGGACGTAATGGAGGAAGTGAAAGGACAGGCCTATGCTGGCGCGGCGCCTTCCCATGCCGACCTGATCGACGATTTTCTCGACGCCTTGTTCGACGGTTCCACCACTCTGCTCGTCAAGGGCGGCTCGGCTATCGGCCAGGCAGTACAGGTGCCCGATCCCGACGCCTCGTCCCAGATGATTGGGCAGGCGGAGCTGTGGTTCATCGACGACGCGTCGCCGCCGGCCTTCATCGATCCAACGCCGCTGCTTAGGGGAGCGCCCGCTTATGACTTCTAGCGCCGCCGGCGCCCGCTGGGATCCGCATCCCCTGCTCAGTCTGCCGGCCGGCCCGCGGCATTTGGAAGCCTATGTAAAATTCAAGATCTGGGACAAGAGCGCAAGCAAATTCGAGGACGTGCCGCCGGGGATCAATGTTGACTTGATCGACGACACCACCGGCGATCCCATCGACAGCGTGCCGATCGGGACGAGCGGCATTGCGCATTTCAACATCGCCACCCTCAGCCCCGAATATCCCGACATCTACTTCCTCGTCGATACGGGATCGATTCCGACGCCCTTTGCTGGCCACAACCAGCTTCCGGACGATTGGTCGACAAAGGGCTGGCGCTCAAGCGATGGCAAGGAGTTCGGCTACAAGAAAGCGTTCGCCGCTTCCACTTTCGGGACGAGCGTCACGCCGATCGAGTTCGAGATCGGGGTGCGTTTCCACATCACCGTGACGGTTCAGGATTCCGCTAGTCTCGGCCCTATTAATCTGCTGCCCAACACCAAGCTCGAATTCCGCGCTCGCGCACCGGGGCAGTCGACGGTGGTGTTGCAGGAGGAAGTCGGGGCCACTGGCGCCTGGACCTGTTTTTCCTTCGACGTTGATCCCGGGTCGGCGATCGAGTTGAGGATGAAAGCCGAGAACGACTCGACCGGAAAGGGATTCCCTTTCCTTGAAAAAGTGTTTGTGGACAGACGCATCATATTGAACGAAGTTCTTCTGCAACCAATCCAGCCGCTTAGTTTTACAATAAGCTCCTCGACCTCTGGATTGTCGAATGTTAGCAATACATCGATTGGGTATGTCGACAGTAGCGTTAAATCACATGTCATTTATCTCGACCGTGCGTACAACAAGGATTTGATCGCTGCATTTACATTCCTGAAAAATTTGGCAGAGCACAATTGTCTATGGCATCACATTGTGACGCCGTGGGATAACTATCATGATGCAAAGATAAATCTCGGTGCGCATCTCCTAGGGGGCCTGTCTCTGCCAAATAGAATTATTCACCTTGTAGAAGATTTCGAGAGACAACGAGAAAAGCAGAACCACGAGTTTTCTCACCAGTCATTATATCGGCTATCTGGCCTTACGCAGTGGGACATTGTGAAGGAATATTGCTTTGGTGGCGGCGTGATGTCGCACTGGTGGACGTTCCTCTATAACCCCATCAACGCTCTTCTGGAGGGGTGGGCTGCGTGCTTTGAACTGATGTTCGGAGCTTTTGCATTCTCGCTAACGAAGACCGGTGGGTCGTACGGCATAAACTGGATCTACAAAGTCTCGACGGCTGCGGGGATGCTTCCTCAGCCGGGGTCTTTCATGATTACGGACAAGCATGGGAATCCGTACCTCCCCGGTGTCCTCGACGGTATGCAGAATTGGGGAGAAAGTGTGGAGGCGACGTTCGGTGGGGCGCTGTATGAGTTGTTCCGCGACTATGTGCTTCCCCAGGGCGGACCGTCACCTCCGCTTCCGCTGATTCCCCCGGCCTTTCTCGGCGACATCACTAAACACGCACATCTCGCTTGGCTGTCCGACCCAGGCAGCGCTGGACACGCCGCAAGAGAGAGGTTCAAGAAAGTCTTCGTTTATCCCGCCCAGTCTCTGTCCGCCATCGCGCATCCGAGCACAACAGATTTTATTGAGGGCATGCGGGCGTCGGCGGGCAACGATTGGCCCGTGCTGTGCGCGAAGCTCCAGGCCTTCCGAATGGCCTTCCCTCAGGTCGAAGCCGTCACGCCGAACAAGCCGTCTTCAGGCGATAACCTCACCATCACAGGACGTCACTTCATCGCGGGGGCGACGGTGTTCATCGATGGGCAACAGGTGATTTATTCGCTGGACGACGCGCGTACGATTTCATGCACCGTCCCAGTTCGTCCACCGGGAACTGTCGCCGACGTGAAGGTGGTCACCGCGGATGGGGATCATGTGCTGAAGGGAGCGCTGACCTATGACTGATGCACGGGCCGCTCCCCGCGTCTTTCGGCACCGGGCTTGGCTCTGCCCATGACCTTCGCCTTCGCCCCGCTCTCGTATACTCTGCCTTACTGGCCCGATCATCTCTTCGGCCATCCCGATTTCCTCGACCGCGTCGGCATCAGCGAGTTCAAGATCGACACTGGGCCGAATTCGCTCGCCATGTCGGGCAAGCTCGCCATCCTCGACAAGCTCGAGACCAAGCTGCCGGCGCTCGACGGAGTCACTGTCGCTTTCTTCCCCGACGCCACCGGGGGCTTCACCGAAATCCCCTGGCGCGTGGACCTAACGCCCGATTTCGCGGTCACGCTCGAGGATCTCAAGCTCGCCCTGCGGATCGAATCCAAGCTGCTCCACCGGGTCAAGCAGAGCGGCGGGAAGTGGGTGCCGGACCTCGACTCGCAGAACCATCCCAGGCCGGTCGAAATCGCCGTCTCCGGCGCCACCGCCAGCGTCTCGGGCGACGGCGACATCGACGTCACCGGCAATCCCACCATCGCGCTCACCCCGATGGCGATCGGCGAGACCGGCATCGTCATCACCGCGACCGGAATCGTCCTTCATCTGTCCGACAAGGCGCCGCCGCTGCCCGACGCGCCGCCGGGCTTCAAGGGCGTGGCGATCGACCAGATCTCGGTCGACCTCGGCGACACGTTCGAGGGGTTCGGCGGACCCGACAAGATCAACGCCGGCAAGCTGTTCATCGGCTCGACCGGCTTCAGCGGCACGATCGAGGCGGAATGGACCAGCCCGCCCACCAGCGGCCGCCTCGCCGGGCTGCCGTTCACGCCGAAGGCGATCGGAATCAGCTTTGCCCAGAACAAGCTCACCGGCATGAGCCTGGAGGGCAAGCTGACCCTGCCGTTCTTCGATCACGCCCTCGACGTGAAGGTCGGCTACGACGCCAATGGCGGCCTGACCATCGGAGTCGACTCGTCCGACGGCCTGTTCACCCTGACCAAGCCCAATTTCCTCAAGGTCGTCGTCGACAGCCTCGAGATCGACATCAAAGACAAGAAGGCGATGGTCAGCATCTGCGGCGAGATCACGCCGCTCTACGGCGGCCTCCCCTGGCCGAGCTTCGAGGTGCGCTCGCTGTCGATCGACAGCGACGGCCACGTCAAGCTCGACGGCGGCTGGATCGATCTGTCGGCGCAAAAGGCGATGAACTTCAACGCCTTTACCCTCCAGATCACCAAGTTCGGCCTCGGCAAGCTCGACGGCGGCGGTCGCTGGTTCGGCCTGTCGTGCAAGGTCAATCTGATCAAGGGCGTCGAGGGCAAGGCCGAGGTCGACGGGCTTCGACTGATGCTGCGCGAGGGCGGCGGGGTCGGCATCAGCCTCGACGGAGTCGGGGTCGAGATGAAGATCGCCGGAGCGTTCGAGCTCGCCGGCTCGGTCAGGTTCACCGACGACGGCATCGACAAGCGCTTCGACGGCGGGGTGACCCTGGCGCTCAAAAAGCCCGAATTGCTGTTCGACACCCAGCTCACCATCGGCGAGCGCAACGACTCCGACACCGGCGAGCATTTCCGCTATTTCGCCATGTATGGCGGGCTGGAGCTGCCGGCCGGGATCCCGCTCGGCGCTTCGGGCGTCGGCCTGTTCGGCTTCGCCGGCCTGTTCGCGCTTCACATGCGCCCCGCCCGCAAGCCGGCGAGCGAGCCCTGGTACGCTCTGCCGCCTGGCGAGAGCTGGTACCATCGCGACACGCCGGGGGTGAACAAGCTCACCAAATGGGGACCGCGCAAGGGCGCCACCGCGTTCGGCGCCGGCCTCACGCTCGGCACCTATGCCGACAACGGCTTCACCTTCAACGCCAGGGCCTTGCTGGTGATCGCCTTCCCCGGGCCTTTGATCATGATCGAGGGGCGCGGCAATCTGCTCAAGGACCGCAAGGAGCTCGCCGGAAGTGCCGAGCCCCTGTTCCGCGCGCTCGCCGTGCTCGACGAGGAAGCCGGCGAATATACGTTCGGGCTCGACGCCTTCTACAAATATGACGCCGCCAGCGGGGGCGTCATCGACATTCGCGGCTCGCTCGAAGCCTATTACAACAAGAAGGATCCGCGCGCCTGGCACATCTGGCTGGGCAAGGACGATCCGCGCGAGAGCCGAATCCAGGCGCGGATCATCTCGCTGTTCGAGGCGAACAGCTATTTCATGATCGAGGCCTCGGGTCTCAGGACCGGCGCCTGGATTGGCTACGACAAGAGCTGGAACCCCAAGCCGCTGTCGATCACGCTCCAGGCCTGGCTCGACGCCAATGCCGCGATCTCGGTCAAGCCCAACCATTTCCATGCCGACCTCTGGATGCACGCGGCGATCGAGCTGTCGGCGTTCGGCACCAGCGCCGGGCTGTCGGCCGATGCCCTGCTCGCCGCCGACATCATGGACCCGTTCCATATCCTCGGCGAGCTTTCGGTGACGCTGAAGCTGCCCAAGCCGCTCAAGCCCATCACCCGCGACGTCAGGCTGGAATGGGGGCCGAAGGGCCACGCCCCGCCGATCCCGATCGTTCTCAAGGCGGTCGGCTTGGAGCATCCGAAATCGGCCGCGGTCTGGCCGCTCGACATGAACAAGGCGCTCGTCCCGAGCTATGACGACGGCAACGGTTTCCTGGCGTCGTCGGGGCCGCCGTCGAGCTTCCCCCCGCCGTCCGGCGTCCCGATCGTTCCGATGGACTCGAGGCCCTCGATCGCCTTCGGCCGAGCCGTCCACGACGACGCCCTGATCGGGGTCAACGCCGTCCTTCCAGTGCCCGCCACCGAGCGGACCGGCGATCCCGCAAAGGGTCAGGGCCCGGCCGAAGTCCGCTACGCGCTCAAGGGAATCGTGCTCGAGAAAAGGCCGGCCGGCCAGGCCGGCTGGGTCGCCGTCGCCGGCAAGGGGGAGGGCGCCGGCGGACTGCCGGAGCTGTACGGCTCCTGGGCCGCGGTGCCGTCCGGGACGGCGGTGGACGCGGTCGACCAGACCAAGCTGACAATCTGGTCGAAGACCGGGTTCGACCAGACAAGGCTGACCGGGGATGAATGGAACGACTGGTTCGCCGGCGCCTATCCCGATTACCCCTGCGTCGACGCGCCGCCGCAGGTCCTGACCTGCTACGATTTCGAAGGCTATTCGGTTGGCTCCATCCGCGACGCGGCGGGGCGGTTTATCGGCGTCATTGTCCATCGGGACAATGAGGGGATCCAGTTCGAGAGCATGGGCTGGAAGGTGGAGGCGCTCGCTCAGCCCGTGGATGGCCGGACCCATGTTTTGCGGCCTCTGCCCGGGGCCGCAGGTATCACCTATCTCAATATCACCCTGTCGGGCGCCCCCGCCGCCGCGAGCGCCGTGAGGATCGTGTTCGACAAGGTCGTCCACGGGAGCGTGCGCACCTCCACCGTGGCGGCCAACGGTGCCGAGATCGAGCACAGTTTCGACGTCCACGCCGCATCGGTGGACGTTGCCGTCGGGGGCGAAAGCGGCTGGTTCAGCATTCAGATTGCCGCCCAGGGCTTCGCCGGTATCGTCGAAATCTGTCTCGACGGCGGCGGCAGTGGCGAGGGTGCGGGCGCGGGCGCCGGCGCCGCCGGAGCGGACTCGGAAAAGCGGGCGCTGGCCGCGAACCTCAAATCCTCGACCTCGGTCTGGTCGGACCAGGACGAGGTGCTCGAGCCGTTCGGCGATTACCGGCTGGTGATCGCCACCGAGGCCGCCGTCATGGGCGAAACCCCGAGAAGCCAGATCAGCCATGCCTATTTCCGGACCGGCGGGCCGCCGCATTTGGGCGGCTTCACCGTGCCCGTCGGCCAGACCGCCGAGTCGATTGCCGCCGGCCCCGACAATCTCGCCAACTACGTCGCCCAGACCGTTCCGCCGACGATCGGCAGGGACGGCGAAGCACCGGCGATGCCTCGGCCGGTGTTCCGGGCCTACGATGTCGGAGTGACGTTCAAGGCCAATCATGTCGACTTGCTCTACAAGATGGCCCGGCGCGACCTGATGCTTCAGATCCTCGACAGCAACGGCGCCCCGGCCCGTGACGAGGCCGGGCGGGCGCTGAGCTTTTTCAACCCATGGGGAGTCACCCCCGACCTCGTCCTCGACAAGACCTCGCTCGCCTGGCTGGCTGCGGTCGACCCCGAATGCGTGCCGATCGATCCTGACACGATCGTCCGCAACCAGACATTGGGCACGTCCCGCACGCCGCTTCTGCTCGATCCGACGACGCGCTACCGGGCACGGCTGGCGCCCCTGCTGCTCCACCACGATTTCGCGGCTTCGACTTACAGCGACGGCGCCGCGGCGAGCGTCCATGGCGATTGGCACGTCGCCGACCTCGACAGCGCCGGCCAGCCGAGCCGGTGGACCGTTCACAACGCCCCTTCGGCCGACGGCTCCTACGTTCGCCAAGACGTCGCGAGCGCCGGCGCATCGGCCACGGCGGGCGATCTCCCGCTCGGTTCGGCGCTGCTCTGGCATCCCGCCGGTGCGACCCCCGCCTGGACGTGGCAGCGCCTGTCCGCCTTCGTCCGCAGCGCGGCGGGTTCCGCCGCGGTCGGTCTGGTCTTCCTCTACGAGAACGACAAGTCCTGGTTCCAGGTCACCCTGAGCGCGAACGACGACATGTGCCGGCTGGTCCGGCGCACGCCGGCGGGCGCGGTTGCTCTCGCCGAAGCGACGGTGGCCTTCGCCGCCGGCAGCGACGCCGAGCTGGTCGTCGAGGTCGGCGACGGAGCGATCCGGGCCTATCTCGACGACACCCCCGCCTTGACCCATGAGCTCGATCTCTCGAAGCACCCGGGCGGGACGATCGGGCTGTGGTGCTGGAACAATGCGGACGCGCGGTTCAAGGACGTGCGCGTCGAGGACCTGCGGGTCGAGGCGTTCGGTGCCTCGGGGCAGAAACCCCTGCCGGTCGCGGCCTTCGCCTTCGACTTCGTCTCTTCCGAGCACGTCAACTATTTCCACCTCGTCCAGGCCCGTCGGACTCCGGTGTGGGATATCGAGACCGAGGGCGGCGACAAGGAACGCAGCATCGCCGAGCTGGCGGCGCTCAGCTCGGCGGCGGCGGCTCAATCGGGCGCCCCGCCGAGCGCGGTCGAGACCCGGCAATATGAGGATCTGGCTCAGCTCTGGCTCGGTCCGGGCCTGGTCCGCGATCCGACGTCGCCCGAGGTGCATCGCCTCCTGCGCGGCGGCGCGCCGCTGGGCTGGCTGATCCGAAGCCCCGAGCCCTGGGACTGGACGCGCAGCGAAATCACTCTTCGCCACAGCGTCGAGGCGATGCCGCCGAGCCATGTCCTCGGGCCGGTCAAGATCACCGGCGCGGCTTTGGGCGCGAGCAGCGCCGACGATGAATATATCGATCTGATCGCGCTCGAGGACGTCCGCCTGGCCGGCTGGAAGCTGCAGTTGCGCGATACCGGTGCGGCCGGCGCCCTCCTCGGCTTGCCGCTGGACGATCCCTCCGCGTCATGGCTGGACCTGCATGACTTCACGGGATCGCAGACGGTTCTTGCCGGGCTCCGAATTCGCCTCTGGTCGGGCGGACAGGCAAAGCCGGCCAACGACCATACTTGGCGCAGCATGAATGTCGGCGGGGCCGCCGCCCGCCTGCCGGCCTTCGGCGCCGATCTTCGTCTTCTCGATTCTACGGGCCGAGTCGCCTGTGCGGTCAGGATTGCGTCCGATTCGACGTTCGCACCGGCACAGCTCGCGCCGCGCCTCTTGCGCAAGGCCGACTCGACCGGGTTGATCGTCCTGCCCAACGAAGGAGATGCAATCCCGTCCGGCGCCTATGGCCTGGCGATGGTCTATCGCCGCGACCGGTCCCAGATCGATCCCGGCAGCATAGTCCTGTCGCAGGCGGGCGACACGACAAATGAGGAGGCGTTCGTGCCGCTCTATTGATCGGCCCGCCCCGGAAGGAATCGCAGGACTGGAACGCGGTTTTGCGTCCGGATATCTTCGCCTGAGCCGGATTGGAGCTGCCTGGTCTAGCCGAGCAGATGCTTCTGGACCTTGCCGGCCGCGGTGCGTGGGAAATCGGCGACGAACTCGAAGCTCTTGGGCACCTTGTAGGCGGCGAGCCGCCCTCGGCAATACGCTTCCAGCTCGTCGGGCGCCGGAGGCGATGCTCCGTCGGAAA
This sequence comes from Pseudomonadota bacterium, assembly GCA_046733235.1. GTDB lineage: Bacteria > Pseudomonadota > Alphaproteobacteria > Sphingomonadales > Sphingomonadaceae > Allosphingosinicella. Next base: position 98,514 of record JBKPOT010000014.1, read on the forward strand.
GCAGGACGAACGCGCGGCCGACCTCGCCCCATCGCTCGTCCGGCCGAGGCAGGACGGCGGCCTCGGCGACGGCCGGATGGGCGGCGAGGACGTTCTCGACCTCGGCCGGATAGACGTTCTCGCCGCCCGAGATGAACATCTCCTTCCGCCTGCCGACGACATAATAGAAACCGTCCGCGTCGCGGCGGGCGAGGTCGCCGGACCTCAGCCAGCCGTCCTCGGTGAAGGCGGCCCGGGTCGCCTCCTCATTGTTCCAGTAGCCGGGGGTCACCGCCGGACCGCCGAACAAGAGGTCTCCGACCGCGCCGTCGGCGACATCCCGGCCGGCCTCGTCGACGATCCGGACGCTGCACAGCAATTGCGGCTTGCCGACGCTGCCGATCCTCAAATCGGCCGGGCTGTCGAGGAAGGCGGTCGGGCCGGTCTCGGTCATGCCCATGCCGTTGCAGACCCGGATCCCGAGCGCCCGGCAGCGCTCGGCGAGTATGTCGGGAAGCGGCGCCCCGCCGCAGCCCCAGTGGCGGACATGGTCGAGCGGCGCGGCGGCGAAGCCGGGATGGTCGAGGAGGGCCTGATAGATCGTCGGCACCGCGAAGAAAGTGTCCAGCCGTCGCTCCTCGAACAGGCCGACCAGCGCATCGGCGTCGAAGCCGGCGAGAATCAGCACGCGTCCACCCTGGATCAGGGTCGGAAGCGTATGGAGATTGATGCCGCCGGTGTGGAACAATGGCAGGAAATTGGCGGTTGAGTCTGCGGAGCTGATGTCGATCGCGGTGGCGACGTTGACATGGTTCGCGACCGCCATCCGGTAGGTATAGATCACGCCCTTGGGCCGGCCGGTCGTCCCCGACGTGTAGAGCAGATACCAGATGCCGTCCGCCGGCCATTGCGCGCGCCACGGGCCGGTCGGAGCCGCTTGCGCGACGAGAGCCTCATAGCCGGCGTCGAGCCCCAGCGAGGGCGGCGGCGAATCGAGACGGGCAACCGCGCCCTCGTCCTCGGCCCCGTAGAGAAGGAAGGCGGGCGCGCTGTCGGCGATCAGCTGGTCGATCTCGGCCGGCGGCATCCGCCAGTTGAGCGGAACCAGGATCGCACCGAGCTTGGCGCAGCCGAACAGGCACTCGAAGAAGGCGATCCGGTTGCGGCAGAGGATCGCGACGCGGTCGCCCTCGCCGACGCCGCGAGCGCGGAGCACGGCCGCGACCGCCGCGGCGCGCCGGTCGAGCTCGGCATAAGTCAGCGATCGCCCGCTCGACGCCTCCTCGAGCGCGATCGCGGCCGGCGACAAGGCCGCCTTCTTGGCGATCAGGTCGGGGATTTCCGCGATCATGGCGAGCGTTTGCGAAGGCCTTCGGAGACGAGGTCGATCGCGATGCCGGCGACCTCGGCCGGCGACAGGTCCTCGTCCCAGATGCCGTAGCGCATTCCCAGGAACACACTCATTCCAATCAGGGCCCAGGCGCGCGGCTCGTCGGGCCCCTCCTCGATCTCGCCCCTCGACCGGGCTCCAGCGAGGTTGCGGCGATAGGCGTCGGCGAAGGTCAGATAATGCTCGCGGTAGACGTCGTGGGCGACGAACTGCGCCTCCTCGATGATCCGGTAGAGCTCGCGGTGGCGGCGGACGAAGCTGATGAAGGCCTCGAGCCCGAGCCGCTCGGCCGCGAGCCGGTCGGGAGCCCCTTTCACCGCATCGGCGACATGGGCTCGGACCGCATGGCTCATGTCGCGGACGAGTGCCCGGAACACTTCCTCCTTGCTCTCGAAGTAGGTGTAGAAGGTGCCGAGAGCGACCCCGGCGCGCTGGGTGATGCCGGTGATCGCCGCGTCGTGATAGCCGCGCTCGCCGAACTCCAGCGCCGCCGCCTCGAGCACCCGGCGAAGCGTCTTGCGTCCCCGCTCGGTGCGCGGCGTCTTGTCGGTCATCCCGCTCACCCTGCCCGCCAGCCGCGCCATAATCAACTTCCCTCAAACCTGAATATTGACTCAACTTTCACTTTCAGGCAATATCCGCTACGGCAGAGACTCCGGCGGGAGCGGGGCCGGGGGAGGATTTTCTGCAGCTTTTCACGACATCCGACGGCGCGCGCATCGCCTATGAGGACCAGGGCCATGGCAGGCCGCTGGTCCTTCTGCATGGGCTGATGGCCAATCGCGGCTTCTTCCATCGTCAGAGCCCGCTTACCGACGATTTCAGGCTGATCGCGGTCGATCTTCGCGGCCATGGCGATTCCGGGGTCGGCGCCGAGCCCGCGACGATCCGCCGACTCGCCGACGACGTCGCCGAGCTCAGCGGCCATCTCGGCCTCGAGGAGGCGATCGGGCTCGGCTGGTCGCTCGGCGCCTCGGTGCTCTGGCACGTCCTCGCCGGTCCGGCCGGCCGCCGCTTCGCCGCGGCGATCGTCGTCGACATGACTCCGCGCGTGCTGAACGAGGGCGCCTGGTCGCTCGGCCTGTCGGGCGAGGTTTGCGAAGCCCGCGCATCAGCGATCGACGAGGACTATCCCGGTTTCACCGCAAGCGCCGGAGCGGCGATCTTCGCCCAGCCGCTCGACGAAAGGCGCCGGGACATGGCCGCCTGGGCGGCCGCCGAATTCGCGCGGAACGATCCTTCGGTCACCGCCTCGCTCTGGTCGTCGCTGGTCGCGGAAGACGCCCGCCCGCTGCTCGGCCGGATCCGCCAGCCGACCCTCGTCGTCCACGGCGCCAACAGCCATCTCTACGGTTCGGACACCGCCGACCATCTCGTCGAGGCGCTGCCCGACGCCGAATCCGTCCAGTTCGAGAGCTCCGGCCATTCGCCTCATCTCGAGCAGCCCGATCTGTTCAACCGCACTCTGCGTCAATTTGCGGCGAAGCTGCCGCGCGTCCGCGAACCCCAGGCAATCGATTGATCAACAGGAGACTTCACATGGCCCGCAACTCTCTTCTCGCCACGCTTCGGTTCGGAGCCGCCCTCGCGGCGCTCTCGGCCGCCGCCCCGCTTTACGCCCAGGACGATCCCGCGCCGCCGACCCCGGACGCCGATGCCGCCGCCGACACCGCCGCGGCCGCCGACGAGCAGAATGTCGTCGTGACCGCCCGCCGCCGCGAGGAAAGTCTGCAGGACGTGCCGGTCGCCGTCACCGCTTATTCCGGCGAGAAGCTGGAGCAGCAGGGCGCGACCGACATCACCGACATTTCCGACACGACCCCGAACGTCACCGTCGAGACGTCGCGCGGCACCAACACGACCCTGACCGCCTTCATCCGCGGAGTCGGCCAGCAGGACCCGGTCGCCGGCTTCGAAGCCGGGGTCGGCCTTTATCTCGACGACGTCTATCTCAACCGCCCGCAGGCGGCGGTGCTCGACATTTACGACGTCGAGCGGGTCGAGGTGCTTCGCGGCCCGCAGGGCACGCTCTACGGCCGCAACACGATCGGCGGAGCGATCAAATATGTCACCCGCCGGCTTCCCGACGAAGCCCGGGCAAGCGTCCGCGCCAATCTCGGAATGTACGAGCAGGCCGATCTGATCGTCTCGGGCAGCACTCCGCTCAGCGACGGGATCCGGGTCGGGGCCTCGGCCGCGCGGCTCAGCCGCGATGGCTTCGGCGAGAATCTCAACAACGGCCTCGACAATTACAACAAGGATATCTGGGCGCTTCGCGGAACGATCGAGGTTGAGCCGAGCTCGAACCTGTTCGTCCGGATCGCCGCCGATTACAGCAACGACAATTCGGACCCGCGCAACGGCCATCGATTGATCACGAGCCTGGCCACCGGACAGCCGATCCTCGACAGCGTCTACGACACCCGCGCCGGCCTCAACTTCCCGAAGCAGGATATCGAGGCCTACGGCATTTCCGGGCGGGCCGAGCTCAAACTCGGCGAGAATATCACCCTTCGCGACATCATCGCCTATCGCCACGACGTCAGCCACGCGCCGATCGACTTCGACTCGCTCCCGGCGCGCGACGTCGACGTCCCGGCCATCTACCGCAACAAGCAATTCTCGAACGAATTGCAATTGCTCTACGAGAGCAAGCGGATCCACGGCCTGGCCGGATTCTATTATCTCGACGCCAACGCCAACAACGTCTTCGACGTGGTGCTGGCGACGACCAGCCCGATCGCCTTGCCGGGCCTTACCGCCTCGACCTTCGGCGACGTCGACACCAGGACCTGGGCGGCCTTCGGCGACCTGACCTTCGACTTCACCGACCAGTTCTCGCTCTCGGTCGGCGGCCGCTACACCAACGACCGGCGGCGGGCGACGGTAATCCGGGCGAATTATCTGAACGGCCCGACGCCGGCGCTCGGCGGCAACGGAACCCAGCTCGGCGCGCTCACCTCCAACTTCCAGGGCGAGAAGACCTTCAAGGAATTCACGCCGCGGGCCTCGTTCAGCTTCCAGCCCAGCGATGACCACACCATCTATCTGAGCTATTCCAAGGGCTTCAAGGGCGGCGGCTTCGATCCGCGCGGCCTGTCGACCGCGGCGCCCGACCTCAACGGCAACGGCACCCGCGAGGCGAGCGAGATCTTCGATTACTTCCTGTTCGATCCGGAGAAGGTCGACAGCTACGAGATCGGCTGGAAGGGCAATGTGCTCGACAACCGTCTGCGCTTCGCGATCGCCGCCTTCTACGCCAAATATAAGGACGTCCAGGTGCCCGGCTCGGTCGGTGCGGTGATCAACGGAGTCCCGACCTTCGTCGGGGTCACCACCAATGCCGGCAAGGCGAGCTTCAAGGGCATCGAGACCGAGTTCGTCGCGACCCTGTTCCGCGACCGCGAGCGCGGCGAGCGGCTGAACTTCACCGGCACGATCGGCTATCTCGACGCCCAATATGACGAGTTCATCACCAACATCGCAGGAGTCGGACCCGTCGACGTGGCGAACTTCCGCCGGATCCAGAACACGCCGAAATGGACGCTGTCGGGAACGCTCGATTATTCGCTGCGGATCAGCAACGGATCGATCAATTTCGGAACGACCCTTTCCTACCGGAGCAAGACCTTCCAGTTCGAGACTCCAAGCCCGTTCCTCGACCAGCCCGGTTACGCTTTGTGGGACGCGAATCTGGTCTGGAACAGCCGCGACGACCGCTACTCGATCGGGCTCCACGCCAAGAACATCCTCGGCCAGAAATATATCACCTCGGGCTATCAGTTCCTGGCGGTCAATCCGACGACGGGCGTGCCCTTGCGCAACGCGGCCGGGAACGTCATTTCGAGCCTCGGCACGGAGGGCGTGGTGACGGCTTTCTACGGCAATCCGGCGCAGGTGTTCCTGAGCTTCGGATTGAATTTCTGACGTGAGCCAAAGTGGCGTAGCAGGGTACAAGTCGGCCGCCGGGGGCTCCACCCCCGGCGGCCTCGTCCTTTCGGTCCTGCTTCTCGCCTACATCTTCAACTTCATCGACCGCCAGATCATCGGCATCCTCGCCGTCCCGATCAAGGCGGACCTCGCTTTGAGCGACGGTCAGCTGGGACTGATGGGCGGCCTCGCCTTCGCGCTCTTCTACAGCGGGATCGCGATCCCGGTGGCCTGGCTCGCCGACCGAAGGAACCGGGTCAGGATCATCGCCTGGTCGGTCGGTCTGTGGAGCCTGTTCACCGCGGCGTGCGGCCTCGCCCAGAATTTCTGGCATCTGTTCCTGGCACGGATGGGGGTCGGAATCGGCGAGGCGGGCGGAGTCGCGCCGTCCTACGCTTTGATCTCCGATTTCTTCCCGCCGGCGAGGCGGGCCCGGGCGCTCGCTTTCTTCTCGCTCGGGATCCCGATCGGCTCGGCGCTCGGCGTCTTCTTCGGCGGCTGGCTCGCCACCCATCTCGACTGGCGATCGGCCTTCATCATCGTCGGCCTGGCGGGACTGCCGGCCGCTTTGCTGGTCCGGTTCGTCATCAAGGAGCCGGCGCGCGGGCGGTTCGATTCGAGCGACGGCACAGCGAGCGAGCCGGCACCGCCTTTCCTCGAAGTCGCCGCGGCCCTGTTCTCGAGGCCGAGCTTCTGGCTGCTGTCGTTCGGAGCGGCGTCCGGCTCGATCCTCGGCTACGGCCTGATCTTCTGGCTTCCGAGCTTCTTCAACCGAAGCTTCCACCTCAGCCTGATCGAGGTCAGCTGGTATTACGGTTCGATCGTTCTGATCGGCGGAATGGCCGGCACCTGGCTCGGCGGCTGGCTCGGCGACCGGACCGGGCCGGACAATCCCGGCGCTTATGCCCTGGTCCCGGCAATCTGCTTCCTGGTCGCCGCGCCCTGCTTCGCGACCGGGCTGTTCGCGCCGTCCCTGCCGATCGCCTGGATCCTGTTCGCGATCGGCCAGATGCTCGCTCTCGCCTGGCTCGGCCCGGTAATCGCCGCGGTCCAGCACATCGTCCCACCCAACATGCGCGCCACCGCCAGCGCCAGCTTCCTGTTCATCAACAACCTGATCGGGATCGGGTTCGGAATCTGGTTCCTCGGCGAGATGTCCGATCGAATGAAAGCCGCCCATGGCGAGGACGCGCTTCAATATTCGATCCTGTACGGGCTGGCATTCTACCTGCTCAGCTCATTGCTCTATTTCGTGGCGAGCCGGGCGCTGAAGCGGGACTGGTATCGGGGCTGAGCAGGAGCGGTCTCGCCACCGCCTCCACCAGCCTTCGGCCCACGGCTGCTTCGCAGCCGGTTTCGGCTCTCGGCATGCCCCCCTCCATGCCGACCCGCCTACACCCCCCTCCCCGTCCCGGGGACGACTAAGTCGCGAAGCTCGGATCCAGGCGGTAGACCTTGCGCAGCAAAGCGGGCCAGGCGAGCGCTCCGGCGGCGAGCTTGAGGCCGATCTTGCCCTGCTGGGCGGTCACTTCGGGCGAGCCCTGCGGCGGGTTGTTGAGATTGTCGCCGGCCGAGAGAGCGAGGATCTGGGCCTGGCAGGCGCGTTCGAGGAAATAGAGCTTCACGAAAGCCTCGCCGACCGTCTCGCCGACGGCGAGGGTGCCGTGGTTGCGCAAAAGCATCGCGCCCTTGTCGCCGAGATCGGCGACGATCCGCTCGCGCTCGTCGAGGTCGACCGCGACTCCCTCATAATCGTGATAGGCGACGTCGTCGCGGATCAGCATCGCGGTCTGGGTCAAAGGCAGCAGCCCGTCGCCATGGGCCGAGACCGCCTGGCCGTGGGGCGTGTGAAGGTGCATCACCGCGCGCGCATCCTCGCGCGCCATGTGCACCGCCGAGTGGATGGTGAATCCGGCCGGATTGGTGATGAACGGCGTCGGCTCGACCGCGAGGCCGTCGAGTCCGACCTTGACCAGGCTCGAGGCGGTCACCTCCTCGAACATCAGATTGTAGGGGTTGAGGAGGAAATGATGCTCTGGGCCCGGCACGCGCGCGGAGAGATGGGTGAAGATGAGATCGTCCCAGCCATAATAAGCGACCAGCCGGTAGGCGGCGGCGAGATCGACCCGGACCGCCCACTCCTCCGGGCTGACCTTGTCCTTCATCGGCGGGATCTCGACCGAAGCCAGAGGCGCCAGGTCCGCCATCTCGCCGATCGTTTCGACTCGTCCCATCGAACTTCTCCCTCGCCAGAAGGGCTTTCATAACTCCGAGCCGCCCCCTCCACCAGCCTACGGCTGGTCCCCCGGACCTACCCTGTCGGGATGAGCGGCCGCGAATGCCTCCAGCCGGTTCGCCTCGAAGTCGGCGCGCGCCAGTGTCGGCCAGGGATCGAGCGGAACCTCGAACCGGCGGGCATTGTAGAGCTGGGGTACCACGCAGATGTCGGCGAGGGTCGGGCTGTCGCCGAACAGGAACCGCCCGCAGCGTTCGGCCGCCATCGCCTCGAGCCCGGTCAGGCCTTCGACCACCCAGTGGCGATACCAGCCGTCGCGCTCGGCCTGGTCGCGGCCGAGCGGACCGCTCAGATATTTGAGGACCCGCAGATTGTTGAGCGGATGGGTGTCGCAGGCGACGGCGAGCGCCAAAGCGAGGACGTGGGCGCGGTCGGCCGGGTCGGCCGGGAGCAGGGGCGGGTCGGGACGGGTGGAGTCGAGATAGTCGATGATCGCCAGGCTTTGCGGAAGGCGCCGGCCGTCAATCTCGAGCAGGGGCACCAGGCCCTGCGGGTTCCGCTCCCGATAAGCGTCCGACTTCTGGTCGCCGGCGAGGAGATCGATCGCGGCGCGCTCATAGGGAATGTTCTTGAGGTTGAGCGCGATCCGCACCCGGTAGCTCGCCGAGGAGCGCCAATAGTCGAAAAGAAGGGCCTGGCTCATCGCGCCCTCCCTATCGCGCGCGGGCTTGCGGTCAATCGCAACGGTTGCCCCCCTCCCCCTTGCTTGAGGGGCTGGGCGTGGGCAAGCGACGATCCCCGGCAGGCCCACCCCTAACCCCTCCCGCAGGCGGGAGGGGGACTAGGCGGAGTGGCTTATCGGCAATAGTCGCGGACCGCCTTGACCAAAGCGGAGTCGCCGGCGGCGAGAGCCATCCGCTCGCCGGCCCGGCAATCGCCCGCCGCGACCAGACGGCCGACCCGGTCGCCGAGCGACCGGGCTTCGGCGAGAGCGTCGCCGCGGATCTGCGGCTGAGCCTCGGCGGCGCGCCGGTTGAGCGCGCTCCAGTCGATCCACAGGCTCTTCTCCGGCGCGGCGGACGGCTGCGGCGCGGCGGCCGCGGCCAGGGCCGGCGTCAGCAAGGCAAGCAGGAGAATCGCGATGCGCATACTGCCTATATAGTCTAAAGCCCTGAATTTGTGAAGCTTTTGGCCAGACCGTTGATTCCGGGCGGAGAATCGGCTCGGGGGGGGCCGCTTCAGAGGTCGTGCTTGTCGATTCGGCGGCGGCCGAACAGCAGCTTGCGCTCGAGCCGGGCCCGAAGCGCCGCATAATAAGCGCTGAGGAACTCGTAATCGGTCGAGACCTCGCCGATCCCGATCTTCTGACGGATCGTCCAGGAGACGGTCGACATGGCTTCGGCATGGCCTTCGCGAAGCACCTTCTCGAGGGTCTGGAGCTCGAACACGCCATAGGCGTCGATCTGCTCGTCGGTGAACTGGAAGTCTGCGGCCTCGCTCCGATCGTCGAGCAACTCCGCGCCCAGCAATTTCCGGGGAGCGCTGATCACCCAGGTTCCGGCGAGCAGGTCCCCGACCCGAAGCCCGTCCTTGTTGAACATCGGGAAGAACAGGAAGATGCACGCCCAGCCGAGGCCGACCAGGGACATCAGCGCATCAGCCGTGCCTTCGCTCGACCGGTAGAGGAGGAAGGACAAGGGCAGGAAGAATTCGATCTCGCGAAGCAGGTTGCGCGCGATCACCGCGTCGGCGGTCAGCCGCGCCCCGCTGCGGGCGACCACCCTCAGCCCGTTGGCGCGCTTGCCGAACGTGGCGGCGCGCGGACCAAGCTCCATGATGATGAAATAGCCGTTGCGAAGCAGGAAGAAACCGAGCAGCCAGACGACGAGGATGAGCTGGCCGCCATAGCCGCCGCTGCTCGCCAGAGCGATTCCGAGCAGGATCGTCGTCCCGATCAGGATTCCCGCCATGATCAGCAGGTCGAGAACGAAGGCGGCAAGGCGCTGGCTTCGGCTCGCGAGCCTCAGGCTCAGATCGACGCCTTCGGGCGTGACCAGCCGCCGGCGCATCTTCTCGTCGGCGAGCCGCATCTGCGCCGCATAATCAGGCATTTTTGTTGTCCGCTACGGCGGAGACGGCACCAGCCCGCTCCCCCACCCTGCCTCCCGAAAGCATATCCTGGATCGGGAGGCAGGGTGGGGGAACGGGCTGGTGCCGCAATGCTCGACTAAGCATGACGCCCCTTGCTCGGCAGATAATAAAAAGCGAGCCAGAGCAGGAGCATCCCGCCGCCCATCGCATAACGGACCAGATCGCCCTTGATCAGCTGGCGGCCGAAGCCTTCGAGCAGGCCGGCGACGACCAGCATCAGCACCACTCCGACCATCAGGGTCGCGGCGGTCTTGCCCGATTGGGTGGCCGCGGCGAGGCGGGTCGATTCGCCGGGGAAGACGACGCTCCAGCCGATCCTGAGCCCGGCCGCCCCGGCGAGCAGGATCGCGAACATCTCGGTCGAGCCGTGGATGATCAGCCAGCCGCCGAGCTTCCAGCCGAGCCCGCGCGAGACGAACAGAGCGAAGATCGCTCCGAGCATGCCGCCGTGCAACAGCAGCAGCAGGACGGTCGGAACGCCGAAGGCGAAACCGAAGGCGAAGCATCTGATTGCGACCTGGGCATTGTTGGTGAACAGGAAGGTCGCGAAGATGGCCAGAGCGCTCTTGCCGTCGCCCTCGTAGAGAGTCCGCCTCAGGCTCTCGGCGCTGGCCGAGAAGTCGCGCCCGTTGGCCAGATCCTCGGGAACGAACGCGCCGTACCAGCTCGGGTCGGAGGCCACGAGCAGATAGCCGGCGACGGTCCCCACCGCGAGCAGGAGCAAGGCGATCAGGGTCTCGCGCCACAATCCTCGCGCCGCGGCGGGCCAGTCGTGGGCGAGGAAGGTGCCGATCCGCTGAAGCGGCCGGGTGCGCACCCCGTAGATGAAGAAATAGGCGCGGGCGCAAAGCCCTTCGAGATAGGTGATGGTTTCGAGATCGAGCGAGGTCTCGCGCGCGACCGAAAGCGAGGAGAGCGCTCCGCGATAGAGGATCGGCAGGGCCATCAGCCCGTCATCGTCGAGCTCGCGCGGCGACGACTTCTCGCAGATGGTGAGTAGCGCCTCGAGCCGGCGCCATTCATCCTCCCTCGCCGCCCGGAAGGCCCGGCTGTCCATGACGGCGTTCACAGCAGATTCCTTCTTTTGAGGTCGACATAGGCGTTGACCAGGGCCGGCCCCGCCTGATCGTGCTTGGCCTCGACGACATGGACCCCGAGCCGCTTCAGCCGGGTCACGACCAGAAGCCGCTGGCGAAGCATCGCCGCGGCGGTGACCGCCCGGGTGACGTCCTCGGGCTCGACCGGCTCCGCCTCGACGAGGGTCTCGAGCTCCTCGTCGCGAAGCAGGATGAACAATACGAGGTGGCGGGAGAGCAAGGTGCCGACCGCCGACAGCATCAACTCGGCGCTGATCGAATCGGCGAAATCGGTGAAGATGACGATCAGCGAGCGGCGGTTGAGGCCGGAGGTGAGGGTGGCGAGAGCGAGCGTGTAATTGGTCTCCCGATCCGAATAATCGATTCCGGCCGCGATCCGCTGGAGCAAGGCGAAGGAGCGTCCGCCGGAAACCGGCTTGGTCGCGACCCGGGGATGGGAATCGAAGCCGAACAGGCTGACCCGGTCGCCGTCCTTCAGAGCAACGAAGGCGGTCAGCAAGGCGGCCGACACCGCCCGGTCGATGCGCGGGACCCCGGCGATCGGCTCGCACATGGTGCGGCCGGAATCGAGCGCGATGATGATATTGTTGTTGCGCTCGGTCCGATATTCCTTGGCGAGCAGGGAGGTGTGGCGGGCCGAGCTCTTCCAGTCGATCGCCCGCCGGTCCATGCCCTGGCGATAGTCGGCGAGCGCCTCGAACTCGGCCCCTTCGCCGAGCTGGAGCTGGGCGATCAGGCCGTGCATCGCGTCGCGGCGAAGCATCTGGGCGCTCTTCTCGCGAACCGGCCTGATATCGGGCGTGATCAGGATCGCCTCGCCGAGCGCGAGCTGCTTCTGCTTCCAGACCAGGCCGAACAGGCCCGGCCAGCGAAGCCAGACCTGTTTGATCATCGCGGTTCCGCGGCGAAGCGCGATCAGCTCGACGGCGGCAAAACCCGCGCCCTGGGACGAATCGACCCATCGCCGCCAGCCGGCGGGCGCGGCGATCAGCGGATCGGCGCCGATCGCCACCTCGCAGCGGCGCGGCGGCGAGCGGCGGAAACGGACGTGGATCTCGATCTCGAACTCGGCTCCGACGCTGACGTTGGACGGGCCTTCGCCGACGATCTCGGCGTCGCCGCCGCGCGCTCCGATCACCGCATCGACCGCGCAGAGCAGCAGAAGGAAGGCGAGCAAAGCAAGCCCGGCGAACCAGTAAGCCGGGACGAGGACACCGATCAGCAGGGTCAGCGGCGCGAGTGCCGCCGACGCCAGGACCGCGCCTCTGCCGGGATAGATCAACGCGGCGCCTCCACCTGCTCGATCAGCCGGGCGATCACCGATTCGACCGGCCGCCCCTCGATCTCGGCCGCCGGCGACAGAGCGATCCGGTGGCGGAGAACCGCCGGGGCGAGCGCCTTGACGTCGTCCGGGATGACATAGTCGCGGCCGTCGAGCGCCGCCCGAGCGCGGGCCGCGCCGGCGAGCATCGATGCGGCGCGCGGGGAGGCTCCGCCTTCGAGATCGGCGGCGTCGCGGGTGGCCCTCACCAGAGCGACGACATAATCGACCACCTCCTCGACCATCGGCACCGCCTCGACCGCGGCGACCGCCGAGGCGACGTCGGCATCGGAGACTTTGGTTTCGATTCCCCATTCCTCGGGACGCGGGGCGCCGAAGCGGGCGCCGTGGGAGGCGACGATCCTTCTCTCCTCCTCGGCCGAGGGATAGTCCATGCGGTGCTTGAACAGGAAGCGGTCGAGCTGCGCCTCGGGCAGAGGATAGACGCCCTGCTGCTCGATCGGATTCTGGGTGGCGATCACCATGAACCGCTCGGAGAGCTTGTGGGTCTCGCCGTCGATCGTGACAGCGCGCTCCTGCATCGCCTCGAGCAAAGCCGCCTGGGTCTTGGGCGGTGTGCGGTTGATCTCGTCGGCGAGCAGGAGCTCGCAGAAGATCGGTCCGCGGGTCAAAGTGAACTGGCTGGTCTGGAAGTTGAACAGATTGGATCCGAGGATGTCGCCCGGCATCAGATCGGGGGTGAACTGGATCCTGCCGAATCCGAGGCCGAGCACCCGCGCGAAGCATTGGACGAGGAAGGTCTTGGCGGTTCCGGGCGGCCCTTCGAGAAGGATGTGGCCGGAAGAGAAGAGCGCGATCAGCATCAGCTCGACCGCTTCCTCCTGGCCGACGATCGCCCGGCCGACCTCGGCCCTGATCGTGTCGGCGAGGTTCTTGACGTCTGGCAGTTTCACTGGATGAGATCCTTCTTCCACTGGAAAAGCGCGCGCGCCGCGCTGACGAGATGGTTGCGGTCGGCCGCATCGCCGGCTTCGGCGGCGAGCGCGCTGAACGGCTTTTGACCGGGCGCCGAGAAGCGGTCGAGATAGGCATCGAGCTCTTCGCCGCGAAGCGCCGGGGCACCCGAGACTCGCGCGGCCTCCTCGCGGATCAGCTCGGCATAAGCGCCGCCGGTGCGATGCTCGCGACCCGCGATCCGGAACAGGCCGGCGGCATTCTCGACCAGAGCCGCCTTGCCGAAGGCGATCGCCCGGCCCTCCTCCGCCGCCGGGCCGAAGCGGAAGGCGCCGTGGAGCCCGGCGAGCAGGGCCGCGACGAAGATGGCCACGGTCAAGGGGAGGAAAGGCGGCTCGAAAGCCAGCTTCAGTGCGTTCGGTTTCTTGCCGAAGCCGTTCAGGGTGAGGTCGAAGGCGACGGTCTCGGCGCCCGTCGAGTTCAAGGCGGCGAGCATGGCCACGGCCGCGCGGGCGCGGGCGGGCTCCTTCATCGCCTGGTTGTTGAGCAGATCGGGATCGGCGAGGATGTAGAGCGGCCTTTTGTCGTAGCGGGCGAGGATCGATCGGCCGCCCGGCGTCGCGAGCAACGGCTGGACCCCCTTGCCGGAAATCGCCTGGACCCGGTGCGGAAGCGGCATTTCGACGCCGCCCATGATGTCGCGGCCCGAGGCGACCCGCAGGGTCGTATCGCCCTGGTGTATTGCGACGTCTCCGACCGAGCGAAGCAGATGGCGCAGGCCTTCGCGGTTCTGCATGCCGGTCGAGCGAACCCATCCGCTCTTCTTGTCGTCGGGGACCACCGACCATTTGGGAAGGACGAGCAGGGTCGCCCTGCCTCGCCGCCGCTCGAGCAGGCCGGCGAGCGGATCGTCGGGCCGCTCGGGGCCGTCCTCGAGCAGTCGCAGGTCGAAACGCTGCTCGAGCGCGACGACGACCAGATCCTCGGTATCGAGCTCATTCGGGTCCCGGATCAGCCGGTCGTGGCCGCCGGTCAGCCGGAGCAATTCGACGATCCCGTGAAAGCCGATCGCGGACACCGACAGTGCATGGCCGCGGCCGTCGCGTCCGGATCGTGCGTCGGGCGCATAGGCCATCAGCACGAAGAACAGGATGAAGGCGGTGATCCCGGCCGCGATCAGCCAGACGATCAGGCGCGGATCGAACGGGTTGCGCTCGGCCATGCTCAGCCCCTCCAGGCCGGAGCGAAAGCGAAATCCTCATAAGCGGCGCGGCATTCGCGCCACTCGCCCTCGCCGAGCGAGCGGCCCCCGAACAGGCTTCGCTCGACCATCATCACGATCTTCGAGAAACTGGACTTCGGCCCGGCCGGAAGAACCGGAGCGCCGGCAATGTCGCGGCTGGTCAGGGCCGGGCGGACCAGGTTCGGCCGGCGATTGTCGATATCCTCGATGCTCCGGAACAGGAGGAGGTGAGCGGCTTCCGCGTAACGGCCCTGAGCGGCGAGCGCGTCGGCCTCGCTGAGCAGGGCCCGGGCCGGCGCTTCCTCGGGCCGCCAGCTCGGCGCCGGCTCCGGCAGCTTCGGCCCGCGCCGCGGCCACGACCATCGCCCGTCCTGCACCCGCCGGCCGATCGCCACGAGGAGAAGGACGACGGCCAAAGCAACCGCTGCCCAGAACAGCACCCTGAGCAAGGGAAAAGCCGAGTCGAAGAATTGGGCGAGCGCCTTCACCCAGGCCGGCGGCGGCTGGATCACATAGGGCGTCAGCTCGAACTGGATGGCGCTGTCGCCGACCAGCTGCCGGTGCGCCTTGTCGAACAGGTCGGCATCGACCGCCGCCGCTTTCTGTGCCGCACTGTGCTCGACCACTTGCCCCCCGAAACGGCCCGCATCGAAGCAGCGGTCCGCCCTTGAGCGCCCCCGAGGCGCCGTCCTGCTTTCTAGTCAGGCCCTTTCAACCGAGGCAAGCGCAAGCTGCTCATTCGGCACTATTTTGGGAGGGTGGACATCGGCGCCACGATTTGTAGTTTCGATCAGGGCACAGACTTTCCGGGGGAACGATCATGGCGACGGCGGCGGGCAGGGAAGAGCAGATCGACGTCGGCAAGGTGGTGTCGCGATCGTTCGAGGTGATCGGCCGCAATGTCGGGCCCTATCTCGGAGTGGCCCTCCTGCTCGGCGGCCTTCCGGCATTGCTTGTCGAATACGCCCTTCCGAAGGCGGCCGAGACGGGCGATCCGCTCGCAATGGTCCTGTCGCCTTTCTTCTGGGGCGCGATCCTGTTCAGCTGGCTCTGCGGCTCGGTGCTCCAGGCCGCTCTGGTCCGCTCGTCGATCCTCGATCTCGGCGGCCGGCCCGCCGACGTCGGCGGAAGCCTGTCGACGGCGCTCGCTCTTCTTCTGCCGCTGATCGGCCTCAGCCTGCTGACCAGCATCATATTGATGGTCGGGTTCATCCTTCTGATCATCCCCGGGATCATATTCTACGTGATCTTCTCGGTCGCGGTTCCGGTCCTTGTCGAGGAGCGGGCCGGAGTGATCGGGAGCCTGGAACGGAGCGTCGCTTTGACCCGCGGATCGCGGTGGCAGGTGCTCGGAGTGCTCGCCATCTTCGTCCTTTTCTACATGGCGGTCAGCATGGTGCTCGGAGTGCTCGGCGCGATCGCCGGTTCGGAAAGCATGGCCGGCCAGATGATCGTCAGCACTCTGTCGGGCATCGCGGTCTCACTGGTTCTCGCCTCGTTTCTCGCGTCGCTCTACGTCGAGCTTCGAACCGTCAAGGAAGGCGCGACGACCGAGGGTCTGGCGGCGATCTTCGAGTAAGAGCGGCGTTGGACGGGGAGAGGGCGCCGCGACGATGATTGCTCCGTCAGAGCGGCAGTCGGCGCAGGCCGAGGATGGCGAGCCCGGCGACCTTCTCGACGCGGCCCGAAGAGCGCGCGAGGCGCGGCGCCGGCGCGAGCAGATCTTCGGCGGCGAATTGCTTGCCGAGCCTTGCTGGGACCTGCTTCTCGATCTGTTCATCGCGTCGCGGGAGGAAAAGAGGCTCAGCGTCACCGCCGCCTGCCTGGCTTTGCCGGTGGCCCGCGGTACCGCTCAGCGCTGCATCGCCCATCTCGCCGAGGTCGGGCTGATCCGCCGCGAAACCGGCGATCATGGCGTGATCTATCTCGCGCCGAGCGATCGGGCCGTGGCCAAACTGACCCTGCTGCTCGGCGGTCCCGATCCGGATCCGGAATTGAGCGCGGCCTGAAAGGGCGCCTGGCCGGACTCGCCGCCGGCCGGAAAAGCTCAGTCGTCGCGCTCGAGTTGAGGGAATGAGCGCCGCATCACTTCGAGCGCCATCGAGACGTGCGCGGCCGCCTGGTGAAGGCCCATCTTGTCGAGGAGGGCGAGCAGGTCCCGGCACTGGTCGTGGAGCCGAAGCAGCGATTCGTCGCGCTCCGCGGTCTGCGCGCTGTGCATTTCCTTCGCCATGTCCCTCCGATTGCGCCGGCCCCCGGCGCTGTTCGCATCATGCGCTCTTACGCCCGATCGTTAAAGGAATCGTCACCATGTTCAGCCGCAGGGCTGCACGCTTTGTCGCGAGGCGCCTTTCCCGGTCTCGCGCCCAGTGCGACCGCTCAGGCGACGGGCTCGGGCGGCGCTCCGGCCTTGCCTCGAAGCACCCTCTCCTCCTCGTACATATAGTCGCGGGTGAGCGGGGTCGCCTCGCGGCGGCGAAGATACTGGATCTGGTAGACCCCCATCGCCGCGTCGCGGAACATGGTCAGCGACACCGCCAGATAGAATTGCCAGAGCCGGTAGAAGCGCTCGTCATACAGTGCGACGATCTCGGCCTCGTGGCGCCGGTACCTTTCGTACCAGCGGCTGAGGGTGTGGACGTAGTGGAGCCGCCAGGTCTCGCAATCGGCCATGATCAGTTTCTGCTGCTCGCTCGCAGCGACGATCTCCGACAGAGCCGGCAGATAGCCGCCCGGGAAGATATATTTCTGCATGAACCGGTCGGTCGTGCCCGGGCCGCCCAGCCGCGCCATGGTGTGGATCACCGCGACCCCGTCGTCGGCGAGAAGCTCGCGCACCTTGCGGAAATAGGTCCGGTAGAAAGGCTGGCCGACATGCTCGAGCATTCCGATCGAGGCGATCCGGTCGAACCGCCCGGCGACGTCGCGATAGTCGAGCAGCTCGAACCTCACCCGATCGGAGACTCCGGCATCGGCCGCGCGCTTGCGGGCGACCTCGAGCTGCTCCTTCGACAGCGTGATTCCGAGAACGTCGACGTCGCCGACCTTGTGGAGATGGAGAGCGAGGCCGCCCCAGCCGCAGCCTATGTCGAGCACCCTCAGCCCCGGCCGGAGGCGGAGCTTGGCCGCGACATGGGTCATCTTGTCGAGCTGCGCCTGCTCGATCGAATTGCCGGGATCGGTGAAATAGCCGCAGCTATATTGGAGGTTCGTATCGAGGAAGAGGCGGTAGAAGTCGTTGCCGACGTCGTAATGGTGGGCGACGTTGCGCCGCGCCGCCTTGCGCCAGTTGAGCTGGGCGATTGCGTGGCGGATCCTGCCGCCCTTCTTGAGGAATTTGTTGGTGCCGGCGCTGTCCTCCCATTTGTGGCTTCCGCGGATGATGTTGACGAGGTCGAGTATGTCGCCCTCCTCCATCACCAGCCTTCCGTCCATGAACGCCTCGGCGGCGCCGAGCCCGGGATCGCGCGCGACCTGCCGGACCACGCCGCCGTCGGCGATCCGCACTGTTACGGGCCTGAACTCGTCGTCGGGCGCGCCGTAGCGCCAGGCCCTGTCCTTATGATCGACGATCGTGAGCTCGCCTCTCTTGACGTAACCGGCAAGCATCCTGTCGAGCAGCCACATGATCTTCCTCGCTCATGATCGCGGATGCGAACCTGCACCCCAAGGGGCGAGCAAGATCAAGCCGAAATGCGGGGAGAAGCCGGCGGGCCGCGCGAACAGCCCGCCGGCGGATCTCAGGATTGCTTGGTGGCGGTATAGCGCGAGGTCGAGCCTTGCAGCTTGTTCTCATAGACTCCGCTCAGCTTGCCGTCGGCGCCGATCGTGGTGGTCGAGACTCCGATGACCTTTCCGCCCCTTTTGTAGGTCTCGACGAGGACGTTGGGCGACGGCCGGGCGACCGAGACGACGACTCCGGAAGGATCGCCCTGGACCGGAACATCGGGACCGCCGACCCTCGCCTCATAGGAAGTGCCGTCGCCCGCGGTCGATTTGATCGTATCGCCTTCGACGTCGTAGCTGAACGTCAGCCCCTGGTCGGAGAGCGTGTTCAGCGGGTTGGCCTTCCACGAGCCGGAAAGGGCGTGGGATCCGGCCGGACCCGCGGCGAGCCGGGTGCTGCTTCCCTTGCCGCTGACCGGATTGGCGACCGACTTGTCGACGAAATCGGAGTTGAGCGTGTTGCCGTCGGCCGAAAGCGTCCAGGTCGAGCTGCCGACGTCCCGGTCTCCTTTCCTGCGATCGAACCTGATCGTTCGCTCGTCGACGATCGTCACCGCAAGGCTGTCATAATAAGGCCGGTCGGTGACCGGATGGAACTTGCCGTCGGCGATCGCGGTCAGCGGCGGAGTGCAGGAGCTGCAGGAATATTTGCCGTCCTTGATGACGTAGACGTCCGGCTTGTTGTCGAACTGGGAGGAGGCGAGATCCGCCTTCCAGCTTCCTTCGAGAACGTCGCCGCCGGCCTGCGCCTGCGACTGTGAACCCTTGGTTCCGCCCTGCTGGCCGCAGGCGGAAGCGCACATGATCAAAGCCGCGGCGAGCCCGAGGCCAACGAATGATTTCATCACATCCTCCCTATGCGTGCACGTCCGTGAAAGGCGACTTCCCCAGCCGGGGAACCCGTCGCGTGCCGAGGCTGCATTCGTTACGGGGACGAGTCAAACCCCGTTCCGGACCCGTTCGACCCGCCTGCCCCGCTCAGGGCAGTCGGAGCCTGAACCTCGCTCCGGACTCGGCTTCGACGAGCGACGCATCGCCGCCATGCGCGCGCATGATCTCGCGGGTCAGATGAAGTCCGAGGCCGCAGCCGTCCTTGTCCCAGCCGTGCCTCTGAAAGGGCTCGAACAACAAGGGGCGGAGGATGGGGTCGATTCCGGGTCCCTCGTCGCTCACCTCGACGGTCCTTGCCGAGCCGACGACCACCCTGATCTGGCCGCCGCCCCCGCCATGGGCGATCGCATTGCCGATCAGATTGGCGACCGCGCGCGCCAGCGCCTGCGGGTCGCCGAGCACCGGCACGGGCGATTCGGGCGCCTCGAAGCCGATCTCATAGCCCGCGCCGATGGCGAGCGGCGCCATTTCGGCGACGACGTCGCGGACGAGGAGGTTGAGGTCGATTTCGAGCCGGGTCGGGTCGGCCAGCGACAGGCGCTCGACGTCGAGCATCTGCCCGACGAGGTGGGTCAGACGCGCGAGGATCCGTTCCATCTCCCGTTTCGCCTCGCCCGCCGGAAGCGCCTCGGCCTGGAGCGAGACGATCGCCAGCGGAGTCCTCAGCTCGTGAGCGACATCGGCGATGAACCTGCGCCGCCGTTCGAGCTCGGCGCCGAGCCGGTCGAGCGCCTGGTTGAAGCCGCGCACCAGCGGCAGCAGTTCGCGGGGGACCCCCTCCTCACGAAGCCGCAGCTCGGGCCGATCCGGGCCGACCGCGGCGGCGTCCGCAGTCACGCGCTTCAGCGCGCGGCTGAGCAATGGAAGGGCGACCAGCATCGCGATCAGCCCGAGCAAGGCGAGACTGGCGGCGAGAAGGAAAAGGCCCTGGCCGAGCAGATAGCGGAAGGCGCGCGCGACCGAGATGGTCGCCGGATCGATCCCGCCGCCCGCCAGGAACAGCTCGCCGGCCGAGGTCTGCTGCCATCCCGCGGCCGCATCCGAATATGGACGCCGGACGCCCGGAACATGGAACTTCCCGGCGACCAGGACGGGAAGATCGTCGTCGAACAGCCGGCGCGCGGCCGGCGGCACCGGGCCGAAGGAGAGGATATGCCGGCCGTCGGACGCGAGCAGCCAGAGCCTGGGATTGTCCCTCGCCAGCCCGGCGAACTCGCCGTCGACCGGAAAGACGATCCTACCATGGTCGGCCCTGAGCTCGCCGGCGGCGAAAGCGAGCGCGATCCCGGGGCCCGCATGATGACGCTCGCCCGCCGAGGAAAGGCTCGCCCAGGTCAGGAGCATCAGCCCGAGCAGGAAGGTCGCCACATAGATGGAGGCAAAGATCAAAGCGGTCCGAACCGCGAGCGAGGGCGCGCGCTTCAGCATTGCTGGAGGATATAGCCGACGCCCCGGACCGTCCGCAGCTCGACTCCCGAGTCGGAATCCTGGAGCCGGCGGCGAAGCCGCGATGCCTGGGTCTCCAGCGCATTGGCGCTCACCTCGGAGTCGAAGCCGTAAAGCTCCGATTCGAGATGCTCCCTCTGAACAACGCGCCCGGCGCGGCGGACCAGCAGCTCGAGCAAGGCCAGCTCCCGACGCCCCAGCTGCAGCGGCTTGCCGGCGACCGAAACCTCGCGAGTCGAGGGATCGAAGGCGAGCCGGCCGATCTCGACGCAGGGCGCCTTCGCCCCCGCGCTCGGGCGGCGACAGGCGACCCGAAGCCGGGCGAGCAATTCGCCGAGCGCGAACGGCTTCACCAGATAATCGTCCGCCCCCGCGTCGAGGCCTTCGACCCGATCGGCCACCTCGTCCTTCGCGGTCAGGAAAATGATCGGCGGCGGTCCCGGCCGGGATCGCGCGGCGGGGACGAGGCCGATGCCGTCGCCGTCCGGCAGCCGCCGGTCGAGCAGGATCGCCCGGTAATTGCGCTGGAGGATCGCCTCGAACGCATCGGCGAGGCAGGCGACATGGTCGATCGCCCAGCGCTCGCGCTCGAGCGCCCGAACGATCTCCCGCGCAAGCGCGGGTTCGTCTTCGACGAGAAGGATTCGGGCGCCCTGGTCCATGACCGCGCTTTGCCTAACCAAGCTTGCGGCAAGCTGGCAGCGAAATCGACGGTCCGACAGGGAAGCGACAGCAGGCCGATCCACAAGGCCGCTCAATCGGCGCTTCCGCCGTGCCAATCACGAGGACGATCCCAATGCCCCTTCCCGCTTTCCCGTTCCGCGCCGTCGCGGCGCTCAGCCTGGCCGGTCTGGCCTGCTCCACTTCGGCTCTTGCCACGCCGCCCGCACCGATCGCGGTGGAACGCGGCCTGGTCATGGTCGACGGCGCGCCGGCGCCGATCGAGGCGCGGATGGCGCATTACAGGGTTCCGGCGGTCAGCATCGCGTTGGTCGAGGGGAACAAGGTCCGCTGGGCCCGGGCCTGGGGAAAGCTCGCACGAAGCGGCACGGCCGCCGCCAACCGCGAAACCCTGTTCCAGGCCGGCTCGCTCAGCAAGCCGCTCACCGCCGCGGCAATCCTCTCGCTGGTCCGGACCGGCAGGCTCTCGCTCGACGCTCCGGTCAATTCCGCGCTCCGCTCATGGCAGGTGCCGGATCCGGGCCATGGCGAGGCGCGGCTCGTCACTCTTCGGCGAATCCTCAGCCACAATGCAGCACTGACGGTAAGCGGCTTTCGAGGCTACGAATCGGGCGCCGCTTTGCCGACCCTCCGCCAGGTACTGAACGGCGAGGGTCCGGCCAATAGTCCGCCGGTCCGGATCGAGGGGATGCCGGACAGCGGCTTTCGCTATTCGGGTGGCGGCTACATCGTCCTTCAGCAGCTGATCGAGGACCTCGCCGGCCGTCCCTTCGCGGACGTGCTCCGCGCCCGCCTGCTCGCCCCGCTCCACATGCGCTCGAGCAGCTTCGCCCAGCCGCTTCCCGAACGCCGCGCCGCCAATGCCGCGATCGGTCACCGGCCCGACGGGAAGCAGGCCGAAGGGCGCTGGCACGTCTTTCCCGAGGCCGCCGCGGCCGGGCTGTGGACGACTCCGGCCGATCTCGCGCGCTTCGTGGTCTGGGTCATGAAGGGACGCGAAGACGGAGTCGCTCGGCGCATGCTCGAGCCGCAGCTCGATCTCCCGACCGGAAACAAGGCCGGCCTCGGTCTGGTTCTCGAAGGAAGCGGCCGAGCCTTCCGATTCTCGCATTCCGGCTCGACCTGGGGCTATCGGGCGATCCTGGTCGGCTATCCCGAGACCGGACAGGGAGCGGTGGTCATGGCCAATTCCGATACCAGCCCGGAACTGGTGAAGGAGATCCTCGCCTCGCTCGCCGCCGAATATCACTGGCCCGCTTCGCCCGCCCGCGGCGGCCCCGCCGCCACCCCGCGCTGAAAGGCTATCCGATGACCGGCTTCTTGAGAGCCTTCGCCGGCCTGCTCGCATTCGTCGCCATTCTCGCGCCGATCGCCGCGCCCGCTTTTCCGGCCGCCCCGGCCGGCGGCCGCGGTCCCCGACCGGAGGCGGGCGATGAAGCCGTGGCCCGGTTCTTCAACGACTATGTGTCGCGCACCATGAAGCGCCTCGAGCTGCCGGGCGGCGCGATCGTCGTCGTCCGCGACGGCCGGGTGCTTCTCGCCAAGGGCTATGGCTTTGCCGATCTCGGCGAGCGGCGGCCGGTAGACCCGGAGCGCAGCCTGTTCCGCGCCGCCTCCATCTCGAAGCTTCTGCCCTGGCTGCTTGTCATGCAGCTCGTCGAGGAAGGCCGGCTGGACCTCGACAAGGACGTCAATGCCTATCTCGATTTCCGGATACCGGAGGCGTTCGGCCTGCCGATCACGATGCGCCGGCTGATGACCCACAGCGCCGGTTTCCCCGAGCGCTTCCACGGCGTGTTCGATCCCGATCTGTCCGAGCCGCTCGGCAGGAAGCTGAAAGAGAATATCCCGGAGCGGGTCTACGCGCCGGGGACGACGATCGCTTATTCCAATTATGGAGCGGCGCTCGCCGGCTATGTCGTCGAGCGGCTCCGCGGCGAGCCGTGGCAGCGCCTCGTCGGGAAGCGCATCTTCGCGCCGCTGGGAATGCGCCGCTCGACGGTGGCCCAGCCGGTGCCGGCGCCGCTTCGCGCCGATCTCGTCTCGACCTATGCTTACGGCAGCACCCGGCCCGGCAAGTTCCGGGTCACGCCGCTCGCTCCGATGGGCGCGCTCACCGCTTCGCCCGCCGACATGGGCCGGCTTCTCGCAATGCTCACTCGCGGCGGCCGAAGCGAGACGGCGCGGATCGTCTCGCCGCGGACTCTCGAGCATATGTTCGCGCTTCAAAAGCCGCTCGGGCCCGGCCTTCCCGACGGCTTCGGACTCGGCTTCCTCGTCGGCCGATATCGCGGAGTCCATTATGCCGGCCATGCCGGCAACATGAGCACGGTCGCGACCGATCTCGAGCTGCTGCCCGAACGGGGCCTCGGCTACTATTACGTGTTCAACAGCCAGGGCCCCAACGAGGAAGCGCGAAGGATCCGGGAGGACCTGCTCCATGCCGCGATCGACCGGTTCGGCGCCGCGGTCCCGCTCCCCGCGCCGACGGCGCAGGCACCATCGAGCGCGGCCGACGTCGCGGGTTCCTACATCAGCAGCCGCCGAATCTTTTCCGGACCGCTCATGTTCAGCGGCCTGATGAACACGACCGAGGCCGTCGCCAACAAGGATGGAAGCCTCGATATCGAGTCGGCCGGCATACTGACCCACTGGCTGCCCGCGGGGCGCGACCGCTTCGTCGAGGAGAAGACCGCAATCCCGCTCGCTTTGACCCGCGGCGCCGACGGCCGGGTCGCGCGGATCGCGAGCGCATCGCTCTATCCGGCGGCCGTCTTCGAAAGGGCGCCATCGATCACGTCACGGGTGCCCGCCGTCGCCGGCTTCAGCTTCACGGTCTTTTCCCTGGCACTGATCGCCAAGCCGATCGCCTGGGCGGTCCGCCGGCGACGACGCCGAGCGGTCGGATTCACCTCCGGCGTGCCGGAATATGATCGCCGGACCCTCCTGACCCGCTGGGCCCGACGAGCTTATTGGGCAATGGCCGCCACCCTGGCCGGCTGGGGCCTCTTCGGCCTCTGCCTGGCGATCGATTTCGAGTTCCTGTTCACCGTTCCCGCCATCGTCCCGCTCGGCCTGGCCTTGCTCAGCATGCTCAGCCTGCCTTTCGCTCTGCTGATCCTCGCCGACGCTGTTGCTTCCTGGCGGGATCCCGGCCGCTCCTGGCCGACGCGGACCGGCGCCGCTCTGCTCGCCGCGGCCTGTTGCGGGATAAGCTGGCTGTTCTACGCGCTCGATGTGGCCGATCCGACTTTGGCCTGGTGAAGCGAGATTGTCCGGGAATCGCCGAAATGCTAGTCTGTGCGGATGCGGCCGGCTCTGGTGGGATGCGGCTTATGAGCGGCGAAGACAGGTTCGAATATCTTCTGCCCTGCGGTCACAAGTCGGCCGGACTGGCCTGCTTCCAATGCGCCGTCGAGGAGTATCTCGCCGCCGAACGAGCGGCCGAGAGGCTGGAGCCGACTGTCCCGATGCGTGTTCCGAATGAACTCGCCATCGCCGTGACCGATCCGCCGCAGATCCAGCGCTTTGCCATTCCACGCCGCCGGCGATGACGTCCGGGAGGAAGTTGAAAGATAGAGCGCTCCTCTCTTCCTCCTCCAATCCCACATGCTATTCGCCCTGTCCCCCGCAACGATAAAGCCTGCGTCTCGGGACCTCATTCTCACAATAATCGCCAATAGGCCGCGGCCTCCCGCTGGTACGGATCGCGTCCCGCGGCCCGAAGTGGGGCGATTGAGAGATGAGCGAGACGAACGATAGGGAGGAAAGCTGGGCACGGCTGGGGCGCGTCGGCCGTCGCGGCCTGCTGACCCGGGCGCTGCTCCTGAGCATGAGCGGCTGTGCCGGCCTTGGGAGGGAGCAGCCGTTCCGCCTGGCCCCCTCCATTCCACGCTACGACATCAGCGTTCGGCTCGAGCCCGAGCAGCGGCAGATGCATGTGTTTGGCGTCGCGCGGTTTCCCGCTTCGGCGCGCGAGCGGCGGGAGTTGACCCTCATGCTCTCCGGATTGGCGAGCGAGGTCCGATTCTCGTGCCGCAACCGACGCGGAATCGTCCCCATTTCCGTCGTCGATTCGGCGCGCGCGAACGGCGACCGGGCCTGGACCCTGCGATTTGCCGCTCCGATCGCGGCGGGCGCCGACATCGAAATAAGCTTCTCGTATCGGATCGGCGGCCTTGGGCTGCTCTTCTATCTCGGCCCGGAAGTCTGCTTTGCGACCGCGTGGGGCATGAACTGGTATCCGATCTCGCTCGACGAATATGCAGGCAAGGCGACGGGGTCGTTGCGGATCGAGGCGCCGGCCGGCTGGAAAGTCGTCGCCAGCCACCGCGCTTCAGGCGCGCCCCGAGAGGACGGCGCGTTCGGGTACGAGATCGTCTATCCGACCTATTTCAGCTTCGCCGCCGGCCCGTTCGTTCTCACCGAGAGGCCCGGCGCGCCCCCTGTCAGCATCTATACACTTGGCGCGCGCGAGCATTCGGCCGCGCTCGCGGAGGGCGCGCAGCGAATGCTTGGAGTGCTGGCCCGCGAGTTCGGTCCCTATCGTTTCGACAGCTTCGCTCTCGTCGAGGCCCCGCGCCCGATCGCCCAGTCGGCGGGCTTCAACGCCTGCTCGCTCCCCGGCTTCGCGATCCTCAACGGCAATGCGTTCAAAGCGAGGAGCGTAAACTATATGCTGGAATGGCTCGGTCACGAGCTCAGCCATCAATGGTTTCCCCACACCGTCGGGCTGCGCCTTGCGCCGAACGCGCTGCTCGTGGAATCGCTCGCCGAATATGGCGGATGGCGGGTGGTGGAAGAGTTGGGCGGCGAGGCTGCCGCCGAGCGGATGCGGCGGATCGGCTTCGAACATGATCCGATCTACAGCGCGGCCGCATATTTCCGGATCGTCGCCAACGGCGGCGACTCTCCGCTGTCTCGTCCGTCGGAGAGCCCGAGCGAAGAGGCGGCGCGAAACGTCGCCTACAACAAGGGCGCCTTCGTTTTTTCCATGCTTGGACGTCAAATCGGCGTGGACCGGTTGCGGCGGGCTCTTCACGAGATCACCGCCCGGCACGCGCGCGGCGAAATCTCCTGGGAGGAGTTCCAGCGGGCGATCGAGCAGGCGAGCGGCAAGAATCTCGACCTGTTCTTCCGCCAATGGTTCGATCGCGGCGGCGCTCCGGATTTCACTCTGAGCTGGCGTCAGGACGGCGACCGGATCGCAGGGGTCGTTCGGCAGCCGGCGCCTTATTATTCGGCCTCGGCCGAGATCCGGATCGATGGCGGGAACGGAGAGACCAGGACCGACATCGTCGAAATCGCCGCGGCTCCGGAAACAAGATTCACGCTGCAGAGCCGGTTCGCGGCGCGCGACATTGTCCTCGACCCCTCATACAAGATCCTGCGCTGGACGCCCGAATATCGTGCATTGCGAGCGACGACACAGCATTCCTAGCTCCGCGCGGGTCGATCGACCGAGGGGAGCGAAGCCGCCTCGCCCGCCGCTGGCTCGCCTTGGCCTTTCCGTGATAGTCGCTGTCCGGTTGATTTGAGGGTCGTCGCGAATCCGGGACATGGGCAGGAACATGGATCGCAACGTAACCCGCTACTGGCAGGCCGAGGGCCTGAAGGGTCTGAGCCTTCTTCACGCCGATTTGGCCGATCAGGAATTCCCCCCGCACGTCCATGAGGCGCTGGTCGTCGTCGTGACCGAGGAAGGCGGCGCCAGGGTGCGCTGCGGCGGCCGGGACGAAACCGCCCAGCCGGGCTCGCTGCTGCTGTGCAATCCGGGCGAACCCCATTCCGGGAGCATGGCCGGCAGCGGGCACTGGCGCTACCGGGGGTTCTATTTCGAGGCGCGCGCGCTCGGCCGCCTGCGCACCATCCTGTCCCTCTCCGACCAGCCTTATTTCCGCCGCGGCGCGCTCGCCGACGCCGGCCTGGCCAATGCACTTCTGGCGTTGCACCGGACGATGGGGTCCAGGACCGCGGACGCTTTTCAGGCGCAGGAAATGATGGTGCAGTCGATGGGGCTTCTTTACGCGCGGCACGGCGACGGCAAGGCGGTGGGCGCCCCGGCAGGCCGCAACCGGCTCTTGCTCGACCGCGCGCTCGCGATCCTTCAACAGCGCTTCAGCGAACCGTTGCAGCTCAGCGATGTCGCCCGACCGCTCGATCTGACGCCGTTCCAGCTCATCGGCCTGTTCAAGCGAGAATTCGGGCTTACGCCTTATGCATTGCTCACCCAGATCCGGCTCAACGCGGCATGCAGCCTGATGAAGCGGGGACGCTCGATCGCCGAGTGCGCGGCCGCGGCCGGATTCTACGACCAGGCCGCGCTCAGCAAGCATTTCCGAACCCGCTTCGCCATAACCCCGGCGCAATTCGCCGTCGCCGCCGCCTGAAATGGTGCCGCTTAACGGACTCGAACCGTTGACCCCATCATTACGAATGATGTGCTCTACCAGCTGAGCTAAAGCGGCGCTCCCGGAGAGGGCGCGCTCTATCAGTGCGGTCTGGGGATGACAAGGCGGCGGAAGTGTCGCGGACGAGGCTCGGCGGCCCCTCGGCGGCCGTAAAGTCTTAACGGTTTCTCAACCATGGTTGGTGCAGTGTCGCCGCGATAACAGAGCGACGCGTTCCAGGGACGGCCGATGGACAATGTGAGGGCATTCGAGGACGATGGCGGCTACGGCGCTTTCGAAGGCGACGAGCCGGTGATCGAGGTTCCTCCCGAGATCGGAGTCGACGAGCGCCGGATGCACGTCCGCGCCTACAATTACTGGGTGTCGCTTCTCGACGGACGCCCCTACCCTTCGATCAACGATCTCGAGCCGCACACGCTCGACGATTTCGGACCGCACAGCGTCCTTCTCGATTTCTCCGACGGCACCGACGATCCCAAGGTCGTCTGGCTCGGCGGCGAGCTTCGCCACGAATGCGACCTGATCGGCGACATCCGCAAGATCAGCGACGTTCCCAAGCGCTCGCTTCTGTCGCGCCTCACCGACCATTATCTCCAGATCATCGCCAATTGCGCGCCGATCGGCTTCGAGGCCGAGTTCGTCGGCCAGCGCGGCCAGAACACCCTGTATCGCGGCATCCTGATGCCCTTCTCGTCCGACGGCGACACGATCGACTTCATCTACGGCGTGATCAACTGGAAGGAAGTCGCCGACAGCGCGACCTCGGCCCAGATCGCCCGCGAGGCCGCCCGAGCGCTGGCCGCGACCCCGGCGGTCGAGGCCAGCCCGGTCTGGGCGGACGGGCCCAATGCCGAGCCGCTCGACTCGATCGAGCCGCTTTCGGGCGCCGCCGAACAGGACTGGGATTCGCCCGCCGCCGAGCCGCAGCTTGCCCTCAGCCCGGACGCCGGCCTCGCCGATCGGCTGGTCGCCGCGCGCGAGAGCGCCGAGGCGGTGAAGAATGCCGACTCTCGAAGCCGGTCCGCTTTGTACCGGGCGCTCGATCAGGCCTATGATTTCGCCCTCGCCGCCGAGGCGGATGCCGAGGATTATGCCGAACTGCTCGAGGATAGCGGGATCAAGGCGCAGGCGCGGGCGCCGATGACGCCGATCGTCAAGCTCGTCTTCGGCGCCGATTACGACAAGAGCCGCCTCACCGAATTCGCCGCCGCGTTGAGCTGGGCGCGCCGCGAGGCCCTGCCGCAGGGCGCCTTCCGCGATTATGCCGAGCGGTTCGACGGCGGCCTCAAGGCGATGATCCAGGCCGAACGCCGCGCCCGCCGCCCCGAAGCCGGGCCCGATCCGGTCGAGGCGCTTCGCGCCGCTCTTCGCGAGGTCGCGCCCTTCGCCTTTGCCGACGTGGATTCGAACGGGGAGGAGTTCGTCCTTCTCGTCGCCCGCCGCGAGGCGGAAGGCCGGGTCGCGATCGTCGCCCCGGCGATCGGCGACAAGGCGATGGTCGACCGCGCTATTCGTAAGGTCGCCTGAGCCACGATCAAACGCGCTTTTTCCAGCCAGGACAGAATCAACCGTTCGGGCTGAGCCTGTCGAAGCCCTTCCCTTGTCTTCCTCCGCAAAGAGCAGGACGGGGCTTCGACAAGCTCAGCCCGAACGGTTCTTAACTGCCCAGGCAACCATCCCTGGACCAGCCCCACCCTTGCCCCCTCCTCCCCATGGGGGCATAGGGCGCCGCGACACCGACGGCGCCGTGCGCCGCCCCTCGGGAGCTGGTTATGAATTCCGATAGAGTCGCCGAAGCCGAAGCCGTTTCCGAGGGAAATGGCGGAGGGGAGGCGGCCGCTGACGGACAGGCCGACGTCCAGATCGTCGACGCCCTTGCTTTCGCTTTGGTCGAGAACGCCCTTCCCGGCGAGATTTCCGAATTCAGCGATTCCGACCGGATCGAGGCGGCCCGCTTCATCGCCGCCTGCGCCGCCTGCCGTGCCCCCGGCATCGCCCTGGTCCGGCTCGAGACCCTCGGCGGTGCGCTCGGCCACCGCCGGATGCGGATCGGAATCATCAACGACGACATGCCGTTCCTGGTCGATTCGGTCGCCAACACGCTGGCGGCGCGCGGCCTGATCGTCCACCGACTGCTCCATCCGGTGGTCTGCGTCCGGCGCGACAGCGAGTTCCGGCTCACCGCCATCGAGCCGCTCTGCGACGACAAGTCCCGGCGCGAATCGATGATGTATCTCGAGGTCGACCGGGTCGACGCGCGCGGCCGCCGCGACACCGTCGCCGATCTCTATCGGGTGCTCGCCGACGTCCGCGCCGCGGTCACCGACTGGCGGGCGATGCAGGCGCGGATGCGCGCCGACGCCGACGAGGCGGGCGACGAGGAAGGCGCGGCCTTGCTTCGCTGGTTCGCCGACGGCGCGATGACCCTGCTCGGCTACGAGGTCGAGCGGCCCGACGGCCAGCCGACCGACACGTTGGGCCTGTTCCGGATCCCCGGCGACCCGACCGACCCCGGCGGTGCGCTCGGGGCGATGCGCTATTTCGAGGAAGGCGGAGCGGTCCCGCTACTCGCCAAGGCCGAGCGGCGCGCCTCGGTCCATCGCCGGGTTCCGCTCGATCTCGTCGTCGTCCCGATCCGCGAGAAGGGCAAGGTCGTCGCGATCGGGGTCCATGCCGGCCTGTGGACCAGCGAGGCTTTGAGCGCCCCGGTCGAGGAAGTGCCGCTTCTGCGCAAGCGGCTGAGGCAGCTCGAGGAGGAATCGGGCTTCGACCCGTCCGGCCATAGCGGCAAGGCACTTCGCCACGCCGTCACTGCGCTTCCCCACGATCTGCTGATCAGCCTCAGCCTCCAGTCGGTCCGCGAATTGGTCGCGACCGCGATGTCGCTCGCCGACCGGCCGAGGCCGACCCTGGTGCTGGTCCGATCGATCCTCAAGGGCAATATGTTCGCCTTCGTCTGGCTTCCGCGCGACGAGCTGACCACGCGGCGGCGCCTGTCGATCGGAGCGATGATCGAGCAGGCTTCCAGCGGGCGAATCTCGAACTGGTCGGTCGAGCTCGGCGACGGCGATCTCGCGCTCATCCGCTATACCCTTTATGTCGGGCCGAAGACCCCGACCCCGGACGTCGCGGCGCTCGATCGCCAGCTCGACGAGATGGTCCGCGGCTGGGAGCCGGCGGTCGAGGAAGCGCTCGGCGAGCTGGTCGGACCGGCCCGCGCCACGCGCCTGTCGCTCAGCTATATGGACGATCTGCCCGAGCTTTACCGGGCAAGGACCAGTGCGGCCGAAGCGAGCCAGGACATATTGCGGATCTGCGAACTCGAGGGGGCCGCCGCCCGCGACGCGCGCCTGTACCGCGCCGACGAGGACGGGCCCGGGCGGCTGAGGCTCAAGACCTATCGGCTCGCCGGGCTGATCCCGCTCTCGGAAGCGGTTCCGGTGTTCGAGAATTTCGGATTCCGGGTTCTCGAGGAATTCCCGTCGCCACTCGACGAGGGCCGGCTCGGCTATATCCACGAATTCGTCCTGGAGATGCGATCGGGCGATTCCGAGGACGTTCTCAAGCGCGCCCGGACGGTCGAGCGGGCGATCGCCCAGGTGCTCGAGGGCAAGGCCGAGAATGACGCGTTCAACCAATTGCTGGTCGCCGCCGGGTTGAAGCCCGCCGACGTCGTCCTGTTCCGCGCCTGGTTCCGCTATCTTCGCCAGGGCGGTCTCGCCTACGGCCTGATCACCGTCGTCGAGGCGCTTCGCCGTGCGCCTGCGGTGAGCCAGGGGCTGATCGCTCTGTTCGAGGCGATGCACGATCCCAGGCATGAGGGCGGCCGGGCCGAGGCGATCGCCGCGGCCGAGAAGGCGATCGACGAGGGGCTCGAACATGTCGCCGCGATCGACGAGGACCGAATCCTGCGCCTGATCCGCGGCGTCATCGCCGCCACATTGCGTACCAACGCCTTCGCCGATTCGGGCCGCGAAGCGCTCGCCTTCAAGCTCGAAAGCGCGCGCGTGCCCGGCCTTCCGGCGCCTCTGCCGTGGCGCGAGATCTGGGTCTATTCGCCGCGGATTGAGGGCATCCATCTGCGCGGCGGCCCGGTCGCCCGCGGCGGCCTCAGATGGTCCGACCGGCGCGACGATTTCCGGACCGAGATACTCGGCCTGATGAAGGCGCAAGTGGTCAAGAATGCGGTGATCGTTCCGACCGGCGCCAAGGGCGGCTTCTATCCCAAGCAATTGCCCCCGCCGACCGACCGCGACGCCTGGATGGCGGAAGGCACCGAATCCTACCGGATCTTCATCCGCGCCTTGCTCTCGGTCACCGACAATATCGTCGAGAACAGGGTGGTCCATCCCGAGGGCGTGACGATCCTCGACGGCGACGATCCCTATTTCGTCGTCGCCGCCGACAAGGGCACGGCGAGCTTCTCCGACGTCGCCAACGCCATCGCTCTGTCGCGCGCCTTCTGGCTCGGCGACGCCTTCGCCTCGGGCGGAAGCCAGGGCTACGACCATAAGGCGATGGGGATCACCGCCAAGGGCGCCTGGATCTCGGTCCAGCGCCACTTCCTCGAAATGGGTATCGACGTTCAATCGCAGCCGATCCGGGTGACGGGCTGCGGCGACATGTCGGGCGACGTGTTCGGCAACGGCATGCTCTTGAGCAAGGCGATCAAACTGGTCGCCGCCTTCGACCACCGCCACATCTTCCTCGATCCCGATCCCGATCCGGCGAAGAGCTGGGCCGAGCGCAAGCGGCTGTTCGACCTGCCCCGCTCGAGCTGGGACGATTATGACAGGAAATTGATCTCCAAGGGCGGCGGAGTCTTCCCGCGAAGCCAGAAGGCGATCCCGCTCTCGGCCGAAATTCGCTCCATGCTCGGCCTCTCCGAGGAGGAAGTCGGGCCCGCGGCCCTGATCAATGCAATCCTCAAGGCCGAGGCCGACCTGCTCTGGTTCGGCGGAATCGGCACCTACATAAAGGCGAAGAGCGAGAGCAATGCCGAGGTCGGCGATCCCGGCAATGACGCGATCCGCGTCAACGGCTCCGAGCTTCGGGTCAAGGCGATCGGCGAGGGCGCCAATCTCGCCACCACCCAGGCGGGCCGGATCGAGTTCGCTTTGGCCGGCGGCCGGAGCAACACCGACTTCATCGACAACAGCGCCGGGGTCGATTGCTCGGACAATGAGGTCAATATCAAGATCCCATTGAACCGGGAGATGCAGGAAGGCCGGCTGAGCGAGGAGGACCGCAACGCGCTTCTGGTCGAGATGACCGACGAGGTGGCGGCGATCGTCCTCGAGGACAATCGGCTCCAGACCCTTGCTCTGTCGATCGCCGAGCGCGGCGGCGCCGACGCTTTGCCGCCATTGGTGCGCGCGATCGAGATATTGGAGGAGGGCGGGCGGCTCAACCGCGCGGTCGAGGGCATCGAGAGCAATGAGGAATTGATGCGCCGCGCCCAGGAGAAGCGCGGCCTGACCCGGCCCGAGCTCGCCGTCCTGCTGTCGACCTCGAAGATCGCGCTCCAGGCCGCGCTCGAGGCCGGCAAGATCACCGAGGACGAGACCCTCGACCGCGAATTGTGCGGCGCCTTCCCGAAGCAGATGCAGGAGCGCCACGCCGATGCGATCCTCGCCCACCGCCTCCGCAAGGAGATCATCGCCACCAAGATCGCCAACCGTTTCGTCAACCGATTGGGGATCACCGCGCCTTTCTCGCTGACCGAGGAGGAAGGCGCCTCGTTCGGCCAGGCGGCCGCCGCCTTCGTCGCCGCCGAGCGATTGTTCGACATGGATTCGCTGTGGGTCGAGCTCGAGAGCGCGAAGATTCCCGAGCGTTTGCGGCTCGACCTGTTCGACCAGACCTCGCGGGCGCTCCAGCTCCACATCGCCGACATCCTCCGCAACACCTCGGCGACGATGAAGATCGCCGAGATGGTCGAGACTCTCGCGCCCGGGCTCGAGAAGCTCAACGCCGCGGTCGAGGGCCTGCTTCGGACCCAGGTGGCGAGCGAGGCGGCGGGCCGCCGTCAGCGCCTGATCGAGCAGGGCGTGCCCGAAGCGATCGCGAAGCGCATCGTCCGCCTTTTCGAGCTGAACGGCGGGGTCGGAATCGCGGCGCTTGCCCGCAAGCTTGGAGTCGACGAGATCCAGGTCACCCGCGCCTACACCAAGCTCGGCGAGGCGCTCGGCCTCGACTGGGCGCAGGGCGCCGCCAACCGCTTCGCCGCCCGCGACCAGTGGGAGCGATTGCTCACCGCCGGCCTCGCCCGCGATTTCGAGCAGCTCCGCCTCGATTTCCTCCAGCGCAAGAGAAGCGATCCGCTCGAGGCGGTCGACAAATGGGTCGAGGCCCAGGGCGCCCG
Organism: Pseudomonadota bacterium; assembly: GCA_046733235.1. Taxonomy (GTDB): domain Bacteria; phylum Pseudomonadota; class Alphaproteobacteria; order Sphingomonadales; family Sphingomonadaceae; genus Allosphingosinicella. The sequence goes on from JBKPOT010000014.1 coordinate 132,294, forward strand.
GATCGAGCAGTTCCGCCGGGTGGTCGAGCGCGCCGGCAATGCGCCGGTCACCACCGCCGCGATGCTCGCCCAGATCGCGACCCAGGCGCGGGTGCTGCTGGGGCGGTAGGACACACGGCTACCTGCCAGTCCGCCGCTCCCGTTCGAACAGCCAGACCCGGATTGCGCTGGCGAGGTTGGGCGCTTCGCGCGCCTCGATCCGCTCGGCGTCGATTCGGGCGACGAGGGCGTTGAGCGGAAGCCCTTCGGCCTCAGCGGCGGCGCGCAGCGCATCCCAGAAGATCGGCTCGAGACTGATCGAAGTCGCGTGACCGGCGATCATCATCGAGCGTTTGATCGGGCCCATAGATCCTCCCCGGGACGGGGAGGGGGACCACGACGCGAAGCGGCGTGGTGGAGGGGGCCCGGCATTACCCCTCCCCAGGGCTCAGGCCCCCCTCCGTCAGACCTACGGTCTGCCACCTCCCCGTCCCGGGGAGGATCGGTCAGTACATGTGCTGCCCACCGTTGATGCTGAGCGTGCTCCCTGTGATGAACCCCCCATCGTCCGAGCAGAGGAACAGGACCCCGCGGGCGATCTCTTCGGCCTTGCCGAGCCGGCCGACCGGGATCCGGGCGACGATCTTCTCGAGCACTTCGGGCGGGACCGCGGCGACCATCTCGGTGTCGATATAGCCGGGCGCGATCGCGTTGACGGTGACTCCGGCGCGGGCGCCTTCCTGGGCGAGGGCCTTGGTGAAGCCGTGGATTCCCGATTTGGCGGCGGCGTAATTGACTTGGCCGTACTGGCCGGCCTGGCCGTTGATCGAGCCGATATTGACGATCCGGCCGAATTTGCGGCCCTGCATGCCCTCGAACACCGCCTTGGCCATGTTGAAGCAGCCGCCGAGATTGACGTCGATCACCTCGTCCCAGGCCTGGCGGGTCATCCTTTTCATCGTTCCGTCGCGGGTGATTCCGGCATTGTTGACCAGCACGTCCACGGGTCCCAGCTCGCTCTCGATCCGGCCGATTCCCTCGACGCAGGAATCATAGTCGCTGACGTCCCATTTATAGGCCTTGATCCCGGTGCGGTCGGTGAACTCGCGCGCTTTCTCCTCATTGCCGGCAAAATTGGCGGCGACCGTCATGCCGGCATCGCGGAGCGCGATGCTGATCGCCTCGCCGATGCCGCGGGTGCCGCCCGTCACGACTGCAACGCGTCCCATTCTTTCTCTCCCGTTCTTATGTTTCTTATGCGCGCCCGCCTTATGGCGAGGCGATCCATCCTTCAAGCTCGCGGGCCAGGAGGGTCCGAAGCATGGCGAGGCCCGCCGGACTGTCGTTGAGGCAGGGCAAGTAGGCGAAGTCGGTGCCGCCGGCGGCGAGGAAGATCTCGCGGCCGCGTATCGCAAGCTCCTCGAGAGTCTCGAGGCAATCGGCGGCGAAACCTGGCGCGAAGATCGCGATCCGGGTCACGCCCCGCCTCGGAAGCGCCTTGAGCTCGGCGTCGGTGGCGGGCTCGAGCCATTTGGCGCGGCCGAAGCGCGACTGGAAGGCGACGAGCAGGTCGCGCCCGAGCGCATCGCCGAGCAAACGCGCCGTCTTGCGGCAATGGCAATGATAGGGATCGCCGAGCTCGAGGGTCCGCTGCGGCATGCCGTGAAAGCTGGCGAGAATCGCCTGCGGCTCGAAATCGAGGCCGGCAAGGCCTTGCTCGATTCCGGACTTGAGAGCGGCGATGTAAGCCGGGTCGTCATGATAAGGCGGCAGGGTCCGGACGGCGGGCTGCCAGCGCATCCGGCGCAGACGAGCGAAGGCCTCGTCGTTGGCCGTCGCGGTCGTCGCGGCGCAATATTGCGGGTAGAGCGGGGCGATCAGCAGCCGCTCGCAGCCCGCCGCCTTGAGCGCCTCGATCCGCTCGGCGATGGCCGGCTTGCCGTAGCGCATGGCGTGATCGACGACGACATCGTCGCCGAAGGCTCCGGCGAGCGCTTTCGCCTGGCGCGCGGTTATCGCGGCCAGCGGCGAGCCCTGCTCGGTCCAGACCTGCCGGTAGGCGTGGGCCGATTTGCGCGGCCGGGTGCGGAGGACGATCCCGCGCAGGATCGGCTGCCAGACCAGTTGCGGGATCTCGATCACCCGCGGATCGGACAGGAACTCCTTGAGATAGAGCCTGACCGCTCCGGGCTCGGGCGCGTTCGGGGTGCCGAGATTGATCAGGAGCAGGCCGATCTTCGGCGCCGGAATGGCGGGGTGGCCCGCGGGCGCACTCATCGGTTGTTGAACCCGAGCGGAAGCTTGCGCAGCCGCTGCCCGGTCAGGGCGAAGACCGCATTGGCGATGGCCGGCGCGGCGAGCGGCACCGCAAGCTCGGTCGCTCCGCCCGAATCCTCGTCGCTCGGCATGATCTCGACGCTGATCTCGGGCGCGGAGGCGAGACCCGGAAAGCCATGGTCGCGAAGCGCGAGAGCCGCCGGACGGCCGTTGGCGAAACCGGTGCGGTTGCAGGTCGCGGCGGCGATCCCGAACATGAAGCCGCCCTCGACCTGCTGCTTGAGGATTTCGGGATTGATCACCCGGCCGCAATCGACCGCGCAGACCGCCCGAAGCACTCGCGGCCGCCGGGTGGGATCGATCTCGACCTCGACCAGGGCCGCGGCGTGCGAGCCGAAGGCGCTGTGCGCGGCCAGTCCCATCGCGCTTCCGCGCTGGCCGCCGTCCCAGCCGCCGAGAGCGGCGGCGGTCGCGAGGCAGCGGGCGAGCCGTGGCGAGTCGCCGAGCATCTGCATCCGGAAGGAGAGCGGCTCGACATTGGCGAGGCGCGCCAATTCGTCGACGAAGCTCTCGGTGAAGAAAGCGGTGTAGCTGTGCGCGCCCGATCGCCAGGCGCCGGTCGGAACGCCCGTTTCGGCCGGCAAATGGTCGACCACCAGCGCCGGGATCGCATAGACCGGGACCGCTCCGTCCACCGGCGCGGCGAGGCTTCCGATCGAGCGCGAGCCGAAGCGGGCGGCGAGCGCGGAACCGCTGTCGGGCGCGGCGATCCGGGTCTGCCAGCCCAGGATCCGGCCGCCTTCGCCGAGGCGCGCGGTCATCGCGGCCCGGGCGGGCGGGCGGAATGTGTCGCCGGCGCTCTCCTCGTTCCGCGACCAGACCAGTTGCACCGGCCTCCTGGCCGCCTTCGCGATCAAAGCGGCCTGGACGATCGCCTTGGTCTCGAGCTTGCGGCCGTAGCCGCCGCCGGCGAGCGTCGGATAGAGGGTCACCTGCCCGGCCCCGAAGCCGGCGGCGCGCGCCGCTTCGGCCTTGGCGAAGCCCGGCGCCTGGGTCGGCGCCCAGATTTCGAGCCGGTCCCCGGTCACCCGGGCGGTCGCGGTCAGGGTCTCGAGCGACGCATTGGGCGATGGCCCGACGATATAATGGCCCTGGACGACATTGCCGTCCGCATAGACGGCGCCGACGTCGCCGCGCTCGAAGATCCTGCTTCCCTCGTCGCGGTCGAGCGCCTCGGCGAGCGCCGCCTCGATCGACTCGGCGGTCGGCTGGGGGCCGGAGCGGTGATAGCGCGGCTTGATCCGCTCGAGCCCGCGATTGGCCGCCCACCAATTGCTCGCCACCACCGCGACGAAGCCGGGAAGCTCGTGGACGGCGATGACGCCCGGCACGGCTGTCGCGGCCGAGCGGTCGATCATCGCCGGCCGGTCAGCGCCGTCGGGGCCGTTATGGACCGACGCATAGACCATGTCGGGCAAGCGGATGTCGGCGGCGAAGGGCGCGGTGCCGTCGACCTTGGCGGGCAAATCGATCCTTGCAAGCGGCTGGCCGACCAGGCGATTGTCGACGCCGCCCCGGATCGGCGGGAAGTCGGGCGGCTCTTCCCGAGCCGCGGCTTCGGCGAGCTCGCCGAAGCGAAGCCTGTCGCCGCCGTTGACGACGAAGCCGGCAGCGGTGTCGAGAGTCTCCCAATCCACTTTCCAGCGCCGGGCGGCCGCCTTCATCAGCAAGGCGCGGGCGGCGGCGCCGGCCTCGCGCATGCGCGGCTCGAGCGCTCGAATCGAGGTCGAGCCGCCGGTCACCATCAGAGCGTTGCGGGTGGCATATTCGCTCGCGAACCAGCGCCCAACGCCCTGAAGCATCGAGGGCCAGGCTTCGTCCGCCGCGGTCTCGGCAAGCAGGCGGTTGGCGTAAAGCGGGCTGATCGGCGCGGGCTCGACCGAGACCGTCCGCCAGTCCGCGCCGAGCTCGTCGGCGAGGATTTGCGGAAGGCTGGTCCACACGCCCTGGCCGAGCTCGGTCTGCGGAACCGCGACGACGACGCGCCCGTCATTGGCGATCTTGAGGAAGGCGTTGAGGATCGTCTCGCCCGGCGCCGCGCGAAGATTGGCCTGGTAGGTGCGCGGCCAGAGATTCCAGGCGATCAGCAGGCCCGCGCCGGCGCCGCCCCCGATCAGCAACGTCCGCCGGCTGATGCCCCGAGCTTCCCTGCGCGCCATGGCGGTCTGATAGAGGGGGCGATGCGGCGGGGCTAGTTAGTTCCTCCCCTGCATTTGCAGGGGAGGGGGACCATGCGAAGCATGGTGGAGGGGCCCTTCCGCTGCGAGAGGCCCCACCACCGCACTTCGTGCGGTCCCCTCCCACGGAAATCCGGGGGAGGAATATTAGCCGGCCGCAACCTCGCGGCGGTAGCGGTCGCGGAGGGCGACCTTGTCGATCTTGCCGGTGCCGAGCTTGGGCAGCGGCTCGTGATGGACCCAGATATAGGCCGGCACCTTGAACTTCGAGATCCGCTCGCAGAGGAAGTCGGTCAGCTGCTCGGCGGTGAGCGAGCGGTCGTCCTCGGAATAGACCACCGCCGCCGGCACCTCGCCCAGCCGCTCGTCGGGCACTCCGAACACGGAGGCCTCGGAGACCGAATCGTGCGCGTAGACCGCCGCCTCGACCTCGTGGCAGCTGATATTCTCGCCGCCGCGGATGATGATGTCCTTCTTGCGGTCGACGATGAACAGATAATCGTCCTCGTCGAGATAGCCGATGTCGCCGGTCTTGAGGAACAGGTCGGCGGTGAAAGCGGCCTCGGTCGCGGCCGGATCGCGCCAGTAGCTATGGATATTGGAGGCGGCGCGGATGGCGATCTCGCCGCGCTCGCCGACCGGCAGATGCAAGTCGCCCTCGCCGAGGATGGCAAGCTCGACGATCGGCCGGTGCGGCCGTCCGGTCGAGGCAGGCTTGTCGGCATAATTCTGCCAGAAGTTGCCGCAGCCGGCGGCGTTGGTCTCGGTCAGGCCGTAGCCCAAAGCGGGCTGGGCGCCGCGGAAGCTCTTCTGCAGCCGCTCGACATGGGCGATCGGCCGAGGCGCGCCGCCGGCGGCGATGTCGGTCAGCGACGAGAGATCATATTTGTCGCGGTCGGGATGCTGCATCAGCTCGAGGCTCATCGTCGGAACCCCGACGAAATAGGTCACCTTCTCCTCCTCGATCAGGCGAAGCGCCTCGCCGGCGTCCCATTTCGCCATCAGCACCATGCCGCGGCCGATGACGAAGCTGTTGAGGAGGACCGGAACCTCGCCGGTGACGTGGAAGAGCGGAACGTTGATCAGGGTGCGCGGGGGATTCGTCGGTGAACGGCCCTCGCTCTCCATGATCCCGAGCAAAGCGAGCAGGCTGATCGAATAAGCGTAGATTCCGGTGGTGACCGCGCGATGGGTCGAGAGCGCGCCCTTGGCGAGGCCGGTCGAGCCCGAGGTGAAGAGGATGGTCGCGAAATCCTCCGGAAGTATCTCGGGCAAGGGCGAGTCGCCGCCGCGCCCGGTGAGCGGCTCGATCGCCTGCTCGATCCTGGCCTCGACCGGAAGGACGAGATGGGGAATGTCGAGCCCCGTCGCGGCGAGCCTCTTGGCGCGCGGCGGGTCGCAAAGGACCAGCTTCGGCTCGGTCAGCGAAAGGCCGTGCCTCAATTCGTCGGCCTGCCACCAGCCGTTGACGAGGACCGCGATCCCGCCGGCCTTCAGCACCGCCATGTAGGTGACGATCCAGGCCGGGGCGTTGCGCATGGCGATCGCGACCCGGTCGCCTTTGGCGATCCCGAAATCGGCGACCAGCGCCCTCGCGGCGCGGTCCGCGGCCGAGTTCAGTTCGGCGAAGGTCAGCCGCTCGCCGTCGGCGATCACCGCGATCGTCGAGGCGTGGAGGGCGCAGAATGCGTCGAACATGGCCGGAAGAGTCGGCGGCAGGTTGGTGACGATGGCCAGCCCATGTTCGTCGCGGCCGATCTGGATGCGGCCGCCCGGGCCGATCACCTCGGCCAGTTTCTCGTCATATTTGATGTCGAGCTCGCTCGGCATCCCCTGCCCTTTCCGTTTCTTTGCACCGTCACTAATAGGAAAGCGCAGCAAGGGGGAAGCCTTTGATCACTCATCTCATGTCCGTGGCCGCCGACGCCTCGCAGGCGATCCATTATAACGACCTCCACCTCCGCCCGGAGGTGTTCACGGTCGGCAAGTTCAGTCTGCGCTGGTATTCCCTGGCCTATCTTGCGGGCATCCTGATCGGCTGGTGGTATCTGCTGAAGCTGATCGAACGCCCCGGAGCGCCGATGGCCCGGCGCCATGCCGACGACATGGTCTTCTACGCGACGCTCGGCATCATTCTCGGCGGCCGGCTCGGCTATGTGCTCTTCTACAAGCCGGACTTCTACTTCCACGATCCGATTCAGATCTTCAGGCTGTGGGACGGCGGCATGTCGTTCCATGGCGGAGTGATCGGAACCAGCCTCGGGATCTTCTATCTCGCCCGCAGGAACGGCCTGAACTGGCTTCGAATCCACGATTATGTCGCCTGCTGCGTGCCGTTCGGCCTGTTCTTCGGCCGGGTCGCCAATTTCGTGAACCACGAATTGTGGGGACGGCCGACCGACGTTCCCTGGGCGGTGGTCTTCCCGGAGGAGCCGACGGGCCGGATCATCAACGGCGTTCCCGAGCTGCTCGACGGCCCGGCCCGCCATCCCAGCCAGCTCTATGAGGCCGGGCTCGAGGGGATCGCGCTCTTCCTCCTGCTCTGGTTCCTGTTCTGGCGGACCGACTCGCGCTACTATCCCGGCCGCCTGGTCGGCACTTTCCTGCTCGGCTACGGCCTCAGCCGCTTCCTCGTCGAATACTATCGCGAGCCCGACGCTCAGCTCGTCGAGTTCGCCCAGGCCACCCACCTCCATATGGGCCAGTGGCTGTCGCTCCCGATGATCCTGGGCGGGCTGTGGCTGATCGCCACCTCGGCGAAAAGGCGGCAGCGGGTGGAATCGATCGCCGGCACTGAGAGTGTCGCCTGACGCGACGAATGAAACTCCACAGTCCGTTCGGGCTGAGCCTGTCGGGGCCTGTCCTGAGCGACGCCGCAGGCGGCGTCGAAGGGTCCAGCCCTTCACTTGGGGCGGCGTCGAGAGGTAGAGGGCTTCGACAAGCTCAGCCCGAACGGAGTTTAATGACGGGTGCCTCTCTCTCCGACCGCCTTGCACGACTGATCGGGTCGAGCGGCCCGATCAGCGTCGCGCAATATATGGCCGAGGCGAATGCCCATTATTACGCGACCCGAGACCCGTTCGGAGCGGCCGGCGACTTCGTCACCGCGCCCGAGATCAGCCAGATGTTCGGCGAGCTGGCCGGGGCCTGCCTCGCCGATCTCTGGGACCGCGCCGGGCGGCCCGACGGCGCCCTTTATGTCGAGCTTGGCCCCGGCCGCGGCACCCTGGCTGCCGACGCGCTCCGGGCGATGCGGGCGGCGGGCCTCGATCCGAAGGTCGAGCTCGTCGAGACCAGCCCGGTACTCCGCCGGGCCCAGGCCTCGCGCCTGCCCAACGCCTGCTGGCACGACGATCTCGCCTCATTGCCCGAATCCGGGCCGCTGCTCGTCGTCGCCAACGAGTTTTTCGACGCTTTGCCGGTCCGCCAGCTGGTCGCGACCGACGAGGGTTGGCGCGAGCTGATGGTGACTCATGACGGCGGAGAGTTCCGTCGAGCAGCAGGTCCGAGAAGGCCGGGGCCGCCCGGCGCCGACACCGGCACGGTGATCGAGACGTCTCCCGCCGGCGTGGCGGTCGCGGGCGAGCTTGCGCGCTGGCTTCGGGACCAGGGAGGCGCGGCTTTGATCGCCGATTACGGCCATGAGGGCGGCGCCTCCGGCGACACGCTTCAGGCGGTGTCCGGCCATGCTTATGGCGATCCCTGGCGCGAGCCCGGCGAGCGCGACCTCACCGCCCATGTCGATTTCGGAGCGCTTTGCGAGGCTGCGGAACGGGAAGGCGTCCGGGTGCTGGGGCCGGTGCCTCAGGGAAGATGGCTGAACGCGATGGGCATCGGCCTTCGCGCCGAGGCGCTGGCGCGCGCAGCGCCCGACCGCGCGGCCGAAATCGAGGCGGCGCGCGAGCGGCTGGTCTCGCCGGACGAAATGGGCGAGCTGTTCAAGGTGATGGCCCTGGTCGCTCCGGGCTGGCCCGATCCGGCGGGCTTCGAATGAGCGAGATCGTCCATCGCGACGCCGTGCCCGCCGACGCGGCCCTGATGGCGGAGATCGGCCGCCGCAGCTTCGCCGAGACGTTCGGTCATCTCTACTCGCCCGAGAATCTCGCCGCCTTCCTCGCCAACCACAATGAGGCGAACTGGCGCGCCGAGGTCGAGGATCATGCCTTTTCGGTCCGGATCGTCGAGGCCGGCGGCGAGCCGATCGCCTATGCCAAGATCGGGCCGCCGAGCCTGCCCTTCGATCCGCGCGGGCCATCGATCGAGCTTCGCCAGATCTATGTTCTCGAGCCCTGGCAGGGGCGCGGGATCGCCCAGAAGCTGATGGCCTGGGCGATCGCCGAGGCGAAGCGGCGCGGCGCCCGCGACCTCTATCTCTCGGTGTTCGTCGACAATCACCGCGCCCGCCGATTCTACGAGCGCTACGGCTTCGCCTTCGTCGGCACCTACGCCTTCATGGTCGGCGACCATGAGGACGAGGACCATGTCCTTCGCCTCGCTCTGGACGAGGTATGAAAGTCGAGGCGATCCGGGCGGCTGCGCTCGGCCGGGTGCCGCACGGCTTCCTCGGCCGGCGCGGCGGAGTCTCGACCGGCCTGTGCGCCGGGCTCAATGTCGGGCTCGGCTCGGACGACGACCGGGAGGCGATCCACGCCAATCGCCGCCTTGCGGTCGATGCGGTCGCTCCGGGCGCGCGGCTGGTCACCCTCCACCAGGTCCATTCGGGCATAGCGCTTCCGGTCACCGCCCCATTCCCGGACGAGGCTCGCCCGCGCGCCGACGCGATGGTCACCGACCGGCCCGGCCTGGCGCTCGGGATCCTCACCGCCGATTGCGCGCCTGTCCTGTTCGCCGATGCCGAAGCCGGCGTGATCGGAGCCGCCCATGCCGGCTGGAAGGGCGCCTATGGCGGCGTGATCGAATCGACCGTGGCGGAGATGGAGAGGCTGGGCGCCGAGCGCGGCCGGATCGCCGCCGCGGTCGGCCCCTGCATCGCGCGCCGGTCCTATGAAGTGGACGATTCATTCCTTCGCCGATTCGTCGAGGCCGAGCCCGAGAATGAGCGCTTCTTCTCGGGCGGACGCGGCGGCCATCACCGGTTCGATCTCGAAGGTTTCGTCCTCTCCCGGCTCGCCGCCGCCGGGCTTGGAAGGGTCGAAGCGCTGGGCGAGGACACTTATTCGCAGCCCGAGCGATTCTTCAGCTATCGCCGGGCGACCCACCGCGGCGAGCCCGATTACGGCCGCCAGGTCTCGCTGATCGCGCTGCCCGCCTAATATGCTTCCGCCCGCGCCCTCGCCATGGCATCAACCCGGCAGCTGAACGGGGAGGATCTATGGCGGCGCGCTTTGGGCTTTGGGGCGGGCTGGCCGCGTTCGTCCTGATGCTGCTCCTGCCCGCGCCGGCGGGCATGCCGCCCGCCGCCTGGCATACGACCGCGATTATCGTCCTGATGGCGATCTGGTGGATGACCGAGGCGCTGCCGCTGACCGCCACCGCGATGGTGCCCTTCCTCGCTTTCCCTTTGTTCGGGATCATGAGCGCGACCGACAGCGCGGCGGCTTATTATTCGCCGATCCTGTTCCTGGTGCTCGGCGGAGCGATCATCGCACTGGCGATCGAGCGGACCGGGCTCCACCGCCGCCTGGCGCTGGCGATCGTCACGCGCGGAAGCGGCAGCCCGGGGCAACTCCTGTTCGCCTTCATGGCGGCGACGGCGATCCTCAGCACGATCGTCTCCAACACCGCGACCACCCTGATCATGATGCCGATCGGACTCGCGGTGCTCCACGCCGCGAAGATCGAGCAGGGCCACACCGAAGGCTTCTCCGGGGCGCTTGCAATGGGAATCGCCTTCGCCGCGACGATCGGCGGCTTCGGCACATTGGTCGGATCGCCGACCAACGCGATCGCCGCCGGGATCATCGAGAAAGCGGTCGGCTTCCGGATCGATTTCCTGACCTGGGCGATCTACGGGATGCCGCTCGTCCTGCTCTCGATCCCGCTGTGCTGGCTGATCCTGATGAAGGTCCAGCGGGTCCAGCCCACCGACTTCGATCCGGCGGCGGCACGGGCCGGGATCGGCGAGGCCGGCGCCTGGTCGCTGGGGGAGAAGAGGCTTGTCCCGCTCGTCGCTCTGGTCGTCGCCTGCTGGGTCGCTCTCCCGTTCGCGCTTCCTTATTTCCCCAAAGATTCGGTGACCGACGGCACCATCGCCGTCGCCGGAGCGCTCCTCCTCTTCGTGATCCCCGACGGCACCGGCCGGGCGATCCTCAACTGGGCCGAGGCCAATCGCGCGCCCTGGGGCGTGATCATGATGTTCGGCGGCGGCCTCGCGCTCGCCGCCGGGATCGGCGAATCGGGCCTCGCCGACTGGCTCGGAGTGGCTCTCCGCCCGCTCGGCGCGGTGCCGCCGATCCTGATCGCGGCGATCCTGGTCGCAATCGTCATCTTGATCACCGAATTCGCCTCCAACGTCGCCACCGCCAGCGGCATCATCCCGGTGGTCGGCGGGATGATCGCCGCGACCGGGATCGATCCGATCCTGCTCGCCCTCCCCGCCGCCTTCGCGGCGAGCTGGGGGTTCATGCTTCCGTCGGGCACCGGCCCGAACGCGATCGCCTGGGCGACCGGCCACATCGCCTTGCCGCGAATGCTCAAGGCCGGCTTGCTGCTCGATCTCGCCGGAGTGCCTTTGATGGTCGGGATTGTCTGGATGATTGCCGCCTTGATGCGCTAGGGAGCCGATAGCCGACTGCCCTGAGTAGGGACCGGGCCGCGCAAAGGCCGTCTTGAAGGGCGTCGGGCACGGAGATCAATAATGGAAGACGAAGCCGACCTGACCGGCGCGACCCCGCGCCGCCGCCCGAAGCCGGGCGTTCTCGAGATTGGCGGCCGACGCCTGAAGCCGTCCACGTTGATGATGGGCCACGGCTTCGATCCGGCTTTGTCGGAAGGCTCGCTGAAGCCACCCATCTTCCTCACCTCGACTTTCGTGTTCGAGAACGCCGCGGCGGGCAAACGCCATTTCGAGGGCGTCACCGGCAAAAGGCCGGGCGGCGCCGAGGGCCTGGTCTATTCGCGGTTCAACGGCCCCAATCAGGAGATATTGGAGGACCGGCTCAGCGTCTGGGAGAATGCCGAGGACGCGCTTTCCTTCTCGAGCGGCATGTCGGCGATCAGCACCCTGTTGCTGACCTTCGTCCAGCCCGGCGACGTCGTCGTCCATTCCGGCCCGCTTTACGCGGCGACCGAGACATTGATCGGCCGGATCCTGGGCCGCTTCGGAGTGAAATGGCTCGATTTCCCGGCCGGCTCGACCCGCGACGAGATCGAATCGGTGATGGAGCGGGCGAAGGCGATGGGCCGGGTCTCGCTCATCTATCTGGAAAGCCCGGCCAATCCGACCAACGCTCTGGTCGACGTCGAGGCCGTCTCGGCGGCGCGCGACTCACTGTTCGGCGAGCAGAGGCCCCCGATCGCGATCGACAACACCTTCCTCGGCCCGCTTTGGGCGAAGCCGCTCGACCAGGGCGCCGACCTCTCCATCTATTCGCTGACCAAATATGCCGGCGGCCATAGCGACCTCGTCGCCGGCGCGGTGGTCGGCGCCGAGGCTTTGATCACGCCGATCCGGATGATGCGCAACACGATCGGAACCATCACCGATCCGAACACCGCCTGGATGCTGCTCAGAAGCCTCGAGACTCTCGAGCTGAGGATGAGCAAGGCCGGCGAGAATGCCGCGAGGATCTGCGCCTGGCTTCGCGACCAGCCGCAGGTCGAGACGGTCGGCTATCTCGGCTTCCTCGAAAATGGCGGCGACGCGCGTCAGGCCGACATCTACCGCCGCCACTGCACCGGCGCCGGCTCGACCTTCTCGCTCTACCTGAAGGGCGGCGAGCGCGAAGCTTTCGCCTTCCTCGACGCGCTCAGGATCGCCCATCTCGCGGTCAGCCTCGGAGGCACCGAGACCCTGGCCAGCGCGCCCGCTGCGATGACCCATTTGTCGGTCCCCGACAAACGCAAACAGGCGCTCGGGATCACCGACAATCTGGTGCGTATCTCGATCGGGGTCGAGGATGCCGACGATCTGATCGCCGACTTCGAGCAGGCGCTGGGGAAGATCTGAGTCGAGTCCTCCCTGTCGCGAAGCGATGGGGAGGGGGACCGCCGAAGGCGGTGGAGGGGCAATGCGCGGGACGAGGAAGAAGACTGTTGAGAAGGCCCGCATCCTTCGTCGCGAAATGAGCCCGCCCGAAGCGCGCCTATGGCAATATTTGCGCACTCGGCCCGGCGGATTGAAATTCCGTCGGCAGCATCCACTCGGGCCGTACGTACTCGATTTCTATTGCCCGAACGCGAAGCTGGCTATCGAGATAGACGGCGATGTTCATGGCATGGGCTACAATCCGGAGCGTGACACGCGCCGCGACGAATCGATCAGGGTTCGTGGCGTGGACGTTCTTCGGATTCCCGCCCAACATTTCTATGGCGACATCGAACCCGCCGTTCGGATGATCCTTTCCCGCTGCGCAGCTGGCCCCTCCACCGCGCTCCGCGCGGTCCCCCTCCCCACGGCTGCGCCGCAGGGAGGATTGGAGACTGGCGACTAAGTCAGCGCCGATCCCGCCAGTCCAGCACCTCCCAGCCCTCGGCCTCGGCGAGGCGCATCAGGCGGTCGTGCGGGTTGGCGGCGACCGGCTCGTCGGACCAGTGGTGGACCGGAGCGTCCGACACATGGTCGGAATAGAAGCGGATATGGACCGCTTCCCGCTCGAGCCCTTCGCTCTGGAGCCAGGCTTCGATCATATCCAGCTTGGCGCGCCCGTAGCAGTTACGGCCGTCGATCCGGGCCAGCACCCGGCCGCGCGAGTCGACCCGCGTGTCGGTGGCGATGACGTCGTCGAAGCCGAGGCGCCTGGCGATGGAAGCGGCGTAGAGACGGTAGGAGGCTGTGGCCAGCACCAGCCGCCGCCCGGCCGCCTTGTCTGCGGCGATGCTGGCGAGCGCACCCGCCATGACGTTGGTCTCGATCTGGCTCTCGGCGAAGCTCTCGACCACCGGCTCGAGCTTCTCGGGAGCCACCCCGCGCCCGATCAGCAGCCTGTAGCTCATCTCCTTGAGGCGGCCGCGGTCGATCAGCTTCAGCGCATAGGCCAAAGCCGGGAGAAGGACGAACGGAAGCAGAAGCAACCGCCAGGGCGCGAGGCGGAGCGCGGCGTGGATCAGGAACGGCGTGTAGGTCGGCCGGCAGGTGACGGTGCGGTCCATGTCGTAGATTGCCAGCCGGGCCTGCATGGAACCCGGGCAAGCACAGGAGAGTAGTGCTTGTCTACCTTGCCGGACGCTGGGAATTAAAGCATGTCGCCGGAATGAGTTCGGTCGCCAGGTACTCCGAGACCAACGAGAGCGGGAAACGGATTCTCCGTCTGCACGGGGACCTGACTCTGCCGAAGCTCGGCGTTCTGCCGACCCGGCTGGAGCGGCTGAAGGGCCGCGACTTCGTCATCGACCTCAGCGAGGTCGGGCGGATGGACACGATCGGCGCCTGGCTGGTCCATCGCACCTCGCGCGACCGCAACGCCGAGATCAGGGGCGCCGACAAGGGCCATAAGGCGCTTCTCGACCAGGTCGCCCAATACGACCAGCCGGTGAAGGTCAGGCCCGATCCGCCCTCGCCTCTGCTTCGGGTCCTTGGCGAGGTCGGAGCGGGGACGATGAGCGCCTTCCACACGATGCGGGGCCTGCTCGGATTCTTCGGCGCCATGCTGATCTCCTTCTGGGCGGTGATCCGCGAGCCGCGCCGGTTCCGGTTCAACGCGGTGGTCGAGCGCTTCGAGGCGGTCGGAATCCGGGCGCTCGCGATCATCGGCCTGATGAGCTTCCTGGTCGGGATCGTCATCGCCCAGCAGGGCGCGGTGCAGCTTCGCCAGTTCGGATTCGAATCCTACACGATCAACCTGGTCACCCGGAGCGCGATCAAGGAATTGGGCGTGCTGATGACCGCGATCATGGTCGCCGGCCGCTCGGGCTCCTCCTTCGCGGCGCAGATCGGCTCGATGAAGCTGGCCGAGGAGGTCGATGCGATGCGCACGATCGGAGTGTCGCCGATGGAGGCCCTGGTTCTCCCACGGGTCCTGTCGACCGTATTGCTGATGCCGCTGCTCGGCTTCTTCTCGGCGATCGTCGCGATCTTCGGCGGCCTCATCTTCTGCTGGATCTCGCTCGAAATCCCGCCTGTCACCTTCATCCAGCGGACGCGCGAGGTCGTTCCGCTGACCGACCTCTGGCAATTGTTGATCAAGGCGCCCGTGTTCGGGCTGATCATCGGCATGGCGGGCTGCTTCCAGGGCCTCCAGGTCGAGGCGAGCGCAGAGGAGGTCGGGCTTCGGACCACCACCGCGGTCGTCCAGGGCATCTTCTTGGTCATCGTCCTCGACGCCTTCTTCGCCGTCTTCTTCACCGAGATTGGCTGGCTGTGAGCGAGACCGCGACCGCCGAGAGGGCCGAGGCCAGGCCGGACCCCCGCGAGGAGCGCGAGCCGGTCATCGTCGTTCGCGGGCTGCGCAACTCGTTCGGCGAGCAGATCGTCCACGAGGATCTCGACCTCGAAGTCCGCCGCGGCGAGATATTGGGCGTGGTCGGCGGCTCGGGCACCGGCAAGTCGGTGCTGATGCGCTCGATCATCGGTCTCCAGCGCCCCGACGCCGGCGAGATCGAGGTGTTCGGCGCGCCGATCATCGGCCGCGACGAGGCCGAGCTCCAGCCGCTTCGCAAGCGCTGGGGCATATTGTTCCAGGGCGCGGCGCTCTTCTCCACCCTGACCGTCGCCGAAAATGTCGAAGTGCCGCTTCGAGAATTCTATCCGCGGCTGGGCGAGAAATTGCTCGACGAGATCGCCTCCTACAAGATCGTGATGAGCGGCCTCTCTCCCGACGCCGGCCCGAAATTCCCGGCAGAGCTTTCCGGGGGCATGCGCAAGCGCGCCGGGATCGCCCGGGCGCTGGCGCTCGATCCCGAACTCTTGTTCCTCGACGAGCCGACCGCCGGCCTCGACCCGATCGGCGCCGCCGCGTTCGACCAGCTGATCGTCGAGCTTCGCGACCGGCTCGACCTCACGGTTTTGCTGATCACCCACGATCTCGATACGCTCTATGCGATCTGCGACCGGGTCGCGGTGATCGCCGACCGCAAGGTCATTGCGATTGGAACGATTCCGGAATTGCTGGCTTTGGACCACGAATGGATACAGGAATATTTCCGAGGGCCGCGCGGACGGGCGGCCGAAGAAGCAGTCGAGGCCGAGGCCGAAACGAAGATCGAGACCAAGGAAAGCGGGGGCTCTGAGAGCTGATGGAGACACGTTCCAACCACATCCTGGTCGGCGGCGTCGTTCTGGGCCTGATCGCCGCGGTCGTCCTGTTCATCGTCTGGCTGTCCCAGGCGGCGGGCGACCAGGACAAGAGATACGACATTTTCTTCAAGGGCGTCGAAGGCCTCGCCAACGGTTCGGCGGTGACCTTCTCCGGTGTGCCCGTCGGCCAGGTCGAATCGATCAACCTCCAGCCGCAGACCCCCGAATTCGTCCGGGTCCGGATCACCACCAGCAGCGACACGCCGGTGCCGATCGGCACCACCGCGACGATCAAGGGCGTCGGCTTCACCGGGGTCTCGCAGATCCAGCTCGACCCGCCCGCGCCGAACCCGAAGGCACCGGGACCGAGGCCCGAAATCACCTGCCCGCAAGACGATAAATCGGCGCAATGTCCCTATGGCGTGCCGGTCATCCCGACCAAGCCCGGGGCGCTCGGCGAGCTTCTGAGCAGCGCTCCCGAGCTGATCGAGAAAGTGACAAGCCTGACCCAGCGGCTCACCGAATTGCTGTCCGACCGCAACCAGAATTCGATCGCCGCTATCCTCGAGAACGTCCAGGTCGTCAGCCGCAATCTCGCCGCCCGTTCGCCCGAGATCGCCGCGACTCTCGCCGACGCCAGGATCGCGATCCGCCAGACCGGCGATGCGGTCGAGCAGATGGGCAGGCTCGCCGCGACCAGCAACGACGTGCTCGATCGCGACGCCCGGCCGATGCTCGCCGACCTCCGCCAGACGGTGCGGGCCGCCGAGACCAGCATGCGCAATCTCGACGCGGTGGTCAGCGACGCCCGTCCCGGCGTCCAGGCCTTCTCGAAGCAGACCATTCCGGAGGTCGGCCAGCTCGTCCGCGACCTTCGCGAAATGTCGAACGCGCTCTCCTCGGTGGCCCAGAAGCTCGACCAGCAGGGCGCCGGCGGAGTCATAGGCGGAACCCGCCTGCCCGATTATCAGCCGGGGAAAAGATGAAACAGATGCTCCGCCTCGCCTCCGCGACCCTGCTCGCGCTCGCTCTCTCCGGCTGCCTGAGCTTCGGCGCCAAGCCGCCGCCGACCCTGATGCGCCTCACCCCCGCGTCGGAGCGAGCGGTCGCGACCAGCCGAGTCGCGGGTCCGGGCCAGGCGATCACCGTGGTTCCGCCGTCCATCCCCCAGGAGCTGGCGACCGCGCGCGTTCCGGTCCGCACCGGCGACACCCAGGTCGCCTATCTCAAGAATGCCTTATGGGTGGAGATGCCGGGCCCGATGTTCGGACGGCTGTTGTCCGAAACGATCGCCGCGCGCACCGGCCGCGCCGTGCTCGACGCCAAACAATTCACGTTCGATCCCGGGATCAGGCTGACCGGAACGCTTCAGTCGTTCGGCCTCCAGGCCGACCGGATGGAAGCGGTCGTGGTCTACGACGCGGCGCTTGCCCGCGGCGCCGATTCGGTCGAGACGAGGCGGTTCGAGGCGCGCGTGCCGATCGCCGCGGTCGATCCGGCCTCCGCCGCGACCGGGCTGAACGAGGCCGCCAACAAGGTCGCCGATCAGGTCGCCGCCTGGGTCGGCGGGTAGGGCCATCTTCCTCTGAGATCTAAGCGAAACCCGCTCATCCTGCGTAGCCGGTGAGCCTGTAGAACCGGCGTATCGAAGGACGCACAAACTTGGGGCGGTCCTTCGATAGTGACGCAGGTCGCCCTGTCCCCCGGACAGGGCTATGGATTGCCGGGGGCAATCCATACCTGCTCACCCTTCGCCAGGCTCAGTCCCTACTCAGGATGAGCGGTTCAGTATCAACGCGACAACTTCCAAGCTCAGCGTGCCAGCACCGCCTTGCGCTTCAGGCGGGCGCGCAGATCCTCCATTCCGATCCGCTCGATCGCCTGGTCGCGATCCTCGGCAGTGATGATCGTGGCAATATGGGCGAGAATCTGGCTGGCGAGATCGATGCCCTGAAGCGTCTGGGCATGGCGCTGGACGAACAGCGGCTCGGCGATCAATTCGTCGCCGACCGTCTCGAGCAGGCGCTGCACATAAGCCAGTTCGTCGGCGAGCCGCTTTTCGAGCTGCTCGCGGGCGACGGGTTCCACCGCCGGAATGCCGGCCGAAACGAAAGAATGGCCGGTCCGCGCCTGGGCCTGGAGCGCGTCGACCCGCCTCTGATCGCGAAGCCCTCCCGGCTCGGCGACCTTGAACTTGCCGCCGGCCCATTCCTGCACCGGAGTCGGGCTGTCGAATCGGACGCCCCTTCGCTCGCCGGCGGCCCAGGCGATCGTCGCCGACACCTGGAGATCGCCGCGTTTCAGGATCAGGCTCTCACCGGCCCCCGGAAGCCCGCTCCCCTCGATCAGGGCGCCGGTTTCGGAGAGGTTGCGGATTCGCACGGCACTGTAGCATCCCGCCGATTCGACCGTCGCGGCGAGCATCAGATTGGTGCGTTGCGCCACCCGATGCTCGGCGCCGACTCCGCCACCCATATCCGCCATATGGCCCACTGATTCAGTCCCCGGGAGCCGCAAGAAGGGCGGCCGACGCCGAAACTAGCCCAGGATAGTTAAATTCGACTTTCCAAAGGCAGGGAAATCGCTGTTTTCCTGCCCGAATTACTTGGAAAGGAGCGCCGATCAGCCGAGGCTTTTCGAAGCCTGCTCGAGAACGTCCTTGGACAGGCCCGGAGCCGCGACGATTCGCTCGAGCTCGGCGCGCATCAGCGCCGCCCGGCCCTCGTCGAAGCGGCGCCAGCGGCCGAGCGGCGGAACCAGCTTGGCGGCGGTCTGCGGATTGAGCTTGTCGACTGCCAGGATCATGTCGGCGAGGAATCGATAGCCCCGCCCCGACGAGTGGTTGAAAGCGCGCTGATTGGCCGCGAACGCTCCGACCAGCGAGCGCAGCCGGTTCGGGTTGGCGAGCGTGAAATCCTCGTGCCCGGCAAGCTTTTCGACCATTTCCAACGTGTCGTCGCGGGTGGAGAGGGCTTGGGTGGTGAACCATTTGTCGAGGACCAGCGGGTCGGTGCGGTAGCGGGCGTAGAAAGCGGCAAGCGCCGTCTCGCGCTGGGGCGCTTCGCTGTTGGCGAGCGCTCCGAGAGCGCCTTGCCGATCGGTCATATTGTCCGCAGTCTCGAACTGCCGCATCGCCAGATCGGGCGAGTCCTCCACCCCGGCGGCCATCAGATAGCCGAGAGCGACGGTGCGCAGCCGCCGGGCGCCCTTCGCCGCGGGCGAGATTTCGTGCCGGTTGGCCGAGGTCGCGGCATAAGCCGCCCGCCAGGCGGCTTCGAGGTCGCGGCCAAGCGCCCGGCGAAGGGCGTCGCGGGCGGCTCGGATCGCCTCGGGATCGACCAGGTCCATATGGTCGCCGATGAAGGATTCGCTCGGAAGAAGCACCGCCTCGGCGATGAAGGCATGGTCGAGATGCTCGTCGGTCAGAGTCTCGCGAACCGCGTCGATCACCGGGCCGTGACCTGACGTGTCGCCGCCGAGCCCCGCGAGCAACGTATCCAGCATCAATTGCTGCATCGCCTCGTAGCGGGCGAACGGGTCGTCGTCGTTGGCGGAGAGGAAAGCGAGGTCGGCGGCGGCGCGGTCGGTCTCCAGGACGATCGGCGCCGAAAAGTCGCGGTTGATCGAGAGAATCGGACGCTCGCCGATGCCATCGAAGACGATCTCCTGTTCGGGCTGGTCGAGCAGGACCAGCCGGTCGGCGAGCTTCGTTCCGGTCGATTCGCCGAACAGGGCGATCCGCAACGGGATCGGCATCACCTTCTTCACCGGCTGGCCGGGCGTCGGAGGCACTTCCTGGGCGAGGTCGAGATGGGCCCGGCCGTCCCCCGGCGCGTGAGCGAGCTTCGCCTTGACCCGGGGGGTGCCGGCCTGGCCGTACCAGAGGCGGAAATGGGCGAGATCGATCCCGCTCGCTTCTTCCATCGCGCAGACGAAATCCTCGCACGTCACTGCCTCGCCGTCGTGGCGCTGGAAATAGAGATCGGTGCCCGCCCGGAACTTGTCGGGGCCGAGCAGGGTGTGAAGCATTCGGATCAGCTCGGCGCCCTTATTGTAGACCGTCGCCGTGTAGAAATTCGAAATCTCCATATAGGATTCCGGACGGACCGGATGGGCGAGAGGGCCAGCATCCTCCTGGAACTGGATCGCGCGCAGAGCGCGTACGTCCTCGATTCTCTTGACCGCGGGTGAACCCTGGTCGGCCGAGAAGCTCTGGTCGCGGAAGACGGTGAAGCCTTCCTTCAGCGAGAGCTGGAACCAGTCGCGGCAGGTCACCCGGTTGCCCGACCAATTGTGGAAATATTCGTGGGCGACGACTCCGGCGACCGCGTCGAAATCGGCGTCCGTGGCGGTCTCGGCGTCGGCGAGGATGTAGCGCGAGTTGAAGATGTTGAGGCCCTTATTCTCCATCGCCCCGAAGTTGAAATCGCTGACCGCGACGATGTTGAAGACGTCGAGATCATATTCGCGGCCATAGACTCTCTCGTCCCACGCCATCGCCGCCTTGAGCGAAGCCATTGCGTGGCCGGTCTTGCCGAGATCGGGCTCGCGCACCCAGATTCCGAGATCGATGCTCCGGCCCGATCGCGTCACGAAGCAGTCGCGATTGGCGACGAGATCGCCGGCGACCATCGCGAACAGATAGCAGGGCTTGGGAAAGGGATCGTGCCATTCGGCCCAGTGCCGGCCGTCCTCGAGCTCGCCGGATCCGACCGGGTCGCCGTTCGACAGGAGCACCGGATAGAGCGCCTTGTCGGCGATCATCTTGACCCGGTAGCGGCTGAGCACATCCGGCCGGTCCGGGAAGGGCGTGATCCGCCGGAAGCCCTCGGCCTCGCACTGGGTGCAGAGGATCCCGCCCGATTCGTAGAGGCCCATCAGCTGGGTGTTGGCGGCGGGCTGGATTTCGCTGACGATCTCGACCGTCTCGTAATCGCGGCCGAGCTCGATCAGCAGATCTTCACCGTCCATCCGCCATTCGGTCTCGTCCTGGCTTGGAACATGGACGTGAAGCGGGGTCCTGCCGTCCGCATTGAGCCTCAGAGTGAAGCCCTCGGCCGACTCCGAACGCTCGAGCTGGAGTGTCGACCGCACCTTCGTCCGCTCGGCGCCGAGATCGAATTCGAGAGCAATGTCCGTGACCTGCCAGTCCGGCGGCCGATAATCTTCCCGGCGAATGGTCGCTGGCGGGGCGGCGGGTGCGTTCTGGGCGTCTAGCATAGCCTGCATCTAAGCCCGGGAGGGGGCCTGCACAATGCGACGCGGCACTCGGAGCGGTCGCTTCCCAATCATCCGCTTTCTGGTCTAGCAAACGCGCCGGGGGGACGATTCTTATGCACATCGACTTGCTGGCGGCCGCGTCCGCCGCGGCGCAGAATTTCGACGTCGAGGCCGCGACCCGCGCCTATCTCGACACGCTTCAGGGCGCCGCGCGGGCGAAATCGGACGCTTATTTCGAAGGCGGCTATTGGCTTTTGCTGTGGAACGCTTTGGTCGGAATCGTCTCGGCCTGGACCCTGCTTCGGCTCGGCTGGTCGACGGCGTGGCGGCGCCGGGCCGAGCGAATGACGAAATGGCGCTGGCTCCAGGCCATGCTTTACGCGGTGCCCTGGACGATCGTCTCGTCCCTGATCGTCCTGCCCTGGACGATCTACACCGGCTGGTATCGCGAGAAGCAATATGACCTGATGAACCAGGGCCTCGGCGCCTGGCTCGGCGAGCAGGCGATCGGGCTTGGAGTCTCGACCCTGTTCTTCGCGATCCTGCTCGCCATCGTCTTCACGCTGATCCGGCGGGCGCCGCGCACCTGGTGGATCTGGAGCACCGGAGCGGTCACCCTTCTGATCGCTCTGGCGATCGCCGTAGGGCCGGTTTTCATCAGCCCGCTTTTCAACGATTACAAGCCGATGGCGCCGGGCCCGGTGCGCGACCAGATCCTGGGAATGGCACGGGCAAACCATGTCCCCGCCGACAATGTCTATGTGTTCGACCAGTCGAAGCAGACCAAGCGGATCTCGGCCAACGTGTCGGGCCTCGGACCGACCATCCGGATCTCGCTCAACGACAATTTGCTCAACCGGACCAGCCTCCCCGAGATCAAGGCGGTGATGGGCCACGAGCTCGGCCATTACGTCCTCGCCCACATCTTCAAGTCGATCGCCCTGCTGAGCCTGATCGTCGCTCTCGGCCTGTTCCTGCTCTGGCGGCTGACTCCTCCGATCCTCGCCCGCCGGGGCGCAAGCTGGGGCGTGACCGGCCCTGACGATCCCGCCGTCACTCCGGTCTACGTCATCCTGACGACCCTCTACCTGCTGGTCATGACGCCCGCGCTCAACAGCATCACCCGGACCTTCGAGAGCGAGGCCGACGCCTTCGGTCTCGACGCCGCGCGCGAACCTGACGGCTTCGCCCTCACCGCGATGAAGCTCTCCGAATATCGCAAGATCGAACCGGGGCAGCTGGAAGAGATGATCTTCTTCGACCATCCGTCGGGGCGGACCCGGGTCCATATGGCGATGGCATGGAAGGCGAAGCATCTGGCGGAGATGCAGAGGCGGGCCCCTCAGCCCAAGCCCTATTGATACTGATCCGCTCATCCTGAGTGGGGACTGAGCTTAGCGAAGGCCCGTATCGGCTCGACTGGCTCACTGGCTACTCAGGATGAGTGGATTTGGTTCAATCCAAAACAGACTCGCACTAGGTCGCCGCCTTTCGCGACCGCAATGCGATGACCAGGCCTGCCAGCGCCAGCAGCCCGCCGGCGACTGCGAGGGTCGACCAGCGATAATGTTCGAAGAGTGTCGAGAATCCCATCGCCAGGATCGGGATCAATACGCTCGAATAAGCGGCCCGGCCCGGACCGATCCGTCGCAACAGGCCGATATAGAAAGTGAAAGCGAGGGCCGAGGCGATCAGGCCGAGATAGACGAGACCGGCCCAATAGAGGAAGCGCGCCTCCGCCACCGGGGCGCCGTAAAGCGCGAAAGCGGTCAGAGCGTTGGCGAGAGCGCCGTAGAACATGCCCCAGGCGAGCATCGCCGCGATCGGCCTGCTCCGCATCCGTTCCGCGGCCTGGAGGACGTTGGCTGCCGAGGCGGACAATACCCCGAGCAGAGTGAGGCCGATGCCGAGCAGCACTTCCCTCGGAGCAACGTTGGCGGTGCGCAATTCCTGCACGAACAGCAACGCGACCCCGGCCAGGGCGATCGCAGAGCCCAGAGCGAAGCGGGCGGTGACCCGTTGCTTGAGGAACAGCCAGCCGAGCGCCGAATTGGGTACCATCAGAAGAGCGAAAACGACCGCGACCAGGCCGGAAGTGATGTATTTCTCGGCCGCGTAGACGAAGTTGAAGTTCAGGAAGAATTGCGGAAGTCCGAACAGCAAAGCGAGCGCGTGGCCGCGGCGGCCGATCCGGATCGAGACCCCCGTGGCCCGCGCATAAGCGAACATCGCGGCGGCCGCGATGACGAAGCGATAGGCGACCGACCAGACCGGCGGGACGGTGGAGATCTGGTCGCGGATGACGATCCAGGTCGATCCCCAGATCAATGTGATGATCACGAACGGGACGATGACCCGGAGCTGCAGGAAGCTCTCGCCTGCCGCCGCCGGAGGGGCCGGGCGCACGTCCGGTGCTTCCATCAGCGGCGAATCCTTTTCGAGCAGCATCGCCTCTTCCGCTCCCTGGTCGCCGCGAGCGGGCGACAGGTCATATAAACATATAAAGATATCTTTATATGCCAGTCAAGGCGGCGACGTCAGCCGAGCCCGGCGACCGCATGCGCCAAAGCGTCGATCGCGGCCGGATCGCTGTCCCAGCTCATCACCATCCGGGCCTCGCCCCGTCCCCAATCGTAGAAATCGAACCCCCGGCCGCGCAGGGCCGCGGCTTCCTCGGGATTCATCCGAAGGAAGGCCTCATTGACCTGGACCGGAAGCAGCAGCCGGCCGCCGGCCGCAGCCGCGAGCCGCGCCGCCCCCGCATTGGCGGCGCGGGCGTTGCGAAGCCACAGTTCATCCTCGAGCATCGCGAGGATCTGGGCGGCGAGGAACCGGCCCTTGGAGAGCAGATGGCCGGCCCGTTTGCGCCGGTAGAGCGTCTCGTCGCGGAGCTCGGGGCGGAAGAAAATCAGAGCCTCGGCCGAGAGACCGCCATTCTTGACGAACCCGAAGCTCAGCGCGTCGACCCCCGCGCGCCAGGTCAGATCGGACGGGTGGCAGCCGAGCGATGCGACCGCATTGGCGAAGCGGGCGCCGTCGACATGGAAGCCGAGCCCCCGGCTCCGGCAGAGCTCGCCCAAAACCGCGGTCTCTTCCGGGGTGTAGACCAGGCCATATTCGGTCGCGTTGGTGATCGAGAGTGCCGCCGGCTGAGTCTGGTGGACGTCCCCCCGGCGGATCGAATCGCTGATCGCGGCGACCGTGTCCGGATCGAGCTTGGCGCCGGCGCCCTCGCCGAGCAGCAATTTGGCGCCATGGGTGTAGAAAGCGGGCGCCCCGCATTCGTCGACGTTGATATGGGCGTCGCGGTGGCAGATGATCGCGCCGTGCGGGGGACAGAGCGCGCCCAGCGCCAGAGCGTTGGCCGCCGTCCCGGTCGAGATCCACAAGGAGGCGACCTCGGTCCCGAACAGGTCGGAAAATGCGCCGTCCAGCCGCCGGCTCCAGGCGTCGCCGTCATAGGCGGTGTCGAGGCGATTGGCCTCGCCGATCGCGGCGATCACTTCGGGGCAGGCGGCCGCCGCATTGTCGGAGAAAAAGCGCATCGGCGATCCAATAGACGCACCCATTTCGCGGTCAATCGTGGGGGCGATCCCGGCAAACCCGCCGCCTCGATCGATGCCGGGCTTCCAGGCTGCTCGTATATCGCTGATTTCGAATGATAATCTGCGAGAAAATTGTCGCTGGGCATGCCCGCGAAAAAATCCGCCGCGATGCCGGAAAATCCGCTCATGTTTACCACAATTTAGGCGGCTTGGGCCTATCCCCTCCCGACGTGCACGCAGGGAAAGAGGATATGGGCGCAGAGAATTTTCTGGATCTCGCCGATACCGGCAAGCGCAGGGCCAAGCGCGCCCGGGTGCTCCTCGCCGTCAAGATCAAGACGGATTATGGCGAGATTGACGGGCGTCTTCGCGACGTTTCGCGCAAGGGCGCCCTGGTCGAATGCAGCGGCGCCTGCCCGCCGGTCGGAAGCGAGGTGCTGTTCAGCCGCGGCTCGACGACCGTTCCGGCGCGGGTCGCGTGGAGCGGCGGAATGCGCGTCGGCCTCGAATTCGCTTTCCAGATCGACGAGACCGAGATGCTGGTCCATCTCGGCAAGAGCGCCGATCGTGCTCCCGATCCGGCCGAGTACGGCACGAGCCGGTACCGCCGGCCGCGCCTGTTCGAAACGGACCTTGACCCCCATCAGCGGAAGCTGGCCCGCGCCTGGGGCGCTTCCGTCGGAATCAAACTGCACGGAGCGTAACATGGCTCGCGGCCTTCCAACCCGCGCGAGGATATTCGCATGATGGAGCTCAGCGCCCAGCTCCACGCCGACGCGGTCGTCGAGGGACGGCGGGCGGCGCGCGCCGAAGTCACGGTCGGGGCCGGCCTTCGCCAGCGCGGGGCGAGCGGAGTGACGATCCAGCTGCTCGATCTCTCGACCAACGGCTTCCGGGCAGCGACCCATCTCGAACTCGAGCCCGGAACCGACATCTGGCTGAGGCTGCCGGGGCTCGAAAGCCTGCACTCACGGGTGGTGTGGCAACGCGGCCATCTGCTCGGCGGCGAGTTTATCCGCCCGCTCCACCCGGCGGTGCTCGACATGATCGTCAGGAACGCGGCGCACTGAGCGCGGACCTGCTGCTCAGCGCCGGTGGCTGCCCGAAGAGGCGGTGGTGCTGCCGGTGAGGATTGAACTCACGACCTCAGCCTTACCAAGGATGCGCTCTACCACTGAGCTACGGCAGCATCGCCTGTCGGGAGACGCGGCGCTATGGCCGGGGGGCGCAGTGCCTGTCAAGGCGGGCTTGCGGCGGTCAGCGCTTCGGGACTAGCTCGGCTCATGGCACGGCAGGACGAGGAACGGGCGAAACGGCTGGCCGAAGCGCTTCGGGAGAATCTGCGCCGGCGCAAGGCGCAGGCGCGGGGCGAAGAGCAGAAGATCCTCCCTGGAGGGGAGGGGGACCATCCGAAGGATGGTGGAGGGGTCGGCGCGGATTAGGGCGAACGCCGCACTATCGAAGCCCACAGCATGCCCCTCCACCGCGCTTCGCGCGGTCCCCCTCCCCTGGCTTTGCCAGGGGAGGATCGTTAGAGCGGGGCGCAGCTGGCCTTGAGCCAGTCGAGATCCTCGCCGTCGAGCTGGGGGCCGACGACTTCGAGCACCCTGGCGTGATAATCGTCGACCCACTTGCGCTCGTGATCGCTCAGCATCGCGGTCTCGATCAGGTTGCGGTCGATCGGAGCGAAGGTCAGGGTCTCGAAGCCGAGCATCTTCTTCTCGGCGCCCTCGATCTCTACCGGCACGACCAGCACCAGATTCTCGACCCGGATGCCATATTCGCCGGTCTTGTAATAACCGGGCTCGTTCGAGCAGATCATTCCGGCGCGGAGCGGCTCGTCGCCGCCCGACTGGCTGCTCCCGGCCGGCGAGATTCGCTGCGGGCCCTCATGGACGGCGAGATAGGAGCCGACTCCGTGGCCGGTGCCGTGGGCGTAATCGAGGCCCGCCGACCAGAGGAATTGCCGCGCCAGCGCATCGAGCTGGGTGCCCCGCGTGCCGTCCGGGAAGATCTGGCTTCCGAGCGCGATATGGCCCTTGAGCACCCGGGTAAAGCGGTCGCGCATCTCCGCGGTGGGAGTCCCGATCGCCACCGTCCGGGTGACGTCGGTGGTGCCGTCCGGATATTGGGCGCCCGAATCGACCAGATAGATCGAGTCCATCTCGATCGGGCGGTTGGTCTCCTCGGTCACCCGGTAATGGACGATGGCGCCGTTCGGACCGGCACCGGAGATGGTGTCGAAGCTCAGATCGCGCAGGTCGCCGCACGCCTTGCGATAGTCGTGGAGCCGCTCGGCGGCCTTGAGCTCGTCGACCCCGCCTTTCGGAGCCTCGACCGAAAGCCAGCGCAGGAATCGGGTGAGCGCCGCGCCGTCGCGGGCCTGCGCCGCCCGGTGGCCGGCAATCTCGGCCTCGTTCTTGGTCGCCTTGGGAAGGACCGAAGGGTCGCGCTTCTGGAGGATCTTCGCTCCGGCCTGCTCGAGCGCCTCGAAGATCGCGGCGACCGCGCGCTCGGGATCGGCGACCACGGTCTTGCCGGCGAGATTGGCGAGCTCGGGTGCGAAGGCCTCGCGCTCATGGACCCGGACCCCGTTTCCGAGATGCTTGCGGACGTCGTCGCCCAGTTTCTCCGAAGCGACGAACAGATCGGCGGTGCCGTCGTCATGGACGAGAGCGAAGGACAGGGCGACCGGCGTGTGATCGACGTCCTTGCCGCGGACGTTGAAGGTCCAGGCGATCGAATCGAGCGCCGAGAGCACGGCCGCGTCGGCATGCTGCTCCTTGAGCCAGTCGGCCATTTCCTGCCGCTTGGCGGCCGACGAGCGGCCGGCAAATTCGTCGGGATGGACGATCAGCCGCGCCTTGCTCGGCTCGGGCTTGTCGGCCCAGACCGCGTCGATCGGATTGCGCCGGACCGCGACCAGCTCGGCGCCCTTGTCGGCAAGCGCCTCGCGCGCCTTGGTCACCCATTCCTTTGTATGGAGCCAGGGATCGTAGCCGATGCGGCCGCCGTCCGGCGCGTGCGCCTTGAGCCAGTCGGCGATGCTGGTCTCCGGCACCGACTGATAGCTCCAATGCTTGCCGTCGACCTGGTCGCGGACCTGGAGGGTGTAGCGTCCGTCGACGAAGATCGCCGCCTCGGCCGGAAGCACCACCGCGGCGCCAGCCGATCCCTGGAACCCGGTCAGCCAGGCCAGG
Organism: Pseudomonadota bacterium; assembly: GCA_046733235.1. Classification (GTDB taxonomy): domain Bacteria; phylum Pseudomonadota; class Alphaproteobacteria; order Sphingomonadales; family Sphingomonadaceae; genus Allosphingosinicella. The sequence goes on from JBKPOT010000014.1 coordinate 160,105, forward strand.
CGCTGCGCGTAGGAGCCGACATATTCGCTCATATGCTCGTCGGTGAGCGGAACGACGAAGCCGTCCAGCCGGTCGGCTTTCAACTGTTCGCGCAAAGCGGCGAGACGGGCTTCGTAGGTGGACATGGCAAAATCCTCTGGCGCCTCTATTTGAAAGGCCGAATAGACCAGCGGCGACCCATTCGAAAGAGCCATGACCAGCCTTCCCACCCCTCCGATGGCCGAACAGAGGCCGTACAGCTATGAACGGCACGGCGAACGGATCGACGATCCCTGGCACTGGCTCCGCGACCCCGGCTACCCGAAGGTCGAGGACCCGGACGTGCTCGCTTACCTCGAGGCCGAGAACGAATATTTCGAAGCCGCGATGGCGCCGCACCGCGCCCTGGTCGACAGTCTGTTCGGGGAGATGAAGGGCCGGATCAAGGAGGACGACCGTTCGGTCCCGGTCAAGGACGGCGGCTTTCTCTATTGGTGGGCGTTCGAGACCGGCGCCCAATATCGCCAATGGTATCGCCGTCCCGCCGGCGGCGGCGACGAGGCCCTGATCTTCGACGAGCCGGCAGAGGCCGAGGGCAAGGATTATTTCCGCCTCGGCGCTCTCGAGGTCAGCCCCGACGGCCGTTTCGCCGCGACCATGGTCGACGATGACGGCTCCGAGCGGTTCAAGCTCAGGATCCGCGACCTCGAAACCGGTGAGGATGTCGAGCAGGTCAGCGACGTCGGAATCGGCGGACCGGTGTGGAGCGCCGACGGCAAGTCGGTGATCTTCACCGAGGTCAACGAACATTGGCGCAGCTATCGCGCCCGTCTCCACCGCCTCGGGACTCCGGTCGCGGAGGACGTCACCCTCTACGAAGAGACCGAGGATGTCGGATTCTCGGTGGGGGTCGGCCGAAGCCAGGACCGGAGCCTGATCTTCATCGCCACCGGCGACAATAGCGCGACCGAGGTCCGGTTCGTTCCCGCCGGCGACCCCGCCGCCGAGCCTGTCCTGGTCGCAAGGCGGCGGCCGGAAATCACCTATTCGGTCGATTCGGCGCACGGGCGGCTCTGGATCCTCGCCAATGACGACCATATCAATTTCCGTCTCGCCGAAGCCGATCCGGCCGCGCCCGGAGACTGGACGACCCGGATCGCCGGCTCGGACGAGGTCTATCTGCGCGGGGCGACTCCGTTCCGCGACCATCTCGTCCTTCAGGAGCGCCTTCACGGCCTCGATCAGATCCGGCTGCTCGACTATCAAGGCGGCGAGAAACGCATCGCCTTCCCGGAGGCGAGCTACACCGCCGCGCTCGGCAGCAATCCCGAATTCGCGCCCGAAGCCTACCGGCTCGGCTACTCGTCGATGGTCACGCCCGGAACGGTCTACGATTATCATCCCCGAGAGGATCGGCTCGAGACGCTGAAGGTCCAGGAGATCCCGTCGGGCTACGACGCCTCGTACTATGAGACCGAGCGGCTGATGCTTCCGACGCGCGACGGCAAGCTGGTGCCGGCCTCGATCGTCTACCGCAAGGGCTTCAAAAAGGACGGAAGCGGCAAGCTCTATCTCTACGCCTACGGCGCTTACGGCCACGCCATCCCGCCGACCTTCTCGACCACCCGCTTGAGCCTTCTCGACCGCGGCTTCGCCTGCGCGATCGCCCATATCAGGGGCGGCGACGATCTCGGCTACGGCTGGTTCCTCGAGGGGAAATTGAAGAAGCGCAAGAACAGCTTCAACGATTTCGTCGACGCGGCGAACGGGCTGGTCGGCGCCGGCTTTGCCGCGCCCGGCCGCATCGCGATCCAGGGCGGCTCGGCCGGCGGCAAATTGATGGGCGTGGTCGCCAATTCCGATCCGCATCTGTGGGGCGCGGTCGTCGCCGACGTGCCGTTCGTCGACGTGCTCGCCACAATGCTCGACGACACGCTTCCGCTCACCCCCGGCGAATGGCCGGAATGGGGCAATCCGATCCTCGACAGGGAGGCGTTCGACCTGATCCGAAGCTATTCGCCCTACGACAATGTCCGCGCCCAGCATTATCCGCCGATGCTGATCACCGGCGGCCTCAACGATCCGAGGGTGACCTATTGGGAGCCGGCCAAATGGGCGGCGAAGCTCCGGGCAACCAAGACCGACGACAACCTCCTCCTGCTCAAGATCAACATGGGCGCCGGCCATGGCGGCAAATCGGGCCGCTGGGACAGCCTGCGCGAGGTGGCGGAGGCGTTTGCGTTCATCCTGACGCAAGTGGGAGATTAGAAAGTTCCTCCCCTGGCTTGAGCCAGGGGAGGGGGACCATGCGAAGCATGGTGGAGGGGCATGCTCGGAACAACCAAACGGAATGTGAGGCGGGCGAGGGCGCTGAGGCGTGCGATGACGCTGCCAGAAGTGCTGCTATGGCGCCTGCTTCGCCGTCGACCGCAAGGTCTCAAGTTCCGACGCCAGCATCCAGCTGGACCGTACGTGCTCGATTTCTATTGCGAGAGCGCGAAGGTGGCGATCGAAGTGGATGGCGCGATCCACGGCATGGGCGATCTGCCGGCAAATGACTTGGCTCGCGATCGCTGGCTGGCCGAGGCTGGCATCCGGACTTTTCGCATCTCTGCTAAGGACGTGCTCGAGAATGAGGACGGCGGCGTGACGGCCATTATCGAGCAGTGCAGTCAGTGCCAAACCCCTCCACCGCGCTCCGCGCGGTCCCCCTCCCCTTCAGGGAGGATCTAGTGGGGGCGCCGTTCGAACTCCGGATCACCGCCCGGCCGGCCGACATCGACGAGCTCGGTCATGTCAACAATGCGGCCTGGGTGAGGTGGATCCAGGACGTCGCCACCGCGCATTGGCGCGCGGTCGCCGATCCGGCCCATGTCGACTCCTATGTCTGGGTCGTGATCCGGCACGAGATCGACTATCTGCGCCCGGCCGGGCCGGGCGAGACGGTGACCGCGCACACCTGGGTCGGCGAGGCGCCGAAGGGTGCGCGGTTCGACCGCCATGTCGAGTTCGCCGGCGCCGACGGCAAGATACGGGTAAGAGCCCGGACGACCTGGGCGATCCTCGACAAGGCGAGCGGCCGGCCATTGCGAGTCCCGCCCGAAGTGGCGGCGCCGTTCCTGGCCTGAATCCGGGCCGCTCAGGCGCGGCAGTCGCCGACCGGAATGTCGAACAACCGTCTGCCCCGTGAATCGCGATAGGCGAAGACAAAGCGGGCTCCGTCGCCGATCGCCGCGGCGGCGTCGGGCCTGGCGCAGAGCTCGCGGCGGGCGGCATCCATGACGATGGGCCGCGACGCGGCGACGTCGATATTGCTTCGCCGAACCGTGTAGAAATAGGTGAGGGTCAGGCCGTCCGCCGCCGCCCGGTCGAGCGTGGTCTGGGGGTCGATCCGGACCGGCGGCGCGGCATTGATCCGCGCCGCTTCCGCCCGCAGATCGTCGCGCAGCCGTTGCTCGCTCAGGCTTGCCGGCTTCGACGCTCCGCCACTTCGGCCGCCCCGGCCGGTCACCACGAAGTCAGGGCCGGTCAGCACGTTGGCCGCGAACATCTCGTCGGAAGTCGGGAACCACATATCGCCGGGCGGGGTGGCCATCGCACGCCAGACGAACGATTCGTCGACGCCGGCCTCGAGGTAGCGGGTGCGGGTCTTGGCGATCGCCACCCGCCGTTCGGAGTCGCTGATCCCGGGGAAATCGGGCTGGTGGAAGCCGATCCTGGCGAGATTGGGCGCGGTGCGCGACCGCCCGGCCAGAAGCAGATCGGTGCAGGCCGACATGCAATAATCGTCGACCCGCGTATCGAGCCCGCGCTCGCGGATCAGAGCCGCGATCCGCCCCGATTCGAGCTCCCGGCCGCCGCGCGAGGTGAGGATGACCGCGTTCACCCGGGGACTGGCCCGCAGCAGGGCCTCGAACTTGTCGGCTGCCCCGGCGGCGAGCGCTCCGCGCAGGACCAGCTCGCCGCCGTCGGGCGAGACCTTCATCTCGGCTACCGGGCCGAGCGAATCCCTGCCCGTCGCGAGCCGGCCGAGCTCGGCGGCCTGGAGCGCGAGATCGCCCGAGCGATACAGGGTGGCGACCGCGGTGATCAGGATCAGCGCCCGAGCGGCGATTCCCCAGCCATAGGCGCCGCCGCGCCGCCGGTGCCAATAGGCCGACCGCCAGATGCCGACCGAGCTCCAGATCCAGGCCAAAGTCGAGACTGCGAAATAGGAAAGGGCGACGATCGCGACGATCTGGAGCGACCCCCAGTCGCGCTCGGCCTTGCGCCCGAGATATTCGGCGGCGCCGGCGATCGCCACCGAAAGCAAGGCGCCGTTCACCCAATAAGCGAGCGGAAGCGGAAGATGCCCGGCCCAGTGCCGCCCGAAATACGATTTGTGGCCGTGCTTCGAATCGAAGGCGGCCACCTCCTCGTCGTAGAGCGAGAGATCGTTCCAGTCCGGCTCGAACCATTGCTGGTCGTCATTCTCGGCATAAGCGCGGCCATATTCGACCATCCGCCGCGCCCCGGCGACGGCCACTCCGAGCAGGAAGGCGACCGCATAGCCCAGAGGCGGGATGATGATCGGGCCGTTCTCGAAGGGGCTGTTGCGGGTGAGCAAGTAAGTGGTCGCGCCCATCAGGATCAGGAAGGCGACGGCGCAGCTGAGCGCTATGCCGCCGACCCGATCGTCGGTCAGGCGCCGGACCAGCAGCCGGTCGACCGCCCAGGACAGGAGATAGCCGAGCACCGCCCCGGCCAGAGCCGCGATCGCCATCTGCCCGAATCCGGGCGTACCCCATGAGGTCATTCCTTCCCCCTCCCGCGGACCAGGCTAGCAGAACAAGTGTTGGAGAAAAGGGTGTTTTCGGGCCGCCGCGGGGGACGTCCGAGAGCTTGTTCCCACTCGAGGATCAGTGCCGAGCGAAATCGCGGATCGCGGCGATGATCTTCGGATAAGCGGCGCTGCCGACCGCGAAAGCCATATGGCCGCAGTCGAGCTCGACCCGCCGGTCGCTCTCCGCCTCGCCGCCGCGGGCGCAGGTCGGGGCGATCACGCCGTCGCGGCGCGACCAGAGCACCAGGGTCGGCACCGGCGGTTTCGCCCTGAGATCGCCCGCGATCGGCGGCGCATCGACCTTGTGGCCGCTGATCCACTCGTAGAGGCGCCAGACATTGTTGTCGCGCGGATCGCCCGAGAATGGCGAGCCCATGGTCACGACCCGGGAAACGAGGTCCGGCCGCGCTTTGGCGAGCTCGCGGGCATAGATGCCGCCAAGGCTCCAGCCGACCAGCATCACCGGTTCGCCGCCGCCGAACCGCTCGACCTGAGCCGCGAGCCGGTCGAGGGTGTCGGGCTTGACCCCATTGTTCAGCCCCATGCCCCAGCCCGTCACGCGATAGCCGGCGTCCGCCAGAGCGCGCTGAAGACCCAGGGTGGTGCGGTCGTTGGCGAGGAAGCCCGGGAGGACCATGACCTTCTCACCGCCCGGCGGACCGCGCTCGCCGAGCCGGCCGAAACTCTTGTGGAAGCGGGCGCCGAGCGAGACCATTTCGAGTGCCGCCATCCACAAAGGCGGCTTGCCGTCGCGAAGGCCGGCCTCAGAGATATTCGCCGCCCATCAGGCCGTGGAGGGCCGCCGGGAGCCGGACCCGGCCGTCCGCCTGCTGGTGGTTCTCGAGCAAGGGCACCAGGATCCGGGGACTGGCCAAAGCGGTGTTGTTGAGGGTGTGGACGAAGCGCACCTTGCGCTCGCCGTCGCGCCAGCGAAGATTGGCGCGCCGCGCCTGCCAGTCGTGCAGGGTCGAGCAGCTGTGGGTCTCGCGATATTTGCCGAGGGTGGGGACCCAGGTCTCGAGATCGGTCATCCTGTACTTGCCGAGGCCCATGTCGCCGGTCGAGGTCTCGACCACCTGGTAGGGCAGCTCGAGGCCCTCGAGCAGCATCTCGGCGTAGGACAGCAGCCTGGCATGCCATTCGGCCGAGACGGCCTCGTCGTCGGCGCAGATCACATATTGTTCGAGCTTGTAGAATTGGTGGACCCGAAGGAGGCCGCGGACGTCGCGGCCGGCGCTCCCCGCCTCGCGGCGGAAGCAGGGCGAGTAACCGGCATAGAGGATCGGAAGCTGCGCCTCCTCCAAAATCTCGCCCGAATGAAGGCTGGTCAAAGCGATCTCGCCGGTGCCGGCGAGATAGAGGCCGTCCTTCGGTATCTCATAGGCCTCTTCCTCGTGGCCGGGAAAATGGCCGGTGGCGACGAAGGCCTGCGGCCGGGCCAAAGCCGGCACGGTCATCAGGGTGAAGCCCTCCGCCGCCAGCCTTTGCTGGGCCCAGAACATCAGGGCCTGCTCGAGCAGAGCGAGCCGGCCCTTCAGCGCATAAGTGCGCGAGCCGGCGACCTGGGTGATGCGCGACAGGTCGGCCCAGTCGTTCATCTCGATGAGGGCGACATGGTCGCGCGGCTCGAAATCGAAGACCGGCTTCTCGCCCTCGGTCCGGGTCACCCGGTTGAAACTCTCGTCGGGGCCGACCGGCGCCCCCTCCCACGGAATGCCGGGAAGCCGAAGCATCAAAGCGTCGAGCTCCTCGCTCTTGCCGGCAAGCTCGGCCTCGGCCTCGGACGCTTCGGCGCCGAGCGCCTTGGCCTGAGCGCCGAGCGCCGGGCGGTCGGCCGGGTCGGCGGTCCTGAAGCCGTCGCTGATCTCGTTGCGCTTGCGGCGAAGCTCGTCGATCCGGGACTTGAGCGCCCGCGTCTCCCCGTCCAGCGCCAGCAGCCGATCGAGATCGACCGCGACATGCTTGTCGGCGATCGCCCTTGCGACGATGTCGCGATTGTCGCGGATGAAGCCGAGGCTGAGCAAAGAATATCACCTGCCGGGAAGGATGGAGCCGCTTACGTCAGCGGGCGCAAGCAGTGCAAGCCGCCCGCTCGATCAGGCCCGGGCGGCGCTCGCGGCCTCGGCGGCAACGGCCGGCCCGGCCCTGCCCGGCCTCGCGGCGCCGCAGATCGCGGCGCTCATCTGCTCGGCGGTGAACGGCTTGGCGAGAACGTGCACGTCCTCGGGCCGGTGCGAGATCGAGCCGGCGTCGGCATAGCCGGTCATCAGGATCGCCGGCATTTCGGGCCTGATCCGCCGCGCCCGGCGGACCACTTCGGCGCCCGACAGCCGCGGCATGGCATAATCGGAAATGATCAGGTCGAACGCGCCTGGATCATGCTTGAGAAGATCGAGCATTTCCGGCCCGTCGCCGGCCTGGGTTACAACATGGCCGAGATCCTCGAGCAAGGCGGCGGTGGTGGCCCGAACGCCGAGATGGTCGTCGACGAGCAGCACGTTGAGGCTCGGCGTGGATCTGGACCCGGCGCCGTTCCCCCCGGCGGAATCCTTGCGCTCGGCGCCGGCTTTGGCTTCCGGAGCGCGCGGCAGCCACATTTCGACTTTCGTCCCTTCGCCGACCCGGCTCTCGATCCGGATCGCGCCGCCCGACTGGCGGGCGAAGCCGTAGACCATCGACAGGCCGAGGCCGGTGCCCTTGCCGACCTCCTTGGTGGTGAAGAAGGGCTCCATCACCTCGTCGAGCAGCTCGGGGGCGATCCCGCAGCCGGTGTCGGCGACCGCGAGAACGACATAGTCGCCCGGAGGCAGGCCCATTTCATTGTCGGGCTCGGCGACCCTGTTCTCGCCGGTGATCGCGATGGTTCCGCCGTCGGGCATCGAATCGCGGGCGTTGATGATCAGGTTCATCAAGGCGAGCTCGAGCTGCGCCTCGTCGGCGAAGGCGCCCCACAGGCTCTCGTCGGTTCGCCAGTCGAGCTCGACCAGGCCGCCCAGAGTGTGGGCAAGGAGGTCGGTGACCGTCGCCGAGAGATTCTGGACCTCGACCCGCGCCGGCGCCAGGGTCTGGCGGCGGGCGAAGGCGAGGAGTCGTCCGACCAGTTCGGAGCCCTGCTCGGCGGCGTGGCGGGTCATCGCCAGGATCTTGGCCTGATCCTCGTTGAGCGGAAGCCGGCGCTCGATCAGTCCGAGCCCGCCGAGCACCGCGGCGAGAAGATTGTTGAAATCGTGGGCGATTCCGCCGGTCAGCTTGCCGATCGCGTCCATCTTGCCGGCCTGGACGAGCTGGCTCTCGAGGCGTTTGCGGTCGGTGACGTCGAGCAGGGTCCCGGCATATTCGACCGGCTCGCCCTGGCCGTCGCGGAGCAGGACGGCCTGGTCGAGGAAATGCTTGTACTCGCCGTCGGCGCAGCGCCAGCGATACTCGACCGCCATCGCCCTGCCCTCGCGGCGGCCGGACATCGCCTTGCTGACCCGGTCATGATCGTCGGGATGGAGCCGCTCAATCCACAGATCGGGCTTGCTCTCGAGGTCCTTGAAGCGGAATCCGGTCAGCGCCTCGAAATTGCCGCTGACGAACTTGGGGATCCGCGGGGACGCTTCGAGCTCCTCGAGATAGAGGATGATCGGAAGCGATTCGATGATCGCGGCCTGGCGCTGCTCGGCGAGCCGAAGCTGGCGCTCGGCCCTCAGCCGTTCGGCATTGGCGCGAAGGTTGGCGTCGAGCAATTGCTGCTCCTGGCGCGCCTTGCGCTGGATTTCGCGGGTCATCGTGAACAGGTCGACGAACACCGCCACCTTGGAGCGGAGAACGACCGGCTCGACCGGCTTGAAGACATAGTCGACCGCGCCCATCGAATAGCCGCGGATCAGATGCTCGGTCTCCTTGTTGACCGCCGAGAGGAAGACGATCGGGATCCGCTTGGTCTGCTCGCGGCTGCGGATGATCCGGGCGGTCTCGTAACCGTCCATCACCGGCATGTAGACGTCGAGCAGGATGACCGCGAAGTCGCCCTTGAGCAGGTGGCGGAGAGCCTCCTCGCCCGAGCTCGCGACGACGATCTCGGCGACGTCGTCGAGCACCTCCTTCAAGGCGAGCAGATTGCGTTCGTCGTCGTCGACGACGAGGACCCGGGCGCGCTCCGCCGGCTCGTCGCCGAGCGGCGGCGGCGGCGCGGCCTTCGTTGCCGTTCCCGACTCCTCGTCCTTCGATTCGATCATGCTCACTCGGCCGCCGTCTGCTGGAGCAAAGGCTCGGCGCGCCTGCGCTTGCGGCGGGGCACCTGCGACTCGGACCGGGCGCGGCCCATCCACACCCGGATCAGAGCGAGCAGGAGCTCGATGTCGACAGGCTTGGCGATATAATCACTGGCGCCCGCGTCGAGGCACTTCTGGCGATCGCCCTTCATCGCCTTGGCGGTGACCGCGACCAGCGGAACGTCGGCGAGCGCCGGCCTGGAGCGGATCTGCCGCATCGTCTCATAGCCGTCCATCTCGGGCATCATGATGTCGATGAGGGCGATATCGATCCCGGGCGTCTGCTCGAGGATCAATATCCCGTCCTTGCCGCGCTCGGCATGGAGCACTTCGGCATCGTGCGCCTCGAGCACGCTGGTCAGCGAGTAGATGTTCCGGATGTCGTCGTCGACGATCAGGATCTTGGCGCCGGCAAGCTCGGGCACGCGCCTGGTCGAGGCGGCCTGGTCGTTGGCGACCTCGGCGGCGGCGCGGGCGGAGCGGCCCTCGCCTTTCTCGACCAGAGCGGCGAGATCCGCGAAGACCTTGACCAGCTCGTCATGGTCGGCCGGCTTTTCGGTCACTCCGAACGCACCCATCGCCATCACGCTCTGAAGCTTGTCGGCCCCGGAGATGACATGGATCGGCAGATGGCCGGTCTGGGGATCGTGCTTGAGCAGGTCGAGAAGAACGAAGCCGTCAATGTCGGACAGGCCGAGATCGAGGGTGATCGCGTCCGGCTGCATCTTGCGCGCCATGGCCAGGGTTCCGGCGCCCGCCGTCGAGACCACGCCCTTGAGGCCCGACTGGCGGGCGAGGTCGAGCAGGATCGCGGCGAATGCGGGATCGTCCTCGACGATCAGGACGAACGGATCCTCGCCGAGATTGTCGCGATCGTCGCCGCCTTCGTAGCTGGTCGGGAAGGCGGACGGGATGACGGCGCCGCTATTGTCGTAGCGGGCGGTCGTTCCGGTCGAGCCGGCGGCCTGGGCGACGGCGAGCGACTGGAGCGGAACGAACAGGGTGAAGGTCGAGCCTTCGCCCGGCTTCGAGCGGACCTGGAGCTCGCCGCCGAGAAGCCGGGCGATCTCGCGGCTGATCGAGAGGCCGAGGCCGGTGCCGCCATATTTGCGGCTGGTGGTTCCGTCGGCCTGCTGGAAGGCCTCGAAGATCAATTTCTGCTTCTCCTGCGGGATTCCGATGCCGGTATCGGTGACCGAGATCTCGATCGCCGGATCGCCGGTGCGGAGAACCGGGTGGGTCGGGCTCCAGCCGCCGGTCGCGCAGGACACCGACAGGGTGACTCCGCCATGGGCGGTGAACTTGAAGGCGTTGGAGAGCAGGTTGAGGACGACCTGCTGGAGCCTCTTCTCGTCGGTCCGGATCGCGGCCGGAAGCGCCCCGTCGAACTCGACGTTGAAATCGAGCCCCTTGTCGGCGGCGAGCTGGCGGAAGGTCCGCTCCATATGCTGCTTGAGGCTGCTCATCGGCATGTCGCCGAGCTCGATCGAGACGGTGCCCGATTCGATCTTGGACAGGTCGAGGATGTCGTTGATCAGGTTGAGAAGATCGGTTCCCGCCGAGTGGATGGTGCGGGCGAATTCGGTCTGCTTCTCGTTCAGATTGCCGTGCGGATTGTCGGCCAGAAGCTTCGAGAGGATCAGCAGCGAATTGAGCGGCGTGCGAAGCTCGTGCGACATGTTGGCGAGGAATTCGGACTTGTATTTGGAGGTGAGAGCGAGCTGCTCGGCTTTCTCCTCGACCGCCCGGCGTGCCATGTCGATCTCGAGATTCTTCGCCTCGACCTGCTTCTTCTCATTCTCGAGCAGCTGCGCTTTCTCCTGAAGCTCCTCGTTGGTCGCGTGCAATTCCTCCTGCTTGGTGGTGAGCTCGGTCTGGCGCGCCTGGAGCTCCTGGGTGAGCAATTGCGACTGCTTGAGGAGGCCCTCGGTGCGCATCGTCGCGGCGATCGTATTGAGAACGATTCCGACCGATTCCATCAGCTGGTCGAGGAAGGAGTGGTGGGCCTCGTTGAACTCGCTGAACGAGGCGAGCTCGATCACCGCCTTGACGTCGTCCTCGAAAAGGGCCGGCAGGATGTTGATGTTGGCCGGAGTCGCCGCGCCGAGCCCGGAGCCGATCTTGATGAAATCGCCGGGCACGTTCTTGAGCAGGATCGGGCGCTTGTCGGCGGCGGCCTGGCCGACCAGGCCCTCGCGGAGCCCGAACTCGCGCTTCAACTCGTCATGGCTCTCGGCGCCGTAGCTGGCGACCAGCTCGAGCTTGGTCTCGTCCTCCTCGCGCTTGGTGACGTAGAAGACGCCGTACTGGGCGTCGACCAGCGGCGCGAGCTCGGACATGATCAGGTTGGAGACGGTGGCGAGATCGCGCTCGCCCTGGAGCATCCGCGAGAATCGGGCGAGGTTGGTCTTCAGCCAGTCCTGCTCGGCATTCTTGAGGGTCTGCTCCTTCAGGTTGCGGATCATCTCGTTGATATTGTCCTTGAGCGCCGCCATCTCGCCCGACGCCTCGACGGCGATCGAGCGGGTAAGGTCGCCCTTGGTCACGGCGGTCGCCACGTCGGCGATCGAGCGAACCTGGTTGGTTAGGTTTGCTGCAAGCTGATTAACGTTATCGGTAAGGTCGCGCCACAGGCCGGCGGCTCCCGGAACCCTCGCCTGGCCGCCCAATTTGCCTTCGATGCCGACCTCGCGGGCCATGTTGGTGACCTGGTCGCCGAAGGTCGAAAGGGTCTCGATCATGAAGTTGATCGTCTCGGCGAGGGCAGCGATCTCGCCCTTGGCGTCGACGGTCAGCTTGCGCTTCAAATTGCCCTGGGCGACCGCGGTGACGACGTCGGCGATTCCGCGGACCTGGTTGGTCAGGTTGGTCGCCATCAGGTTGACGTTGTCGGTCAGGTCCTTCCAGGTGCCGCCGACGCCGGGCACCTGCGCCTGGCCGCCGAGCTTTCCTTCGGTTCCGACCTCGCGGGCAACCCGGGTCACCTCCGAGGCGAAGCCGTTCAGCTGATCGACCATGACGTTGATCGTATTCTTGAGCTCGAGGATCTCGCCCTTCACGTCGACGGTGATCTTCTTGGAAAGATCGCCCCTCGCCACCGCGGTGGTCACCTCGGCGATGTTGCGGACCTGGCCGGTCAGATTGTCGGCCATCAGGTTCACATTGTCGGTCAAATCGGCCCAGGTGCCGGCGACTCCGCGGACTTGCGCCTGGCCGCCCAATTTGCCCTCCGTACCGACCTCCCTCGCGACTCGAGTCACCTCCGAGGCGAAGGAGTTGAGCTGATCGACCATGGTGTTGATCGTGTTCTTGAGCTCGAGGATCTCGCCCTTCACGTCGACGGTGATCTTCTTGGAAAGGTCGCCCAGCGCCACCGCGGTCGTCACCTCGGCGATGTTGCGGACCTGGCCCGTCAGGTTGGCGGCCATGGCGTTGACGTTGTCGGTCAGATCCTTCCAGGTGCCGCCGACGCCCTCGACCTGGGCCTGGCCGCCGAGCCGGCCCTCGGTCCCGACCTCGCGCGCGACGCGGGTCACCTCGGATGCGAACGAGTTGAGCTGATCGACCATGACGTTGATGGTGTTCTTGAGCTCGAGAATCTCGCCCTTCACGTCGACCGTGATCTTCTTCGACAGGTCGCCCCTCGCCACGGCGGTGGTCACCTCGGCGATGTTGCGGACCTGGCCGGTCAGGTTGCCGGCCATGGCGTTGACGTTGTCGGTCAGATCCTTCCAGGTGCCGGCGACGCCTTCGACCTGGGCCTGGCCGCCGAGCCGGCCCTCGGTGCCGACCTCGCGGGCGACTCGGGTCACCTCCGAGGCGAACGAGTTGAGCTGGTCGACCATGACGTTGATCGTGTCCTTGAGCTCGAGGATCTCGCCCTTCACGTCGACGGTGATCTTCTTGGAAAGATCGCCCCTCGCCACCGCGGTCGTCACCTCGGCGATGTTGCGGACCTGGCCGGTCAGGTTGGCCGCCATCAGATTGACGTTGTCGGTGAGGTCGGCCCAGGTTCCGGCGACTCCGGGCACCTGCGCCTGGCCGCCCAATTTGCCTTCGGTGCCGACCTCCCTCGCCACGCGGGTCACCTCCGAGGCGAAGCCGTTCAACTGGTCGACCATGACGTTGATCGTATTCTTGAGCTCGAGGATCTCGCCCTTCACGTCGACGGTGATCTTCTTGGAAAGGTCGCCCGAGGCCACAGCGGTCGTCACCTCGGCGATATTACGAACCTGACCGGTTAGATTGTCCGCCATCAGATTGACGTTGTCGGTGAGGTCCTTCCAGGTTCCGGCGACTCCCGGCACCTGCGCCTGGCCGCCGAGTTTTCCTTCGGTTCCGACCTCCCTCGCCACGCGAGTCACCTCGGACGCGAACGAGTTCAATTGGTCGACCATGACGTTGATCGTGTTCTTGAGCTCGAGGATCTCGCCCTTCACCTCGACGGTGATCTTCTTGGAGAGGTCGCCCGAAGCCACCGCGGTGGTCACCTCGGCGATGTTGCGGACCTGGCCGGTCAGGTTGTCGGCCATCAGATTGACGTTGTCGGTCAGATCCTTCCAGGTGCCGGCGACGCCTTCCACCCGCGCCTGGCCGCCGAGCTTGCCCTCGGTGCCGACCTCGCGGGCGACGCGCGTCACTTCCGACGCGAACGAGTTCAATTGGTCGACCATGACGTTGATCGTGTTCTTGAGCTCGAGGATCTCGCCCTTCACCTCGACGGTGATCTTCTTGGAAAGGTCGCCCGAGGCCACGGCGGTCGTCACCTCGGCGATGTTGCGGACCTGGCCGGTCAGATTGGTCGCCATCGCGTTGACGTTGTCGGTCAAGTCCTTCCAGGTGCCGGCGACGCCCTTCACCGTCGCCTGGCCGCCCAGCTTTCCTTCGGTTCCGACCTCGCGGGCGACCCGGGTCACCTCGGAGGCGAAGGAGGCGAGCTGCTCGACCATGGTGTTCACCACCTTGCCGATTCGAAGGAACTCGCCGCGCAGCGGCCGGCCGTCGATCTCGACCGTCATCGACTGGGAGAGGTCGCCCTTGGCGACCGCGCCGATCACGCGCGCGACCTCGGCGGTCGGCTGGACCATGTCCTCGATCAATTCGTTGACGGCCCGAAGCTTGCCTTCCCATCCGCCGGTCGCGCCGCGCACCCGGCCGCGCTGGCCGATCTTGCCTTCCTTGCCGACAACGGTGGAGAGGCGCTCGAACTCGGTGGTGAGCTGTTCTTCGAGGCTCACGACCTCGTTGAACAGGATGGCGATCTCATTGTCGAGGCCGGGCAGGTCCTCGGGCAGACGGACGGTGAAGTCTCCGCGCCTGAAGCTTCGAAGTGCCGCGAGCAGCTGGCGCCGGTCGAGGAATTCGCGAGGGGTTTCGAGGTTCACCTAGGGCTCCGTACGTCTCCCCCCTCTCGAGTTGTGCCGGCCCCCCGGCCGGCAATTAAGCGCATGATAGCAACGAACATCGCGAATGACTCTTAAAAATTTCAGAGCCCGGTGAAAATGCGGTCCTCGTCCCCGGAAGGCGGTGGCCCGGCCGCATCGCGAAAAAATTTGAAAAGTTATCATCCGACATCATCCATTATCATTCCTGTCTCGCGGGACCCGGGCTTTCGCCAGGGCCGATCGGCCGGCGCGGCAAGACGTCCCGCGGTCCCAATTCGGCCGGTCTTGCGTCCCGAAGCCGGCAACCGGCGGCGCGGCGCAGCGGACAAAATTTTTGAAAAGTTATCATCCGACATCATCCATTATCATTGCTGCCCCGGGGACCGGCCTGGCCAGGCTTTCGTCAGGCTGATGCTGGAGAGTGGGTGCCCGATCGGCCAACGACGCGACAGGACGTTCCGCGGTCCCAATTCGGCCGGTCTCGGCGTCCCGAAGCCGGCAACCCGGCGAACCGGCGCAGGAGACAAAATCCTTGAAATGTTATCATCCGCATCCTCCCCGGCGGACCGACCCGGCCGCACCTTGGCCGGGCGCTTTGGCCGACTGCCGACAAGACGCTCGTTCGTTCCAATTCCAGAGGCAAGGCTCCGCGGTACCCCAGAGCCCCTATGCTCTGAGGGCGGAGAGAATCCTTGGGACCGCTACCAAATGCGCCGACCTTGTCCCCCTGCGGCACAGCCGAATCGGACGGCTTGCGCGCGGCGCGCAATGGGCGCGTAGGCGGCGCGTCGACGCGAACCGAAAAGGGGCGGACATGCGATTCTGGATCGATCGGAGAACGGGCATCCCGTTCCTGGCGGCATTGTCGGCGATGCTTCTGGAGACCAGCGTCGCGCCGGTTCCGAGCCCGGCGGCGAAGCCCGCTACGCCGGCCGCGCCGGCTCCGAGCCCGGCCGCAATCGCGCCATCGGCGGCGCCCGCGCCGGCGCGCCCGAAGCAGCCATCGCTCAGCGACATCAAGATCCGCCGGGAATTACCGATCACCCAATGGCTCCGCCCGGGCGAATATGCCTGGAACGACGAGGGCGTGCCGGCCGGCCCGGTGACGATCGTCGTCAACATCCGCGCCCGGGTCCTCTCCGCCTATCGCGACGGAGTCGAGATCGGCCGCTCGAGCATCATCTACGGCGCCAACGACAAGCCGACGCCGTTCGGCACCTTTCCGATCCTCCAGAAGGATGCCGACCATCGCTCGACCATCTATGACGGAGCGCCGATGCCGCACATGCTTCGGCTGACCGGCGACGGGATCAGCATCCACGGCTCCGAGATCGCCGACGATTACGCGACCCACGGCTGCATCGGACTGCCCAAGGCGTTCGCCGCCTTGCTGTTCCGGGCCGCCCATGTCGGCGATCCGGTGCTGATCTGGAAGGGCGATCGGCTGCCGGACGCGCCGAGCACTCGAGGTTGAGGCTCGTCGGTCACGAGCGAGCGGGTGAGGGAAACGATGATCGCTGTAACAGGACGGCGATGCGCACTCGATCCGGCGCGCCAGGCCAACATGAACCAAAAGGTGACGATCGCCATTGTGATCAGAAAAATGATCGAGAAGAGCGCCCCGACGGCTTCGCGCTTCCAACCGGCGATGCCTATTCCAGCTCCAGCGACACCAGGTTCAAGGAAACTAGGTGCGCGGCCGGCCGCGCCTGATCGGCGCCTAAGACGCAAAGATCGTCACTTCGCCAGAAGAATGAAGCCGCTGAGGCCGGTCACCACTGCGATCGGGATCAACGCGATCTGAATTGCGGCCGCTCGAACGCTCAGCGGACCGGTCAGCGTCTGCACCACGCCCTTGCAATCATATTTGTCGCATTTCACCTGGGCTCCAAGAGCCAGCGGAAGCCCGAACGCCATCAGCCCGAACAGGACGACGATGGTTATCATGAAAGTGGCTTCGCGGCTGGTCGCGAAAAAGAGGATCATCAGAGCGAAGAACATCGCCCAGGCGGCCAGGAAGGTGATCCAGATCCCGCTCGGAATGTCCTGGAACAGGCCGATCCCCGGCACAGCCTCGAGCTCGGCCGCGGGCTCCTCCGCGCCCTGACCGCGAGCCGCCGGATCGTCGGCCGCCCACGTCCCGTGTTCCAGCGTCTCAAGCATGGATCAACCCTCTGCGTGCCGAGCGGCATGAAACCGCTTAACACGCCTCGGCGGAGCCTGGCGGCCGGCTCGAATTGCGAAAGGCTCGGCTGATGGACGATCCTCCGGGTCGCGTTCTGCGAGCGAGGAAAGCTCGCGATGAACCAGGCCGATGTCGGGATATTGCCCGGGCTGCCGTTCGAAGACCGTGACCGGAGGCCGGACGCCGAATCGAATCATCGATTCGAGCGCCATCCGGAGCGAGGTCGCGAGCCAGGCGATCAGCATCCTCATCTCCTCGATCAACGGCTTGAACGGGGTCCGGCGACTCCTTGTCTCGAGTGGTTCGATGCGCTTGTGATCGGTCATGGCCTTTCTCCTCACGGGCAAGATGGGGGCTCTGTTGACATAAGACCAACGAATACTATTGCCATTTGATATCAAGAAAAGTGGGATATCGAGATGGACATCAGCAGCGCCCGCACCTTCCTGGAAGTGATCAAGACCGGGAGCTTCGTCGGCGCCGCCGCCAACCTCAACCTGACCCAGACCGCGGTGAGCGCCAGGATCCGGGTGCTCGAGGACCAGCTCGACCGCCCCTTATTCGTTCGCAACAAGGCCGGCGCCCGGCTCACGCCCGCCGGGGAGCAATTCCAGAGATACGCGACGACCCTGGTCCAGGTCTGGGAACGCGCGCGCCATCAGGTCGCGGTTCCGGCGGGCCGCGAAAAGGTCGTTACCGTGGGCGGCGAGCACAGCCTGTGGAATCCGTTGCTCCGCGATTGGCTGGTCTGGATGCGGCGTGAATGCCTCGACGTGGCGATCAAGGTCCAGATCGACGTTGCCGACCGCCTCATGGAGCAGGTGCAGGACGGGGTGCTCGACGTCGCCGTTCTCTACGCGCCGCCCCGCCGAACCGGAATCGTCGCCGAACTGCTGATGGACGAGAAGCTGGTCGCTGTGACGACCCAGGAAGGCGGCGACGATACGCATTGCGACAATTACGTCTATGTCGACTGGGGGCCCGATTTCGCGGCGAGCCATCATGCCGCCTTTCCCGACGTCGTCAGCTCGGTCGTGTCCGCGAATTACGGTCCGCTCGCCATGGACTATATCCTCGCCACCGGCGGCTCCGGCTATTTCCGGATGGAGGCCGCCCGCCCCCATATCGAGGCCGGCCGGCTTCACATCATCAAGGACAAGCCGATCTTCTCTTACTCGATCTACGCGGTTTATTCGGCGAAGGCGGACGAGGAGCTGCTCGAGCGCGTAAGAGCAGGCCTGCGATCCGCGGCGTCGGAGTTTGCAGCGCATCAGGAACATCGGCTCCACGGTCACGAAGCGCCCGAAGCGAGCTGAGCCGAAAGCGGTCGCGCGACCGTTTGCAGCGCGTTTGGCTAAACCCCCGGAGACGAGACGCGGGGAGTCGCCGGGAACTTCCGGGCCGCGGAAGCATCCAATCGGGCGAGACGACATGACGAGGATCCGGCTTCCCGGGCCAAAAGCGGCTTTACACGACATCGCGACCGCCGGCGATCCGGCCGGCCGGAGCCCGCCCCTCGGGCCGAGACCGTCGGCAAGGGCGTCGGCATGATCCGAATCGTCTCGATCCGCAAAGCCGCTTTGGCGGGCGCGGCCGGAGCGCTGGCCTGGGAGGCCATCCTGCGCGGCGCCGCTCTCGCGGGCATGCCTTTGTTCGACCTCGTCCGCGAGCTTGGAACCCTCGTCGCGGCGAGCGGCCGTCCCGCCTTGTGGTGGCCCGCCGGCCTCGCGATCCATTCCCTGGTCGGGGCCCTCTGGGCGATCTTCTACGCTTATTTCTTCTGGACATTGCTGAGGCTTCGTCCGGTCTTTCAGGGTCTCGTCTTCTCGCTTTTGCCGACGATCCTCGCGCTTCTGATCGCTTACCCGCAGCTCCAGTTCATGCACTCCCAACAGAGCATCCTGCTCGTCGATCCGGCTTCGCTGTTCGGAGCTTTGAGCTGGCGGGAGCCGGTCGGGATATTGCTCGGCCACCTGATCTTCGGAGCGGTGCTTGGAGCGCTCTACACCCATCCGGTGGGATACAGGACGCACAAGGACGTCCGGCCATGGAGCAGCGGAGCGAAGGCGCCCTCGAGATCGGTGGAACCGTGGCGGCGCGACTCCCGCGGTTTCATCTTCGCCACAGGAATCGAATGCAGCTACCCGACCATCGAGGGCGGCCGCTGGCGGTGCGATCAGCTGGCGGTCAACGGCCATTACCGGCACTGGGCGAGGGACTTCGAGCTCGCTCGCGAGATCGGCGTCAGCCACTTGCGTTACGGTCCGCCGCTCCATCTCGTTTTTCGAGGTCGCGACACCTACGACTGGAGCTTCACCGACCAGGTCATGCCGGCGATGCGCGACCTGGGTATCGAGCCGATCGTCGACCTCTGCCATTTCGGCCTTCCCGACTGGCTCGAGAATTTCCAGAATCCGGAGGTGCCGGAAGCGCTTCAAGCCTATTCCCGCGCATTCGCCCGGCGCTATCCGTGGGTTCGTTTCTATACGCCCGTCAACGAGATGTACGTCTGTGCCAAGCTAAGCGCTCTCGACGGGGTGTGGAACGAGCAAAGGCGCGACGAGCGTTCGTTCCTTACCGCGGTACGCCACATGGCTCGGGCCAGCGCGCTGATGATGAATTCGATCGCCGAGGAGAATCGCGACTCGATCTTCATCAACAGCGAAAGCGGCGAATTCTACCAGGCCTGTTGCCCGGATGCCCGGATCGAGGGGATCGCCGCGTTCGAGAACGAAAGGCGGTTCCTGCCGCTCGACCTGCTCTACGCTCGCCCGGTCGGCGAAAGGATGCGCGCCTATCTGCGCGACCAGTCGATGCCCGACGAGGAATATGACTGGTTCATGGCCCGGAAGGTCTCCCAGCGGGCGATCCTGGGGGTCGATTATTACGAGTGGAACGAGAAATTGATCGACAGCGACGGCCATCCGCAAGCGCTTGGCGAGATGTTCGGCTGGTACGTCATCGCGAGCCAATATTACGAACGCTACGGGCGCCCGATGATGCATACCGAGACCAACCGGCTCGACGCTCGCGAAGGCCCCCATTGGCTCTGGCGGCAGTGGCACAATGTGCAACTGCTTCGCAAAGCCGGAGTGCCAGTCATCGGCTTCACCTGGTACAGCCTGAGCGACCAGGCCGACTGGGACATCGCCCTCAGCCGAGCGCTCGGCACCGTCAATCCGGTCGGACTGTTCGACCTTAACGGGGACCCGCGACCGGTGGGCCTCGCCTACAAGAATCTGATCGAGATCCATCGCGGCAATCCGCAGTTCCGCTCGGACACGATTCTCGCCGGCCTGATGAGGAGCTGAAGACAGGTGCAGAGTTTCCTCCAGGCCCATGGCTACGATCCCGGCCCGCTTCAGCGTCCGGTGCTTGCCGGAGCGGTGACCGGCCTCGCGGCCGCCGTGCCGACGTGCGCGATATTGGCGGCGACCGGTTCGCTCGAGGTTGAGGCGCGGCTGCTTGGAATGCCGGTATCGGCGACGATCGCCGCGGGCTGCGCGGCAATGATGCTGGCCGGCGCCGCCTACGGCAAGCTGTTCCAGCGCTCGGCGAACGACCGCCGGGGCGGCTGGCTGATCGGGATGGCGTTTGGATTCCTGATCTGGTCGGGCGGCGCGATGATGGTATTCGCAATCGTCAGCGGCGGCTTCGTCCCTGGCGGTCTCGCCGCCATCGGGCTTCTGCTCTCGCTGCTCGCATGGGGCACGATGCTCGGGGCGGCCTTCCCGGCGATCCATAACGGGCTTCACCTGCGGATGACGATGGCGCGAATCACCCGATCCGATCGCCTCGGGCCGGACGCGGCGGTTCCTCGTAAAAAGCCGGAACGAGCGCCGGAGCAAAGCCGCGGCTCAGCCTGAGCAATTGGTTTGGCTGCGCGAGCGGGAGGCAACATCCCGCGCGACGCGGGACGCGGACCGCTTTTTGACGACAAGAAAGCTAGAGCCCGGCGTATCTGACCCTGGCCGCCTCGCTTTCTGCTTCCTTTCGAGCATCGCGCTCGCGTTCGCGGCGGTTGGAATCGCGAAGCTCCTTGAGGATCGCGATCAGAGTCTCGGCGATTTCCCCGGAGCGGGTCTGCTCATTGAGGTTGGAAAACTGTTTCATCTCTTCGTTCCTTTCGAGTTCAGCGTGCACGGATCCCCTTCAGCTTCGCGGCTCCGACCAGCGAGCTGTATTGATGAGCCAGCAAATGGCTTCGGATCTGGGTGACGGTGTCCATCGTGACGTTGACGACGATGAGCAGGCTCGTGCCGCCGAGGTAGAGCGGAATCCCAGCGCGGGAGATGAAATATTCCGGAATGATGCAGATCGCCGTCAGATAGGCGGCTCCGACGACGGTGATCCGGGTCAGCACGAAATCGAGATAGTCCTGGGTCTGCTTGCCCGGACGGATGCCCGGAATGAAGCCGCCGTAGCGCTTCAGGTTCTCGGCGGTCTCCTCGGGATTGAAGACCACCGCGGTGTAGAAGAAAGTGAAGAAGACGATCCCGATCCCGTACAGCCCCAGATAGAGCGGCGCTCCGTGCTGGAGGTTCGACGTGACCGTCAGGATGATGTCCTCCCACAGGGTGTCGGCGTCGAACCGGTTGCCCGAGAACTGGGCGATGGTGAGGGGCATCAGCAGAAGCGACGAAGCGAAGATCGGTGGGATGACGTTCGCGGCGTTGATCTTGAGCGGCAGATGGGATTTTTCAGCCTGGATCCCCCCGCGCGCGACCTGCCGCTTTGGATATTGGATGAGCACCCGCCGCTGAGCCAGCTCCATGAAGCAGATGAACAGGATCAGGACGATCGCGAGGGCGAGCACCGAAACGGTCAGCATCGGCGAGAGCGCGCCGGTCCGACCGCTTTCCAGCATCTGGGCGAGGGTCGTCGGCAATTGCGCGATGATTCCCGCCATGATGATCAGCGACACGCCGTTGCCGACTCCGCGGCTGGTGATCTGCTCGCCGATCCACATCAGGAAGATGGTTCCGCCGACGAGGTTGATGACGGTTCCGATCCGGAACATCGGACCCGGCTCGATAACCGCCGAACCCCCGGCGCCGACGCCCCAGCTTTCGAGCCCGACCGCGACGAAATAGCCCTGGATCGCGCACAGGAGCACGGTTCCGTAGCGCGTATATTGGTTGAGAGTCTTGCGGCCGCTCTCGCCTTCCTTTTTCAGCGCCGCCAGACTCGGCGACATCGATGCCGCGAGCTGCATGACGATCGAGGCCGTGATATATGGCATGACGCCGAGCGCGATAAGGCTCATCCGCTCGAGGCCGCCGCCCGAGAACATGTTGAAGAAATCCAATATGCCGCCATGCGTGGTCTGGAAGAGGCCGGCGAGCGCGCGCGGGTCGACGCCGGGCAGCGGGACGAAGCTCAGCAGGCGGAATATCACCAGAGCCGCGATCGTGAAGAACAGGCGTTTCCTGAGCTCCGTGGCAAGACCGAAATTGGCAAGGCTCAAGCCGCCAGCCCATCGTTCCGCCTGACTTGCCATTCTCACCGACCTCGACGGCGAAGTGCGGCCCCGGGCAGTGGGGGAGAGTGGGGGCGCCCAGGGCCGTATGGCAAAAATGGTCGCTCGGATCAGCGAGCACAAATGGATATTATGATCCTATTGCAGCAACTTTTTTGCTGCTTGCGCCCTCCCGGCCTTTAGGACAGCATCCACCACAGGGCTCCGCCTGCCATGATCAACCCGATGGCAAGGCCGGCGATCAGGGATGCCGCGGGCGACCGAAGCCTGGCGCGATGGTCGCGATGAAAAGCGGCGAGCTTCCCGCCAGCCGATCGTCGCGCTCATCAATGCGAGATCGAGCATCGGCAGGGACCTGAAATCGCGCAGCAGCTCCTCCAGCTCCGGGCCGTCCAGCCGGGGTAGCGGCCGAGCGGGGCCTCGACTCGAAGGGTGGCGAAACCGGGGGTCTCGCCCGAGCAGTAAGATCCCTGGTCATTGTCCTTCTCCGGCCGGAGGCGGCGCCGGCGGCAGGACGTCGAGGATCCTCAGCACCCGAGGCCGCCCGCTCGGGCATGGCCAGTCGATCGATTGGCCCTTGGCGAGCCCGATCAGGCCGGCGCCGACCGGAGTCAGGATCGAAAGGCGTCCGAACTCCATGTCCGCCTCGGCCGGAGTGACGAGCCGGACCCGGCGAGTCTCGCCGGTGCCCATGTCGAGATACTCGACCTCCGAGCCGATCGAGACGATCTCGGCGGGAAGCGTTCCGGGAGCGTGGATTTCGGCGCGGTCGATCTCGTCGAACAATAAGCGGGAAAGCTCGGGCGAGCGCCGCTCCACGCTCAAGGCGAGATCGGCGATGAGGTCGTAGTCGGCGTCGATCAAATGGATCGGCGGCTTCGCGGACGGGCGCAAAGTGGCTGCGTGTTGCATGATTCGTCACCCTTTGGGACGTGTTTGGGGGGAGGAACGGCCCGATCGGGGCGCTTCGCCCGGGGACCTGATGCCGTTCACGCGAGTTCGGCCCCGGACCCCCCGCTTCGCGGGCGAGCCCGGGGTTAGAGGCCTGCCAGAAGCTGGCCCGAATGCGTGCGATATCGCCTGAAGGTCATCGGAGTTCGCATGGGCCCAAGGTGGGTCCACGCGGCCGGATAGTCAATCCTGCGGATCGGCGCGCGAGGATGCACGACCTCCGTGGTCGGCGCCCGGGGCGGCTTGCAAAACCTCGCACCGACCCTAGATTGGATACATGGAACTCTTTCCCCATTACGAACGGTTCCGGCTGTATGGCAGCAGCCTGATGTCACGCCCGCAGCCCTCGGAGCGGACCGCGCACTAGCGGCCGCTTGCGAGGGGCTCGAAAGGCGCCTTCCAGTCAGATCTGGTCTCCCGCTGAGCACTGAGTGTTCCACTCGCCAGCCAGCCTGACGAACAGCCGGACGGATTGCGCGATCCATCAAATTTCCCTTCATTCGCCCCGCCGCGGGCGGGAAGACGGAGTCTGCCATGTCGATTCAATTGAGCGAACGAACCCGCGATCTGCTGGCGCAGTCGATGCCGCTGATCGAGCACGCCAAGGACCGTCTGATCGACGGCCTTGGAACCTATCTGCGCGCCTTCGGCATCGGGAAGGACGACGATTCCGAGCTGGTGGCGATGATGCTCACCGACATGCTGATCAGCCGGAGCGCTCAAATACTGCAATCGGGAACTCTGAACGACGCCGCCGACCTCAAGCAGGAGCATCAGGCGCTCGGCATCAAGGGCCGCCATTATTCGCGGTTCGGCGACGCTCTCTCGCCGGTCATCCGCGACGTCCTTGGTCCCAATGTGCCGCGCGCGGTCACTGCCGCCTGGGGCGACGTCTTCTGGGCGATCATCCGGACGGTCCAGGGCGCGAAATCCGTCGTCAACGCACCAGCTGACGAGGAGACGGGCCGGCGGCCGGCCCGGTTCCTTCAATACAGCAATAATCTTGCTGTCAAATGGCGATAATATTCGTTTGTCAGCAGGACAAATTCATGCTTCCCTGATGGCTCATAGAGGCGAGCCAGCGATCGAAGCTTGAGGCCACGCCCTTCCGAGGACTTGCTCCCGGACAAGATCATGGACCGCCGGCGGTCGATCTACCGAAGACCGGCGCGGCGGTCCAATCGACGGAGAACAGCCATGGCTTTCGAGCTTGCCGATCTGCCTTATGAGCGGGACGCCCTCGCCCCTTTCATGTCCGCCGAGACTCTGGATTATCACCACGGCAGGCATCACCGTGCCTATGTCGACAAGGTCAATGCCATGGTGGCCGGCGGACCGCGTGCCGGTGCCTCCCTGGTCGAGACCATTCGGCTCGCGCACGAGCAGGGCGACCGGGCGCTGTTCAACAACAGCGCGCAGATCTGGAACCACAATTTCTTCTGGCAATGCCTTGCGCCGGCTCATGGGCAAAAGCCCTCGGGCTGGCTCGCCGAGATGATCCACGGCTCGTTCGGATCGGTCGAGAACCTGCTGCTCGAGCTCGCACGCGAGGCTGCCGGACATTTCTCGAACGGTTGGGCCTGGCTGGTGCTCGACGGCGACGACTCGCTCGCAATCACCTCGCTCCACGATGCCGACACCCCTCTCGTCCATCAGGGGATGAAGCCGCTGCTGACGCTCGATGTCTGGGAGCACGCTTATTATGTCGACTATCGCAACGCCCGGCTGGCCTTTGCCGAGGCGGTGCTCGCCAACATCGTCGACTGGGAATTCGTCGGCCGGAACCTTGACGGCCGGGGCGAGATGCGCGCCGACCAGCAAAGCCCGCACTCCGAACCGAACGCCGCAGCGTTGGAGGGAGCGCGGTAGGATGGAGTGCGCGGTCGCAGCGAGCGACTCAGGCGCCGAAAGCGGCTCCCTCGACACGGTGCGGTCGCTCGAACGATTGAGAATCGAGGCGACGCGGGCCAACCGGACCGATGCTCTGGCGCCGCTCCTGGACGAAGGCCTTATCTATATAAACAGCATCGGCGACGCTTATGACAAAGCCGGCTACCTTCAGGCGATCGCAACCCACGAGCTGACTTATCAGCCCGACTTCGACGTCCGCGAGACCGAATATCGCGAGCTGGGCGGCCTCGTCATCCTGTCCGGGATCATGATCGGCCATGCCCGGCTCGACGGCGAGCAGCAGGTGTTCAATGCAAGGTGCCTGAGCATCTGGCGTGGGCATGCCGGCGACTGGAGGCTCGTCGCCTGGCAATCTTCGCCCTTCGTTCACATGCCGCGGCCTCGCTTCAGCACGCCGGCCAGGAGAGGCATATGAGCAGCGACACGTCTCCGCCCGAAGGCCCCGATCTGGCGCTGGGCGTGAAACTGGACAGCATCGCCGACGGCGCGATGATGGCCGGCCATGTCGGGGAAGAGGCAGTGCTGCTGGTGCGGCGCGGCGATGACATCTTCGCGGTCGGAGCGGCCTGCACGCATTATGGAGCGCCTCTCGCCGACGGCCTTCTGGTCGAAAACACGATCCGCTGTCCCTGGCATCATGCGACCTTCTGCATCCTGACCGGAGAGGCAAGGCGAGCGCCGGCGCTCGATCCGCTTCCCTGCTGGCGGGTCGAAAGAAGCGGCGGGCTGGTTCGAGTCCGCGAGCGCCTTCCCCGCGCCGTCCGGCCACCGGCCGCGGCGGCGCCGGGATCCCCCGAGCGAGTCGTCATCATCGGTGGGGGCGCGGCGGGCAATGCGGCGGCCGAAACGCTTCGGAACGAGGGCTATCGCGGCCGTTTGACCATGTTGAGCGCCGACCAGGCGCCGCCCTGCGACCGGCCGAACCTGTCGAAGGCATTTCTCGCCGGCGATTCCGGCGATTCCGCGAACATCCTTCGCCCGCCCGACTTCTACGAGAGGCGGGAAATCGACCTCCGGCTGGAATCACGCGCGACCGCGATCGACACGACGACCCGCGTGGTGCTGATGGAGGACGGCGGCTGCTTTCATTACGATGCGCTCCTGCTTGCCACCGGCGCGGAGCCGGTCAGGCTTGAACTGCCCGGCGCTCATCTTCCCCATGTCCATTATCTGCGCACGGTCGGCGATGCCCGATCGCTGGTCGCCAATGCCCAAACCGCCCGACGCGCAGTGGTGATCGGGGCGAGCTTCATCGGCCTCGAAGCCGCGGCGTCGCTTCGGGCCCGCGGGCTCGAGGTCGCAATCGTCGCGCCGGATCGGATCCCGATGGAACGGGTGCTCGGTCCCCGGATCGGATCCTTTATCCGCGCTCTTCACGAACGGCATGGAGTGAGCTTCCACCTCGGCAGGAGGCTGATTTCAATCAGCGACGAGAGCGTGGCTCTGGACGACGATTCGATCCTTGCCGCGGACCTGGTCGTCGCGGGAATCGGGGTGCGGCCATGCCTGGACCTTGCCAGGACGGCCGATTTGCGGATCGACGAGGGCGTCGTCGTCGATGCCCATCTCGAGACCGATGCCGCCGGAGTGTTCGCCGCGGGCGACATCGCACGCTGGCCCGACCTGCTTACCGGCCGGAGCATTCGGGTCGAGCATTGGGTTGTGGCGGAACGCCAGGGCCAGATCGCCGCGCGCAATATGCTGGGACGCCGCGAACGCTTCGATTGCGTGCCTTTCTTCTGGACCGAGCAATATGATTTCAGCCTCGCTTATGTCGGCCATGCCGAGACCTGGGATGCGGTTGTGATCGAGGGCGACCTGGAAGCACGCGACTGCACCGCCACTTATTATTGCGCCGGTCACAGGCAGGCCGCGGCCTTCGTTCACCGCGACCTGGCCGGCGTTCGTACCGAGATCGAGTTCGAACGGGTGATGAAGCGGCGGCTTCGTTCGGAAGTGAACGGCCGGGAGCTTGCCGACATGGAACGGGGCTCAGCAGAGGGGGAGGAAGCCGATGTCACCTGAGCTCGGAAATGCAAATGCCTGCGCCGGTCCCGAGCGCATCCCCTACCCGCCCGGGGCCGGCTTGGGAGCGGCCGAAGAGGAGGCCGAGCAACGCAGCGCCCGGGCGAGCCAGAGAATTACGGCGCTCGGCGAAATGGCGCGCGGCATCGCCCATGATTTCCGCAACGTCCTTGCGATCATCCAGTCCGGCCTGAGGCTTGCCGAGGCGAACATTGAGACGCCCGCCACGGCCCGGCACTATATCGACGCCGCTCGGGACGGGATCGAGCGGGGATCGCGGCTTGCCGCCCAGCTCCTCGCCTTCGCCAAGCCGGGCAAGCTCGATATCCATGCCGAGGACGCCAACGCGCTCATCGGCAAGCTGGCCTTGTTCCTCAAATATGGAGCGGGGCCGGGGATCCGAGTCAGGTTCGACCTCGCCGACACGATTCCCGTCTGCCTGATCGATCCCGCGCAGTTCAACGCCGCGATCCTCAACCTGGTGGTCAATGCGCGCGACGCGATGCCGGAGGGGGGCGAGATCCGCATCGCGTCGCGAAGCTACCGGGCGGAGGCCGCATGCGAAGGCGAACCGAACGAGTGGCTGCTGATCCGAGTCGCGGATACCGGACACGGCATGTCCGGGGAGACCCTACAAAGGATCTTCGATCCCTATTTCACCACCAAGGGCAATAGCGGCACGGGTCTTGGCGTGCCCCAGGTTCAGGCCTTCATGCGCTCGATCGGCGGGCAGGTCCGAGTGACCAGCGAGGCGGGGGTCGGGACCTGCTTCGACCTGCTTTTCCCCGCAATGTCGAACACCGACCCGGGCCCGAACACGCTCTGGCGGCAGATTGATCGGTGGACCAACGAAGGCGGCGCACCGGAACCAGCCGACCCCTTGCCCGCGCCGACCGACGATGCCCGGCGGTTCGGAGGTCATGCCGCCGCGGGAGATTTGCAGTGACCATGGCGACGATCGAAGCGGAAAGTGAAGCGGTCGGGATCTTCCATCGCGCCGAGGATTTCCAGGATGCGATCGACGAGCTGCT
Source organism: Pseudomonadota bacterium (assembly GCA_046733235.1). GTDB lineage: Bacteria > Pseudomonadota > Alphaproteobacteria > Sphingomonadales > Sphingomonadaceae > Allosphingosinicella. The sequence goes on from JBKPOT010000014.1 coordinate 188,128, forward strand.
GAGCTCCGGCTTCCACCGGGCCGAGCTCAGCCTGCTGGCGAGCCGATCCGCCGTCGCGGAGAAGCTGCATCACCATTATCGCGACACGAAAGCGCTCGCCGACGACCCGGAGGTTCCGCGCTCGGCCTATGTCTCGACCGAAGCGATCGGCGATGCCGAGGGCGCGCTGATCGGCGGGTTCTTCTATGTCGGAGCGACGCTTGCGGCCGGAGCGGTCCTGGCATCGGGCGGAACGCTCGCCGCGGCGATCGCCGCGACCGCCGCCGCGGGCGGCGCCGGCGGCCTGATCGGGTCCCTCCTCGCCAGCAAGGTCGGCCATCGCCATGGCCGCTATCTCGAAGAGCAGATCGAGCGCGGCGGACTGCTTCTCTGGGTTCACGCACGGGACTCGGAAAAAGAGGAGAAAGCGGTCCGGATCCTCAAGGCCCATTGCGGTGACGACGTTCACGTCCACCGATCGCCGGGCGGAGAATGAGAGTGGCGCGCCCGCCGTCGCCTTCATTTGAAGACGCGCCGATCCATACGATCGGCCACTCGACTCGAACCATTGAGGAATTTGTCGCGCTGTTGAGGGTCGGGCAGGTCCGGACCGTGATCGACATTCGAAGCGTGCGGCGTTCGCGAGCCAACCCGCAATATAATGGGGATTCGCTTTCGGCCGCGCTCGAGCTTTATCAGATCGGATACGCCGCGATCCCGGAGCTCGGCGGGTTGCGCCCGAAATCGCCAACGGTTCCTCCCGAAGTCAACGGCCTGTGGACCAACCGAAGCTTCCACAATTATGCCGATTACGCGCTGACCGAGGAATTCAGCTCCGGCCTCGCCAAATTGCTCGAGCATAACGGCGAGGGGCGATGCGCGATCATGTGCGCCGAGGCGGTCTGGTGGCGATGCCATCGGCGGATCGTGGCCGATCATCTGCTTTGCCGGGGCCGGGCGGTTTTCCATTTGCTCGGCAAGGACCGGGCGGAGCCGGCCAAGGCCGGTTTCGGACGATGCGAGGACGGACGGGTGACTTACCCCGCCGCCGGCGAGGCCGCTGGCCTGGCAACCTTTGCACCGCCCTGATCCTCGAAAGGGGGGCACGGCCGGAGCCGGGGAACTTCAGATCCCCGCCGGCATCGAAATTTCGTCCACCCCAAATCATGAGGAATTAGAAATGATCCGCAAATTCGCGCTCCTGGGCGCCGCCGCATTCGCCATAGCTTCCGTATCGGTCTCGTCCCACGACGGGCCGCATCCCACCGACGCCGAGATCGCGCACATCGCCTACACCGCCGGCAATATCGACGTCGCCGCAGGCAGGCAGGCGCTCGCCAAGAGCCGCAACCCGGCAGTCCGCGCTTTCGCCGAGGAGATGGTCCGAGATCATAAGGCGGTCAACGACCAGGCGGTCGCACTGGTGACTCGCCTGCGAGTCACGCCCGCGACCAACCCAACCAGCAATGCGCTCTCCGCCCAGGCCGAGGTCCAGATGCGTAGGCTCGCGGCGCTCCACGGAGCGGCTTTCGATCGCGCCTATGTCGCTAACGAGATCGCCTTTCACCGGACCGTCAACGGCGCGCTCAGCTCCACTCTGATTCCCGGCGCGCGCAATGCCGACCTCAAGTCGCTTCTGGAAACCGGCCTGACCCTGTTCCGTGAGCATCAGAAGCATGCGGAGCATCTGGCGCGGAGCGTGCGCTGATGGGCAAGGCCGCGAGGCTGGCGGTGGCGACCCTGGCGGCGGCGGCTTGCGCCGCTCTGCCCGGGCTGCCGACCCAGGCCGAAGCAGCGCCGACCGTTCACACGATCGTCATCGCAAAGATGAAGTTCGGGCCGGCGCCGCGCAATCTCAGGGTCGGCGACACGATCGTCTGGGTGAACCGGGATATGTTCCGCCATACGGCCACGGCCCGGAATCGAAGCTTCAACCTCGATCTCAAGCCTTCGGCGAGCGCGAGGATGGTAGTCCGGCAGGCGGGAACGACGCCTTTCTATTGCACATTCCATCCTGGGATGACCGGACAGTTGGTGGCGGCGCGGTAAGAGCCTGGCCCCAGGCTGTCCGATCCGCCTGAACGCGATTTGCGGCTGCGGCGAGTAGCGCAGACGAAGGGATTGCCCGCGCTTCGCGCGGCTCCGGCTCGAACCCGGAGGGTTCTTCAGCTCCTCCGGGATTGCCCGCGCTTCGCGCGGTCGTCTCCGCCGCGCTTCGCGCGGCTCCGGCTCGAACCCTGGAGGGTTCTTCAGCTCCTCCGGGATTGCCCGCGCTTCGCGCGGTCGTCTCCGCCGCGCTTCGCGCGGCTCCGGCTCGAACCCTGGAGGGGTCTTCAGCTCCTCCGGTATCCGCCAGCAAAAAGGCCGCTCAAGGCGGCCCTTTTGCTGGCGGAGACGGAGGGATTCGAACCCTCGGTAGGAGTAATCCCCCTACGGCGGTTTAGCAAACCGCTGGTTTCAGCCACTCACCCACGTCTCCGGAGCCGCGGCTCCTAGCAAAGAAAGGCGGTCGGCGGAAAGAGCCAAAAACCGCTCCGCACGTCCGCCCCCGACCGCACCTCCAATAGGGCGTCCGCCTTAACCATGCATTAGGGTTAAAAGCCTATTCACCATGGCTCGAAAAGGGGAATGCCGATGGGCGGTCAGGCGATGGTTGCGATCGCGGACGGGCAGCCGGACGAACGGCGCAGCCCCCGCTTCAGCGTTCTCCTCGTCGCCCGGCTGGTCACGACCTGGGGCGAGCGGATCGTCAAGCTCCGCAACATCTCGGCGACCGGAGCGATGATCGAGGGCGAGAGGATTCCGCCCGCGGGCACCGACATATTGCTTCAACGCGGCGCCCTCGAACTGTTCGCGACGATCGTGTGGACCCGCGACAAGCAGGCCGGACTCGAATTCGAGGCTCCGCTGACCGAGGCGGAGCTGTGGATGCAGGTCGACGCCCCGCAACTTCCGCCCGGCGAACTTCGCCACGACTGGCCGATCGAGCGGCGCGCCTGACGAGCCGGGGCGCCAGCCACTTCAACAATGGCGGACGCGCAAGGAGCGCCCCGGCGGCAAGCCGGAGCGCTCCACGTGCCGCCTCGCGGCGGCTTTCTTTCATCTTCGGTCCGCCATTCGAACGAACGGCGGCCGTTCCGGTTCCCACCGAAAATGCCCGGTCCCGATCCTTTCATCGCATCGGCGGACCGGGAGCCGGCACTTTAGCGAACGCCGCACGTTGGGGGCCCGTCATGGATACACGTCGTCTCGTCGCCTATGTGCTGATCGTACTGCTGCTCGCCTTCCTCACCGGCGTCTGGCGCTATTTGACGCGGGAAAGGCGGGCCCATTATCGCGCGCATCGCCAGTTCGAGCAGCGCAAGCTCGACAGGCTGGCCCGCGACGCCGGCGCCTAGGCCATCGATGATGCGGCGAAGCGGCGGGCAAGCGCCCGCCGTCCTTCTGGCAGGGCACCCCGTCCTGTGGTATCAGCTCCGTCAAGACGATGGAGACATTCGGAAAATGCGCACGATCAGCCAAACCTTTCTCGGCCTGGGCGCCGTCGCACTCGCTGCTGCCGCCGCGGCCGCATCGCCGCCGTCCGCGACCGGCGCCGGCAAGGATGCCAACAAGATGATATGCCGTACCGTCACCGAGCTCGGATCGCGGCTGAACAAGACCCGTGCCTGCCACACCAAGGCGGAGTGGGAGGATTTGCGGCGCCAGACCCGCCAGAACGTCCAGAACATCCAGGACCGCCGGCCGGCCCATCTGAGCAATTGAGCCGGCCGACAGCCGTTTTTTCGGGAAAGGCAGTATCTTGAACCGATTCCTGATCGGCCTCGCGACGTTCGCATTGGCTGGAGCGGTCCATGCCCAGGCCCCCGCGAGCCCCGAGGCCAAGGCCCGCGCGATGCGGGTCAGCGCCGCGCTCGGCGCATGTCATGCCCGCTATGCGACAAGGCTGGCGCGAAGCGATCCGAACGCGGCCCGGGTCGTCGACAAGGTGCTCGGGCAATGCCGGACGCAGGAAAATGCGGTCCGGGCCGAAGTCTATCGCGATCTCGATGCGGGCACCGCCGCCCGGGTGATGCAGGACCAGAGGGCGCATTGGCGCCGCCGGGTCGCCGAGCTGGTCGCCCGAGCCCGCGCCCGCCGCTAGGGTCCGGACCGGAACATCGCCACGAACCACGGGTTTTTGCTGAACGCGGCCGAACGGCGGCGCGACAAGTCTTCGACCCAAGGGAGATTCACCATGGCTGACCCGATCCGGCTGAGCCTGCTTGCCGGCGCCGCTTCCCTCTGCGCTCTGGCCCTGGCCGCCCCCGCCGCCGCCCAATATGGCGGCGCGCCCTACCGTGCCCCTTATTATCAGGACAATGGCATGGACGCCCGGATCGGCCAGCTTCGGGTCCGGATCGACGCCGAATATCGGCGCGGAATCATCGGGCGCGGGGAGCTTCTCTCACTGAGGGCGCGGCTGGACGAGATCACCCGGCTCCAGCGCTTCTATTACCGCAACGGCCTCAATGCCGCCGAGCGCGCCGATCTCGACCGGCGGATCCGCGATTTCCGGCTGGCGCTGAGGGATGCGGCGGATCGCGGCGGCGGGCGCTACGCTCGCGGCGGCTATCGGGACAATGATTATGAGCGCGACCGCGATTACGATCGCGACGACGATGTTGACCGCGACAATGATTACGACCGGGACAGTGACGACGATCGCGGCGGCTATCGCTCCGACGACGATTATCGCGACGGCCGGATCGACAATGACCGCGACGGCTGGGACGATCGCGACCGCGACCGCGACGGCCGCTGGGAGGACGACGTCGCGACGACCGGGATGCTCCGGGTCGGCCAGCGCGCCACCGCCAATCTGGGCGGCGTGCCCTATCAATATCGGGACCGGTATCGCGACGGCGGCGGAGTCTATTATCGCTCGGACGGGCGGGCGATCTACCAGATCGACGCCCGAACCAACGCGGTGCTTCGAGTCGACGTGATCGGCCGCTGAGGCCTCAGCCGCGCTTCGCGAGACGTGAGGAAAACGGCCGGCTTCCGGGCTTCGGAAGCCGGCCGCTTCCCGATCATTGCTTGGCGGGCGTGTCGATCTTGACGTCGGCGTCGATCTTCTGGGTGCCGCCGCCGAGCAGTCCGCGTCCGAAGACGAGGAACAGGATCACCGCCAGAGCGACGATCAGCAGAAGCACCGCGGCCATGCCCATGCCGCCTCCGCCGCCGCCGTCATTGGTTACGATCACTTCTTTTTCACGTTCGGCCATGACGCAACTCCTTGATTGTTACGGGCTCAACGCGACCAATGTCGGCTGCGTTCCCGTTTGGCGGAAAGGCCGGACCCATGATAAGCGGGACTCGCTCGCGAGGGAGAATGAGATGGGGAAGATCCTGCTGGCCGTCCTGACAACCGCGTTGACCGGGACCGTCGCATTCGCCACCGAGGCGCCGAAAGGGCGCTCGGACAAGATCATCTGCCGGACCGAACCGGCGAACGGGTCGCGACTCGCCAAGACCCGCGCCTGTCACACCTCCGCCGAATGGGCGGAGCTTCGCCGCCAGCAGAAAGACAATATCGACAATATCCTGAATCGCCGCCCGGCGAGGATCAGCGACGATCCGCCCGGCGCTCCGATGTCCAACAATTAAGGCCCGCAGCTTCGGTCTCGGCGCCCTTATCGGCGCGACCGGGCAGCAGCCGGAAGGAGGAAATGGAAGTGAAAATCGTGATCGCCGTGATCGGCATGTCGCTGCTCGCCGGAACGGCCGCGGCGGCCGGCCCGTCCGAGAAATCGAACAAGGACAAGGTCGTCTGCCGGACCGAGGGCTCGGTCGGATCGCGGCTTGCCAAGACGCGTACCTGCCGCACTCTGGCCGAATGGGCCGAGCTTCGCCGCCAGACCCGCGAGACCGTCCAGAACATCCAGGACCGGCGGCCGGCCCGGATCAGCGACGACGCCGGTCCCGGAATGTGAATTTGCGGGCGGGGTGACCCGACGTTTTCAATGCCTTCGCGAATGCGGCCTCCGGGCAGCCGGGGAGCCGATATGCGCGCGCAGGAACCGGAGCAGCCGGCCCCGGTAGGACTCGTTCCTCAAGACGGTAGCGGCGCTGTGGCCGACGCCCGGTACGATCCAGAGCGATTTCGGTCCCTGCGCGGCGGCGAACATCGTTTTGGTCTCGTCGGGAGGCGTTGAGAGATCCTCCGCGCCGCCGATCACCAGCACCGGCCCGCGATAATGATGCAACGCCTCGATCGGCGACAATCGCGACGGCCAGACGCCGAAGCGCGGCCTCGACTGGAGGCTCAGCAACGGCTCCAGAAGGTAAGCGGGGGCCGTCCCGCTCTCGGCCGCGATCCGGTTGCGGATCGCCCGGCGAATGTCCGGAAAGACCGCCTGGAGCACCATCGCGTCGGCCGGCAGCGGCCCCTGCTCGCCGAGCAATGCGGCCGCTCCCCCAAGCGAAGCGCCGATCACCGCGACCGGCGCGCCGCGCTGGCGCCGCTTGAGCCAGCCGAAAGCGGCCTCGGCGTCGCGGCTCTCGTACAGGCCGAAGCTGTGCGGCGCCTCGGGCGATTCGCCGCAACCCCTGAAATCCACGGTCAGGACGGCATAGCCCTTGCCGGCGAACCAGGCGGCATTGCGAGTCATTGACGCGCGCGACGAGCCGTTGCCGTGCAGAAGCAGGATACCGGGCGAGGCCCGAGTCCGGCCCGGCCAATAGGTTGCCGCGAGCCTAAGCCCGTCCTCGGTCTCGATTCGCAGATCGCGCGCCGGGGCGCTGGCCCTCGCCACCGGCGAAGGATCGGCCCGAACCATCAGATTGCCGAACCCCCAGCAGGCCGAGAGACCGGACGCGAGGCCGGCGGCGGCGAGCATGGTCCACATCTTGCGCTTCACGGCCCGATATTCGCACAATCCACGCGGTCGGGATCGAGCGGATTCGAACAGAAGATGATGCGCATTCGGTCATGGACGGTGCCAGGAGCCACCGCCGCGACCGCGCGTTGGGGAATGGAAATGATCGACAAGGAACGAGACGAAGCGCTTCGCGAGATGGCCGCGAACCGCGGCTGCCGGCTGGTCAAGTCGCGCCGCAGGAAGCCGGGCGGCGACTATGGCCGCTTCGGCCTCGCCGACCGCAAGACCGGAAAACGGGTGTTCGGATTCGACGGCGACGGCCTTGCGGCGACTCCCGAGGAGATCGAGGATTTCCTGCGGGGCAGCGCCGCCTCGACCTGGAAGAGCTCGCTTGCTTCAGCCGGGAAGGCGGGAAAGGCCGCCAAAGCCGGCAAGCCGAAACCCATCTCCACGCCTCCCGCGCCGACCAGGCGCCCCCCGCGCACGGCGACGACGAAAGCGCCTGCGCAACCCAAGCCCGAAGCGCCCGCCGAGGCGCCGCGGCTGCGCATCCGAACGGCCGATTCGGTCGATTCGGAAGCGATCTCGCGGCTTCTCGCCGAGCTCGGCTACGAAGCCGCGCCCGACGAGGTCGCCGACCGGCTGCAGCGGCTCGCCCGCGCCGGCGAGCCGGTGCTGTTGGCGAGGCAAGGCGTGGAGACACTGGGTTGCCTGACCTGGCACGTCACCCCCAACATCCACCGCCCCTGGCCGGTCGGGCGGATCACGATGATGGTGGTCGCCGCAAAGGCGCGCCGGCGCGGCATCGGGCGGGCGTTGGTTCAGGCGGCCGAGAAGCGGATGATCCAGCGCGGCTGCGGGCTGATCGAAGTGACGAGCAATGTGAAGCTGCGCGCCGCCCATAGATTCTACGGGAAACTGGGCTTCGAGCGGACCAGCCACCGGTTCGCCAGGACGTTGAGCGGCTGAGAGGGCATCGGCGGCTGCCGCTCAGCTTGTCTGCGCCTCGAACCGAGCGATCAGCCGGTCCATCCGCTCGATGATCTGCCTCTGGCGGTTGCCCCTTTTGGCGGTGACGTCGCGGATCCGGTCGTCTCCGCGCGCCTCGTGGAAGGTCCAGCCCTCCTCCTCGATCCTTCGAAGCGTCTCGAGCGCCCGGTCGCGCTCGTCCCGGCACCAGGCGAGCGCGTCGCGGTCGAGCCGGGTGCGTTCGGTGTTCGCCATCGTCCTGCCTCGCGGCTTTCGCGCCTGAAATGTGGTTTTCCGGGCGGCGCGGGAACCCATGTTTAACTTAATCGGGCTTAAAGCAGGCTCCAAGTGTGCGCGTGGAGATGCGATGATCCGTCTGGTGATCATGAAAAAAGGCGGAGAATCCGGGGAGATCGCGATCAACCCGGAGCTGGTCACCTATGTCCGCCAGACTCCGGGCCAGTTCACCGACGTCTATTTCGGCGAACATCGGGTCGCGGTCGAGGGCACGTTCCGCCAGGTCGTCGACCGGCTCTCGGGCGGGAGCAGCGGTTCGGACCAGAATGCCAGCCGGACCTGGCTCACCGCCGGCGGGCGCCCCTGATCCCGTCCGAATCGGCGCGCCACGCCGATTTTTCAGTCCGGTCACCCTGATAAAACGGCATTCCGGCGCAGGATCGACTCGGGTCGTCGCCGATTCATTGCGGCGCAGGCATTTGCGGCCCTTAATTCAAAGGTGAGCGTATCGAGGGGGAGTCGACCATGGGCAGGTCCTTGTTGGTGAAGCTTTTCGCGGCGGCCGCCGCTTCATGCATGGCGGCGGGCGCGCCCGCCCAGGTCGGCACGATCGATCCCAACGCCGCGGCCCAGCCGGCGCCGGCGCCCGCTCCGGCCCAGCCGGTCCAGTCCTGGGACACCGAACCGGTCGATTCCGGGAGCCAGGATCCCGCGACCGACCCGGCGAACGACCCCGCCCCTGCGGCCGATCCCGCTTCCCAGGTCGCGGCCGCTCCGGCGGCGAGCGAGCGCGCAAGCGCCTCGGCCGGGTCGACGGTGCCGCGCAAGGACGTGTTCAGCGCCGCCGAGGGCGTGTTCGGCAAGGGCGCCGAGGGCCTCGCCGATCTGATCGAGGACCTGCTCCGCGACCAGGGCGAGCCGAGCGGCTATATCACCGGCCGCGAGGCGGGCGGAGCGTTCATCGCCGGCCTGCGCTACGGTTCGGGCACTCTTCATCATCAGATCGAGGGCGACCGCCCGGTCTTCTGGACCGGCCCGTCGGTCGGCTTCGACTTCGGAGCCGACGCCAACAAGGTGTTCGTCCTCGTCTACAACCTCAACGACAGCCAGCGCCTGTTCCGCCGCTATCCGGCGGCGGAAGGCAATGCCTATGTCGTCGGCGGCTTCACCGCCAGCTACATGCGCCGCGGCGACACCGTCCTGATTCCGGTCCGCCTCGGGGTCGGCGCCAGGCTCGGAATCAATGCCGGCTATATGCGCTTCTCGCAGAAGAATCGCTGGCTGCCGTTCTAGTCTGAATCTTTCGGCGTAGCCGGCCTTCCCTCCCCTCCCTGAGTCCAGGGCTGGGGGTGGGTGGGCCTGAGAAAAATCGCCGCCCTTTTTCGGAGTCACCCACCCTCCCGTCCCTCCCTGTACTCAGGGAGGGAGGCCAAGGGACCGCGCTGTCGCGCGGGCGTTATCCGACGATCATCCGCCTCAGCGTCTCGACCTGGTCGGCTTCCGCGGCAGGCTTGTCGGTTCGGATCCGGGAGATTCGGGGGAAGCGCATGGCGAGGCCGGATTTGTGGCGCTTGCTCTCGTGGATCGAGTCGAACGCGACTTCGAGCACGAGTGTCTTGGCGACTTCGCGGACCGGGCCGAAGCGCTGCACCGTATGGTTGCGAACGAAGCGGTCGAGCCACATCAATTCCTCGTCGGTGAAGCCGAAATAGGCCTTGCCGACCGGCAGAAGCTCGCCCGTCTCCGTCCAGCAGCCGAAGGTGTAATCCGAATAATAAGAGGAGCGCTTGCCGCTGCCGCGCTGGGCGTACATCAGCACGCAGTCGGCGGTGAGCGGATCGCGCTTCCATTTGTACCAGAGGCCGGTCTTGCGGCCGGGCAGATAGGCGCTGTCGCGCCGCTTCAGCATGACGCCCTCGATCGAGGCGTCGCGGGCGCCGGCGCGGATTTCCTCGAGCGCCTCGAAATCCTTGGCAAGGATCAGGGCCGAGAGGTCGAAGCGCGCCGGGTCGAGGCGGGGAACGAAGGCTTCGAGCCGGGCGCGCCGTTCGCTCCAGGGCAAAGAGCGCAGATCCTCCCTGCCGTCGAACAAGATGTCGTAGAGCCGGACGAAGGCGGGATAGTCGTTGAGCGCCTTGGGCGAGACGATCTTGCGGCCGAGCCGCTGCTGGAGCGCGTTGAAGCTCGCGGCGGCGCCGCCATGCTCCTCGGCGCCCTGGAACGCGCCCCTGACCAGCAATTCGCCGTCGAGAACGCCTTCCCGGTCGAAGCCGTCGGCCACTTCGGGGAAGCTTCGGCTGATATCGTCGCCGGCGCGGCTGTAGAGCCTGGTCCGGCCGGCGACCCGGACGAGCTGGACGCGGATCCCGTCCCATTTCCACTCGGCGGCATAATCGTCGAGCGAGACCCGAAGATCCTCGAGCGGATGGGCGAGCATGAACGGCCTGAAGACCGGCACGTCCTCGGCGGTCGGTTGGACGCCCCGGCCCTCGGCCCAGGCGAAGAGCGGCAGATAAGGCGGCGCGATGCCGTGCCAGACCTCCTCGACCGCATCGACGTCGAGCCCGAACGCGTTGGCGAGAGCGGTCTTGGCGAGCCGCGCGGAGACTCCGAGGCGGAGCTCGCCGGTGGCGAGCTTGAGCAGAGCGAAGCGGCCGCTGGCGTCGAGATGGTCGAGCATCCGGGCGAGGGCGGCCGGCGCTTCGGCGCGGCCGAGGCTCTGAAGCCGTTCGACCACGCTCGAGATACGAAGCATGCCGTCGTCGAGCTCGGCCGGCTCGCCGGGCGGCTTGGGCCAGAGCAAAGAGACGGTCTCGGCCATGTCGCCGACATAGTCGCGGCTCATGTAAAGCAAAGCCGGATCGACCCGTTCCTCGGCGAGCGCGCGGACCACCGCCGGCTTCACCGCCTTGATGTCGAGCTCGCCGGTCAAAGCGGCGAGCGCATAGCCGCGATCGGGATCGGGCGTCCGCTTCAGATAGTCGCCGATCAGCTTCAATTTGGAGTTGCGCGACCGCGTGTAGACGAGCGCGTCGAGAAGCTGCGAGAAATCGCGCATCAGTAGCCGAGCCGCTCGGCCCAGGGCAGGAGGATCGGAAGCACCTCGTCCATCTGCGGCCGATAACGCTCCCAGCGGCCTCGGGCGCGGCGGTAGATCGGCTGCGCCACCTGCGCGTAGCTCGGCGTGCCGATCGCGCCGCGCCGGATAGCGGTAGCCTGGTGATCGAGCAGCCTGTCGTCCCAGGGCAGGCCGAGGAAGTCGGTCAAGGGCCTGAGCTCCGCCTCGGCATCCTCGACCAGGGCTTCGTAGCGGACGACATGGACGTCGAGCGGGAACAGGGCGCGGCTCCGCTCCCAGAAGGCCAGCACCCGGTCGTAGAGCCGCGCGGCATCGCCGAGATCGAGAAAGCTCGCCATCGCGTCGTTGAGGTCGAAATTCTGCATGAAGCAGCTCAGCACGACGTCGCAGGGATGGCGCAGAGCGAAGATGAATTTGGCCTCCGGAAACAGCCGGTGGATGAGCGGCGCGCCGATCATGTTGAGCGGCAATTTGTCGACCACGATCCTCGCTTTGGCCGCCGGATCGAACCGGTCAAGCTCGTCGAAATAGAGCGCGCGAAGCCGCTCGACCTCGGATTCGGTGAGGCCGGGCAGACGCTCGAAGTCGCCGAGCGCGTCGCCGACCCGCTGGAGGATGGGCTCCTCCTCGAGCACGTGAAGCGACGGATGGCCCATCAGCATCGTGTCGAGCAAGGTCGTCCCGGAGCGCGGAAAGCCGACCAGGAAGATCGGCGCCGCGCGGCCCTCGGGCGCCACCGTGGGCCAGCCGGCGGCATAATCCTCGGTCAGCATTCCGGTCAGCGCCCGGACCCGGTCGAGATAGGCGGCGGCTTCCGCCCGCGCTCCGGGACGATCCTCGGCGACCAGCCGGTTCATCTCGGCATAGGCCTCGAAAGCCGTTTCACTGTCGCCGGCCTTGTCGGCGAGCCGGCCGATCAAGGCGGCGCGGCGGACCGGCTCGTTGCCCTCGGGCGCGGCCTTCGCGGCCGCGAGAGCTTCCTCCGTCCTGCCCTCGCGATCGAGTGCCAAAGCACGGAGATAGGAGAGCGCCTCGGGCGGAACGCCCCGGGCGTCCGCTTCGGCCAGAAGCGCCGGCAGCCGATCGAGCTTGTTGCCGCGCTCGAGCATCAGGCCGCGCTCGAGGAAGGCGTCGGCGAGACCGGGCTGAATCGCAAGCGCCCGCTCATAGGCCGCTTCGGCTTCGTCGAACCGGCGAAGCCCGGCCAGCGCCCGGCCGATCTCCAGCCTGATCTCGACCTTGTCGGGCGCCGCCCCGGCCGCCCTCTCCAGCTCCGGCAACGCTTCCTCGAACCGGCCGGAATGGCGAAGCGCCTTGCCGAGCTCGAAGCGGGCGCCGGGCAGATCGGGCGCGAGCCGAAGCGCGTGGGTCAGCGCCTCGATCCCGTCCGCGAGCCGGCCGCCGGCGGCGAGGCTGGTGCCGAGATTGTAATGGATCGCCGGCACGTCCGGGCGAAGTTCAAGCGCCTTTTCGAGCGCCGCGATCGCGCCCCGATGGTCCCCGGCCGCGCGGCGCGCATTGCCGAGATTGTTCCAGATCTCCCAGTCGCCGGGCTGGCTCTCGACGACCCGCGCATAGCTGGACGCGGCCTCCGAATGGCGGTCGAGGGTCTGGAGCACGAAGCCGTGAAGCCGCCAAAGAGCGGGATCGGGATATTCGGCCGAGCAGACCCTGTCCGCCTCCTCGAACGCGCCGAGCGCGACAAGGGCGTTGGCAAGGCCGAGCCGGGTCGCCTGATCGCCGGGCTGGAGCGAGAGCGACCGGCGCAGATGGGCCGCGCCCGAATCGAGATCGCCGGAGCGGCAGCAGATGATTCCGAGCAGCTGGAGCAAAGCGGCATTGTCGGCGTCGACGGCGAGTGCCTTTTCCGCTTCCGCCCGCGCTCCGGGGAGATCGCCGGCGCGATAGAGGGTCATCACCCGGGCGACCGCGTCTCCTGTCTCGTCCATCGGCCGCGATCCGCCTCCTGCCCGGCTGCGTTAGCAAAGCAGGCGGCGCGGCTCCAACCCCGCATTCGCGATGGCGCGGGCGTGGCGCTTGCCGCTAGACCATCGGCATGAGCGTTCGCCGCTTTCTGCTGATGGTCGCCTGCCTGGCGCTTGCCTTGATCGGGTGGGGCTATGCGGAGGCGGTCTCCGAGCCGCGGATGCGGACCGCCAGGATCGACCTCCCGGGCTGGCCGGAGGGCGCTCCGCGGCTGCGGATCCTGCTCCTGTCGGATCTGCATGTCGCCGGCCCGGACATGCCTCCCGAGCGGCTGAGCGCGATCCTGGATCGGGCTGCGGGCGCGCGCCCGGACATCGTCCTGATCGCCGGCGATTTCATCAGCGACAAGAAGCTTGCGACCCGCCGCTACGGCCTGACCGAGGCGGTGGCGCCGCTGAGACGGCTGCATCCGCGGCTCGGCACATTCGCGGTGCTCGGCAATCACGATCATTGGCGGAATGCCGGAGAAGCAAGGCGAGCTTTGTCCGCGGCCGGAGTCCATGTTCTCGACAACGACGCGGTCCGGGTCGGCCCGCTCGCGCTCGGAGGCCTGGACGACGCCTTCACCGCTCATGACAGGCTTGCGGCAACGCTCGAGGCGATGCGGGGGCTCAAGGGAGCCAAAGTCCTGCTGAGCCACAGCCCCGATCCGTTCCCCGATCTGCCGGACGATATCGAGCTGATGGTCGCGGGGCACACCCATTGCGGGCAGATCAGGCTGCCCTTGATCGGCGCGATCGCGACCGCTTCGCACTACGGCGATCGCTACGCCTGCGGCCTAGTCCGCGAGAAGGGCAGGGTCCTGGTGGTCGGCGCCGGGCTGGGCACCAGCATCGCGCCGCTGCGGATCGGCGCTCCGCCCGATTATTGGCTGCTCGACGTCGGCCGGATTGGGGACCCTAGACCAGGCGGAGCGCGTTGATCGCGACGATGAGGCCGACCAGCAGGAAGAGCGTGGCGATCCCGAGCCTGATCCAGCGCAGCGGAAGCGCTTTGGCGAGCTCCGGGCCGAGCAAGGCGGCGGGCGCGTTGGCGGCGGCGATGCCGACGGTCGCGCCGGCGGCGGCGAGGATCGGCGCGTCATATTGCGCGGACAGAGCGAGCGTCACGAATTGGGTCTTGTCGCCGAACTCGAGCAGCCAGAAGCAACCGAGCGTGGTCAGGAAGGCGCCGGTCCGCCAGGTTGAACCCATATCGGGCGTCTTGTCGCGGAGCAGCGCGCCGCCGCCGGCGAAGATCAGGGCGAGCGCTACGAACAGGGAGATTGCCCGCAGGGTGATGTAATCGTGGATCAGGCTGCCGCCGAACGCCGCCAGCGCGCTGTTCGCCAAGGCGGCGAGCAGGACCGCGGCCAGGACGGCGGCGGGCCGCTGGAACCGGCCGGCCAGAGCGATGACGAGCAATTGGGTCTTGTCGCCCCATTCGGCCAGAAAAGCGGCGACGAAGGTGGTGAGAAGCGATTCCACTTAGGGTTCAAACCCCCATATGGCGCGGCCGTGACAAGGGGAGATTTGGTTCGTGGCAAGGCGCGAGTGCGCCAGATAGCGGTGTCTATCTGGCAAGCGAGCAACGCAGTCCATCGGGCCAAATATCCCCTTGCCCCTCCGGGGTGGCATCATAGCGGGCGATCCGGTGCGTCGCAGCCGCTCGACGTGGTGCCGCCACGCCTTCGCGGCTGCTCCTGCCGGCTCATCCCGCTCTGATGCCATCACGACCGCGCCATATGGGGGTTTGAACCCTCCAGGTTCAGGCCAGGCGGACGGAGATCGAGGCGAGGATCGCCTGGCTCGCCTGCTCGTCGAGACGCTCGCAACCGATCGCGTCGTGGAGCCGGCCGAGATAGAGCGCCCTCGGGCAGTCGCGGCCATTCTCCGAGACGGCGCGCTCGAGCGCCTCGGTGAGGCGGACCACCGGGATCAGGCCATAGGCCGCCGCCAGGGTGCGGATCGAATCGACGTAGGCGGTGAAATCGCGGGCCGAGACCCGGCGCGACAGCGACTGGAGCGCGTCGAGCCGCTCGCAAAGCTCGGCCCTGACCAGCATCATTCCGTCGCTTTCGGCCTTCATGTCCCCACTCCCGCCGCTTCGGCAGTCGGACAATGCGCCTCCATGGTTACCGCATCGTTAACGTTGCGCGGCGCGCAACCCTTGACAGAAAGCGGTCGAGGCGGCAGAGGCGAGCGCGCATATGAGCGGCGGGGACGCCGCTTTTATTTTTCGCTCCACATTCAGTTTCGAGAGGCTGTCATGGCCAAGCCGGCAACCGTCAAGATCAAGCTCGTCAGCACCGCCGATACCGGCTTTTATTATGTGACGAAGAAGAATCCGCGGAACATCACCGAGAAGATGAGCTTCCGCAAATACGACCCCGTCGCGCGCAAGCACGTCGAGTTCAAGGAAGCCAAGATCAAGTGACGAGTCGGGCGCAAGCCCGAGCCGTCATCCCGGCCCTTCGACGCCGCCTGCGGCGTCGCTCAGGATAAACTGCGGCCGGGATCCAGAAAAGAGCCAGCGCGAGCCTTGCCCCGGACGCCGGCGTTCGCCGAGGTGGCGGCTGAGGTGCATCCTTACCGGCTCGCCCCGTCGAAATCCCTGATCATCAGGCTGTCGAGGTCGATCCCCTCGACGCAGCGCAGATTGACCGAGACCATCGGCCCTTTCGGACCCTCCCCCTCGTTGAACGGTGCGCAGCCGCAGGTCTTGCAGAATTGGTGGCGGATGACGTGCTTGTTGAAGCCGTAGACCGCGATCTCCTCGCGCGGGGTCTCCAGGGTCAATTTGTCGGGCGTGGTGAAGTGGTGGAGATAGGCCTTGCGCCGGCAGATCGAGCAATTGCATGCCATCGCCTCGGTCGGCATCTCCTCGTCGAGGCTGTAGGCGACCTTGCCGCAATGGCAGCTTCCGCGGATCGTCATGTCGGGTCCCTTTCCTGCTGCGTCGCCAGTTCGGCCGCGAGCCCGTCGAGGATCATCGACCAGCCCTGATTGAATTTGGCGACATCCTCCGGCTTCGCCTCGCCGGCTTCGAGGACGAGCCTCGAGCCGCCCTCCTTCGGTTCGATGCCGATCGCGACGCGGCTGACCTCCGGCGAATATTTCGGCACCTGAAGCGTGAAGACCAGCCGGCGCGGGCGGTCGATCTCTTCGTAGCGGCCGGTGTGAAGAACCTCATCCTCGCCGCGCTTCTCGACGATTTCGTAGCGGCCGCCGACCCGGGCATCCACCTCGATCCGGACCATCTCGCCGGCGGGAGTCGCGAACAGCCAGTTGCCGGTCCGGTCCGGGTCGAGCCAGGCGTCGAAGACGCGCTCGGCCGGAGCGTCGAAATCGCGGGCTACGCGAACGCGCTCCATCTTCTCCTCCGCCGGCTTCGGCCGGTCGACGGCGAGCAGGGCCCGGACCGCCTCGACGAACTTCACGACCGAGATCGGCTTTGAGACATAGCCTTCCGCGCCGGCGTCGCGGATCCGCTCCTCGTCGCCCTTGGCGGCGTAGGCGGTGACCGCCATGATCGGGATCGCCTTGAGGGCAGAGTCTGCTTTCAGCTGCTCGATCAGTTCGAGGCCGCTGATGTGCGGCATCTGGATGTCCATGACGATCAAATCCGGCTCGAAGCCGCGCGCCCGCTCGACCGCTTCGCGCCCGTCGCGGATCGGCTCGGCGGCATAGCCATGGGCGCGAAGCAGGTCGCAGAAGAGCTTCAGGTTGAGTTCGTTGTCCTCGACAACGAGGATTTTTTGTCCCACGCGGTCGGTTCTAGGCGATGCGGAATCAGGACACAAACGATCCGGAAACATTGGCGCTGGCGGCGCTCGGCTGGTCGCTGAGCGAGCCGTCGCGGGCGCAGCGGCTGCTGGCGCTGACCGGCCTCTCGCCCGAGGATCTGCGCGACCGGGTCGACGATCCGAGCCTGCTCGCGGCGGTCCTTCGCTTCCTCGAGGCGCATGAGCCGGACCTCGTCGGCTGTGCCGAGGCGCTCGATGTCGCGCCGGCCGGGCTGGTCGAGGCGCGGCGGCGGCTGGAGGCATGAGCGGCCGCCCGCTGCTGGTCAGCGATTGCGACGAGGTGCTGCTCCACATGATCGGCCACTTCGCCGAGTGGCTGACCGAAGCCCATGGCTACAGCTTCAACCTCGAAGCGCCGGGCTTTCGCGAGGCGCTCCGCGACGGCGAGGGCCGGCCGGTCGCCGAGGACCGGGTCTGGCCCTTGCTCGACCAGTTTTTCGAAGGCGAGATGCACCGCCAGAATGTGGTTCCGGGCGCGCGCGAGGCGCTGGCGGCGATCGCCGAGCGCGCCGACATCGTCATCCTCACCAATATCGGCGACGAATATGAGGCCGGGCGGGTCGAGCAACTGGGCCGGTTCGACATACATCACCGGGTGCTTTGCAACCGCGGCGGCAAAGGCCGGCCTTTGCTCGAGCTGATCGAGGAGATGGAGCCGAGCGTCGCCGTCTTCATCGACGATCTAGCCGTCCACCACGAATCGGTGGCAAAGCACGCGCCCGAGACCTGGCGGCTTCACATGATCGCCGAGCCGAGGCTGGCCGCTCCGACCCCGCCGGCGCCGCACGCCCATGCCCGGATCGACGGGTGGGACGAGGCCTTGCCGTGGATCCTCGAGCGGTTCGATATGGGACCCGCCCCGCAATAGAGAGCCGCCATGGACCTTGAGCCGATCGCCTACGACTGTCAGGGCACGAGCCTGAAAGGCTATCTCGCCGACGGATCGGGCGGCCGGCCGAGCGCCGGGATCCTGGTCGCCCACGAAGGCGGCGGCCTCGCCCGGCATACCAGGGAGAAAGCGCGGCGGCTCGGCGAGCTCGGTTTTGTCGCCTTCGCGCTCGACATGTATGGCGAGGAGGACGTCACGCTCGAGCGGGCGATGGAACTGGGCAAGGCGCTTCGCACCGACGTCGCCCGGATCCGGGGACTGCTCGCAGCGGCGCTCGACGTGCTGACCTCCCGGCCCAACGTCGACCCGGAACGGCTCGCCGCGATCGGCTATTGCATGGGCGGCGCCGCCGCGATCGAGCTCGCCCGTACCGGCGCGCCGCTCAAATGCGTCGCCGGCTTCCACGCCGGAATCCTCGACGCGCCGCCCGAGGACGACAAGGCGATCCTGGGCAAGGTCCTGCTCTGCCACGGCGCCGGGGACCCGATCGTCCCGCCGGCCCGGATCCATGCCTTCACCGAGGCCCTGACCGCCGCGGGAGTGGACTGGCAGCTCCACCTTTACGGCGGAGTCGGCCACAGCTTCACCAATCGCGATATCGATCCCCTCGGAATCGCCGGCTTCGCTTACGACCCTGCCGCCGACGAGCGGTCCTGGCGGGCGATGCTTGGCCTGTTCGACGAGGTGTTGAGAATCTAATCTTGTAATGAGACTTGAATCTTATTATGACTCCCGTGTCTCACCGCAGGAGGTTCTCTCATGTTGACCCGCCAGGAAATGGATCGCCGGATCGACGAGCATTTCGATTTCGAGGCGCGCGACGATGTCGAGGGCGTCCTCGCCACCCTCTCGCCCGACGTCGAGCACGACATCGTCGGTGCGCCGACCGGCCCGACCCGCGGCCGCGACTCCGCCCGCCCCTTCTACGAAAGCTTGTTCGCCGACCTCGCCGACGGCCGGGTCGAGACGATTCGCCGGCTTTATGGCGAGAATTTCCTGGTCGACGAATCGCTGTGGCGGGGCAGGGCTCCGGGCCGGCCGTTCGGACTCGAGGGCCGCGACCGGCCGCTCGAGTTCCGATTGCTCCACGTCATCGAGTTCGCGCCCGACGGAAGCATCGGCCGCGAGAATGTGTGGCTCGATCTCGCCGCGATCATCCGGCAGCTGCCGCAAGCCTGATGGCCGACTCCGACCCGGGTGGAAGGCCCAACCAGCGGAAAAGGACCCGCAAGGCTCTGCTCGAGGCCGCGGCGAGGCTGATGAAACAGGGCCGGCGGCCAAGCCTCGACGAGATTGCCGAGGAAGCTCTGGTGTCGCGCGCCACCGCCTATCGCTATTTCCCCGGCCTCGATGCGCTTCTGGTCGAAGCCCTGCTCGATACCGCGGTGCCGGGCCCCGCCGATTTGTTCGAAGGCGAGGAGAGTGCGGATCCGATCGTTCGGCTCGGCCGGGTCGATTCGGCCATGCACGACATGCTCGCGGCCAATGAAACATCGCTTCGAACGATGCTGATCCATGCGCTCGAGCAGAGCCTGAAAGGGGAAGACGGCGCGTTCCCGCCGCGCCAGAATCGCCGCTCGGTCCTGATCGAGGCCGCGCTCGAGCCGGCGCGCGACTGGTTCGACCCCGATGCGCTCTCGATGCTGACGCGGGCGCTTGCCCTGGTCATCGGCACCGAGGCGATGATCGTGTTCAAGGACGTTCTTCAGCTCGAGGATGAGCAGGCGCGCTCGGTCACCCGCTGGGCGATCGAGGCCCTGGTCGAAGCGGCCCTGAAACCGGCCGAGCCGGGCGACAGACGGGGATGAGCCCGTCGGCAGGCTGAGCCGAGCGCCTTGACCGGCCGCCCCGGCGGGTGCTTACGCCATTGCATGACCGACGCCATCGCCATCCGCCTCGCCCAGCTCGGGATCATCCTTCCCAAGGCCGCCGCGCCGGTCGCCGCTTATGTGCCGGCGGTCCAGACCGGCAATCTGCTCTACCTCTCCGGCCAGCTGCCGTTCGACCATGGCGAGGTGATGACCGGGCGGCTCGGCGAGGATCGCGACGTCGATTACGGCTATGCCGCCGCCCGCGCCTGCGGAGTGATGCTGCTCGCCCAGATCAACAAGGCTCTTGGAGGCCTCGACCGGGTCGAGCGGATCGTCAGGCTCGGCGTGTTCGTCGCTTCGGACCCGCGATTCACCGCCCAGCCCAAGGTCGCCAACGGCGCCTCTGAGCTGATGGAGCAGGTGTTCGGCGAGGCCGGCCGCCACGCGCGGAGCGCGGTCGGCGTACCGGTCCTTCCGCTCGGGGCGGCCGTGGAGATCGATGCGATTGTCGCCGTTCGGGCCGATTGACCGGGCGCTCGCGCCGGCCCCCGACCGCAAGCGCCTGAAGGGCCTGTTCGACACGCCTTTCGCGCACCGCGGCCTCCACGGGCCGGGCCGGATCGAGAACAGCGCGGCTGCCTTCGAAGCCGCGATCGCCGCCGGCCACGGAATCGAGCTCGACGTCCAGGCCAGCAGCGACGGCGAGGCCTTCGTCATCCACGATTACGAGCTCGAGCGGCTGACCGGCGTTCAGGGCAAGGTCGCGGAGCGGCCGGCGGCCGAGCTTCGCGCAATCGCGCTTTCGGCCGGCGGCCAGAAGCTCGCTACGCTCGGCGAGACGCTTCGGCTGATCGGCTCGAGGGTTCCTTTGCTGATCGAAGTCAAAGCGCCCGACCGCCATGTCGGCCGGCTCTGCGCCTCGGTCCGCCGAGCGCTCGAAGGCTATCGCGGCCCCGCGGCGGTGATGTCGTTCAACCCCGAGATCGGCCGCTGGTTCGCGCGACACGCGCCGCGCATCGTCCGTGGGCTGGTCGTCACCGAGCAGGGCAAGCGAGGTGCCAGGGGCAGGATCGAGCGGCATCTCGCTCTGTGGCGCTCCCGGCCCGATTTCCTCGCCTGCGACATTCGCGACCTGCCCTCGCGCTTCGCCTCGGCGCAACGCCGGCGCGGAATCCGGGTCCTGACCTGGACGGTGCGGAGTGATGCGGAGCGCGCCCGCGCGGCGGCGCATGCCGACCAGATCATCTACGAGATTCTATGAGCGAGGCGGATCCGATCACGGCCCGGATCGGCGCCGGAGTCGCCAGCTTCGAGGCCGCGGACTGGGATGCCTGCGCCGGCACGGACAATCCGTTCACCACCCACGCCTTCCTCTCGGCGCTCGAAGAATCGGGAAGCGCCGCCGCCGCGACCGGCTGGCAGCCGGTGCCGATCGCGATCGACGGCAAGGACGGCCGCCCGGCCGCCTTGATGCCCGCTTACGTGAAGAGCCACAGCCAGGGCGAATATGTGTTCGATCACAGCTGGGCCGCCGCCTATGAGCGGGCGGGCGGGCTCTATTATCCCAAGCTCCAGATCGCGGTGCCGTTCACGCCGGTGCCGGGCAGGAGGCTTTTGCTGCGCGATCCCTCGCTCGCGCCGGCCCTGATCGCCGCCGCCGAAGTGGTCGTCGAGCGGCACGATCTCTCCTCCGCCCACGCGACCTTCATCGCGCCTGAGGAGGTGGGATTGTTCGACGAGGCCGGCTGGCTGATCCGCGCCGACCTGCAGTTCCACTGGCACAATGACGGCTATGCCAGCTTCGACGATTTCCTCGCCGCTCTGTCGTCGCGCAAGCGCAAGGTGATCCGCAAGGAGCGCGAGACGGCCTTGGCCGGGATCGAGGTCGAGCATGTGAGCGGCGCCGCGATCGGCGAGCGGCACTGGGACGCCTTCTGGACCTTCTATCAGGACACCGGATCGCGCAAATGGGGCCGCCCCTATCTCAGCCGCAAATTCTTCTCGCTGCTCGGCGAGCGGATGGCCGAGCGGGTGCTCCTGATCTTCGCGACGCGCGGCGGCCGGCCGATCGCCGGGGCGCTCAACCTGATCGGCGCCGATACGCTCTACGGCCGCTATTGGGGCGCGATCGAGGAGGTGCCGAACCTCCATTTCGAGATCTGCTATTATCAGGCGATCGAAGCGGCGATCGAGCGCCGGCTGGAGCGGGTCGAGGCCGGAGCCCAGGGACCGCACAAATTGAGCAGAGGCTACAGCCCGGTGCCGACCTGGTCGGCGCACCATATCGCCGATCCGCGCCTCCGCGAGGCGGTCTCATCCTATCTCGACGCCGAGCGTCCGGCGGTGCTCCGCGAGATCGAATCGCTGTCGGAAATGACGCCTTTCCGCAGATCGGCCGCTGACGCATAGTCCCGGCCGATTCCATTCCTCGGGGGTTTGCCATGATCGCTCGACTGCTCGCCGCCTTGTTCCTGGTCGGCCTCGCAATGCCCGTACTCGCGGCGGACGGCCCGTCGCGGACCTTCGAGGCGCGCGACCTCTTCTCGCTCGAAGCGGCGAGCGATCCGCAGATCAGTCCGGACGGGACCCGGATCGCCTATGTCCGCCGCTCGGGCGACATCATGACCGACCGGGTGCGCTCGTCGATCTGGCTGATCGACACGCGCAGCGGCCAGCAGGTGCCGATCGCCGCCGGGCCGGGATCGCACAGCCAGCCGCGCTGGTCGCCCGACGGCCGGCGTCTCGCTTTCATCTCGACCGCCGAGGGCGGCTCGGCCCAATTGTTCGTGCGCTGGATGGAGAGCGGCGAGGCGGTCCGGATCACCGGCCTTCCCGATACGCCGGGGAGCGTCGCCTGGTCGCCGGACGGACGGCAGATCGCCTACACATTGTTCGTTCCGGGCGAGGGCCTGAGGCTCGGGGCGCTGCCCGACAAGCCCGAGGGCGCGAAATGGGCCGAGCCGCTCCAGATCGTCAACGCGGTCACCTACCGCACCGACGAGGAAGGCTATCTCAAGTCCGGCTTCAGCCACATCTTTTTGGTCGCTGCCGACGGCGGAGCGCCGCGCCAGCTGAGCTTCGGCCAGGTCCACGACAACGGCCCGCTGAGCTGGACTCCGGACGGCCGCTCGATCCTGTTCAGCAGCAACCGCCATGCCGATTGGGAGCGGGCGCCGCTCAATGCGGAAGTCTACGCGCTCGACGTGGCGTCAGGGACGATCCGGGCGCTGACCGACCGCAACGGCCCCGACACCGAGCCGGTCGTCTCTCCCGACGGGCGGCTGATCGCCTATACCGGCTTCGACGACCGCGAGCTCGGCTATTTCGGCTCCGAGCTCTATGTGATGGACCGCGACGGGACCAATCGCCGGCCGCTGACGGCCTCGCTCGACCGGATCGTCGATTCGCCGGTCTGGGCCGCGGACGGCCGCTCGATCTACATCGCTTATGAGGATCATGCGGTTCGCAAGGTCGCACGGGTCGGGCTCGACGGCTCGATCCGGACCGTCGCCGAGGGCCTGAGCGGGGCCGGCCTCGACCGGCCCTATACGGGCGGCTCGTACAGCGTCGCCCGCGACGGATCGGTGGCGACGATGGTCGGAAGCGCGAACCGGCCGCCCGACGTGGTCCTGGTCAGGTCCGGCGCGAACCGGCAGCTCACCCGCCTCAACTCCGAGCTTCTCGACAACAAGGCGCTCGGAGCGGTCCGCAAGATCGCGGTGACCTCGTTCGACGGCAAGGCGATCGATGCCTGGCTGACCCTGCCGCCGGGCTATGCGGCGGGCCGCCGGGTGCCGCTGATCCTCGAGATCCATGGCGGGCCCTATGCCGCTTACGGCCCCTATTTCTCGACCGACAACCAGCTTTATGCGGCGGCCGGATTCGCCGTCCTCTCGGTCAATCCGCGCGGATCGACCTCCTACGGAGCCGACTTCGCCAACCAGATCCAGCACGCCTATCCCGGCCGGGACTATGACGATCTGATGGCCGCGGTCGACGCCGCGATCGCGGAGGGAGTCGCCGATCCCGACAAATTGTTCGTCACGGGCGGCTCTGGCGGAGGCGTTCTCACCGCCTGGATCGTCGGCAAGACCGACCGGTTCAAGGCGGCCGCGACCCAGAAGCCGGTGATCGACTGGGCAAGCTTCGTGCTCACCGCCGACGGGCCGGGCCTGTTCTCGCGCTACTGGTTCGGCAAATATCCGTGGGAGGATCATGATTCTTATTGGGCGCGCTCGCCGCTATCCCTGGTCGGCAATGTGAAGACCCCGACTTTGGTGGTGGTCGGAAGCGAGGATTACCGGACCCCGGTCAGCGAGGCCGAGCAATATTATACGGCGCTGCAGATCCGCGGAGTCCCGACCGCTCTGGTGAAGGTGCCCGGGGCCAGCCACGGCACGATCGCCGCGAGGCCGTCGCAGGCGGGTGCCAAGGCGGCGGCGATCATCGCCTGGTTCCGCAAATATGAGAATGGGGTGCCGGCCGGGGGTGCGGGCTCGAACTGAGCCTCACGGGTTAGGCTGTAGGTCAGGCAGCCCGTCTTACCGTCTCCGACAGCCAGGCCCGCGCCTGGCGCTGGGCTTCGGCGATCTCGCGGGCGGTCATTTCCTCGGCGATCTCGGCCCGGCATTCCTGGCCGCGGCTGCTTCCGTTCAAAGCGGCGAGATTGAACCATTTATGGGCTTCGATGAGGTCGACCTCGATCCCGCTGGTCCCGGTCGAATAGGCTACGCCCAATTGATAGAGCGCCTCGGGATCTCCCATCGCGGCGTCGGCGAGCCGGCTCTCGATCAGGAAGGTCGCTGATTTCAGGCTGTTGCCCATGGTGACTTGCCCCTGTTCCTCTTCGCTGGGGCAGGTTTCGCGCACTTATTCCCAACAAATGGTTAACGCAGCGGTCACCAACTTCGGGCTGAGCGGACGACCGATTGCATCCATTATGGTTTTTCTTTGTGGCGCAAGAACATAGCCCCCGCCAGGGAAACACCTTAGCGTCACCGGCCGGAGAGGCTCGGAAATGAGCGATCAGGTGCACGTCCCGAAAAAGAAGGCCGGGGGCGGCCCGGCGCCCACTACGATGCCGGCGCTCGCACATGGTGTCGTGAGCGCGCCCCTCCGCGTTCAGCCGGTCGCACAGCGGCAAAGCGCCTTTCGCGCTTCGATGGAGGCTGCGACACGCGCCCGGCTCATGCCGTCCATCCCCTCGCTCGAGGACAGGCGGTCAGCGTTCCGGTCGTCGCATAGTCCTGGCGACGAGATAGCGGAGCCGGGCCCCCAATTTGAAACCCCGATCCAGCGCCTCGAAAACCCCGCCGAGCCACGCGCACCGCCGCCGCGTCGGAACGATACCGGCCTTCCGGACCGGCTCAAGACCGGCGTCGAGGCGCTGTCCGGCCTGAGCATGGACGACGTGAAGGTCCATTACGGCTCGTCGAAGCCTGCCCAGATTCAGGCCCTAGCCTATGCGCAGGGCACGGACATTCACGTCGGCCCCGGCCAGGAACGCCACCTGCCGCACGAAGCTTGGCATGTCGTGCAGCAGAAGCAGGGACGCGTGAAGACCAGCCTACAGAATAAGCACAATATTCTCTGCTCCGACCCTGCTCTCGAATCTGAAGCCGACCTGATGGGGCTGAGGGCGAAAAGCCAGTCTGGGCCAGCCGTCGGGATCGGCCACTCTGGAGGCCCGCGCCTGCTTCGGATTCCAATCCTCATGGGCGATGCGCGTGCATTTACGATCCAGCCCAAGTTAAAGGTCCTTCGAAATCAAGGCGCGGCGTCAACAGCCGTAGACGGTGGAGGAGCGTCGAGCAGTTCTGCCGCCGCCGCCGCGCCGTACCAAGGCGCCTCTCAAAGAGAGGATGAGGTTACCGCGGCCGGCGGGCACACTCGTCGTGCCGTGCCGGATGATGAAGAAAGGAAATCAGGAAGCGATGGTTCCAGTTCGATGGACACCGACGCGGCGACGGGAGCGAGCCCCTGGACGGTCGGCAGCGCCGCGGCATCCGACTCTCGTGCTGCAAATCAACCCCCGGCCTTTGCTCCCAGTAGAGCGCGAAGGAGCGCGGAAGCAGGGGGATCGCGGCGCGTTGCGAGCGGCTCGGCCGCCGCCGCGGCAGTGGAAGAAAGCCCCGGGACGGACGCAAGCGCCGCGGCAGCCTCCCGCGAGCCCGCCCATGAGGCGACGGTCGAGCGGGCATGGGCGGCGGAGAGCTCCGCCAGCAGCTCGTCGGCCGCCGCCGCCACCGGCGCTGTTCTCGCCGAGCCGAATCAGTACGGTCCGGATCGCAGAAGCAGACGCAGGGCACCGGCCGCGTCATCTCCCTACAGCGGCAGGCCTACCGCCGCCGAGAGACTCGGCGCCGCCTTTTATCAGTCGCCGGACGAAATATGCCAAGCCGTGCTGGCGCTGGGTAACCCGTCCACCGTCACGGCGCCCGTTGTTGAGGCAATCCCCAGATTATGGAAAGACGGGCATCAGCGACAATTCAATAGCATCGGAGAGGCATTTCGGGAGATCGTGCATGAAATAGCGCCGATCAACGCGATGCAATATGTGATGGACCGGCGGATCCGCGCCGGCAACACCTCGCAAGGTATAATACAGAGTAAAGGCAAGAGCTATTCAGACGCTTGGATGTTACAGCACAAAGAATTCAATAAAAGAGTTACAAAACCCCTGATCAGTAAATATGGCAAACAACCCGGCGCGGGAGACATTATACATCGTCACATAGAAGGCATGGCTTCCGTACTTTTGCAGTCTGGTAACTGCGATGAGTTCTCATCAATAATTATGATGAAACTTATGGAACAAGTCACGGATCAATGGGTGGGAAAAGCTTATGTGGTAGGGGTCGAACATAGATTTATTATACTATCTCGAAACACATTGGAAGAGGGTCCGCTTACGAAACGTAACTCCAAAGACACGGTAATCGACGCATGGTTTGCGTACGAGATAAGTACCGCGAGTCAATATGCACGGACTCAAGGGAAGAACCTCACTGATATCGTTATCGATGAAGTACACGCCTGCACCGGGAAAGATGTCATCACGCCTGAGATGACGGCAGACTTGCAGGGCCATCTCAGCGAATTTCAGAGCGTTTTGGCGAAGAACAAAGAAGGGCAAGAACTAACGGAACGGGCAAAAAAGATCGCCTCCGAGGTTGAGAGAACGGGGGAGGATGGAGGGGACGAGGACATAGATGTCATGCACGTGCCTTTGCCCGACAAAATGACCGACACACGTCCGAAGGGTGGGACAAGATGACGCGCCGACTACAAGCCTAGCCCTGTCCCGTTCCACTTGCCCGCGGGGCAGACGGAGCGGAGACTGGCAGATTGTCGATCAGACGAGTCTTCCCCAACCGCGCCGCCGCCAGCAGCCGCGCAGGGGCGGAGAGCGAGTTGACCGGCGCGAGCGTATCCGCGTCGCAGAGCGCGACATAGTCGATTGGATCAAAGCCGGAGGCGGCGAGACGGGATCTCACGCCCTCCAGCGCCTCTGGCACGTTTCCGTCCTGCTGGATCGCGCGTGCCGCATCGGCGAGTGCGCGGGGCAGCATGCGAGCGGACCGCCTCTCCTCCTCGCTGAGATAAGTATTACGCGACGAGAGCGCCAAGCCATCGGCATCGCGCTGGGTAGCCACTCCGACGATCTCGATGCCGAGATCGAGATCGCGGACCATCCGCCTGATCACGGCGAGCTGCTGGTAATCCTTCTCGCCGAACAGAGCGAAATCAGGCCGGACCTGGCCGAACAGTTTCGCCACCACCGTCGCGACTCCGTCGAAATGGCCGGGCCGGGCGGCGCCGTCCAGGCCTTCGCTGACCCCGGTCACGGTCACGGTCGTGGCGAAACCTTCGGGATACATGGTCGCGGCGTCGGGCGCCCAGAGCAGGGCGCAGCCTTCCTGCTCGAGCATGGCGGCGTCCGCAGCCTCGCGGCGCGGATAGGTCGAGAGATCCTCGTTCGGCCCGAACTGGGTCGGATTGACGAAGATCGAGGCGACGACATGGGTCGCTCGTCGCCGGCCTTCGGCGACCAGCGCCATGTGGCCGGCGTGGAGCGCCCCCATGGTCGGGACGAAGGCGATCGTGCCGCCCTCGCCGCGCAGGGCGGCGATCTCCCGCCTCAGCGCTTCCACCTCACGGACGATTTGCACCGCTTCACGGCCTCCGATAGAGCTTGGGAATGGCTCCCTTGCGGGGCGGGGGCGCCAATATCAAGAGGATGGCACAAGCGAGATGGCGGGGCCGCATTTCATAGTTTTCGCCAACGAGAAGGGCGGCACCGGCAAATCGACCACCGCCGTTCACAGCGCGGTCGCGCTCGCCGCGGCGGGGCGGCGGGTCGCCGCGATCGACCTCGATACCCGCCAGCGGACTCTCGGCCGCTATCTCGACAATCGGGTGGCGACAATGAAGCGGATCGGCGAGACTCTGCCGATGCCGGTCTACGAGACGTTCGACCCGGCGAAGGACGGCGATCTCGATGCCCAGCTCGACCGATTGGGCGCCGACTCCGAGATCGTGGTGATCGACACGCCCGGCCGCGACGATGTTCACAGCCGCAAGGCGATGCTCCGAGCCGACACTCTGGTCACCCCGATCAACGACAGCTTCGTCGATCTCGACCTGATCGGCGAGGTCGATGCCGAGACCTATCGGGTCCGCCGTCCGAGCTTTTACGCCGAGCTGGTCTGGAACAGCCGGACCCAGCGCGCCAAGACCCACGGCGCGAGCGTCGACTGGGTGCTTCTCAGGAACCGGCTCCAGCATATCGAGGCGCGCAACATGCGCCGGGTCGGGGCGGCGCTCGACGAGCTGTCGCGCCGGGTCGGTTTCCGGGTCATTCCGGGGCTCGGCGAGCGGGTCATCTACCGCGAGCTCTTCCCCAAGGGCCTGACCCTGCTCGACCTCGCCCAGATCGGCGACGTCGGATTGAGCCATATCGCCGCCCGCCAGGAGCTTCGCGAGATGATCGCCGGCTTCGGCCTGCCCCAGGAGAGGGAGGCCGCGCCGCGCGCCGCGGCGGCTGGCTGAGATGACGGACGGCTGAGATGGGCGCGATCATCCTGCTCGCCGCGGCGGGCCTGATCTGGCTGTGGTGGAGCGGCCGCTTGAAGGGCCTGACCTATGAGGACGTCGCGGCCGGGATCATCTTCCTGCTCGGCTTCCGGCTTCTGACCACCGGCAAATTGCTCCCCGGCGCCGGGCTGATGGCGGGCGCTTTGCTGTGGGCGGCATGGCGTCGGCGGTCGTCCGGCCCTCCGCCGATGCCGGTCGAGGACGCCCGGCGGCTGCTCGGAGTCGGGCCCAACGCCACCCTCGCCGAGATCCGCGACGCCCATCGCCGGCTGATCGCCCGAGTCCATCCCGATTCGGGCGGCTCGGACGAGCTCGCCCACCGGGTCAACGTCGCGCGCGACACATTGGTCGCGGAAATGAACCGGCGGACGCCTCGAGCGTCTTGAATCCCGCTTCCACCCAGTCCTGGAGTTTCTGAATGAGCCACCGCTTCAATCCCACCTCCCTGCGCGAATATGACATCAGGGGAATCGTCGGCGAGACGCTGGCGGAGGGCGATGCGGTAGCGGTCGGCCGGACCTTCGGCACCCTCGTCAGGCGCTCGGGCGGAAGCAAAGTCGCGGTCGGCAAGGACGGCCGCGTAAGCTCGCCGGGATTCGAGCAGGCGCTCGTCCGAGGGTTCATAGCGAGCGGAGTCGACGTGGTCCGGATCGGGCTCGGGCCGACACCGATGCTCTATTACGCCGAAGCCGAGCTTGGGGTCGACGGCGGGATCATGATCACGGGGAGCCACAATCCGGCAAGCTATAACGGCTTCAAGATGGTGCTCCGCCACGGCGCCTTCTTCGGCGAGGACATCCAGAAGCTCGGCCGGATGGCGGCGGACGGCGACTGGGAGTCGGGATCGGGCAGCGTCTCCGACGCCGACGTGATGGACTCCTATGTCGACCGCCTTCTCGAGGGCTTCGACGGGCGGCCGTTCCGGATCGGCTGGGACGCCGGCAACGGCTCGGGCGGGCCGGTCGTCGAGCGGCTGGTGAAGAAGCTGCCCGGCGAGCATCACTGCCTCTACACCGAGGTGGACGGCCGATTCCCCAACCATCACCCCGATCCGACGGTCGAGGCCAATCTCGAGGATCTGAAGGCCCTGGTCGCCGAGAAGGGGCTCGATTTCGGGATCGCGCTCGACGGCGACGCCGACCGGATCGGAGCGGTCGACGGCGAGGGCCGGGTGGTGTGGGGCGACCAATTGCTGTCGATCCTCGCCGAGCCGGTGCTCGCCGACCATCCCGGCGCAACGATCATCGCCGACGTCAAGGCGAGCCAGGCCCTGTTCGACCGGGTCGCCGAGCTCGGCGGCAAGCCGCTGATGTGGAAGACCGGCCACAGCCTGATCAAGTCGAAGATGAAGGAGACCAAGGCGCCGCTCGCCGGCGAGATGAGCGGCCACATCTTCTTCGCCGACCAATGGTACGGTTTCGACGACGGGATCAACGCCGCGGTCAGGCTGATCCGGGCGGTCAGCGCGCTCGGCGGCTCGCTGACCGATCTGCGATCGGCGATGCCGGCGATGGTCAATACGCCGGAAATGCGATTCCAGGTCGACGAGAGCCGCAAATTCGCGGTCGTCGACGAGGTGCTCGAGAGGCTCGGCCGCGACGGAGCAAGGGTGGACAGGACCGACGGCGCCCGGGTCAGCACCGACGACGGCTGGTGGCTTCTCCGAGCTTCCAACACCCAGGACGTGCTGGTCGCCCGGGCCGAGGCGAAGGACACGGCCGGCCTCCAGCGCCTGATCGGCCAGATCGACGAGCAGCTCGCTCTGTCCGGCCTCACTCGCGGTCCGCAGGC
Organism: Pseudomonadota bacterium; assembly: GCA_046733235.1. Taxonomy (GTDB): domain Bacteria; phylum Pseudomonadota; class Alphaproteobacteria; order Sphingomonadales; family Sphingomonadaceae; genus Allosphingosinicella. Next base: position 218,612 of record JBKPOT010000014.1, read on the forward strand.
GGCGCATTAGCGAGAACTGTCCGCTACGCGCCTGCGTGCAAATCGGCGATTTCGGCGCTATCATGCCGATGCCGACTCCCGTGGCAGGCGCCGGCCAAGGGGGGAGCCGATGATCGACGATACAATTGCGTACGATCCGACACGGAGGGCGCTCTTCAATCCCGAGAAACGGCCGCCGATCGCGGACTTCTCGACCGACTGGGGGCTCGATCAGGTTTGCGCCGAGCTTTCCCGCCTCGTCTACTCTCCGTTCGAAATCGGCCCCGAGCAGGAAGCAAGGTTGGCGGCGGTGTTGACGAAGGCGGGTCTCGGCACGCCGCAATGCTTCAGCGATAGGCCGACGGACTCGCAGGCCCTCGTAACGACCATGGGCGAATATACGATAGTCGCCTTTCGCGGAACGCAGATCACGAGCATCAAGGACGTGGTCAGCGACGCGCTCATCAAACTCGAAGAGTGGCCCGGGCCCGGCCGCGTTCATCGGGGCTTCTGGCGAGCCTATCGAAGCCTTCGGAACTCGATCGACAGCAACATGCCGAGCGGCAAATTGATCGTAACCGGCCACAGCCTTGGCGCGGCGATGGCGACGCTGATGGCAGCCTTGTGGCCGGAGGCGGTTCTTGTCACATTCGGCTCCCCGCGCGTCGGAGACGGGACTTTTGTGAAGTCGTTCGAAGGCCGCGACGTCCGTCGCTACGACGACTGCACCGACATCGTGGCCCGGATCCCGCCGCCGGTCGGTTATGGCCATGTCTCAGAGGCACGTTACATAGACCATCTCGGGCAGGTTCATGCGCCGCCCCCTGACGATGCCGAGATTTCCGCCGATCGCCGAAAGGGCACCCTCCTCTATCTACGAAAATACGCTTGGCAATTGTGGAGCAACGTGCCGGCGCGATCTGGAGCCGACCATGCCCCGATCAACTATGTATCCGCGCTGCTGGGCCGGCGTCCCGGGCCCTGACCGCCCGCCGTTGATGACGCACGCGGCCATGGTCTAGGCGGAAGCGCGATGCCGAGAATCTATCCCGAAGCCCTGCTCTACTGCATTCTGTGGACCGGGCTCGCACTGGCGGGATTCCACCTGCTGGGGCTCAAGGCCGGCCTGGCGCTTTCGGTCGGCCTGTTCCTGATCGTCATGCCCGCGAGCGCCCTGATCCTGGCGCGATCCGGGAACTTCGGGCTCGAGCGTGGCGTGCGCTGGGCGATTCTGGCCGCGGCGGCGCTCATTCTCTTCTCCCTCGCCGACCTCGACGGCTGAGCCAGGCCATGGAGCTGGACGGTTTCGACAGCGGAGTCTTCCTCCGCGATCATTGGCAGAAGAAGCCGCTTCTGATCCGAAACGCCTGGAAGTCGTGGAGCAATCCGCTCGATCCCGACGAGCTCGCCGGCCTGGCCTGCGAGGAGGAGATCGAATCGCGTCTGGTCGTGAAGCAGGGCGACAGGTTCGAGCTCGAACATGGGCCGTTCGCCGAGGACCGATTCAGCCGGCTCGGCGGCGAAGGATGGACCCTGCTGGTCCAGGCAGTCGATCATCATGTGCCGGAGGTCGCCCAATTGCTCGAGCCGTTCCGATTCGTGCCGAACTGGCGGATCGACGACGTGATGGTGAGCTACGCCGCCGACGGCGGCGGCGTGGGACCGCATTTCGACCAATATGACGTGTTCCTGGTCCAGGGCCTGGGCCGGCGGCGCTGGCGGATCGGCGGGCATTGCGATCCGGAGAGCGCGCTTGTGCCGAACGACGAGCTTCGCCTGCTCGCCGATTTCGAGGCCGAAGAGGAGTGGATCCTCGAGCCCGGCGACATCCTCTACGTGCCGCCCGGAATCGCGCATGACGGAGTCGCCGCCGGCGGCGACTGCATGACCTATTCGATCGGCTTTCGAGCGCCTTCGCGCGGCGATCTGATCGGCGGGTGGAGCGAGCATCTGCTCGCGGGCATGGGGGACGAGGACCGCTACGCCGATCCGGACTTGCGGGCGCAGGACAATCCGGGCGAGATTTCCGGGGAAGCGATTGCCCGGCTTCACTCGATGGTCGCTGAGACCATGCTCGACCGCGAGGCCTTCGCCCGCTGGTTCGGCCGCTATGTGAGCGCGCCCAAATATCCCGATCTGGACTGGCGGCCGGAGACGCCGGTCTCGGTCGGCGAAATTCGCGAACGCCTCGCCCGCGAGCCGAATCTGCGCCGCAATCCGGCAAGCCGGTTCTCCTTCATCCGCCCGGCGGCCGGGCCGCTGCTTCTGTTCGCGGACGGCGAATGTTTCGAATGCGGCGAGGAGACGGCCGATTTCGCCGAGCGACTCTGCGCCCAGCCGCGCATAGCAGTCGACCCGGACGTGGCGAGATCCGAGTCCGCGATGGCGTTGATCGTGACGCTCATCAATCAGGGCAGCGTCGCTCCCGGCGGGGACGAGTGAGCCGGCGCCGGCGCTAGACCTGGATTTGCCGCCATTGTCCGGGCTCGATCCCGTCGAGCGTCCAGTCGCCGACGCTCCATCGCACCAGCCTCAATGTCGGAAGGCCGACGGCCGCGGTCATCCTGCGCACCTGGCGGTTGCGCCCTTCGCGGATGACGAGCCTCAGCCAGGAATCGGGCACGCTCTTGCGGAACCGGACCGGCGGATCGCGGGGCCACAAAGCGGGCTCGGCGATCGATTCGACCTCGGCCGGCCGGGCCGGACCGTCTTTCAGCAAGACGCCGAGTCTCAGCGCATCGAGGCTCGCCTGATCGGGTTCGCCCTCGACCTGCACCAGATAGGTCTTGGCCGTCTTGAACCTGGGATCGGCGATCCGCGCCTGCAGCCGGCCATCGTCGGTGAGCAGGAGAAGGCCCTCGCTGTCGCGGTCGAGCCGCCCGGCCGGATAGATGCCGGGGAGATCGATACGATCCGAAAGAGTCGCCCGCGCCGATCCCGCGCTTCCGCGATCGGTGAATTGCGAGAGCATGCCATAGGGCTTGTTGAACAGGATCAATCTCGCCATCGCCGCTAGCCCTGTAGGCGGGCGATCTCCACGATCTCGATTGCTCCGGCCTGGCCGGCGAAATCGACGAGATCGCCGACGCAGGCGCCGATCATCGCCCGGGCCAAAGGCGCGGAGAAGGAAATCCGGCCGGCCGCGGGATCGGCTTCATCGTCGCCGACAATGTCCACCCGTCGCGCCTCACCCTTGAGCCGGAAGCCGACTCGCGAGCCGAAGCCGACTTCATCGGGCGGCGGCGGCGGAGCGAGCTGCGCCGTGGCGAGGCGCGTCCGCCAGTAGCGCAGGTCGCGCTTCGCTTCCTCGAGGCGGGCCGGATCCCCCTCGCCCTTCACCAGCGCCTCGAGCTCCGCGACCCGCGCCTCGATCTGCGCGAGGCCGTTCGCAGTCACCAGGTTTGGGCCGACCGGGATCGGCAGCTCGAACCTCGGCTCCTTATGCTCTTCATCGCTCTCGCGGCGAAACGCGACGCTCACGGCTCGATCCTCCGGGTCCTCGTCCTATCGAACATCGCTTTCGGCGGGTCAAAGTTTCTGTCCATCGATCGCGGGTCCGAATCGCTCATTACCCTTCGTCGTCCGGTTCCGCCTGTTCCGTTCGGTCCTGGCAGACCTCCCCGCGCCGCATGCGCTCGAGGTTTGTGCGAAAATTGGCACTATCGTTCGACGATTCGAGCGCGGCTGCCCGCTCCTGCAGCGCGGCGCCCATCTCGGCGGAGCCGGTGACGGCGAAGGCGCATGCCGCGGTCAGATTATAGCCGGCATCGTCCGGATCGCCGGCCAAGGCGGCCAAGGCATAGCCGACCGAGTTTCGGCGCTCCTGGTCGGTGACGCCCTTGCCGGTCGTCGCGAAAACCCAAGCCGCGGTTTCCGCCGTCATCGGATTGTTCGGAGCTCCTCTTATCGCTTGGCGCGCCAGCTCGAGTCTTTGCTCCGGATCGCGAACGACGGCCGCCAGGACTCCGATGAAATAGCCCCGGCTTTCGGCGGCGGACTGGCCGGCCAGCCAGCGGCCGCGATTCCTCTGAAGCTCCGTCATCGCCCATCTGTCGGCATAATATTCGTTCCGGTGGCTGCCCCAATTGGTCCAGTCCCAATTCGCATAGCCCCCGCGCCCGTCGGACCAGCGCACGAAATTATGGTTCGGAACCTCGACCAGCTTCAGATCGAAACCGACCATTTGCGCGACGCTGATCAAAAGCAGCGAGGCAATGTCGCAATCCAGGAAATAGAACGGCTCGCCCGGCTTGGCATATTTCCGACGCTCGCGATTCGCGGCGTGGTCCAGATTTCGGGCCAGGCTCGGATGGTCCGGGGGAATCGGCCGCAGCGCGTCGCCGAGCGAGTCGACCCAATCGACCCGATCGACCGGCTGGATATCGTTGTGGGCGGCCAGCGAGATCGAGACCTTTTCGGCGAAGATCAGGAATTCGTCGCTAGTCTCCGGAGGACGCGGATCGGGGCCCAGCGCAGTGAAAGCGTCGCGAAGCAACGACCGCAGGCGGGTTTCGGCCTCCGGCGGCAGCTTGCGCGCCCGCGCCTCCAGCCGGAACAGCTCCAGAGCCATCGTATCGTCCATGGCGATGGGCGCGGGGGTCGGGGCGGTCGCAGGTGAGCAGGCCGCGATCGAAACGAGGAAAGCGGCGGCGGTCGCGAGCCGGTACAGATTTCGCATATGCGCCTCCCCGGTCGAGCCTACACGATCGGCGACCATAAGCTCATCGATTATGACGCTCTGGGCGAGGCCGCTTGCCAAGCGGGACGCGACGGGTCTGGCCCGTGCCGCGGCGATCCGGGACGTTAACCGGAAACTGATCCCGCTCCCTTATGTGGGCAGGAGATCGGGGTGAGAATCATGAAGTTCGTTTCACTGAAGTCGCGCGGCGGCAATTATCTGGTCGTCGCCGAGAACATTGCCTGGCTGCGCACCCATGAGGACGGACAGACCAAGGTCGGAGTCGTGGGCGGCGATTATCTGCTCGTCGCCGGTACAATCGAAGAGACCGCGGCCGCTATTCTCGCCGGCTGAACCGGTCCAACCGAGAGCTTCAGCAACTTCAGTCGTCCTCATCCTCACGCCCGACCAGGTTGAGCTCCCGCGCCTTGATCTGGCGGGTCATGCACCAGTGCATCAGGGCGTCCTCGCGGCCGTGGGTGATCCAGACCTCGCGCGGCGCCAGCTCGGCGATTGTGTCGGTGAGCTCGTCCCAGTCGGCATGGTCGGAGACGATCAAGGGAAGCTCGACGTTGCGCTGGCGGGCGCGCTGGCGGATCCGCATCCAGCCCGAGGCCATCGCGGTGATCGGATCGGGCAGGCGGCGCGACCAGCGGTCGTTGAGGGCGCCGGGCGGGGCGACGACGATCTTCCCTTTCAACTCATCTTTTTTCGCCTCGGTCGCCGGGCGCAATTCGCCGAGATCGACGCCATGATCCCGGTAGAGGTCGCAGAGGCGCTGGAGGGCGCCATGGATGTAGATCGGGTCGGAATGGCCTCGGCAGCGAAGCTCGGCGATCAGCCGCTGAGCCTTGCCGAGAGCATAGGCGCCGACCAGCACGCAGCGGTCGGGATTTTCGTGGAGCCGGAGAAGCAGCCGGTCGATCTCGGACGCGGTCTCCGGGTGGCGGAAGACCGGGAGGCCGAAGGTCGCCTCGGTGATGAAGATGTCGCAGGGTGTCGGCTCGAACGGAGCGCAGGTCGGGTCCGGCCGGCGTTTGTAATCGCCCGACACGACCACCCGCTCGCCGCGATAATCGAGAAGGATCTGGGCGGAGCCGAGGACATGGCCGGCCGGGACGAAGCTCGCCTCGACCTCGCCGATCCGGACCGTCTCGCCATAGGCGACCGGCCGCCCGCCCGGCTGCGGACCGTAACGGCAGGCCATGATCGCAAGGGTCTCGGCGGTCGCCCAGACCTCCTCATGGCCGCCGCGGGCATGGTCGGCATGGCCGTGGGTGACGAGCGCTCGCGGCCTGGGCTGGCCCGGATCGACCCAGGCGTCGGCGGGCTTTATGTATATGCCTTCGGGAAAAGGCTCGATCCAGGAACCGAGGCGGGCCATCGAGCTTATATGGCTGCAAGCCGGCGGCCCGCCAAGGCGGCCGGCCCGATGCCGAGGAAAGGAGCGAGCGATGGACATGGGCGGAGCGAATTGGACCATCATCACCATCGTCGGGCCGCTGCTTCTGGCCGCCGTCCTGCTCTGGGCCTTCTTTCGCAACCGCAGGGACAGGGCCGACGACCACGGACCCGACGAAGCAACCCGGCGCGTCTACGATGAGGAGGAAGCCGCCCGCCGCGAGGAAGACGGCGACTAGCCATATCGAGGCGGGTTCTCCGACCGGTTGACCGGACAGGGAAGATGGCCGAGGCCGGCCGATCCCAACCGAGGTGGGCCCGATGACCATGCGCGACACTCTGACCAAGGTCCCGGCCGTCACGCTGGGCTTCTGGATCATCAAGATCCTCGCCACCACGCTCGGCGAGACCGGCGGCGACAGCGTCTCGATGAGCTGGCTCGGCGAGACGACGGCGGAGGCCGGGCAAGGGGGCCTCAACGGCTATCTGATCGGAACGGCGATTTTCGGACTGCTGCTGATGGTGCTGGTCTGGGCGCAGATCAGGGCATCGAGGTTCAATCCCTGGCTCTATTGGGCGACGATCGTCGCATCGACCACGGCCGGCACCACGCTTGCCGACTTCGCGACCCGCTCCCTCGGAATCGGCTATCCGGGCGGATCGCTCTTGCTGCTCGCCTGCGTGCTGGCTTCGCTGTTCGCCTGGTACAAGGCCACCGGCACGATCTCGGTCGATTCGGTGGTCAGCCCGCGCGAAGAGATTTTCTACTGGGTCACGATCACTTTCTCGCAAACGCTCGGGACCGCGCTCGGCGACTGGATCGCCGATTCGAGCCTCGGCTATGGCGGCGGCGCTCTCTTCTTCGGCGCGTTGCTGCTGGTTCTTGCGGCGCTCTATCGCTGGACCCGAATCAGCCATGTCCTGCTGTTCTGGGCGGCCTTCATCCTGACCCGCCCGCTCGGCGCGACGGTGGGCGACTTCCTCGACAAGCCTCTGGGCCAGGGCGGTCTCGAGCTCAGCCGGCCGCTTGCTTCGCTGGTCCTGATCGCGGCGATGCTTGCTTTGGTGTGGCTGATCCCGCAGCGCCCCGGCCGCCATCCGGGCGGCGATCAGGCGGCGGGGAGCGAGGGAAAATGAGGGCCGGGGCGCCGATGGCCCTCGCCTTGCTGCTCGTTCCGGCATCGGCCGCGGCCGGACCGCCCTTCCTGACCGACGACCCCGAGCCGACCGAGACCGGCCAATGGGAGATCTATGCGCCCTTGTTCGAGGCCGAAGGCGCCGGCGAGGATTTCGAAGGCGCGCTCGGCGCCGAGTTCAATTACGGCGCGGCCAAGGACGTGCAGATCACCGTCGGACTGTCGGCCGCTTATGCCCACGATCCGTCGGGATGGCGCTGGGGCGCGGGCGACCTCGAAGCGGCGGTGAAATACCGTTTCTACCACGACGAATCCGCCGGCCTGCAGATCGCCGCCTTTCCTGGGATCAGCCTTCCCACCGCCAGCAACGGGATGGGAGCGGGCCATGTGACCGCCTTGCTGCCGCTCTGGGCGCAGAAGGATTTCGGCCCCTGGTCGGTATTCGGAGGCGGCGGCTACGCGATCAATCCGGGCGCGGGCAATCGCGATTACTGGACCGGAGGGGCCGCGGTGACCCGGCAGTTCGGCGATCGCCTTCTGATCGGAGTCGAAGCCGATCGGCAGGGCGCCGACAGAGTCGGCGGCCGGGCGTCGACCAGCCTCGGCCTGGGCGCGATCTACGACCTGCCCGGTCCGTTGCGCCTGCTCGCCTCGGGCGGGCCGGCGTTCGAGGACGGCGGCGGAAAAGGCTTTCACGCCTTCGCCGCGCTTGGGCTCGACTTCTAGGTACGAATTACTTTGGCCCGTCCACCCGAGCCGAGCGGATCGCAAGCAAGCGCTGATGCTCGCCTCCCCGGGGTCATCGCCGACTGGTTCGCGGCCAAGGGCTGGAAGCTGCGGCGTCACCAGCTCGAGATGCTGGCCGCGGCCCGGGCCGGCCGTAACGCCTTGCTGGTCGCTCCGACCGGGGCGGGGAAGACCCTGGCGGGCTTCATCGCCTCGATCGCCGAATTGATCGAGAATCCCACCGAAGGGCTCCATACCCTCTACGTCTCGCCATTGAAGGCGCTCGCGGTCGACGTTCAGCGCAACCTGCTCGATCCGATCGGCGAGATGGGGCTCAATATCAGGGTCGAGACGCGGACCGGCGACACGCCCGCCGACCGCAAGGCGCGGCAGCGGGTCAGGCCGCCGCAGATCCTGCTGACCACGCCCGAATCCCTGAGCCTGCTGCTCAGCCACCGGGACAGCGCCCTGCTGTTCGAGGGGCTGAGCACGATCGTCGTCGACGAGGTCCACGCCTTCGCCACCGGCAAGCGCGGCGACCTGCTCGCTCTCGCCCTCTCGCGGCTCCAGAAGATCGCGCCGAGGATGCGGCGGGTCGCCCTCTCGGCGACGATCTCCGACCCCGAGGCCTATCAGGGCTGGCTCGCCCCGCATGCCGACGTCGAGACGGTCGACCTGGTGATCGGCGATCCGGGCGCCGACGCCGACATAAGGATCATGCTTCCCGAGGACGAGAAGATCCCCTGGTCGGGCCATAGCGGCCGCTGGGCGGCTCAGAACGTGATGCGCGAGATCGAGAGCCACAAGACGACCCTGATCTTCTGCAACACGCGAAGCCTGGCCGAACTGATCTTCCAGGACCTGTGGACGGTCAACGAGCAGCATCTGCCGATCGGGATCCATCACGGCTCGCTGTCGCGCGAGGCGCGGCGCAAGGTCGAGGCGGCGATGGCGGAGGGGCGGCTCCGCGGCCTGGTCTGCACCGCCAGCCTCGACCTCGGGGTCGATTGGGGCGACGTCGACCTGGTCGTCCAGATGGGCGCCCCGAAAGGCTCGTCGCGGCTCCTGCAGCGGATCGGGCGGGCCAATCATCGGCTCGACGAACCGAGCGAGGCGATCCTGGTGCCCGGCAACCGCTTCGAATATCTCGAGGCCCGGGCGGCATTGGACGCGATCGAGACGGGCGAGCTCGATCCCGAGATCTTCCGTCCGGGCGCGATCGACGTTCTCGCCCAGCACATCATGGCCTGCGCCTGCGCGGCACCGTTCCGCGAGGAGGAGATGCTCGACGAGGTGCGATCGGCGGCGCCCTATGCCGGCCTCAGCGAGGAGCTGTTCCGGCAGATCCTCGCCTACATCGAAAGCGGCGGCTACGCGCTCAAGGCTTATGACCGATTCCGGCGTCTGACCCGCGACGAAGGCAGCGGCGTCTGGCGGGTCTCGAATCCCCGCTTCATCCAGCAGCATCGGATGAATGCCGGGATCATCGTCGACGCGCCTCTGCTCGACGTGCGATTCAAGGGCGGGCGCAAGCTCGGCACGGTCGAGGAGGCCTTCGCCTCGACCCTGAGCAACGGCGACACATTCTTCTTCGCCGGCCTGGTGCTCGAGGTGGTGGCGACCAAGGGCAGTGATCTGTTCGTCCGCGCCTCGACCAGATCGGCGCGGATCCCGACCTATCTCGGCACCCGGATGGCGATGAGCACCAACCTCGCCGAGCGGGTCCGGATCTTCCTCGACGACCGGTCGCAATGGCCGCGATTCCCCGACGGAGTCCGCGAATGGCTCGAGGTCCAGGCCTATCGGTCGGTCCTGCCGCGCCCCGACCAATTGCTGGTCGAGACCTTCCCGCACGAGCATCGCCATTACATGGTCTCCTACAGCTTCGAAGGCTGGAACGCGCACCAGTCGCTCGGCTTCCTGATCACCAAGCGGATGGAGAATGCGGGGCTGAGGCCGCTGGGCTTCGTTTCCAACGATTACGCCCTCGCCTGCTACGGGCTCGATCCGATCGAGGATCCGGCCTCCCTCTTCTCTGCGGACATATTGGAGAATGAGTTCGTCGAATGGGTTCAGGGCTCCAACCTGCTGAAGAGCGCGTTCCGCGAGGTGGCGGTGATCGGCGGGCTGGTCGAGCGCCACCACCCCGGCAAGCGCAAGAGCGGGCGGCAGGTCACCTTCTCGACCGACCTCATCTACGACGTTCTCCGGCGCTACGAGCCCGACCATCTGCTTCTGCGGGCCGCCTGGAACGACGCGCGCGAGAAGATGACCGACGTCGGCCGGCTCGCGCGATTGCTCGACCGGGCGCAGGGCTCGATGATCCATTTCCCGCTCGACCGGGTCTCGCCGATGGCGGTGCCGGTCCTGGTCATCGTCGGCCAGGTCAGGACGCCGGGAGCGGCGGCGGAGGACGCGATCCTGATCGAGGCGGAGAGCCTCGCCGAGCTCGCGATGCGGCGGGATTAGGTTGCGGATTAGGGATTGGGTTCATGTCGCGTTGAGGCGTCTGAGCGAGCTCAGGAGCGCGAAAACCGCCGAATTTGGTGAATGAGGCGGCAAGGAGACGCACCGCGCCTCGTTCCGTCGCGACCATGCCCCGTTGCGCCCCGCTTGGGTGAACGCGCCGCCCCGCTCGTCGGTTGATACCCATTCAGTAAGCGTTCCAAGGAGAATCAAGATGACTCGCAGGATCATGACGGCCGCGCTCGCGGGCGCGGCGCTTTTCGTGGCCGGTCCGCTCATCGCCGCGCCGGGCGGCGGGCATGGCGGCGGCCAGGGCGGAGGCCATGGCGGCGGAGTGGGCGTCGGCGCGGGCGCCGGGATCGGCATGGGCAATCGCGGCATCGGCCTCGACACCCGCACCGATGCGCGGATCAACAGCCGCGGCCCCGCCCATGCGTCGGACCGGGCGCTCGAGCGCGCCAACGAGAACAGCGTTCTCGCCGGCACCGTCCGGACCCGCACGCTCGCCGATCTCAGCACCGGAATGACCGTCCGCGACACCAATGGGGTGACGATCGGGACGGTGACCCGGGTGCTTCGCTCCGGCGACGGTACCGTGCGCAACGTCCTGGTCAGGGCGTCGGGCGGGACGCGGGTCATCCCGCTCGCTCCGAGCACGCTCAGCGTCTCGGGCGGAGCGGTGACGACGACCCGCCTCGCCACGTCGCACAGGCGGCGCTAGCGCAAATACGGCGGGTGGCACTCAGGAGGGCGCCGCCCGCCTGTTCCGGCTCCCCTGACCCGTCCGAAGGATCGTAAGTCCAACACCGTTCGGGCTGAGCCTGTCGAAGCCCGTCCCTTCTTCCGCTGAAGAAATAAAGGAGAGGGCTTCGACAAGCTCAGCCCGAACGGATGAGTGATTCGAGAAGCTAGACGAAGAAGCCGATTCCGCCGAGGTCGGGGGGCGGCGGGGCGGTCAGGTGGAAGACATAGTCCTGGCCGGCCTGGTAGCCGGCCTGCCCATTGCCGTCGACGACCAGGAAGGTCTGGCCGGCAAGGTCGCCGCTGCTCGGCGTGAAGAAAGCGGCGTGGCCGGCGCCGAGCTTGCCCGCTCCGAGAGCGGAGGCGAGGTCGGAGTCGAAGCTGGCCGTCGACAGAGCGCCCTGGCTGACCTTCGGGTCGAGCCCGGTCACCGCGACCGGAAGGTCGATCCGGTCCTGGGCGAAATCGAAGCCGGCCAACGTGTCGTAGCCGGCGCCGGTCGATTCGGAGGCGGCGTCATAATGGAACACGTCGGCGCCGGCCCCGCCGGTAAGCGTGTCGCCGCCGCCGCCGCCATAGAGGATGTCGGCGCCGTCGCCGCCGGTGAGATGGTCGACGCCGCGGCCGCCGATCAGTTCGAAACGGCCGTCGCGTTCGGCGGAACCGTCGAAATCGAGGCTGTCGCCGGCACCCAGGGGAGCGCCCAGGACGATCAGCAAATCGCCCGCGGAAACGTCGCGGTCGGTCGAGGTCAGGACGTAATCGGACCCGGGCACGACGATCAGCTGCTCGTGGCCGGCAGCGGCTCCGCCAAGGTTCGCGGCGCCGATCGCGCCGCCGATGACGAGCTGATCCTCGTGGCCGCTGGTAAGGTCTCCGTCCTCGGGGCCGCCCTTCAATATCTCGCGCTTCTCGGCGTCGATCAGGATCCCCGATCCGAGCGAGCCCTGGTCCGGCTGATACATGATCGCGAACGATCCGCCGCTGAGCGGACCAAGAAGGCTCGTCGCGAACGGTGCTCCAGGATCCTCGGCGAGCGCCTTGGCCGGAAGGAAAGGATCGGGCGGAGCGGCGGCCGCGTTCGTCGCCGTCGCCGCCTTGGCGTGCGAAGCCCGAGCGAGGCCGAACCCGGCCCCGACGGAATCATTGGCGAGCAATTCGCGGAAGGCGCGGATACGCGACTCGATCTGGCGCAGGAAGCCGTCTTCCTGCTCCGCATTCATCCAGAAGCGACCAAACCCCATGCTCCGCCTTCCCGAAATGTCCCGATTTCCCGGCGGCTGACTAGCACAGGATAGTGCCGCGCGCCACCGCTACGAGTCTGAAAATAAAAAGCTTCCTCCCGTTCGCCGATCCCTGCTCAGACCATCGCGCGCGGATTGCTGAACACGCGCTCAACCTCGGGCCTGAAGCTCTCCAGCGGATCGACCGGAAAATCCGGATCGAAGGCCGGCCCGTCCCAATCGTCGACCAGCTTCTCGGCCAGAGCGTACCAGCTCTTGCCTTCGAACCGCTTGCGGGTCTCGGGATCGCGACCGAGATACTCGAAATAATAGCGGCCCTGGAACGCCTGATGGTGGTAGACGGCGTGGTAGACGTCGTCCGAGACATAGGGCTTGAGCATCTCCGCCGCGATCGGCCCGTGATTGGGGATCGAGAAGAGCTTGCCGAGATCGTGGCAGAGCGCCGCGACGATCTGCTCGTCGCTGGCGCCGTCGCGCCGGGCGAGCGTGCCCGCCATCAGGCTGTGGGTGAGTTGATTGGCGGCGAAGCCGACCTCGATCGCCTCGAGCCGGGCGAGGCTGTCCATGATCTGACCGGCCGCGACATTCTTCTGGTGGCGGCCATGCTCGGCGGCGATATGGGCCCAGTCCTGGGCGCTGCCCTCCTTCATGCTCGTGAACATCGCGGGCTCCTTCCTCCGCTGGAGCATTGGGCGATTCGCACCGAATCGCCCAATGCTCCAGAAATCTCCTTGTTGCCGCATTGCTCTTTGCGAAAAGCCGGTCCCCGTGAAGTCGGTGCGGACTGCTCCCAGCAGTCCGCAGCCATGCCCGGGTGGGCACGGCGGCCGGCTCACTTTCGCGCAATGCTCTTGCGAATCTACGCTCCGCCGCCCCCTTCCGCAACCGGCGCCCCGGCGCTAGGACTCCCAAAGCCGGGGGCGGGGGCCATAACCGGAGCCTGAATGCAGCTTTCGCCGCCCAATCGCCACGACAGCGCCGACCCCCTTTCCTTCCTCGCCGACGGCGGCGAGATGGGCGCTCTGATCCGCGGCTTCGACTGGTCCGACTCGCCGCTCGGACCGCCGCGCGACTGGCCGCTGTCGCTCAAGACCGCGGTCGGGATCATGCTCAGCTCCAAATTCCCGATGTTCGTCGCCTGGGGGCCGGACCTCTCCTTCCTCTACAACGATTCCTACGTCGAAATACTCGGCACCAAGCATCCGGCGGCACTGGGCGGCCGATTCGAGCATATCTGGTCGGAAATCTGGGCGGACGTCGGCCCGCTTGCCGAGCGCGCCCTCGCCGGCGAGGCGACCTTTCACGAGGCGCTGCCGCTGGTGATGAACCGCAAGGGCTATGACGAACAGACCTGGTTCACTTTCTCCTACAGCCCGATTCGCGACGAGAATGGAGCCGCCGCCGGCATGTTCTGCGCCTGTGTCGAGGTTACCGGAACGGTCCATGCCGAGCGCCGGCGGATCGACGAGGCCGAGCGGCTGAAGCAGTTGTTCGACAGCGCTCCGAGCTTCATGGTCGTCCTGCGCGGACCCGACCACGTCTACGAGATGATCAACGCTTCCTATCTGCAACTGGTCGGTCATCGCGACCTGATCGGCCTTTCGGTCCGGGAGGCGCTTCCCGAGGTCGAGGGCCAGGGGTTCTTCGAATTGCTCGACAGCGTCTATTCGAGCGGCGAGCCGTTCACCGGCCGGTCGATGAAGATCGACCTTCAGCGCAGCCCGGGCGGGCCGCTCGAGCAGCGGCTGATCGACCTGGTCTTCCAGCCGATCACCGACGGAGACGGAGCGACGGGCGGGATCTTCGTCGAAGGTTTCGACGTCACCGAGCGTCACCTCGCCGAGGAGGCGCTTCGCGAGAGCGAGGAAAGGTTCCGGCTGATCGCCGATTCCGCCCCGGTGCCGATGTGGGTGACCAAGCTCGACCGCAAGCGAAGCTTCGTCAACCGCGCCTATGTCGACTTTTTCGGGATCGGCTACGAGGAATGCGTCGATTACGACTGGCGGACGATCATCCATCCCGGCGACCGCGAGCGGATCCTGGCGGAATCGGTCGCCGGCGAGGCGACCCTGAAACCGTTCATCCTCGAGGGGCGCTACCGGCGCGCCGACGGCGAATGGCGCTGGATGCGCTCGGAATCGCAGCCGCGCTGGGGAGCCAATGGCGAACATATCGGGTTCATCGGAGTCGGCCACGACGTCACCGAGGCGCGCGAGGCCGCGGCGGCGCTTCGCGAGATGAACGAGACTCTCGAACGCAAGGTCGGCGAGCGGACGATGGACCTCAGCCTGGCGCTCGACCGGCTCCAGGCCGAGGTGGGCGAGCGGCTTCGCGCCGAGGAGGCGCTTCGCCAGGCTCAGAAGATGGAGGCGGTCGGCCAGCTGACCGGTGGGATCGCGCACGATTTCAACAATCTGCTGACTCCGATCCTCGGCGGGCTCGAAGTGATCGCCTCGAAGGTCGAGGATCCGCGGCTTAAGCGGCTTGCCGACACGGCGCTCGAATCGACCCGGCGCGGCGCCAAGCTGACCGGGCAATTGCTCGCTTTCTCGCGGATCCAGCGAATCCAGATGGTGCCGGTCGCGGTCAACGAGGTGATCGCCCGGATGCACAGCCTGCTCCGCCACGCGATCGGCGCGACGGTCGCGATCGAGACCAAGCTGGACGCCGGCACCGGCTACGGCTGCTCCGACGCCAACCAGCTCGAAAATGCGGTCCTCAACCTCGCGATCAACGGCCGCGACGCCATGCCGGACGGAGGCACATTGACCATTTCGACCGGCCGGATGCGGATCGACCAGGACCCCGAGCTCGAGCCGGGCGACTATGTGCGGGTCACCGTCGCCGACACCGGGCGCGGAATGGCGCCCGAGGTCGCGGCGCGCGCGACCGAGCCCTTCTTCTCGACCAAGCCGCTCGGCAAGGGCACCGGCCTCGGCCTCGCCCAGGTCTATGGGATCGCCCAGCAATCGGGCGGAACGGTGCGGATCGAGAGCAAGGAGGGCGAGGGCACCAAGGTGCATGTGCTGCTGCCCGTCGCCGATCCGCCCGCCGATGCCCTGGTTTCCGGAGGAGGGCTCGATCGGGCGCCGGAGCCCGCGCAAAGCGGCGCCGTCATTCTGGTCATCGACGACGATGACGACGTCCGCGATTTCCTCGCCGGAGCCCTGGAGGGGCTGGGGCATGAGGTGGTCGCGGCCGCGTCGGGCGAAGAGGGGCTGGCTTGCCTGCGCGAGGCGGCGCCCGATCTGGCCCTGATCGACTATGCGATGCCGGGCATGAACGGCGCCGAGGCGGCCCGGCTGGCGCGCCGCGAGCGTCCCGATCTGCCGATCGTCTTCGTCACCGGCTATGCCGAGACCGACCAGTTGGAAGGCGCGCTGGGACCCGACGTGCCGGTGCTCCGCAAGCCCTTCAGCATCGCCGATCTCGCCGCGGTCCTGGAGGAAAATATGGCTGCCCCGGAGGCCGCTTCGCCCTCTTGAAACCGGTCTGACCCCTCCTAAATCGTCTCTGTCGGACGACTATTTCACGGTGTCCGGACTGTACACGCGAGGGGCGCAGGCTCTTTGCCCAACCCCCTCATCTTCATGTTGCTCATAGCGAGGACAAGACCATGAGATCACAATTCGACCTTTCGCCCTATCGCCGTTCCACCGTCGGTTTCGATCGGCTGTTCGATTTCCTGGAGAGCGCCGGCCGCACCGAGCAGGCCGACAATTATCCGCCTTACGACATCGAGAAGCTGAGCGACGACAGCTACCGGATCACCCTCGCGGTGGCCGGGTTCAGCTCCAGCGACATCGACATCACCGCCCGCCAGAACATGCTGGTGGTCACCGGCCGCAAGGCGGAGAATCGCGCCAAGGACGGCAATTACATCCACATGGGGATCGCCACCCGCGCGTTCGAGCGGCGGTTCGAGCTTGCCGATTTCGTCCGCGTCGAGAGCGCCGACATGAAGGACGGCCTCCTCTCGATCGAGCTCCTTCGCGAGATCCCCGAAGCGATGAAGCCGCGCAAGATCGACATCAATGCCGGCAAGTCCGAGACTCTCGAAGCCCGCGCCGAGGCCTCCGAGAGTGAGGCCGCGCGGGAAACCGAGACGGCCTGAGCTCGCACTGGCGGCGCCGCGCCCTCCCCTCCGGATGCGGCGCCGCCATCCTTTCGGCCATTTTAAGCCGATCGATTCAGCCTGCGTTTAGGCCGGCCGGTCCAGGCTGGACTCATGGCTGGATATTCTCCTTTCGCCGACCTGATGGCGCCGCTCCGCGGCGGTCTTCGAAGGTTCGAGGCGGACATCCGGGAAACTCGAACGAGGCGCTCTCCGCGGCGGCATTTGCCATGACCGGATTGCTGAGGAAGCTCGACAATCCCTTTCTGCTGATCGTGGAAGGCTTCGTCGCGGGCGCGATCCTGTTCTGGTCGACCAGCCCCGGCTCCGCCGAGGCCAGGCCGAATCAGCCGGCCGTCAGGGCCGAATCGCCGCAAACAGGCGCCGCCCGACTCTGACCGCTTGAACCTTGATCCGGCCAGGCTATAGCCGGCTCATGGTTCGCTTTTCGTTCTCAGGCCATGAGCTGATGGCCTTGCCTCAGGGCGCGCTCTACTGGCCGTCGCGCCGGGCCCTGCTCGTCGCCGACCTCCATCTCGAGAAAGCGAGCTGGTTCGCCCGCCTCGGGCAGCTACTTCCACCCTACGATTCGATCGCGACCCTCGCCGATCTCACCGCCCTCGCAACCTCGACCGGCGCCGCCGAGATCTGGTGCCTCGGCGACAGCTTTCACGACCGCCACGGCTGCGACCGGCTTCCGGCGAGGGCGCGCGAGCTTCTGACCGCGCTCACCGCTTCGACCCGCTGGACCTGGATCACCGGCAATCACGATCCGGGAATTGCCGACCATTGCGGAGGGCGGATCGTCGAGGAAGCCGAGGTGGACGGGCTTCTGCTTCGTCACGAAGCCGACCCGGCCGAGGCCAGGCCCGAGCTGTCGGGCCATTTCCATCCCAAGCTCCGGATCAATCATCGCGGCCGCCAGGTGTCGCGGCGATGCTTCGTCGCCAGCGATCGAAAGCTCATCCTGCCGGCGTTCGGAGCGTTGACCGGCGGGCTCGATGCCGCCCATCCCGAGATCGTCCGGGCGGTCGGCGGCCGCGCCGACGCGCTTGTCCCGGTCGCGGACCGGCTTCTGAGGTTCCCGCTGGCGGCTTAGAAAGATCCTCCCCGCAGGCGCAGCCTGAGGGGAGGGGGACCATCCGAAGGATGGTGGAGGGGCATTCCGAGGCCTCCGCCGGCCCCTCCACCGCGCTTCGCGCGGTCCCCCTCCCCTGAGCCGAAGCTCAGGGGAGGATCTGCCTAAGCACGCCAATAGTTCGGGAACATCCTCTTATATTCGGCCAGCTTGGGCACGTCCCAATGGGCGATGTAGGGATGGCGCGGGTTCCGGCGCATGAAATCCTGATGATAATCCTCGGCCGGATAAAAGCGGCCGCCCTCGATCCGGGTGGCGATCGGCCGGCGATAGACATGGGCGGCGCGGAGCTGGGCGATATAGGCCGAAGCGACCCGGCGCTGGGCCTCGTTCTGAGGGAAGATGGCCGAGCGGTAGCTCGGGCCGCTGTCCGGCCCCTGGCGGTTGACCTCGGTCGGATCGTGGGCTGCCGAGAAATAGATCCGAAGCAGCTGGCCGTAGCTGATCTGGCGCGGATCGTAGACGATCCGGACCGCCTCGGCATGGCCGGTCGTCTCGGTCGTCACGCGATCGTAACTGGCGTCGCCGGCGCTTCCGCCGGCATAGCCGGAGACGACCGAGCGGACGCCCTTCACATGCTCGAACAGGCCTTCCATCCCCCAGAAGCAGCCGCCGGCGAGGACCGCGGTCTGCAACCCCCGGCCGGCCGGAACGTCGCTCTTCGGCGCCGGCACCAAAGCGGCCGCTTCCGCCGGACCGCTCGACAAGGTGGAGGCCAGCAAAGCGACAGACGCCGCGGCGGCTAGGCCGAGCAGGCCGTTGGCGATCCGCGCCCTCATGCCGCGCGTCCGGGCACGAAGTTGAGCGCGAGGCCGTTCATGCAATAGCGCTTGCCGGTCGGCGGCGGGCCGTCGTCGAAGACATGGCCGAGATGGCCGCCGCAGCGCCTGCACAGCACTTCGACCCGCTCCATGAACAGGGTGCGATCCGCCTTGAGCCGGACCGCGTTGGGCAAGGCCTGGTAGAAGCTCGGCCAGCCGGTGCCGCTGTCGAACTTGGTCCGCGAGGAATAAAGCGGGAGTGCGCAGCCGGCGCAGACGAAGGTGCCGGCGCGCTTCTCATGGTCGAGCGGCGACGAGCCGGCACGCTCGGTCGCGCCCTGGCGGAGCACGGCGTAACGCTGCGGGCCGAGGCGGCGGCGCCATTCGGCATCGGTGAGGTTGAACGAAGGGGGCCCCGGAGCGGCCTCCGACTTGCGGCCGCAGCCGAGCAGGAGGGCGCTTCCGAGCAGCCCGGCGCCGGCAGTCCCGATCCATTCGCGCCTGTTCATTCCCAGCTTTTCCATCATCCTCGATCCATAGACCCGGCGGGCAGAACGCTCCGCAACCGCCAGTGGTTCGGGACGGAGACCGGAAAGGTTACAGCTTCGCCCGAATCAGGCCGCGCACCGCATTGCCGATCAGGAAGCCCGATTCGAGATCCTCC
This sequence comes from Pseudomonadota bacterium, assembly GCA_046733235.1. GTDB lineage: Bacteria > Pseudomonadota > Alphaproteobacteria > Sphingomonadales > Sphingomonadaceae > Allosphingosinicella. The sequence goes on from JBKPOT010000014.1 coordinate 237,660, forward strand.
GGCCGGAGCTCCGCTTCCTCGGCGCGCTTTTCCTCGATCAGCCGCGCCCGCAAGATGCCGGGCAACAGGCCGCGATCGAGCGGCGGGGTCAGCAACATGCCCGAGCGTTCGACGAACAGGCTGGTGAAACTGCCCTCGGTGAGGAAGCCCTCCGCGTCGGTGAACAGGATTTCGAACCTGCCGGCGGCGATTCGCGGAGCGTCGTAGAATGCGCGGTCGCTGGTCTTGTGACGAAGCCGGAAATCGTCGCGCCCGACGCTCCGCTCGGCCAGAGCGACCGTCACCGGCTGGTCCGGGAGCGGCGGCAGGAGGCGGCACTCGATCGCGATCGCGCCGCTTCGCGAGAGGAGCAACCGGAGCTTCGCCACCTCTTTGAGTCGGAAGGTCGCGGCCTGGAGCTCGTTGCGGACATGATGGCGGTCGAAGGCGAAATCCAGCGCCTCGGCGCTGGCCTTCATCCGGGCGATATGGCGGTCGAGATCGACGACTCCCTCGTCGGGGTCGAAGCGCATCGTCTCGATCAGATCCACGGTCCGGCCGCTTGCCACGAACGCTCCCTTCGCCAGACATTCCCGCCATTCGTCGGCGGCGACGCTGTCCGCCACGATCCCGGATCCCAGGCCGATGACCGCGTCGCTCTCGCCGGCCTTTAGCACCAGGGTCCGGATCGCGACGTTGAAGGCCGCCGACCCGTCCGGCGCGATCGCGCCGATCGAGCCGGTATAGACTCCGCGCGGCCCCCGTTCGAGCCCGGCGATGATCTCCATCGCCCTGATCTTGGGAGCGCCGGTGATCGACCCGCAGGGGAAGATGGTCTCGATAACGTCGACCGCGCCGAGATCGTCGGCGAGCTCGGCCGTGACGGTGGAGGTCATCTGGTGGACGGTCGGGTAGGTCTCGACCGCGAACAGGTCGGGCACCTCGACGCTGCCCGGCTTCGACACGCGCGACAGATCGTTGCGGAGCAGGTCGACGATCATCAGATTCTCGGCGCGCTGCTTGGGATCGTCGCGAAGCGCGCGCGCCGCTGCTTCGTCCTCGCCGCGATCCTTTTGCCGCACCGCCGTGCCCTTCATCGGCCGAGCGGTCAGCAACCCCTGGTCGAGCGTGAAGAACAATTCCGGCGAGAAAGAGAGAAGCCAATGCGACCCGGTGAAGACCAGGGCGCAATGGCCGCCTTTCGCCCGCTTTCGGATCGCCGCGTAGAGGGCGAGCGGATCGCCCTGGGTTCGGACCGTGGCGGCGAAGGTCAGATTGGCCTGGTAGATGTCCCCCGCCTCGATATGCGCCTTGGCCTTCGCGACCGCGGCTTCATGCTCCGCCCGGGCGATGGCCGGGCGCGGCCGGCCGGCCCAGGCCGAAGCCGGATCGGGCAGAAGCGCCTCGGCGTCGACCTCCCGGCAGGTTCCGAAGCGGGCGAACCAGAGCAAGGGCGGCGCGTCGGGCGCCGGCCGGGTCTCGAGCGGGGCGAGCTTCGGCTCGAGCGCGTGGCCGGCTTCGTAGGCGATGAAGCCGGCCAGATGATCCTTCCCTTCGCGCAGGCGGGCCAGGCAAAGGCGCACCTCGCCCGGATTCTTTGTCGCGACGATCTCGCCGGGATCGAGATAGAGTCGGGCCCGGCCGCCGGGCCTGGCGTCGTCGATCAGGACGAACGGCGCGGCACCCGGCCGGCCGGCTTGCCATGGAGCGCCGGCGGGCCCATCTGAACCCCCAGGAGAGTAAGCCTTGGTCACCAGCGTTTTCGACCTCTTCAAGATCGGGGTCGGCCCTTCGAGCTCGCACACAATGGGTCCGATGACGGCGGCCTGCCGCTTTGTCGAGACGCTGGCCGAGAAAGCGCTGCTCGACAGAGTCGAGCGGGTCGAGGTCGACCTCTACGGATCGCTGGCCCTGACCGGCAAGGGCCACGCCACCGACCGGGCCATCCTGCTCGGCCTTTCCGGCATGCGCCCGGACAGGGTCGATCCCGACGAAGCCGACACTCTGGTCGCGAGAATCCGTGAAACCGGCCGGCTGGCGCTCGCCGGCCGCCGGGACATCGCGTTCGACGAAGCGCGCGACCTGCTCTTCCTTCAGCGCGAGCGGCTGCCCCACCATTCGAACGGAATGCGCTTCACCGCTTTCGCAGCGGACGGGCAGGCGCTCGAAAGCCGGGTCTCCTATTCGGTCGGCGGCGGAGCGATCGTCGATGAGGACGCGATCGCACGCAACGCTCCGCCCGAAGGCGTGTGGGACATTCCCTACAATTATCACAGCGCCGACCAGTTGCTCGCGATCGCCGATCGCGAAGGGCTGACCATCGCCGACATCGCCCGCGCCAACGAGCGCGTTTCGCTGTCCGACGAGGAGATCGACCGCCGGCTCGGAGCGATCGTCGCGGCGATGTCGGGCTGTATCGACCGGGGCATGGCGGTCGACGGGATCCTGCCCGGCGGCCTCAAGGTGAAGAGGCGAGCGCCGGCGCTCCACCGGCTGCTGATCGAGAAAGCCGAGCGGACCCTTTCCGATCCGCTGACCGTGCTCGATTGGGTCAATCTCTGGGCGCTGGCGGTCAACGAGGAGAATGCGGCAGGCGGGAAGGTCGTCACCGCGCCGACCAACGGCGCCGCCGGGATCGTCCCGGCGATCCTGCGTTACTATCAGCGCTTCACCCCGAACGCGTCGGAGGATGGGGTCAGGGTCTTCCTTCTCACCGCCGCGGCGATCGGCTCGCTGTTCAAGGAGAATGCCTCGATCTCCGGAGCCGAGGTCGGCTGCCAGGGCGAGGTCGGAGTGGCCTGCTCGATGGCGGCGGCGGGACTGACCGCGGCGCTGGGCGGGACTCCGTCGCAGATCGAGAATGCCGCCGAGATCGGGATGGAGCATAATCTTGGGCTGACCTGCGATCCGGTCGGGGGCCTCGTCCAGGTTCCTTGCATCGAGCGCAACGCGGTCGGAGCGGTCAAGGCGATCGAGGCCTCACGGCTCGCTCTGGTCGGCGACGGCACCCACCGGGTCTCGCTCGACCAGGTGATCGAGACGATGCGCAAGACCGGCCTCGACATGAACGTCCGCTACAAGGAGACCTCGCTCGGCGGCCTCGCGGTCAACGTCGTCGAGTGCTGATCCGGACGCGGCTTCTTGACCTTTGTACCAAATATGGTACAGACCTCTCGCTGCGCAGCTGATGCGCGGCGGTCCACGGCCAATGGGAGAATACTCATGGATCATGAGCAGATACGAAAAATGAGGTCTCCTCATGTTCAAGGTACTGTTTTACTCGACGCGCTCGGGGCGTGACGTTGTCCTGGATTTCATCCGTCAGCTTCCGCCCGAGGAAAGAAGGGTCGTCGGCGAGGATTTGAAGACGGTGCAGATCGGCTTCCCAATGGGATTGCCGCTTTGCCGTCCCCTCGGTGACGGGCTCTACGAAGTCAGATCGTCGTTGCCGTCGAAACGTGAGTTCCGGCTCATTTTCTTCTTCGATCGCGGGCGGCAATGCCTGCTGGTGGTTCATGCGCTTTTCAAGAAGAGCGCCAAGCTGCCCAAGGCGGATCTGGACCTGGCCCGGAAGCGGAAGGAGGAATTCAAGTAAGAGGTAAGGTAGCAATGGCGGAGATGAAAAAGGGCCGCTCCTATGAAGGATTGACCTCGCTCGACGAATTCCTCGACGAAGAGGGCATCCGCGAAGAGGTCACCTCGCGTGCAATCAAACGGGTGATCGCCCTGCAGCTGCAGCAGGCGATGGACGATCAGAATCTGTCCAAGGCCCGAATGGCCGCGCTGATGGAAACCAGCCGCGCCCAGCTCGCCCGAATCCTCGATCCTGAAGAATATAATGTCACGCTGGATACGCTCGCCCGAGCGGCGAAGGTGCTCGGACGCCGCCTTTCGGTGGAGCTTAACTGAGGCCGCTTGCCTGCCTAAAGATCGCCGCCTAGCGTCCCGCTTCCCAAACTCAGCTTTCAGGGGTCCCGGATGCGCCTTCGCTTTGCCTTGCTCGCCGCCGCTATCGCCGTCACGCCCGCCACGGCCGCCGACGTCGAGAAGCCCGCCGCGCTCGTCGCCGACGGGATACCGGCCGTTCCCGACTCGCTGGCCGACGCGACCAGGCCCTACATGGAGTTCCGAACCGCCACGCTTCAGGGCTGGAACCCGAAGACCCGGTCGATCCTGATCACGACCCGCTTCGGCAACACCGCCCAAGTCCATGAGGTGGCGACCCCGATGGGCATGCGCCGCCAGGTGACGTTCGAGGCGGACACCATCGCCTCCGCCAGCTATGCGCGCAAACGGGGCGACGTGATGGTCGTCCAGAAGGACGTCGGCGGAAGCGAATTCTGGCAGCTCTACACGCTCTACAATGGCCGGCTGAAGCTGTTCACCGACGGCAAGAGCCGCAACAGCATCAACGCCTGGAGCCAGGACGGGCGCTGGCTCGCCTACAGCTCGACCCGGCGCAACGGCGCCGACAACGACCTCTACATCATCGATCCTCGTCTGCCGTCGACCGACCGGCTGCTCGCCGAGGTCAAAGGCGGCGGCTGGAGCTTCCTCGATTTCACCCCCGACGGGCGGAGCGGGATCGTCTCCAACTACCTCTCGGTCAACAAGAGCGACCTTTATCTGATCGACATCGCCTCGGGGCGGATGACTCCGATCGGCGATCACTCCAGGCAGATCTCCTATGGCGGCGCCCAGTTCGGGCCCGACGGCAAATTGTGGGTGACCTCGGACGAGGGATCGGACTTCCAGCGGCTCGGGACGCTCGATCCGGCGACCGGCCGGTTCACCGCAATCGCCCCCGAGCCGCGCTGGGACGTCGAGAGCTTCGACATTTCCGACGACGGCAAGTTCATCGCCTACCTGGTCAACGAGGCGGGGAGCAGCCGGCTCAAGCTTCTCGACACCGCCAGCGGCCGGGTGCGGACCGTGGCGGGACTCCCGTCCGGAGTCGTCGGCGGACTCGACGTCGCGCCCTGGGGCGACATCGCGGTCACGATCGCCTCCGCTCGGGCCGCGTCGGACATCTATTCGGTCAATCCGCGCACTCTGGCGGTGACCCGCTGGACCGAGAGCGAGACCGGCGGGCTCGACCCCAGGGCCAATATCGAGCCGCAGCTGATCGAGACTTCAAGCTTCGACGGCGAGAAGGTTTCGGGCTTTCTCTACCGCCCCGACCCGGTGAAATTCCCGGGCCGCCGGCCGTTGATCGTCAACATCCACGGCGGCCCCGAGGGTCAATCGAGACCGGGCTTCCTGGGGCGCAACAATTATTACCTGAACGAGCTCGGGGTCGCGATCTTATATCCCAACGTCCGCGGCTCGACCGGGTTCGGCAAGCGCTTCGTTGCCCTCGACAACGGCCCCGACCAAAGGGAGAACAGCGTCCGGGACATCGGCGCCTTCCTCGATTTGCTCGCCAAAGACGGGCGGATCGATCCCGCCCGGATCGGGGTCACCGGCGGAAGCTATGGCGGCTATATGTGCTATGCGAGCGCGATCCGCTTCGGCGACCGGCTGCGCGGCGCCAATTGCGTCGTCGCCATCTCGAACTGGGTCACCTTCCTCGAGAATACCCAATCCTACCGCCGCGACCTGAGGCGGGTCGAATATGGCGACGAGCGCGATCCGGCGCAGCGCGCCAAGCTGTTGGCGATCTCGCCCTTGACCCATGTCGACGCGCTTCGAATCCCGCTGATGGTGACGACCGGCGGCAACGATCCGCGGGTGCCGCCGTCGGAGGCCGAGCAGATCGTCCGCGCCGTCCGCGCCAAGGGCGGCACCGCCTGGCACCTGCTCGGCCAGGACGAGGGCCACGGCTTCGCCAAGAAGGCCAACCAGGATTATCAATTCTGGACCAGCCTGATCTTCTGGCAGCGCAACCTGCTCGGCGAAAGCGGAGCGGGCCGCTAAGCGCGATCGGCGATGGAGAAGAAGGCGGGCGGAACCGAGTCGGTCAGCCAGACATGGTTGGCGCTTCGGTAGAAGAGATGGCCGGCCGCGGCCATTGCGCCGCTGGCCACTTCGAGCACGATCGTCTCGCCGCGCCGCCGAGCGCCGACTGTGACCGCGGTCTCGCGATCCTCGCTGAGATGAACGTGGTGCCGCTTTCCCTTGTCCAGGCCTGAAGCGAGGATCGAATCCAGGAAGCCCCGGCTCGTGCCGTGATAAAGCAGCGCCGGGGGCTCGACCGGGACAAGGCCGAGATCGACTCCGACGCTGTGGCCCTGGCTGGCGCGGATCCGGGTCCCGCTCTCGTCGAAAGCGTAGCGCCTCTTGTCGTTGCTTTGAACCAGCAGATCGAGATCGTGTCGATCGAATGGCCCGAACTTGCTCCGCACCGCATCCAGGACCCGCTCGACCGGCGCCCAGCCTTCCGGATCAAGGGTGAGGCCGCCCGCCTCCGGCCGGTGGCGAAGGATCAGAGCCAGATATTTGCTGACCGGCTTCACCGCGGCAGCCTGGCCGCGAGCCACTCCTCGATGCTCCGATAGGCCGAATGGCCGCGCGGCGGATCGTCGCCGAGGCCGGTGGCAAAATAAGCGATCCCGATTCCGCGCGACCGGTCGACCCACAGGCCCGAGCGAAGGCCGTAGGCGTCGCCGGCATGGCCGATCAAAGCCCTCGCACCGCCGAACGGGTCGTCGCTCGGCGGGCATTGCGCCAGAGTCTGAACGGCGAGGCCGTAACCGCAATAAAAATTGCCCTCATTGTCGCCGTTCGATCCGTCGAAGCGCCAGGCGAGGCCGGTCAGCTCGGCCATGCTTGCCTCGCTGAGGAAGCGGCGGCCGTTCGGGAGACGCCCGTTGGCGAGCAGCAGCCTGCCGGTGCGGGTGAGGTCGCGGACCGAGATCCGAAGCCCGCCCTGGGGCGAGAACAAAGCTCCGTTGGTGGCGAGCCGGTAGGAGGGCAATTCGCAATTGCCGTCCGCCGGAGCGACCACCGGACAGACCGGCCGCACGCCCTTGAGATCGTCGCGGAGCACCTTGCCGTCGGGCGCGTAGAGCACCACCGCGCGGCGGAGAGTCGGGACGTCGCAGGTCGTCCAGTTGAAGCAGGCGTCGAGGCGCAAGGGCTTGAGGACCAGCCCGTCCATCAGCAGATCGAACCTCTGGTGGGTCGAAGCCTCCATCACCGCGGCGATCACCGGGAAATTGAGGTTGGAGTAACGGAAGAATGTGCCGGGCGGGTGTTCGAGGTCGAAGGCTTCGGGCACCGCCAGAACGTCGCGGAAGGTGATGCCGAACGGAACCGCATAATCGACCCCGTCGCGGAGACTCGAGCGGTGGGAGAGCAGGAGCCGAAGCGTGATCGGCTTGTCCGGGAATTGCGGATTGCGAAGCTGCCAGCCGAGCCAGTCCGAGACGTCGCGGTCGAGATCGAGCTTGCCCTGCTCGACCAGCTTCATCACCCCGAGAGCGACGTGGAGCTTGGTGATCGAGGCGATCCGCACCGGATCGTCGATGGTCAGCGCGCGCTTCGTCTCCCGGTCGGCGAGGCCCGAAGCGCCCGAGGCCGTGATCCGGCGGGCGTCGAACACTGCCCAGGCATAATTGCCGGCCGGCGGGGGCGGCGCCGCGGCCGGCGTGGATGGAGGCTCGGTCGTGCAGGCCGCGAGGGCCGGCAACAGGACGAGGCTGAGGGCTAGGAGCAGGCGCATCCGCTTATGTTGACGAAGTCCCACCCGAAAGGCCAGTTGCGGCGCTTCGAGGAGAGATTCCATGCGTACATCCCTGCATTTGCTCCTGCCGCTCGCCGCGGCGATCGCGCTCGCGCCCGCTTTCGCCCAGGCGCCTCGACCGGCCCGGCCGTGGAGCGGCGCGGAGGTACAGGGGGTCCTCGCCAAGACCCAGACGACCCGGCTCGCGCCGGATCTTTCGCACCTTTCGGCGGGCGAGCGGGTCGCGGTCGCGAAGCTGATCGCGGTCGGCCGGATCTTCCAGGATCTGTACGAGGCGCAGCGCCACCGCGATGCCCTCACAACCCGAGCAGCGCTCGCCCGCCGAACCGATCCGGCCGGACGGAGCCTCTTCGCCCTCTACCGGCTGTTCCAGGGACCGATCGGAACGACTCTCGAGAATAAGCGCGAGCCATTCGTCGCGGTCGCCGACGCTCCGCCGGGCAAGAACGTCTATCCGTGGGACCTGACCAAGGCCGAGCTCGATGGCTTCCTGGCCGCCCATCCGTCGGAGCGGGCATCGCTTACCGACGCGCGCTCGGTCGTCCGCCGCGCCGACGCGCCGAGCCTGGCGCGCGATCTCGCCAGGCTTCGCCGCTATCCGGCGATCGACACGCTCCATCCGGGATTGCGCTCGAAGCTCGAAGCGCTGGCGCGGCGGCCGAACCGGGTGATCCTCTACGGCCTGCCTTATTCAGTCGCTTATGCCGACGAGATGATCGCCGCGCACCGGCTGCTCAACCAGGCGGCCGACGCGGTCCAGAGCGACGATTGGGAGTTCGCCAAATATCTGCGCAACCGCGCCCGCGACCTTCTCTCGGACGATTACGAATCGGGCGACGCCGCCTGGATCTCCGGCCGGTTCAGGAACCTCAACGCCCAGATCGGCGCCTACGAGACCTATGACGACGAATTGCTCGGGACCCGCGCTTTCTATGCCTTGAGCCTGCTCGCGGCGCGCAATGCCGAGGGCGCGGAGCTTCGCCGGGCGATGCAGGGCATGCAGGCGCTGGAAGACTCGCTGCCCTACGATCATCACAAGAAGGTGACCGAGGACATTCCGGTCGGAGTCTATGACGTGATCGCCGATTTCGGCCAGGCGCGCGGCGGCAATACCGCGACCAACCTGCCCAACGAGGCCTATCTGGCCAAGCGCTACGGAAGCATCATCCTCCTTCGCGCCAATATCATGCGCGACCCCAACATCTTCCAGGGCAGCGGCGACATCTGGCGAGCGGCGGTGGCGCCGGCCTTCGCCGAGGACCTCAATTCCGACGGCAATTTCTATCGCACCCTGTGGCACGAGGTCGGCCATTATCTCGGCCCGGACGTCACCGCCGACGGACGCGGCCTCGACGTGCTCGGCGCCAATGCCAATCTGCTCGAGGAGATGAAGGCCGACCTCGTCTCCCTGTTCGTCGCGAAGGAGCTCCGCCGCCGCGATTATTACAACGAGGCACAGCTGCGCTCGCTCTATGCCAGCGGCATTTTGCGGACCCTCCAGAACAACCGGCCGAGGCGCGAGCAGCCCTACAATATGATGCAGCTGATGCAGTGGAACTGGTTCCTCGACCGGGGCGTGCTGAGCTTCGATCCGGCGAGCGGAAAGCTGAGCATCGACTATGGCAAATATCATGAGGCGGTGCGGGATCTGCTCCGCCAGGTTCTCGCCATCCAGTCGAGCGGCGATCCCGCCCAGGCCGAAGCGTTCATCACGCGCTGGAGCCGGTGGGACGACAACCTGCATGGTCGGATCGCCGCCAACATTCGCGCCCAGCAGCGCTACCGGTTCCGGCTGTTCGAATATTCGGCGCTGGGCCCGGCTCAGCGGTGAGAAGGCATGGTTTCGGTTGACCCACCTCCACGAATATTCCTGTAAAGGAATGTAGGCTCGAGAGCGTGGAGAGATGGCGATGTACCGCTTCGGTTGGCGCGCTTGCCTGCTTGTATTGCTCTTTGTGCCGGGATCGGCATCGACACAGTCGCCTCCGGCGGAGGTGCCGGCCGCCACCTGCGCGAGCGTCGAATCGTGCATCGCGGCATTGAAGGCGCAGGCCCGATCGCATCGTCAGGTCAGCGAGGCCGTGCGCGCGCGTCTCGCGACGTTCGGAGACTCGGCGGTCGATGCGCTTGTGCCGCTGCTGCTAGACAACGATCTGTGGGTGCGGGAGTCGGCGGGTCTCGCGCTGACCGAGTTCAGGCGAATCGAGCCCCGGCATCTGCCGGCGCTCCTCCATGCCTGGCGCAAGGGCGACACGATCAACAACCAGGGGCAGGGCAATGGCTGGCTGCCCCGCCCGATCGCCGCGACCGGTAGCGAGGAGGCGCTCCGACTGCTCTGGCAGAATTTTCTGCGCGATCCGATGATGATGTCGAACGCTCAGGTCTTCTTCGCGCTAGCGATGTTCCCCGACCAAATACGGCCGCTCGTCCTGGAGAGGTTCAAGACCTGCAAGGGGGACAAATCGGGCGAGGCCTGCGAAGGACTCTATGAGCTTCTCGCGGAGCTTGAGCCACGATTTCCGCCCTGGAGCGTCGAGGCAATCGTCGACCTTGCCGCGAACGCGCGCTCCGACGGCGTTCGGGAAGGCGCCGAGCTGCAGCTGGTCGAACTGAAGCATCCGGCCGGGCTTGCGCCGATCCAGCGGCGACTCGCTTCGGCCTCGCCCGAATCCGCGCTCGGCGATGACGGCCGCTGGGAAGCCAGGACCCTGATCAGAGCGGTCGCCGGCTATGGGGGAGCCGCCCGCTCTTCAGGCCCAAAGATCGCGCGCTACCTGGAGTCGCGGTTCGACGAGGATCTGCGCACCGAGGCAGCGCTCGCACTCGGCAGGGTCGAAGATTCGACGGCGGTTCCGGTCCTGCTCGCGCTCGAGCCGCAGCTTTCCGACGACTGGCTGCTCGCTTACAACGTCGCCGAGAGCCTGGGCAGAATAGGCGCGGCCGAAGCGAAGCCGTTGCTGAGTCGCCTGGCCGCCAATCATTGGCACTCGGGCGTTCGCAACAATGCGGCCAGGGCCTTGAACGCGCTGGTCGGCGGCTCTTTCGCGAGGCCCGGGATCGAAAGCGACCCCCAACCCTATTCCATTCCACGGGGGGAGGATGGGACCGAATACCTTTACATGGGGGAGCTTCGATTTGCTGGGGACGATGCCGGCCGTTCGTGCAGCCTTTCCGATGGGGAGCGACCGCAGACATTGGAAAGCGATCCGGTCGGTCTGGTCCGCTGGCCGGGCCGGGACATCCAGCAGTTGGAATATAGCGGCGTTCCCGGATCGGACTCTCGTCAAGTCCGCCGAAGGATCCCGGTCGCAACCGTCCAGGGCGAGGTGTCGGCGATCCTGCCTGTCCGGTCCGGCCAGCTGGTCGCCTTCGCGGCCGGGGAATTCGGGGGAGGCCTCTACTTCCTCCCGACCGGCGGCAGCGCCAGAAAGCTGATTGACGATAATGTTGCATTTGCCTGGCAAATGGGCGGGCGACTTTATGTGGCAGGGGGTCTCTCCCACCTCTTTATGGACCGCGGCCATATCTATGTCGTCGATCCCATCCGGATGAAGGTGGAACGGTCGATTCGCCTGCCGGCAAGCCCCAGGCGGCTTTCGGCCAGCAGCCGGCACGCGGTCATCGTCGGAACAGCTTCGGGCGAGCTCGCTATCGGCGAGGACGGAGCGCTGATCCAGCCCGAGACCCTGGACTATTGCGACCGGAAGAGCGGCTAGCGCGGGTAGATCCCTCGCGCCTGCTCATTCATGCAGGTAACGGACGATCTCGTCCGCCGCTTCCTCGGCGCTGAGCTCGGTGGTGTCGATCCTGATCTCCGGCCGCTCGGGCTCTTCATAAGGCGAGCCGATGCCGGTGAAGTTGGGAATGTCGCCCGCCCGGGCCTTGGCGTAGAGGCCCTTGGGGTCGCGGCGCTCGGCTTCGGCGAGCGGGGCGTCGACGAAGATTTCGACGAACTCGCCCTCGGGCAGCATCGCGCGCACCATCCGCCGCTCGGCGCGGAACGGGCTGATGAAGGCGGCGAGAACGATCAGGCCGGCGTCGAGCATCAATTTCGCGGTCTCGCCGACCCGGCGGACATTCTCCGCGCGGTCGGCGTCGGTGAAGCCGAGATCGCGGTTGAGTCCGAGGCGGACATTGTCGCCGTCGAGCAGGAAGCTGTGCCGCCCCATGGCGTGAAGCCGCTTCTCGACGAGATTGGCGATGGTCGACTTGCCGGCGCCGCTGAGGCCGGTGAACCAGAGCAAGCGAGGCTTCTGGCCCTTGAGCGCCGCCCGCGCCTCCCTCGTCACGTCGAGCGCCTGAGCGTGGATGTTCTGCGAGCGGCGGAGGGCGTGGCGGATGAGTCCGGCGGCGACGGTGTCGTTGGTGACCCGGTCGATCAGGATGAAGCCGCCAAGCTCCCGGCTCTCCTCATAGGGCGCGAAGACGAGCGGCTTGTCGGTCCACAGGTCGGCGACTCCGATCGCGTTGGCCGAGAGCGTCCTGGCCGCGATCCGCTCGAGCGTGTCGACGTCGATCTCATGCTTGGGCGGCTGAAGGGTCGCGAGCGCATATTGGCCGGCGAGCTTGAGGCCATATTGGCGTCCGGGCAGCAGATCCTCGTCGCCCATCCAGACGATGACCGCCTCGAACTGGTCGGCGATTTCGGGCGGCGCCCCGGCCGAGGCCAGGACGTCGCCGCGCGAGCAGTCGACCGGGGAGCGGAAGCTGATTGCGACCGATTGGCCGGAGACTCCGAAATATTGGGTCTCGCCGCCGACCGTCACCCGGTCCACCACCGCCCGAGTCCCGGCCGGCAACACCAGCAGATCGTCGCCGGTCGCGACCTGGCCGCTGGCGATCATTCCGGCGAAGCCGCGATAATTGTCCGCCCGGATCACCGTCTGCACCGGCATCCGGAACGGCGCCTCCCGATCCTCCCCGGCTTCGGGCTCGATACTCTCGAGAAGGTCGAGCAAATGCGGGCCCTGGTACCAGGGCATGTCGGGCGAGCATCGGGTGACGTTGGCGCCGCTGGTTGCGGAAACCGGGATTGCGGTGAAGCTCGCCGCGGCGCTTCGGAAATCGTCGCAGATCGCGTCGAAGACCGCCTGATCGTGCCCGACCAGGTCCGTCTTGTTCACCGCCAGCAGCAGGTGCCGGACTCCGAGCAGTTGGGCGATGAAGGCGTGGCGGCGGGTCTGGGTGAGGATTCCGTGGCGGGCGTCGACCAGGACGATCGCGGCGTCGGCGTTCGAGGCGCCGGTGACCAGGTTGCGCGTATATTGCTCATGGCCCGGAGCGTCGGCGACAATGAACTTGCGCCTGTCGGTCGCGAAGAAGCGGTAGGCGACGTCGATCGTGATGCCCTGCTCGCGCTCGGCCTCGAGCCCGTCTACCAGAAGCGAGAGATCGTCGCCGACCGCCTCGAGCTCGTCCTCGAAGGCCGAGCCGGTCTCGAGCAGCAGCCGGCCGAGAAGGCTCGATTTGCCGTCGTCGACCGACCCGCAAATGACGAGGCGGAGCAGGCTCTTCTCGTGTCCCCCCGCCGCCATCAGAAATAGCCCTCCTTCTTCTTGCGCTCCATCGCGGCGGCGCCGTCGCGGTCGATCAGCCGGCCCTGGCGCTCGGAGCGGCGGCCGGCGAGCATCTCGGCGACGATCGCTTCGATGTCGGCGGCCTCGCTCTCCACCGCTCCGGACAAGGGATAGCAGCCGAGCGTCCGGAATCGCACCTTTCGCTCGATCACCTCCTCGCCGGGGAGCGGCTTCAGCCTGTCGTCGTCGAGCATCAATATCGCTCCGCCGCGGAGGATCGTCGGCCGCATGTCGGCGAAATAGAGCGAGGCGACCTCGATCCCCTCCTCCTCGACATAATTCCAGACGTCGAGCTCGGTCCAGTTGGAGAGCGGGAAGATCCGGAACCCCTCTCCCTTCGACTTGCGGCCGTTATAGAGCCGCCACAGCTCGGGCCGCTGGCGCTTGGGGTCCCAGCGGTGGCCGGCCGAGCGGAACGAGAAGATCCTCTCCTTGGCCCTTACCTTCTCCTCGTCGCGGCGGGCGCCGCCGATCGCCACGTCGAAGCCGTGTGTATCGAGCGCCTGGCGGAGGCCGTCGGTCTTCCACATCTGGGTGTGGAGGGCCGAGCCGTGATCGATCGGATTGATCCCCCGCGCCTCCGCCTCGGGGTTGCGGTGAACGATCAGCTCCATTCCCGCTTCGGCGGCGGCCTTGTCGCGAAGCGCGTACATGGCGCGGAACTTCCACATCGTGTCGACGTGAAGCAGTGGGAAAGGCGGCGGCGCGGGATGAAAGGCCTTGAGCGCGAGATGGAGCAGGACCGAGCTGTCCTTGCCGGCCGAATAGAGCAGGACCGGCCGCTCGGCCTCGGCCGCCGCCTCGCGGATGATGTGGATCGCTTCCGCTTCGAGGCGCTGGAGGTGGGTGAGGCTCATTGCCTCACGCTTTAAAGGGCGGGTCGGTCCGGTTGCAACTTGGCGCTCGCCGCGCCATCTGCCGCGCCATGACCGAACCTCCGCTCCGGGCCGCGATCATTCCGGTGACTCCGCTCCAGCAGAATTGCTGCCTGATCTGGTGCACCGCGACGATGCGCGGCACCTTCACCGATCCGGGCGGCGACCTCGACCGGCTGAAAGCGGCGGCCAAGGCGCAGGGGGTAACGATCGAGAAGATCCTGCTCACCCACGGCCATATCGACCATTGCGGATCGGCCAAGATCCTCGCCGACGAGCTCGGCGTGAAGATCGAGGGGCCGCACAAGGCCGACCTGTTCTGGATCGACCGGCTGGCCGAGGACGGCGCCCGCTACGGCATCACCGGCCGCCCGTTCCAGTCCGACCGCTGGCTCGACAATGGCGACCAGGTGACGGTCGGCGAGCTGGTCTTCGACGTCTATCATTGCCCGGGCCACACGCCCGGCCACGTCGTCTTCCACCACCCGCCCTCGAAGCTGGCGATCGTCGGCGACGTACTCTTCCAGGGCTCGATCGGACGGACCGATTTCCCGATGGGCAACCACCAGGACCTGATCGACGCGATCACCACCCGGCTGTGGCCGCTCGGCGACGACACCGCCTTCGTGCCGGGCCACGGACCGATGAGCAATTTCGCCCATGAGCGGCGGACCAACCCGTTCGTCGCCGACCGGGTGCTTGCTCCAGGTTAGGAACGCTCGCGGTCGTTACGGGGTTATGCAGCCGTAATGACCCGTTTTTCTGCTCTAGCCTTGCTGGTTCTGCTGTGCGGCTGCGGAAGCATTCCCCGCGATCCGGAAGGGACGCTCGACCGGGTGCGGGCGGAACATCGGTTCCGGATCGGATTCATCGCGTCCGATGCGACACGGCTCGACGCGGCGACGGAAAAGGCCTTCATTGCCCGGGTCGCCGCCGCCACCGGCGCCAGGCCGGTGGTGAGCAGCGGCGCTTCGGAGCCCTTGCTGGCCGGCCTCGAGCAAGGGAAGTTCGATCTCGTCATCGGCGAGCTCGCGCCCGACAGTCCCTGGATCAGCCGCGTGGCGATCCTGCCGGCGATCGGCGAAGAGGGTGTCGACGACAGCCGAGTGCTTCTTCGGCCGATCGCGCGCAACGGCGAGAATGCCTGGATCAGCCTGCTCGAGCGGGAGGCCCGGCCGTTCGCCGCCTCGATCGAGCAGCCATGAGCGTCTCCGACAAGATACCCGACGAGATCGTCGAGGACATGGACCGCGCGGTCCGTCTCGAATGGTGGAACATCGGATGGACGATCAGCATCATCGTCGCGATGGGGCTGGCGATGGGCAGCAGCCAGACGATGAAGACCGCCTGGGTGGAGGACACGCTCGGGCTGATACCGCCGATCGTCTTCCTGATCGCGGTGCGGTTCGAGAAGAAAAAGCCCAGCCTCCTGTTCCCGTTCGGGTTCGACCGGGTGCACAGCTTTTCCTTCCTGATCGCGGCGGTGGCGCTGGCCCTGGTCGGCGCCACTCTGCTGTGGGACGCGGGCTCGAGCCTCTATGCGCGCGAGCATGCCACGGTGACGTCGGTGCGCCTGTTCGGCCGCGACGTCTGGCTCGGATGGATCATGCTCGCCGCCCAGATCTATTCGATCATCCCGCCTTATCTGATCGCCCGCAAGGAGCTGCCGCTCTCAAAGCGCCTTCAGGACGAGGTTCTTCATACCGACGCGCTGATGAACAAGGCGAACTGGCTGACCGGCGCCGCCGGCCTGTTCGGAATCATCGGGCTCGGCCTGGGCTGGTGGTGGGCGGATTCGACCGCGGCGGCGATCATTTCGGTGGATATCATCCTCGACGGCTGGAGAGCCCTGAAGATCGCGACCGCCGAGCTCGTCGACGGCGCTCCGCGCGGCCTGGGCGAAGCGGAGATGGATGCGGAGGCGCGACAGCTCATGAAGAAGCTGGAGAGCCGATACCCGGAGGCGTCGATAAGGGTACGGGAAACCGGACGGTATCTGCACGCCGAGATCCGCGGCGCGAGGCCCGGCAAGGAGGAGGATCTGAGCGCGTTCTGGCCGGGCGAACCCGGACGGCGCTGGCGGCTCGTCCAGGTCGCCTTCGTGACCGCGGACGATGCCGCGCTCGCCGCCGAAAAGAAGCCGGTCAGGCGTAAGTCACGGCCGGCGCCTGGCTCGCCAGATAAGGCAAGGCGATCGCGTACAAAGCGAGGCCGACGAGAAGGATCGCGGTCGTCATGATCCCGATCATTCGAAGCCGACTGGGCGAGGGCTGATCCATTCCGAAGCCGTGGGCGATCCGCGCCAGGATGAACAGCGCGCCGACGATCCACAGCCAGAGGCGCTGGCCGACGGCCAGCTCGACCAGGCCGAGCAGGATGAGGAAGAAAGGCGCATTCTCGACGAAATTGGCCTGCGCGCGCATCCGCCGGATCAAAGGCTCGACCCCGCCGTCGCCGATAGAGATCTTGTGCACCACGCGCATCCTGCCGACACGGCTCCCGAGCCACATGTTGACCAATGCCGCGGCGCCCGCGATGGTGAGAGTGATCGGAAGTATCATGTCGGCCCCCGTGCTTCCTGTCCCGCTCACTCGTCGCATGCCTCCGCAACGCTTGCAACCGCGGCCGAAATCGCTATAGGCGGGCGCCGCTCAGCGAGCATGTCCGGCCGCCATGGCCCGCGGCCTTATGGCCGTTGACCGCCGGCCATCGTTCGCCACATCACGAACCCGAATCTATGGAACAGGTGCCATAATGGCTGTCCCCAAAAGAAAAACCTCGCCGTCGAAGCGCAATATGCGCCGCAGCCATCACGCGCTGAAGCCGGTCAATTACCAGGAATGCCCGAATTGCGGCGAGCTTCGCCTTCCGCACAATCTGTGCGCCAAGTGCGGCCATTATAATGGGCGTGAAATTCGTCCGGTCGAGGCGTAAGAACCGGCCTTCCAACTTACGGGAGAGGGCATTTGGGCAGCGGGCCGCGTATCGCAATCGACGCGATGGGCGGCGATGTCGGTCCGGCGGTGATGCTGGGCGGCGCCGAGCTTGCCTATAAGAGGCGGCCCGATCTCAGCTTCATCCTGTTCGGCGACGAGGCGGTGCTCCATCCCGAGCTCGACCGCCGGCCCGATCTCGCCCGGGTCGCCGAGATCGTCCATTGCGCCGACATAATCGCCGCAACCGACAAGCCGAGCCAGGCGATCCGCCGGGCGAAGACCACGTCGATGGGCCAGGCGATCGCCGCGGTGAAGGAAGGCGACGCCCAGGCCACGGTCTCGGGCGGCAATACCGGCGCGCTGATGGCGATGGCCAAGCTCTCGCTTCGGACCATGCCCGGGATCGACCGGCCGGCGCTCGCCGCCTTGCTTCCGACCCTGGGCGCCAACGACCTGGTCATGCTCGATCTCGGCGCCAATACCGAATGCGAGACCAAGAATCTCGTCCAGTTCGCGGTGATGGGCGCGGCTTATGCGCGGGTCGTCCTCGACCTCGAGCGGCCGCGGGTGCAACTGCTCAACATCGGCACCGAGGAATTGAAGGGCACGGACGAATTGAAGGAGGCCGCCGCCATCCTTCGCGAGGCCGATTATCTCGGAATGCGGTTCGACGGCTTCATCGAGGGCGACAAATTGTCGCGCGGCGACGTCGACGTAATCGTGACCGACGGTTTCTCGGGCAATATCGCGCTCAAATCGCTCGAGGGGACGGCGCGATTCGTCACCGATCTCCTGAAACGCGCTTTCTCGAGCTCGGTCCGCTCCAAGATCGGCTTCCTGATCTCGCGCCCGGCGACCGAATTGCTCCGCCACCATCTCGATCCGAACAACCATAATGGCGCGGTCTTCCTTGGGTTGAACGGCCTGGTCGTGAAGAGCCACGGAAGCGCAACCGACACCGGCGTCGCCAACGCGATCAGGGTCGCCGCGCGAATGGTGCGCGAGGACCTGACCCGCAAGATCATCGAGGACATGGACAACATTTCCGCCCATCGCGCCCAGGTCGCAGCCCAGTGAGCCGGCGCCCATGACTCGCAGGGCAGTGATCATCGGCACCGGTTCGGCGCTTCCGCCCAACCGGGTCACCAATGCGGAGCTCGCCAAGCGGGTCGACACCACTCACGAATGGATCGTCGAGCGGACCGGGATCGAGGCCCGCCATATCGCCGGCGACGGCGAGACGACGGCGACCCTCGCAACCGAGGCGGCGCGACGCGCGCTCGAGGCGGCCGGGGTCGACGCGAAGCAGGTGGGCCTGATCGTTCTCGCTACGGCGACTCCGGACCAGACCTTTCCGGCCAGCGCCACTCTGGTCCAGACCGCGCTCGGGATCGACGATTGCATCGCCTTCGACGTCGCGGCGGTGTGCACCGGCTTCCTCTACGCGCTCTCGGTGGCCGACAATATGATCAAGGGCGGCATGGCCGATCATGCTCTGGTAATCGGATCCGAGACGTTCAGCCGGATCCTCGACTGGGAGGACCGTGCCACCTGCGTCCTGTTCGGCGACGGCGCCGGAGCGGTCCTTCTCAAGGCCGAGGAAGGCGAGGATCGCGGAGTGCTCGCGACCAGGCTCCATGCCGATGGCCGGCACAACGATCTGCTGTTCGTGGACGGCGGTGTCTCGACCACCGGGACGGTCGGAAAATTGCGGATGAAGGGCAAGGAAGTGTTCCGCCACGCCGTCACCAACCTCGCCGACGTGCTCAACGAAGTGCTGGAAGCGTCGGGCCATGAGGCAAATGAGGTCGATTGGGTCGTTCCCCACCAGGCCAACAAGAGGATCCTCGACGCCACCGCGAGAAAGCTCGGCCTCGATCCGGCGCGGGTGGTCGTGACCGTCGACCAGCACGCCAACACGTCGGCGGCGTCGGTGCCGCTGGCGCTCGATACGGCGGTCCGCGACGGGCGGATCAAGAGGGGCAATTTGCTGGTGCTCGAAGCGATGGGCGGCGGCTTCACCTGGGGAGCCGCCGTGGTTCGCTATTAAAGGGTCCGGACTCATTACCGGCAATGGCCATGATCACCCGGAAGGGGCGCGGCGGAGAGACGGCCCTGCTGTCGTCGCTCGGTCGGTCACGATGAATCTTCATCGCTCCCTCCTCGCTCCTAACCATGTCCGCCTCTCCGCCACGTCATGGCCGTTGCCGGTAGTGAGCCCGGACCCTATGTGTTCGTTACAGAGGCGTTACGACAAGCGGAACGCCTCGGTCGACACACCGAAAACAAAGACGTTTTGGGCGGCAATGCCCGTTTGCACATAAGTCCAAGCTATATTATGCTTTTATCCACATCTCGGGGGAGGGAATTCAAAATGGCGGATGCCGGTAACATGAGACGCACGGACGCCGGGACGCTCACTCGGGCGGACCTCGCCGATGTCGTCCACCGCGAGATCGGCCTGTCCCGGGCCGAGTCGGCCGGAATCGTCGAGCGCATCCTCCATCATATGTGCCACGCTCTGTCCGACGGGGCGAACGTCAAGATTTCCGGCTTCGGCAGCTTCATCCTTCGCGACAAAGGCGAGCGGGTGGGACGCAATCCGAAGACCGGCGTCGAAGTCCCGATCGCGCCCCGCCGGGTGCTGACCTTCCGGGCCAGCCAGATCATGCGCGAGCGTATCGCCAGCGGCAACTAAGTTGGCCATCGAGCCTCCCCGCAAAAGCGACCAGGCTTTCCGAACCATCGGCGAGCTCGCCGGCGACCTCGGTATCCCGCAGCATATATTGCGCTACTGGGAGACCCGCTTCCCGCAGTTGCGGCCGCTTCAGCGCGCCGGCAATCGCCGCTATTACCGTCCCGCCGACGTCGCGCTCGCCAACCGGATCCACCGGCTGCTCAACCAGGACGGCTATACGATCCGCGGAGTCCAGCAATTGCTCGCTTCGGGTGGCGGAGCGGACCGGGAGGCCGAGAAAGCGGTGGCCGCGACCGGTCCGACCCCGGCCAACCAGCACAGCCCTTTCCCGTTCGAGCAGCTGCGGGCGATCCGCCGGACGCTGGCGGATGCGCTGGCGGAGGACGCGTAGCAACCTTCGCCGTCATTGCGAGCGGAGCGAAGCAATCCAGTCTGCGTGCGACTGAGGCGCCAACTCTGGATTGCTTCGTCGCTTACGCTCCTCGCAATGACCGGGCGGTGCTTACTCCTCCGGCCCCAGTTCGGGATCCAGATCTCGCGGCCGGATGAACCGCATCAGCTCACCACGACCGGGCGATACGTCCCGCCAATGGGCGACGTCGAACCGGATCTCGGCGAGCGTTCCCGTCGGATATTTGACCTCGGCCTCGGACCGAAGGGTGCCGGGACGGGTCAGCAGCAGAGCGAGCCGCTCGAAGCCGGGATTGTGGCCGGCCAGGAGCAGGCGCTGCGCCGAAGCATCGGCCTGATGGACCATGTCGAGCAGGGTCTCGGCCGAGGCGAGATAGATGCGATCGTCATAGCAGGCATTGAGCGGGCCGAACGCCGTCTCGACCTCCTCGATCGTGTCGACGACGCGCCGCGCCGGGGACGCGAGGACCAGATCGAAGCCGAGGCGCTCCGCTTTCATCTTCTCGCCGACCGCGCGGGCGGCGCGGCGGCCGCGCTCGTTCAGGGGCCGGTCGAAATCGCGCGCCACCGGGTCGTCCCAGCCCGATTTGGCGTGGCGAAGCAGGGTCAGGCTCTTCATTCCGTGCCTTCGGCCAATCTCTCCTCGTTCGGCTGATGCCCGAAAGCGGCCGGGGTTGAAAGGCGGTCGCGAACGCGCGCGACCGCTTCGTCGAAGGTCACGCGCCTTACCCTCACGCCGGGCGGAAAGGCGGTGAGCAGCCGCGTCGGGGTCGCCGCGGAGAGAAGGACGAACATCCCCTTGTCCTCGCTCCGCCGGATCAGCCGGCCGAAAGCCTGGGCGAGCCGCGCCCGGACGACCCGGTCGTCATAGACGGTTCCGCCGCCGGCGGCGCGGCGGGCGGCGTGGAGCACCGTCGGCCGCGGCCAGGGCACGCCCTCCATCACCACCAGCCGGAGCGAGTGGCCCGGCACGTCGACTCCGTCGCGAAGAGCGTCGGTGCCGAGCAGCGAGGCGCGCGGATCGTCGCGGAAGATGTCGACCAGCGTTCCGGTGTCGATCGGGTCGACATGCTGGGCGTAGAGCGGCAGCCCGGCGCGGGCGAGCCGGTCGGCGATCCGCGCATGGACCGCCTTCAGCCGCTGGATCGCGGTGAACAGGCCGAGCGTGCCGCCTTCGACGGCCTCGATCAGCCGCGCATAAGCGCCGGCGAGCTGGGCGACGTCGCCGCGCTTGATGTCGGTGACGACCAGCACCTCGCTGTTCGCGGCATAGTCGAACGGGCTGTCGACGGCGAAATGACGGGCTCCGCCGGGGACGTGGGCCGCGCCGGTGCGCGCCTCGGCGATCGCCCAATCCTCCGAGCCGCGAAGGGTCGCCGAGGTGACGACGACATTGTGGGCGGGCTTCAGGACCGCCTCGGCGAGCGGCCGGGTCGGATCGAGCCAGCGGCGATGAAGGCCGATGTCGAACTCGCGCCCGTCGATCCGGTCGACGGCGAGCCAGTCGACGAAATCGGGGTCGGCCGGACCGCCGAGGCGGGCGGCCAGGGCGATCCAGGCGCCGAGTAGCTGGCTCCGCCAGGCGAGGCCGCCGATCGCGCCTTCGATCCGGGCCCGCGCCTGCGAATCGAGCCAGTCCGGCGAGTCCTCGAGCACCGCCTCGAGCCTCTTGCCGAGCGCGATCAAAGGACGGAGCAAGGTTTCGAGCGCCTCGACCGCGGGCGCCGCGGCCTGGACGATATCGCCGTCGAGCTCGGCCATCTCGGTCTCGATTCCGTAGCCGGCATCCTGGGCCGTGGCCCGGGCGTAAACGGTGCCGCGGACCGCCGCGAGCAGGGCCTCGATCGGGCCGAACGCCATTCCTTCGGCGATGCGCTGGAGCCAGCCGTCGCCCGGGAGCAGACCGGCGGCCTGGATCGCCATTTCGAGCGCCGCCGCGCCGCCTTCGTCATAGGAGGCGACGTCGGTCAGCCGCGCCACCAGGCCTCGGCGCCGGCCCCGCGCCTTGCCCTCGGGCCCGATCAGCCAGCGGCGGAGCTCGATCGCCTCCTGGCCGGTCAGAGCGGCGGCGAAGGTCGAATCGGCGGCATCGAACAGATGATGGCCCTCGTCGAAGACGATCCGGGTCGGTGCCAGCGCGGGGTCGCGGCCGCGCGCGGCGTTGACCATCACCAGAGCGTGGTTGGCGATGACGATGTCGGCGTCGGCGCTCGCCCGGGCGGAGCGCTCGATGAAGCATTTGCGGTAATGCGGGCAGCCGGCATAGACGCATTCGCCGCGCCGGTCGGTCAAAGCGGTCGAGCCGGCGCGGCGGAACAGGGTCGGGAGCCAGCCCGGCATGTCGCCGCCCACCATGTCGCCGTCCTTGCTGTACGCCGCCCAGCGCGCGGCGAGCTGGGCGAGGATCGCTGCCCGGCCGGCGAAACCGCCCTGGAGCGCGTCCTCGAGATTGAGCAGGCAGAGATAATTTTCACGGCCCTTGCGGATCACCACTTTCTTCCGCCGCTCGGCCTCGTCGGGGAAGAGCCGGAGGCCCTCGCGGTCGAGCTGGCGCTGGAGCGCCTTGGTGAAGGTCGAGACCCAGACCGCGCCGTCGGCCTTCTCGGCCCAGAGCGACGCCGGGGCGAGATAGCCCAGGGTCTTGCCGATCCCGGTCCCGGCCTCGGCGAGAAGCATGTTGGGCTGGCCCTCGACCCGGCGCGGAGCGAAAGCGGAGGCGGAGGCCGCGGCATAGTCGCGCTGGCCGGTCCTCACCTCGGCTTCGTTCCCGACCAGGCCGGCGAGCCGTTCGAGCGCTTCATGCTCCTCGACCCTGACCGGACGTGGCTGCGGCCGGGCGCCTTTCTCCTCCCATTCGGGCAGCCGCGAGAAGAGCCAGCGCTCGTCGCGCTCGGGCCGGCGAAGCCGCTGGGCGATGGCGGGCGACCAGGTCCAGCGCAGGCGGTGGAGCGACTGGGCGCTCGCCCATGCCCCCTCGCGCTCCGGCCAATCGCCTTCCAGGGTCGCAAGCAAGGCCTCGGCCGCGCGCAGAAGGAAGGGCGCCGCGGCGCCGTCGTCGGCGGGCGGTTCGAGGCCGAGCGCGTCGGCGAGGCCCTTCGGGGTCGGAACCGCGAAGCGCGCCGGATGGACGAAGGCGAAGAGCTCGAGCAGGTCGAGTCCGTTCAGATCGGGATAGCCGAGCCTCTGGCCCGTCAGCGGCGCGTTGAGCATGATCGTCGGACTCTCGGCGGCGCGGGCGATCGCCTCACCCCTGCCGAGGCCGCGCACCTCGCCGCCCAGAGCCATCCAGATGCCGCCATGGGTTGCGTGGAGCGCGGGATAAGGAAGGGTCATCGCCGCACCAGACGCGCTATGGCCGCGGCCGCCGCGGCGGCGTCGGGAACGCCGAAGAGATCGAGAATCTCCACCTCCCCTTCCTCATTCCCGGCCAGAGTCACCGCGATATGGCCCCGCCCGGACGAACCCTCCTCGACCAGGTCGGCCGCGACCACTCGTGCCGCCTTGATGTCCCGGTCGATCTCTCCGCCGAGCGGTCCCACGAACAGGATACGCCGATCGGTCACCGCCAGAGTACCGAACATGTCGACCAGAAGATCGCCGAGGAAGGGCGCGCCGAGGCGTAATATGCCCCACGCCATCGGGCCGACGAACAGGCAGGCCGCGATGACGATCATCCCCGCCAGGACATAATCGCCCAAGTCCGCCCGGTCGGCAAAGGCGATCGACCAGGCCCACCAGAGGGCGAACAGCAAAGGCAGCAGCAATGGAAGGCCCAAGGCGATCAGGATAAGCCGGGACCGGTCGGCGGCGTGCCATCCGCGGCGGCCGCTCCAGCGGATCCTTTCGCCCGACGCGAGAGGCGGGGGCTTCTCGGTCGAGTCCTCCGGCGGACTGCGGAGATCGTCGGCAGCGATGCCGAGCGCCTCGAGCGCGGCAAGGGCCGTGTCGACATTGGAAAGGCCGAACACAGCGGGTCGCGCGCCCGGCCTGCGCTGCTCGCCGCGCAGCTCGAAAGCGAGCGACGAGCCGTAATGATGCCTGTTCGCCTCCGCCCGCGCGACGTTCGGAAGTGGAACGGACCTGGCCTTTCGCCCCGTCACGAGGACGAGACGCCGATCGGTGAGAAAGGCGAAGGCGCGGCGCGCGCCGAGCACCCCGCGCGCGAACCGGAAGAGATGAAGCAGGAGGATCGCGGCTGTCGCGAAGCCCACGCCGCGCGCCGCCACGTCCGGTGGGATGTCGCCCGCCAGATCGGCGCCGGCGCCGGGATATTCCCAGCCGTCGATGGTCAGGAATGCCCCGGCGAACAGACCCATGACGAGCGTCACCAGCGCCATGCCGGGGGCCAGTGCGAGGAAGGTGGCAACCCGGGTCCCCCGCCCCACCCAGCGCAGCCCCTCGCCCGGGTTCAGCAAGGGCGCGGCCCTGGCCGCGAGGCCGGGCGGAAGCGCGCCCTGATCGGCGCTGGTCGGGATGGCTGCGTGCATGGAGTGAAAAATGCTTATGAATGTCGTCGGCGGCGGCTATTGGGCTCTAGCATAGGGCCTAAGGAACATATGGAAAACAATAACCCGCTTCGAGCCGCCGCTCTGGTGTCGAAAGCCTGGCCCTATGAGGAAGCGCGCAAGCTGCTGAAGCGCTATCCCGACGGGCCGCCGGAGGGCGGGATCGTCTTCGAGACCGGCTATGGGCCGAGCGGGCTTCCCCATCTCGGAACGTTCCAGGAGGTGGCGCGGACCCTGATGGTCCGCCATGCGCTCAGCGAGATGGTCGACTGGCCGAGCCGGCTGATCGCTTTCTCCGACGACATGGACGGGATGCGCAAGGTGCCGCCCAACGTGCCGCACCAGGACATGATGCACGAGCATCTCGACCAGCCGCTGTCGAAGGTGCCCGACCCGTTCGGCTGCGGCCATGCCAGCTACGCCGCGCACAATAATGGGCTGCTTCGCCAGTTCCTCGACGATTTCGGCTTCGACTATGAATTCCTCGCTTCGAGCGACTGCTACGCCTCGGGGCGGTTCGACGACGCGCTCAGGTCGGTGCTTCGCAACTACCGGGCGATCATGGAGGTGATGCTCCCGACCCTCGGCGCCGAGCGTCGCCAGACCTACTCGCCGGTGCTTCCGGTCAGCCGGGCGACCGGAAAGGTGCTTCAGGTCCCGGTCGAGGTTCTCGACCCGGAAGCCGGGACGATCCGCTATGTCGAGCCGGAGACGGGCGAGGCGGTGGAGCAATCGATCCTCTCGGGCGGCGCCAAGCTGCAATGGAAGGTCGACTGGGCGATGCGCTGGGTCGCGCTGGGGGTCGATTACGAGATGTCGGGCAAGGATCTGATCGATTCGGTCACCCACAGCTCGAAGATCGCCCGGATCCTCGGCGGCCGCCCGCCCGAGGGCTTCAATTACGAGATGTTCCTCGACGAGAATGGCGAGAAGATCTCCAAGTCGAAGGGCAACGGGCTGACCATCGACGAATGGCTGACCTATGCGCCGCAGGAGAGCCTCGCTTTCTACATCTATCGCGACCCCCGTAAGGCCAAGCAGCTCTCTTTCTCGATCATCCCGAGGGCGGTCGACGAATATCAGCAATTCCTCGCCGCCTACCCGGATCAGGAATGGGACAAGAGGCTCGGCAACCCCGTCCACCACGTCCATGCCGGCAACGTGCCGCCGGCGCGGATGCCGCTCAATTTCGCGCTCCTGCTCAACCTGGTCGGAGTGGCCTCGACCGACGACAAGGACCTGCTCTGGGGGTTCGTCAGGCGCTACGCCCCCGAGGCGTCGCCCGAGACCCATCCCGAGCTCGATTCGCTGATCGGCTACGCGCTGGCTTATTTCCGGGATTTCGTCGCCGGCTCGCTCCGCCGCAGGGTTC
The DNA here is from genome assembly GCA_046733235.1 of Pseudomonadota bacterium. Lineage (GTDB taxonomy): Bacteria > Pseudomonadota > Alphaproteobacteria > Sphingomonadales > Sphingomonadaceae > Allosphingosinicella. The sequence continues at coordinate 263,696 of JBKPOT010000014.1, forward strand.
CCGATGAGACCGAGCAGGCCGCGCTTCGCGATCTCGATTCGAGGCTCGCCTCATTGCCGGCCGGAGCCGGCGCCGAGGAGCTTCAATTCGAGGTCTATGAGGTCGGCAAGGCGCATCCGTTCGAGAATCTGCGCGACTGGTTCCGGGCGCTCTACGAGACCCTGCTCGGAACCAGCCAGGGGCCGCGAATGGGCAGCTTCTTCGCCCTCTACGGGATCGAAAACAGCCGCCGGCTGATCGCCGAGGCGCTGGCCAGGACCGCCGAGGATTAAGGCCCGGTCCCGAGGGCTGGCGGACTCCGCCCCGAGGCCCTATCAGCTTGGCGGGAAAGGGGAATATTCATGAAACTGGTCAAATATGCGCTGCCTTTGGCGGCGGCACTCGGAAGCTATGCGACCGCGGCCGGCGCGGCGCCGTTGAGCTACGATTGCGACACCACCCCGGGCCATTATTCCGAGCTGAAACAGGTGCAGAGCGGGCCGGCCTATCGACTCTCCGGCAAGATCGCCGCCAACGAGCTTGCAACGGACAAGAGATGGGCGCCTGGAGCCAATGTCACCGTCGAGAGCGCCGACGGACAGACTCGCGCGTCGCTGCGGCTGATGGCGCCGACCCGCAGGGCCCCGCTCGACGTGGTCCTCAGCATCACCAAGGCGGGCAAGACCGACGTCCAGCCGCTCGGTCATATCGGACTGGCCGAGGAGCTGCCTTTCGTCCTGACCGTCGCCGACGGCCGGGCGCGAGCCGAGATCGGCACGATGCGCGGCGAAGCGGCGATCGATATCGGCGGCGGAGCGAGCGTCTCGATCGTCTGCTCGACCGGCAATTTCCATGTCAACGATCTGCGGTTCAGCGAGGCCGACCGCTAGGCTTGCCGCAGATGCTCCTGGCGGCCGACAGAGTAGGCCTCGGCCGCATAGGGTCTGAGCTTCTCTACTTCCGCCGGGCCGTCGAGCCGGAAGGCGTGGAGGTGGTTGCGCGGCGAGAAGGTCTCCACCCTGGTGAAAATCGGATCCTCCGCGCGCCGGGCGAGGACGAAATGGCCAAGCGCCCAGCGCCGCCTGACGGTGAGCTGGGCGAACGACATTCGGGTCTGGAAGGCGATCCTTGTCTTCTCGGGGAGGATTGTGACCGGCCCGTTCTCCTCGAGCATCGCGAGGAAGGCGTCGTAGATTGCCCGGACTAGCGGATCCTTGCCGGTAAAATGGCTTTCCAGATCGTGGCGCCCGCAGGCGTGGCTCTGGTTCGGATTGGCGAATTCCCGCCCGCAGGCGGAGCATCGCCACAATGGCCGGTCGCCGCGCGCCGTCACCCCTCGGGGGCTCAGGGCTCGAAGGTCGCCGGCGGCACCGGGCCGGTCTCAACCGAGAGGATGTGCAAAGCGATTCTATGGGATGGGTCGCCATCGTCCTGGACGCCACGGGTCGGGACGCAGACGCCGCCGAATATGCGATAGTCGCTCAACTCGGCATGCTCGGCTCCGGCGACCAGTCGCGCGACCCGATGGGTCGCCCGGTCGACCCAAAGCTCGGCGCTCGACGCATCCCGTGGGGATACGGTCAGTACGTCGAAGATGCGGCCGTCGCGTGTCTCCACGCGCGGCGCCGAATAAGAGGCCGGCATCCGGCGCGGCAGGAACCAGCCGAAGCTGCTCAGCCACGCGTCGCGGCGCTGGCGCCGAACGCCTGCCTCGTCGCGGCCGATCTCGGCTTCCCCGTTCGGCTTTCGCTGCCAGTAGATCGTGCCGTTGAAGCCGACCTGGCGGACTCGTCCGCCGGAGAAGCGACTCGTGTTCGCGGTCTTGAGGGCGTGCATGTCGCTCCATGCGTCGTACGTGCCCTCGAGACCCGGCAGCGCGACATTGCCCCTCTCATGCCAGCCCCGGATCCGGTCCCAGGCGGCGCCGCCGCAAGCCGCCCGCATCGCACGAAGGATCGACTGCGCCGAGCGCAGCTTGTCTGCGGCGCCGGCCGACGAGGCTGGCGAGGCGGCGACCAGAAAAGCCGCGGCGATGAAGGGCGCGAGCCCGACCTTTCCGATCCTTGTCATGGCCCGGATGTGTCACCCCGAAGCCCGACTTGGCAAGCGCCGAGGCCAGCGGCGGAAGCTCCCGTCAGGGTTGGCGCGGACGCATCCGGACCATCGGCCCTGCCGGAGCGACCTCGGCCGACAAGCGCTCGGCTTCGGCCGGAGCGACTCCGCTTCGGGTCAGCGCCTCGACCAGAGCGCGCTCGGCGGCAACCTCGACGTCGGGCGCGACCCCCGTGCCCTCCCAACCCTTGCCCGTGTCGGGATCGAAGGTGCGGCCGACCGGAACGAAGACGCTATATTTGTCGCCGACCGTCCGGAACGCGCCGTAGTGGCCGGCGCCGCCGGTCGCCTCGCCGATCAGGGTGGCGCGATGGGTGCGCTTCATGGCGAGCGCGAAATGCTCGGCCGCCGAGCCGGTGAAGCCCGAGGTCAGCACATAGACCTTGGCTCCGAACAATCTTTTTTCGGTCGTGCTCGGAGTCGCGTAATGCTCGGTCCGGACGATATCGCCCTCGGCCGGAACGACTCGAGTCTGCTCGTCGCCCGCCGGATTGCCGGCGGCCCGGGCGACCGATCCGCGCGTGTCCATCGCCAGAAGGGTGGTCGGCTGTCCGAACAGATAGGGGAAGATGGCGTTCATCTCGGCCAGGCCCCCGCCGCGATGGGTGCGGATGTCGAAGATGATCGTCCTGGCCTCGGCATGCTCGGCCATGAACCGCCCCGCGGCCGCGACCGTCTCGGGATCGCCGGGGAAGAGGTTGAACCGGACGAAGGCGATTCCGGGCGCGATCCAGCGTGCCTGCTCAATGGGCGGCATCTGCGGCATGCGCATCATCCGCGGCTGCGGGCCGGCGCCGGGGCCGGCCGGACCGCCGGGGGGTGG